>CAWGCE010000015.1:0-111789 GCA_963821085.1 uncultured Planctomycetales bacterium | reverse complement strand
GAAGAAGGACATCAAGGAGCTGAATGACTACGAACACAAAGTGCTGTTTCCTCTCGGCTCAAGGCAGATCGAAATCGATCTCGATGACGGCGTTAAGGTGAACTACAACAAGTTCGGCAAGGCACTGAGAGAAGGTCACAGGGCTAACGGGAAATAGGCGGCAATGGACATGGAAACCCCCAGGCGGCACCGTGCTGATCCAGAGTAGCCAAGTGGCAGCAATGAATGACAAGTTCTCAACAGAGAACATTTTGGCCAGACCAAGTGCCAGTCGATAGCGAACCATTGAAAGCCCTCCGCAAGCAGTTCAGCAAGCATCGTATCATGTTCTGGTACGATGCCGACAGGGATTTGCGCAAGGACTTCGAGGCCATCGAGATTGCCAGAGGTCACCAAGATTGAGCTCTGCAACAACGAGTTTGGCTTGAAATATCGGATGCTACGAGACGAGCCCGAAACCAAGTTTCTGCTCTACAAGGAGGGGCCACAACCAGCAGACCTGGACAATTGGTTGCTTGACGTCCAGCTGGCACACGGCGAATTCCGCACGGATCAGGCGGCAATCTGGTTGGCCGAATTGGAACTCGGATATGAATTCGCAGACATTGTCAAGGACCATGCCGAATTCTTCAATTCCAGAAAGAGACGCGAGACGCTCAAAGAATTGGTCACCCAGAACGACACGCCTGGTCATGTGCGGCTGAAAATGCTTGCCGTCTGTGCTGGCTCGGATCCGCGACTGGACTCGGTTCTGGAAAACCTGCTCGACGAACAGGCCCAGGGAAAGACGGAACGAATGGGGATCGTGGAACGGTCCAATCTAAAGTCCTTTCTTTGGGAGCACGTTCAAAAGGCGTATGGCTACAGTTCCGGCAGTCCTGGCGTTCATGACTTTGTCATCGAGCTGTTCAAATCGTGTTACGCGATGGGAACCGACGGCACGATCCGGCTGGGCTCTGAAGCTCTGGTGTTTCTGAAACGATGGAAGGACAGCCGGCAACACGAAGAGGCCTTTGAGAAGCTTTCCGAACGAATGTGCCGAAGTTCTAGGCATCGAGAACGACTTGATCCATCGGGACTATCGGGAATCATCGAGCTTGACTACTTCGAGCTGATCGACCGCAAGGTCTTAAGTGACCTCGTTTCTCAAGTGCTGAACCGGACGCATTACTGCCGGGGAATGCACCCAGTTTATCCGTGAACGCCGAAGCGGGCATTGGTTCTCGCGGTTTCAGTGATGAGTACGAGGCGGTCGACCATGCAGCCCAGTTCCTTCAAGCCCTTGATTCCGCGAAAGATCGAGATCGAATCGCTCTCACAGGGACTTGCGGCATACACGACATCGCTGTTTCGCATCGATCAGCTGTATCGCAAGTTCATCTGCCATTACCGCCGCTCACGGCAAGTCACGCTTTCTAAATGACTTGGCAAACGAGGTCAGGAATCATTACACGAACTCGTTCCTTCGACTTCTTGGCGACCGCTGGCAGAGCAAAGTCGACGAACAACCGACCTGGCACGATTTCAGACGCCGTCTCGCAAGATCGGTTCTTCAACCGCTGGGTCTCGCCGTTTCTCGACCGGAAACGAGAAGATCTTTGTCATTGTGTCCGATGCACTTCGCTACGAGGTGGCGGAAGAACTCGCTCGAATCATCCGCTCGGAAGACCGCTACGATGCCGAGCTGAAGCACGCCGTTACCAAACTGCCAAGTTACACGCAACTCGGCATGGCTGCCCTGCTGCCAAATTCGTCGCTGAAAATCAACGACGACAAGTCGGCGACGGTCGACGTTGACGAGCGCAGTTCGCAGGGCATCGCCAATCGTGGACCAGCTACTCGAAACGGCGTCGCCGGCAAGGCACTGGCCATCCAGGCCGAAGAATTCCTCGGCAAGAATCGAGACGAATGCCGCGAACTGACTCGCGAGCATGATGTGATTTACATCTACCAGAATCGCATCGACAAGGTTGGGCATTCGCGCGATACGGAGAAGAATGTCTTCTCGGCGTCGAGGAGGCTTTGGACGAGTTGGTCAAACTCGTTAAGAAACTGGCCGCTGCCAATGCCAGCAACATCCTGATCACCGCAGACCATGGGTTCATCTACCAGGACGAAGTCGTGGAGGAAAGCGATTTTTCGATCGCTGAACCGACTGGAGACATTGTCTTCACGGATCGGCGCTTTATTCTCGGGCGCAACCTCCAAGAAGTCGATGGCGTGAAGAAGTTCACCGCCGAACAGCTTGGGCTTGGCGGGCGACCTGGAAGTTGTCATTCCCAAGTCGATCAATCGATTTCGCAAGCGTGGCTCGGCCACCCGGTTTGTCCACGGCGGCTGCACGCTGCAGGAGATTGTCGTTCCGGTCATCGAGATCAACAAGCGGCGGACAAGCGACGTGTCACCGGTCGAGGTCGACTTGCTGCCGGGTTCTTCGTCGGTCATCTCGTCCGGCCAGTTGGCGGTCGCCTTCTATCAGACAGAACCGGTGACCGAAAAAGTTCAGCCGAGGCTGCTTCGCGTAGGAATCTACGCCTCCGATGGCGACCTGATTTCAGATTCCCACGAATTGAGTTTCGATCTGACGTCAGAGAACCCTCGCGAGCGAGAACTGAAGATCCGACTCGTTCTGTCGAAACAGGCCGATGAGTTCAATCAAGCAGCAGGTCATGCTTGCGATTGGACGAACCAGTGGCCGGCACATCCCATTACAAAGAATATAAATCGATCGCGTACACGCTTCGGCGATCCTTTACCAGTGACTTCGACTTCGCCTGACAGCCGCAAAAGGTACATCACAAATGAGTCAACTAGACGACAAAATCAATCAGCACTTCGAAGGGCTTGTTGTCCGGAAGGACTTGGTCAAGGCGGTCAAGGGCAACGCCATCGTCCCTTCGTACGTCCTGGAGTACCTGCTGGGGCAGTATTGCGCAACGTCGGACGAAGATTCGATCAACAGCGGCATCGAGACCGTCAAGGAGATTCTTGCGAAACACTATGTCCATCGCAACGAGGCCGGACTGACGCGGTCGACCATTCGCGAAAAAGGCCGCCACAAGGTCATTGACAAGATCAGCGTCGATCTCAATGACAAGGAAGACGTCTACGAAGCCACGTTCGCGAATCTCGGGATCAACAAAGTCGTCGTCGACTCAGACACGGTCAAGAAGCATCCAGAAGCTGCTGGTCAGCGGCGTGTGGTGCATCGCCGATCTCGAATACCAGCACGCGGAAGAGAAGAAGATCCCCTGGCTGCTCGATTCGCTGAAGCCGATCCAGCTCTCGCATTTTGATTTCGATGCGTATCTCGCAGCCCGCGAGCAATTCACGACGGACGAGTGGATCGACACGCTGATTCAAAGCATCGGCTTTAACCCGGAGTCTTTGGCCGGCGCAGCAAGTTGCTGCAGTTGGTGCGGCTGATTCCGTTTTGCGAGCGGAACTACAACCTGATCGAACTGGGGCCGAAAGGGACGGGCAAGTCCCACATCTACTCGGAGTTCTCGCCGCACGGCATGCTGATCTCCGGCGGCGAAGTCACGGTGCCGAAGCTGTTCGTCGAGAACCGAGCGCCCTACAAGATCGGACTGGTCGGCTACTGGGACTGCGTCGCCTTTGATGAGTTCGCCGGCAAGAAAAAGCGCGTCGACAAGGCACTGGTCGACATCATGAAGAACTACATGGCCAACAAGTCCTTTTCGCGCGGCATCGAAACGTTGGGCGCCGAGGCGTCCATGGCGTTTGTCGGCAACACGCAGCACACCGTTCCCTACATGCTGCGGCACTCGGACCTGTTTGATGAGCTGCCGGAAAAGTACCACGATTCGGCCTTTCTGGATCGCTTGCACTTCTACATCCCCGGCTGGGAGGTCGACATCATCCGGGGTGAGATGTTCACAAGCGGGTTTGGGTTTGTCGTCGACTATCTGGCGGAGATCCTGCGGAGCCAACGGAACTACGACTACTCCCAGCTGTACGCACCGGCCTTTTCGCTTTCCGATGACATCTCGACCCGCGACCGCGACGCGATCCACAAGACGTTTTCCGGGCTGATGAAATTCCTTTACCCGCATCGGAAGGCAACGAACGACGAGATCGAAGAGATTCTGCGTTTTGCGATCGAGGGTCGCAAACGCGTCAAGGACCAGCTGTTTCGGATCGATTCAACCTACCCAGCGGTACGGTTCGCCTACCAGCCGCAGGCGATGCCGAGAAACTCGTCAAGACGCTGGAAGAGGAGCAGTACCCGAAGATCTACTATCCCGAGGGCGTCGGGAAGACACCGGATTCCGAACACGCTCAGGTGATGCGACCGACGACGCCTCATCCCGCAGCAGCAGCGGTCGGTGAGCAGCAGCCGACGGAGCAACATCTGGAGATCCACGAGAACCAGCGAGGCATCAGTTTCGACGAACTCTTTTGGGCCGTACGTGAAGGGAGCGAAGAAGATTGTCGTCACAGATCCGTACATTCGGCATGTTTTATCAGGCCAAGAACTTCATGGAGTTTCTGGAAACCGTCGCCAAGACCAAATCCGATGACGACGAAGTCGAAGTCCATCTGATTACGATCAGCGACGAATTCAAGGCCGAGGAGCAAGACGACTTCTTCACAGCAGATGCAAAAGAACGTCTTGAGGTCGGGAATCAAGTTCACCTGGAAGTATGACAACACGGCGACGATTCACGCCCGGCACATCGTCACCGATCATGGCTGGAAGATCCTGCTCGATCGTGGCCTGGACGTCTTCCAGCAATACGACATGAAGGACGCCTTTTCGCTTGCAATCGGCTGCAGCAACACCGGTCCTGCAAAGCGTTTGAAGTCACCTACCTGCGAACCGACGCGACGGAACGTAACTGCAACAATCTCGGAAGTAGAACCAGATGGGAAGCGGGGAGGGAATACGTGTGGTGATCGACTATCGAGACGCGAGCTGGAGGCGAGATGCTGGCCCTACTTTCCAGGGTTCTCGGCTCTGAGGATTTGCCGATTTCGGGGTGCGCAACAGCCCAGGATTCACCCCAGATTAGCCGCTGTGCGTCCTGTGGCCGCCTCCACCAGGAATGTGCATATATGGTCCTCCACGAGGGTTCCGAGTCGGGCATGCCAGGACTGGACGGCATAGATAACCTGAGAAGGCGACGCGCCAGTCGCGTTGCACATCCCCGCCTCTCAGGGACTGCCCGTGTGGTCAAAAAAGTCAGCCCACCTGTAAGTTCTTTGGGAATCCGAGTTTAGTCAAAAGCTGAATATCGAGTTTGAGCTGAGTTGCATGTTGACCGCAAGTGTTGCCGAACTCAATGTGGAAGTTTTGTTTCCCTTGAGGCCACCGATGAATTTCATACTGCAGCCATGGCAGGTTCTCGTTTTCATTCTCGCGGGCTGGGTCAATCAACAGCAGCAGCAAGTGATTGAATACCTTCGAACTGAGAATGAAGTGCTCAAGGAGAAGCTCGGTAAGCAGCGGATCTTGCTAAACGATGACCAGCGTCGACGATTGGCCGTAAAGGGCAAGGTCTTAGGACGAAAAACACTCGCAGAAATCGGCACGCTATTCACGCCCGACACGATACTGCGCTGGCATCGTCTGCTCGTTGCGCGGAAATGGGACTATAGCAAGCAACGCAAATCGACGGGGCGTCCTCGTGTGGATCAAGAAGTCGTCGAATCTGTGCTGCGGTTCGCTCGCGAGAATCCCGGTTGGGGATACGATCGGATCCAGGGAGCTCTCGCCAACCTTGGACACAGGGTTTCTGACCAGTCCATTGGCAACATTCTCAAGGATCACGGAATCGAGCCAGCTCCAAAACGAACCAGACAATCTTCTTGGAAGACGTTTATCAAATCGCATTGGGACGTACTAGCCGCAATCGACTTCACCACAGTTGAGGTTTGGACAAAAGGCGGGCTGGTGACATTTTATCTGTTGTTTGTGATGGACTTGAGAACGAGACGTGTTCATATGGCCGCGTGTACGGCCTCGCTTGGCGACGAGTACATGAAACAGGTCGCGCGCAATCTGACGGACTCGGTCGATGGGTTCCTCCTGAGCAAGAAAGCCGTGCTCATGGATCGCGACGCCAACTTCAGCAGTGCGTTCCGTACAATTCTGGACGACTCGGATGTCAACGCCGTGCGTTTACCGGCTAAGAGTCCCAATCTGAACTCGCACCTCGAACGATTTCACTTGAGCATAAAGTCTGAGTGCCTTTCACGCATGATCTTCTTTGGCGAGAAATCACTCCGGCGTGCAGTTGATGCTTATCTGCTGCACTATCATGCCGAACGCAATCATCAAGGGTTAGGTAACAATCTGATCGACCAAGCAGATGCCATCGGCAGGAACGACGGCGAGATCGCGCGTCGCCACCGCCTTGGCGGGATGCTGAATTACTACTATCGCAAAACAGCGTAGCGCCCTGCCGTTTCGCCTTGAATCAACCGTCGAGATGCCGACCCGCGATGCGCTGGTTGTTGCGCGTTTTGTCGAAACCACTCCGTCGCATCGGCTGAAATTCATTCGACGGCAGCGCTTAAGTGCCTTTTAATTGGGAGGTTTCAATTCGTTTGAGTTATTTGACTGGACGGGGGTTCTTCAGGATGGCAAGCACGGTTGCGGCTGACCACTTGCCACCTCGAATCGTCGGGACGCCGCGCAGGTTGAGTTCCTTGGCAATGTTGCGCCGGCCCATGGTTCGGTTCGCGTAGGTGTCGAATATCCACCGCACCGTTTCGATCTTCACCGGGTCGTCGCTGGGAACGAGCTTCGTTTTCCACGATTCATGTTTGCCGATTTTCTCACCGACTCGAACCCGCTGCACAGGCTGCCCCGTCTCGTCGTAATACATCCGGTCGAATCCGTAGGGTGCCTGCCTGCCGGCCAGGTATCCCGCGTTGATTCGTTCCAATTGCTTCTCGACCGTCTTGTGAGCGGTGGTCGTGGCATGCTTGTTGTCGCCGAACGACTCGACGCCGGAGGTAATGAACGACCACCGCGTTACCAGGTCAAGACATCGCCGCGCTCGCCCTCAAGATGTGAAGCAACAGGTCGTCGAGCAACGTCAGTTCACGGACATTCGACTCATCAAGGAACACGTGGCCGAGTTTTCGTACCGGCCAGCCAAATGTAGCCGCGATTATCGTGTCGTGGTGGTCTGGAAAGATCTTGAAGTGAGAAAAGGCCAAGCCAAACTATTCGACGACTCAAAATGCTTCTTCTATATCACGAATGATTGGGAAAGTTCGGCGGAAGCGATCGTGCGCCACGCCAACGATCGCTGCAATCAAGAGAATCTCATCGAGCAAGAGAAGAACGGCGTCCATGCCTTGACCGCTCCCCTGGATAACTTGACGAGTAATTGGGCCTACATGGTCATCGCTTCGCTGGCGTGGAGCCTCAAGGCGTGGGCCTCCTTGTTGACCCCTGTCCATCCCCGCTGGCGAGAACGGCACGAAGCGGAAAAGCAGAAAATGCTGAGGATGGACTTCACCACTTTCCGCCAAGCAATGATCAACGTACCGGCTCAGATCATTCGCAGTGGTCGGCGGCTGACTTACCGTTTTCTGGCATGGAACCAGTGGCAACACACGTTCTTCAGACTTTGGAGCCGGCTACAGAAACCGCTGCGCTGCTAACCATTACAAAGAAGTCGGAGTACGGACGCTCCGATCCGCCGCAACGCCAAGCCCAGAACAACCAAACAGTATGCAGCACGCAAACCAAGAAAAACAAACAACGGCAACAGCCGACGAGGCATGCGTGCGCGCTTCGATCCAGGCTTAATTCCACTCAGCGGACGCTTGATTAAGGACTAGTATCGCTTCATCTGTGAACTGGCCGCCGTGCTCGAATAGCCAGTTGTGAATTTTCCAAATTCCCTCAGCTCCTCCGGCAACCCCAGCTGCTTCGGCGGCAACAGCGGTCCGACAGGCGTTGGAGTGGATCGCCGTTTGGGGGTATGCCATGGCGACGCTTTTGCATCTGCCCCCAGAATTTCCATGGAAAAACGCTTGCAATCCTCGCCGCAGACCGGGAAACTTGGCAGTACGGCTCGCGAAATCTCTTTCCCACTCCTTTTGCCTAATGTGCTGCGATGAAATTATCTTCCAACCTCGAATTCCTTTCCTGCTCCGTCGAAAAACTCGAAACCCGAATGCTCCTCGCTGGCGATGTGATTATCGAAATCTCAGGAGGATCGCTGGTCATTACAGGCGATGATGCAGGCAACAGTATTGTGATTGACCAGACCGGATTGGCGGCTGATGAATTCCGTGTGGCATCGGGGCTTGATGTGACCACCATCAATGGAAATGCGGGCCCCGAGGTCTTCTCAGGGGTGACCGACGATATTCGCATTCAGTTCGGGAACGGTACCGACATGGCTACGTTGGATGCCTCCGTCGTGCCACGCGACTTGGTCGTCAACGGTAACGATGGAGCGAACACGATTACTCTGATTGATTCAGTCGTGACTCGAAATATGAACGTTCGCAACGGCGATGGTCTCGATACGACCGAGCTGATCACATCGGAGGTCAACGGCAACCTCCAACTCAATAACGGAGACGGCGGCAGCAGCACGCTGCTCGACAATGGCGCGTTTGTCGGTGGAAATGTCAGCCTGCGGGACGGAGATGGATTCAGCGAGTTGAACCTCGTGTTCAGTGAAGTGGGTGGCAGGTTGTCGGTGAATAATGGTTCGGGAGGCAGCACGACGTTGCTGGACAGCTCAGCCGTATCCGGCGATCTCAACATCGTCAATCAGGATGGTGCCGATTCGCTCGAAATGTCTTCAGCGGCTTTACTACGCAACTTGAAGGTGCGGAATGGCTCGGGAGGCTCGAGCACCACGATGTTTCAGTTTCAAACCAACAACCTCAGCATTTCAAACCGGGATGGCTTCGACACGATAACCGCCGAGAACGGGGCGGTGCTGGGCACAACGGCAATCAATAACGGCAACGATGGCAGCGAGCTCTCCGTGCTCGGAGTGGCGTTTGAGAGGAACGTGAGAGTCAGGAACGGGAACGGCGTCGATACGACAGGTTTCGCTGGTTTTTCCTTGCTCGCCGGCCTTTCGGTCAACAATGGTGCCGATGGCAGTACGGTGTCTCTGGTGGGTGGAGGCGTTGATCGCACGGCCCAGATTCGCAGTGCCAATGGCGAGGCAACGGTCTCCCAGGTGTTTTTCGGCGGGAGATTTTCGCTTTCTGGACTCGGCCAGGTCGATCTGGATGAGAGTACAGTGACAGGATCGACTTCCATACGTACGACCGCGGACAGCGATTCCATTCAAGTCGACGATTCCAACTTCTTCGGGGCATTTACACTCAATACACTCGATGGTGATGATGTTGTTGAGATCGAGGCCAATGGCGATGCGATGGGACTGACGAGCGTTTTCAGCAGCCGAGCCAACATCAATCTAGGTGCAGACAACGATACGCTGATTCTGGGAATTGCCATGGAATCCGGCAATAGCGCAGAGTTCGACAGCGGTCGCTTCAATGGCAGCCGTGATAACGACACCATCGACTACCTAAATAATGGCAATATCTTCGTCAGACCCGCGACCGTGTCAGGCTTCGAAACGGAGAGCTAACCCGCATTTCTCACCCGCCCTGTGACTGAGGCGGGACCTTGTCGGGCGGCGACGATTTGGAGTTGGCGACGGACGAATGGGTTGCGGTTGCGACGTAGCGCCGCATTTTTTGTGAAGTTGGATAAGAAGAATGGCGTGGATTTGCGCTGAGCGCAGACCGGTAGCGCAGAAGTGACTCGGCTGGTGCTCTTTCCTTTCAAGAAGCCTACGGCGGAGGCGGGGCAGTAACGGCAACGCAGCTAACGTGTCGAAGACGCGGTGGAAGGTTGCGATGAATGGATAGCTGGCTGACATCGACACCCAGACTTTGCGAACGGTTACGTGTCTTGCCGCAACGAGCCGAAGTCCAGATCGCGATCGAGCTTCAGGCGGCGCATTCCGCCCGACATGGGGTGCATGCGTCCCCAGGCTGAATAGCGGTTGAACGCCGTCATGGCAATCGCTTTCAGGACTTGTCGGAACACGTTGGGATGTCTGTAGTTCAAGTGCCGTATGTTCTGCATGAAGTGCCTCGCCGAAAACAGCTTGTGGTAGCAAGAAAACAGCAGCTCCTGCAGTTGATCGGCTGACAGGTTCGGATGACGCCAGGTAAGGCAAGTAGTGTCGAATCGATCGAGATTGCGTTCGGTGATCAAGCCCTCGGCGAGAAAGTCGTCGTACTGCTCGGTGCCGGGTATAGGGCACAGAATATAGAAGGAAGCGCACGTCGGCCCCATTGTCCGTAGTTCGGCTAGGTGGTCACGGATCGACTGCTCGGTATCTTGCGGGAAGCCAATGATGTTGGAGAAATGGCACAAGGCGATACTTATCCGGGTGCATTGTCAATCGTAAATCAGCCAGCTTTTCTTGTAGTTGCTCGCCTTGTCGCTTGAGGTGTTTCCGCTCGTTTCCAAACAATACGAAATCATCCAGGTAGCGTGCGTAGCCCTTTACACGTAACTCATGCTTGACGAAGTGGTCACTTCTGTTACTCCAGATTCAAATAATTGAGTAAATGTGACCGGCGGCGCGGTGCCTCCGACGTAACGTAAAGGCGTAAACTGCAGACCCGCTCAGCTCGACCTCCAGAGACCCCACGATGCGTCCCGCCGGCGGCTGATCGTAAAAGTTGCCACCAAACATCGAGTCCCCGGCAACGATGCCGAACCGTGCAGCGCGGTGCGCTAAGTCCCTCCATTCTGCAAAACTCCGCACCGTGGCTGCTACCGTGTTTTCGTACTTTAGACCCGTGGTTCTGTAGCGACTCGAATTCCGCATGTTCAACGAAGAACACGAGTTACAGACCACGGCGGAATGACTGGGAGTAACTGGGGAGTGCGCCCGTAGCGGCGATGTTCAAACTGCGGCAGCAAATGGCAGCGACTTGAGCGCGGCGATTTTCATATTTCGCAGCGGCGTGGCCTATCTAAGCCCGCATATTCGCGAAGCCATCTTTACGTTCATCGATGCTGACACTCAATCACCACGAGAGCAGCCACTAGTAATTCTCTACCGGGCATTTCGGAAACAAATCGTGAAGAGCGATATTGGCAATAGTCGTGTTCTGGATGGCATTTTTAGGCGGCGACTTCCTGCAGTTCTCCGTTCACGAATTTCTTTCCTTCGATGAGAGAGATGATCCTCTCGTGTCCGTTGAGTCTTCTCCATTTCCGTTGAGCTGACAGACCGAGCTTGAACATCATCGTCAGGCTGGCGCGTCTGGTTCCACAGCCCTTGGTTCGTCGGTGCCGTAATCGAATCGTAGCGAAGGTGGATTCAATCGGATTGGTGGTTCTCAGATGCTTCCAATGCTCGGCCGGAAAGTCATAAAAAGTCAGCAACACATCTCGATCCTTCTTCAGGCATTCGCACGCTTCCGGGTACTTCGGGCCGTACTTTTCCAGGAAGGTGTCGAAGGCCTTGTTCGCATCTTCTCGCGTCGCTGCCATCCAGATTTCATGGATATCTGCCTTCGCTTTGGGCTGTACGCTCTTGGGCATCTTGTTGAGCACGTTCCCCGTCTTGTGAAACCAGCAGCGTTGCTCACATGTTTCCCCGAACACTTCGCGCAGCGCAGCCCAGAACCCGAGTGCCCCATCGCCAACGGCGACTTTGGGAGCCTGGGTAAGACCACGACTCTTCAAGTCAATGAGCAGCTCGTACCAACTCTGCTTGCTTTCGCGAAAGCCATCGACGATGGCAATCAATTCCTTGCGACCATCGGCGGTGGCGCCCATCAAAACCAGCATGCATTGGCGTTTCTGGGCGGTATCTTCCAGCCGCACATTGGCATGAATGCCATCGGCCCAGAGATAAACATATCGTCTGTCCGAGAGCTCTCGGCGGCTCCACTCGTCGTACTCGCTGCCCCATTTCTCTTTCAGTCGAACGACCACATTCGGTCCGAGGCTCTTCGCGTCATTACCCAGCAGCGATTGCAAAGCTTCCTGGAAGTCGCCCGTCGAAATGCCTTTGAGGTAGAGCCAGGGAATCAATTCGTCGATCGTTTTACTGCGACGCAAGTAGGGCGGCAGGACCGAAGCCGAGAACGCCACGCGGCCGTCCTTCTCTGAGGAGTTGTCGCGAACGCGAGGCTGGCTTCCAATCGGCCAGCTCCCGTCAACAGTTCACGTGACGGCAAGTAGCCATTACGCACGACAAGCCGCTTGCCTTGCTCGTCGCGTCGGTCTGAATGCTGCAGCAAGAACTCACTCACTTCGGCTTCGATCGCGGTCTGAAGCATCTGCTGAGTGCCCGTGCGAATGATCTCATCCAACGGACTCTTGTCATCAAACTGGGCCCGAAAGGCCAGCACTTCTGGATCGGTGTGCTCTACTGGATTCACGCGTCGTTCTGTCGTAACCTTCCTCATGGCGTACTCCTTGTGCCCTTGTTGGGCCGCTGGTGAAATCTTGCAAAATCAACAGCAGGATACGCCGCCTTTTTCTCATCTCAAAGAACACGACTTCCGGTTATATCTCATCGTGAAGCAACGGTAGGCGATGATTTCATCGACGCCGCGTGCCTACCAATGACTAGCGCGATCAGTTGCGACTGTTGGAATACTTGCTTGCAAGGGTTCGTCTCGGCCGGCGAGTTACCAAGTAGCGCGAAAAAGTGGGCACGCGCCTGACACGCGTACCCACTAGTGTTCCATAACTGCGTCTCGCGCTAACCATTTCCAAAGAGTTTTCCTACAGCGACTTTAGCAACATCGCTGAGATCAAAATCCCCATCTCCATCCTGATCGAGTAGTTTTCCGATCATGCCGCCGGTTTCCTGCTCGACAGAGACTTTTTCATTTCCCAAAAACCCCATTAGCTTGCCAACATCCATTCCGTCCGACTGCTTTTGCTTGACAAGGGCCCCCAATACCATCGGTGCCAACATGCCCAGCAGTTTCTGCGTGGCTCCGGTGTCCAGACCCGATGCCTTGCTGACTCCCTGTTGGACACGTTCCTGCTTGCCTCCTAGGATTTGCTGCAAGATGTCGCCACCTGTATCGGCTTTGGCCCCCCCGAGAAAACCTTGCACGTCGTCAATCACGCTTCCATCTCCGTCCCGATCGAGAAGTTGCATCAATCCCGAGGCTTCTTGCTCGGACGCTCCCTTGCGACTGAGTCCGCCAATTAACGCGGGCAAGGCGGCAGCCACCGCGGAACTCGTCTCTTGCTGATCCGCTCCAATTTTCTCACCGAGTTTATTCAATCCTTCTGTACCCAAAGCTTGCTGTAACATGTCCATCAAATCGCTCATTGGATTTAGTTCCTTTTCGAATGTACTGACAAAAAAACCTGCACCTCTTACAGTACGTGGGTCAGGTCTGAAGCAATTGTCAAGCCAGACCATATGGAGGTCAAGGGACCGAGCAACCGATCATCAGCTTTCCCTGCAGTCGTGCTGCTCGTTGTTGGGCTCCACAAGCCCGAGACCGTGCCTGCGGCGGCTACATGTGTCTGATCAGCCATTCACAGGCAAACTTGTACAGCAGGCAGCGGCAAGTCCTTCATCAGGTCATATCGCCTCGAGTCGCCAGCATCAGCCGAGGTGATCCAGGCTGATGCGAGTTCCGCGGTCTACTTCGTGCAGACGGTTGCAGCGACGCGTCCTGCGGTAGTATCCGCGATTTGATCAACAACTCTTGGCGTGATATCGCGAAGACCACTGGCGAACATCTCCAATGCATCAAACCCCGCCTCAGGGCCTCAGGCCTCAGACGTTTGTTGGGACTTTGATTGATGACTTGAGTTGTTAGATTCGGAATGGCCTGAAAATGCATCGTTTGTTCTGAGGCTTGGACTTGGATCGAGAAACGAGCGATTATTTGCACGAAGTGCCTCACGTAGGATATTGACGCTGTGGACTCTGCCGACGGACTTGGAACGCAATTCGCCGTGAAGACCATCCAAGCTCTTGCAACAGACTGCTGCTCCAAAATTTGTGCGAGCGGGCGCGGTAACGAACCAAAAAACTGAAGAGCGAGACAATCTACGCCAGCTTCACCCGCGATTGCGGCGGGCAAAACGCAGCCAATCCGGCGGCAATCGAACGACTTTTCCAGTTCCTAGTGCGTGTCGCACATACGTGCAGCGTTAGCGGCGTTTACATAGCAGTCCCTACTCAGCGAAAAGATGCTACAGATAAGGTGAATGCGCTCCAGTGCTCCCCGCCATCCCCGAACCAGCATCCGACACGCCACTCCCGCCCGGCTTTACCCGCGTGAGACGCGGGAAATACTTGCGGTCAGATGGCGGTGACGATCAGGTTCAGAGACCAAGCTACAATGCCCAGGGTGCGGCTTGACCGGTGGACCGATATTGCCTCGGATAACTGTACTGCCGCGAGCGAAATACTGCCACAGTCAACTGCAACGAGACGGTCCTATGCAAGGTCTTCGCCTGCGTTTCTCAGTATTGACCCTCGTGTTGACAACGGTCCTAGTTGCGCTCGCCATTGCGGTCTGCCAACTGGCCAGCCAAGTCGGTCCCTTGAGGACGGAAAACAGAAGACTCAAGGAGGAACGCGGCGAACTGGCCTTCACGGATCGCACGCGGGTGCATGTGATTCGCGTCTCAGAACAATTCGCTCGAAATAGTTCCACGTTTCGCGTGTTCATCCCGGATGGCACGAATTACGTCGCTTATGCCGTCGTCAACGGAATTCCCAAATCCGGCCTACCAGAAATCATTCGCAATCGTCGGTCGGGTGGGTCTGGTGGCCAAGATGGTCGCCGTGCTTTTCTCAACCTGCTTCCCGGCGAACATCTCGTTTCGCTTTCGGTTGCGCGGCGCCATGATGGTACCCCCTTCGTGCGGTTTGGCATAACACAACATGGCTTCTGGAATTCTATGGCCGTCATATCCCCCAAGGACGGCTGGCCTGAGAAGACTCCAAGCAGCTACAGCACAGATTATGGTGACAATCAAATAGGAGTTACGACGCAATCGGTTGCGTCCGATCAACCGTTGGTCTTGCTACGGCAACGCATTTCGAACGATGACAGTGACCCGCCGGTCAACGTCTCCGACCCTCCAGGACTGCTTGACGGCATGATGCTCTGGATCGAGCCACTTGACCCACTGCCTGATGACCCGACAGCTTTCTACCTGTTTGATTCCGAGGGCATTAGTCACAGTATGAGTGCGGATCCATATGTGCCGGCGACGTACAAGTCGCAGAAGGGATTGGACGAACTGATACGGAGCCGCCAACAACAAGAAACGCCGGCGAGGACATCCGAACCAGCCACCGGAAAAATACTTTGAGCGGTTGTTGCTGGCGTACACAAACGTCAGCGATTCGGCTCGGGATTCGGGTCGAGAGTGGATCGGTGCGAGTGGTAAGGCCGGTGCTTTCAGCGTGACGAAGCAACTACTAATCGCTGTGATCGAAAGAGCGTGAACCCAACCATGGCCAACCATCCCCAGGCGGGCTTGGGCACGCTGGTCACATCGCTCGACGCATAAAACAACCGCGTCGCAAGCTGGTTGCGAGGCGGTTGTTGGTGACACTTATTCCATCAACCGGTGCTGCTCGACGCGGTCATACTTACGGCGGGTGTTTGGTGGGACGCCACTGCGAACGACGTTCACCGCAAGTATCTAGTTCAAACTGCAGCCCCTTCGCCATAACAGCATCAGCGGCATCGCGAACAGAAGGGCCGAAGCCGTCGGCTCCGGTACGAATTGCAACGCAGTCACGCCAAGGATAGAGGGACCGCCGACGTTGAATGTGGTGTATTCCACATTGAGGCCGCTGTTGCCGTCAAAAGCATCGGGCGCGAAAATCGCGATGTCGCTGGGCGAGACAATACCCGTATTGTCCGAGTCCGTAAGTAAGATCCACTGCTGAGCCCCATTGAAATACTCGGCATCCCAATTCACAAATCGCGCCCCGTCAATGATGCTTTGACCGAGTCCGGTAGAGTCCGGCCAAGCACCGCCGCCGTCGAGGAGTGAAATCGCCGCTGGACCGGTGACCAAAACGGATTGAATATTCAAACCGTCTGGATCGACACTCAATTCGCCAGTCGTTGTGTCGAAGTAGAAGTCCGGAGTACTGTCACCGGGCGGCCGGGAGGCGGGCCGTGACGATAGGAATTTGTGGGCGTTCCATATGTTGAAATCGAACCCATCCACACTGCCAACGGTGTTGAAGTCCCCTGAGCACCAAGCGGAATTGTTTGTGAACTTATTCGGGTTCCAACTAAAAAGGAAATCGCCACCATCCACAACACCATCCAACGTTGCATCCGCAGGCAAGTACGGGCTGGGCAAACCGTTTTCGGATGCTGCTTCGGCTAACCACGCATCCAGGTCATCACGGTTGATTATCCCATCGCCGGTCAGATCATCAGCAAGATCACCAAAGCCATCGATGATTTCCGTTGACAAGGCATCCACGTCGTCGCAGTCGGAGATACCGTCGCCGTTAAAGTCACCTGAAATCGTAGCCATGCAACGCGGAGCCATCAGCACAACGAATAGCAGAAGAATCAACGGGCACGCCAGTCGCAAACTCCGAGTAGCCGCTGCATCAGCACATTTGATTTTCGAGATTAGTTTATTCATTAGCTTTCTCCAGGATTGGTGAGTGGTCGAATGAAAAAAACCGCTGCCAGGCTGTAGCTAAATACAGACTGTCAGCGGCTGTGTTTGGTGTAGCAGGCTGGAATGGGTCATTAGCGTTTCCTCTCGGTTGAAATGTTCCTGGATGAATCACAAAGAAGGCGTTCAGATTGAATCCGCATGCAGCGGAGATAATCCAAACGCCTATAAATGCAGGTCAATATCAGTAGAGTCTTGTTAGATTTAAGTTAGCGCTGCTGTGTCATTATGTTATCTAGCTCGAATGTCGTCGCAAGAGTGCGGCATGAAGAAATAACACATCCGTCGCGTTGCAGCTGAATGCTCTGTGTGTTTGCCACTGCAATCGATGGAGGGCTGGCATGACAGAAGTGATCACCAGTTGCGCCGGGTCCCCGGTACATCCAGCAGAGTTGAACCCGCCGCGAATGCCAGCAGTTAGCACAAGTCGCTACCGGCTCGGAGTTAATCCTTCGCCAGGAAACCTCGGCGAACTCCCCGCCGTGTTCACGGGAGGCAACGTATTGCCTGTGATCTGGGCAAACCATAACGTCGCTTGTGCCAGCTTCCAGCTTTCGCTCTTGACACGTAGCAGTTCTGATCGGCACTGACAGACTTGAGAATTGATGGGAAATCCTATCGGTGGTAAAAAGCGTTCCGAGGTTGCGTTTGTTGCCGACAGAACCAGCCACCCTACTGACTGTGGATGACCGGGCAGACTTTACCATTTGGACAAGGCAGGATCGTGATGCGAGACTTGTTGCGTACACTCCTATTCATGTCTTGTCTGGTTCTCGTAGCGACCGTCGCAGCTGCGTTGGCGGCTAACAACGACGAACAGTCATCACCGCAAGATTCACAAGATACGACTTCCGGGCGGGCAGCCTGCGGAAGTGAAGGATTGGTCGAAAGACACAAAAGCCTATCAGCGAATAGTCGACTTCTCGGGATACCAATGGAGCGTGAAGGCTCACGATGTTCCCGCAGGGCCGGGACCGAATCTCTTCTCCAGCCGGAAGGAAGATCTTTGGGTGGACAACGAGGGGTTGCATCTGACCATCTCGAAGCGAGACGGAAACTGGTACTGCACGGAAGTGATCCTCCAGGAGAGCTTCGGCTATGGAAGCTATATCTTCCATACCAAAACTGAGCCGAACGATATGGATCCGAACGTGGTTGCGGGGATGTTCACCTGGGAGGCGGGTCTCCCTTGGCCCAATCGGGAGTTGGACTTTGAGTTTGCCAGGTGGAGCAAACCAGATGATCCGACCAATGCCCAGTTCGTCATTCAACCATTCTCAACGCCTGGCAACATCCTGCGCTATCGTGTGGAACCCGACAAGAAGGATCCCTATTTGACTCAAGTGATGACTTGGCAGCCGGGACGGGTTCAGTTCAAGACGGCTCGTGGTCGGTTCGAATCGCCGCACATTCCGGAAAAGGCGGTTATCGCCGCTTGGACCTATACGCGGGGACGGCGTGCACGAGCCGGGAAACGAAAATATTCGGATCAACTTGTGGCTGGATGACGGTAAACCGCCCGCGTCGGACAAGCCGATCGACTTGATTGTTACGAAGTTTCTCTACCTTCCGCCCGGCAAGTAAGCCAAGTGAGATAGAAACCGACTTCGCAGAAACTGCTTCGGACGATGATTCGTTTCATCGTCCGAAGCATCGCTGTGCTTGTTGATCGCCAAACCAGGATGGCGCATCAAACCACCGTTTGATGGAGTCGGTCTGGCGTCCGCCGGCGTCAGGGTCGATAGCGTTTCGTCACTTTCTGAGTAGGTTCGATAGAATGTTAACGTGAACATCGACGGCCATGGAGAGGATGAAAGTCAAACAGCAGACGAATTCGCGTATGGTCCTTACTGGTATCCCCGGCCGGCGGGTCTGGATGATTGCGCTTACCAGTCTAGGTGTGTTCCTTACCGCCGGAGTAGGATTCTTTGCGGTCGTAATTTACAGGGAGTATGACGGTATTGCCTGGCTCCATCTTCCGCTTCTACTGGGTCTTCTTATCGCCCAGACCCTCTTTTGGACCGGCCTGATTACACTTGCCGTCGGCCGACTGATGCTCATCTTGGACGCCGACACCGGAACTGGTGAATACCGTGTCAAGTCGCCAATCGTTGATGCAGGAAGACCGTGCACATTCAAACTTGATAACGTCCACAGTGTCACAATTGAAACTTCGACGGAGTCAAGGCCGGGGCGTCCCGGCCACGCCGACACGATCGCCACAGTGCACCGTGCTCGACTTCGCTTGAACAATCCCAGGTGCGCAATCACCCTCGACGAGACCGAGAACGATCGACTCGATAGAGTCGAAAGCGTGGCGCAAAAGGTCGCGTCTTTTCTCTGCAAAACGCTCGAACGTATCGACCAGGGCTGAAGTCTATCCCGCTACCACCAGGTACGCGTGGGACCGGCTAGGTTTACGTTTCCTACAGCCGTCGACGTCGGCCAAGACGGCGATAACGATCAGCTTCAGCAGGCAGTCGAGGTGCTTGGACTTCATGGACTACTTTGCGCCGGGGGGGCTCTTGGCCAAGTTTGTCCTCAGTTTGCGGAGGGAGCAACACACCCTCCGCGAATGACGCGTTCTGCCGGACCTTTATCGACGTCCGGGGTTTGTCGTGCGCGTCGCGTCTCCCGTTTGTGCTCAAATAATTCTCCAACGCTTGCCGCTCGTTCGAAGTGTTCATCGGTCACTGTCAAACGCTTGTTGGCGACGTTTGGAGTATTTCCGGGCCACTTGCACACGATGCGGTTCGCGAAACCTCTGACCTGCCCTTCGATGGCGAATTCGTGCATTGGACATTCAGGACCTCAAGATTCGAATTGCAACAAGTTCCAGTGCAGTGACACCGACTTAACCGCCCCTTTCGGAACTCACGAATCGTGCGTCGCCGACGCTCGGGGCTTACCAGTGTCCCTGGCGGATTCCGCCATTCGACGAATCCTCTCGGGGCGTCGCCCGAAAAAGAACGACTCTCTCACTCAACGCGGCGCCTGTGCAGCTTGACAGTTCGAAGGCGACTATTAGCATGGCAACAGTAAATCTTTGGTCCGTCGATTGATAGAATGCCGTTCCTATGGCTCATCCTCAACATTTAGAAGTCGGCTCGCATGGCGGAGTCACGGTCGCAACGCTGATTGACCGTCGTGTCATTGAGGATTCACAGATTCTGAAATTGGGGCAGGAGTTATCGGACCTGATTACTGCAAGTGGCGGTGGAAGATTGGTCGTGAATTTTTCCGCCGTTCAGTTCCTCTCCAGCGCTGCATTGGGCAAACTGATTGTCGTGCATAAGCTGGCCAAGCAGCACGGCAGACGGTTGATATTGACGAATATCCAACCGGATATCCATGTACTATTCACGACCACTCGACTTGATGAGTTGTTTGAGATTCAACCCAACGAAGCCGACGCCATCGAGGTACCGTAGCCAGAGGCAAGGCATCTCGCCGGCCGCCATCCAGAAACCGAATTGGTTGGCCAGCATGCACGTCAAAGAGTGCATAAGCTGGTATCAGGAACGGCGGGCAACGCATGAGTAAATCCACTCCAGATGATCCGACCGAACGGCCAGAATTCATGGCTATGCTGGGGTTGCTGCCACCGTACACGACGGAAGATGTCAAACAGGCCTACATGCGGAAGGCCAAGTCGGCCCATCCGGATCTGGCTGGAGACCCGCGTGTCTTTCGGAAAATTCAGGAGGCTTATGAGCAGGCGCAGCAGTTTGCTGCTCCGCAGTGACCGTCGCGGTTGGATTGCCAGCCAAATGGACCGTTACCTGTCACAGCAGGCCGTCGAAGAAAAACTGCGGGACATTGGTGGCAGTGTCACCAGTCAACACGCCGATTGGTTGAATCGATCATTTGGCGATTTCGCCGAATTGACCGCCAATATTGAATCGATTGAGTTGCACGAAGGTGACGGCAATTCCCTGATCGATCTGATGGTCCGTGAGAAAAACCCGCTGCACCGACTGAAGCGGCTGGTCTTGGTGAACAGCGGTGTCACGATGGATCGAGCCAGTCGGCTATCACACTTTCAGCTGCTGCAACACGTGGACCTTCGTGGCAATCCACTGAATGGGAAAGTCACCAAACTGGTTTCTGCCTTGCCCTTGCTGGAAGAGCTGCAAGTCGACCCCGCTGCGGTCGGCTGGTGGAATGGCATGAAGCTGAAGCGTTTGCTGCGAAGACGCCAAGACGCAATCGCTTAGCCACGCGCGGCTTGCCACATGGAAAGGGTGTACCGGCCGATGGTGTAAGGAGTCCCCAAGTTGCTGAGCGGAGTCATCGGGACCTATTTCTGAATCGCGTTGACTGCGGCGACGTATTCACGAAGGAACTCAGCCAAAGTGGCATTCAAGCCTGGCAGCTCGGAAAGCTTGTTTTCGATGGCCAGCTTCAGCTCACCCGCGGCAACGGTCGCCGCGGAACGTACGAGCTCTGCGTGTTCCTGATCAGGTTCCTGCTCGGAAATCGGAACATTCGGGCGATCGCTAATGGATGGTCTGGAACCGCCCTCCAATTTCTGAATCGCCTCGTCCAAATCATACGCGATGGGCAGGAGTTGATCCAATCGAGTGGCTCGCAGTACCGAGTAGACAATCTCCGTGGGGTTGAGCAGCATCAGTTGGTCGCCGGTTTGATTCAAGACGCTTGCGATTGGCAACCAAGAGCCCCAGTCCGGTGGAACCCACGAATTCGATATGGGACAGGTCGATAATCGCTGATTGATTTGCCGCACCCACTGCTTCAGAAAGACGCTCGCGAATCTCCTCCACTCCCGTCGTATCGAGGCGGCCAGTCAGAACTACCAGTGTGATGTTGTTGTCGCGTTCAATAGTCGTAACCATCATGTTGCGCTTGCTTGGCCAGCTCCGACGATATTGTAGCCCGCAAAAAACCAGACGCTAACACATGCCGGCTCAAGGAAGGACCAAACGCCGAGCGTTGCCGAGCGACGCAAAACGAACGCTGCCTTCCTCTTGGCGCTTTGAGGGAAAACGGTTTTTCCGCGCCGGTGAGTCGTTGTGCATCGCAATGGCCCCTGCTTCAACGAATTGCAGCTCGCTCAACTACGCTAAGCATCGCCAGGACGTGGAACGAATGACCCGTTCGATCCGATAGGCAGAATGGGTGAAACCTCCCTGTGTTCGCCTTTCAAAACGAGCCCCTGCGCCTCAGCACAACCGCGACTGAGAGGCCACGTAGCGGTAATAAAGCCACTGCAGGGATTCCATCGAGTTTTATTTTGCCATCAAGAAGACCGTAATTAGTATTGAATGCAGGAGGCCTCTTCGAAGCAACGAAGCAACGAAGCAAAGGCGTGCTTTCGCTGAATGCGATTGGCAAAACAGACTCCTTGTCAGCTAGTCAAAATTTCAATCGCCTCTGTTTGCAGAAACGAGGTCTCCGATGAGGCTCACAGCGCAACCCCTTCCCGGTTCGGCATTCCCAGTCCTCGCACAACCTTGCCAGATACCTGCACGACGACCGTCGACGATCGAGCTGAGTCAATGGATTTCTTCGTCGCGTGGATGGATTGAAGAGGAGCTCGATAAATTTGGCGCGCTACTCATTCGCGGTTTTGATGTTAGCCGCGTGGAAGATTTCAGCAGTATCGCCAGTTTGCTGCTCGACGAACTCAAGCCATACGTAGAGGGTCAATCGCCACGGACGAAACTTGACCGGGGAGTTTACACGTCAACGGAGCATCCGGCCAAGTATCGCATAGCGATCCACAACGAACTCTCCTACACCAAACACCCGCCAAAGCGATTGGTTTTTTGCTGTTGCGTGGCCGCCGCCGAGGGCGGTGAAACACCGATCACGGATGGACGCAAAGTGTACCAGGCCATGGACAGGGAATTGCTAAAAAAATTCGAAGCAAAACAGGTCAAGTACGTCAAGAACATGCACGGAAACACCCACGGGCTCGGATGCTCCTGGATGCAGCATTTCGAGACATCTGATCGAGACCAGGTCGAGCATTATCTGCAATGCAATGATTTGGACTTTGAGTGGAAGGCCGATGGGGGCTTGAGGACGATGGCCATCCGACCGGCCACC
Source organism: uncultured Planctomycetales bacterium (assembly GCA_963821085.1). Classification (GTDB taxonomy): domain Bacteria; phylum Planctomycetota; class Planctomycetia; order Pirellulales; family Pirellulaceae; genus CAWGCE01. The sequence goes on along the minus strand of CAWGCE010000015.1, from coordinate 89,024 downwards.
GTGACTCACGAAAGAACGGGAGAGAAAGTCTGGTTCAATCAGGCGAACCTCTGGCATGTGTCGAATCTGGGAACAAATCGAGCCCGACAATTGGTGGAAACGTGCGGTGAAGAAAATTTGCCAACCCACGCCTTTTTCGGAGACGGTTCACCCATTTCCGACGACGAACTTGACGCTGTCAGCACAACGCTTTGGGATCAGGCTGTCAGTTTTCGCTGGCAGGTAGGTGATGTACTGCTGGTCGACAACGTTCTCGTTGGCCACGGTCGAAATGCTTTCCTTGGAGACCGTAAAATCCTGGTGGCAATGAACTAGCCTTGGCCACAGGATTCAGTTGTCTCGGGCGTCAAGCTCACGGCACGCCGATCGTTACCGGAATGATATTGTTGGTGGCGTGACCGCTGGTGTGTCGGCGTCAGGCCGCTTGGCTTGGCAAGCATGGCATGGCCATCTGCCTGCCGCCAATTGAATGTCGGAAAAACTCGGTTATTACTGGGAAGTTGTGTAGCACCCTCTAAGGCCCCAACTACTATGCAACATTGATGCGGCATCGATGGATTGAACCGTGATCTGTGAAGCCCCGGCCTGCGGCCAGGGCACGAGGTACCCCACGGAGTAGTCCATCGATGAGATGTTTGCATTCAATTCGTAGCTATGTTCAACGAAGTCACTCGGCTACCCATCAGCCGACCGCATTGTTTGATGATTCCGCGTCAGTGGAACGACTGGAAGACCGCCGGATGTTGGCCGGTAACGTCAAAGTCGTTTTCAAGCCGGACGAAATCTTGATCACTGGCGACGGCCGGGACAACTACGTCCAAATCTCGACTTCCAACGCCGAGGGCGGTGCTTACCTTCAACTGATCGGCCTGGAAGATGCGAGCGGCGTGCAAACGACCGTTAACGGTGAGTCCGGGCCCGTAACCCTGTATGAGCTGAACTCTGGGCCGGGTGTGCTGAAAATCAAGATGAAGGGTGGCGACGATCTCGTCGAAATCAGACAGGCTGCGTTGGACGGCGATCTGGAGTTCATCGGCGCCGGTGGCTCTGATTCATTGGCCTTGTTCGATTCCAGTGTGGCTGGGAACGCTGTGCTGAGTGGAGCCGGGGGCCGCGACTTCTTCGACTTCGTTGATACGGAAATTCAAGGCCACCTGGAAATCAGCGCCGGCGGCGGATTCGATTTTATTGGATTCGCAAACAGTGAGTTTGACAGTGGCGAGTTCATCGGCGGCGGTGGAGTCGACATGCTGTACTTCGCGGATATGACCATCAACGCCGATGTCGTGGCTGACATGGGTGGGCTGCCCGATATCGTGTTTCTGGACGACGGAGTCACCATGAACGGCAGCCTGGACATCACCTTCGGTGGCTTCTGGGACATGCTGGCCATTGAGGCAGGTGCGACCGTTAACGGTCCGTTGACGATCGATTATGGTCCCGGCGGTAAATACGGCGACGTCGTCTTTACGACGCCCGGTAACGAGATCATCAACAACGTAGCTGATGTAAACGTTGTGATCGGCGACGTCGTCGACAACCTTAATCAATTCCTGATCAACAATCGCAACTTCGATCCCGACTTTGATATCTTTGCGGAAGTCATTTGCGCGCACGAAGATCGCGGTTTTGACCTCGACGAAGTGCCTCTACAGGGATTCGATCCCGATTGCGATGACAACGGCAGCTGAGTCCCTCAGCAACCTCTCCAAATAGCCCTCGCCACTTGCGAGATCACTTCCACGATGGGCCCGTGTGGACAGACGTTTCCATGGTTTGCGTGTTCGCGGGGCCCGTTGTGCCCGGTGACCGCCAGCAATGAGTCATGAAAGTGGCGTCGACAGGTGTTAAGCTCTAGGGAGTTGCGTCGGAAGATTTTCACTTCGTTCATTCGGTTCTGTATTACTCGTCCTGAAATCTACGATCTCGGCCATTGAGGGCTCATCGCTGGACGCATCTTGAGATGTTTCAGCTGGTTCCGAGGAAAATTCGCGAACGCTCGTGCTGCGCGAGATTCAAATTGCAAGCGAGTCCGTCTTCGTTTCGCTTGTCCACGACTTCAGCAAGAAATGCGTTTCAGCTCAATCTCTCGACGAATGCGACGAGCTATGCGGAAAATTAGCGCTCTTAAGAGCATCACGTGCATCCCCCCCAATCTGGGAAACGATGATCGTTCTTCGGCGCCGTAGTTCCACCCTCGCGATCCACTCCACATCAAGGCCCAGCGGGCTGTGTTCAGTCACTCTTCTGAATTCTAGATAAACGCCGCGAACCAACTTGAATCGGCCAAGCTGCTGTTCCACCAATTCTGATATCTCGGAGTCCGCTTCGACCCCATGAACTCCAAGTTTCATTGTCTGACCTCCAAAACCTGCCTTCTCTGAATCGTCGACGTTCGTAAACAGTAGGCTGCCGCTGTAAAGTATGCCGTAAGAAAATTGACAAAGCACTGTTTGATTTTTTGAAAGATAGAAAGGCATCGGATGAACTGGCTGAATTACCACCACTTACTCTACTTTTGGGTGGTTTCGAAGGAAGGGACGCTGGCTGCCGCGAGCGATCGACTTCACCTTGCCCAGCCCACGCTCAGTTCGCAGATCAAAAAGCTGGAGAAGTCGATCGGGGTGAAGTTGTTCGAGCGGCAAGGTCGCGGGCTCAAGCTGACCGATCAAGGGCAAATTGCTTTTCGCTACGCCGATGAGATATTTTCGCTCGGCCTGGAAATGACCGACGCCATTCAGGGAATTCCAGCGGACGGGCAACTGCAGCTAAAAGTTGGCGTTCCCGACGTGTTGCCAAAGCTGGTTGTATTCCGTTTGCTTGAGCCAGCGTTGACGCTCGACATCGATGTTCACTTGGAGACTTACGAGGGCAAGTTCGACGACTTGTTGGGCGATCTGGCCACTCACCGTCTTGATGTGCTAATTTCTGAAACTCCGTTACCGCCAGGTGCTCGTGTTCGTGCATTTAATCACCGGTTGGGCGGATGTACGCTTACATGTTTTGGCACCCCCGAGTTGCAAAGCCGCTATCGGCGCAAATTTCCAAAGTCGTTAGACGGTGCCCCAATGCTGCTTCCCACACAAAATACGGTCCTGCGTCGAGCCATCGAGCAGTGGTTTGACAAAAATGAGGTACGACCAATCGTTCGTCATGAGTTTGAAGACAGTGCACTGTTGAAAGTGTTCGGTCAATCCGGAGCCGGTTTGTTTTTGGCTCCAACGGCCATCAAGAAGGCAGTTATGCAACAGTACGGTGTCAAAGCGGTTGGAGAGGCGGAGGTGAGGGACAATTTTTTTGCGATTTCGGTCGAGCGCCGACTAAAGCACCCGGCCGTGATCGCCATTTGCGAGTCGGCTCGGACGGAGTTATTCGAAGAATAGAGCTCTGGTACCTTCTGTGTCGCGATAATGCGCCGATTGCTCTCGGGATTCACGGTGCCACAAACGCTGCATGTGCCTTTGACCAAGAGTCGCTGGACCGAAGAGGATGCACAACGGGGTGGTAAGAAACTTCGAACGCTCGCGGCCTGGCAACTACTTCACTGCAAGCTGGAACGCTTGCTGAGGCAATCGACTGGACGCCTTGGCATGCTCACCACTGAATGGCTGCGGGAGACTCAAAGCACAGAATAAGACTTGTTCCAGCGACATGCTTCGAGTGTTTGAAGCTTGGGAGCCCGCCAACGACTCTACGAAATTGGCTGCGTTTGTTTAAGCGACTCGATGACATCGTTCAACAAATCCAGACGAAGTGGTTTGACCAAGTGTCCATCGAAGCCAGACTTCGCTGTTGACTGGATATCTTCAGGTCGTCCATAGCCCGTCAGGGCATAAAGGCGAATGGAGTCTAAAGCACGGTCCGCACGGATGCGCTTTGCGACCTCAAATCCGCTAAGTTCCGGTAGCCCAATATCTACCAGCGCCAGGTCGGGACGGTGCTCTCGAAGGTCTGCAACTCCCGAGGCCCCATCGCTTGCTTCAAAGACCTCATGGCCTTCTCGACGTAGCAGTTGCGCTAACATCTCGCGGCTATCGTCATTGTCTTCCACGATGGCAATGCGAAGACTGTTTCTTGTCCGGCGCGGAGCAGACCGGGATGCTGGCTTGACGATCTCTGACGTGGAATTTAGCGGAAGCCGCACAACGAAATCGGATCCCGTATTCGGCCCATCTGAGTGGACGGTGATCGAGCCTCCATGCAGTTCGCAAATCGCTTTTGCCAAAGTCAGCCCGACTCCCATCCCACCGTCTGAACGGTCGAGTGTCGGTTGCGCCTGGAAGAAAAGTTCGAAAACTCCTCCGAGCAGTTCCGTTGGAATTCCAACACCCTGGTCGGTCACTCGGATGACGGCGAATCGGTTCGTTTCGTCGTGCAATGTTGGTCCAGATTGTCCTGAGTGCTCGTGCGTCATGCCGTCCACCCTGTTCGCAGCCGAGCCGACTTCCTGCGACAACTCAACATTAACAACGCTGTTGTCTGGCGAATACTTCATTGCGTTGGTCAACAAATTGCCCACAACTTGTTGCAGCCGAGCCGCATCACCATCGACAAACAGGGCCTTGTGCTGAGTGCTCGTGCGAATCTCGTGGTGACCTTTCCGCACCAGGGGTTGCACCGAATCGATGGCCTGGGCAACGATTTCGCAGAGGTCCACTGACGATTCCTTGATGTCCAGACGACCTTGGCGAATTCGAGAAACGTCCAGTAAGTCATCCAGAAGCCGCGCCATCTGTTCCGATTGGCGTTTGATGGTAGCTTTTGCCTTTGACTGGACCGGGATGTCTGCCGCGTCGTTCGCGTCCTTTTTGCCCCGACCGGATTCGTCCGACGATTCAGCTGATAGAAGCTCACTCGCATGAACGATCGCTCCCAGCGGGTTCCGTAACTCGTGTGACAGCATCGCCAGAAACTCATCGCGGCGTTCCACGGCCATTCGCTGCTCTTGCTCAGCCTGCTTCTGTTTCGTGATGTTGGTACAGACACCACCGATGGCATAAACCTCTCCACTCGCATCCTCAATCGGAAACTTGATCGAAAGAAAGATCGATTCGTCGGGCGCCTCAAAGATCGTCTCCTCAAATTCCATGACTTTGCCTGTTTGCAGCACATTTAAGTCGTTTTGTCGAATCGGATCCGCAATGGCGGCGGGTAACAAGTCATGATCGGTTCGACCGAGCGCTTCGCTGGCTGATACACGCAGCTTTTGTTCGACGAGTCGGTTGGTCAGCAGATATCGGCCTTCGAGGTCCTTCACGAAGATGATCGCGGTCGAATTGTCGAGGATGCCTTGCAGTTGGCGATCTTTCTCGATGAGTTTTGATTCCGTCTCTTTGATGTTGGTGGTTTCGATCAGTGTTATGACGACGCCTTCGATACGATTGCCCGACCTGTATGGCAAAAGGCGGACGAGGTACCAGTGCCCATTGCGCAACACAACTTCGCGTTCTAACAGCTGAGATGTTCTGAGCACCTCTTCGGCATCTTGTACCAAACACGAATACTCAATCTTGTGCATAAAGGCATCAATGCGACGGCCTATGTCTTGAGGCAGCAAGTCAAACAGCTGGCCGATCTGAGGCGTGAATTTGCGGATCATCAAGTCGCAATCGACAAAAATCGTGCCGATTTCTGTGCACGCCAACAGGTTGTCCATGTCGGCTGATAACTCGGTCAGTTCAATGATCTTACGCTGGTACTCTCCGTTGACCGTATACAGCTCTTCGTTGACCGAATGCAGCTCCTCGTTCGTGCTCTGCAACTCCTCGTTCGACGCCACGAGTTCTTCGTTCGTGGCGTGGAGCTCTTCGTTACTGGTTTCCAGTTCTTCAATGGTCGCTTGCAGGTTCTCGCGTGCGTATCTCAGCTCCATCTCCAATGAAGCAATCTGATCTTTCGAGAGTTGGTCGACTTTCAGTGGCAGTTCGGCTGGCAATTCGATGTGAGGCGATTCAATCCGGGAGAAGGATACAAGCATGTACATCGAATTTGCGGCACGATTGTGAATCGGGCGCACCGAAATCTTGACCGACTCCGTTTCGCCATCGCTTGTCGCCAGTCGAATTCCTTCCAGCGTTACCGAGAGCCGTTCCTTGGCGGCTCGCTGAAGGGCCCCGGAAAGCGGAATGCGAACTCTGCATCAACCAGTTCCAGCACGTCGAGTGACGATCGCCCACCCTTGAAGTGCAAATAACGCTCGGCACCGCCAAACGAATGAGCCAGCTCGCGTGACGCGTCAATCAAAAGGCTTGGCGGAGCCAGCTCTTCGAGGATCGAATCGTATGCGCCCATCAGCGAAGTGTCAGGACGCTGACTCGCACTTGTTCCCAGCGTCAGCCCGTTCAGAGGCATCGTGCGGCTACCCATCGTCACGGGCAAACGCATGTCAGGTGGCAAGCGTACGTCACGACGTTTGCGGTATATTTTCCAAGTCTCGTTGAGGCACTCGAACTCTTCCTTCAGATCAGCCGGATGTTCACTGGGGCCAAGGAATAAAATGCCATCGGCCTTCAAACCAAAGTGGAATAGCGAGATGGCTTTTTTCTGTGCAAGAGGTTGCAGATAGATCAGCAGGTTGCGGCACGTGACGAGGTCCAGTTTCGTAAATGGCGCATCTTTAATAATGTTGTGCGGCGCGAACACGACCATTTTTCTCAACTCGGCCGCGACCTGAAAGTTTTGCCCCTGCCGAGTAAAAAATCTTTCCCGCCGTTCATCGCTGATGTTTTGCAGGGCTTCGGCAGGGTACACGCCGGCGCTCGCGATATCGAGCGAAGTACGATGGACGTCCGTTGCAAAGACCTTCACAGGAACCTCTACATTCGCGGCCTCCATTTGTTCTTGGATGAGAATGGCCAGCGAGTAAGCCTCTTCGCCGGTTGCGCAACCGGCTACCCAGCAACGCAACTCCCCCGCCTCTTTTGCCTTGGGAAGAATCCGTGAGAGCCCGTTGGCTGACAGCTCATGGTACGCATCGCCATCGCGAAAGAAGCTCGTAACGCCGATGAGGAGATCGTGGTAAAGCGAGTTCAGTTCGCCAGGATCGTCCCTGAGCCGCGTGATATAGTCATCGAGACCCATCGCATGATTAAGCGACAAGCGGCGCTGAATCCGGCGACCGACCGTGTTCGGCTTGTAGTGTGAAAAGTCGATGTCGTATTCACGACGCAACAAGCCAAAAATCGCGCTCATCCCCTCCTCGCTGGCGATTTTCAAATCAACCTTCGATTGTGTTTCGCCGCTGACGTGACGTACCAACGCCTCGGCCATTTCCTCTGGCAGGAGTTCCTGATTCACGACGCCCGTGTCCATGGCACTGCGAGGCATCCCATCGAACTTCGCACTCTCTGCAAGCTGAGCGATGACCAGCCCACCGGCATTGTGGATGTCGCAGATCCCGCGCGAGCCATCGCTTCCAGTTCCGGATAATATAATGCCTGCGGATCGTTCACCCTGTTCCCGAGCGAGGGAACGAAAGAACTGGTCGATCGGCAGCGTTAAACCCTGGTTTCGGTCCTTATCGGTGAGTAGCAAGCAACCCTCGGAAATGATCATTTCCTTCCTGGGCGGAATGAGGTAGACGGCGTTGGCTGCGACGCGAACACCGTCCTCAACCCGATGCACCGGTAGCTGGGTTTTCGGACGGAGCAGCTCATCCATCAGACTTTCGAAATCAGGTGAAAGATGCTGCACGACCACAAAAGCCATGTCGGTCTCCGGCATGTTCGCGAACAGCCGTTCGAGCGCTTCGAGACCTCCTGCTGAGGCCCCCACGCCGACTACGAAAATGGACGCATCGTCACCAGGACGTTCGGCCGACTTGCGCGTCGTCTCCGTCGCGTGTTTCTTCCTGCCGTTCATCGAGCGGTCCTTCCTTGTGGTGCAGCGTGTTTAGGCTGCTATTGGTCCATTCCGTCGTCCAGCTCTCCATGATTCTAGTGCGTTGCAAGATTTGGAAAATTCGATATTTTGCATTCCATCCTTCGCTATTTTGAAAGAGAACGCGCATCCAATCTCAGTGGGTGGCGCGTGCCGACCAAGCCGAAGCAAACTCAAAGACGCAATCGAAGTTGTTGTGACATACTTTTGTTGTTTCTATGGATTGTGCGTCTGTTTAGCCACTGTGTCTAAGGATACTGCCGGGCTATAGTCCAAGCGTGCACCCACCTGCATGAAACCAGTTGAGGCAGAAAACAACGCAGAAAGCAAGCACGAAGGCACGACATACTGGCAACAGGCGCGTGCTACGCATGGAGAAGCGTTGCAAAATGGAGCATGACGGAAATAACAGAGTGAATGCACGCGATTTGGAAGGGCACAGCGATGCGGCGAAGTGGCTGTTTGTCGTGCCGCTCGGTTTACTCGTCGCCGTCTTGGCTCGCTTCAACGGTACAGGTGGTTCGTCAATTATTCGGTGGGAATGGGTGCCGAGCCTGGGTGTCGATTTCAGCCTTCGATTGGATGGGCTGAGCCTGCTGTTTGGCGTTCTCATCAGCGGCATCGGAACACTCATTTTCGTCTACGCAGCGGCGTACATGGGACGGCACCGAGATCGCTGGCGCCTTTATGGGTGGCTGTTGCTGTTCATGCTGGCGATGCTCGGAATCGTGTTTGCGGAGAACTTGCTGCTGCTGTTCGTCTTCTGGGAGCTGACCAGCGTCACTTCTTACATGCTGATTGGTTTTAAACATGAACAGGAAAAGGCTCGTGCGAGCGCTCTGCAGGCGTTGTTGGTCACCGGATTGGGAGGTCTCGCTCTACTGGCAGGCATCTTGATACTGGGCAACATCGTGGGCAGCCTGGACCTGACCGATATCCTGGCCCAGCGTGCCACCTTCGTGGCAAGTCCGCTGGCCTCAACCGTCTTGATCTTGATCTTGGCGGGAGTGCTCACCAAGTCAGCTCAGTTTCCTTTCCATTTCTGGTTGCCCGGGGCCATGGTGGCTCCGACACCCGTTAGCGCCTACCTGCACTCAGCGACAATGGTCAAAGCAGGCGTCTTCTTGGTGGCTCGGCTCCATCCGCTCGCTTCTGGCATTCCCGTGTGGGACAACGTTCTCACTTGCGTCGGCGGAATTACGGCGGTCGCAGCGGGCATCGTAGCGGTGACGGAACGAGACTTAAAACGCATCCTGGCTTACTCCACGGTAAGCAGCCTCGGTCTGATGATGCTGCTGTTCGGCGTCGGTTCCCCGTTGGCCGTAAAATCGGCACTGGTGCTCATCGTCTGTCATTCGCTCTACAAGGCCGCCTTGTTCATGATCGCGGGTACGATCGACCACGAACTGCATACACGCGATATTCGCAGGCTGCACGGTTTGGCTGCGTCGATGCCGGTGCTAGGCGTGGCTGCGGCGCTCGCGGCGTTGTCGCAGGCTGGAGTTCCGCCCGCTGGCGGGTTCTTGGCCAAAGAGCTGACCTACGAAACGGCGCTCGATACTTCGTCTTGGAGTTGGTTTGTCATTGCGTCAGCGTTTGTCGCCAACGTAACGTACGTGGCCGTCGCCGGATTGGTCGTTGTGCGACCCTTCTTTGCGAGCGGGAATTCTGACGAACAAGTCAGCAAGCTTGAAGTACCGTCAGTCGGCCCGAACGCCCGGTTCCGGCTGAAGCCGAGACGAAATCTGCGTCTGCAAGTGCGGCTCGTTGTTCCCGGTCTGATCCTGGGGGTGCTCGGGCTCGTGATGACGCTGTTTGGCAAGACGCTGTTTGCTCCGGCATACGCTGCGATCCTGCCTGGCGCCGCGCCGCTCAAACTGAAACTTTGGCATGGATTCAACCTCCCGCTGATGATGAGCCTGGTCACCATCCTTGCGGGTATCGGCGTCGTCATGGCAACGCGGCAGCGAAGACTGCTCCGTCTAACTTTGCGACGATTCGCACGAATATCGCCAACGAGAATGTTCGACGTCAGTTTGAGCATACTTAAATCGGTCGCAGCATGGCAAACCCGGGTTGTGCAGCCCGACCGGCTGAAGATGGGAATCTTGATGGTGCTTTCGGTGTTCTTTGTGCTGGTCGCGTTCGACTTTTACGACCATGTCACTGTGCCATCGCTGGGCGAAGTGCTTGATATTCGACTTCACGAGCTGTTTATTCCCACGCTCATTATTGCCGCGATCGGCCTCACCGTGACGTCGAATTCGAGAATTGCGTCGGTGTGCGGATTGGGTGTCATTGGATACGCCATCGCGATGTTGTTCGTGATGTACGGAGCGCCCGATTTGGCCATGACGCAGTTCGCCATCGAGACGTTGACCGTAGTACTATTCGTATTCGTGCTGGCTCAGCTGCCGCGTTTTTCCCGGCTGAGCAGCATGCGCACGCGGCGACGCGACATCCTGGTCGCGATTGCTGGCGGCAGTGTAATGTCGGCGGTCGCTTGGGCAGCCACCGCGGCGCATGTTCCTTCTCGCCTTAGCGACTTCTTTGCTCAGAATAGTCTGACGGAAGCCAAAGGGCGAAACCTGGTCAATGTGATTCTGGTCGACTTCCGAGGACTCGATACGCTGGGCGAGATTGTCGTGCTGACCGTCGCCGCAATCGGCGTGTTTGCGTTGATCCGAATGGGGAGAGAGCCACAACTCGATGGCCCGTCCGCTGGACTTGCTCAAAGCAATGACGCACCGCAACATGGTGTGGCTGTTGCTGTTCCTGCGAATCGTGGCGGCGCTCCATTCCGACTGCTTTCCTCCGCCACCAACTACATGTTGCCCTTGTTGTTCTTGTTCGCAATTTTCCTGTTGCTACGTGGACACAACGAACCGGGAGGCGGATTCGTCGGAGGCTTGGTGGCGGCGTCCGCATTCGCTTTGTACGCCATGACTTTCGGCGTCCCAGCCGCACGTCATTTACAGGGCTTACCACCACGAGTCTACCTGGCAACTGGTTTACTTCTGGCGACCGGTGCGGGCCTGGTCGGGATGCTCACCAGCGGTTCCTTCTTGCAGGGGACGTGGTCCAGCCTCAACCTGCCAGCGATTGGAAAGCTGGGTACGCCGCTGTTGTTCGATATCGGCGTGTGTCTCGTAGTGATTGGAATGGCGACCATGATCGTTTATGAACTGGCCGAGTCATTCAGCCACGCCAAGCAGGCCGACTTTACTCAACCGGCGGACGACACGTCGTTGGTCAAAGAGACAGATTTGTAAGGGGCAAGATGGAAATTGTATTAGCGATTACCGTTGGAGCGCGCTCTATGCGGCTGGGTTTTATCTCATCCTGCGTCGGAGCCTGGTCAAGGTCATCATCGGACTCGCCATGCTAAGTCATGCGGCTAACTTGTTCCTGTTCACCGTAGGTGGATTGACACGAGGCAAAGTCCCGCTGATCCCCGCGGATTCAACGTCAGGAGTCATCGACGCAACCGCGGTCGCCGACCCGCTGCCTCAGGCCCTGATCCTGACCGCCATTGTCATCGGATTCGGAGTCCAAGCGTTCGCCCTGGTGTTATTCAAACGCGTCTACAAGACATCAGGCTCAGACGACCTGGATGAGTTGGGCCGAACGCGATCAGGACAGGCTGTCAGACTGCCACAAATCGCCAAAAGTATTCGCACATAGCGACGATCAGAACTTACGAACGAAGCAGCAACGAAACCTCGCACGCAGGCAGGTAGCCTGTTTATCGCCCGAAAGCCAGCATGCTCCTCACGCTTCCTATCCTGATCCCGCTGGCGACAGCCATCTTGTGCTTGTTTCTTTGGAATCAAGTCCGCAGTCAGCGCTGGATCAGTGCCGTGGGGGCCGCCAGCCAACTGGGTGTGAGCCTTTGTTTGCTATCGCGCGTGTCCTGACTGAGGGAATTCAAGTCGTGCAGTTCGGTGGCTGGTCAGCGCCGTTTGGCATCACGTTTGTCGCCGACATACTGAGCGCGTTGATGGTCCTCGTCACGGCCGTAATTGGGCTCGCCGTCTCGATTTTTGCGATCACTGGGCTGCGGCCGAAAAGCCAGCGTTATGGCTTCTTCACGCTCCTTCACGTTTTGTCGATGGGTGTCACGGGAGCATTCTTGACTGGCGACTTGTTCAATCTTTACGTCTGGTTTGAAGTCATGCTGATCGCCTCATTCGTGCTCATGGCACTTGGCGGCAAGGCACACCAATTGGCAGCCGCGATGAAGTACGTAACGCTGAATCTCATCGCATCCGCGCTGTTTCTCGCCGCCGCAGGAGTCCTCTACGGCACGGTCGGCTCTTTGAATATGGCCGATGTTGCGCAACAGCTGGCAAACGCTGAGAGCTCGCACGTGGCAACGCTCGCCGCGACGATTTTGATGTTCGCGTTTGGAGTCAAAGCGGCCGTATTCCCACTATTCTATTGGTTGCCCGCGTCTTACCATACGCCGCCGGTCGCTATCTCCGCGCTGATGGCCGGCCTGTTAACGAAAGTCGGTGTCTACGCGCTGATTCGCACGTTTACTTTATTGTTTGCTTACGATCATCCGTACCGGCAACCGTTGCTGCTGGTCATCGCCGGCGCCACCATGCTGACGGGCGTGCTGGGAGCGGCCGCTCAAACCGATGTGCGGCGCATTTTGTCCTTTCACATTATCAGCCAAATCGGCTACATGTTGTTGGGCTTGGCAATTTTTACGCCACTCGCAATTGCCGGCACCGTTTTCTATTTGGTGCATCATATCATCGTCAAAGCCAACCTGTTTCTGATCATGGGCATGGCGAGGCGTGGGCGAGCCGGCTTCGAGCTGTCACAGCTGGGCGGCATATATCGGAATCAGCTGTGGCTTGCGATCTTGTTTCTGATTCCGGCGCTTTCGCTCGCGGGGATTCCTCCCTTGTCCGGTTTCTGGGCGAAGCTGATGCTTCTGCAGTCGGCCATTGAAGAGCGGCATTTCGCGATGGTGGCGATCGCGCTTGCGGTGGGGCTGCTCACGCTTTTTTCGATGACAAAGATTTGGGCTGCTGCGTTTTGGGCTTCTGCAGAGACCGATGACGTGGAATGGGCGAGTGAGTCCGACACCGGTGGCGCGCTGACGTGGCGAATAAGAATGGAGTATCGTGGTCACTGATCGCACCCAGTGTGGGTCTTGCAGCGATGACCATCGCCATCGGAATTTGTGCCGAGCCCCTCATTGTCGTGTCGCAATCGGCGGCCGATCAATTACTTGATCCGAAGCAGTATATCGACGCGGTGGGCGCGGGTACCCAGCCGGCTTTGACGCGAATCAGTGACGCAGGCAGGCTCACTGCGCAACAACTCAATGAAAGCAGGTGATTCCCATGCTCCTATTAAACACGCTACTTTCGCTTGCCTGGGTGGCGATCACGGGCGAACTTACATTCCTCAACTTGATGGCCGGATTCGCCATTGGCTACATCGTCTTGTGGGTTGTCTGGAGAGCTCGTGGGCCATCGGACTACTTCTCGCGAGTGACTGAGGCGGCGCGTTGTGCCGGGATTTTCCTGTGGGAACTCTGGTCTGCCACGTTGCGAGTGTCACTCGACATTCTTTCGCCGAGTCCGGACTTGCGACCGGCGATCATGGCGATTCCGATCGATCCACTGACGACCGAGGACCCCGACAGTGAGCCAGGAAGAACCGAGCTTGAGCCTTCCTCAAAACGACCAACTGCAGCGGAGATAACGACGTTGGCCAACCTGATCACATTGACTCCCGGCACACTGTGCCTTGATGTGTCGCCCGATGGTAGAACCCTGTTCGTGCACACAATGCACGCCGATGATATGCAAGAAACAAAGCATACGATCCAGAACGGGTTGGGAAAAAGCGTTCGGAGGATTTTCCAGTGATCCTTTTTGCAGAACTCGCACTGCTGCGACCTATCACTGCCTCTGCAACTGCGCCCACGATAGTCGAGCTGCTCGTCCTGCCGCTGCTGGGGCTGTCGGTGCTGTTGTGTTTGGTTCGACTCATGCGAGGCCCCGATTTGGCCAATCGGGTCATCGGCTTTGACCTGCTATCAAGTCTTGGAATCGCCGTCCTCGCAGCGTATTCCATCGTGACACAACAGCCGGCTTATCTTGACGTCGGCCTTGTCTTGGCGCTAGTGACCTTTATGGGCACTGTCGCGTTTGCTCAGTACATGGAGCGGAAACCGAGATGTTGACTTACATGATCAGTGCGGCCACCTTCACTTGCCTGGCCGTCGGCACAGCATTCCTGGTCATCGCCGGCATTGGTGTGCTGCGATTGCCGGACGTCTACTGCCGCGCTTCGGCGGCAACAAAAGCGGCGACGCTGGGTATTGGACTGATCCTCATCAGCGCAGCACTCCATTTCGGGACGCTCGCGGTCACGACGCGCGTGATTGCAACGATCGCGTTCGTGCTGCTAACGTCTCCAATTTCTGCTCACGTGATTTGTCGGGCGGCATATCACACCGGTGTTCCATTCACGGAAGGGACAATCATGGATGAATTATCCGGGCCGGCACGTGAGCACGCGACGTGAGCTTGATCTTGCAAGCGAAGGAAAGGCAACAAATCAATCTTGGCGATACCACGTTCGACGGTTAATTTATCGATCTCCAAAGGATTGGACGACACCATCAATTTCGCGTCGGCTGGCATGATGCCGGGGGAAGCTTGGGTCAACTCGCCCTGGCTCACAGCCCGAGATCTAGTTTTCTGGAAAGGATGCCAGCCATGTTGGTCGTATCGCGCAAAGAAGGTCAACGAATTGTTCTTCCCTCCCTGGGGATCGCCGTGCAGTTGCTGAAAACCGCCGGCTCATCTGCTCGCTTGGGAATCGATGCTCCGCGAAGCATCCGCGTCATTCGAGAAGAGCTGCTCTCGGAAGCAGACATGTTCTTAAAAGACGACGAATCTTCCATGAGCGAGCACGAACGTCACAAGCTTCGGGGCCACCTCAACTCGGCAGCGATGGGACTGAACCTGCTTTATCGGATGCTGGAGCAAAACGATGTCGAGAAAGCAAATTCAACCATCCTGCGAGTCTTTTCGCAGTTACGAGAAATTGAAACAATGGTCGACGTGCAGCCAACCGCTGCGCCCCCTTCAAATTCAGAAATTGTCGCCAACGACGTGCAGGCCCTGATCGTCGAAGACAACCAGAATGAATGCGAGCTGTTCGCTGCGTTCGTACGTAGCTATGGCATCATGGCTGACACCGCATTCAACGGACGCGAAGTGCTGCAGCGGCTTTCCAGCAGTCAACAACCGTACGACATCGTATTGATCGACATGCAAATGCCGGAACTGAACGGAGCCGAAACCGTTGCCCGCATTAGGTCACAGCGTCGCTTGGACGGAATCAAGATTTTCGCCGTGAGTGGCTCTCCGCGCGAAGAATTTCAGATTCCGATCGGCAGTGACGGCGTCAATCGCTGGTTCACAAAGCCAGTTGAGTCTGACGAATTAATCGCCCGCATGTTCATGGACTTGCAACGCGAGCCTGTCTGACTTACCGGCAATGTGCTGAAGTCGAGTCGATAGTGATGCCGAAAAGTTTCCCTCCCTGGTGAAGGTGAGGGTGCGATGTCATTTGAAAAGACGACCTTGCCAGACTTCTTCTCCAAGAGTCAAAACTTCCCTTGAAGCGAACTGTGGAAGATG
The DNA here is from genome assembly GCA_963821085.1 of uncultured Planctomycetales bacterium. Taxonomy (GTDB): domain Bacteria; phylum Planctomycetota; class Planctomycetia; order Pirellulales; family Pirellulaceae; genus CAWGCE01. The sequence continues at coordinate 73,470 of CAWGCE010000015.1, read as the reverse complement.
CGACCGCAACTTTGGCATCTTTGGGCTGATGCCCCACTTGGTTGGTTCTCACATGCAATTGGTCATCCGCCGACAATACACGGATTTCGCTGGCCAGCGATAGCAAACCAATCAGGGATACCCAAACGAGTATGACAGGCTCGGTGTCGTTGGGAAAAAGCCTGTCATTCCCTTTCATGAGATTGGCGGAATCGAGGTAGTAACGGCATCCTCAACTCCTGTCTCGGCTCCTCTCTTTGCTGTGAGATGTTTGCGGACGTGGAGGTAGTTAAATGAGACTTCGCCGCGTAGGAGTTGGTGTGCCGCACAGGCGTGAACCCAAGTTTCGAGGGCATCGGTCCAGCGCGCCATCCAAGCTCAAGCGGCGATTGAAATAAGTGTCAATGAACACGTTGGGCGATTTGGGAACTGGTGGTCGTTCACGCGGTTCGGTGTAATATGATAAGGGCGGATGACTCACGTTCGCTGCAACGAATTCGCAGGGCGAGCGAATACCAGGAGCGACAAATGGGCGATCGACCGGACACCAACGATACAGCAACGCAAGCTGGAAAGGCCAAAAAAGTTATGGCAAAGCAACCCGTAGCGTGGCTCTTTAAGACGCCGTTCCTGGCGTTATTGTTGGTGTGGGCGTTGCTGGTGCCGTCATCCGCTCAGTCAGCCGACCTCTCCGGCTGGGACAGTGTCTGGAGCGATGAATTCCATGGCTCGTCGATTGACTATAACCGCTGGGAAGTCGCTGACCGCGAGTTCAGTCCCAACAACGAACTGCAGTACTACCGGCCCGAGCAGGTTTCGGTCAGTGGCGGGCAACTGCATATCACCGCGACCAATCAGCAGCTGGCCAGCAAGCCTTACCGCTCGGGCCTGATCCGCACGTGGCAAGAACATCGCTTTGGGCGGTGGGAGGTCCGGGCGGACCTGCCTTATGGGCAGGGCATGTGGCCGGCGATCTGGTTGCTGCCGCGCAACGCTGACTGGCCCGTCGGAGGCGAAATCGACATCATGGAGAACGTCGGGAACGATACGTACTTTGTGAAGGGCTCCTATCATTACAACTGGACGCCGGGATCGCCCATCACGAGCAACCAGGACTACATCGTAGGGCAAGACTTCGCCGCGGGCATGCACGACTACGCCGTGGAGTGGGACCCCAGCCAACTGCGATTTTACGTCGACAACAACCTGTACCACACGGTGGACAACCCGATCCAGCCGGCCGAGGTCCCGATGAGCCTGATCATCAACCTTGCTGTCGGAGGAGACTGGCCAGGGTCACCAGACGGATCGACCGTCTTCCCGCAGACGTTCGACGTTGAACACGCGCGGTACTGGACGCGCGACGAGAGCGAATTGATCAACCCCGACTTCGACCGATCGGGATGGGGGCTTAACGGGTGGAACCCATTCGGCAATGAGATCGACAATGTGTCGGCCCAGTCCGAGGCGGTGCTGGACGGCACGCATGCGTTGAAGCTCTACGGGCAATTCAACGGCTCGGAGAATTTCTCCGGCGCCGCCCAGGGAATCACGGTAACGCCGGGGCAGGACATCGTCGCCGACGCCAGCGCCTTCATCCGCAGCCAGGACTCGATCTTCGGCACCGACAATGAAGTGCTCATGAAGCTCGAGTACTACAGCAGCTTTGACGCGGACTTTGGAAGTCCGGATTTTCTTGGCGAAGTACCGCTTCTGATCGCTGATGGCACCACGGCTCAAAACACGTGGATCCCGCACCAGATTGTGGACGTGGTCCCTGATGGCGCGGTCGAGGCCCGAATCAGTTTCGCATTTCGTCAGCCCGGGCTCGACGGTGGGTCGGTGCACATTGATGCCGTCTCGCTGCAGTCGACCGACCCTGTCGTCACCGGCGATTTTAATAATGACCAGGTCTACGATTGCCTGGACATCGATGCGCTCGTTGGTCAGATTGCCGGTGGAACCAACAATGCCCGGTTTGATATGAGCGGTGACGGCATTGTGAATCAGACGGATCTGGCCCTGTGGCTGGTCGCGGGTGGCGCCAACAATCCCGACGCCACGGGCGGGGGTCGTTTTCTACTCGGCGATGGCAATCTAGATGGTACCGTCGATGGAATCGACTTTCTGATCTGGAACGACAACAAGTTTTCTTCGACAGCGGCCTGGTGTTCCGGCGATTTCAACGCCGATGGGGCCGTGAATGGTTCCGATTTTCTCAGCTGGAATAACAACAAGTTCACGTCGTCCGACGCCACAATCGCGGTTCCTGAACCATGCACGGGCTCGATGGTCCTGGTGCTGTCATGGTGCGGCGGGTGGCTGCCACTCCGCAAGCGTCGGCGGCCGACCATGATTCCGAACTGAAGTTGCCGGCCGACAAAGCGTCCACCCCGCGACTCGCGGACTGGCTTTGACAGGAGTCCGGCTGCGGTCGAACATATTGATGATCCTTCAAGGGGTTTGCCGCGGTCCACAAGCCCCATCGACTGTCGCCGATGCTATCACCGTATGTTGGTCGCTTCGGGCAGCAAGCCGATGCGCTCCGACTCGACGACCGTCTCGATGGGACGGTCACTGCGTTAATTTCCACTCACGGACTGGCTCCCCAAGGTTGTTGGGCAGTGAGTGTGGCTTCGTGGCGACGTCACTGCGAAACACGTTGCTTGCGATAATTGCCGGGTCTCCAATTGAACAAACAGTTCTGACTCGTTTACCTCCTCCAGTCAGAATGACCGTACGTGACCAGGATGGCCAAGGCCAATAGGGTCAAGGTGACGGCGGACGGTTCCGGGACCATGCGGGCAGAGAAGTCGACCGAGGTGAATTTGTTGCTGTTCCAGATCGTGAAGTCCTGCCCATCGGTGATCCCGTCGCCGTTGAAATCGCCAGTCGTCCAGTCGGTCCCTGCCGTGAATTTGTTGCTGTTCCAGATCGTGAAGTCCTGTCCATCGACCACGCCGTCGCCGTTCGCATCACCCCCGAGTGCTCGGTAGTTCATCCAGGCGACTGCCGTGTTGGCATAATCCAGGATACGGAACAGGCCGTCCCCTTCGTGACTTCGATAGCCGTCACTGTCGGCGAATTCCCAGTCCAGCAGCACATCGTTGTATTCCACGAGATCGAATTCCCCGATTACAAACGAGGCGGTGATGAGCGTGAACTCGTCGACCGATCCAGCGACTTGGGGGTCTTCGTAGCTGGGCTGGATGGCCGTCAGTGCCAGGCTGCCTGCCAGGTGGACCTGTTGGAAGGAAACCAGTTGGTCATGCTCGGTTCCCGCCACCGTCCCGGCGAGCGTGAGACTGAGTTCTCCATTCGCAGACTGGGAGAACCGCTTCATGGCCGCCTGCCCGATGGCCAAGATATCCACTACCCCGGCGTTGTGAAAATCGACGTTGACGAGCGCGCCGTCTGCGAGTCGCATCGTCCCTTGCTGGCTGTTGATCAGGGCCCCCGCGCCTTGGAATACACTCCCTGAGTCAATATACGTGGCCGCGTTCATTAGCAGTTCGCTGTCCGGATTGGCGAAATGAGTTTGGTTGCCTCCCGCAAAAGTCGTATCGGCCGCAATTCCCACGCGGCTATCGACATGGACTTCGCCCGCCAGCTCCACGGGATTCCCCGTCACGCGATAGATCGGGAAAAGTGCCGAACCGGACATGTTGAGTTCGCCCGCCATGCGCCACACGTCATCGGGATTCGACAGCTGTACGTTGAGTTGATTCAGCAGGCTGCCACTGATCGAGACGTTGCCTTGGAAGTTGTTGTTGCCTTCATCGATTGCGTCGAGCTGCAAAGTCAGGGGAGCGTTGATCTGCCAGTTTGCATCTCCCGGCCCATCCATATCGAACACATCTCCCTGAATGGTGGTTGCCGACTGGACGACCGCGTTGCCGGCCTGCGCCACGATACCTTGAATCGATACACTACCCGACCACGTTGTGGGACCGTGGAAGACGGTTCCGCCATCCTCAATCGAGCCGTTGAAGGAAGTAAACGAGCCGCCGTGGATTGTCGTCGCACCGTGGAAACCAAGAAAGCCATGCAAGCTGGTTGCGTAGCTGCCGCCGTCGATCGTCGAGTCCCCCTGAATGTCGAGGACACTGGTGGTGTACACGTTCACTTCGGCCGTGGGCGAGAAGGTCGTATCCGCATGGATTCTGGCGTAACTGTTGTTATCGGCAGTGAAGACTTCACCAGCCACCGTTAGATGACCCCCGTACAAGTGCTGTCCTGAGCCGGGGCCGGGTGCCGTGAACCCAGCGGTGAAACGCACGCGTCCGCCAGGTGCGACCCGCCACCCCGCACTCATATTCATGTGCAGGGAAGACTCCCGGCCAATATTGATTTGGCCATTGAAATCGTCGTACAGCTCGGTGCCATTGATTGTCATCGTGCCACTGGAAGCCACGGTGAGCTGTGAGTCTCCACCAATGCCATCGAGATCGAGCAGTCCTGAGCCCAGTTGGTCGACGATCATGTTCGAGCCGGTCCAAAAGTCGCCGTCCAGCTGCAGTGCACGGCCGCCGTTCTTGAAGAGGCGCACGCGTCCGTTCGCGGCAAGTACGGCGTCGGACTGAACGGTGAGCAAGTTACTCACATCAAGGATGCCACCAAAATCAAGGCGTACCATCCCCACGTCCTGAATCGTCAAATTACCGGTATCGAAGTCGTCGGAACCGACACCTCGCTCGATTGCAAGTAGAGAGCCGCTTCCAGAAACCAGGGTATCTCCCCCAACCGACAGCCTATGTCCGTTGGTGTCAAGACCACGAGAATTTGTGATATTGAGCCCAGCGACCGAATCATCCTGATCGAGTAAGACCTGCCAACCTTGAGCTCCACCGACATTGCCGATATGGGCCACGTCAGTAGTCTGTGGAACGCCGAGCGGTGCCCAAAACGGTGCGTTCGACCAGACTCCGTGGCCACCGATCCAAGATCGATCAGCCGACTGGGCCGGCTGCGTTGGAAAACCCGACATCAGCACGGCCAACGTGATTATGGCAGTACACCCCCATATTCGGCTGAAGTTCATGATCTCCGCGCTCCTGTATCTTCGTATTGGTTGTCCAGAAAAGACGCGAAAGAACGCCTTCGGCTGCGCCAGGCAAGAGAAGGAATCCGAGGGAAAGTCCAGAAAAATTCAGAAACTAAGCAATCAGACGCCCTGCTTCCCAAGCAGCGGCCATCCAGAAATGCTGCTTATTGAAGTGAATTTTTTCTGCTCTGTCCCCGTTTCTGTCCGCTGTATTTGGTAGTTACCGGATCGCTTGCCCTTTACCGGCGGCCAGGACTCGATCTTCGGCACCGACAATGAGGTGCTCATGAAGCTCGAGTACTACAGCAGCGGTCACCGCCGCTGTCGCCGAACATGGCAAACGTCTTCACCTCGACGGCACAGCTCCGTCCTATCCGCTGCCTGATGAGTTGGATCAACCGTCAGATCGCTGCCATGTTTAGGTCGAACTGCAGGCACGTCACTCAGCGAGTTTGGCTCCGTGGCGATGCCACTTCGAAACACGTTGCTCGCAATGATTACGGAAGCTTCCTTGTGATGCCAGGATTGGCTACTTGAGCATGCTTCCGTTGACCCCAGGGACAAGCGTATCGAGAGACCGCCACATTGTTAGCTCGGCCGCGTTCGACCCTTCCGCAGTCAGGGCGAGACTCTACTGGACGGCAAAATTGCGGCGATGATGTCTCCGATTTGTGGTGTGAATCCACGCGAAGCCTACGGCAGCCACTGGTGGACGCCGCCATTTTCTAGAGAATTGAGCCCACGCTCGAGAGCTTTACATCGGGCGACGCATTCAATGGCCTTGCCGTGACCTGCCCCATGCTCAAGAAATCGCTGTACCTGCTGACGATCGTCCTGTCATGTGTGCTGGCCTACGTCGTATTTGAATATTTTGCTTTCGTCCGCGAGCAAGACCGAATCGCAGCAGCGAAAGGCCTGCAAACCACCGTCGCCCTCCGGGATCAGGTGTCCGAAATCCTGACTCGAATTGTGGCGGAAGGGAATCGTTTGGCCGCAGACTTTGGAAAGCACGATTACAGTCCTGATGAGATCAAACAATTGATCAAAAACAGTGCACTCCGAGTCCCCGAGATCCAAGGGGTGACCGCAGCTTTCGAACCCTTTGCGCTTTCCGCCGATATCCGGTTGTTCAGTCCTTATTACAACAAAGGTACGCAAGAGTTCCTGCAGGTCGAAACCAGCTACGACTACTCAATCGCCGGAAGGCCCGAAGCGGACTGGTACACGCAAATCCGCGACGGCGGCGCAAAATGGATCGAGCCATACTTTGCGAAAGGGGCTCAGGACTGGTACGTCGACTATGGAATTCCGTTTTACTACGGATCGGGTGACAAAAAAGGAGAAGTACGCGGCACGATCACCATGAGCTTCGTGTGCAGTGAATTCAAAAACCTAATCCACTCACTCAGTCTCGGAAAGACAGGAGATGGTTTCATCACATCGGGCGAGGGAACTTTTCTGGCACATCCAACCTACGAATTTGTCGGCCGCAAGCGCTTGAGCGAATGGAAGTCGGAATCACGGAATCCCCGCCTGACAAACGCCTACAATGAACTTCTTGCCGGGAAGACGGGACAAGCCAAATACAAGGAGATCGAATCGGGGCGAACGGCTCTGTTTTTCTTTGAACAAATTCCTGTTTCGAGCTGGGGCCTGGGACTGACCTTCTTCAAGGAGGATTTGACAGCCTCGCAAACAGGGTTGCATCGCCGCTACATCCGCATGGCATTGCTGCTGTCGGCTGTCATCGTTTGCCTGCTGGCAAACTACTTCAATAGAGACTACCTGGACGCAGGTGAGATCTGGAGATTGAGTCTTGCTGCGAGTGTGTTGTTGCTGGCAAACACGTTCCTGGTCGGTTACCTGCAACACGTCACTGACCGGCGTCCGCAAGACGATGACCGTCTCGCCGTCTACGATTTGGATACGCTCGATAGTTTTGTTCAGCAGCACCAAGAGCGGGTCCAGGCTTCGAATGCCCCGCCGTCCGTTCCGATTCCGACCGGGCTCTTCATTCGGCGACTCGATTTTGAAGACAGCTACAACGTCAATACCAGCGGGACGATCTGGCAAAAGTACCCGTTGGATGTTTCCGGGGACGTTGATATCGGTTTCCGTCTGCCCCAGATGTCGCCCTTTGCGGAAGCCTCCTATGTCGAGGAATCGTATCGCAAGAAAATCGTCGCAAAAGAAGGCGAACAGGGCTATCTCCTGGTCGGTTGGGACTTTCGCGTGACCTTGCGACTGAATTTGCAGTACGCCGACTTTCCGTTCGACAAGCGACGAATTGACATTCAAATCGTGCCGAAGAATCTCAGCGATCGATTGCTGTTTGTTCCTGACCTGGCGAGCTATGACTATACGAATCCGTCGCAAAAATGCGGCTTAAGCGACGGGATTGAAATGTCAGGTAGTGAAATCGTAGAGAGCTACTTTGACTTCACTTCAGAAAACTACGCCGCCGATTTTGGCTATGGAACGAAAGCGATGTTTGAAGAAGTCACCGTGTTGCACTTCAACATTCGTTTGCGGAGGATTTTACTGAACGCCTTTATTACGTACCTGATTCCCATCGCCGTGGCGCTGATCATGATGTTCATCCTGATCTACGCATGTCGGAAGACAATGGAAAGACAGGGCATTATCGAGAGCATGGCCGCCTTCATCTTTGTACTGACTTTCTCCCATATTGATCTGCGACGGGAAATCGTCACGGGCGAATTGATCTATCTGGAATACTTCTACTTCATCACATACGCCATGGTGATCCTTTCAACATTCAATTTGGTCACCTACACCTTGGGGAAAAACAGGATATTTGATTTCAACGACAATCAAGTTTTTAAAGCACTCTATTTCCCGCTGTTTTTCTTCGCGGTGCTAACCGTCACGCTGACACGTTTTTATTGAGCCCGGAATCGTGCAACGTTCCTTCTTGACTCAGCCCCACAGTCAACTCATCCACCACCTCCTTGCCCAACAGGGGCGGAGACCTGCAATCGTTGTGGATCAGGGTATTGACGAAACGTCCAGCTAGACCTTAATCAAGCGTGAGTTTCTGGTAGAAAGTTTTGCAGAAACGAAAAAACTCGAAAACCCTCGGCGATTTCTTGCGTCTATTGAAGTGTTAGCCAACAACACACGCGAGAAACGGAGAGCTTTCGAGTGAACGCCAAGATAAGACGTCAACTGAGATTACGCAAGCGAAGGATCCAGAAGCGGTTAGACAAGAACAATCTGAGTGGCGATTGCCCGATGATCTCTGCGTCGAATATTCAGTACGAGATTGCCGATCGGACGCAGGCGATTGCCGCCGGTGGAATTGGAATGATCCATCGAATGGTGCGGGGGCTGATGCTGGATCAGATGATCAATCGGCATGTGAACTTGTTCAAGCTGTACTCGCCCTATTCAGAATCCGACCACGTGCTGAACATGGCCTACAACCTTCTCGCTGGTGGCACCTGCATCGATCACTTGGAACTACGTCGCAACGACGAAGCTTATCTCAATGCGTTGGGCGCCAGGCGGATTCCCGACCCGACCACCGCCGGAGATTTCTGTCGGCGGTTCAGCAGCGTCTCGATCTTATTTCTGATGGAAGTTCTTAACGCGACACGGCTCAAGGTGTGGAGCCAACAGCCTGAAGAGTTCTTTGAAGAAGCGATCATTGATGCCGATGGGACGATGGTCGAAACGACTGGCAAGTGCAAACAGGGAATCGATATCAATTACAAAGGCCAGTGGGGATACCATCCGCTGATCGTTTCACTGGCCAACACGAAAGAGCCGTTGTACATCGTCAACCGTAGCGGCAATCGCCCCAGTCATGAGGGAGCTGCGGCTTATCTTGACCAGGCGGCAGGTTTATGTCGCCAAGCCGGCTTTCGCAAGATTCCGCCTTCGAGGCGACACCGACTTTACACAAACCGGGCACTTGGATAGTTGGGACGACGACAACATTTCCTTCGTGTTTGGGATCGATGCGATGCCGAACCTGTACGAATTGGCTGAGCATCTCCCGGAAAATGCCTGGAGAACATTACGGCGACCACCGCGTTACCAGGTCAAGACATCGCCGCGCGCTCGCCCTCAAGATGTGAAGCAACAGGTCGTCGAGCAACGTGAGTTCACGGACATTCGACTCATCAAGGAACACTTGGCTGAGTTCTCGTACCGGCCAGCCAAGTGTAACCGCGATTATCGTGTCGTGGTGGTCTGGAAAGATCTTGAAGTGAGAAAAGGCCAAGCCAAACTATTCGACGACTCAAAATGCTTCTTCTATATCACGAATGATTGGGAAAGTTCGGCGGAAGCGATTGTGCGTCACGCCAACGATCGCTGCAATCAAGAGAATCTCATCGAGCAAGAGAAGAACGGCGTCCATGCGGCCCAGATACTTCCCAGCAAACTTGAGCGGGATTCGTCGGGCAATGGGCAAATAGGTTCCATCAGTAAGCTTGGCACCTTACAACGGTGACTGTCGGCACGGGTTGTGATCAAGCCTGCAAATTTCCGTTCAATTTCTGGAATTGATCTTCTCGGTGACTACGTCGAACACGAGGCCTGTTCAGAACGGGTAACGGCGTGCGCGATCCAGACACTTGCCAGAGAATCGAGGAAACGATGCACGAGCGTCGAGAAAGCCGCTCCGGATGAATGCAGGACAACAGTTCAGTCTGCCTGCGATTACTCCCTTGCTTGACTTCTGTTCGACGGCGCACTGGGTGGATGCGACAATCGCAAAAGGGAGCGGCATCGCCTTGGAGGCCTGTATCTACGGTTGTCGGCAGATTATAAAGCGATCTTCGAGCAGCGAGTATCAAATGGAGCAAGTCAGGCATTAGTAGGCCCACCGCGTTCGCCGTGGGACTCGTAGAAAAGGTTGCAAATACCGAAAGACCCTCGACTTCGCCTTTGCTCTGATCCACAACACAGGAGTCACCCCACGTGCGCAACTTATTTCTGATCGCTGCGCTGTCATTTGTCTTTTCGACCAGCCTTGTCGTCGCGCAACCCCAGCGGCCCGCGCCAGCGCAGCCGGCTGAAGCTGCGAGGCCGAACGCACCGCAAGTCACCGGCACGCTGGGTTCACCCACCGCCACGACCACGATCCCTGGCAATCAACTCCCGCCACCGTCGCCGCCGTTTGGTGGCAAGATCGAGCGCAATTCGCTGCAATCAACACCTTGGTGGCCGCCCCGCGTGGTGCCCCCTAAGGGGGCGCCCAATGTGCTGCTGATCATGACCGACGACCAGGGCTTCGCTGTTCCCAGCACCTTCGGCGGCGTGATCCCGACGCCCGCGCTCGACCGCATCGCCAACAACGGGCTGCGCTACACCAACTTCCATTCCGTCGCCGTTTGTTCGGCCACGCACTCCGCCATCATCACGGGTCGCAACCACCACGAGATGGGGTTTGGAACGGTCTCCGAGACGGCGACCGGCTTCCCCGGTTACAACAGCATCATGACTCGGGACAAAGCCACTATCGGCAAAATCCTCAAGGACAATGGCTACCGCACCTCCTGGTTCGGCAAGGACCACAACACGCCCGATTTCCAGGCAAGCCAAGCCGGTCCCTTCGACCAGTGGCCGACCGGCATGGGCTTCGATTATTTCTACGGCTTCGTTGGCGGCGACACCAACCAATGGCAGCCGAACCTGTTCCGCAACACGACTCAGATTTATCCTTTCCAGGGCAAGCCGGGCTGGAACCTGACGACCGCTCAGGCCGACGACGCCATCGACTGGATGAAGCGCATCGATGCCCTCAGCCCCGAGCAGCCGTTCTTCGTCTATTACGTGCCCGGCGGCACCCATGCGCCGCACCATCCGACGCCGGAGTGGATCGAAAAAATCAGCAAAATGCACCTGTTCGACGAGGGCTGGAACAAGCTGCGTGAGACGATCTTCGCCAATCAAAAGAAGCTCGGGGTGATCCCCCCCGACGCGAAGCTGACGCCCTGGCCCAAGGACTTGCTCAAGGATTGGGACACCTGCACACCGGATGAGAAAAAGATGTTCATCCGCCAGGTGGAGGTCTTCGCCGCCTACGCGGCCTACACCGACCACGAAATCGGCCGCGTCATTCAATCGGTCGAAGACATGGGCAAGCTCGACAACACGCTGATCATCTTCATCAGCGGCGATAACGGCAACAGCGCCGAAGGCACCATGCTTGGCACGCCGAACGAGGTCGCCGCAGTTCAAGGCGTCGAAGTGCCAGTCGAGGATCAGCTCAAGGATTTTTACGACGTATGGGGTAGCGATCTCACCTACCCGCACATGGCGGTTCCATGGACATGGGCATTCAGCACGCCGTTCTCATGGACCAAACTGGTGGCCTCGCACTTCGGCGGCACCAAGCAGGGTATGGCCATTTCGTGGCCTGGCCACATTAAGGACGAAGGCGGCATCCGCTGGCAGTTCCACCACGTCATCGACATCGTGCCGACCATCCTGGAAGCGACAGGCATCCCCGCCCCGGAAGTGGTCGATGGCCTTGAGCAGAAACCGATCGAAGGCGTGAGCATGGTTTACACCTTCGATCGGTCGGCTGCCGGGCGAGACGCGCCTTCCACGCACAAGACTCAGTATTTCGAAGTCTGCGGAGACCATGCGATCTACCACGACGGCTGGATCGCAAGTTCGAAGGTCGTCGATCCGCCGTGGAACTCCGCGGGTGCGGCTCCGACCGATCCGGCCGGCTATCCGTGGGAGCTCTACGATATGGGCAACGACTGGACTCAGTATGAGGATGTCGCCGCCAAGTATCCGGACAAGTTGAAAGAGATGGTGGCATTGTTCTGGACCGAAGCGGAGCGGAACCAGGTGCTACCTCTGGACGCGGCCAAGTTCACCCGCCTGGTCGCACCGCGCCCGAGCCTTACCGCAGGCCGCAACGTCTTCATCTACTCCGGTAAAATGATCGGCACGCCCAACGGCGACGCGCCCAGTGTTCTTGCGGCGTCCTACAACATCAAGGCAGAGGTCGTCATCCCCGAGGGTGGTGCCGAAGGGATGCTGGTGACGCAAGGCGGCCGTTTCGGTGGTTACGGCTTCTATCTGGTCAAAGCCAAGCCGACCTACACCTGGAACATGCTCGGTCTGGAGCGCGTCAAGTGGCAGTCCCCCGATGCGCTCACTCCTGGCAAGCACGTCCTAGAGTTCGACTTCACCTACGACGGCATGGGTGCCGGCACGCTGGCATTCGCCAGCGTCTCCGGCCTCGGCCGCAGTGGCACCGGCGTGCTCAAGGTGGACGGCAAGGAAATCAAAAGCATCACCATGCCCAAGACTATCCCGCTCACCCTGCAGTGGGACGAGAACTTCGACGTCGGTGCCGACACCCTGACGGGAGTGGATGACAGCGACTATCAGACGCCGTTCACCTTCACGGGCGAGTTGACCAAACTGACGCTGACGATCAATCGGCCGAAGCTTACTCCCGAAGACATCAAGAAGCTTGAAGAGACCATGCACAACAATCCGGCGGCCGAGTAGCGGCCGACTCGATCGTGACGCTCCTCGTGCCGGGAGTCAGAGCAGCTCGATGCCCGCGGCTGTGGCGAAACCGGATGGCGAAACCCGATGGCTCAATGACCGTCTACTTCGGCCCAAGCAAATCGAATGGAGTGCAGGAAGGCAATTGGATTCAAACCAACCTTGCCAAGGGCTGGTTCACACTCCTCCGGGTGGACAGCCCACTCGAATCCTTCTTTACCAAGTCTTGGCGGTCGAGCGTGATCAATTTGGTCAAGTAGAGATTGTAGCGCAGAACGAAACAGTTGTGTTCTTGAGTCATTGAGTCTTTCTTTGGAAACGGCGGTTGAGGCTCTGCCAGGAGCCAGCGGTCCAATGGGAGATGGTCAAAATATTCTGACACCGCCAACCGCTGGACAGCAGGAAAGACAATTCTTAAATTAGCCGCACGGAGGCGGTCTACTCAACACGAAGCCGCGGGTCGCGCGGCTTTTTTTCAACCAATGTCGTTCGCCGCGGCCCGGCGATCGCTGCCGCTTTGCGTTTCTAGAAATGAAATACGAGTGCAAACGGCCTCTCTTAGCTTGAAAGGACGAAACAAGATGAAATCGATCGGACGAGTCTTGGCGGTCTTTGCCGTCATCGCCGCAACCGGCATGGCGCAAGGACAAGCGAAGAAGCCCAACATTCTGTTTATCATGGGCGACGATATCGGCTTTATGCAGCCAGGTTGTTACCACCGAGGTCTGATGGTTGGCGAAACGCCAAACATTGATCGCCTCGCTCGAGAGGGCGGTCAGTTCATGGATTATTACGCCATGCAAAGTTGCACCTCCGGTCGCTGCGCATTTTTCACCGGAATTTATCCGGTCCGGGTTGGACTCACCGTGCCACAGCTTCCGGGCAGCCCCGCCTGGCTGCGTAATGGCACGCCAACGCTGGCAAAAACTCTGCTCAACCTTGGTTACACGACGGGCCAGTTCGGAAAGAACCACTTGGGCGACCACGCTGAGTCACTACCAACGGCGCAGGGCTTTCAGGAATACTGGGGTTACTTGTATCACCTCGATGCGATGCAACAGGTGAGCTTCCCTGACATTAACAGCTCGCCGGAAACTCAGGCCATCGCGCCTCCGGCCAAGAACACACCGATCCCGGGGCTGACGGATCCCGAGGGCTCGGTGGACATGAAGACCACGATCAGCATGATCCCGCCGCGACCGATTCTCTCCTGCACTTCCGTCGACGGCACGCAAGCGAATCAAAAAGTCACCAGCGCCGGTCCATTGACGCTGGAGCGTTCCAAGACGGTTGATGAAGAAATTTCCGCCAAAGTCATTGACTGGCTGGACCGCAACGATCCCGACAAGACCAACAAGCCGTTCTTTTGCTGGTACAACCCGGCGCGGATGCACATCACGACGGTACTCTCGCCAAAGTATGAAGCGATGCTGGGAACGCGGACCGACAAAGACTGGGGCGTCAACGAAGCCGGCATGAAGCAAATGGACGACAACATCGGCTACGTTTTCCAGAAGCTCGAAGAAATGGGCGAGATGGACAACACGATCATCGTCTTCACCACCGACAACGGCGCCGAAGCGATTACGTTCCCTGACGGTGGCGTCACTCCGTTCAAAGGCCAGAAAGGTCAGGCTTGGGAAGGCGGTTACCGTGCTCCTTGCGTTATCCGTTGGCCGGGTAAAATCAAGCCGGGTACGATCTACAAGGAGATGTTCGCATCGTTCGACTGGATGCCGACGTTGACTGAGATCGCCGGAGGCCCGAAGGGAGACGGCCTGAAGCAGCAGATCATGGAAGGCAAATACCCCGGCTTCGTCAAGACCCACCTCGATGGAGTTAATCAGATCGACTACCTGACGGGCAAGACGGACAAGTCGGCTCGGGATTACTTCATCTACTATTCCGGCGCGACGCTCTCTGCAGTGCGTTACAAGAACTGGAAGATGTACTATTCGATGGCGGGTCCCGGCGCGGAGGGCTGGCTCTATCCGCTGATCAATTACGCTTGGACTCAGGTTCAAAACATCAAGCGTGATCCGTTTGAGCAAGCGGTCGGCTCCGATGTGAAGACCGCAATGAATATGGGAGGTGCGATTGCCGCGCCGATGACGGCGTACCAATACGACTGGAATATGCTGCCGCTCGGCCAGCTGATTGCGCTGCGTCACTTGGAGACTTTTGAGAAATTTCCGCCGATGCAGGCGCCTCCTTCCTACAATCTGAGTCAGGTCATGGAACAGATCCAAGCTCAGAAGCGGGCAATTCATAACTCCGGTCATCCGAGCGATTGACACGATGTTCCCGTTAGTAATCCATCGGTCGCTGCGGCGATCGATGGATTTTTTTTACTGAAGTTCGATCCGATCAACGGAATCGCGACGACTGGTTTGAAAGAAACTGGGGGAAACTCACCTACATTGGTGGTCGGGTCCTACGGTTCCTATACACTTGCAAACTTGCGTATCGTCGGCCGCGGTTGCATAGTAAACCGCATCAACCGAGCCATTCACTTATGGAGTCCCTCAAGGATCGTCCGTTGGTTAAAGTCACCTTGGCGGTGCTGCCGTCCAGCTTGTTTGAGAGTTCATCACTTGGCTACGGCAAACGAACCTTCACGGGAGCATTCGCGAACAGGATTGGACCGTTTTCATTAGCCGATGGACACACTTTACTCCTGGACATAGTCGGCGAACCCGACTCGAATTGCAAAGGAAATTGCTGAGATAGCCTTGGCAACGCTGTCCACGACCTCTGCTTTGCTCCTATTGTGCATTAAATTCGACCGGAATCCGGCTGCCCGCATTCACTTGTCGACTTTGGCTGAGGTGGTCATTGCCACATTCGTGATTGAATCCGTCTGTCCAAGTATCATGGGACGGAAAATGCAACAGGCCAGAGACGCAACCGCCTCGAGGCGGAAAAGAAAATTGTTAGAACATGTTAACTTTCCAATCAGGAGCCCTCAGATGCCCCAACACAAGAAGCACTCCCACAGCAAGGATCAACACGGTCACAATCACCACGGTGACGGACCTGGCGGTGCGAAGAAGAAACTGATCCATCATGATTGGCGATTCTGGACCGCCATCGTGCTGATGGGACTGGCGATCGTCGCCTATGTAGTTTCTTTCGACGAGTCATTGCAGCCTGGGGGCGGCGAGCAACCCGAAGTGCCGGCAGTGGCTGAATAGCTTATGCTGGCGATCTAATCAATCAGAAGACTCATCAATAGGGAGAGTCAATGCCGCTGCATGAAAAAGATTCCGTCCGTGATCGACTGAACGATGATGTTTACGGCTCAGCTGATCTTGCTGTCAGCATGCCGAAGTACAAGATGCCTGACTTCGAGCAAGACCCTCGCCACGCGTACTCCGTGGTGCATGACGAATTGATGTTGGACGGTAACTCGCGGCAGAATCTCGCCACCTTTTGCCAGACCTGGGCCGAACCGGAAGTCCACATGCTCATGGACGAGTGCATGGAAAAGAATATGATCGACAAGGATGAATACCCGCAGTGCGCAGAGATCGAATCCCGCTGCGTCCACATGCTGGCCGATTTATGGAACTCGCCTGCAGCGGCCAATACGTTGGGGTGCTCGACGACCGGTTCCAGCGAAGCCGCGATGCTTAGCGGGATGGCGATGAAATGGCGGTGGCGTGCGAAACGAAAGGCTGCCGGCCAATCGAGCGACAGGCCCAACATGATCTGCGGCCCGGTTCAGATTTGTTGGCACAAGTTTGCTCGCTACTGGGACATCGAACTCCGCGAAATCCCGATGGAAAAAGATCGGCTGATCATGTCGCCGGCAGAAGTGATCCAACGTTGCGATGAAAACACGATTGGCGTGGTACCCACACTCGGAGTCACGTTCACCTGCCAGTACGAACCGGTGACTGCGATCGCCGCAGCGCTGGACAAATTGCAGGTGGAAACCGGCCTCGATATTCCGATACATGTCGATGGCGCCAGCGGCGGGTTTTTGGCACCCTTCTGCGCGCCGGACCTGGTGTGGGACTTTCGCCTTGAGCGAGTCAAATCGATTAACAGTTCCGGCCACAAGTTTGGGCTGGCTCCGTTGGGGGTTGGCTGGGTTGTCTGGCGAGAGAAACAGGACCTACCCGAAGACCTGGTGTTTCACGTCAACTACCTCGGTGGCGATATGATCGACTTCGCACTGAACTTTTCGCGACCCGGCGGTTCCATCGTCGCTCAATACTATAATTTTCTTCGTCTGGGCAAGGAAGGATATCGCAAGATCCACACGGCATGTTACGAAACGGCGGAGTACCTGGCTGGCGAAATCGAAAAGCTGGGGCCGTTTGAAATCCTCTACGGCGGACAAATGGACGCTGGAATCCCGGCTCTCTGCTGGAGGCTGAAGGACGAAGATGCTGCGGGATTGACCCTGTATGACTTCGCCAGCGTGCTCCGATCCCGCGGATGGCAAGTGCCGGCCTATTCACTGCCGGCGAATCGCCAGGATTTGGTGATTCAACGAATCCTTGTTCGCCGCGGATTCAGCCGCGACCTGGCGAGTCTATTGGTCGACGACATGAAACGGTCGCTCGACTTTTTCGACAAACATCCGGTTCACGCTTCGATGACTGCCGAGGAAGCCAGCGGCTTCAAGCATTAGTGCTGATACGGCAACTACTAAAGAAACAAGGAACCTTTCCATGATTCACACTTCAGCGCCAGGAAAGTAGGTTCATCAGTTTTTCGCGGAGAAGGAAGGGCATGTCCCGGAACCGGGAGACCATTGGCGGAATATGAAGCTCGACCACGGTGATAATGATCCCGACCAATTGGAATCATCCAGCAGAAGCGGCAACAACGGAACGCGTTTCTAAATGAAAACTGGTGGCCGAACATCATCTCCGCAGCTGGCCAAAGAGAAAGAGGGACTGTCAAGACTGCTGGGCGGCAATCCGATCCCGAGGTGGTGCGTTGAATTCCTGCGCAGCCGCCCGCCCCGCACGGATTTCGCGTCGAATTGCCTTGAGCATTTCTGTTTCAAACGATTTGAATGGAGTATAAATCCAAATGTGCCGTTGGCTTGCTTATTCGGGACCGCCGCTACGACTCTGTGATTTACTGATGCGTCCGGATCATTCACTGCTTGACCAAAGTCGGCACGCGACACAAAACGTTGAGACAACCAACGGCGATGGATTCGGCATCGGCTGGTATAGCGAATTCGAAACACCGGGCGTTTATCGCGATACGCACCCGGCTTGGAACGACGCTAACTTCCGGCATTTGTCGGGGCATATCCGATCGGGATTGTTTTTGTCCCACGTTCGCGCCGCGACGGGGACACCGGTGCAAAACACCAACTGCCATCCGTTCAATTTCGGGAACTGGCTGTTTCAGCACAATGGTTCGGTGCCTGAGTTCAGCAAGTTGAAACGCCAATTGGTGTTCGACGTCGAACCAGACCTGTTTCCCTTCATCGAAGGATCGACCGATTCGGAAACGTTGTTTTTGCTGATGTTAACATTTGGCTTGCGGGTTGATCCGCCCACCGCGTTCGCGCGGACGATAGGGCACGCCGAGCGTGTTCGCAAACAGGCAGGCATCGAGCTGCCGATTTTCTTCAGCGCCTCGCCGACCGACGGCAAGCGGTTGTGGGCCGTGCGATATTCCAGCAACAACGAGTCCAGAACCCTGTACCACAGTTGTCACATGCACGCCTTGCGTGACATCGACGGGACCTACGAACCGCTTCCGGAAGGCGCCGTCATCGTATTATCGGAGCCGTTGGATGAATTGAACGAACATTGGGCGGCGGTCCCGGAATCGACGCTACTTGTGGTTGAAGACGGCAAGGCGACGATCACTCCGTTTGATCCGGCATAAGGTATGACGGAGAAAGGTCCTGTCGAATTGTATCGAAACAACGAACAAACTGGGGAACTCGTCCATGAAACAGGTCCTTGGCCGTTCGTTACTCTCCGAATTTATCAGGCAAGCGATCGATCGAAGCGAGTCTGGCGTTCGCGACACCATCGCAAAGGACTGCTGTTACGCGCAATCCGACGAGACGGTCAAGTTATCTTCTTGTCTGTGGATGCCACGACAACTGAATTGGTGGATTGGCATTGTCTTTGCCGTGGGATCGCTGCTGTTTGCTGGGGCCAGTGTGCTGAGCCTGTCGCCGCAGTTGGCGGCGGCGTGTTCGTTAAATTCGACGGCCATCAATGTGATCTTTTTCGCGGGCTCGATCCCGTTCACGTTGGCCGGCTACCTGCAGCTGTTTCAGGCAGCCAATGCCAGCGAATTTGCAAGAAAGGGGACGCAGTCGAAAAAACGCAGCCTGTTTGGCTGGCGGCCCCGCGACATTGGTTGGCTTAGTTGTGCATTGCAGTTCATCGGCACGATTCTGTTTAACCTCAACACGTTCGACGCGATGATTCCTTCGCTCAACTGGTTTCAGCGGGATGTGTTGATTTGGGTACCCAACATTGGCGGCTCGGTGTTCTTCCTGGTTTCTGGCTACCTCGCCTTTATTGAAACATGTCACGCATCTTGGGCATGGGCGCCAAAGAGCCTTTCCTGGTGGGTCGTGTTCACGAACTTGCTGGGCTGCGTGGGGTTCATGATCTCAGCCCTGTTTGCCATCATCCTGCCCGGCACACCCAATAGCGAGGCCATTGCGATCTCGGTCGTGTTCACGCTGCTTGGGGCGATTGGATTTTTGGTTGGCTCGCTACTCATGCTTCCCGAGGCAATCCCGCAACACAAGTGATTGAGCAGGATTTCAAAATGACAAGATGCAAGCGACGGCTGCCATGAACTGATTTCGATTTGTTCCATTGCCAAACGGACCGGGCGGTACACCGGCGTCGGGCGAATTCCCATGGGCCTCCGGGCGGATCAAAACGCTGGCCTTGGGCTGGTAGTTAGCCTCGCAAGAAATGCGCGAAGTACGTTCCAGGGGCGGAGGAAGGCGAAACGATCGCACCATCCATGTCGTCCAACCCTTGAAATCGCAGCCCGCCAATGCACGGGTCATCGAATCGGTAGGTCGCGTATTGAACCACGTTGTACCAACCGGCGGTTGCGTCTCCGGCGGCCAGTTCCTGTTGTGGAATGGATGTCGACGCCACGTCGCTGCAGGATTGGGCTTGAGTCAAATGATGATCGAGCGGAATCGTCGTCGGAAGCCGTTGTTGCCGCGTCACACGAGTTCATGCAGGGTCGGACAGTTCATCTGTCCGCATCGAACGATGAGTGAGTCGGCGTTTCGCAATAAGCGAAGTGAAGCCGAATGGTGCTCGTAGCCAGTCTCATTTCACGATGACCGACAATCAACGGATACGATTGCCGGTGCCGGATTATTCCGGATAACCGTTACATCCTGACAGGGTCGCCCCTACCCGGTGAAAATAGCATGAAATGGATTTTACCGCCGGTGGGAATCGTATCGATGACGTAGATGATGCGTCTTGGTTCGGTGTTGTGTCCTGGAATGGTAGTATGAGCTGTGCTGAGGCTGGAATTCGTAAGTGCCCCAGCCCGGCGGTGCGGCAATTCGATCCCGGCAAGCTCGCTGTGTGTGCAGCGGCAGTGTCGTTGATGCTGACGATGGGTGGTTGTTCGTTGCCGCAATGGTACCGAAATGGATTCAAGGTTGGGCCCAACTATTGTGAGCCCCCGGCGGCGGTCGAACCGCAGTGGATCGATTATCAGCGCGATCCTCGGATTAGCGAGGCTCCGGTGGATACAAGTTCCTGGTGGACTGTATTTAATGATCCGATCCTCAACGTATTGGTGAAATCCGCGGCCCAACAAAACCTGACGCTGCGGGTCGCGGGAACGCGAATTTTGCAAGCTCAGGCCGTGCGGGGAGTTTCCGCCGGCAACCTGTTTCCTCAGGTCCAACAGGCCTTTGGGAGCTACGACCGGGTGCAAGTCAGCGAAACGATTGCGAATTCTCCACCCGTCAAGAACTTCGACACGTGGTCTTCCGGATTCAACCTGGCTTGGGAACTCGATTTCTGGGGGCGGTTTCGGCGCGGATTAGAATCGGCCGATGCGGCGCTGGATGCCAGCGTCGAGGGTTACGATAACGTGTTGGTCCTTCTGCTTTCCGATGTGGCGTCAACCTATGTTCAGATTCGTACCATCCAGGAACAACTGCGGCTGGTCCGGGCAAATGTGGCCCTGCAGGAACAGTCCTTGACCATCGCCAAAGCGCAGTTCGATGCTGGCCAGGCTGACGCATCCGACACGTTGCAAACTCGCAACAACGTGGAACAGACACGCGCCTTGATCCCGGGTCTGGAATCGGCCCTGCGTCGGGCCAATAACGCGCTCTGCATTCTCCTGGGTGAACCACCCTGCGACTTGGTAGCCGAGATGGCTGAGGGACCAATCCCAGTTGCGCCAGCAGCCGTGGCGCTGGGGATTCCAGCTGAATTGCTCCGCCGGCGCCCGGACATTCGCCAGGCAGAGCGTATTGTTGCCGCGCAGTGTGCTCAGATCGGTGTGGCAGAGTCGGAACTTTATCCCCACTTTTCGATCAGTGGCGCATTGCAATGGCAGGCAAGGGACTTGGCCGATCTGTATTCGCCAGCCAGCGTTGGAGGAGCCGTTGGACCCGCGTTTGTCTGGAATATTCTGAATTACGGCCGAATCAAAAATAGCGTCTTTCAGCAGCAGGCTTTGTTTGAAGAGGCCGTGTTCAATTACCAGAATACGGTTCTTGACGCTCAACGCGAAGCTGAGGATGCGATTGTGGGATTTCTTAAGGCCCAGGACCAGACCGAATCTCTGCGGCTGGCTGTCAAAGACATTCAGGCGTTGAACAGTGTCTTGCTGACGCAAGCCAATGCCGGTGCAACCGACTTCAACCGCGTCTTTGTGGTGCAGGCCGCGACGACAGCTCAACAAAACACCTTGGCCGCCAGCCAAGGCGAAATCGCTCTGAACTTGATCCGCATTTTTCGAGCGCTTGGAGGAGGTTGGCAAATTCGTTTGGCAGACTGCAATGCAGAAACCGGTTCTGACGTTTCCACATTGACCTTGGATTCTGCTACAGAGGAATCGGCAAAAAATACATCCACTTCTTCATCCGAACCGTAACCTTGCTGATCATGGCGAATGGCTTTCCCCAGTCCGTGTAAATCGCCACGACACCAGCCGATCCCATTTCGAGCAGTTCCGCTGGTTCGTCTTCATTCAGCCGAATCTTGACCGCCAGGAATCCAGGCGAGCCAATGGACGCGGCGGAGGGGAGTTTCCCGCTGGTGAGAAGTTGCCCTTCGCCGGTTGCTTGAATCACGTCTGCGACAGTCCCGCGAAAAAGCCGGCCGGGCTGGCTCTTGAATGCCATTTCGACGGGCTGGCCCGGCTTGACGTGGATGAGCATCTGGGCCGAAAAAGGTGCCACGATATAAGTGTTCGAAGTGTCGACGAACGAGCCGATCGCCGCCATGGGTATCGGCACAACGAAGGTTCCGACACGGATTCCCCAACTGGTGACAAATCCGTCGGCCGGCGCTCTGACGGTGCACTCCGCAAGGTTGAATTGGGCCATTTGCAATTGGGATTCGACGCTGACGACCGTATCATTTGCAGCTGCCAACCCACTACGAGCTTGCTGTGTGGTGGCCTGAGAAACTTGCAACGTCGCCAACGCAGCCTTGTGGCTTTCCTCGGCTTGCACCATCTTGAGTTTGGCAATGGCTTGCGGGTTTTGTTTTTGAATGGCGACCGCCACATCCAAAGCTGCTTTGGTGGCCGTGACGCTGGCCTCCGCTTTCCTGACGTTGGCTTCTGCAACCCGCACGGTCGCAGCCATTTGTGTAACGGTGCTTTTCGCGGACTGCAGCTGAGCCTGCACCTGATCAGCTGCATACTGATACGGTTTGGGATCAATCTTGAACAGGGCGTCACCCCTGGTTAGCGGGACATTCGGTTGGGCCGGAATGCTGACGATCTGGCCCTTGACATAGGGAACTAATTCGACGACGTAACGACCGACCACGGCTTTCGATGAAATGGGCGCTGCGATCGTCCAAAGCACAATGATCCCGCCGAGCAAAACGAAGCCGATGGTTGCCAGCAAGGCGATCGACCACGGCCCCGGTTTGACCTTGAAAACCTTGAAAATCAGGAGCACGGCTGCGACATAGATGATGGTAATGAATGCGATCACGAGTCGGACGCTCCTTCCCGCGCCGAGCCTTCTGGACGTGGCTGAACAAACGCCCACACAAAAGCGATGGGCCATAGTGCGCCGAGGGTAATCAGGCTGATCCAGCCGGCTGCCTTAATCGCAGTGGCTTGCGGGTGATTACGGGTGGTGGCGATTCGTCCTGGCAAACCGCCCAACACGACAATGATCACCACAACCGCTGTAAACAGCACGCCCATGACCGCAAAGGCAAAATAATCGAATACGTCCAGCTCGTTCATTTGTTCTCTCTGACTACCGATCCGCTGCGTGCGGACAACCGATTTCATAATCCGTGTTGTCTATTATGACACAGGGATTCACCTGTCGACCGCACCGTTCTGGCGTTTTGTGAACTCTCCGCCGGTCCCTGCACGATCCGTTCCTTTTGGGGCGGGCCACGCGATACGCTTTCGCCCGGCCCCATCAAGAGGAGCCGTGCAAGAGTGCAGTGATCTAATCGGCTCAGTCCCCCTTTTGTGGAAAAACCGGTGCCCTGTAACCAGCGGAAGATGCATCTCTGGTCTTGAATCTTTGATTGTACTTGGCCAGCCGGTGCGACACCGCAAATGAACAATGTGCAATGATGTCTCCGCTGCTGCGAAGGAAATCATCAGGCTGCCTGCCCGCAAGACACCTTCGTGATGTAAACGCGGCTCGATTGGCTCAAAGAAATCGCGCTGGAAGACTCTTGGATGGTTGCGAAATCTGAAATCGTGAAGTAATAACGATTCGACTCGGCAGAACGCTTGGGGGGTCGCTTATCACGCGATAGGCCTCGCAAGACGCCCGTACGAAAAAACTTCCACCATTGCAAATCGGCGAATGTCAAATAACAATCAGGCCCCGGTGCGAATCCGGAGCAACCCATGAATCACTTAGCGTCGCCATGCAGGCGTCGCCATGCAGGCGTTGTCACACTTGGTTTATTTTCATTTTAAGGGAAAAACGATCATGGCATCAACACTTGTGGTATTGAAGTTTGATACCCCCGAGGGCGCCGACGAGGGGTTGGCGATCGCAGCCAAGTTACAGCAGGAACATCTGCTGGAAATTCAGGATATTGCGACCGTGACGTGGCCGGAGGGCAAGAAGAAGCCCAAGACTCACCACGGCCAGGGTGCGTGCGGCGGCGCGTGGTACGGCGCGTTTTGGGGCATGTTGATCGGCTTCATCTTCTTCGTCCCCTTCCTGGGCGCCGCCTGGGGCGCCGCGATGGTGCGCTCGGCGCCTCGTGGTCCGATTACGGTATTGGCAACGATTTCATCGAGAACGTCCGCAGCAAGGTTACCGAAGGAACGTCGGCGCTCGTTCTTGCTTGTCGGACAGGTAACGGGCGACCGGGTGAAGGAAGCGTTTCAGGCAGCGCCAAAGTTCGAAGTCATCGCCAGCAACTTGTCGCATGAGCAGGAAGAGAAGCTCAAAGACGCGTTTGCTCACTAAGGAACGGACGGAAGAAGAGTCTCGTATTGCCGTTGAACGCTCTGCAATGAAAACAAGTTTGCGGAGCGGTCAACGGCCGGTTTTGCTGGCTCGATCTTGGCCTGTGTGTTATTGCAGCGCACTCCGGAGGCGCAGCTGCGGAGAATCGGGCCGCAAGATGGCTGAGCCACAGGGAAAACAGGATGATGCATGACGCTGATCGCCATTTTCATCACGTTGATTTTCGTTTACAGCTCCTTTTCGGAGAAGCTGGAGCGGACAGTCTTGACGGCCCCCATTCTGTTCACGGCGGCGGGCATGATGGTGTTCTCATTTCTGCCGGAAATTCCCACGCGTGAAGAGGGTGCCGGTGCTTTTCTCCGCGTGGCCGAGGTCGGCTTGGTGCTGCTGTTGTTTACCGACGCCAGCCGCACGGACCTGTGGGTGTTGCGCCGCATTGAAAACCTGCCCTTGCGGTTGTTGACCGCGGGGATGTTGCTGACCATCGCGCTTGGAGCCGCCGCCGCCCTGGCCATTTTCGGGCAGGTCTCGATTTGGGAAGCGGGCATTCTGGCCGCGATTTTGGCGCCGACCGACGCGGGGCTGGGTCAGATTATTGTCAACAGCGAGCGCGTGCCGATGCGAATTCGCCAGGCGCTGAACGTCGAGGCGGGACTCAATGACGGCTTGTCGGTTCCTTTCATGCTCTTTTTTTTCGCGATGGCCTCGAGCGGCGGCGCCTCGGAGTACTCGCAATTGTCGAACTTTATCGGGGAGCAACTCGGATTGGGCGTCCTGGTGGGCGCGGGCATTGGTTTCGCCGGCGGCTGTTGGTTGGGTTTGGCCGGACGCAAGGGATGGATGGCGGAATCGCTGCAACAACTGGGCGTCGTGGCGCTGCCGATTCTTTGTCTGTTGGCGGCCGAGGCAGTGGCCGCGAGCATGTTCATCGCCGCGTTTGTGGCGGGCCTGATGGTGCAGGTGAACTTCAAAGAGGCCGGCCGGCACAGCGTTGAATTCGCCGAGCAATGGGGCCAGTTGATTAATCTGTCGGTCTTTTT
This sequence comes from uncultured Planctomycetales bacterium, assembly GCA_963821085.1. Classification (GTDB taxonomy): domain Bacteria; phylum Planctomycetota; class Planctomycetia; order Pirellulales; family Pirellulaceae; genus CAWGCE01. The sequence continues at coordinate 48,272 of CAWGCE010000015.1, read as the reverse complement.
CATGTTCGGCATGTTGGTCTCGCGTTGCTGGCCCCAGTTTCAGTGGAGGCACCTGTGGTATGCCATCGTGAGCCTCACCGCGGTGCGGATGTTGCCGGTCGCCCTCGCACTGATGGGGACGCGTTTGAGCAAGTCCACGATAATGTTCATGGGCTGGTTTGGGCCCCGCGGGCTTGCGTCGATCGTATTGGGGCTCGTTTATCTCGAGCAGGAAGTTCGCCTGCCCGGCGAAGACACCATCCGCCTCGCCGTCATGGCGACTGTCCTGTTGAGCATTTGTGCGCACGGATTGAGTGCCCAGCCGGGCATCCGACTTTACGCAAAAAGGCTGGCTGGTCTACCAGCGGACGCGCCGGAACTCCAGACGATTTAGAGCCGGCCGAACAGAACACCGGAATTGAAAACACGTTCTGCTTTGCGGGCGTTCACATGGAATACGTCCGCGGGCAACGAGAAGGTTGGCTCAAGTTCAGACGTACGCCTCGAGAAAGCACCCATGAACGTAAAGATATTTGGCATTAGCAGTAAGACAACGCTGCAATCGCTGCAGGAGACGGAGCTTTCGCCTTCGTGGCAGCGAGACGATACTCATCGATGGATTGATGTGGAAGCGGCAACGCAGGATGACCTGCGGCAATTGCTGGAGCCCCTGGGATTGCACAAATCCTTGCTCGAAGCCTGTCTAACGCCCGAGCGGAGCACACGCTTCATCTCGCATCGCAACGCATTGTACCTCGAACTGCCAACGCATCTCGGTTGGGACGACGCGGAAAAACCCTATCTATCCGTGATTTGTCTCAACACGATACTGATCACCATTCATCGGGACCCGCTGCACACCCTGGAAGACATCATCAGCGGTCTGGATGAAGAAGTGCCCCTGTATGCCAACAGTTCGTCGGCGCTGCTGCACTACGTGTGCATGGAAATCGGCAGATGCAATGTCGATGCTGCTCTTGATGTGCGGGCCGAGGCGGAGAGATTGGATCAGATCAGCAATGAGAGTCTCGACGAAGTGGACCCGCAAATGATTTCCGAGTTGCGAAGGAAGATCAATCATCACGCTGCCGTTCATGATGACCACACTTATTGCGCCGGTGTGTTGCAAACAGTCGAATCGGAAGCCTTCAGTGCCAGCCAGCAGTTCCATTTCTACCATGAATTGCTGCGGCTTACCGAACTGGCCGGACACTTGATCGACGGTGCGGAATCTCGTGTCAGCAGTCTCGAACGCGACTATGAATTATCACTTCAGAAGCGGGTCGATAATCGTTTGCGATTTCTTGCGATTCTCTCAGCCGTGCTCATGCCCCTAACGCTAATCTCTGGTATCTACGGCATGAATTTCAGCGATCTACCAGGCATGGGCGAACCGGATGGACACTTGTTCGTCATCGGTTTTATGCTGGTCACCGCCCTGCTATCAGGCATCTATCTGTTCTGGAAGGGTTGGTTTGAATAGCTTGAAGACAACTTGAGCCTGGCCAGCCTCGCGAAAGTGACGCAATCGTCTCGCGGAAAAAACACGAACGATCGCGACGCCGAAACGGGCCCTATGGTTCGGCCGATGGTTCCGCTGCTTTGACAGGTCACCCGCCTCCTGCGACGAGTGCCGGACGTGTCCCGGCGAATCCTCGCCCGCGTCGCGACGGACGATACGATTCATGGCCGCGTGTACGTCGAGGGGTCGTCGAGTTCACAAACGGGCACCGTCTTGCCTCTCAGCAGTCCCCGCTCGGTGGCAAAACGATGATTCGTCGCGAGGCGGGCCGGGCGGGTGATCAGTTCATCGAAGGTCGAAGGCAAATCAAGGCACGTCGAGTGCATCATCCACCGGCATACTTTTCCGCTTCGAGCGACATGGCCAAAGTCCAAACGGGTTAACGAGAGTCTTGCTGTTGAGGGCTTGGGGCCAAGGGCAGGTATCGGTCTGATGGCCCCTTCGCGGTTGCCTCGAAATACTTATAATTACGGGTCATTGCTACCGAGATCGGGCCGCTTCCCCCGATCTGAAATTGCTTGGGTGGGAATCGTGGCGCGAGTGATAAGAGCACGCACAACAATCGGGAAGACTCGCAAAAAAGACACTTGATCGTAGCCGCATTGGCTTTGCCAATCGCCGTCAACGCATCTGCGGGCTTTGCTTGGCTCTAAGGCTTCGTCCCCGCTGACCAGCAACGTGACGTTGGAAAAAGTTGAATAGGAACTGAAATCGCTGATCAGATCGAACTTGACCCACGAACAACAAGCCAATCCACGCGTGGTTCGGCCGACGAATGAGCTCTGGAACAATTTTACTAACACCAAACTCTTAATCGAATGAAACGAGGAGATTGATATGAGACTGAATATGTCAACTTGCGGTATGTTCCTGTTTTGCGCCTGGCTGGGCTGATGTCCGTTTCCACCTGTGCGGATGACATCGTTATTGATGAAGAAATCTGGGTGGTACTGTTGGACGAGCCGGGTGCCCATTTGGAGAAAGCCCATGAAAGCTTTCTGAAAAAGGACTTTGACGCCGCGGCGGGTGAAATGAAAAAAGCGGCGGCCTTTTGTGTGGTTGAAGCAAAACGCGCAACCGGCGACGCCCGCGATGGGCTTGAGGCGGCTGGACGTGAGTTGGAGAAACTGGCCGATGACGTGAAGTCCGGGACCGTTGATGCTGTCAAAGATGTTGAGGCCGCGTTCGCGCGAGCGTACCACGCCCTCGCCAAACACCATCATGTGAAAGCTACGGAGGCGTGGACAAAGAAGGAGGCGAAGAAAGTGGGGCATGCGATTCACGCTTCGGCATCCTATGTCGAGCGAGGTTGTGAGGCCGCGGGTCACACGGTTGACGCAGGCGTTCACGATACACTTGAAGGTGCTCGCAGGCTTTCCGGTGACTTGATCAGTGGAAGCGGCAAGCTGGGCGAAGATGTTGGTTCGGCTATCAGTGACTGCGGTAAGCAGACCCAGTTACTGGGCGAACGCATTTCCGGCAAATAGGGATACCGCACGGAGTAGCGAATCGGTAGCTGGTGACTACGCGCACGCTGCAGCATTCGCCTCACGCGTTAGTACTTATGTTCAACTATTTGGGTAAAGGAAAGACGAATGAGTGACATCGTAAGCATGACGGTCTATGCGGCAGCCTACAAAAATCTGGATGCAGCCGAGTCGGACTACGATCTTGTGAAGGCTCTATACCACGAGCTCGATCTGATGGATACGTTCGATGCGGCAGTGCTGCAGAAGAATCAAGCGGGCAAAGTCAAGATTGTCAAGAAGCACGAGCAACCGACGCGCAACGGCGCATGGCGTGGTGCAGGTTGGGGACTCGCAACCGGCTTGGTGACCGCATTGTTTCCAGCAGCGGCCATTGGTACGGGGCTGTTGGCGATGACGACAGGTGCGGGTGCCGCCATTGGCGCGCCTTGCTGGACATGCCGTAGGTGGCATGAGCAGACATGACCTGAAGGATCTGGGTGAGGCTCTTGATGATGGCGAAGCCGGCTTGATTGTGATCACCGCCACCGACGTCGGCGCGAGGGTCGAAGCTGCGTTGAACGCCGCCGCGAAGGTCGTCAAGAAAGAGATGAAGGCAGATCAGAAGGCGATTGAGAAGGAAATCAAAGAGGAAATCAAGGAAACCAGCAACGCTTAGGAATCGTTCGGTGATAGATTCCGCTTTGGACGGTACGCTCCCGCTAACGGAGCTGAGCGATTAGGCCGGGAGAGGGCTCGCACAGAGGATCCTCCCCCGGCTGCGACCGCGTCCGACCATCCCGAGGGGGTTGGTCGCGGACGATGCGGCTCATAACAAGGAAGCTCGAAACGTGTTTTGATTTTCTGAATGACGGCACGTGGTTCGAGCCGCACGGTAATTCTCTATGACGGGTTTCAGAATCGATGAATGACACTCCTCCGGCAGCAGGTGACCAGCAGGAACGGGACCCTCAGCAAGAGCCAGCCAACGGCGGACACAAAGAGCGTGGCCGATGGCCGCGGATTCAGCTGATTGTTTTCTGCGCACTGTTGTTTCTCGCCATGCTGGGGATGGGCGTGACCGAATCGCGAGAAGACGGTGGGTGGGAATATTGGATTTTCCTCGTTCTGGTTTACGGTTTGACAAGTGTCACTTTGGCCTGGCGTCAGGCCAAACAGAAAGGTGAGCCCGGTTGGCGGATGATCCGCAAACAAGTGCTGCACTGGGTCGGGGCATTGGTCACTTTGAAGTCACTCTTTCTGCTCGAAAAGACCGATATCATGAGCCGCGAAGCTGTGTCCGACGTGTCGGTCATCATCCTCGCGCTCGCCTGCTATTTGGCGGGCGTGCATTTCCAGTGGATGTTCTTGCTGATCGGCATCTTCGTCGGCATCATGGCGATGACTCTTGCTTATGCCGAGCAATACATTGTCTGGCTAATCATGATCCCCACGGCGGTGGCCGCTACGTGGCTGTATGTGAAGTTCCGCGCGACGCGCAGCAATTGACCGAAACGATCGAGCAACCGCTCGTCACCAAAGAGAGTGCGCACACAGCACCGTGTTGGCCGACGTTTGGCCTTCGCGGTGCAAATTGATGGGAAAACAGATGCCCGACCACGCGTTCAATGCCGACTACCAAGTGCCTTGGAAGAAACTACTCATTTGGGGCCTCTTTTTGCTGGTAGTCTATTACTTGCGCGAGTTGTTCCTCATTGCCTTCATTACATTCCTGATATCGTACATCATTGGCAACATTGTCGCGGTTCTCAAGAACCGAATTGCACCGGGGCAAGACCGACCCTGGCTCGACCGCGGCCTGACGCTGGCCACTTTCGCGGGCCTGTTGCTTTGCCTGGGCGCCGTCTTTGTGGTTCTTGGCCCCCGCTTCTTACAGCAGGGCCGACTGCTGCTTGTGCAAGTCGAAGCGATTCGCCCTCAGGATACGCTGAACAGCTTGCTGGACCGTACCGTTGGCGTCTATCTGCTGCGCAAGACGTATGGGAAACCGGGGGACGAACGGTATGACACCTCGTTACAAGCATACGAACAGCAAGGACGTTTTGGCGAAGGGCTCTATCATGATTTTCCCTCACTCAAATCGAATCTCGAGGCGGGTTTTGAATTGGCATACGAGCAGACCGAAAAGCAACGCGTCCACGACGATCTGGCGCGGGCTGGCGCGGAGAACTCGAAGTTCGATCAGTGGTTCTTAGACGTCAAAGCCCCAGACCTGTTTGCGAAACAGCGTGACGGCTATCTGGCTCGTTGGTCAGCAGAATACGCCACCCCGGGAAAAGCCACGGAGTTGGCAAAGCTGGAGAAACGAGACGATTACGAGCAAGTGAGAAACTCGCAGATCCGTGACAGGATCCTCAATGATGTCAAGGCGGACCCAGTGACCAAAGCCGAATTGGAGAAGGAATGGCAAGAGTCCGTGGTGGCCCAGCATTGGTTGCAATTCAAGAAATCCGCCGAGTACCAAAGTCGATTCAAGACATACTACGAGAACAGTCGGGTCGTTAATGCGAACGCGTTTCCTGTTCCTTACGATGTTTATGAGTTGCTCTGCAAAGCTTATCCCGAAGGCAAAGCGCAGTTCGCCAATGTACTGCAGGAGCATACGAAACGGACCGCAGAGACTCCCCTGCAAATGCAGGAGGATTTTGAACGGGCGACCAGGCGAGACCTGACGCGCAAGTGGTGGACCACCAACCCTGCCGCCGCCTCCTTGCGCGAGCACGTGCGACAGGACGCTTGGAAAGGTCGCGGAGTCCACTGCCGTCCGCATCGAAAGGGTGATACGCAGTTTGATCGCGCTACCGGCTCAATTGGTCACGGCGTTGTTGCTGACGATCTTTATCACCATCGATCTCAACAACTTGAAAAAAGGCTGCCAGAAATTACGTGAAACGCGCATCGGCGATCTTTTTGATGAGATCGCCACGGGCTTGGTCATTCTGGCACGATTGATCGGCAAATCGTTTTCGGCACAGAGCGTGATCGCATTGTTCAACACGCTGTTTACCTTCATATTGCTGCGGTTGCTCGGCATCCAAAACGAACTCCTGTTCTGCGCGATGGTCTTCGTTGCCAGCTTTATACCGGTCGCAGGCGTCTTTCTTTCGGGCATCCCCATCACGATCCAAGCCATTCTGCAGCCAGGAGGGTCTATCCGACTGGCAGCCCTGGTGATTGCGGGAATTGTGGTCATTCACTTGATGGAAGCGAGCGTGCTGAGCCCCAAGATTGTCGGCAAAGTGTTGCACTTACACCCCGTCATTGTGCTTGCCATCCTGGCGGTCGGCGAACATTTGTTTGGCATCTGGGGTTTGTTGCTGGGTGTCCCCGTCGCCGTCTACATCATGCGGGTTGTCGTCTTGAATGAACCCATCCCCGGAATTTACGAGCCCGACGTCGCGACGACCGTGTAGCAGTCGTAGGGATTGACCAAACTCGGACATGTCCTAAGCGGCGTTCCCGCGAGTACGGCTTCGGGCGACATCGATCGGCACGCCTGAGGATCTATAACAACCAACCTCTGATGGCATCCTGATGCGCTTCGGTCAGAAGCCTGATTTCATGGAGAATCCATGGACCTCTTTGACAGCGAGTGCCTTGCGCAGCGCGCACCGCTATTCCAAGACGCGTCTACCGAAGGTGCTGCAGCGGGGCGCCCGATTGGTGAGCTGGAAGAAACGATTGGCCATGCCGCCCGTTATCTTCACCGGGTCACCATGCTAGACTCGCTTCCAGACCGCCACTTGACCTGGACCTCATGCCCTTCGAATTGTTGATGACTGTCACCATGCACAAAAGTGCCCCGCAAAACACCGACCGTGTGTTTCTAGACCAGAGATGGTTCTCGCTCGTGATGTTACTCTTGGCGGTTTCTTCCCTCTGGTTACCTGCCTCCGAAGCGTGGCGCAGGGGTCTGCCCCCGAAACCCCGGGCGATGTGAAGGCATCCGCGAGTGTTGCGGCCTCCGATCCTCAGCAGCGGTCAGTGACAGACCAGACAATCTCGCCGGAGGAAGTGCCGAATCGCGCAGAGACCACAAGCGTCGAGTTGGCCACTCTCCTGCCTCGTAAGACTTCCGAACAGATACTCAAGCGGATTGGATCGGAAATCGACCGCATACTTCCAGATGCCAAATCGCATCTTTGGAAAACCTGGCTAGCGCTGGCCGGTCGGCCCAACGTGCGCTCCCTGCAGAGGCTGGAATCGCAAAATAGTGAGATGTTGCGACAAATAAGGTCGCTCGAAGAGGAATTGGACGAACAGCTCGACGTCCTTCGGACATCACTCGGACGGATCGATGAGATCGCGGTAGTTTGGAACGCAGCCGACGAACTTGCCAAGACTCAAGAAGGCGTCGACGTCACGATTATGACACGCATCGCGTCAGTTCGCGGTGAGATCGAAGATGCGCGGTTGGCGGTCGTCAGCCGCCGCAATGATATTTTGGCCGTACGTGACAAGCTGGTGAATCCGACCATCGAGCTCGATGAAAGCGTCGAGCAGTTGCAAGCCACAATCGAGTCGCGGCTTCAGGGGATCTTTCGGGCCGAACACCCGCCTCTATGGAGCCCGCTGGTGCGAGAGTCTCTCCACAAGGAGTGGCAGCACTTCGAGCCGAAAAGTCTTTTGCAGCGATTGGACGAGAACGGGCAATTCTCACGGGCGACCCCGGAATTCCTGGGCTTCCAGTTCGTACTGCTCCTGTCCGTGGCTCTCAGCCTTCGTTTGCTGCGCAACCGAACACGAGCGAGGGCCGACGACGACGACCGCCTGAGGCATGCCCAGTTGGTCTTCGACCATCCGTGGGCGATGGCACTGCTGATAGTGGTTTTCATTACAGTCCCGCTGACATCCCACAGGATGGGAATCTTGGCCGCCGGGGCAGTCGCGGTCGCAACTTTGCGAATTGTTCGGCGTTATTTGCCGCCCGCCATGACCCTGTTCGCCTGGGGGTTGGCTCTTCTGTTCATTATCGAGCGGGCTCGTGACTTACTGGACACGACGCCCACGCTGGAACGCATCGTTTTCCTGGGGCAGATGCTCGGAGCACTCGGTTTACTCGTGTGGTTGCTGCTGCCCAGCCGGATCGCCAAGTTGCCCGAAGAACGGCGGCAAAATCCATTCTTCCGGCTGCTTCACAAGGCGATTTGCGTGGGGGCTGCCTTGGTCACGCTTAGCGATTCTGGCCGATCTGGCCGGCTGGAGCGATCTGGCTGTCCTGCTGGGGGACGGCGTTCTGCGTAGCGGCTATCTGGGCCTCGTTGCCTTCGTCCTGCTCAAGGTGATACACGGCCTGGTAGCTTTTGCCCTCGTCCTCCGACCCCTTAGCCTTGTGCGGTCAATCTCCAATCACCGACAACACGTGGAGGTTTGGCTTGAGCGGATATTGTGTGTCCTGGCAGTGTTGTTCTGGTTGGCACTATTGCTCGCGCGACTCGGTCTGCTGGCTCCTGCATTAGATCTCGCCAGTATGATACTCGGTGCCAGTGTCACTGTTGGCGCTCTCTGTTTCGGTCGCCGACTTGCTTGTGTTTGCGTTCACCGTTTGTCTTTCCTTCCTGCTCGCGCGTTGGGTGCAAGTGATCCTGCAGGACGACGTGTTCTCGAGAGTGCGTGCGAGCCGAGGAGTGCCTTACGCTGTCTCGAATCTCGCGCGATACAGCGTGATTTTCCTCGGCTTTCTGGCCGGCCTGTCTGCGACGGGCATCGAGATCACGAAGCTCGCTGTTGTCGCGGGTGGGCTGGGCGTGGGAATCGGATTTGGCCTGCAAAACGTCGTTAACAATTTTGTGTCCGGATTGATCCTGCTGTTCGAGCGGCCGATTGATGTGGGAGACTCGATCGAGTTGTCGGACACTACGGGAACCATGAAACGGATTGGCATCCGCGCCAGCGTGATCCGTACCTTTGACGGAGCCGAAGTCATCGTTCCCAATGGGGTACTCATTTCCGACAAAGTTACCAATTGGACGCTCTCGGACAGTCGGCGGCGAATCGACCTGGACGTGGGGGTCGAGTACGGAACACCGGCGCAGCGGGTGATCGACTTGCTGGTCGAGGTTGCGAAGGCCAATCGGAAAGTACTCCGCGATCCAGAACCGCTGGCCTACTTTCTAAACTTCGGCGACAGCTCACTTGATTTCAAGCTGCGGGCATGGTTCACCGCCAACGCCGCGACAAATATCTACACAATCCACAGCGAACTTGCGGTCGCTGTCCAGCAGGCGCTCGAAGAGGCGGGCATCGGCGTGCCCTTCCCGCAGCGCGATCTGCATTTGATCAGCATGCCTCCCAGTACGGCAACGGGCCTGGCGAAGACCAAGCCGCAACTCGATCCCGGAGAGAAGCCTTAAAGAAAATCCGTCGTGCATTCAGCTTTGCCAGTTTAACTCGGCGAATGGATTGGGATATCGTCTAACGCCTGTGTGAAACGCATCTGCTCGAATCGCTTTGGTCCTGGCTGCCCTGCCATTTTGTGAGGGCCGTTAATCCGCTCGATCTCTTTCGTCTTGAATACTTTCAGCGACAACGATTGCGGCAAGGTGACCGGGGGAACCTCGGCACTCTTTTTGCTATCCGGACACATGACGTCTGATGAAGTGGCCGGAGCATTTACGTACGCAGCGGAGTTTGAAATTATCTCAACAAACCTGTAGCACCAGCAGGACGCAAAGCTTATCGAATCGTTTGCGCATTAGGAGTCAGGATGGCCGAAGCTTCAATGGCCAGCGACGCAAATTCAGTCACCCTCGCGGAACATGCAACCAGTTACAGAGTACGGCTTTTCTCGCTAAACTCTGCGACGGGAACTTGGCTGGCCTGGTTGCACCGGAACGTGTTCCGCCTGTCTTTGTCCTGCCTTTCGAATTCGTCGGCATGACATTTTCAGCGGCCGCGCGAATCATGGTGGAGACCTGACTTCGTGGTGAGGCTGGGGTGGTGCAGCAAGTGTTCGTTTTGAGGAAAGAGCTGTGGTGGAATCAAATTCGCAGGATGGACCCAAATTAGGCACGCTCTCGACGCTCTCCATTGGCATCGGTGGAATGGTGGGCGGTGGCATCTTTGCCGTAGCGGGACTGACCGTGACAACGACGAAAGGCGCGGCCCCAATTGCGTTTCTGATCGCGGGGATCGTGGCACTGCTGACCAGCTATTCCTATCTCAAGTTGACGCTCCAATACCCGGGTGAAGGAGGAACGGTTGATTTTCTGAACCGCGCTTTCGGCACCGGCATCTTGACGGGTACCAGCAATGTCCTGCTGCTGATGAGTTATGTCGTGTTGGTTGCCGTCTACGCTTACACGTTTGGCAGTTACGGTGCCGAGCTATTCCCGGAGGCTGAGCGAGAATTCTGGGGCCATGCACTTACCAGTTTGGTGATCATCGCGCTGCTTGCTTTGAATATCTTCGCCGCGGATATGGTTGTCCGATTTGGCAATGTTGCCAACATCCTGAAGATGCTGTTGCTGCTCGCCTTTATCATTGCAGGATTGCTCACACCAATGAACTGGAGTCGGCTCAGCCCCGAAACTTATGTTCCGATCCCCAGCATCTTTGCCGGGGCGATGCTGATCTTTCTCAACTACGAAGGGTTCGAATTCATCGCCAACGCTTCCAAAGATGTCATCAATCCAAAACGGACGTTACCGATCGCCTACATCGGGGGTATTCTCCTTGTGATCACATTTTATGTGTTCATCATGATCGTTGTGGTGGGGCATCTGAGCTTTGCTGAGGTAGCAAAGGATAGCGACACCGCGTTGTCAGTGGCCGCAAAGGATGTGATGGGCAAAGTTGGCTTCTTCGCCATTGCCATCGCCGCGTTGCTGGCGACCAGTTCGGCTGTCAATTCATCGCTGTTCGGTACAGGACGACTGGCCTACATCATTGCGAAGACTGGTGAGTTGCCCAGAGAGCTGGATCGTTCGTACCGCGGTCAACATTTCGAAGGCAGCTTGATCACGGCGGCTCTCGCGTTGATTGTTGCGAATTTTGTACCGTTGGAAGCGATCGCGACCATGGGTAGCGCCGGATTTCTGCTGCTGTTTACGATGGTCAACATCGCCAACGTTCGTCTGGCTCGCCAAACCAATAGTCACGCCTGGCTGTCAGGACTGGCCGCATTGAGCACGGCGGTGGCGCTGGTGGTACTGTGCATCAAGGTGGACGAGAATCCGGCGACTCGCAATCACTTGTGGATATTGGTGGGGATGATCTTTAGCTCGTTGGCAATCGAGATCTTGTATCGACGCTTTACGGGACGACGAATGCGTCTGGCCGAACAGTCGACGCTGACGGGTGTGCCAGGCGATCGTGAGCTGACTTGAATAATCTTGCTTGGCGTCCCAGGAAACAAGCCGCGATCACTGTTGTCGCGCCTTTTTCTTGAAAGTGCCCACGAATTAACCGTCCAGAGTGAATTAACGTAGACGTTTCGCAGGTGACCAAGGAGCGATCGCCACGATCATGGTCATGCCCTCCAAGGTGAAAAAGTCGGCCGAAGAACTCGAGTCCTTGGTCGCCATCGTGCTGGCAATCATCGCCACAAGGGGAGTCGCCATCGTAAAGCTGCGCTATTCCAGGGTAATTCTCAATAAGGTCGGTTCGACGGTCGATGAATGACAAGAGCGTCGGACAAGTTGGGTGTGTCAAGAGGAAGTCAGGTGCCAACCGCAAAACCCCGCACTCGGGTTCTAACACTGCTGCTGATAGCGGTTGCGGGATTGACCAACGCGGATGACACCTGCACTCAATTCTGCCCCGACTGCGGTGACGCCCATGCTGTTTGCGTCGGCTCCGTGTCTTCACCGAACTCCGTGGACGACCCATGGAAACTGTTCGATGACGGCACGCTTCTCGACAGATGGGGTATCGCCGTCGATGGCCAGCTCGCTCAGGGAGTGACGACGAACTCGCGAAACCCGACGAACCCCGCGCCCGGCACCGGCAATCTTCCGGCGACGAGTTTCAACTATCGTAACGACGAGTACATGCTCAACTCGATGTATCTGACGGTTGGGCGGAAAACCGATGCGGGTCCATCGGGCTGGGATATTGGCGGCCAGATCGACTTGATCTACGGCACCAACTACATCTTCCTGCAATCTCGCGGCTTGGAAACACGCAGCGACCTGAGCAACCGTTGGAGCAGCAACGACGGATCAGGACTCGGCGGAGTCGGTCTGATGGGGCTGGCGATGCCGCAGCTGTACATGGAAGTGGCCTGCAATGACTTGACCTTTCAGCTGGGACACTTTTACCTGCCGGTTGGCTATGAGCGGCCGATTCCCACCGAGAACTTCTTCTACTCCAACAGCTATGGATTCTCGTTCAGCTTCGAAACCGTTCCGGTGGTTGGGATGTACGCGAACTGGAAGACCAGTGACTGCGCTGCGGATTGGCGGCGGGTTCCATCGCGGAATGAACAATTGGGAAGATAACAACAACGACCTGAGTGGTTTCGGAATCGTGACGTTGCTTGGTGACGATGGTAGTCGATCGTTGTCGTTTCAGTTCAGCGTGGGCAATGAAGCCGATGTCGGGAGCCAAACTCTGTACGTGCAAAGCATCGTCTTGGAACAGCAAATCAGCAAGCGCTTGAGCTACGTGATTTACAGCGATTACGGATTTCAAGAGAATGTGCTGCCAGGCGGCGGAACGGCTTCGTGGTACAACGTGCATCAGGAACTGTCGTACCAGCTCAGCGATCAATTGACCGCGGCGCTCCGTTTCGAATGGTTCGACGATGCCGACGGATTCGTTGTGAACCCAACGCCCGGCCCGGGGGAGTACTACGATCTCACGTTGGGTCTGAACTACAAGCCCAACAGCAATCTGATCGTCCGCCCCGAGATTCGCTGGGATTGGTTTGATGCCGACGCGGGCGTTGGTCCCGGCCCTTTCGGAAACGGCAGCGACCGCAATCAATTCATGGCCGCCGTTGATGTGATCGTCACGTTTTGACGGTGTTGGTATCTACACCAATTGAGACAACGACAGACCCAATCAGGCTCCCTTGGTATCTTGGAAAAGAGCGAGCCTGCGTCACAGAATGTGTCGATCAAAGTCGACGAACTTGCACCATTGTTTGGTCTGCGAGCAGGAATGTTTTCGGCACAAAACCATGGGATAGAGTCATCTAGGGCAAGTAATAAAAGACAGCAAATTGAAGCCGGTTAGCAATTCCGCCTTGGCCGCTGATATTGTCGCGTTGGCCGTATAAGTACTCGACGCCGATTTCGAATCGTTCCAGTGGTGTCCAGATGACGTTCGCCGCGAGATAGGTCAAGTTGTTGATGTCCGTCAAAGGCTGTCCGGACGTGTTTCGAAAGTGGCTCTCGGCATAGGTAAAGTTTGAGGACAGTTTGCTATTCCAATCGTGCGTTGCCCCAACCATCCAGCCGAAATATCCCAGCAGTCCTTCACGGTCAAGGCCGACCGGGGTAGCATCGGGCAGACCACCACCCAGAAGACTGGCAATGCCGTCGCCGTAATTGACCTGCCAGTAGATCTTGTCATTCGGGCTAAGATCCTGAACTTGTGAGAGGTTTAATCCCCACGCATTTTCCGTTGCGACAGATTCCCCGGTCGGTTGGAATCCGAGGATCCGAGCGATCGCGGCAATTTGGATGTTTCCATCTGGCTGGGTGCGACGTAAGCGGGCCACAAAATCGGGTGAAATGGTTCGAGTATTACCCGTGATGGTGCTTCCGGGTGGAAGTTCTATGGCCGTCGACGAGTCTTCCAAAGCCATTGCCAATGTCCAGTCTTCCGTAAAGACAGGCTGGGTCCAACGCAGTTGCGCACGGCGGATTGTAATTGCCGAAATCGCGCCCTCAAAATCCAACGTTGCGGGTGACGCGTCGATGTTGCCGAACGTGGTATAAGTCTGGCCGCCGAGAAACCGACCCAGTTGGCCATACGCCTGTCTCAAACGAAAAGTTTGGTTCCCATTATTGTCCGAACCAAAAAAATCACCCTCCACAAACGACTTTAAGATACCGCGTTGCGTTTTCCAGCGAGTATCAAAATTCAATCGAGTCTGCCGAACGTGCATGCGATTATTGGTACGTTGCGGCCCGCCGACAGGAATCGAATTGACGTCAAATACATCGGTGTTGTTGATCGCATTGAAGTCCTGGATGAAGTCCAGCTTGACGTATCCTCCAATCTTCATTGCCACGCCTTCGCCTTCGATGACCAGGCCTTTCGTGAAGTCATCGCTGGTTCGATAGAAATCGGTGCCAATGCTGTTGCCTTGTTGCTGATCTGAAACTTGAGACTGAAAAAGCGGGTTCGTCTCCTCGGTATCGGCCGGGACTTGAATGACGTTGCTATCGGACTGGCCGCTGATACCCATCGGCGTTGGCAGCAGCAGGTCGTTTGTTGAAACCGACTGCGAATCGTCGACCTGCTGGATGCCCTCGACGACGGAAGTCGTTCCTAACCGGGCGGCGTCATTTTGGCTGAGGCCACGAACTGCCTCTGGAGCGGGGCGTTCATCGAACTCGACTGAGATCGTATGCGCTTTGATGTCGGCTTCCGGGTGTACGGACAGATCCGCCGGCGACTGCAAGTCAGAGATTTGAACCCAGCGCATCTCGCGGTCAGGTGGCGAGATTCGATACCAAGCGGGCGTTTGGCCGTCGGGGGTCGTCGAGCTGACCTCCCCGAGGATTTTGACAAGTTCACCACGAGCAAGTTTGATTTGCCACTGCGGATCGTCGATTCTGCCCAGCTGAGTGCCGACCCACGCCACGGCACCTTCAGCCGATTTGATCATGCCGACATCAGCATCGAGCCCCTCAACGGTCGAAGCCAGCACCACGCTAAAACTGCCAGGGGGAGGTTGAATACCACACCAGCCTCCCTCCGCATGCTGATGCACTTGCACCTTGTCGCCTTGCCGGAGCCGGCCTGTCGGATAGCGAGATTCGCCAGTTGCAGAATAGACGGTGACGTCTTCGTGTCGGATCAAGGCCGGATAGGGGAACTGCGATTCATTCTGAGCAACCGCCGCGGGACTTGCGCAGGTGAAGACGACGCACCCTAACAAGAACCCGATATCCGGCCTGACCAAGGTGTTTCCGTTCGTTTGACGAAGACCTGTTGAAGCAAAGAAGAAATTCCCTGATTTGGCTCAAACTTTTAACGAAATGAGTAAGGCGGAACAAGACAATTCGGCACAGCTAGCAAGATCGCCTTGGTTTCCATGTTAACGCCGTCGTTGGCCTGCAGCTTTAAACATGTCGAATTTCCAGGGTGTTGGGCTCAGGAACGTGCAAGGTCTGGGCGATCCGGCGTCTGAGATCGGAGGCGGCTCGGGGACGGATTGGCCGAGGGTACTGTGCCGGTGGAACGAATGCCGTGTTCGTGTCAGTTGACGTTCCTGATCCCCGAACTGCCGTATGAAGTCGAGTCGATCAGGCCACATCGGGGCCAGATGTAAGATCCGAGTCGTCACTTTGCCGCGAGGGCTGGCGGCTGCTGCAATTGACAAGATGTACCGTTGTCAATGTTTTGGCTGCTGGTGAAAACGCTCTGCGTTTGCAAGGTGGAGACTTAAGGCCTGCACAAACATACCGAATAGACCGGCGTTAGCCGAGCAAGGCTTCACCTCAAATACGAGGAATGATACGCTAGGAAACTTGCACGCGCAGGCCGACGACGTCACGGTCAATCATTTGAATAGGTATTCCGTCTAAGCAAGAAAGGGCCGAGAATGGACGACCAATCGTTGAAGGAGTTGCTCGCGTTACCGGTAAATCCAGACGAGACCTGGCAGGGTGGTGTCGCTACGTTGTCCGAGCTGATGGGGATTCCGCCTGAGGAGGCCCCCAATCAGATGAGCCTGATTTTGTGGCGAGGTACGCCCAGTGAATTGGTGCACGCCAAGCCGGTATTGCCGGGCGAGGATGACGTTTTCGATCGATTCGTCGACACGATGCTTGAGTTTTCAGAGGTGCCTCACGTTCCCAGCCGGCCCGCGCAGATCGAATGCAATGATCGACACTTGGCCGAAGCGTTGAAGCGACACCTGGCAGGGTCGGGGACCGTCGTGCACTACCGAGCCAGAATGGACGACTGGAACGAATTAATCAGCGAATTGGTCGACGGCTTGCAGTCGGCCGGACCGCCCATGTTGCCATCATTGAGAGATGTAGGCTGCAGTGACGAACAGATTCGCGAGTTTGCGACCGCGGCGGCAGAGTTCTACCGGGCCAAGCTCTGGGAGTTGCTGGACGATTGCGATCTGATCACGATCGAAACCCCCAAGCCGCCGAAAGATATGAAACATGCGGTGGTACTCGGCGCGGGTTCGCAGAGTTATGGTCTCGGCCTTTATCAAAATGGCGAAGATCATTATGCGTTGATGGCGCAGGAAGCCGACCCGCGGCAGATGAGCCTGTTTAGCTTCGCTTACGAACTTCCTGGCGACGTAGTGTCCGAAGACGTCGATCTATGGAATGAACTTGATTTGCCGCTGGAAACCGGCGAGGCGTTCCCGGACGCCAACCTGTTTTCGGGAGATGGTCCACGGCGTCCGACGCCCAAAGAGATCGATTTTCTGACCATTGTGCTAAAGGGGTTGGCCGAGACCTCGGAAGAGGAGTTGGATTCAGGCCGTTGGACGAAGTGGATTCACCTATCTGGAAAGCGAAAGAAGTGCGTATTCTCGATCCCCAACCTCATCGAACCTCCCGACCGCGGCGAGTGGACCCGCCGCGGCAAGATGCCCGACCAGCGCAGCAACGAGTTGTATTTTCGCCAGATGCATGAGTTCATCGACTCGGTCGGCAAGGGCTTGGACATTGACGAATTGAACAGTGCGATCAGCGATCAGTTCACAGGCCGCAGTCTGGATGACTACGAATTGCCGCGCAACACGCCCGCTGAGCGAGCGGAGGCGTTGTACCAGGAGGCGTTGGGGTGCTTTGGCAGGCGGCGTTTACTGTTAGCCCGCGAGGCGCTGGCCGAAGTCCCGAGTCACATCGCAGCGAGCATTCTTGTCGCCGAGTCCACACATGCAATCGATCGCCGAATAGAACTGTTTCGGAACGCCAAGCAAGCGGCTGCTGCGGCGCTGGGCAGCGATCTGGACGAATTCGCGGGCGAGTTTTGGGGATTTCACGAAACGCGACCCTACATGCGCGCCTGCGAAGGCCTCGCATTCGCGCTTGCCGACGCAGGCCAGGTCAACGACGCGGTTGAGCAGTACCGTGAAATGCTCCAGCTTAATCCCAACGACAACCAAGGCGTGCGATATCAGATCGTCCCGCTTCTGCTTGAACAAGAACGCGACGCTGAGGCGATTGATATCCTTGAGCAGTATGCGGAAGAATCGGCCTTGTGGCTGTACATGAAGGCGCTCGTCGAATTCCGCCGCGGCGGGAAGTGCGAAAAGGCTAGAAATGCAATCCGGACAGCCTTTAACGGCAACGATCACGTCCTGAAACTGTTGCAATCTGACGAGCCACCCCGAATGCCAGAGTCGTACGCTTTGGGCAGCCCTGAAGAGGCAGCGATCTGCCTGCAGGAACTGCAGGACGTTTGGGAAGAAACCAAGGGGTTCCTGGAATGGATGTTCCATGAGTACTTCGTGTGGGAACGAGACCGGTCTCAACGACTCCCGAATTCGAAACGCAAGCGGCGGAGCAAGAAAACCAATCGCTAATGGCGACGGCAGGCAGTCAAGCGGTGGCGTGTTTCTTCTGCAGCACGCAATGGGTGCGATTCGAGTAGCGCAGCCAAGCCTTGCGTGCCCAGAATTGAGTCATGCCGGCGCAAGAACGCAGTTTTTCCGCAGGATACTGCCCGTCTGCGTCGCTACGACGACATGACGCCCGCGCGGGTGCATTTGACGGTCAGTAAAATGGCGAATAACTCGGCGTGACTTAAAGTTTTACATTTTACCCCCCCTCCCCCCCTCCGAGTTCCGGCTTGCCAAAAGCTCTGCGCCCGCCCTGTGCCCAGACATTCCGCTGCGTCAGAGGGTGCCTGGTCGTGATTGGCCTGGATTATCTTGATGGCGATCCGTGTTTCTTTGCGCTACCAGCGCCGCACGCTACAGATCCGTACGACTCGCACGAAACGAATGCAGCTGCCGCGTACTCACAGCTCAATCTGGCATGTGTTTTGCGACTCGACCAATTGATTGGCTTGTCGCTGGTGCTGCACCATGGCCTTCGTTCGCAACGATCGCCTGACGCTGAAAGAACGTGTGCCGACTGTGCAGGCGATGTGCTGGTTTGCACACTCGCTTGGCCGAAGGACAAGCAACGACAAGACTATTTCGGGAGAAACAAGAATGCCAACCGAACAACAAGAGCGAATGCATTCGGAGCACCGCGTTGCCGAATCGGAACTGGAGAGCTGGGTCGACGACATCTACATGTGGAGTGCCGAACACAAGCAGGCGTTGGCGTGGCTGTCACAGATCGAGGCTGCGATCCATGAGCATGACGTCGAGCTGCAGCAGCATCGATCAACCATTGACCGGTTGGAGCGTCACATACGGCAGCATGAGCACGAAATCGCATGGCAAGAACAAAGAAGTGAGAGTCAAGACGATACGGTACTTGCCAGGCAGCATGAAGAATTCAATCAGAAACATGCTGAAGTGAAGGACGTTCACGCACGCATCGGCGAGCATCACAGGAAACATATCGCCGAGCTGCACCGTTTGAAGGAACACTTTTTGGACGCGACTTGATGCCAAACACGCGACCAGGCCAATGCTGCAAAGACGGATTGAGTCTGGAAAATGATGAAACGCTCGCTTCGCCTGCCAAGCAGTTTGCAAGCAGTTCGGGGGACGAAAGCAACGTGGTCGGAACCAGTTGACGCCCAATGGACTCGTGGCTCGTCGCCGAGATAGCGCGACCTTCGCTGCGGCAGCACAAGACCACGGTGATATTTGCACGACCGCGACCCGCAGAACGCTACATTAATTGGGGGACGTGACTCGCTAAAACAATCGGTTGACCGATTCGGAAGCCAGCCACCTTCGGGGAATCAGGGCGATTAGCAAACGCAGTCCTGGCGTTGAGTCTCCGCGGAGCACTGCTGTACTCGTACCTGCAGCAACCGCAACTGGCACGCCAGGGGGACCATCAAACGGATAGCGATAGCCATGATCTCTCCTGACTGCTCGCTCCCGAAACAGAAGCCAAAAAATAGGCTGCGGAACTCAGGACTTCGAATCCGCCGCTATCGGTTGGCTGAGAACTCGTTAATATCCAAAGAGTACTCCCGCCTATCAGTTAGTCGTAGACCTTTTTCTGGATGGGTCTCGTATATCAGTGCATCAGGATCCAGATTAGCTGGAAGTACATTAAGCGCAAGCCGATCGCCAAGAAAAAAACGCGTTCCCGCGGTTCTGGCCGTTTGACGAACGAGCCTCCTACGTTATCGAATACCCATGCAAATCCCCGAGTGCGTACAAAGCCCCTCAGAGCATTCGACAACTTCGCCGACAAAGTGGCGCCGGGCATCGTCAGCAAAAAGCCATCGTTCAACGATGTGCACGATTTCTTTAGTTTTCAAAAGCGTCTGTTTCGTACCCAGTGAATGCAGGTTTTGCAGGACGAATAGATCGAGAAGGCGCAATGGTTGCGCCCTGGAGAGTCTGTTATTTGTTCACGATTCGTGCACGCGCTGGCCCTGTGCAAGCCGAGCTACTCAGGCGGCTTCGCGGAGGGCTTCCATTGTCACAGGTAGAACAGCAGACCCGATTGCTCTCACATTGATATCTCTTTGCGGGAAAGCTATTTCAATTTCTGCTTTTTGCAATGCAGCATGGATTGAAACGTGAAGGTCATTAATTGTTGCCAGCCTGATATCCATACTCGCAATATAAGCCCGAACGACGAGACTCAGTGCACTATCCGCAAACTCTTCAAAAGTCACATTCGGCCCAGGGTCGGTCAACACGTTGGGGTGTTGTTGGATCACTTCAAGAATCACCTTTCGAGCTTTCTCGGGGTCTGATCGATAGGCAACTCCGACCGTAATAACGATTCGATTGGTTGTGTCGGTGAGCGTCCAATTGAGTAAACGGCCAGTTACCAAGTCTTTGTTAGGCACGATCAACTCTTTGCGATCGAAACTGGTCACCGTCGTAGCACGAATTCGTATGTTTGTGACTGTTCCAGTGACATCTCCCAAGGTAATGACGTCACCAACTCGAATCGGCCGCTCGAATAGCAGGATGAGTCCGGAAATAAAATTTGCGAATATTTCCTGAAGCCCGAAGCCAAGACCCACGGTCATGCCCGCTGCCAGCCACTGTACGCTCGACCATGAGAAACTTAGCATTTGAAAAGCCAGGAACAGTCCGGTCGTCGCGACGGTGTATTTCGAAAGTACAGATATCGCATGTGCACGCCTTTGTCGAAAGGAAGGCTTTGCAGGACCGTTACTTCCAACAGCGCTGGTAAATTGCCACCGATAACGAATGTCGCCATGATGAGCAGGAACGCGAACAATGCGTGTCGTAGCGTGGTCTTGACCGGCAAATCGGCGGTGGTCCGCTCCAGTGTCCCGTCTGCGGCTTCGTGAATTTCCGTGACCTCCGCCATCGTCTGCCAGAGTACGACGCCGTCCAGCACTTTGAGGGCCGGTAGCACACCACTCCAAATGAACCAAGCGGACACAAGCATCGCAACAGTAACCGCATGCCGGAGCAAATAACGGAGCTGTTCGTGGATGGCAGACAGGTCGGGTTGTTGATCTTCCATACGGAGTGCGACCGGGACCGAAACACCGGATCCCTGCGGCGCCTCCCCTGCGGCGAATCGCTGGCGTTCGCGAGCTTGCTTCACAGCGAGATTTCGTCGCTTTACTTTGCACCAACGTGACGCCATCGAGTAGACGAATAGTAATCCAATGGCGACCGCCAACGTTTCCACCCATCGCAGCGCGAGTTGCTCTGCCGAATAGTAGTATCCGGCAATTGCTAGAACCGCCAGCGTTATCGGAACTCCCGCCCCAACAGCGTGGGAAACACTGCGAAACCGAGTCAACCAATCGCCCTCGTCCCGGGCAATGGCCTCGCGTAGAACGCCACCTTGCGGATGGAAAATTGAGTGCATGAACTTCGAGACGACCAGCCACGATGCCACAAAAGCCAATCGCCCCGTCGAGTCCGACCACCTGCCGTCCTGGAAGTGCTGCATGCAAACCGTAATACCAGCCAGGGGTATAGCGAAAAATGTCAGCCAAAACAGCTCAGTGCGTAAAAGTTTGGTACCAGTTGCCGACCACTCGAAATTGGATTCGGCGACGCCGTCTCGACCGATCAACTGCAGGACAAACTCACCCACCCACAACAATGGGAATGTACAGAGTAGCGACGCGCTAAGGGCGATGGCCAAACTTTGAGAAACATCCCCCAAAGACAATATCCAGCCGATGTAGGCAAGCAGCAACGGCCACTTGATCGAGATAATGGCCGCCAATCCGACCGCACGAATGGTCGAAGTGAAACGTAAGAACTTACCACTCGTCGCTGTTGAGGAAACCGCTACCATGCGATTCCGAAGGGTTACGTGAAACAGCGAAAGTGCGAAGAGTAGAAGGCAGACCGTTAATGACCGGACCGGGCGCGTCATCAGAGTTCGACGAACGTGATGCCCCACGCCCGCCCACAGGATCGGTGAGGCCACCGCCTTGAGTCCCTGAGCGGCGTGCCGCAGATGAACCGTCGAAAGTGGGTCGGTGCTCTGAATCCAAAGAATGTGTTCGCCGATGTAGTCAGACGATTGGACGACCGCAGAGGCCAGCTTTCTGTTGCCGATTTCCAAATCACTTAAGTCATCGAGATAAATTTCGTAGTCCGCCGTGAGACTTAGGATGAGTTCCGATTTCTTCAGCAGCAACTCTCTGGCCATTCGCTCCAGATTCTCGCGGTTCGCCCCGTTCGTCTGTCCCGCGAGTGTCACAATTTGCGGCGCGAGTCTTCCGCGTCTCCCAATAGATCGCGTTCTTCTTCAATGTCGATCAGGGCACGATTGGCTTTTTGCGTTTCGTGCTGTATTCGATGAAGCCGGCTTTGGCATTCCCGCTTGCTTGGGAGGTCTTCACTCTGTCTCCGCAACATAAGTCCGACGGTTGCTGAGTGTCCTGCTCGGCTAACGCGGTGCTTCGCTTTCTTGAGTTGGCTCTCCAGTTCATCAACTTCTTTTTCAACCGACGCGGCTTGCTGTCCCACAAGCGCAATGGAATCCGCCAGAGACTTCCTTTGCTCTGCCAAAGCAGCGTTGCGCTCGGCCAGGACTTTCAATGCAGGATGGGCGTCTTGGACTTGGCGTTGAGCTTCTTCAGCCTGTCGTTGTGATTCCTGCTTGCGGAATTTAGTGACGACTTTTTCCCATTCGGCGACGTGCGCCTCGCGTAGGCTCTTTTCACGCTTTGCAATATCGCGCAGTAAGGGAACCACCTCTGCACGGACGTCGTGCCTGGCAATTTCTGCCTTGTGCATGGCGAGCTGGTTCTCCAGCGCCAGCAAGCGAGCGTCCAGTTCCGTTCGTCTCGCATTGGCGAGAGCCGACGGCTCACCCGCTGCAGCAGAAGTCGTTAGTTGTTTCCGCGCTTCTTCGAGCCTCGTTTTTGTTTCCTCGACGAGCTTATTCACTTCCGCCTTGCGTGCTGCACGAAGTTGCAGCGATTCTTCCCTCTTTGCCAAAGACTCTTGGGCAGCCTTAAATGCCGTTTGAGCTTCGGATGCGCATTGTTCGATTTGGACAAGCTTCACGTCTGAAGGTACAACAATTTGTGGCTCGGCCGCGGGCTGGGCGAGTGTCGCCCTTGCTTCTGCCAGCAATTGGGGCGCCTGCTGAACGTCCGCTTCGTGGGCAGCTGTTTTTGCTGCAGCCTCGGCGGCAATACGTAACCAATCTTGCGCGGCCTGGTACTTTTTGAGGATCTCTTCCTTGGTAAGCTCGTCTACATCTTTGATCGTTTCGAGATCTTTTAGCCGTTGTTCAACATCCGCTGCCGACACACGATCCGTAGCGGGCGCTTCTTCCGGCAGGTCGGGGCCCGCTCCACTGAAGACAGCGGTGGGTTGTCCAGACGCCGCCGTTGCCTGAGATTGACGGTCCTTCGCGAACGGTGCAGTGCTCACTTGATCTGCAGCGACAAGCGGTTGATCTTGGGGCAAATTCTCTTGCCCCGTCACCAAGCCGGCGAGCAAGCACATACTGACGACGACCCAATGCCAACGGCGAGATAACAAAGGTGGAGGTCCTTTCAAGGAGGTTTTGGCGTCGATGACGCGCAGTCGCGGCACGCGATGAGAAGCTCGACTTGGTAGCAAATCGCGGGCGGAGAGTAGTGAATGCGGGCAAGAGAGTCAACGTGCAAAAAAGCCTGCCCCGTGCTCTGTCGACGACCCGCTGGGCGGACACCAGGCGGATCATTTTCAAGTTCCATGCAAAAGGGTCAAGAGTTGCTCATTAGAAAACCTCCGGTATCAACTCGTGAGCAGGCCAAAACGATGTTCCGGACCCGATTTCAGACCCTCCCACTGCGCGAACTGTGCTCGATGGCAACTGCCAAACACTGAAAGCTAATCGCGCGTCAGCTGATCAGCTGTGGGCGTAAGGGCGGTCGAGTTGACCCGTGAGAGGATTATCCATCCAACGGTTCCCGATAGCAGCGAAGCTATCAGAATCGCCAGCTTTGCGTTGGCCACGAGCCCTTCGTCCTTGAAGGCCAAGCCGCAAACAAACAACGACATTGTAAAGCCGATGCCGGCCAGCCACGCAGTTCCGTACAAGCACTTCCATGACAAGTCTGCGGGCCGTTGCGCCACGCCAATGGCCACAGCTGCCCAGGCAAAACAGAAGATGCCCAACTGTTTCCCAATCAACAATCCGAGCGCAACTCCGATGGTCACTGGGTGCGAGGCTGCCGCCACCACATCGACATTCAAATTTACCCCGGCATTGGCCAACGCAAACAACGGCATGATGACAAAACTCACCCACGGATGCATGGCGTGTTCGAGTTGCTGAAGCGGAGTTTCGGCTCGGTCAACCACGACTTTCAAGGCATCCAGCGTGCCCCTTTGATGTGGGTTCGTAAGCACACTATGCGATACCGACCCTGCGGAGCGGAATTGTTCAATGAGAGCGTCTGCTTCTTTTAAGAAACGAGTTCCGTCGATTCTCACTCGCGATGGAATCGCCATGGCTCCCAAGATGCCGGCCAGCGTTGGGTGAACACCCGACTTGAGAAATGCAAGCCATAATCCAAGCCCCACGAAGAAATACGCGGTTGAGTTCCTTACGCCGGCCCGGTTCATTCCCAGCATCAGCAGAAACAATGCGCCGCCAACGATCAGGCTGCTCCACCAAATCTCTTCTGTGTAGCACAGCGCAATGACGAGCGACGCGCCAATATCGTCCACGATTGCCAACGCGGTCAGGAATATTTTCGCTGATAGCGGAATTGCCGATTTAACCAAAGCCAGTATTCCAAGCGCAAAAGCAATATCGGTGGCCATGGGTATTCCCCAGCCGCGGGCTCCTTCGCCTTGGAAATTGAACGCGGCATACACAAGCGCTGGCACGACCATGCCACCGATCGCTCCTGCAATCGGAAGCGCCGCTTTTCGTGGAGACGACAACTCGCCCACGATCAGCTCGCGCTTTATTTCCAGGCCGACCAGGAAAAAGAAGGCAGCCATCAATGCGTCATTGATCCACCAATGGAGGTCCTTCGACAACGAGGATGCACCAAATCCAATGCTCAGCTTGGTATGCCACAAATGGGCATAACTGTCCGACCAGGGTGAATTGGCCCAGAGGAGTGCGATCAGTGTTGTTGCGAGGAGAAGTAGCCCGCCACTCGCTTGTGCATGCAGAAATCTCTGGAATGGAATCAAAACCCGTTCAATCGGTTGCAAATCCGGTTGTGATTTGGCATCCATGCTCATATCCAGTCATCAAAGGGCGGCGAATGCCCGGCTGATAAGCTATTCTGCGCAGCAGACGAAACGTGAAGCAATTGTCATGGACTGCCGCCACACTTTTCGGACAGGACAGTGCCTTGGTATCTGCGGCATTTGGCAGCGTCGTCTTCAACAGGCGGACGGATGAGTCTATCGGTTACTCATCATGGCAGATACACGAGTCGCTCGTCGCTATTGTTGTGCCGACATGGACTCGACAATTTCACCGGTTCGTTTCGTTTCGCTGCGGATCAGTACGCTGAAGACATGCGGTCGCTGCCGCGAACAAGCGAACTCATCATCGCGCAATAATCTGTCCGGTGGCAACCAATGTAAAATAACGCGAGACGCGCCAATGCGCAATTGGCGTCGTTGCTGACTGGCATTTTGTTGATTGCTCTTCACCGAACCCGGAACTTTTCTTTCTTCAAGCCGTGGCGTTTCATCAAATCGTACAAAGACCGCGGATTGATGTCTGCGCGGCGAGCGGTGTCGTCCACATTTCCCTCGGCTTTTGCAAGCTGATGCACAAAATATTCCTGTTCGCACTTGCGGATCACGGAATTCCGCACATCTTTCCAGCTTTGCCCCTCCCAGTCGCTGCCGGCAATCCCGTCCAAGGCCGATTCGACCGATAACGTTCCATCGAGGTGACGAGCGGAAGGGACAATCGTTCTCGGTAAATCGTTGAGTGTGATCTGATCGCTATCGCAAAGCAGAACGGATCGTTCGACGACATTCATCAGTTCCCTGATATTTCCTGGCCAGGCGTATTCCATCAGCGCGGACATGGCAGCTGTAGAGAATGAAGAAACTCTCGCATTCAGACGCATTCGGAACTCCGCAAGATACCGCTCGCAGAGCGGTGCTACATCTTCACGGCGCTCTCGAAGCGGGGGCACATCAAGTGTTACTACGCTCAATCGGTAAAACAGGTCACTACGAAAACGCTCTGACACTACCTCTTTGTGCAAGTCACGGTTGGTCGCGGCCATGACGCGTACATTGATCTTGAATGGTTCTTCACTGCCCAATCGCTGGATGACGCGTTCCTGTAAAACACGAAGTAATTTCACCTGAATGTGTTGTGGTAATTCGCCGATTTCGTCCAGAAAGATTGTGCCGCCATGGGCCATCTCGAAGCAACCACGACGAGGCCGTATGGCTCCAGTGAAAGCTCCTTTTTCGTAGCCGAAAAGCTCGCCCTCGATCAATGCCTCTGGAAATGCCGAGAGAATGACAGGGATGAATGGGCCTGACGAACGAGGACTGGCTGCATGAATCGCCCGAGCCAGACGTTCTTTTCCGACACCGGTTTCACCCTGAATGAGAAGCGAACTGTCCGGCTCGACGACTCGTTTCACGATGCGAAGGAAGGACTGCATCGCGACACTGACGGAATCGAAGTCGCTCAGCTTCGCTGTCGGGCAATCGATTTCATGTTGCAAACGTTCAATACCCGTCCTGCGTTGTCGGCGAACGAATGCATGAAACGCGTCGCGAACGTTTCGTCATCCAGCGATGAATTCAATACGGCGGTACAACCAGCGATCAGCAAGCGCGCTCTTTCGTCGACATTCTCCTCGTCACTGATGATGATTACTTCCGGCCTTTCCGGAAGAGCCTGAATCGTTTCGACCGTATCTGAAATTGGATCAGGAAGCGAGGAACGTCCAACCACCACGAGATCCGCCGGAAATGCCTGCACGCGATCCCAGAGGACGGCTTTGCGAGGAGCGGTGGCGACTGCGGTTTCTAAAGGCTCGAATATCCGATCCAACCTCCGCTCCAGGTCGGCATCGTCAACAATGAGTAGCGCCCTGACGAGCATATCCTGACTCCATTTCGTTTCGCAGCAAACTTCGTTTTCGGGTGCCAGCCTCTGAATTTATCGGCGATTGCGTTCAATGAATAGGCGATGGCAGTTTTTCTCAATGCAATAAGTCCTTTTCATTCAACGACTTGTTCCCATTAGCGGTAGATCAATGGGCTGATTGGCACAACGGTTGCAGTATTTGACCAACCGAACGATGTACGAACATTCGTGAGAAGGAACTCCCTGATGAGCGACCAGATTTCGCGCTGCATGTTGGCCACGGTCCTTTGGTGGCAACCGCCATTCATGACGGACACGATTTGCGGGAAGAACTCGGGCAATACATTGGACTCGATGATGATCAGCGATTGCGGGAAGAAGATCCCTACACCGGGCTGTGGACGCAAGTGGCTCCAACACGTGTTGTCGGACTCCGGTCGCGATTTGAAGTCGACTTGAATCGTCCACGAGACAAGGCGGTCTATCGCACTCCGGAAGATGCTTGGGGTCTGAAAGTTTGGAACGATACTCTTCCGGAACACGTTGCCACACGATCGATGTCTGGGTATGACGCGTTCTACAGTGCACTCGGGGAACTGTACGGAGAACTTGGCCGACCAACATGGCAAGTTCGTGGTTTATGACTTGCATACATACAACCATCGGCGAGATGGGGCGACCGGAACGCCCGCTGATCCAACTGCCAACCCGCAGGTCAATGTAGGTACGGGTACAATGGACCGCGAACGATGGGGCAGCGTGGTTGATGCGTTTCTCGAATCATTGCGTTCCTTCGACTTTCCGGGCGGAAAGCTGGACGTTCGCGAAAACGTAAAGTTCTTCGGCGGTCAGCATCCAAAATGGGCACACGAAAAGTTTCCCACTTCAGCCTGTGTGATCGCGGTAGAATTCAAGAAGTTTTTCATGGACGAATGGTCCGGCAAGTCGGACGAAGCCAGCATCGAAGCGATCGGAGACGCGCTTCGGTTCACCGTCCCGTCAGTACTCGATGCGATCAAAAGAGTCTAGCCATGCGATCTACCAACGCGCTATTTCAGATTGCAGACGCTGGTCAATTATGCCACTTGCACGTCGCTGCCGGTTCATCCTCAGTTCCAGTCGCGCACGACGAAGTAAACGAGGATTGTCAGTAAATGTCGCCCAACATGGACTTGTTTATCGTCGCAGGCGGAATGGGCGGGCATTCTGTCGATAAAGTACCGGGCGCGATTGCCGTCGATTTACTGTGCCAGCGGGGAATTGGAAATGAGGCAGGCGATGATGTGACATGTGTTTTGTTAACTATGCAAGCTGGCCAGAACCTAACCCTGTCGGGGTTGCCAAGCTTGCCTCCAGGGAGATCGGAATTGAGGTTGTCGTGATCATGGCTGCGAACAAATCGAGCGGAAAAATAGCAGGGCATCGAATCAAGCAGTCGCTTATCGACGAGGTATGTCAAAGAATAAGCGACAACCAGCGGGTGCGACGCGCTCTTCCGGCCAACGGACGATTGCACATCGATCGTCAGTTGCCTTTTTTATGCATCTATCGGCAGCCTCCTGATCATGACGACGCCGCTACGGAACAGCTGGTCCACGGCGAGGCTTCGTACCTGATTGCTCCAGGTGGAACATCGATGCATGCGAGCGTCTCAAAATTGGTAAGTAGCATCGCCAAGACGCTATCGGCACAGTTTGGAGCCTTCTTGATTGTGGAGGTGTGGGCCGCGCCGGAGGGCGGGAGAGCCAACGACCCGGCAATCCCATCGGTATCCCCCACTTTCACAATTCACGCTCCGAAGACTGGCTTGGCACGTACCATTGAGGGACTGGAAAAGCGACTGAAGCGGGTAAAAATCCTGAAGCAGGCCGTCCACGTTTTGGTTGATCGCGAAGGCACCACGCACCCGCCATCGATGAAGCCGCTGCTCACTAAAAAAGAAGCCCGCGATCTGAATTGTTCATTTATCGGAATTGCGGTGCCCCCTGTATTCCGAAAACCGGACTCAGTGGCAGAGTTTCCATTGTTGGTTCGCGCGATACGTCACGTGCTGAGCCTCGCCTTACGGCAAGCCTACTATCGAGTTTGCCCGCGCCCGGACAACTCATCGGCCGCCACATTTCCATGCCTTGGGTCGAAAGGCGGTTGTGAAGGCTGTGTGGGACGTCGATCGTCAACTGGCCGAAGTCAGCAACCAGTTCGACTACCTGCTACAACTCACCCCCGTAAATACAAACAGTGCCTGGACCGCATTTCGTCGTGGAAAATTTGAAAACGCGCCTGAATTCCACTACCGACCGCTTCCGATCGACCCGGCTGTACTGAAACGCGAACTCTACAAGATTCCGATCGAACGCGTCGAGGATCCGGCTCTCCAGAGGCTGTTCGAAGAAAAGCAACAAGAGTTGGAATTGAAGCTAACCATGCTGCACGATCGAGATACACCTCGTTTCTTGTTCGAAAGTCTGCAATTGTTCGGTGGCGTGGACGATACCTTGTTGAAGTTGGCGAATGACTTGGCGGCGGAATTGAAAGGAAAGGACAAACGCGAGAAAACGCCGATGATCACGGCCGCAGGCTTCGCCGAATGCGCAGAAGCTGAATTTGAGCTCTACCGACGTTCTTGCCCCGAATTCAAAGCTTCGGCAAGAGTAACCAACGATGTTAACGGGCTGATCGTCTCGCGGGGAAAACTGCTCATCAACTCGGACCTTCGCCTTCCCCAGTCGCGGGTCCGCGCATTCTTGGCTCACGAAGTTGGCACCCATTTGGTGACGTATTACAACGGCCGCATGCAGCCCTTCCAACAGCTCTATTCCGGCCTGGCCGGATACGAGGAACTCCAGGAAGGGTTGGCGGTCCTTTCGGAGTACCTTGTCGGCGGTCTAAGCCGGAGTCGGTTACGGCAACTGGCTGCGCGGGTCATCGCAGTGCGACTGCTCATCGATGGCGCAACGTTTGTCGAGACATTTCAGGGCGTGGACGATGACTTCGGGCTTACCGGGCGATCGGCTTACAACGTTACGATGCGTGTCTTTCGGGGCGGTGGCCTGACAAAAGATGCCGTTTACCTACGCGGTCTTCAAGCGGTTCTGAGGTATGTGCAGCACGGCGGAGACTTGCATCCGCTGCTCGTCGGCAAGATGGCCGTCGAACACATTCCAATCATCAAGGAGTTGCAATACCGCAAAGTCCTCAAACCAGCTCAGATCGTGCCTCGATACTTGCAAGACGTGAAGGCCATCGAGCGACTGGATCGATTGCGGGACGGAAACGGATCAATCGTGGACTTGGTATGACCATACAGAACAAAGAACGGAATTGTCTGGATGAAAATTGGGATTGTCGTCAATGTGATGGACAGCAACGAGGCCGGCGCAACCACGTATCGTCTGGCTGCTGATGCCATCAGTCAGGGGCACGAGGTGTGGATCATGAGCACTGGCAATCTGGCTTATGACCCTCATGACACCGTCAATGCTCTCGCTCGAACGGTTCCCCACGGACGATATACGTCGGCACGATTTCTCGATGTGTTTAAAAGCGACAAAGCCATTAACAAGTGGATTACGGTAGAAGACCTCGATGTATTGCTATTGCGCAGCAATCCGTCTGTGCAACGAGCGTGGGCACAATCGGCTGGCATCCATTTCGGTCGATTGGCAATGAGACGCGGCGTGATCGTGTTGAACGACCCCAATGGACTATCAAAGGCGGTAAATAAACTTTACCTGCAAACGTTTCCCGAGACCGTGCGTCCACGGACATTGGTAACCCGAAGCCTAAGCCAGGTTGAAAAGTTTCTGGCCGAAGAAGGCACCGTGATTCTGAAGCCGCTACAAGGCTCTGGTGGCGTCGGCGTGTTCATGGTGCGACACAGCGAAGCTCACAACCTGGAAGAAATTTTTGCATCGGTAAGTCGCGACGGTTATGTCATCGCGCAGCAATATCTTCCCGCCGCTGCTGACGGGGACACCCGATTGTTTCTCATGAACGGTATGCCGCTACGCTACAAGGGCAAATACGCTGCTTTCCGACGGGTGCGCACTGGCGACGACATCCGGAGCAACATCCACGCTGGCGGTCGACTGCGCCGTGCGGAACTGGACGACACCATGTTCAGGCTTGCCGAGATCGTCCGGCCGCGTCTCGTAGAAGATGGCATGTTCCTGGTCGGACTGGATATTGTGGGCGACAAGCTCATGGAGATCAACGTGTTCAGTCCCGGCGGATTTGGCAGTGCCCAGAAATTCGAAAACGTAAACTTTTCGCACGCAGTCCTCGAAGCACTGGAGCGAAAAGTCCAGTACATGAAATATTACCGCCGCAACTTCAGCAATGTACAGCTGGCAACACTTTAGTCAGCCAAACCGCACACCTCATATCTCGCAAAGGATTGTCCCATGAAGATTGGATTTGTTGTTAACGACGTGATGACGGAAGAGAAGGGATTTACGACCGTGCGTCTGGCTCACGAAGCCCACAAACAAGGTCACGATGCCTACCTGATTGGAGTGGGAGACTTGGCGTACGATCCCGATGAGTTTGTTCGCGCCGCGCTCGTTCTGTGCCGAAGGATAAGAAGTACTCTTCGCATGAGACCTTCCTCAAAGATCTCCAGGGGACCAAGGCAGCGAAAGAGCGTATTACGGTCGATGAGCTTGATGTCCTCATGCTCCGAAACGTTCCTTCCGACGATTACCTGAAGCGACCATGGGCTTCTTCGACAGCGGCGGAATTTGGTCGCGTCGCCATGCGGCATGGTGTTATCGTTGTTAACGACCCGAACGGCCTGGCGAAAGCGTCAACCAAGATGTACTTCCAACTGTTCCCTGAAGAAGTACGACCGCGAACGTTGATTACACGGGATCGCGACGAGATCAAGGCGTTCGCCAAAGACGAGGGACGCTGCGTGCTGAAGCCGATGCAGGGTTCTGGCGGAGCGAGCGTGTTTCTTGTTCAAGAAAGCGATATTCCCAACCTGAATCAAATGATCGACGCCGTCAGCCGTGATGGTTTTGTCATCTGCCAGGAATACCTGGCGGCGGCACACGAAGGTGACATGCGATTATTTGTGATGAATGGGCGGCCATTACAAGTGAAGGGGAAATATGCAGCGTTTCGCCGAGTTCGTGGTGGTGATGATATGCGGAGTAATATTCACGCTGGCGGCAAACTGGCCGAAGCTGTCGTAACCGAGAAGGACCTGAGGATCGCAGAGATCGTACGCCCGAAGCTCGTACAGGACGGGATGTTCCTTGTGGGTCTCGACATCGTGGGCGACAAGCTCATGGAAATCAATGTGTTCAGTCCAGGCGGCCTCGGCAGCGCGCAGAAGTTTACTAAGATCAACTTTAGCAAATACGTCATCAACGCTTTGGAACGAAAAGCAAACTACATGCAGTACTACGGCCGCAATTTTGAAAATGTAGACATATGCTCGCTTTGAGGTCATTCGAAACTTTCGGCCTGGAACAATTTGAATGCGCGAGTGGAGTTGCCGGGGCCGAGGAAACACCAGGCGGAAAATACGGCGGGCGCTCTCGACTTGGTGTAGCCGCCGTAAGATTGATGCGCTCGCATCAACAACTTTTGGCTCCGGACGTGAATTCCCTGTCGCGACTTCAGGAGTTGGTCTGTCACTCGTCGAAACGAGCACCGATACCCTGATCGAATTGGACGTACCTCGTCCTGCTGCCCTTGAATTGAAAACGGAAGGAACTGAACGTGCGAATTGGATTTGTCGTCAACGACGTAAAGACCGAAGAAGGTAAATTCACCACGAGCAGACTGGGCCAAGCGGCCGTGAATCGAGGCCATGAGGTATGGACCATTGGAGTCGGGGACTTTGCCTACGATCCGGACGACATGGTTCGTGCCCGCGCAACGTCGGTCCCCAAACAGAAGTATGGCAGTTCGGATAGCTACACCGCAGATTTGCAAGGAAAGAACGCTGTTAAGCGTCGCATTACCGTAGATGATTTGGACGTACTCGTGCTGCGAAACGTCCCATCGGACGACTATTTGGATCGTCCTTGGGCCAGTACTGTCGCCACCGAGTTTGCGAGACTCGCGATGCGTCACGGTGTTGTGGTGCTGAGCGATCCAGACGGGTTGGCAAAGGCGGGAAGCAAAATGTACTTCCAGCTTTTCCCCGAAGAAGTTCGTCCTCTGACCCTGATTACGCGGGATCGCGACGAAATCAAGCACTTTGCCAAAGAACAAGGAAAGATGGTGATCAAGCCGTTGCAGGGTTCCGGCGGCGCAAGTGTATTTTTAGTCCGTCAGGAAGACATCCCCAACTTGAACCAGATGATTGACGCGGTTAGTCGTGATGGTTTTGTCATTGTTCAGGAGTATCTTCCCGCTGCTGAACAAGGAGACATGCGATTGTTTGTCATGAACGGTCGCCCATTGCGAGTCGGGAGAAAGTACGCGGCTTTTCGACGGGTTCGCAGCGGTGGAGATATGCGCAGCAACATCCATGCGGGCGGAAGCAAAGCTGCTGCAGATATTGACTCCACGGCACTGAACATTGCAGAAATCGTGCGACCGAAACTCGTCCAAGATGGCATGTTTCTTGTCGGACTCGACATCGTCGGAGACAAGCTGATGGAAATCAACGTCTTTAGTCCCGGCGGACTCGGCAGCGCGCAGCAATTTGAGAAAACCAATTTCTCGAACACCGTCATAGAGGCGATGGAGCGAAAAGTGCAATACATGCAGTTCTATGGCCGCAACTTCGACAACGTCGACATGTGCACGCTGTGACAAAACACAAACTCTACCGGCCGCTACTTGAAATCGCTGGTTGCTGCGTCGAGCCAACGCAATCGATGATGGCTCGAACGCCGTGTCCGTGTCCATGACAGTTGACATTCCTGAGCGTCGAACTGGCGTATGAATTCGAATCGATCAATTCCGCCTGAGGAGTTCCCCAATTCGCTCTACTAATTGTTCCAGCCTCACGACGAATGGTGACCATGCCCATGTGGCAGAACTGGCGTGAGCACAACTTGTCACATATCAAGACAGGCAAGGATGAAGAGGCAAGCGGTCGTGATCGCAAGGGACACAAGTCGCACCGCTCGCTTTTGGCTCTGTAAATCAGGCCCCTTGAACGTTGCCGCGACGAATCCTCCGACCGCTCCGAGCAATCCCACCAGGACGAAGCCACCGACGAATACACCGTAAAATAGCACGGCCAATATTGCGGGTTGAATTGCCGCGAATCCTGAACGGTATCCCGCGAACGGTATAGGAAAACGAAACACAAGAGCCATGAGTCCCGCAATCGGAAAGGTGGAGGCGACAGACCATACTGAGCCCATCAGCGCTAATTTCAATCGCGATCCAGCATTTGCGATGTGGTGCTTATCGGGCCCGCCAGATTCCGGCGGGGGTAACGAATTGAAATCTTCGATCAAGGCGATAGGCAGGATAATATCGTGCACCGGATTCCGCGATTCGTTGTTTGACATGGCTTTTGGGTATCGCGATGTGGTGCGCGTGTTCGAGCTTGTTCTCAAGACCGTCAATCTGTTCATTTTCACGGATGTGATCCTGCTCGTCACGGTGCTCGCATGATTGTCGGAGATATAAGTCGTAAGTCTCGGTGCTGTTCAATCGCGACGGTGTAAGTGTCCATCAGGGCCTTTTTCTTTCAATTGCGTCCCTCAGTTCACGCAACCGTAGGAAGGCACGCATTAGACGTTAAAGCAAGAGCAGCTTGCGTGCCGGAATGTCACCTGCCCTGAAACTAGTGCGTGCCGCACATACCTGTAGCGTTAGCGGCGTTTGCAAAACAGTACCTACTCAGCGAAAAGACGCTACAGTTAAAGTGAATGCGCTCCAGTAGGTTCGTGAAGTCAGTCGCAGATGAGTGTGCGACATCGCACAGCGACGCCGCTGCGAGCGTTTCGATGAGGTCTCCCGTCGCCGTGCCATCGGTGTGCGATTCAATGACAACAGCAGGTTGAACAACTCGATCGTCTTCCGGTTGAAAGACCATCAGAATCGATCTTCCGCTCGTAGAACGAAGCGTTGCTGCCGTACGACGACGTGCACCCACGGCAGGGATGGCATCGAGTTAGATTGGACGTTCATCTGCGCAAGAACGGCAGCACTGTTTTGACTGAGGAACGGGACCGCAGAGGAACACCAAACATTTGTAGCGTCGGAAGTCGCCGTGCGATACTCGCTTTCTACTGCGCAGTTGCCAAAGTCGGACAAAAAAACAGTTCCTGGCATCAGTCATCGGTTGGCCTGTATCGTCGTTGAAGATCTGTCCGCAAATCGTTACTGACCTCGCTGGTTCAATCGTTCTGAAACAGGCAGTGCTTACAGAGCCGGCCGGTGACCTTTCGGCGACGATCAATCTCAATCGTACCGTTGGGTTGGTGGGCCCACTTGATCGTATCAAATTCGAGATGAAGCAGTGCAAATTGTCCGACGTGTGTTTTGAGCAGGAACTCGTTTTGCTCAACAAGACGTGAAGGTCCGTCGTAGGGGAAGCGAGCGCATCTTAGTGTGGACCGGTTTCGATCGTCGGCTTCCGTCGCCAAGCTCCACCTTGGGAAAACTGCTGCCAGCCGTTGGTGAGCCAGCGGAGTAACGCGGAAGCTAACCATAAGGCCCACAGCAACATCAACAGCCGGTAGTACCAGACCGAGATCGAAATCACCGTGGTGACGGGAAGCAGCTGCTCGGCCTGCGGCTGGTACCATTGCAGTATATTTTTCGAAGAGCCGTTTCCAATGATGAACATGTCTGGATTTCCCAGCAGCCCGGCGACAACAACAAAAATCAAGATGCCGAGCGAAATCAACGTGAGCAACACGAGTCCGACCTGCATGACGTTGAACGACCACCAACGCGTTGCCGAAAGGTCACTCTTTCCTCGAAAAGCCAGCAGCATCAACCACGAGACCACGATCATCGCGGCCGTGACGTGAACTTGCGTCAGGCCGATCGCCAGCAATGCCCACTCAAAGCGACTCAGGGGTGAAAATCTCAGCTTGCCCAACACCAGCGCTGCAAGGATCGCTGATAGCAGGATGACCCAGAATCGAACAGCCGGTCCGCGCGTGGGACCTCGGGTCCACAAGACCCATCGACTGTCGCCGATTCTGACGACCGAGTAAATGTTGGCCGCTGCGGTCGGCAAACCAATGCGCTCTGATTCGACCACCGTCTCAAGGGGGAGGTCGCTGCGCCACTTCACGCTCACGGACTGCTGCCCTGGCTCGACGGGTACAATCAGAGTTTCTTTGTCCCGCCGAACGGGAATTGCCTGTTGATTTACCTGAACCGACGAGATGTCGGCTGTGGGCTGCAGGTTGATGTGAAAATCTCGCGCCAGCGTACACTCCAGGTCGATTTTCAAGTTGGTGGTGCGTTGGCGAAGGCCCAGCGAAGTGGTCCGCTGAACACTGCGAACGGTGACCGTTTCACCAGCAACTGCCTGGGGCTTATGGAACGACAACGTGACTTGCTCTCCCGGCCATGGATGCCACTCCGGAACGAGATGCTGTTCCTGTTGTTCGAACACCGGAGACAATCCGGCCTGTGACACGTTCCACACGGCCGAGGTGACCAAGTACCAACGCTCGACCCATTGCTTGGTCGGTTTAGCCAGCAAGTGAACGTCCTGACCGATCGGTAGCTGGCTCTTCCAGGAAAACGACTGTTGATCGGCGCCAAGCCGGACTTCGATTTGCTGATCTTGAATGACGACGTTCGATGTCAGCACACGTTCGCCGGGCAGCAAGGGAACTCGGATGGATACGGCTTTACCCGGCCGAGAAAGCCGAACAACTTCGTTGCTGACCTGCCATTCCAGACCGGTTTCGAGATGTCTGTTGACGACGACCACTGCATTGAAGTCGCTGCGGTCGTAGGCCGCGACGCCCGAGACCGCTTGACGTTGGCGAGCGAAAAACACCTGGGCCTCAGGAATTCCATTTTTCTGCACGCCAGTTACGGTCCACTCGGGTGCATCGATACTCACGGTACGCGGCGGTAACAGGAACGTCCATTCCCATTCTGAGCTTCGAGACAGCAACGAATCAACGACAACCTGATGGACACCCTGCGGAACTACAACCCAAAGGTAACCATCGCGCCGACAGGCCAATTCGGCCGCGTCGCCATCAATCGAAATCGACAGTGGCGACCAGTCAGGTAACCGTCCGGGCAGTGGCACAGCCACCTCAACGGCTGCGTGAATCTCGGCCGTCATCGTGATGCGATTGCCCTTCAGCACCAAATCGACCTGGGGGATTTGGGCGGCACCCGGAAAGGCATCGCTCGGTTCGAGTAATCGCTCGCGTAGTTGTTCCAGCATCTTGTCGTTGGGAAACTCTGCGCCTGCACCTGTTGACCGGCAAGGCAAGCGAAAGCGAAAGCGATCATCACCGCGACGGTGCCGACGCGACTGGACCGAAGCTTCGGAAGTTGAATTACCTCCAACAAAATGGCCAGCAATAACGCGAGCAACAGAATTCGTACGATCGTGATGATGCGATGCTGGGTGAGAGAAATCAGGATCGGTCGTACTGTCTGCTCCGCGGAGACGGGACCGTCCCATTGACAGTGGACCTGATTCCAGCTCCAAGCCGGTTCTGCAGGTCCGGTCTGAATTTGCGCCTGTGGGTCGTAGAGCAAGTTCGAAGACTTGAAACGGGATTGGGGTCGACTGGCCATGCTGGCCGTGGATTCCGACGAGCGGCGTCCTCGCTCCCCGCCCATTTGTTGCTTATTGTTGGAAAGATCGACTCGCTCGGCGTCCGCGGCAGGTTGGCGGACGGCGACAGCGGCTGGCGCGTCGTCGAGGTCTGGCGCGGGAAGGCGGTTGAAACATGGGCCGACTGCCGTACGTCGTACCGGCAGGTTCCAACTGGGGATATAGCGCCGATTGGATTTGACTCGCAATGGCAGGAATGAGATTAATCAGGAGCAAGCCGACTGCGACGTACTTCCAGCCGATGATCAACTTACGAGCAGCACCTGCTGGTACGACTTTCAACAGTGCCACGGGCATCAGGAGCAAGAGCCAGGTTAACCTGGGCGTTCCTGGTTCGTGATAGGCTACGCCGAACGCCAGAAGCGCGACGATGCCTGCCGGTATTCCCCAGATGCGAGTAATTGCGAGTGCAAAGATTAAAAGCAGAAACAGGTCCAGAAGTGTCCAGGCGGTCAGCCAATCGCCTTCGACATCGTCTGCGCCAAACAGAGCCAGCATACGCCAGCCTGGTGGTAGATCGAAGGTTACCCGCAGTGAATTAGCATCCGTTTGCCAACCGGTCGCCTGAATTTCGTCTGTATTTTCGACGCGGCCGATTGCCTGCAGGTTCAGATTCCTCTCTCGTATTTCGACGCCATGGGCTTCGCTGATGGGATTGGTTGTGATCAGCTGACCTTCTCCGTTCACTCGCACGGCACCAATCACCTGGTCCGGACCCGCATCGAGTCGCCAAATTGTTTGACGGCGTCCTTGGATATTGTCACGATACGTCAGGGCCGCGCCGTTCTCGTCGACCCAGAACTGCCGGCTGATATTCAGGCCTTCGAGGCGTTGCTGACCCATGCCTCGCATTTTTTCCACCAACTGAAATCTCTCGGCGGTGTTCCATTGATAGACGGGCAGGTCGCGCGACTGCGTGGGAAATGTCGTTTGCGACACGTCGACGGGCTTCAGACCTGTAAGTTCAGCCAGCCGTAGTTGTGGCTTTGCGCGGAACGCGATCAGCTCAACATCGGTTGTTGGCTTTGCATCCTGGGAAAAATGGACGTCTTCAAGATCATCGGTGCGGAATGCGTGCAGGCGAATCGTCCACTTTCCGGCCCGGACCTGCGCCTGGCGCGGCCCTGATCGTCGACGGCAATTGGCAATGGGCTGTCGACCGTTGCCAGTGTCCAGCCCGCGGGAAGCAGCCAGCCAATATCCTCTTCGCGATTCTTGCCTGTCACGCTCAATTCGATATCGGTTCGTAACCAGAGCGGGATTCCATCTTCAATAACTCGGTAGACTTGCGCAGTCAGTGTCTCTTTCTCGGCTTGGTCCGCTCGAATTCTCGTGAGCCACACGTCTCCTTGCGCATCCCACGAAGGAACTTCAATCAATTCACCGTCAACTTGTAAAGTCAACAAGCCAATGCTTTGGGGAATCGTCAGCCGCTGAGGTAATTCCTCCCACTGAAATTCACCATCGATTTGATGCTGGCCTTTTGCGAGACGAACCGCCGGCTTCCCATCCCGCTCGACAACGATTAGTGGACCCTCGTTACTTCGAACTTTTTGCGGCCAAATCTCGGTACTACCTGGCAAGGGCATCCAGGTGTCTGCAAAAGCAGTCACGTTGATCCGCCAATTGCATTGGCTCTTTTGGGCCTCGATCGAAAGGCGTGACGGCCAGAAGCAAATTCGATCGTTCGCGCGATTGTAAACTGGCGGGCAATCCCGGTTCTTGTCTTGCCATGTCGCCCATTCGCGCCACGGTTTCAGCGGATCGGGGATCTCACGAACAGTTTCCTGCCCGCAGAGCGTGCTGCAACAGAACGCGGTACCAAATCCGATCGTGATCGTGATCACAAACTTCGCGATTTGCGTTGAGGCGAGGTCATGCATGTTCGTGCTCGATTGGATGGTGCTCGTGGGGCTGAACTGAAACGCCTGATGGCATGTTGAAGTCCATGGTAACAGCACCCCATTCTGACTGCGCGCTCCCAGCCTTACCAATAAATCGCTTGTTTTCTGTCGAAAGCAATACGCGCCTTAAACTCGATATATATTGAATCGCCGGATTGTTGAGAATTCGCGGATTCCAATGGGCCCGCATCCGGGATTGACCCCACCACTGCACTTCGCATCACCCGGTGACGTGCGGCAGGCGTTTTGTATTGCATCTTCGGTGGCTGTCAAATCAAGCAACAACTTGCGAGAATACTGCATGTGCTTTGAGTACGCGAACCACTCGACAGGGCAGCAAGCCGGCTCCGGAGTGACTTCCAGTTAGGTATGGCTCGACGAGTATTTGGAAACTGATGAACTATGAAAGCTCCTCTTTCTTTCTTCGTCTCCGGCGCCATCGTGGGACTGCTTGTCGCCACCGTGGCGTTTTCCTTTGTCCATCGTTACGAAGGACGAGATGCTGAATCGTCGTCGCAGAAAACTATATTGAAACTTGCACACGGTCTGGATCAGAAACACCCGGTACATTTGGCCATGCTGCGGATGAGCGAGTTGCTCGGAGCGAAGTCGGGAAACACCGTGGAGCTGCAGGTATTCCCCAACGGGCAATTGGGCTCCGAGACCGAATGCATTGAGCAGGTTCAAAATGGAGCGTTGGCGATGACCAAGACATCGACCGCCCCGCTGGAGAGCT
Source organism: uncultured Planctomycetales bacterium (assembly GCA_963821085.1). Taxonomy (GTDB): domain Bacteria; phylum Planctomycetota; class Planctomycetia; order Pirellulales; family Pirellulaceae; genus CAWGCE01. The sequence goes on along the minus strand of CAWGCE010000015.1, from coordinate 8,129 downwards.
TCATTCCCGAGATGGCAGTCCTCGGACTGCCATACATTTTTCGCGATGATGACCATTGTTGGCGTGTGCTCAATGGTTCGGTTGGCAAGAAGTTGCTGGACGCGGGCGGAACTGCCGGTCTGCGGGGGCTGTGTTATTACGATGCTGGCGCGAGAAGTTTCTACACTGTCTCCACGCCCGTAATGTCACCGAGTGATTTAGCAGGCCTCAAGATACGAGTGCAGAAGAGTAAGACCGCAATGGATATGGTGTCGGAACTCGGCGGTTCCCCCACGCCGATCCCCTGGGGCGAATTGTACACGGTGCTGCAGCAGTCAATGGTGGACGGAGCCGAAAATAATTTGCCCAGCTTCTATTCGAATCGCCACTTCGAGGTATGCAAACACGTTTCTTTTGACGAGCATACTCGCGTGCCCGACATACTTTTGATCAGCGAAAAGGTGTGGTCGAAACTATCGACGGAAATTCACAACTGGCTGACGGAAGCGGCCGCCGAATCGTCGGCTTACCAACGACGACTCTGGAGTGAAGAGACGAATAAGGCCATTGCGGCTGTAAAAGAGGCGGGAGTCACGTTGCATTACCCCGATCAACAACTGTTCGCAGACAAGACGGTTTCGATCTTGCGAAGCTACGAATCGACGCAACTTGGTGACCTCATTCGGCAGATTCAATCCTACGAAGGTCAGACAAGTGATTGAGTTATTCAAACGATGCGAAGAAGCTGTCGGCCGCCTACTCGAGTGGTTCCTGGTAATTATCGTTGCCGTACTCGTGCTGGATGTACTTTGGGGTGTTGTCAGTCGGCACTTTTTAGATGCTCCCAGCCGTTGGACTGAAGAGGTGGCGACTTTCCTGCTGATCTGGCTCTCGCTCGTTGGATCCGCCGTTGCTTTCCGCCGGCACGAGCATCTAGGTGTCGATTTCTTTATGGGAAAACTCGATCCAGGTGCGCAGCGACTGATGCGTATCGTCGCACTTGTGATAGTTATCGCCTTTGCGGCATTCGTCTTAATTGGGGGTGGTTGTATTCTGGTGGCCGAGGCCTTGGCCGTAGAGCAGCGTACGCCAGCGTTGGGAGTGCTGATGGGTTACGTCTACGTGGCGGTGCCGTTGAGTGGGGTTTGCATCGTTCTGTTCACGGCCACCCAGGTGTTGGCCGAGTGGCATCCTGTCACGTCAGCTGACGACAAATCTGATCCGTTAGAATCGAACGAGACGACGAATGTTTGATCCCCAACTTGTCATTCTCGTGGTTAGCTTTCTGCTGTTGCTTGTGATGAACGTGCCTATTGCCGTGGCCATTGGCGTTTCGGCACTGTTGGCAATTGTTTCCCTGGGTGACGTTCCAGCGCCTTACATTGTGGCCCAGCGTATGAGTTCCGGTGTCGCCAGTTTTCCATTGCTGGCGATTCCATTCTTCGTGCTCGCTGGCAACCTGATGGGCGCGGGCGGGATGGCTCGCCGGTTGGTCGATTTTGCTTCTGCCGCTGTGGGGCGAGTTCCAGGCGGATTGTCCTACGTGACGACGCTCACGTGCATGTTGTTCGGAGCAATTTCCGGTTCGGCGACGGCGGCAGTCTCCAGCATTGGCGGAATGATGATCCCGGAGATGCAACGCAAGGGATACGATCGTGACTTCAGCGTCGCGGTGACGACGACGGCCGCCACAACCGGATTGGTCATTCCGCCCAGCAACATCATGATCGTTTTTGCCGTGGTGGCAGGCGACGTATCCGTGGCGGCAATGTTCATGGCGGGAATTTTACCAGGGATTATTATTGGCGTGGCGATCGCCACGGTTTGTTTGCTGTCTCGGGTGCAGCATCCCAGCGAAGAATTGGCTGGTGATGAAACACCTTCCATGTGGCTTGCCGCGTTGCATGCACTGCCCAGCGTGGCGTTGATCGTGCTGGTCCTGGCCGGAATTCTTGGAGGCGCGTTTTCGGCGACAGAGGCGGCGGCAATCGCAGTAGCCTATGCGTTCTTTTTCGCCGTCATCGTTTACCGCGAAGTGCATCTGGCAGACTTGCCACAGATCTGCCTGCGAACCGGTATCACTACGGCGGTGATTTTCCTGCTGATTGGTACGAGCCAGGCGATGAGTTGGATGTTGGCGTATGAAAACATACCTGGTGCCGTTACGGAATCGCTGTTAAGCCTCACCGACCAGAAATGGGGGATTTTACTGTTGATTAACTGCCTGCTGCTGTTCGTCGGCACCTTCATGGACATGACACCCGCCGTCCTCATTTTCGCTCCCATCTTTCTCCCGATTACTCAGGCTCTCGGGATGCACCCCGTTCATTTCGGCATCATCATGATCGTGAACCTGTGCATCGGCCTTTGTACCCCACCCGTGGGTACATGTTTGTTCGTTGGTTGTGGAGTGGGGAAGACATCTCTGGCGCGAAGTAACGAAGCCGATGCTCCCGTTCTTGCTGGCGATGGTGATCGCGCTGTTATTGATTACTTATGTGCCAGCACTCTGCATGTGGTTGCCGACGCTCTTGCAACTGAGTTGATTGCCATCGGTGACGTACGAAGGAATCGGAACTTCATTGCAATTGCACGCCGATTCATTCCTTAGGAGCCGAAAACGTACTTTTTCGGTACTGTCGCGGATTGACGGCAAACTGAGCTTGAAAAGCGGCCGTGAACTGCTTGGCGGAAGAAAATCCGCAGATTGTTGCAATATCAGCGATCGATGAATGCTCGTCATGCAAGAGCAGACGTGGCTTTCGCCAGTCGCTGGCGCCTCAGGTACTGATACGGCGATTCGCCAAACGTTTCGCGAAAGGCGTATTCCAGCCATCGCCGCGAAACGGAGATGTGACGAGTGATGTCGTCGATCGTGATTGGATCGGCAAGATGTTGGTGAATGAAGTCGAGCGCTTCTTGCAGTCTTGTGTTGGAAACCAAAATGCCTCGGGTTGATTCCCGTTCGATCACACCAATCGCCGGAATGGCCGCTGTTAATTCTTCTGTGGGCGGTTTCCCGTGCATCAGGCGGTCCAACAACGCCGCCGCCCGCATCCCGTGTAGCAAGTCATTGCGAGCCACACTGCTGAGCATTGGTTCGCAGTGTTCGCAGACGACCTCTTCATTGTCGACGCCTAAAATACCCGCCTCCTCCGGCACTTGACGCTGAAGATGATGACAGGCATCGAGGACTTGCCTGGCGCGGTAGTCGGTCACTGCGAAGACCCCGCACGGCGTGGGTAATGATTCGAGCCAGTCCGCTAATTCCCGATGCTGCTGAGCCCAGACCTTGGAGCGTCTACCGAATGTCGGTGCCATCAGGAATTCATGGACGGGCATCCCTTCGGCCTCAACACGTTGCGTGAAGCCGATTTGCCTGGATTTCGAAAACTCAACTCCTGAGAGACCATAGTAGGCGAGAGTGCGAAACTTTTTTGACAAAAGATGGTCAGCCGCCAAGCGGCCAATTTCTTCGTTGTCCACAATAATTGACGGCACATTCGAGTTAGCAAGCACGCTGGAAACATTCACCACGGGGAATGGCGAGGCTTCGGCCTGACGTACCTCCTGATTCGTTTTCAGTGCCGCCAGCACCCCGTCCCCCGGCCAGCCAGCCAGGTCGCGGATCGAGAAGGATGGGGATTCCGGAGCCGAAATAAAAGACCAGGAGCAAGCATTCTCTTTTGCGTATTTCAGCACCCCTTGGATGAAGACTTCTTGATGCGGTCCTCGAGGAAACGCCAAGGCGATCTCTTTTGATGCGCGGTGAGCCATGGTTCTGCAAAGAAAAGGCGTTCGTGAAAGGCTGTTTGCGTTATATTGTCATGTGCCAGTCTTTCCTGCAAGCAGCCGCTTCGAATTCGAAAAGGAGTTTTGACCATGTCGCTATGCATTCGGTCCCAGCGATCCATTCAATGGCTCATCATTGCTCTCCTGCTGCCCGTTGGCATGGCAGTCGCCGAGCCCGATCCCTGGAGTGACCTGGGCGACGTTTTGGCCCTCATTGCGGTGCCCGAATTTGCCAGTCGCGATTTCCCGATCACGTCGTTTCTCTCGAACAAGGAGCAGGACGAGAACGGAATCAAAGCCCGTACGGCCATCTTCGAAGCGATTCGAGCTTGCAGTCAGGCGGGTGGCGGCAACGTCATTGTGCCACCCGGCAAATGGAGCGTCGACGGCCCGATCCACCTGTCAAGCAACGTCAACCTGCACCTGCAACAAGGCGCCACGCTCACTTTCGGCTCCCGAGTGTCGGATTACCTGCCAGTCGTACTGACCCGGTTCGAAGGTACCGAACTGATGAACTACTCTCCATTGATTTACGCTTACGAAAAAGAAAATGTTGGCGTCACGGGTAAAGGAACGATCGACGGCGGGGCAAATGAGGAACGCTGGTGGAATTGGAAGCGTATCGAAACAGACGATGTCAAGCAACTTCGGCAACTTGCGGATGACAACGTACCTGTCGCCAAGCGGGTTTTTGGAGACAAAGGACGAGTTCGTCCGAATTTTGTGCAGTTCTACCGATGCCGAAATGTATTGGTGGAAGGCGTCACGTTGAGCAACTCGCCGATGTGGAATATCCACCCAGTGCTCTGTAACAACGTGACCATTCGCGGCGTCACGGTCGACAGCCATGGGCCCAACAACGATGGCTGTAATCCAGAGTCCTGCCAGAACGTGCTTATTGAAGACTGCAAGTTCAATACAGGGGATGACTGCATCGCGATCAAGTCAGGTCGTAATGCCGACGGTCGTCGGATTGGAGTGCCCAGTGAGAATATTGTCATCCGTAGGTGCGAGATGCAAGATGGGCATGGAGGAGTGGTCTTGGGGAGTGAAATGAGCGGCGGCATTCGGAACGTGTTTGTAGAAGATTGCCACATGGACAGTCCGAATCTGGAACGTGCCATCCGGCTGAAATCCAATTCGCTTCGCGGCGGTTTCTTGGAGAATATGTATGTCCGGAATATTGTCGTCGGCGAGGTCAGTGACGCGGTCTTGAGAATCAACCTGGAGTACTCGTCGGAAACGGGAGAACATTTCCCGCTGGTGCGCAATATCTTGCTTGAGAACGTCATTTCCACGAAGTGTCGGCGGCCTCTTTACCTTGTCGGTCTCCAAGAACGCCCGATTGAAAACGTAGTTTTGCGAAACTGCAAATTCGATGGCGGTAAGGAGCCCAGCATCATTGAGCACGTCAACGAGCTGCAATTGACAAACTACAGCCAGTCCGAAAAGAAAGAAAACTAGAGTGCATAAACAGACACGTCGCTTCGAATCGTGTTCATTGTCTTCGTTGAACAGCGTTTATCGAACCGCAGCAAATGCGTTTGCCGAGCACTTTGTAAGGGGAGGCTTTGTGTTCCTTTGACTCGTCGAATCGTCGTGACGAGCGATGGTATTTGAGCGGGCAATTGTATTGGTATGGCACCGCAGCAAAAAACCGGGCGGCCTGAAAGCCGCCCAGTTGGTTATGGATCGAGGGTGTCCCGTCATACGGTCTCGATCGCTGTCAGTTTCGACGGCGCGATCCCAGTCCCATAGCGACGAGAAGAGCCCAGCCGATCGAAAACACGGGTTCGGGGACGGAAAGAACGTCGTTCGAACTGGTGAACTTGTTATCGTTCCAGATGAGGAAGTCTTGCCCGTCCACCTCGCCATCGGCGTTGAGGTCTCCGCTGCACCAAGCGGCGACCGAAGTGAACTTGTTGTTATTCCAAACGAGAAAATCCTGCCCGTCGACCGCACCGTCCAAGTTGGCGTCACCTTCGATGAACGCGTTCCCGCCGGTCTGCGCGGGGTTGTTCGCCACCTCCCACTGCCAGCCACTCTTGCAGGTCCTGGGCATTCACCATTCCGTCACCCGTCATGTCGAAAGTTGGGCCATTCGTTCCTGCGACGATCTCACCTACCAAGGCATCGACATCAAGGCAATCCCAAGCCATGTCGTTATTGAAGTCACCGGTCGTGACCGCTTCGGAGCCGAGGCCAATAAGCACCACATCGTTGCCGGAACCCGCCGCGCCAATTGTGGAGACGATGCTGTTATCGGCATCGGACCAAGCTATGTCGCCAGTGTAACTGATCGACCAGTCATATCGCGTGCTTCCGAACTGCGCTGACACAGTCGCACCTTCGGGATAGAAGGTGGACCCATCCACGTTGGAAAAGATGGCGTCGCTGAGGCCATCGGCATCAATATCACCAAATCCCTGAACTACCCCTCCGTTGCTACCGAATCCGATGTCGAAATCGATATCAAACAGGCCCAGGTCGATGGGTGCACCAGCCAGGTCCACACTGGGTGCCTCGGCCAGTACCAGATTCAGGCGAGACGACATCACTCCGCCGGTCGGTCCTGGCACCGCTGTGTTGTCTTGTCCATTGTTAATGATCAAGTTGTGAGCGACTTGCACGGGACGCGTGGCGCCATTCTCAAAATGAAATTCCGTGATGCCGATCCCCGTAACAACACCGTCAGGATCGCGTGTGGGATCGAACACCCCGTCAAATCCGGTGCCCCGGAAGTTGGCAGAAGCGTAGTCCCAGGTCCGCACATGTCCACCCGACGATGGATTGTGCATGATGAATTTCCCTTGCCCGCCAGGACCGTTCGTGCCGCTATTTTGACCGCCGTGCGACAAGCGAATACCGGCTCCGGCTTCAAGCGACACTTGCAGCGTTCCACCTTGATAACTCCAGACTCCATTTCCGTGGCCCGACTCCTCACTTTGGCCGATGTCCAGCGTCACCACGGGAAGTCGGACTCGACCTCCTACTTGGTCCACGCGCCCTTCATTTTCCAAGCCGCCCATGCTGCCAGAGCGGCCAACGATCGTAGTACTTGCGATCGTCAAGTCTCCGCTCTTGATCGTCATCAGATTGCTAAGGGGTGTGTTTCGAGACACATACAAACGATGAATGTGCTCCGGGCCATAATCGGTACCGACCCATACTTCGGCTGGAGAACCGGTCGGGTAATTCAAGCCGGCAGCATCGGCGAAAAACGGGTCGTTGACCGGATCGTATACGACGCCTTCTCCGGTCAGGTCCCAAGCTCCCGTGCCATTGTTGATCTGAGCGTCCGTAGCGGTAACGAAGAGATCGGCGACACCTTGCGAGGGAGGAAGGCAGGGACACAAGGAACTCTCCGTCCCCTCACGAGACCAATTCACAGGATCAAACCACCAGTTGGTATTCCCCCCGCCATCCCAGTTGATCGCCGCCTGCAAGTTACCGCAACAAAGCAACGCCCCAACTACAGAAATCGCCAACGCGATGTGTTTGTGCCGTCGCAAGTTATAAGTAGTAAGTTTGCGGTTCATGCGTTGGCTCCCCATTATTTTGATATTTCTTAGTCAGATTTAAACCCTTTACCTTCCTTGGCATTTCGCCGATTGATTCACGTGGACGGCTCCAACACGACATCAAGCGTGTAAGCGTCACCAGCAGCAACTTCGAATGTGATACCGGACGTCGATGCGTTACTGTACTTCTTGTCAGCACGAAGCGCCGCCGGTTGATCCCAATCGCCCTCATCTTCAACAATGAATACAGCACTAGTTTCAGCTGGAATACCGTCACCCTGTTTTTCTACTCCCGGCGCTAAACTTGGCCTTCTTCACCCGTCACGGCCGTTGCCCAGCTTCCCGACGTTGATGAACGCGCTGTGTACCCTTGCCTTGACCACGGGAGAACCATCTTCGAGAGTAACCTTGCCGGTAACTTTCGCCGCGGCCGCCCTGGGAGCAACCAGCAGCAAGAACCAGGGCCGCGGCAACAACACGCCGCGCATCGGCATTACTGAAGTAAGTGAAGAACATTTGAGTCCTAGTTCGTGTTGGCAACTGGGAGTCGACGTGGTGTCGTCACCGACAATTTCGCGGCCGGCTCGAGTCGCCATATAGTCCAGGACGAGCAAGTCCACACTTTTGGACATAGGTTTGACCGCTCCGTCGCATAACACAAAATTAGCGACGCCCGGATGGGCACCGCCAAATCCGTCGTCCCCGCCCAAGGAATCCGTCGTCCCTGCGCGGCAACGTGCATTCTTGACAGAACGGCCGCCCAACACCGATCGGAAACCGGGAAGATGATCTCCATTGAACGCATGGCCAGACTCGGCGAGGCTTCGGCTGGTCTCT
>CAWGCE010000014.1:0-207329 GCA_963821085.1 uncultured Planctomycetales bacterium | reverse complement strand
TTTGGAATATCGATCTTGGCACCATCGGCCAGAGGCTGATTGTTGAACGAATTCAAACCAATCTGGTAGGGGATGCTGGTCTCGGCCGAGTCTCCGTTGCCCAGGATGCGCACGATATCACCGGCTCGAGCAGCATTCGGATCGGCGGCTGCACCATCCTTCGGCAGCCCGTCAATATCGAGGTTGAGTGCCGCGTGAATCACGTTGTAAGGATTGGTCAGGGTACCCACGTCCGCCTGATTGTCCGGCGTAGTATCTGCCTTGTCGACGTAGATGATTCGAGCACCCTGTCGACCGCTTGTGGTGGTCGATACGGTGACGATGCCGTCCGTCAGATCAGCCGTATCGAGGCTCAGCTGCGCGACATCGGTTTTCGCCAGGCTGCCAATAAACTCGACGCTGATGGGTCCGGCAGGAAGTGCCGAACCGGTCACGCTAACATTGCCGTCCCCGATGTTGGACAACAGCTCCAGGGCCAATTCGACATCGGCCGCCGTAGCATCAAAGTCAATTGGTGCGGTGACCTCACCGTCGAAATTGATCGTGAACGTTCCAGCAGATGCGCCCGTGACATCGAACTCTTGAATCTCATTGCGCCCTTCCGAACCCGACTGAGCCGCCGCCCGGAACCAGAAGTTGTAAACGCCGCCGGGTGTTCCATCGCCATCGCCGTCGAGGGCCACGCCGCTGGCGTCGGCCAGGCTGTCAGAAATGTCGGAGCGGAAATCGAGACGCAGCTCGTAACTGCCCTGCGAGGTGCCTCCGATGCCAGTGCCGGCGATATTCGGGTCGTATTGATCATTGCCGGTTGAAGAGACGCCGATGTAGTAAGTGCCCGGTTCCAGGTCCAACTGCAGGAACGAGTCTTCGCTGAAGTAATCATCGTTCTGGGCGATCAGCTGTCGCGAACCCGAGTCGGTCTCTTGATACAGCCGTAACACGGAGTCCAGCAGGCTGACGTCGGCCGATCGCTCTGCCAGAATCTCGGCGGTGAAGAGTCCGGACTGGGAGCCGCTGATATCAAATCGATAGAGATCGATGTCGATGCTGTCGGGGCGGAACACATGCTGGATGTCCACCAGCACGTCATTTGTGGGGAAAATCGCCTCGTTATTTGGTTCCAGCAGTCCCGCAAGGCCAGGTGCAACATTGCCACTGGTACCAATCAGCCTTCCCAGAATGGTCGAAAAGTAACTGGGTTGCCCTTGGACGCTTGTGGCCAAGGCCTCGTCATTCCAGTTAAAACCGTTGCTCAGAATCAGCTCTGAGCCCTCCGGATCGGCAAGACTTGGATCGCCGGTCACGATAATTAGGCCTGACGATGATGTTTCAATGACATCCACGCCGGCAACCTGGCTGAAAATTTCGAACGCTTCACGGGCACGTTGTTTTTGCGGTTCGGTGATCAGGTTAATCGCCGATCCGCCTTCACCGTACGTTGCCGAGAAGTTGTACTCGATGGTCGTAATACCGTCCTCGATATCACCGAAACTGGAACTCGCGAAAGAACCAAATTGGCCTGGTTCTGCGCGAGCCTGGGAACGAAAGCGGGAATGGTTGTGCATCAATTGACGAGGAAACGATCTGCGACGTGCCGCTCAGTGCAGGCAGGTCAAAGGCAGCATCGAACGAATCGGCAGGATCGGACCCGGGCGTCATGGGAACCAGTGGCATACTGGACGGAGTTGGCTCGTTGGTTCCTACACGCAGTCGAAACGTTCCGTCGCCGTCCGCCAGGTTGTGCAGGTCGTCAGCGAATGTCAGTGTAACCTTGGCCTCTGCCTGCGAGTACACGGCGCTGATCGGCGAGAAGAATTCGTCGTCGGTGTTGCTGACGGTATCCTGCGTCAGGATCAGTTGGTAGTAATCGGTGCTGTTGGCCAGCGTGGGGCTGAGTTCGTCATCGTTGAAATAGATTTCAATCTGGTCCAAGGCGTGCGACAGCACTTCGCCGTTCGGCGTAATTGGTTGCGGAACGACGGCCGAGACTTTCGTGCCGAGGTCCAGTTCGAAGTTGAGCGGTAACGCTTGATTGGCGGCGGAACCGGGTTCGAAGGCCTCGCCACTGACGTTGCGGAGTTCTTCGGTGACCTGGATGCTATAAATATCGTCAGGCAGGGCGTCAGAAAATCGCAGTACGACCGTATTGCCCAGCAATCCCAGCTCGCGACTGACGGCGTCAATCTCAACTCCGTCGCGCAGTACTTTGATCCCGTTCAAGGATGCGTCGCTGCCGCTGATATCCTGATCGAAGCGAATCGTCAGCTCGCGTGGCGACGAATTCAAGATGTCGAAAGAAGTCAGGACTTCGCCACCGTTCGGCTGCACGCTGACGAACTGCGGCGCCGTCAGCACAATCCTGTGTTCCAGCGGTTCCAAGCTGAAGTTGCGTGAAGCCCGCGGCCCGTTCGGATTTTTGCGGTGCTTCTTGAGATTTCGTTTTCTGCTCATGCCAATTCCTGCTTGAATCTCCGTCTGGCCCCAAACGCTTGGGGCCGAAGATTTTCATTCTTTTCCAGGGGAAGGAAAAAGTACATCAAATCGTATTGTGGACTAGCCCAGGTTGCGCCAGGCAGAGGCCACATCGTCCGCCAAATCGTTCAGGACACTATCATCAACGTCACTGCCGTCGAGGACACCGTCCAGAACAAACGCCTCGTCGGCCACGGCATCCGTTCTCAGGCTGGCCGGCTCGTATTCGTTCCAATAAGCCTCATTGCTTGTTATTGCCGAATCGTTCTCGTCGTCGAGCCCGTTTGAGGCTTGGACAACCTGTTCTCGTTCTGCTGCGTCGAACAACAGGCTCGAAGCCTGCGCTGACGATTCCACGCGGCCTGCCGGTGGATTCATCAACATGGCTGACGCCGAAGTGCTGCTTAGTGTGTTGATTACCAGCAACGCGTCGATCGGCGAAACGAAGCCATCTCCGTTGACATCGAAGAAGAAGTTCGGGGCCATACCGTCGGGTATCACGTCCATTGGCAAGCGACCGGTCGTAACGTCTCGCACAACGGGCTCATTGAGCTCGTTGATCACGATGAGCGCGTCGACAGGCGTCACCATTCCGCTCGCATCAACGTCTTCAGCCAGATCCGGATTGGTCCACGGGTTCAAGCCGATCGTCACCGAATAGTCTTCAACTTCACCGTCGACCGCTTCACCGGTTGGAGCCAACCCGGTTTGCGAACTGAGTCGGAAACGACTCCAGGTTTCCCCGGTTACGGCATCGTCCGGAACTGGTAACGAGAACTCATTGGAACCGGCGACCACGCTACGGTTAATGAAAATCTGCTCGTTGGCATCGCTCCAATCTCCATCAATGTTGAAGTCGATCCACGCATTCAGCACCCCTGCCTGGCTGGCGTTCACTCGCACCGACAGTACGTTGCCAGCAATGACGGAAGAAGTGAAGTTGACGCCATCATCCAGTTCGTCAGGATGGACGGCGAGCCATTCGAGTCAAATTCAACACCGTCGCCCAGGTAGAGCGAATTGAGCCCGTGTCGAGCTCCGTCATCCTCCAGCAACGTGGGATAGGGCGGCGGAGCATCTCCGTAGTCCAACCCGGCACCGGTCAGGATGGTGAATTGAGTTGAGCCATCCAGCTGGTTTGCCTGCAGGCGGTTGGCGGCACGGTCCACGATGATCGAGTTGTTCAGGATGATCGTGTACGTGCGGTTGGTTGGCCAGACGCCAGCCGGCGGGCTGAAGCGAAGCGAGTCGTTCACGGGGTTGTAGTTCAGGAGGTAATCCTGCCCTCGACCAGTGCGACGCCGTCCCGCAGGAGCGTGATGCCATCCACTCGTGACTGACGAGTCATCGATGCCTGAACCAAAGACCGGATCAGTGATCGTCGCACCGTCCTGCAGTTGGATGGTGAATTCGGTCAGGAGGTATCGATCACGGCGACCGATGGGTTTCGGTTGTCGGAACCGGTTCACGAGTTGAGCCGTCGGACCAACAAGGTCGGCACGTTCCAAGGCACCTCGATCTGCAAAGCCATCATCGCGAAGAATTCCCAACGCATCGGTTCGCGGTGCCTGAATTTGCGTGGGTGTCAGCCCCACGGTCGTTTGCACTTCCGCCAGGTAGCCTCGTTCGTTCAGGAAAGAGGTCGAATTGTTCAGTGCCGCTGAACTGGCCGCGAGGAAGTAATTCCCATTCGCCGGATCGACGAACAGTGGTGCTTCGTTGGTCAGTTGCAATCGAGCACTGCCTTCGTTGATCCGCAACGTGTCGTTGAGGTTGCCTTGATAAACGGTCGAAGCCACGATCGTTGGGCGGGCACCGCCGATCGGGAAGGCACTGAGGAAGTCTTCGTCGACATTGCGTTCCGCCAGCTGGCCCGACCGCCGGCATTCAAGTCCCTGTCCGGCATTGGCCACGATTCCGTTATCGTTATCTGCAAAGTTTGTGACACCGAACGAACCTCTGATCAATGGCGAAGTCGTTTCCGATGAAACTGAACCGATCCTGGCCCCCATCGTTCGCCGAATCGTCACTGCGGATTCCGACAGCAAAGTTGGAGATGATGTTATTCAGGATTGTTGGGCTGGCATTGTCTTCGACGACAATTCCCACGTCGCTACACCGTTGCCATCAAACAGGTCGCCACCTCGTCCAACCAGCGTGTTGTTCAAGACGCGGGCGTAGGGGACCGAACCCTGCTGCGCGATGAATGCGGTAAACATGGGCAGCGGAAGATCGCCGTTGTCAATATCACCGGCAATAAACGGACTGTCTTTCCCTGCGGAAACATCGATCAGTCCGATCTTGGCTGCGCCTTCGATGAAGAACGTGGCACTGCCGCTGAAGGCGATGTCGTCGGTTTCGGTGGCACTGGTTGGTACCGCTACTACTTGAGAATCAGCAACGACTTTGTGAATGGTTGATGTCCAAATCGGACAGTCGCAACGCGTGCTCAATCTCGGCCCGAAGATCATCGGTCAAGGTCGGCGGGTGGTCACGGTTTGCGCCGTTCCCTTGAATCCGGATTCGGTGCCTCGGGCAACGTGCAGTCGTAACGAATGGGAATCTTACCCGGTTCAGATGCACCACCACCAAAAACGAAATCAAACGTCTGCGTGTTCCCCTGGTGATCCCAGATGGTGAATTCCGCATTCTCCGCAGCGTCGCAGTCGGCGTCATCATAGAGATCAAATAAGAAGGCCAGATTGTAGGTGTTCAAGACGATACCGCCGGCATCGCCCTGGATTTCGATTCCTCCGTCAAACCCGCCGGAAATCACGTTGTTGGAAACGGTCAGCCCGGGAATAACCCGTTGTTCATTTTCATTTGGCAAGCGCGGGGAACGCCATTGCTCGGTGTGTAATCTCCATTGGAGAATTGGCCGTGCTGCTGACGTATCGAGCCGCCTCGAATGCTGGGCGATGCCAAGTCGTTCTCAAGAATTTCCCGGGGTCGAGGAACGTCCGTACCAATTGCGCCGCCGTAAGATGGCAAATCGCGTAAAGCGTCGACGATACTGACACCAAACTCCTGCGAATTCGAGATGAAGTTATTCGCGATGACAATTTGTCCCTGCAGTCGCTCGCGATTTTGATCACCCACTTCCGGGTCGGCAATTCGAACCTCCAACTGGTAAGCTCCTTGGCGATCGCATTGAACGGAGCGTTTGGATTAGTGACAAATTGTGGCTTCACCGCATTGAGGAAATCAACGGAAGGTCGGCCTGAACGGTCCAGCCTCGATTGAAGTCATCCTCAATACCGGTCACGGGCGTACGGATGGCGGACCCGTCGGCAATGACGCTGGGAACCAAACCAATCGGGGAGACTGCAACATAGTAAGACGTGTTGGTATTAAACCCTCCAAACCCGCCGAAAGTTGTCGTGCCGAAGTCGAAGTCGAAGTCGATGGAAACGGGGCCAATGTAAGGGTCGTTCACGCCGTAGGAACCGCCAGATAGTTCACTCGATAACATCGTTTGATCGCCAACCAAATTCGACGATTCGCCGTAGTAGATCAGTTGTGGTGCATCGACGCCAAAGCCCTGACCGCCCTCCCGGTAAACCGAGATCGCGGTATTCGGCCGTCCCAGACCGTCCGCGTAGTCGATATCGAAAATCACGTCGACCGTTCCCGTTTCGGTGAAGTCGTAGGACGAGAGCTGGAACTCATACCAGTCAACGTCGCCGAATCCCTCCAGATTGCCGGCCACGGAAAGAGCTCCTTGACGACTCGTCAGCAAATTACCAAGCCTTTGGGCACCGACCTGATAAGGATACTCGGTGTTCAACGGTGCATTGTCGGGAACGACAAAACCGTTGTCATCTTCTGGGAAATGCGACCGATTCCTGGAAGTAGTCATTCAAGCTCTCGTCTTCCGATTGCTCGCCAATTAGAGGCGAGTCGGAGGGCGGTCCGAAAATCTGCACGCCGTTCTCAGCGAATCGAATGTCGGCGTACTGCACGGTTGTGCCTGGGACGATATCTGTCGATGTGAGACGAACTTGCAGCTCGTATCTCCCTTGCGAGTCGCCTGTACCGCTGCTGTCCGGATCATCATAGCTACGAACGGCAATATAATAGATGCCTTCGAAACCTGCTGGACCGGGCAACGACAGGGACATTCCCGCATCATGAATATTCGAGGAATAGATGTCGGGCGATCCCAGCGTGTTGCCGATGCCTCCCATGCCGTGTTACGCCGCCGATTCGTACGCCGATTCGTCCGATGCAGCCAGCACGTTGCCGTTGGCATCCAGTAATTGCACGACCGAATCAAACGTTGCCGACGATTGATCAATGTCGAGCCATACATCGGTACCGGCGACGCCTGTAAAACTGTAGACGTCCACGTCGAAATCATTTCGAACGACACCGTGGACTTCAAATCCCAGTCGCCGGACTTCATTGCCGGAATCCAGGTCCGGGGCCAGCGAGCCCAGGCTCTGTGCGGTGAGCGGTGTACCGTTGGTGCCCACACCAGTCTCCGTTGGGAACTTCCGCTTCCAGGATGAACTCGTTGTTGCCGTCGTAGGTGAGTTGATGCATCGTGATGCCGTCCCATGCACCCGCGGTTGGACCCACGACGTCATAACCAATCGAATCAAACGCCAGTCGATCCGCTTCGGTCATTTCGATCACGATTCCCTGCGTCGATTGCAGTGAATCGTGAGTTCGCAGGACTCCATCGCGAAGAATTGAAAACGGATCCATCACGCCGATGGGCGCGAAAATCGGTAAGTTCGCCGTCACGATTGAAGTACTCATCCTGCCAATTGCCGAAGTCGACCGGGATTTCACCCGTGGCGATCGCTTCAAAGGGCCAATCGCGATAGTCGAGATCGCCGCCGGCATAAATCACGTGCTCGTCCAGCTGAGGATCAAGCAGTCGTGAAGCATTCGTAAAGTCGGCGCTGCCGTCACCCGGTGCGAAGCGGAAGAGTCGAGCGGACGTCAGGAAGATGTCCTGGGTCAGATCAGGATTTGCAGGATCAGGTGTCAGCGGATTGTTCAAGAAGCCGTTGACGAAGCCAAGGCTGCTGTCGAAGCCGAGGATCTCGCCGATCTCTCGCATGAATTGGGATTGGAAATCTTCGCGGTACGTGAGGGTGCCGTTGGAACGATCGAAGTCGAACAAGTCCAAGTCCTGGTTGACGGTGATCGTGCCGTCGATTGACAGTTCATTGGCGTTGAATGCTGATGGAACGGTCGCAGTTGTCGGCAGTCCCAGAGCTTTTGCATTGGCCGTGGTGAGACGCATTTGTCCGCGGTCGCGAAAGGAACGGCCGAGTTTGCCGGGTATGTCACGTTCAATGACATGGCATCGGTCGGCAACTGCTGAACGATTTCTTCGTGGGAACCTGCGTCCGCACAAGCGCGTTCAGGACGGAGTTCACAGGGTTCGACGTGTCGCGTACCGGTACCGTATCGAACAGCCGTCGCGTCGTAGTTGAAGACGGTTGGTGCCGATAGCGTACTTGCCCCGGGATAGCCGGTCAGCCCGTCGCCGCTATCGTTGGGATTCCCGTCCCCGCCGACAGCCTGAACCAACCCCGTATCGACGTCAATCACAATCGCGGACCGGGTCCTGGATTTGTTCCTCCCAAACATCGACTGCGAATTGAACCGCGTCCATGACTTCGGGGAACTGCTCGAATGTTAGGGCCGAAAGTTGACAGCGATTTCGAAACCTTCCGGATTCGCTTCGGTTCGCAGCGGTATCGGAACGCAAGGACGGCCACCATTGTTGGTGTCAGCCTGGGTGGCACCGCTTGAATCGACTCCGGCGCCGACCGAATCGTCAAACAGGGAAGTCAAGCACGACGGGACGTCCCGGTTGCCCGAGGACCTGGATGCTGCCGCCGATATGATCGGGAATCCCGATCGCCGAGCCGGTCGTCACGAAGCCGGCCGAGTCGCCGTCCAGCTTCACGACCAGGCTCTCGGTTTGGCTGCTCTTCAGTCGCAGGCCACCAAATGAATGGAAATTCGTGACATAAATTCCGTCGCGAACGACATGGACGACATCGGTATCGTCCCAAACGCTTTCGGTCGTTAACGTTCCCCCACGCACCTCCATACCATTGATGCCGTTGTTATCGAGGATATTGTCGCGAATCAGGGGACCCTGGTTGGCAAGGAATCCATCGATTCGGTTGGCACTGCCGGTCTGCCGTCCGTAATCCTGCACGTTGTAATGATTTAGCGAATTGACGTTGATGTTGACGATCGCCGCTTCATTGCTGTTGAAGAAGTTATCAACAATGATCGGCTGTGCTCCACGAACGAAGATCGTACTCGGGTCGTTGCTGCCCCGACCTTGCCGATTGCCCACCTCGATCACCGATTGACCGTTCGCGTTGAATTCGAGTGTCGAATTGGTGACTCGCGCATCCGCCTGGTAAATTTCAATGACGTTGAAGCCGGCGAGGTTTCCTTCAATGGGGGCTTCACCGCCCCCGTAGGCGAGGATGTTGTAGTCGAAACTGCCGCGCGAAGTGGGACTCAAGAAGAGCCCACCCCAATCGCCCGCTTGAGGGTCTTCGCCGTGAATGCTGGTGGCAAATGTTCCGCCAGCTCCAAATCGACTGTCGGACGTTGAAGTAAATACGACCGGTTTGTCGGGCGTTCCTTCCGCCAGCAGCGTCGCCCCGAATCCGACCTCAATGACGCCACCATCAAGTTTGACCACGGTGCCCGGATCAATCGCCAGACGCCCTGCCGATCTGCCCGATGTGACGCCCGCCGAAGTGAGCAATCCTCCCGGTGCATCGTCGATCGTCAGGTTGTCAGAAATCACGTGGACGATATCGGTATCGTCGAATCGTCCGGAGACGCTCATCACCAGTAGAGAATCGAAGCTGGTTCCCCGGTTGACGACCGACAGGCCGTTAATTTCGTTGTCTGTGAGGAAGTTGCCGTCGATATCCGGCCCGACGCGGGTGTAGTCCGGTGTAAACGCGACCGACTGGAATTCGGGGCGCGGAAATTGGTTTCTTCGAACGAATTGGGGCTGACCGCCAGGGCGCATCGACGCTCAGACTGATCGAGTTGTTTGTGACCGTCGATCGAGAATCGATCAATGTAACCGTGTTGACTGCCTGGGAAACCGAGTTCAACGACAACACACCACCACCGTAGCGCATGTCGGCATGGTTGATGTAGTTCAGGAAGATGCCCTGCGCCTCGTAGTCAAACTGCCCGGCAGCTCGAGCCGCATCATTACGCATGATAATCCCGCCCCAATCGCCACGAGCGGGCATCGTCGGGATCGACGGGTTGTTGTCGGTGCCGATGGACTCGTCGTTGAGCGACGTGAAAATCACCGGTTCCGTTGGCGTCCCAAGCAGTTGGATGGCGCCGCCGCTGTTGTCGATAATCGCCGAGTCGCTGCCGACGAGAATCGCTCCGCGTCGCAGCTTGAAGACGCTGCCCGCGTCTACCATCAGGGTCACGCCCTTGCCGACTCGCAGCACGCCATCATCACCACCGTCGGGCAACGGCGTTCCCGTTGAACTGATGCCAATTTCGTAGGGCACGTCGTTGATCGCATTGTTGTCGTCAAAATTGTTGCCGACGACCCGGACGACGTCTCCTTCATTGGCGGCCGAAACGGCAGTCTGCAGATTGGTGTACGGATTTGCCAGCGATCCGTCCCCGGTACCTTGCCCCGCTTTGTCGACGAAAATCGTATTGGCTTCGGTTTGAGCCCGGAACCAGAAGTTATGCACACCACCAGCGATTCCATCGCCATCGCCATCGAGTCGTCGGCCGGTCGTGTCGACAATGCTGTTGTCGGCGGTCGAGCGAAAGTCAACTCGCAAATCGTATTCACCATCGGTTCGCCCACCGGTGAATGTCGGAAAGGCAGGGTCGTATTCTTCGTTACCTACGCTGGAAACACCGACGTAGTACGTCCCGGGCTGCAACTCCACTTCAACGAACGAATCATCTCCAAAGTAATCGTCATTCTGGGCAATCAGTATTGGGTCATTGGCGTTACGAAACAGCCTGAGCACGGTGTCCAGATTGCTGGCGTCCGCGCGACGCTCGGCAAATGTCTCAAGGCTGACGACTCCCGGTTCCGTCAACGTAAACTGGTACATGTCCACATCGTCGGCCGACGGGAAGTACAGGTACTGCCCGTGAACCACGTCGTGATCGCCGGGGAAAACTGCCTCCGCTTCGCGCCCGAAACGTCAAGCGTTGATCGGCGCGAAACGTATCCTCCACGTCGCCGCCGAAGGCACCGTCAGGGCCTCCCATGATCGTGCCTTCAGGAAGGTCTTCGGCAATCCCAAGGCCGATGCCGAATCCAATCTGGAACATCGCCTGTTGGAACCAGTCGCCGCCGTAGCTCTCATCGAAGTTCGAGCCGATGACGACGATGGCATCCTCCGAATCTTCATTTCCGGTGGCAATGATGATGCCTTCGGTGTCCGATTCTTCAAATTCAATACCGAGATAATAGCTGTAGACATCGAATACCTGGCGGGCCAGATTCTTCTGGGCCTCCGTAATCTGATTCGTCAACGCCGGCGGGTCACCGTCCTCGACAGGATTTCGATAAGTGGAACTGAAGTTGTAGACCAGCGTATTAATGCCGTCGGCGTCGACGGGACCACGCACGTGCTGGTCCTGACCAAAAGCAATTCGATGCCCCGGGTCATTTTCGCCGCCGGCAGGGGTGATGACCACGCCATCGGGATCGATGAACCCGCCAATGAACCCTGAAATCGTCTTGCTCTGATCGGTCAATGTCCCCAAAGCGGAGTTGGCTGTGTCGACGACCTGACCGGCTTCAGCATTGTTTCCGTCCGTCGTCGGGTCAACGACAACCGTTGGAAGTGGTACGGCTTCGTTCGTGCCGATGCGCAGCCGATACGTGCCAGCGCCACCGGCGAGCTCCTCGATGTTGGCCGAGAAAGTCAAGACGGCCGTATCGGTCGACCGCGTCGTAGTTGACGTTGGTGGGCAAGATGGGCTCGCCGTCATCCAGGTTGTTCACCGTGTCGACGGTCGAATCAAAATCGCTTGCGTGGCCTGTGAAGATCAGCTGGTAGAAGTCCGGTGTTTCGGCTGAAGTCCGGTGCCAAATCGTCGTTGTTGAAATAGACGATAATCTGATCACGCTGCTGCGAAAGTTCGCCGCTGCTCAGCCGTATGACAGGTTGAGGAACCACCCCGACAACTCGGGCCCCAAGGTCGACATTAAACCGAACGGTGGTGGCCGAAGGCAGTACGGTCGCTGCCACCCGAATCTCGTAGTTGTCGTCGGGGAGGCTCTCGGCAAAGCGGACGATGACCTTGTTGGCCGAATCGCCCAGACCCACGAATCCGGTTTGGACGGCGACATCGTCACTGGTTCCCAGCACCTGGTCTGGCCCGCCGCGAGACAGGGTGATCCCGTCCAGGTCGCCGGCCAGATCGTCACCCGGTTGAAAAACCAGCGTCAACTCGCTTGGGCTGGTTTGCAGCGTATCCACGGCCTGCAGGTCCAGCAGATTGCCTTCATTCGTGGTGATGCCTTCCAGCACAGTGGCCAGAACGCGGCGATCCTCAAGTGGCTCGATCTGTAATCGGACACCTTCCAACGATCGTCTCTTTTTCGCCTGATGCCTGGCATCTTTGCCAAAACCAAAGCGACGATTACGAATACTCATCAAAAACCCCTTTTAGACAATCTCACAAACCGTGCGGGTGTCTAGTTTTGTTCAAAGCCGCCTGTGTGCAGGAAACGGACAAATTCGGACGACAACTGGGCAAGACTGGCATCGACGACGCTGAATGAATCTTCTTCCGATTCTTCATTGTTTTCGCTGCCAACGGTATTGCCCAGAGATCAACGAGGCAGGTGTGTTATTGGTTGGTAGCAGCTGATCGCTGGCCAAAAGGTCGTCTACCAGATCAACGTCCAGCGAGACGCTGTTCTACCATCGGATCGGAAACGCTGACAGCGGCGATTTCGACTTCGGTTGTCGGCGTGTCTCCAGGCTCACCACTTGCAGCGGTGATCGTCTGGCTGGAAAGTCGATCGAGTTCGTTGATCACCAGTAAGGCATCAATTGGCGACAGGTAGGAATCTCCACTGACGTCCAACATCAAACGGCCGCTGCCGACGGTCCGCGTGTACGTTGCAAAGAATGGGTCGTTCAACGAATTGATGACCGATAGCGCGTTGAGCGGCGTGACCGCTGTATCGCCATTTACATCAAATTGGTTATTGCTGTTCTGCAGCAAGTTGTCCGAGGTGCCGGTCACCTCGACCGAAGCGGTATCGAAGATCATGCGAGCGGCCGACACGGCCATGCTCTCCCCGAACAACGTGGTTTCGTTCTGTCCCGGCGGGTCATTGCCGGGAATCAGGTCGGCCGGATTACCCGTGAAGGTCATCTCACCGGCTACCGTCGCGATCATTGGAATGGAAACGAGCAGCTCTGTACCGTCGTGAGCCGCCTCGTCAATGCCATCGACTGCTCCCAATTCGTCGATTTCATCTGCTGCTCCGTCAAACGTTCCACTCTGCGTATTTGGGTAGAGTTCGCCGTATTGGAAGTTGCCGTTCAGCGTGGCGTCGCCACCGCTCCAAGTGACGTCAAGGTAGGCCGAGAAAACACCCCGATAAACATCTCGAACATCGGTCACGAAGACATTAAGGTGGAATTCATCTCCAACCCCAACATTGTCCACTACGTCACCGCTGGCATTGGTTACCGTGAAAGTGAATGATACGGCGGGCGGAAGTATATCGGTCACTTCGACGGATACCGTTGCGGTATCCGTACCTCCGTTGCCATCAGAGATCGTGTAAGTAAAGGTCTCCGTGCCGCTGAAGCCAGGATTCGGCGTGTAGGAGACCGAGCGGCCGTCACCGGCGATGACGACGGTACCACCTGCTGAAAGAGTGCCCACATTCGTAATGGTCAGGAATTCGCCCGGGTCGGGCGCCGTCAAATCGTTGGCCAGAAGGTCGAGAGTATTCGCCATCGAATCGACGAGCACGGTTTGCATGTCATCGACTGCTGTCGGAGCATCGTTGACATTCGTCGACCGTAACCCTGACCACCGCTGCACTGACATTGCCATCACCATCCTCGGTGGTGTACGTGAACGTGTCCGTACCCTGGAAATCAGCTGCTGGCGTGTAAAGCACCTGGTTGCCAGAAATTGAAGTCGTTCCACCCTGGGATGACGGACTGCTGACCGACGTGATCATCAGCGGCCCTTGTCCCATCAGTTCATCGTTGCCCAGCACATCAATAGCATTATCGGTCGAATCTTCCAGGACGGTCGCCGTGTCGGGCTGGGCCCCGGAGGAGTCAACGATGATCGATGCAGAGCCGTAACGGATGAGACTGGAGTCGACCGACTGGCTGAGCCCAAACAGCGAAACCTGATTCAATGGCAGGATATCGGCCGGGTCGCTGACGAATAGAACTGTGCCCTGGGTGACCGCAGTAAACACCACGCTGTAAAGAAGCTGCTCATCGCCGCCGGTCGGCGTCGCTGAATCCTCGGTGCCGCCTGCCTCGTCGACAGACCGGCGTTTTCGATGTTCCCTGAGGTTGAGATTGGCAAAGCGTTGCCGAAGATGATCGTATCTGCACTCACATTGGCGGAACCATAAGTCAAGTCCGAATAGCGCTGACCAGACCCATCGCGTCAGTGCGAATGTCCTGAGCGTAGACCTGAAGTTGAAACTGTTGACCAGCCAGTACTCGATCGATCGGATTGCCTTCCAGGTCGGTCGTTCGCACGATAAAGTCCACCAGTAATTCGGTGACTTCGAGTTCGACCGTGGCCGTGTCGCTGCCGCCCTGACCGTCGCTGATCTCGTACGTCAGGCTGTCCGTGCCTGTAAATTCGTGCTCGGTGTGTACAGGATGGAACGTCCGTCCGCGGCGATCGAAGCCGTACCGCTGGTTGGACCGTTGAGGATGCTGCCTATCGTCAAGTTCGACGAGTCGGGCAAACTTGTATCGTTCGTGAGCACTGCGAGCGAGTTGTCGGTGGAATCTGTTTGAATGCGGAAAGCGTCGTCGTTGGCGATGGGGCCTTCGTTCGTGATCAACAGCGAATCGCCGGTGAAGGTAATGCTGCTATCGGAAAGCGGTAACGACTCGCCAAATACGGTAACCTCGTGCAGCGGCAGGTTGTCTGACGGGTTGCCCGTGAAATGGACTTGCCCACCTGAATTCGCTTGCATGGAGACTTCGAACAAAACGAACGCTCCACTGCCGACTGGGCTGGCTTCCGACTCGTCCACTACGCCGCCAAGAATACCACCGACTTCATCCAATAGGCCGGGAGTCGCTGTGGAACCGTCTCGTGCGACCGTGTACAGGCCACCGCCGTCAGTTATCGGTGCGTTAACCGAGACAAGCCCGCTGTCATAAAGGACATCCAAATAGGCACTGAAAGCACCGAGCGACGATACGCGAATGTCCTCCACGTATCCGCGAAGCGTGAACGATTCACCGACCATGATCGCGTCGATCGACTGACCACTATCATTCAGCGCTTCCAAACGAAAGTTTACCAATGGCGGGGTCTCTTCTACCGAGACGGTAACCGTGGCGGTATCCATGCCACCGTTTCCGTCAGACACCGTGTAGTCGAACGTGTCAGTGCCAAGGAAGCCGGCCATGGGAGTGTAGAAAATACCCTGTCCCGTGATTGTCGACCGATCCGCCTTGGGCCGGTTGCGTGACGTCGATGATTTCCAATTCATCGCCGTCGATGTCGGTGTCGTTATTCAGTACTGGAAGCAGGACTCCGGAGCCGTCGGCGTCGGCTGTGTATGAGTCATCCACCGCCATCGGCGCATCGTTGGTGTTAGTGACGGTCATGCAAACGGTCGCCGTCGACATCCCGCCGATCGAATCGGCAATCGTATATGTGAACTTTTCGATTCCGATGAAGTCGGGTGCTGGTGTGTACGAAAGCATGCCATTGACGATCGACACGCTGCCGCCCTGGTCGGGAGTACCGACGTTTGTGATCGTGAATGAATCGCTGAAAGGTCCGGCGATATCGTTATTCAGCACATCCACAAGGTTGTCGGCCGAATCTTCAGCGACCGTGGCTTCATCGTCGATTGCCACGACTCCGCTTTGACCATCCGAAGGTATGGCCTGAACGTAATCCTCGGTTTCTCCGGCAATCGACGGATCAAACGGTCCCAAGTTCGGTTCCAAAGTCCAACGGAAGCGGATATGCGCCATCTCGGCCATCGCGTTCGCAGGCACCTGAATCTGCAGTTCATTGAAGCCGTCGTCCAACAACTGGTTGCTGAAAATCTGTTCGCCCGAATCACTCCAATCACCATCGCCGTTGTAGTCAATCCAGGCGTGAAGGTAAGCGGAAGAAACACTCAGCTGCGACGCTTCCACGCCAATCGTCTCAGTCATGCCGGGAGTCAGGCCGGTCAAGAAAAAGACGCCATCGTCTGCATTAATAGCGTCGCCGAGATGGAACCCGGGGACTTCACCATGAGTCACGTCACCAAATCCGCCCCCTTCACCGCCGCCGGTGTCATTGCTGGGTGTGACACCAAAGTTGGGTGACATTGACGCCTGGCCGTTGGCAGCAATGAAGACCTGGAAACCGTTGCACGGCAGATTCTGCAGCAAGCCAGGGCTGGGCGCCAAACGTACGTTGTAGGTGCCGGTTTCCAGACCGGAAATTTCAAAACTGCCGTCCGCAGCGGTCGTCACTCCTAGTTCACCTAGTCCGGCGATGCAATTGTTGTTGAGATCAACGTAAACGACCATGCCGCCGACGCCCGACTCGTCAACAGACTGCAACCCGTCAAGGTTCAGGTCGTTGAAGACGGAGCCGATAATCGAGCCGGTTGGTCCTGAGTTGGTGATGGCGCTGTTGGTCGCGAAGTTGACGTTGAATTCTCTTTCGGCGGGTGACAGCGTTACCATTTGTTCGCTGTCGCCAGGTGGAACTGAGGTGCTGCTACTGAAGTCGATAACCCGGTAGTCGCCCGGTTCCAGCCCCGTAAAGACGTAAAAACCATTCAGCCCGGTAGTTGTACTTTGTTCCGCTTCGTCAAAACGTCCATTGTTGTTGGTATCAAGAAATACCACACGTCCAGCCAAGCCCTCCTCGCCGGGGCCCTGAATCCCATTTTGATCGGCGTCAAAGAACATCGTGCCTGAAATCGCTCCGTCGTCATTTGCCACCGACTCAAGATTGGTGGGCGAACCTTCTGAGCCATAGAAGTTGACTTGCATCGAGTTCAGCGTGCCCTCGTCGTCAGCAAAAAGGTCGCGAATTCTCACCGACCAATCGCCCACAATCCCTTCATCCCAATGACGTACCGTGGTGAACGTCCAGTTGGCAAAATCGCCAATGTCGGTGCCATTTTCTCGCGACAAGATCGATTCGGTGCCATCTGGCGAAATCAGTACGATCTCCAGATCACCAGCGAAGGCATGGCTAATGTCCAAGGTCACTTCGACGTGTTCCAGTGAGATGCCACTGATATCCGTGCCGTCAGCGAGCGTGTCAGCCAACGTGAATGGAACGGTGATGCCGGTTGCATCGGCGTCGGGAATCGTGACTCCATTATCCAGCAGGTCGCCGGTGGCGATCGTTTGCAAAGGGGCGACGTTGTTCCAGACTCGTGCCAGGTCGACGGCCGCCTGGGCATTGATGGCGCCAAAACCGAAGTCGTAACTGACGTCTCGGCCAGCGCCATTGATCGACCAACTCGGGTCGGTCGGATCGATCATGTCGGAGGTGCGAACGAGAATGTGTTGCACATCGCGGTAGCTCAGGTTCGCGTTTGCTTCCAGCATCAACGCGACTACCCCGGAAACGAATGGTGCCGCCGCCGACGTACCATTGAATTGGCTGGTGTAATCAAGGTCGGCGAAAGCGTCGCCATCGCCGGCACCCAGGATTGAGTTCGAACCGTCCGAGCCGGTCAGGTCGGTGGTCAAGATGCCATCGGCGAAACCGCCTGAAGTTGGCGCGGCCACCAGGATATTCGGGCCCGGTTCGGCATAAAACGGTTCCATGCCGCGATGATCGTAGCCTGCCACGGCAATGTTGTAGCGGTTGGTGGCGATGCCATCCCAAGTGCTCCATTCGCCAATGTCGCCACCGTTTCCAGCTGCCCAGACATAGACCGTTCCCAAGCCACCTCGACCATCGGTGACACCCGATTCCAACGCTGCCAAGGTCAAGGGACCAGCCGCTTCGAGTAGTCCCTCATCGGGAACACCCCAGCTGTTGTTGGAAACATCGATCGACTGCGTGAGGTGCGTGAGTGCTGACGCAGTTTGCGCGTCGCTTGGGCCGTCCGGTCCCAACAGCCGAATGCCGGCGATCTGCGCATCCGGAGCAACTCCCGCGACTCCGAGGTTGTTGTCCGTCACGGCGGCCGATATTCCTGCTACCGCCGTACCATGATTTTCAAAGAAGAACGAGGGCGAAGCATCCTGATCGCCATCCACGTAGTCGAAGCTGAGGTCCGAACGATAGTTAGCGGCGAGATCAGGATGCGAACCCTGCACCGCGTCATCCACTACGCCAATGACGACGCCCGCGCCAGTAAACTCTTCGTGTACGGACAAAACGTTGCCGTCGACCCCCTGCGTGCCGCCCGTTTGACCGTAGTTGAACAAGCTCCACTGCTCGGGGAAGTAGGTGTCGTTGTGCGAAACGCGAGTGGACAGCTCCTGCTGAACCAGCGGGTAGAAGTAATCGACGACTGCGCTGGAGCCGAGCACACCGGCGATATCTACGTCTGTGGCATTGCTCCCCGCTCCCGGTTGACCAGCCTGCTCAAAGATGACGGTGTTATTGATGTACTCAGGAACCTGGAATCCGCTGACGCTAATCTGCAGAAGCTGGGCAATGTCTTGAAGTCCGTGCCCGGGCGTGAGGTGTGCCGTCCAACTGGTAACATCTGCCAGCTCCTCAATCGAGTACTGGCTCAAATCGGAAACTCGCGCGAAAGCAGCTTCGACGGTGGGTGACAAGTCCTGGTTTTCTACGACGTACGGAGCGATATCAGCTGCCAGAAGCTGGCGCAGCTTCGAGCGGCTCGATTTGCAGGGTGGGGCGGTCGGAAGGACGTAAACGGGAAGCATGACCGGGGCGAGCGAACCATGCTGATCGCGCAACCGGGTCCGGTTGATTTTTGTTTCCAGAACGGAATGTCATCACGGATTTTCTCCACACGGCGATACTTGCGTTTTCGGTGAACTTTGCGACGAAGCCGCTTTGCTTTCTCACCACCGTGCGCAGTTGCTGCTTGATGGCAGCCGGGTCGTTGAAAGCCGGTACTGTTCCGCCAAATTTGCCTCGACGGCGACTTTCCCAACGTTCGCCTGTCGCGACAAAACCCTTCGCAAGAAGGGCCGGTCCCAGTTACCGACACTGAGAATGCACCACTCCCAGACCACCCTAACGACACAGAAGCAAAGTTCCGTGCCTTCGTTCCGATGCTAATTTGGTGCCGATAGAGTGTCAAACAAAGGTTTTGTGTTTAATCCACAATCTGCTGCGGTTTGGCGCAATAATCGGCACGCGGCGAGCGCCGCGCATGAAATGCAGATATGAACGCTGCTCGAATCTGCGTGTACGAAATTGCAACAGTCGCGCGAAAGCGCAAGAGGAAAACACAAATATCTGTGCTTTGGACGTGATCTACCAGCCCAGTTCGAAGCCGAATGTCATGCCGTGATAGAAGAGATTGGCATCGCTGCGTACATCTGGTGTCCGCACCTCGTTCACAAATGGGCTGATGAAGGGAGGTGTACTGTCGTAATTCTCAAATCCGGTGGCGACACCGTCGAGATACATCACTTGATAGCCGAAGCGGAACTTCATCCAGGGATGGAACTGCCACAGGCCGAATACCCTGGCTTCCGAGCCCCAGGTAAAATCGGTGTCGTCATCTGCTTCCACGATAGGCGGCTGTATGGTCGTGCTTTGCAGGGTCGAATAGCTGCTGGCACGGTTCGCCAGAGCCATCGTTTTCCCTTCGAAGCCGATCAGGAATCCGGGCAAAACGCAATGAACCAGTTCGCTGCCGAACTGGACACCCGTCATGTCATTTTCCACATCGATGTCGTACTGCGTGAACGCATCGGATCGAATAACCATGTTGATGGGGTCGAAGTGAGGCGTGACGGTGATGTTATGATTCAGTGTGTCCTGGACCCTCAGATAACGTGCACCGATCAGAAAGGTGCCACTGGTTTTGCCATTCGGCAAGAGCCAGCCGCGACGCACATTGATTTCAACACTGTCAAGCTCGGACTCATAGAACAACGATGAGCGACTGGCTTGATCGGAGTCCTCATAACCACCAAATGGCAGGTTGCCGAAGTCGCTGAATGAAGAGTAGAGATCATCGTTGGTCGAGGTAACGGTCGTGTCCTGGTCCCAGTCGAGCCCACCCAGATAGATGCCTTCGACAAAGCACGTTGCATTCAGCTGCCAGTGGGCGGACGCCCGAAAAGCAGCATTGAGGTCGAAGTCGATATCATCAGAGCCCAGCACAATATTCGGTGGCGCAAGACCGCGAATCCCCTGCGACATCAGGCCCTTACTGTCGTCACCGGTTCGTGTCAGGAACACCGATTCCACGAGGAAGTCGAACCAATGCGGTCCGCAGCAGGTGCCGCCCATATCCTGGTAGCCACCTTCCATTCCCGGAAAGCCTCCGCCGGGAACAGGAGGAGCTCCTCCGCCCATCATTGAGGGATATGCGGGGGCACCCATGGGACCTTGCCCGGAGAACTGCCCCTGGTGATGAAGACCACCCATCGGGCCGCCCATCGGGCCGCCCATCGGGCCACCCATCGGGCCGCCCATCGGGCCGCCCATCGGGCCGCCCATCGGGCCGCCCATCGGCCACATCGGCCGCCCATCGTGGCTTGCGTCAACACCACAACTTCCACAGCTGCAACCGCTGCCGCAGTCGCCGCCGTAGCCACCATCGTAGGCCTGGCTGTAGTCCATGCCGTTTCCGTATTCACTTCCGTAGGAAGCTTCGGGATACATCTGACCTACGACCATCGAGGTTGCTGTCAGGAGCAGCGTCATGGCAGTTATTAGTTGGCGAACAAACATCAGGAATCCCTTCCCCGTTGCCGGCTTCCGAACACGATGGCTCGTAAAAAGAAGCTCGGGCGATAGACGTTTCATCGGTGCGTCATGACCGTCACAATCAGACGTTTTTAGGTAACCCGCATTGCTTCTCATAACTTCGTCACAGCGTTGCCAGCGTTGAATGCATTGATTTGAGGCAGATCGTTGGTTTCGTAGGGGCGATTTACATCCTTGTTCTGTCGTGCACTACGCACTAGAAACGGAATATCACATCGCTCGCCAGAGTCAGCTGGTTGTCTTTCGTAAAGTCGTCGTACATGCCTGTGCCACCTAGTCCGGTAGCTGCGGCGTCAGACCAGTCCCAGCGAATCTCCGGTCGGAAAATCCAGCGGCAGTTCGGTCGGTAATTGGCACCGAAGGAAAGACCCACATAGTTGCCGCCTTCGGTCAATGATTCCGACGGAATTCCAAGGACGCGAGCGTTGTCCTGGTCGCGGAACCACTCGACGCGCACACCAACCGTCAAAGCCTCCGACATTTGCATGAACAGGTACTGGTTGATGCCGTACCATTTGGCATTATCGGCGTTGAAATTCTGGTCCAGAGCAGCGTTGGACTCTGTGCCGAAATCGTGCTGGAACACGTACTGCAATTTGTCTGTCAACTGCCGGGTGTAAACAAGGCTGTAGACCGTGCGGTCGTTCACGCCCTCGGCATCTTCGTTGCCGGAAGCAATTCCAAACGACAGGGACGAAAGCTCGGAAGGGCACCAGGAAAAGCCCAGCAGGTAGCCAAGCTCGTCGTTCGGGTCTTCCCACGCATCCCAGCCGTTGGTTATTCCAGCGAGAAAATTGAAGGATTGCGTGATCCCAATGTCGGCCAGGACACCGGTATGTGTGAACGGTTCGCCGTATTGCATGGTGTAGGCGTGTGAGTAGAAGAAGTTCTCTGGTGCCATCACCGATTCGTAACCAAGAATGGTGTAAAAGTGCCCAAATTTGACCGAAGTGCCGGTTCCAAACGGGACACCCAATTCCAAATAGGCTTGTGGCATGGCCAGCCCGTATAACGCAGCGCCGGTGCCTCGTGGTCCGTCTGACGAGTTCCACCACGGCGAGCCGTCTTCCCGAGTTTCGAGGCCGGTTGCCTGTGTGAAAAAGTAGTCGGTGCCATAAAGCAAGTCGACTCTCGCGCCAAAGTCCCAGGAGGTCGTCGAAACGGCCTTGCCGAAGCTCAGGTACAGCTGGTTCATCAAGTACTTGTCGTCGCGGTCGTTAAAAGTCAGTGGAAGGTTTGAGCCGCTGGCAGGATTGTGTTCGTTGTAGGTGAAACCCTGAGCGATCCAGAGATCGATGAACCAGCCAGCTCCTTGGTCCCCACAGCAACTTTGGCAGTTGTTTCCCCGTTGAAGGCCGTCAAACAGCGTGCTCAACCCTTTCCCGCAGCCGTTACCTTGGCAACCACCGGAGCAACCGGTTCCGGGGCAGCCGCAACCGCTTTCGGCGGCGAAATCGAACGGTTCATAGCCGGCGGAATGGTCGAAGGTCCGGTCGTGAAGGGTTGGTCCCGAATCCAGACTCAAATCGCCGCAGTTACAATCGGCCGCGGGATCGGACAAGACATCAGTTCCGGCCGGGTCCCGGATCGATTCGAGCGGCACGGTGACTTCGGACAAGTCAGGCGACGGCGTGGACAACGGGTTGTCGAATGGTACCGAAGGATCGGGATAGCCGATCGCTTCGCTCGGCGGAGATAGCATTTCCGTGGGCAAGGCGGAAGTTGGCCGTGACGTGGGCATCACGGCGTCAACCGTCTTTGCCGCTTTCGCTTTCGAAGCCGCTGGGATTCGATTCGCCGCAGGCCGTGTTGCCGCTGGTTTTCCGTTATCCGTCACTACAAATTCCACGGCCTGAACATTGGCTGTGACCAATGTCAGTAGTGCAAGTGTTCGGATGATGCTCCATTGACGAGCAAGCATGTCTTCCCCCTTGATGTTGCAATCTGCTTGCTGCCGCTGACGCGGTTCTCAAACCATCGTTGCCAACCGCAGACGGTGGTTAGAGAGCGCAAGCAATCTCAATAGCGTTTTCGGTAATGTGGGACGTACCGATTGAACGTAATAGGAAGAATTTTCCGGATAGAGCTCTTCTGCCGTCTTTGACGGTTATCGTGTGACAGCATGCCGGCAATGCGGGCGCCACGACAACGATTGCGTCGGTGTTGCCAATTGCGGCAAAAGTACGGCTGCGATTGCGAATTACCCAGTTTTGGTGACTCACCGATTCGTTGCGTTTGTCAGAGTCGCTGTGTTTAATGAATTTGTCGTATGAAAGTACGACCGGGCCATGTGATCGTTCGACTCGCTGACAACCACTCGTAGTCCTCCTTTGTCACAGTCACTTTTCCTTTTCACGCGAGCAGTGGTCTGAAACCGGAACAGGCACCCAGAGAACTCGTTGAATCACACGAAGCTGGTCTTGTCCTTCAACGACCTAGCGCATTGAGGCAATCGATCGAGATGAAAAAGAAAACCACGAAGACGCGAACCAACTCGAAATCTCTACCGTTCAGCAGGAAGCGACTTCCGCTTCGGTTCTACGGCGCGTTGGAGCCCCTGGAGGCCCGCGAGGTTCTGGCAGCAAATATTCTGGCATCGGCAGCCGACAGCATCAGTGCACCCGGTGACGAAGACCCGATCTTGATGATTGTCTCAACGGAAACTCCAGGAGCCACGGCGACACTCAAGTTGCAGCTGGAGGCGACTGCTGGCGGTAGCCTCGACGCCGTTTCGCCACAGGTTTTCGATGCTTTGGGTAATGAAGTAGTCGGCATGCGGATCAATGACGCCGGTGGGACAATGAATGCTACGACCCTGATCGATCTGGGAGCAGGCGAATACACCGTCGTTGCCGGCGGACAGAGGGGTACCACCGGAGACTATACGATCAGCGCCAGCCTGTTGGGAGACGTGCGTTCGGCAGATTCAATGGTTGGCGAGTTTGAACGACTGCTTGCTTCCGCTGCGATGACGCAATTCCTGGGGACTGCGAATTTCGTCACCGACCTGTTCTACCAAACCCAGGGCATCGATTTGGGAGTCGACCAGTACGATGCCGGGATGGATGCAAATTCCGATGGTGTTGTTGATCCCAGCGATTTTCAACTGGTCGAAGCGAACGCCGGCATTGGCGTCGTGAACGTCGAGTTCATTCCTGACCAATCGCCGCCAGAGATTTCCGGATTGGCCTTGGTGTCGGATACGGGTGTCAGCAGCACTGATCGTATTACGTCGACCGCGGCAATTTCCGGTACGATTACCGACGAACGTGAGATCGTCCAGATTCAGGCTTCGGTCGATAACGGCTCTCTGGTCGACGTGACCGGCACGCTTGTCGTTGGTGTCGACGGTTCGTTTACGGTTTCACAAGCGTTGCTCGACTCGCTGGCAGGTGGAACCCTGGCCGATGGAGCCCACACACTGAACCTCAGTGCAACGGATGACCTGGGCAACGTGATCGATCCGCCCGCGGAATTTGATTTCACTCTGATTCGCAACAATACGGCTCCAGATACAAGCGGCATTGTCGATGATGCAGCGACGGAAGACGCCGCATACACCTATGACATTGGAGCGCTGGTGAGCGATAACACGGGCGACGTGAATACGTTCACCTCGGACGCGACGCTGCCGAGTTGGTTAACGCTAAGTTCCACCGGTGTCTTGAGCGGCACCCCTCGAAACGCGGATGTCGGTTCCGACCTGATTACGATTACCGTTACCGATTTCGCGGGATTGACATCGACGACGTCATTCACGCTGACAGTCGTCAACACGAATGACGCACCGATCGTCAACTCGATTCCTGATCAAAATGCCGAAGAGGACGCACCGTTCAGCCTGGACATTAATTCGTTCGTTTCCGACCCGGACGCTGGCGATACGCTGACAATTTCGGTGGACCAAACCGATGGCGACGCCAACGGGATTCCGATCAATCCGGTCGACCTGCCGGCGTGGCTCACCTACGACGAAACCACCGGCCTGTTAACGGGTACTCCGTCCGATGGAGACGGTGGAACGATCACTATTAGCGTGTTTGCCGTCGATGTCGTCGGTGAATCGGACGTCACGAGCTTCAACATAACGGTTGCTGACCGAAATGACGTGCCGATCTTCACGGGTCCCATCGAGGATGCGACCATTGCCGAGGAACAAGCCTTGAACCTCGACGTCAGCTCGTTCTTCTCCGACGCCGACATGGGTGACACACTGACCTTTTCGGCCTCGGCCGACGACGGAGATCTGCCGGCTTGGTTGATGCTGAATTCGGCGACAGGTGTCTTTTCAGGTACGGCAGATGATGCGGACGTGGGCAGCGTGATGATCGTTGTGACTGCCACCGATTCCTTCAACCAGTCGGCCGTCTCGAACAGTTTCAGTCTGACAGTCATTAATCTCGAAGAGGCACCGGTTGTTGAAGATCAACAGTTTCGCGTTCGACCATCGGATGCCAATGGGACAGTTGTCGGCACGGTTGTCGCCACCGATCCGGACATTGGCGATGTGCTGACCTATGCCATCACGGGTGGCAGCGGGGCATCCTTCTTCGCGATTGATAGCGCCACCGGCGAACTGACAGTGGCCGATTCCGCGTCGCTGAACGAGGGGGATACTCCGCAGATTACCGTGACCGTTACCGATGACATCGGGCTGAACGACTCAGCGGTCGTTTCATTCAATATCACCGAGAACGATCCACCGGTCGCAGTGGATGACACCGGATTCAGCACCGATGACGTCCTGCAGTTGGACATTGCGGCGACATCCTTGACGCAGAACGACACCGATGTCGATCTCGACACGCTGACCATCACTTCGGTGTCAGGAACGACCGGGCAAGGTGCGACGGTCACTCTTTCTTCGGATGGCAATACGGTTACCTATGACCCCACCACATCGAGCACCCTGTTGTCGCTGAACGCGGGCGAGTCGATGGTGGATACGTTTACGTACACGATCTCGGACGGCAACGGCGGCAGCGACACCGCAACGGTTTCGGTGACAGTCGATGGTACCGGCCCGGATGTTCAATTCATCCTGCGGACGTTTGATACGGCTGGCAACGAAGTCACGGCGATTGACCCGGGCGACACATTCGAGCTTCGAGTCTTCACCCAGGATATCAGCGGTCAGGACCAGGGTGTGTTCTCGGCCTATCTGGATGTCGCGTTCAACGTCGGATTGGCAACGCCAACCGGTACGATTGTTCACTCTTCAACGTATCCCAGTGGTACTTCGGGAACCATCGCGACCGGACTGATTGATGAAGTCGGCGGAGTCGACGGCACCTCACCACTCGGCGGTGCCGAGTTCGAAGTGTTCCGTTTGCAGTTTACCGCAGGCAGCGGCGATGGCCTGCTCACGTTCAATTCGAACGCAGCAGACGATCAAATTCTGCATCCTGTATTACAGTTCGGTGACAGCGCAAACACGTTGATCGAGCAGGTTGTCTACGGAAGTACGAGCATCGCGATCGGAAGCGTGGCGCCACTCTCCGGAAGCAACAGCACGATCTCGAATCCGATCAATCCCTATGATGTGAACGGAGATACGCAAGTATCGCCGCTCGACGCCCTCCTGGTGATCAACTACATCAATGGCATCAATGACGGAACAGGTATCTATTACGACGTGAATGACGACGGAATCGGCTCGCCGTTGGATGCCCTGCTGGTTGTTAACGAAATGACATCGCCTACACCGGCGGCCTCGATCACAACCGGCACGATTAACGGCGATGACGGTTCGAGCCTGGCGGTCGATGACCTCTTTGCAGCTCTTGGTGACGATTCCATCGAGCTGGGACAACCGTGGGGCGAAGTGGTTGACTTCATCCAGCAGAGTACCCCGGAACTGATCTCGGAAATCCAGGATCACTTGAACGACCTGGAGGACGGTGAAGAGATCGATAACTTCAACGACTGGTTGCTCGGTCTGCAAGGCTTGCTCTAAGTCGAAATACTGCAAACGAACAGGAGCGGCGATGGATTGTCCATCGCCGCTCTTTTTTTCCTGAGGTGGTCGCTGGCAAGCCAGTTTGAATCGCTGGGCACGCCGCGGTTGCCATGTTGATACGACGAAGTCCAACCGCCACGATCGGACACCTGATGCGGCCGCTAGTTCTGTTGGTCAAGACTCTTTGTCTTATCCCAGAAGAGGAATGCGAACAGTATCAGAACGATGCCCGCCATGATGGCCGGCGACATCCAGAAATTCTGCCACTCGCCCATCGTCTTGGCCAACAGGTCGCCATCCAGCCCTTCCGGCAAACTGCGAGTGAACATCTGTCCGAATTTCTCGAAGAAGCCTGTCGATTCGGTGTCGCCCTGAGCGGCTGCCAGTGCTTCGGCGTAAGTTGCTGAGCTCGTGACCTGCTGACCATACTCTCCGAAGGTCAGGTTGAGCGGAATCCCAAACAAATCGCCGCCGGCCATGACCCGATAGCCGAAGAACATACCGATTCCCTGCGTGAGGAAGACCAGCAGTCCCTGGGCCTGCCCGCGAATGTTCTTGGGTGCTTTCTGGTCGGTATACATAAATCCGGTAACGAAGAAGAAATCGTAGCAAATCCCATGCAATGCAACTGCGGCAAGTAACATCCAGGTCGTTTGTGTCGGCGCCGCGAATGAAAACAACATGTACCTGATGACCCAACAGGCCATGCCAATCAGGATCATCATTTTCACTCCGAGCTTTCGGAAGAAAAACGGGATCATGAGCATGAACACGATTTCCGACATTTGTCCCAACGTCATCGTTGCTCCCGGCGCGGAAAATCCGGCCTGCCCAAGATACTGAGAAGTGCTCCCGTAGTAGTAGGCCAGTGGAATGCAGATCAAGGTCGAACAAACCGCAAAGATCAAGAAATTCCAGTCTGCGAGTAACTTGAAGGCGTCCACCATGAAAATAGAACGAAGATCCATCGGTTCATCTTTCAAGGGCGGCGGTGTGCTAGGCAAAAAGAAACAATAAACACCCAGCACCAACGAGCTCGCAGCGCCGAGCCAGAAGATCTTGAATTGACTGTCCCAACCCGTGCCGCCAATCACCAAACCAGCTACGATCCAGCCGACCGTTCCCCAGACGCGGATCATCGGGAACTTGTCCTGGCTGGGTATGTGGGTGAAGGCAATCGTGTTGCCCAATCCGAGCGTGGGCATGTAACAGAGCATGTAAGCCAAGACGCACCATACAAATGCATCGCCGGATTCCGCGCCCTTCGCGGCGATCGACGGTAGCAGGCACATAATCGAACCTCCGATGAGCATCAAGACGCCGAAGACTTTCTCGGATGGAAAGAAACGATCGGCGATCAGCCCAAGAAAAAGTGGTGCCACGATTGCAGCGATCGGTGCCGACTCGTAAGCACCACCAATGAATTCCGCCAGTTGGCCGTTGGTCATTGCCAGGCCCAACGTGGCAAACCAGGCGCCCCAGGTGAAAAACTGGAGAAACATCATCACCGATAATCGAGCCGTCATCGAGGATTGATCAGTTGCTGGGGCGGCACCGGGAGTTTGATTATTCATAGGAATGGGTTCTCTGGCCTTGAGCGATTGGGAATTCAGGATCGCGGAATTGTGGGCGGTTTGCCGACTGCGATCTTCCCGTGGTCGATCGAAGCGATGGTCGGCTCTGTTTTGCAACCTCTGTTTTGCAAGCAATAGCGTCGGTGTTCGGTAACGTGCTGAACAGCACTGGTACCGGTCAAAATCCGGAAAATTGCAAAGAATTTGGTGGAAAAGTCCTGTCGTTTCGGCTGCTTTGCGTCGATTTACCAGCCAGAAGTTGCGATGTTGTTGACGCATCGGATGGGGCGCTTACACTGAAAGGGTTACCTGACCCACCGTATGTAGGTGCCGGTCAACTGAAGCATTATGCGAGGTTACTTGCTAGTGATGTAGATGGGGAACTCACTCACGTGAGTTGTAGAAATCTAATGGAAAATCGTTCTAACAAGAGAAAAGTAAAGGAAGAGGTTCGCTCGGATGAGCACCTGCTTCCCTTCACCAGCCGCACACGCAACCTGTCGTTTCAATTCGAAGGTCCGACCGTGTCGTTTGCAGGCGTCAAAGACTGTGCCTACAAGGTTCGTCAGTTCTCGTATCGACGCGCGGGTCATGTGACCTTGCGGAATCGACGGTGCTCATTTTCGCGAAGCCGCTTGGCTTTCCGTTAGAGAGACGAAGCGAAGAAAACCAAAAACTCTGGCACCAATTTCAGTCGCTGAATTCGATTGCAGCAGTCGCTCGGTGGGCTTACGCGTCGGCGCGATTCATCGCCGCCAGATAGTGCGCATCAAATTCTGGCAGTACGGTTTCCAGCGGGCCGTAAGGTCCCGGAGCAATGCTATGGGCCGCCGCTGCCAAGGCGCTTTTTTGCACCAACTCGCACACGTGCCAGTCCTGCCGGTTTACGGTATCCCAGAAGTTCGTGGCTCGGGTCGTTTCGACTTCACCACGGTGGCAGGCTTCTGAATCGAAAAGGAAATCGCAGACAACGCGGGTTTCGCCTGCTGACTGGCGATAGATTCGGTGCAGCATGACATAGTCTGGATGTGGACTAACAAACAGGTTTGGGAAAATTGTGTAGTAGGCAACTTGTCGTCGTAACGTCTCAAGACCAGGCAATAACGGCCCCACCCGTCGCCCATCAGTCGACATCGTTTCCGCCCTTTCAGCCAGTAGCATAGGGCCGCCAAGAAATCCCCCGGCGAGAAGATCATTCGAGGCCGACTTGTAGGGTGTCAACTGGGCCAATGCGGGATGCACGGTGGGGCAGTGGTAGCACTCACTGAAGTTCTGGAACAAGAGTTTCCAATTTGCCGCGACCTTGTAGGTCAGGCTTGCACCAACGGTCAGCCCCGTCAGATTCCATGGGTCGAATTGGTGCAGCACAGGAGCGAATTGTTCCGCAAAGTCCTGCGTTGAGGACGAGAAATTCACCAACAACATGCCTTGCCAGTCCACACAGTCGATTTCGACCAACCCGAATTCCTGGGCGTCAAATTCTTCCGCCGAGTGCATATTGGGGGCGGCCTGCAGGGTACCGTGGCTGTCGTATGTCCAGGCGTGGTACGGGCACTGGAGGCAGCCGTTCTGCAACGTACCAGCTTCGGATTCACATAGTTTGGCGCCGCGATGTCGGCAGATGTTATGAAATGCCCGTAGCCCGTTCTCACTGCGCATGACCAGGATCGAGGTTCCCTCAATGTCATACGTCTGAAACCTGTGCAGTTTGTTCAGCGGGCTCGAGTGCCCAACACACAGCCACTCACGCTGAAAAATCTGGCGAGTCTCCTGTTCGTAAATCGAAGCGTCGACGAAATACCTGGCTGGCAGGCCGCGTTTCAAGCTGGTCATCACGTTAGCTTACGCGCAATTCGTTACATTGCCAAGTCGGCTGGACGCGACTTGCTCCGGCACCACGCGGCTTCATTTCCGGAAAGCCGCTGTCGATCAAACTGCAGCCATTGATGAAACACCCTGTGAAGTTCGATACGCGTCCTCCACATTGGCGATGTCGGCGTGACTTCCCAAACGTTTATCCTCCGCACCGAACAGCAGCGTGATGCCGTTATCTATGGCACTGGCGTAGATTTGCTGGCGAAGCGGTTCGCTGTCAGGCAGCAACGCGACACTGAACAGCAGCAGGCTGTCCATCGTCGGAAGGGGCTTCTTGAGATAAGTTTGCATCACCGGAGCGTAATCAAAGACGACGATTTCCGACTCGCTCCCCATGATGTTGATGCCGTTAATCTTGGCGTACTCGTTGAGGAACACAAGTTGTGACTTGGCGCTGATACCATGGCAGGTGCCGGAATACATCAGCGAGGTGAAGCTGCGCTCAGTGTCGGTCAATTCGGCAGTCGTAGATGTCTCGCCAGCAAGTTCACCGTACGCGTAATAATTAGAGGCCGGCTTGTTGCCAATGTCGGCCACGCTTTCCGCGATTCGGAAATCGAACGAAACTCGCGAATCTGGAGTGGTGTTGTCCAGCGTTCCATGAATCATGTTCGAATTAAAAGCGAGCAGCTCGCCGTGGTCCGCTTCCACCGGATCGCAGATCGCTTCTGCCACGATGTTGATTTCGTTCAGGTCCATTTGTGCCGCTGAGATTTCCGCGATGAGGTTACTGGATTCGTCTTCATTTCGGGCCATCTGTAGACTGTTCGAGGCGTAGACATGTGTCATGGGCAGCCAGAAACTGTAGACCGTCCGTCCATGGCCGTACCATCCGTCCGTATGGAAGCTGACCGATTTGCCTCCCGCAAGCTGGATGCGAATGGTCGGAGTCTTCTGGATGATTGCATCCTCGGTCAGGTAGGCATCGATCAGGCTCTTGCCGAACGCCTTGTACACGGCCTGGAAGTGCGGTTTGCGGAACAGGCGAAACAACAGTTGTCGGTAAGGCTCAATGTTCTCACGGATGCCTTCGATCTCGTGAATTCGATTCAGCGCGGGAATTGCAGCGTGCCCTTGCGCGGCCAAATGCTCGTTAATTTCATCGAGGACGATTTGAGCGAAATTGTATTCTTGCGTATCGAACGACAAACGATCGTTGGAAAATATCATCGACTTGGGGCTCCTAGATGCAAGTGGCCAGAACAGCGCTATACCGATCGAAGTACCGTTCTTTCGAGAACAAGCGGTCCGCCATTGCGGCTATTTTTGTTCGTTGGAATTCGCCGCTCCGAATCATGGAAACCGCGAGTACGATGGCGTCGGCAGCTTCATCAATGCTGGAAGGTGATGCAGCCACGCCCAGTTGTTTGTTCGTGATGTATTCGGCGACCGGTGAGTCGCTTTCCACCTGGATCAGCACGGGCAAGCCCGCTTTCAGGTAGGACATCATCTTGCTGGGATAAGCGACGTCGTAGAGTCCCGGCAAGGCGCCGACGAGACCTACGTCTGCCTTGCCAATCAAGGCTTGCGCTTCGTCACGCGGTTTGAGCCCGAGGAATTCGACGTTGCTCAGGTTCAGCTCTCTGGTCAACGCTTGCAAAGCCTCGAGTTCTGTCCCGCCGCCCATCATCTGCACTTTGAATTCGCAGCGGGCGGCTGCCTTTTTGACGGAACGCAGGAAGAAATAGAGGTTTTGCAGTTTGCCGTGATTGCCGGCGTAGATGATTGTTACTTCACTCGATGATCTGGCAGCTATATCCTGTGGAGTTTCATCAATGGCATAATTTGGCAAGACGAAGATTTTCTCATCGGGGACGCCACGCCTGGTGAGCGTTTGCTTCATATTGTCCGACAGAGTGATGGTTGCAGCCGACGAATTCATGTTGGGCCTATCGGCCGCTTTCAGCAGCATGGCAAGCGCACGCAGTCCTGCATGTTTTCGTTCGATCGATTCGGGCAGTATATCCTGCACGTAGTAGATGTACCGACTTCCGCGGAACCGACCGATGGTCCGCGCAATCAATGCCGGCAGGATGGGCGGATACGAACCGACGAAAACCAGGTCATAGCGTTCTGCGGACAACAGTCGGATCAGCTGGATTGCATAGCGAAAAGCGTTAAGCGCACGTCCGAAAAGAGAGACGTCGCGGTCGAATGCGCAGTGGTGTTTCGATCAGGCGGATTCCCATTTCGTTGCACCATGTGTGGCGCTTTGTCTGATCGTTTGCGTCTTTGGCAGCCGCCGTGAGGATGGTGATGGAATCGCCGCGAGCCATATGCCATTCGGCGATGTCTTTCAGCATCGCGGCATATAAGGCCAGATTCTCTGGCCACAGGTATCGATGAGTAATCAGGACTCGCATGGAACAACCGCGAATGGGAACGTCAATTTGCAGGCAGATGGTATGAACAATCGAAGGTGCCAGGCAAGGTCGGTGCCCCGCTATCAGAGCTGACGCTGCCTGCAAACACTCGATCTGATCGAATCCATCCAAAACAAGGCGACCGCCTGGAAGCGGTCGCCTTGGAACATGGTCGTTCTCAAATTGTCGGCGGTTGATCTAGTATCCGTACATTACCTGCAGTTTGGTCACCGAAGGAGCGATGTATTGCACGACGCGGACCAGTGCAGCTCGATCCTCCGCTCGCACTTTGGCAATTTGCGCTTCGAGTTGTCGCCAGTTGCCGGCCATCTCGACGACGCGTTGGCGGATGGTGGCTTCGCTGGCCCGTGAGGAAACTGCTTCGTAAACCGACCGGGATGAATTGCGGAAGGTACTGGCTTGCGCCGTGATCGTATTGCGAAATTGCGCAGGATAGTTTCCTGAACGGCCAACGTAACGATCGATGTCGAAAGTCAGGAGATCACTCGTATTGTCAATGGTTGCTGCCAGTTGAACGGCTTGATCCAGGTTCACCGAAGGCTGTAGACCCAACGCATCTCGCAATTCGCCAACATACTTGTCAACAAAAGTAACTTTCTGAACCGTGTCGGGCGATTGAATCGGGGCCAGTGTCGACTTGAGGTCGTTCCAGCTGACGTCCAGTTCGCGGAAGTCCCACCGAACGTTCTCCAAGTTGGATTCTGTCGCTACGGTCTCCCGGAAATCGTCACAGAGGTTATAGAACTCCTGCATTTGTCGAAACACCTCGACCGAATTGGGAACGACGATCAGGCGTTTCAGTGAAATGGTGTCGCAGGCAATATCAATATTCTGCTTCAGTGTTTCTGCCATGTAGAGGATGTCGCGCCCATCGATGACCGGATCAAGCAG
This sequence comes from uncultured Planctomycetales bacterium, assembly GCA_963821085.1. Classification (GTDB taxonomy): domain Bacteria; phylum Planctomycetota; class Planctomycetia; order Pirellulales; family Pirellulaceae; genus CAWGCE01. The sequence goes on along the minus strand of CAWGCE010000014.1, from coordinate 174,042 downwards.
CAGTAACTCATGCAATTCATCGTTCTCTGACGAGATACGACTGATAAAACTTTGCAGGGTTCGACTGTTCACCGATCGCAACTCGCGCTTCACAGGCAGCCATTGATCGTAGAATTCTTCGTAGTAACGGACGATTTCCGATTGTGGATAGCCTCGTTCGGCCGCCATCTGCAACTGGCGAGCCCGGTTCGCCAGGTCGCGCGTCCTGCTGATCAACTCGGTTTTCTTCGGGTGTTGATACAGCTCGAACCGCATCTCGTCTGACATGTACTGCAGATCACTTCCCAGAATCACAAAATACTGTGCCAGGTCCTGGCGTTGCAGCTGTGGTTCGACTTTGGTCAGCTGGCCCAGCTGCGCATTCCATCGATTGAGATTATCAACCTGTTTTGTCACGTTGGAACCGATGTTTTGCGTTTGCTGGATTTGATATGCCAATGACCGCCAGGTACGATCCAGGTTGGCGTAAGCATTTCCCAGCTGTTCCATCGACGCGTACCGATCGGCGTTTTGGGCAAGCGTATGAGCTTGTGCCTGAACATCTATGGCGTCCGCCAACAGCACGCGAATGCTGGGCGAATAGCGTTCTTCAAAGCGAAGCGCATTCACAAGTTGCGCCGAACTATTTGCGAATCCCTGAAACGACTTGATGATTTCCTGGTTCTTCGAGACGCCCGCGGTGGCTGGTGGAACCGGTTCAAGCGGCGTGTTGTTGAGCAGGTAAGAGTTGCGAAGCTCCTGATAGAGTCCATCGAAGAACTTGCCGCCCTGTGTGTTATTCGCGGTGCGAACTTGAGCCTCGGCGGGAGGGCAGGCAACGCCGATCAGTGTTGCCGTTGTGCAGACGAGAGTGACGAATGATCGCATGGCAGCTTCCTTGTGCGGGGCGGATCCGTTGTACGGGTAATGGACGGATTAATTTTCCTTGTGAAGATCGTGACACGCTTTGCAGTTCGCCGCCTTCGTCAGCATCTGCTTCGCTTCGGCGTTGTTGGCTTTGGCGGCTTCAGCAGCTGCGACCAACAGACCGGTCTTTTGCGACCAACTGTCGGCCTCGCCGCGTGGCGGTTGCAGGTTTTGCATCGCTTTGTAGAGGTCGACCAGTCGTTGCTTTTCAGCGTCGTTCGCGCCACCGGTAGCAACCTTCTTCAACAACCGGGCCGGTTTCTTGTTGGTCTCAATCATGATTTCCGAGATGGTCATTTCACTTGCCGGCTTGACCGTTGGTCCCTCCTGACCGGCCGATTCTCGGTCTACCGAAAGTGTCAAGATGCACAGCATTGAGAAACAGGTGATAAACCTAACCATGGTATTTCCTCGAATTTCAGACTATGATCTGGGCACGCAACGGGACGCGTTGGTGCGCACCCTGGCGGGGGGGAATATTAACGACTATGCGCATGTACGGCCACATCTCTTGCAAGTTCACCGATTCCGTCCTGCCCACTGACTGTATGTGGCAGAGTGCTTGCAATGCGCGCAGGCTAAGCTCTTCCTGTTACGGTTAGGCAAATCTTGCCTTTGCCGCCTTCGCTGCGTGGTCGAGTTCACTGACCCCGTTCCACTGGCGAGCCCGGCTTCTTCCGGTGCTCAGCGTTTTGCGATAATGGCACCGGCGGTCATGTCCCCTGACATGAATAACCCCTCCGAAACACCTTGTTCACGCAGGAACGTCACCATGGCAACTGTATCGCCAAAAAAACACACTGATTCTAACCCGCTGGGTATTCGTGCAATCGATCACCTCGAGTTCATTGTCGACGATGTCGAAAAATGGGCCGACTATCACGTCAAAAATCTGGGCCTCGTGCGTCGCGCCGAAGGTGATACGGCGACCGGTTTGAACGGCCGCAAGGCCATTGTCGTGGGGCAGGGCCGCGTCAATTTTCTGTTTGCGGAACCGCAGGGCGATGGAGACGCGGCGAACAAGTTGCGCGCCTTTCTTGACAAGCACGGCTGCGGAGTCAGTGACGTCGCGTTTCGCGTCGATGACGTGGCCGTTGCATTAACGCATTGCGAGAACCAGGATTGTTGTATCGTACGCCCCATCGACACGCACGACGGGTTCACGGCTGGCAGCATTGCGGCTTACGGCGATGTCGTTCACACGTTCGTCAAACGGGACCGTCAGGGTGTCTTCGCACCAGGCTACAACAATGTCCCTGGTGGAATCGAATTCAGCGATATTCACATCATGATGATCGATCATATCGTCGCCAATGTCGAGAACATGGACGAGTGGGTCGACTTCTACGCACGAGTGTTTGGCTTTGATGAGACGGCTCATTTCGATATTAAGACGGGCAAAAGCTCGTTGATGAGCAAGGTAGTCGGTAACGAAGACGGCTACATTCGGCTGCCGATCAATGAACCGTCGAGCAAGAACTCGCAGATTCAGGAGTTCCTGGACGAGTTTAACGGACCTGGAGTCCAGCACATCGCGTTACTGACTTCAGATATCGTTCGCACGGTAAACGAGATGCGTTCGAATGGCGTCGGGTTTCTGGAGGTCCCCGATTCGTATTACGAACTGATGCCGGCACGCGTCGGTGAGATTCATGAGAATTTGGAAGACGTCAAGAACGCTCGGGTGCTCGTCGACCGTGACCGCGAGGACGGTTACTTGCTGCAGTTGTTCACCAAGCCGGTGTTCGACCGCCCGACTTTGTTCTACGAGCTCATCCAACGGCATGGCAATTCGATCGGCTTCGGCGAAGGGAACTTCCAGGCCCTGTTTGAAGCGATCGAACGCGAACAGGAAAAACGGGGTTCGCTCTAAATAATCTATGCCATTGAAAGGGGGTTGAGATGCCCAGTTACCGACGTATGGGAAGCATCCCGGCGAAACGACACATCCAGCACAGGGTGGCACAGGGCAGTGGCTACAAAGACGAAGGATTGTACTACGAGCATGTCGTGACGACCGACGGCTTCGAGCGTGCTTACTCGATCATGTACCACTTGCGCCCGCCGACCCGGATCAAATCGACGGAAGTGGTCGGTCACATGGAACTGCAGAGGGTGCAGGAGCAGCCTCTGCGACACCATCATTTGCGGACTGGTGAGTTGCCTCGCGGCGGCGATCCGATTACCGGTCGCGTCCCGATGCTGTTCAATGAAGACCTGACCAGTTATCGATGTCGTCCGGAAGTTGAACAAACGGCGCTGTTTCGAAATGGCGCTGCAGACGAGGTAATTTTCGTCAATCAAGGGCAGGGGGTTGTCGAGTCGATTTATGGCACGTTGCCCTATCGTCGGGGCGACTACATCGTCATGCCGCGAACGGCAATCTACAGATTCGTACCGGAGGATGTCGCAGCGGAGGACTACCTGGTCCTGGAATGTAATAGCCCGGTACGAATCCCGGCTCGCTATCACAACGCCGATGGCCAAATGCTGCTGGGGTCGCCCTATTACGAACGCGATTTTCACTCCCCGGCCGAACTGAACCCGATCGACCACGAAGGCGATGTCGACGTCATAACGAAAGACAAGCAGCGTTTGACACGTTCGGTGATGGCGCACCATCCGCTGGACGTCGTGGGCTGGGACGGGTTTTTGTACCCCTACACGTTCAACGCGTGGGACTTTGAGCCGCTGACGGGGACCACGCACCTGCCGCCGCCCTACCAGCAGACGTTTGAGTGCAATGGGTTCGTGATCTGCACCTTTGCGCCTCGTTATCTCGATCACCACCCGGAAGCGATCAAGGTGCCGTACGTGCACTCGAATGTGCAGGCCGACGAAGTGCTGTTCTATGTCGATGGCCAGTTCGGGTCACGAAAGGGCGTCGACATCGGTTCGTTGACGCTGCATCCGGGCGGGATTCCGCACGGCCCGCATCCGGGGACGATCATGGCGAGTATGAGCATGGATCGTACTGAAGAGATGGCGGTGATGTTCGATACGGATCGGCCTTTGCATTTGACGAAACAGGCGATGGACTTCGACGATCCGAGTTATCCGCTGAGTTGGTTGGAGTAACCATGGTGATCGATCCTGATCAGGCTTCCATCCGCGAAGTCTATTCTTACATGGTCGGCCTGATCACTCCGCGACCGATTGCCTGGGTCTCGTCGATGTCAGGCCAGGGCGAGCTGAATTTGGCACCGTTCAGCTTCTTCAATGGGGTTGGAGCCAGCCCCCCAACACTCATGTTCTGCCCTGCCAACCGCCGCGATGGATCGCCGAAGGACACGCTGGTCAACGTCGAACAAACGAAGGAATTTACAATTAGTATCGTGTCGTTTGATCAGGCCGAGTTGATGAACCAGACCAGTGCCGACCATGACAGCCGGGTCAGCGAATTTGCGACCTGTGGCGTTGTCGGCGCTCCGTCCACGAAAGTCCGACCTCCTCGCGTTCGCGACGCGTTGGCCAGCTTCGAATGCGAGCTGCTCCAATTGTTAAAGCTGGGTGATGGGCCATCAGGTGCGAACGTTGTGATCGGGCGTATCGTCCTGGTGCACGTCGCCGATGAAATCATTACCCGCGAAGGGCGAGTTGACGCGGCGAAATTGGACGCGATTGGACGCCTGGGTGGTCGAGCTTACACACGAACTACCGATCGTTTTGAACTGGAACGACCGGAAATCTGAAGCCTGAGGCGAGCTTTATGAGCCAACCTTTCCGACTCGCGCCCATGTGGGAACCGGACCCGGAAACCGTGGCATCGGCCAACGTGACCAAGTTTGCCGAAAACGTAGGGCAACCTTGCTTTGAGGACTTGTATGCCTGGTCGGTCCGCGAGCCGGAGCTCTTCTGGTCCCGAGTTGTCGATCGCCTGGGCATCGTGTTTCAAGAGCCGCCCGAGACGGTGCTCGACCTTTCGACTGGCGTTGAGCAACCAAAGTGGCTGGTTGGTTCGCAATTGAATATTTGCCAAAGCTGTTTTCAATCGGACGCAGCGGTCACCGCGATTGTCGCCTCCTGCCCGGATGGCAGCAGGGTCACGGTTTCCTACGGCGAATTGCAGGATCGTGTGAGTCGGGTGGCCGCCAGTATCCACGCGGCCGGATTCCAGGCTGGCGATCGACTGGCGATCGTGATGCCGATGAACGTCGAATCGGTCGTCATTTATCTGGGCATTATCTATGCAGGTTGTGCGGCTGTTTCGATTGCAGACAGTTTTGCGGCGCCGGAAATTGCCAAGCGTCTGGAAATCAGCCAGGCCCGGGCCGTGTTCTGCAGCGACGCCTACTTTCGTGGCACCAAGCGAATTCAGCTGTATGAACGCGTACAGCAGGCGGGGGCCAAACAGGCGATCGTCGTTCCGCTCGATGAGCCAGGCGAACTTCGTCCCGGTGATCTGCTGTTTGCAGATTTTCTTTCGGCAGCCGGTGATCCCGATTCGAGCCCCCCAATCCTGGGCGAGCCCGACCGGTTGATCAATGTGCTCTTTTCTTCCGGAACCACCGGTGATCCGAAAGCGATTCCCTGGGACCAGACGGTACCGATCAAGTGCGCCACGGACGGTTTTTTCCACCATGACATCCGACCTGGCGACGTCGTCTGTTGGCCAACAAATCTTGGCTGGATGATGGGGCCGTGGTTAATTTTCGCGGCGCTCATCAATCGCGCGACCATTGCGCTGTACCACGACGTGCCGACCTCATCCGGTTTCGGGCAATTCGTACAGGACGCCCGCGTCACGATGCTGGGTGTCGTGCCAACGATCGTTCGCGCCTGGCGCAGCTCGAACGAGATGCAGCGATTCGATTGGTCATTCGTGCGTTGCTTCAGTTCGACGGGCGAGGCATCCCATCCCGATGACATGGAGTACCTCGCAGGATTGGCCGGCGGTCGACCGGTCATCGAGTATTGCGGCGGGACCGAGATCGGTGGCGGTTACATTACCAGCACGGTTGTGCAGCCAAATGTGGCCGGCACGTTTTCCACGCCGGCGCTTGGCAGCCGCTTTGTAATACTCGACGCCGACGGCCGTCTCGCCGATGAGGGGCAGCTCTATTTAGTCCCTCCCGCCATGGGTCTGTCTCGGACACTATTGAATCGTAACCACCACGAGACGTACTACGCCGATACTCCCGTTGGTCCAGGCGGAGAGAAGCTCCGCCGCCATGGCGACTATTTCCGGCGTTTGAGCGGTGGCTACTATCAAGCCGGCGGCCGCGTCGACGACACGATGAACCTGGGTGGCATCAAAACCAGTTCGGCCGAAATTGAACAGGTCCTCAACCGCTTGCCATCCATCAGCGAAACAGCTGCCATCGCGCTGGCAACCGATGGTTCCGGCCCAGAACAGCTCATTGTATTCGTCGTTGCGACCTCGCGCTGGTGGTGAGTGAGGAACAGCTGCTGCTGCAACAGATGAACGATGCAGTGAAACACTCGCTAAACCCCCTGTTCAAGATCGCTCAAGTGAAAATCGTGGATTCCTTGCCGCGGACAGCCTCGAACAAAATCATGCGCCGCGAACTGCGGCAGAGGTTCATCGATGAATCGTGCGATTCGAACGGAGCCTGAACGAAAGCGATACCGGTATCGCTGTCCAGCACGCAGAGAACCGCTACACTGCAAGTGGACACTGTTTGCACATTCTCACGTCGAGCTTTGCGGTGGCTCGATTTGTGACCCGATTCGGTCGGAATCTGATCGCTTGCGACTCGATCCGTATCTACAATAGACTTCCCCAATGCCTCCTTCTCGCCCGGCCATTCCATGAATTACTTTTTCTTCTTCACTGTGATCGTCAGTTGTTGGTTGCTGCCCGGTGCTGAGTTGGACTCGCACGCCAACGTGACCGCTATCGTTGGCGCCAGGATCATTCCTATCAAGGGCGACGAGATTCCCGAGGGGATTTTGATTATCGACGGCGACAAGATCGTCGCCGTGGGTGCCGCCGGCGAGATCACGGTGCCGGAGGGAGCTGTTGAAATTGATGCCGGGGGAAAGACGGTCATGCCTGGGCTGATCTGTACGCACAGCCACATCGGTGGTATCGGAGCAGCGGATGGAAGCTCGCCCATCCAGCCGGGCGTGCGGGTCTATGAGTCACTCAACGTCCGTGATTCGGGATTCAAGCGAGCGCTGGCAGGTGGCCTGACCACACTGAACATCATGCCCGGCTCCGGTCATCTCATCAGCGGTCAGACGATTTATGTCAAGTTGCGGTTTGCTGACGGTCCGCCGAGCAGAATCGACGACATCTTTATTCGCGACAAGAACGGCGCACCGATGGGTGGGCTGAAAATGGCCAACGGTACGAATTCGATCAAGGAAGGACCATTTCCGGGGACTCGAGGCAAGTCTGCATTTCTCGTTCGCGAGCAGTACATCAAAGCCAGGGAGTACCATGCGAAAGTCAAACGGGCTGGCGATGACGCCGAAAAATTACCCCCGCGTGACCTGCATCTGGAAACATTGGTCGAGGCAATGCAAGGCAAACGAATTGTGCATCATCACACGCATCGCCACGATGACATCATGACGGTGCTGCGATTATCACGAGAGTTCGGGTTTCCCGTGGTGTTGCACCATGTCAGTGAAGGTTGGCTGGTTGCGGACGAGATTGCAAAAGCGGGGGCACCCTGTTCGATGATTCTTGTCGATTCGCCCGGCGGAAAGCTCGAAGCGAGATACCTGCTGATGCGAACCGGAAAGGTGCTCGAAGAGGCCGGTGTGCGTACTGCATTTCACACGGACGACTGGATCACCGACTCGCGCATCTTCTTTCGCATGGCGGCGCTGGCCGTCAGGGCCGGCATGTCACGGAAGATGGCGTTGGAAGGCCTGACGCTTGCCGGAGCGGAAATGATTGGACTTCAGGATCGCATAGGGACGCTTGAGGCTGGCAAAGACGCAGACTTCATCATCCTGGATGGTGATCCGTTCAGCGTTTACACGAAGGTCCAAGAGACTTGGGTCGAGGGGCAACGCGTGTTTGATCGGTCGAACGAGGCAGATCGATTGTATGCCGTCGGTGGATACGGCGCCGGCCACGACCAATCGCCTTACTTCTGTTGTTTCGATTTCGCCCAGTAATGCACCCCTTCAGAGCGATATTCATCAAGAGCCACATCATGATTCGAGCTTTATGTTTCTCGCTTGCCTTCTGCATTGCCTGTCTGTCCAATCTATCGGTTGAGGCGCAGGTTGCCGTGCGAGGCAAAGTCATTTACACCATGGAAGGCGCACCGATCAAAGACGGAACCGTCCTCATTCGCGATGGTGAGATTGCGGCGATCGGCAGCTCGGATGACATCACCGTGCCAGAAAGCTTCGAAATTCTGGAAGCGGAAGTGGTCACTCCGGGCCTGATCGACGCGCACAGCACGGTGGGGCTCACGGGGATGCTGAATCAGGACCAGGATCAGGATCAACTCGAACACTCAGCTCCTATTCAACCCGCCTTGCGGGCAATTGATGCATTCAACAGTCGTGATGAGTTGGTTGATTGGATTCGCGGATTCGGCGTTACAACCGTGCACACTGGCCATGCTCCAGGCGAATTGATGTCGGGTCAAACGATGGTCGTCAAGACCATCAGTGGTCCCGCGGAAGCAGCCGTGTTGGTTGAAATGCAGGCGTTGGCGACGACCCTCAGCTCTGCCGCTCGCAAGTCGGGTAAGGATTCACCGGGCACAAGGGGAAAAATGTTGCAGATGCTTAGGTCCAATCTGATTTCGGCCAAAGAGTATCAGCAAAAAATGAGACTCCAATCCGAGTCCAGTGGCGACGCGGATGGAAAAGCGACCGAGCCCGGTGCCGAGACCGTTGCATTTGCACGCGACCTTTCTCTTGAGTCGCTCGCCGAAGCATTGGACGGCAAGACACCGTTGCTGATCACCGCGCACCGCGCACAAGACATTACGAACGCCCTGCGGTTGGCGGAAGAATTTGGTTTCCGACTCTGGCTGGATGGTGCGGCCGAGTCCTACTTGTTGCTTGATGAGATCAAGGAAGCAGGGGTTCCAGTGATCATCCATCCTTTGATGGCCCGGGCAGTGGGTGACCGGGAGAACATGAGCTTTGAAACAGCAGCAAAATTGGTCCAGGCAGGCATCCCGGTCGCGATGCAAAGCGGCTACGAGGCGTACGTGCCCAAAACTCGCGTAGTGCTTTTCGAAGCGGCGATTGCGGCTGCTAACGGACTCTCCTTCGACCAGACGTTGGCCAGTATCACAATCGAGGCAGCTCGCATACTGGGCCTCGAGGATCGCATCGGATCGATCAAGGTCGGCAAGGATGGAGATTTGGCCCTCTATGATGGCGATCCGTTCGAATACACCACGCACTGTGTTGGAACGGTTATCAACGGCGAGATCGTCAGTCGTGGTGAGCGCTGATTGGCTGCTATCACCTGGGTTCGTGAGGTAGACTGGCACCCCCTCTAACGGCTGGTCCGCCGGGCTCGCAGCACGTTGTGCTGGAATGGCACACCGCTTGATTCCGGCCCCTTTGATCCTGGTTGGCTCCAGCCTGGCGAGCGGCCCATTCGAACCCGGGAATTCGGCCGCTTTTTGATCATGACGCCGTGATTCAGATTTTCTATAGTCGCCGGGCATTTTGAGCTGCCTGATCCGGCGCCCTGCGTCGGGTCAGGTCTTGATCGCGAGCAAGGCGGCCAACGGAAGCCGTCTGAATCCATAGTTGCACGAGAATTACCATGCGATTTGATAGTCCCTTGCTGGTGCGTTTAGCCGGCCGCGGCTGCGGCACCGGCTTTCGGCTGTTGTTCGGTACACTGCGCAAGGAACTCCGAACCTCGGTCGGTGCAAGTCCTTATGATGCCTCGGGTCCGCGGCGATTCCTGTATTCGGTCTGGCACGACTCGGCAGTATTGGCTGCTTTCGGAGGCCATCATACTCGGACAGTCGCCCTCACAAGCCGTCATCGCGATGGCGCGTTTGTTGCCAGCGTGGTGAGTGCCGTAGGTGTGGGAACGGTGAGAGGTTCCTCAGGTCGCAGTGGTCGAGCCGCGGCGCGAGAGTTGCTTGAAGTCGCCAAAACTCACGACATCGTGATGACGCCGGATGGTCCACGGGGCCCACGTCGACAAATGAGCCGCGGCATCGTTTATCTTGCCTCGCGTTCAGGCAACGAGATCGTGCCCACTGCATTCGCCTGCGAGAATGCCTGGGAGGTGCCCGGCAGTTGGACGACGCAGTCGATCCCCAAACCATTTTCTCGAGTGGCACTTGTTTCCGGCTCGCCGATCTACGTACCAGACGATATTGGTCCCTCGGAGATCGAACGATACCGGATGCAAATTCAGGAAGCGATGGAGGCAATGCAGGAAACGGCGGATGCTTTGATTCGTCGAAACACACCTTCCGTTCTACCGCGCGCAACCGGGACCGTTGCCTCGATACTTCCTCCTGTGACAACCGACTGTCGGTGAAAATCGGCGCTGATTGGGCTGTCGTCGGCGAGGCGCGAACCTTCTGCCAGGCTGGATGCTCTTTGGCTGCGTACCGGGGCATCGCCGATCACGAGATTAGGGCATCTGCAGATGAACGTTCGTTCGAGTCTTCCCGGTCGTGCGCGGCGATTCGGTTTTCACAGCATTTTGTCCAGTTATGCCGAAGCGTTCCGTGGCTTGCCACGCGACGTTTGGCTCTTGTCCGCGGTCCTGCTCGTCAATCGAAGCGGCACCATGGTGTTGCCCTTTTGGACTCTCTACTGCAAAACCGAACGCGGATTCACTGCGACCCAGGTTGGATCGCTGCTCGCGCTCTATGGGGTCGGGGGATTTTTTGGAGCCATGCTGGGAGGATGGCTCACCGACCGGATTGGTCCCTTTAAGGTGCAGTGGATGTCGCTGCTGTCGACGGGCATCGGCTTCCTTGTGTTGGTTCAGGTGGAGACTTTGGCCCAGATTGGATTGGCGTTGTTCATCTTGAGCGTCGTTGCGGAAACGATTCGGCCAGCGTCGTCGACGGCGACTGCAAACGTCTGCCCGAAAGAACTGCATCCGCGCGCAATGGCGCTGAATCGCCTGGCGGTAAACCTGGGGATGTCCATTGGACCAGCAGTGGGCGGTTTCCTGGCGACTCGCAGTTTTTACCTGTTGTTCTGGTGCGACGGATTAACGTGCATTGCTGCAGGGTTGGCATTCCTCGGTTTGTTCGGAGCCCGGGACCGCAAGCGGCCTGGCAATCGCCCTCGCGCCAATCTGATGAGGCCCTGGCGCGACCGCCACTTTGCCTGTTTCGGGTGCTGTAACTTCCTGCTCGCAGTCGTCTTTTTCCAGTTCCTGGGAACGTACGTACTCTATTTGCAGGAATGTTACGGGTTGCGGGAATTTGAAATTGGCTTGTTGATGTCAATCAATACGGTGATTATTGTCATCTTCGAGATGATATTGGTGCGTCGAGTCGAGCATCGGAACACGCTGCGTGTGGTGGCCGTTGGGTTCCTCTTCTCGGGTGTCGGGTTTTGCATTTTGCCATTTGGCACGGGGCTGAAATGGGCAGTGTTTTCGATCCTTATTTGGACATTCGGCGAGATGTTATCCATGCCATTGGGGGCCGCCTTTGCGGCTGGCCGCGTCGACGAGGCTGAACGTGGCAGCTACATGGGCGCCTATTCGATGACGTACGCGGCCGCGTTTGTCGTCGCCCCCGTGGTGGGCATGTGGGCCTACAGCATCGACCCAAACCTGGTCTGGTACGGTGGCTTTGTGGTGACCTTCGTTTCGGTGGCCGGCACGTGGTGGTTGAGCCATCAAGTTGATCCGGAAACGGACACGTTTGCCGCCGCAAGGCAGGCGGAGCTCGTTTCGTCGCTGGAATAGAACGATTCCAGTCATCGGAAGGCTATGCCGAGCAGCCCCGGCCATTCGGCGTCGCACGGGCAACGGCGTGTGTCAGCGTTTGGGGTTGCCTTCGCAAACTGTGATCGCTCTTTACATCAAGCCGACTTCGCGATCGAGCGAACGCAGGCGGATGGTTTTGCGATTCAAGTTGTGATGCGCCTGAACGAAACGGATCGTGCCCATTTTGACTCGCATGAGAATGGAATGCGTGATCGCCGTTGTTCCGCGAACCTTGACACCGGAAAGCAGCGGGCTGTGGCTGATGCCGGTGGCACAGAAGATGATTCCCTGACCGCGAGCCAAATCACGACTGAGGAAGGTTTCATCCAGCCGATCGCCCCAGCCTTCGGCAATGAGGCTTTGTCTTTCCTCTTCGTCTCGCGTCCAGATTCGTGCTTGCATCCCGCCACCGAGACATCTCAACGCGGCAGCCGAAAGCACGCCTTCGGGTGCTCCCCCAATGCCGGCGTAGAGATCAACACTGGAAGTTTCGAGCGCCGGTGCAAGTGCCGCCGCAATGTCGCCGTCGCTGATCATCCTCAGGGAGGCGCCCGCCTGACGAATTGAATCGATTAAATCCTGATTGCGGGGACGGTCGAGTACCATCACGACCACGTCGCGAATTTCCTTGTTGAGGATCTTGGCCGTGATCTTGATGACTTCGCCAATGGGTGCATCCAAACTGATGGGGAGCTTCTTGTCCGTGCGATAGGCGGCACGAACGGCAGGTGGGTAGGCCAGTTTGCGCATGTAGAAGGCTGGGATCTCCTGCAGGCTGTTAATTTCCTCGTTGTCGCGAGAAGCGGCCGCGATGCAGCTGATGGCGTTTGGCAGACCTTTACTCATATTGGTCGTGCCGTCGATTGGATCAAGCGCGATGTCAAAGCGAGGCGAGCCCTCTCTCCACATCCCGACTTTTTCGCCCTTGAACAGTCCGGGTGCTTCGTCCTTGATTCCTTCGCCAATGACGACTTCACCGCGAATGTCCATGACGTCGAACATGCCTCGAATCGCGTCGCAGGCAGCGGCGTCGGCCGCCTCCTTGTCGCCCTTACCCAACCACTGAAGGCAATTCAAAGCGGCAAATTCACAGGCGCGAAGGAAATCATTTTCGATGACTCGTTCGATATCGTGCCTTGTCGGATTTCCCGTGGGGGTATCCACAGGAGTTGGGGTGGTCACTGAGTTCGAAGATAACGGTGGGCGAGAATTCATCAGAAGCTCCTCTTGAAACGACTACAGATCGCGTCGCGACGCAACAGCTCAGCTTAAGGCAAAATCGACACTGTTGCGAGAGGATCGCTTGTCCGCCACGGTGCTGCGAAGTCGGTCAAAAGGCCTTTTTTGATGCGAGGCTGAAAGCTCTGTGCGATGCCCTAGCCCCACCAGCCGCCATTCACATGCAGGGTTTGCCCGGTCATGTAGGAGGCAAGATCGCTGGCCAGGAAGACGATACAATTTGCCACTTCGATCGGTTCTGCAAAACGTGCCAAGGGGATTTGTGCCAGCATGGCCTGACGATTTTCATCGGGAATTGATTTGCCCATCTCGGTCAGGATAACGCCGGGGGCCACTGCATTAACCGTGATCTGTTGCCTCGCAAGTTCTTTGCTGAGTACTTTCGTAAATGCGATAACGCCCGCTTTCGCCGCCGAATAGTTTGCCTGTCCGAAGTACCCGGCGACCGCGGCTGAGCGAGGCGATGTTGACAATGCGACCACCTTCATTCATCACAGCTGCTGCCGCCCGACAGGAATGAAAAACGCCGCTCAAATTCGTGTCGATGACACTTGTCCATTCCAACTGTGACATTTTCTTCACTGAGCGGTCTCGCAGGATCCCCGCGTTGCAAACCAGGATATCGATGCCGCCCATCTTTTCCTGGGCCTGCTCGACGACAATTTCCATCTCTTCCCAACTGCGGACATCACCCGCCAACGCCACTGCGCGATCTCCCAGTTCCGCAACGACTGCATTGGCTGCCGCGCGATTATGACCTTCCTTGTCATCCAGGAACCCGATGCCCACGAAAGCTCCGGCAGCGTGCAAACGCCGGGCTGTCTCGCGGCCGAGCCCCTGGCTCGCGCCGGTAACAATTGCACATTTCTGGCTGAGATCGATCGGAATCATGATGTACCAGTTCGATAGGTTTCATGTTGAAAGAGTTAACTTTGGGCATACGAGTAAGACTTTGCGGCCACGTTCGCTCCGTCAGGTTCTGTTCCCGCTGACGACTTCACGTATGATCAAGGAATTGCCGGTTCGTGACAATCACACAAGGGCCCAGACCGGCCCATTAGATTAACAGAGGTAGCTGATGTTCTCTAATCGCAGCCAATCAATTCGTCGTTCGTATTATCTCCGCTGTTGCTGGCCAACGATCGAAACGTTGGAGACTCGCGCCATGCTGGCGGGAGACGTGATGGTGGAGGTGAATGCATCTGGTGATGTACTGGTCACGGGCGATGCCGCGGACAACCAGTTCACAATCGCGACCGACATGGCAGGCGACATCGAAGTGACGGGAATCGACGGCACAAATATCGTTTTTGCAGGAAAGTCGGCGACCTCACACGTTGTCGCCGAGGCGATTAACCGAGACCTGATCATTGACTCCGGCGCAGGCGGCGACATTGTCAACGTCAACGAAATCGCGGTCATTCGTTCCCTGCGCGTATTCACCCGCGCTGGTGCTGATCAGTTTGTTGTTTCTGATTCGTCGATCGCGAACAACTTCAGTGTCAGCGCAGGTCCTGATAACGACTTTGTCTGGCGCAACCGATCTGTTCGTGGGCGGAGGGACGAACGTGAACGGTAGCGACGGTGGCGACTTCATCGGACTGGATGCATTTTCCTCAACGACAACGGTCATGATCAATGGTGGTAATGGGAAAGATCAGGTCGAATTCGACACTTTGAATGCGGCCACTGCAGCCACGACGGTCATGATGGGTGATGGTGACGATCTCTTGACGACATCAGCCGGGGTCGTCGGGTCGCTGGTCTTTGAGGCAGGTGCTGGCGACGATCAGTGGATTGATACGAACATGGACTACGCGCAGGCCGTCGACGTGTTGATGGGGTCCGGCATCGACGAGGTGCTGAGCGATGGATCAACGTTTGCTGATGCATTCCATTTTGATTTTGCGGATAGTTCAAGTGATGCGTTGGAACAAGCAGAATTCCTGAATGCGACGTTTTCGGGGCGAACAACATTTCGCGGGGCCGCAGGTGCCCAAAACCTGATTGTCCGGACTTCCACATTTGAAAACCAGTTCGACGTGGCGTTCGGTGGAGGCGATGATTTTGTGGGTGTCGTCGATTCTCAATCAAGCATTTCCACGGTCGCCAGCATGGGAAGCGGTGCTGACCGGATTGTCTTCAGCAACAGTGGTTTTCAGGGCTTTACCATGCTGGAGATGGCAGGTGGGTTCGACGACCTCGAAATCGGCACAGGCGTGTCGTTAACGGGCATGGTCAGTCTGAGTGGTGGAAGTGGGGAACAGGATGTGGCCCGACTTGGGCAGGTTTTTGTGTCCGGCGCGACTTTGAGCGGATTCGAGACGATCACGCTGTACCCGTAGCGCAGATCCACGGCCGTTGTCGCGGCTTGTGCGTATGACCGAATCTGCGACGCCCGCGCCGGGCAAGCTGCAAGTCGGTTGGCGATTTTCATGGGCGGCATGGCGGAACCCGATCTGAAGCGTGCCGTGGCGATTCGACCACTTGGCGGTGTCGTCGCCTCGCAATCTCCTTCTGCGGCCCTGGGCTGCGTGTTCCTTCGCCAATCTGGTGACAGCGGATCCAGCGTCGCTGAGCGATCGAATGCTGCTTTCGTTCGTCCTCGGGCGAATCGCGTCAAGTCGACCGGCGAATTGCTCCGACGCCTAGAGAATACGGATCATCGAGGCAATTACTGGAGGTAGGATCATGTGGAGTCTGTTCGGCCCGGGTAAGTCAACAAAGTCGCGTCGCTGCAGGCAATCGATCCAGGCTGCGGCTTGAGGATCTTGAAGCTCGGCGTATGTTGGCAGGCGACGTGGTCATGGACATTACGGTCGATGGGGACTTGATCCTGACTGGCGACGCCGCAGACAACGAGTTTGTCATTGAGAGGCTATTCAATGGCGTGATGCAGGTAGCGGGCGTCAACACCAACATTATCTTCAACAACGTATCGGCCGCTTCGCATTCGTTCACGATGGTTGATCCGATGGGAATCGACCGCGACGTGACCATTGACGCCGGTGAAGGCAGTGATACGGTTTCGTTTTTTGGCCTGGACGTTGGGCGTATTCTCCAAGCGACGCTTCGCGGCGGCGATGATGTGATGGTCATTGAAAACGCCGAAATTGCAAGTCACACCAGTATCAGTGCGGGGTCGGGGAATGATTCCGTTGAACTACGCAGTTCGGATATCAGCGGCTCCACAACCGTCCTCGGCAGCGACGGTGATGACACGCTTTACATCGACTCGATTTTCGTGTCCGAGAGCTTCTCGTTCGACGGTGGCAACGACGATGATACGGTCGATTCCTACTTCGTGGAAGAATTTAACGCGGTGACGCCCATCGCAATCGATTTCCTCGGCGGTGCGGGCAACGATACCATGAATATCACCGGGTCGATTGGCGGATCGATGCTCGTCGATGGTGGCGACGGTGACGATACGCTGAATAATTTTGAACCGATAATTAGCGGCGATGTGATTATCGAAGGAGGCACTGGCGTCGACGACGTGGACGTGCGCGACGGGATCATTACCGGAGATTTGTATATCCATGTTCGTGAAGGAGTCGTCGGGGTAGCTGAGCCGATCCAGATTCTTGACACGCAAGTCGACGGCAACACGTCGGCCCGGGGTTCGACTGGAAATCAGCAAGTCACGCTGACGGGAAATACCTTGCAGCGTCTGGATGTTGTGCTGGGTGGTGGTGACGATCAGGTCATCATGTCGAACACAACGGCCGCCCTGTCCAACATCAAGACCGGCAGTGGCGCCGACCTGATCGACTTTTCCGGCAATACTTTCAGCGATCGACTGTTAGTGGATGCGGGAGGCGGTATCGACACGATCAACACGGCGGCCAGCGATTCCTTTAGCCACTACGTGATCCTCACGGGCGGTCTGAATCACAATGACGTGGCGAATTTGACCATTCAGTTCCTGGCTGGTGCGAACATCGCGTCGATCGAAACGATTGAATTCCTGGTGTAGCCGTTGTGGAGGCGTCGAGTCACAGCAGCCCGTTCAAGGTTGCCAGCTCGGCTTCCGCTTTTCGAGGAACGCCGCCAGGCCCTCCTGGGCATCGCTGGTTCGGCGTGCTTCCGCAGAAATCGAGGTCGACAGTTTCAGCATTGCGATCAGCTGGTCGGCGCCATGTTCACCGGCGCGACGTGGCCAGGTGCCGTTTGGTAATCGCCAACGCCGAAGGAGCTCCCTGCAAGATGCGTCCGATTTGTTCGTTGACGCTTTCGGTCATCGCGTCGGCCGCAACAACAGACAGGCATAGCCCGGCTGCCATGGCACGCCGGGCTGACCAGAGGTTGCCGCTGAGAAGCAGTTGCGTGGCCGGACCGGTACCGATGCGATGGATCAATAGCGGGGTTACGATGGCGGCGGTGATGCCGCGAGCAGGTTCTGGAAGACCAAAGGTTGCTGCCTCACTGGCGATGACGAGATCGCACGCCAGCACCAGCCCCATTCCCCCCGCAATTGCAGCGCCCTGCACGACTGCAAGTGTCGGAATTTCCAGCTGGTAGATGGCCGAGAACAGTTCGGTCAAGACCCTGGAGTCCTCCTGCCATTCATCGTGCGCATTGTCCGATGCCGCCCGTTCCCGCATTTCGCCCAAGTCCATCCCGGCACAAAACACCGGACCGGCTGCTTCGAATACCAGCAGGCGTGCTTTCGGACGTTCCCGCACCAACAACACCTGTTTCAGCACCTGTTCGATGAAGTCTCGGGTCAGGGCATTACGCTTCTCGGGTCGATTCAAGCGAATACGAATGACGCCATGCTCCAATGAGGATTCGACGAATGAGCTCATTTCCTTCCAGTCTTTCTTGCTGGGCCGCTGGTCCTTCGGTGGCGAAACAGCCAGCCGCGTAATTGCGTAGCAGTTGTCCCAGTTTAGAGAATTCGCCCCGATCAGGCGATGAGCGTGGCGGCCGGGAGCGGGCTTTCCTCGCCTATCGCGCTGGCCGGGGGAGCCGTAAACTGAGTGCCCTTGCGAAATCTAACCAGAAAGTCACGGGCATATTTTCTCATGAGCCAACCTGACAAGATTCTCGTTGCCAACGGCCAGGGTTTTTGGGGCGATAGCCTGTCTCGGGCCCGCTGCGCCTGGTCGAAGAAGGGCCGCTTGACTACCTGACGCTCGACTACCTGGCCGAAGTGACGATGAGCATCATGCAGAAGCTGAAAAGTCGTGACCCAAGTGCGGGTTACGCCACCGACTTCGTCCAGATGGTGGAACGCGTGTTACCGACTTGTCAGAAAAAGGGCATCAAGATCATCGCCAACGCGGGTGGGGTTAACCCACACGCCTGCCTGGCTGCCATTTCGGAGGTGATCAAGAAGTTGGGGCTTTCGGGGATTCGTATCGCGATCGTCGAGGGTGACGATATCCTTGCCGACCTGCCTCAGCTGATCGCAGGCCGGCGAAGCAATGAACAACATGGATACCGGCGAGCCGCTGGCTCCGTTTGTCGATCAGGCTCGCAGCGCGAACGTTTATATCGGCGCGGAACCGATCATCGAGGCCTTGTCCCTGGGCGCCGACATCATGATCGCCGGTCGCGCCACCGATCCGTCGCTGGTGGTTGCTCCTTTGGCGTACGAATTCGGCTGGTCGATGGACGACTTTGACAAGCTGGCTGCCGCCACCGTGGCCGGTCACATCGTCGAGTGTGGCGCCCAATGTACGGGCGGCAATTTCACGAACTGGAGAGACGTGCCCGACATGGCTCGCATCGGCTACCCGGTAATCGAAGCCAGTCCGGACGGGTCCTTTGTCGTCACGAAGCACGATGGTACCGGTGGACTTGTTTCGAAGGAAACGGTCACTTCCCAGTTGGTTTACGAAATGGGCGATCCGGCAAGGTACATCACGCCCGATTGCTTGGCGGACTTCACGACCGTGAAGTTGCAACAGGAGTCGGAACATCGAGTCCAGGTGAGTGGCGTACGGGGAATGCCACCGACCGATACCTTCAAGGTCTCGATCTCCTACCTGGATGGCTACAAAATCGTCGGCCAGTTGACGGTCGCCGGCCCCGACGCTGTCCAGAAGGCACAATTGTGTGCGGACATCATCTTCGAGCGGGCGGCGATGGATGGAGCTGACATTCCTGTCGAGAATCGAATGATGGAATTTGTCGGCACCAACGTTTGTCATGCCGGGATCGCACCGGCTCCCGAGGAACCTGCAGAAGTTGTGTTGCGGGTGGGAGCGAAGGGACCAGATCGCGCAGGGTGGACCGGTTCGGAATGGAGATCGTGCCGCTCGTAACCAGCGGACCTCCCGGAGTTACCGGGTTTGCCGGCGGGCGCCCGAAGGCGACAGAGATCATCGGCTACTGGCCGGCTCTGATCGACAAGCAGAAGATTCAGACACGCGTAACGGTCAAGGAAGTATAACTACTTCGCAAGCTGCAATATGAGAATCACGGCTACGAGCGAACCATGAAAATACCACTCTCGAAACTCGCCTATGCACGATCGGGCGACAAAGGGGACGGCAGCAACGTTGGTGTTGTGGCCTACACGCCCGAGGCATACGAAGTCATTTGCGAACAGTTGACGACCTCTCGGGTCAAGAAACACTTCGCGAAAATCTGTTTTGGTGAGGTCGATCGCTACGAAGCGCCGAACTTGCTGGCGTTGAACTTCATCCTGCACGATTCGCTTGGTGGCGGCGGTTCGGAAAGCCTCAAGACCGATGCCCAGGGCAAGACGCACGGTCTTGGCATCCTCTACTTGGAAGTGGAGGTTGCTGATGATTTTGTGCTCCCCGAGTTGGCAGAAAAGGCCGGATGAGCCAGGTACTCAGGGCCTTGCGGGAAAAAGCGGCCGCTCGACAGAAAACGATTGTCTTTCCCGAAGCATCGGACAGGCGTGTGTTAGAAGCGGCTCGCCAGTTCGCGAGCAATGGATTTGGATATTGCGTCTTAATCGATCCCTCGGCGGAGGTGGCGTCGGAATTGCCAGATGGTGTTTCGGCATGGTTCACCGACAATGCGGAACGAGCTGGCAGGTATGCCGAGCTGTTTCACCGGCGACACAGCGACTAAAGGAATGACATTAGATCAGGCGCAGGAGGAATTCGTAGCCCCCACCTATTCGCCGGAACCGTTGTGGCGGCCGGTGATGCGGATGCCGTTGTCGGCGGGAGTGTTGCCGTGGCGGCCACGATTATCCGCGCCGGCCTGCGCAGCGTCGGTACGAGTGAGCCCAACGGGCTAGTATCCAGTTTCTTCCTGATGGAGCTTCCGGGGATCATCTTCACCTACGCCGACTGTGCCGTTGTACCCGATCCGACGCCCGGACAACTGGCTCGCATCGCGGTTGATTCGGCCGCTAATCATGAGCGCCTGACCGGCGACGTGGCGCGGGTTGCGATGTTGTCCTTTTCGACGAGGGGCAGCGCAACCCATTCCGCGTTGACAAAGTCCGTGAAGCGACTCGTCTCGCAAGTGAAATGAATGACCAGCTGTGCATTGACGGCGAACTGCAATTCGATGCGGCATTCATGCCGGAGGTCGCGGCCAGAAAGTCGCCCGATTCGCCCTTGGGCGGAAAGGCCAATGTCTTTGTGTTTCCCGATTTGGACTCGGGTAATATCGCCTACAAAATCACTCAGCGGATCGGTGAAGTTCGAGCAATCGGACCCATCGTGCAGGGCTTGGCGAAGCCTTACATGGATCTATCGCGAGGCTGCTCGATCGATGAAATTATCGACGTGGCCGTCGTTGCCTCGGCACTGGCTGACTAGTCAGCTGTGACGAATCGGCGTGAAAAAACGGTCGCCGAGCTTTCACCCGGCGACCAAATCGAATATCAGATTTCACGTTAGGACCGTCGTCGACAGATCGCCAAAGCCGCGATGATTACCATGGCAAAACTGCCTGGCTCGGGAATGTGCACGACCCACCCGGGGCTACTGCTGCCAGGTCCGCTCCATCCGGCAATCCACTCGCCATCGGAGGAAATAGCAGAGGCGAAAGCCAGATTGATGCTGTCCGGGACAGCGATGCCTTGCCCTGCCAAATAATCGACCAACAGTGTTGTCCCGATGCCTTCTTGCCAGATAATGGCATCGCCAAACGTCGCTGGTCCAATGCCCCAGGTGCCACCAACAATCGTCTGGCCATCATCCGTAATTCCAGCCCCGGCCAGTCGGCTCTCGCCACCGACCACAAGATTCGGAATCGTTTCGTAGACGTCGGTTACCGTGTTGTAGCGATACGTTTCAGCGGCGGCGAAGAAGCCGCCCAATCCAAGCCCGGTGACCCATTGGCCGTCGCCGGAGACATCGAATGCTTCCTGTGCCGCGTTCCCGCCGTTATCAAAGATCAGTTCTTGAACGCCGTTGACCCATGCCGCAGCCTGTCGTCCAGCTCCGTCTTGCCAGCCAGCGACAACACTCCCGTCGAAACTGGCAGCGGTGGCTCTCGCGGAATTTCCGACCGTTGCGCTGCCCAGATCGATTGGTCCGATTCCTTCTGTCCATTGAAACGCGTGTGTGTCTGCCGAGCCTTCTGTCGTCCATCCCAGTCCGACAACCGATCGTCCGTCGCCCGAGATTCCCCAGCCGCTGCTGACTTCGGCGTCAATCTGTTGGCCAATGACGGGAACGAGGCCGAAACCGGTCCAGGTACCCGTATCGCTGTCATAGCGACTCATTTCGTGGTAACCCTCGGCGGCGTTGAATGTTGTTCCGCTGATATAACGTCCGTCACGCGAGATTTCTCCTTCACCGCCGACGCCGTTGCCGGGCGAGACGCCGCCAATGTCCTCAGATCCGCCCGTGGTGGTCCAACGAAAATAGTGGCCATTTCCCAAAGTGGAACCGGCACCCACGCCATTATCACTAATGCCGTCGATGAGACCGTCGGATACTGGATAGAACTGGGCCGCCGAAATCGACACGAGTGTCATGGAGGCAACGATGGCCATAGGAATGATCTTCTTCATTAAATCTAGCTCCTGTAAATGTGTGCAACCGACGTGGAAAAATCGGCAGACATGGCGATGAGATTTCGCCTGAAACGGAAATTCGGTATGCGATGAAAACAGGGAATTCAAGCCGCTGCTCGTTGGCAAAGAATGCCAACGGACATGACATTATTCCAATCTCATTTGTTCAGTGGCGTTTCCGCGGAGCGTAGAACTCGCTTTTTCAGAGGCCGTATTCTATAAAAACCGGACCAATGATCAACCCATTTGGTCAATTCGCGGAATCATAATCAGAAAACGCCGAAGCGTGGCGCGGGATTCCCCGTGTTGACTATCCGCTCAACATCGAGCCTTGGGTAGCGCCTATCAACTCTGGATCGGCCGCCGCCCCGGCCTGGATTTCACGGTATGTCTCGACTACTGCCAGGCTTCGATTGGCACCGCAAGGATCGCGAGGAAGGTCTTCTGCCCCATGATCTTTCCATATGAAATACCCGCGTTTTTTCATCGCTGGCCGGGCATGTTTCGTGCAGGCTGAGCGGGCGGCAACTTACCCGCCCACAGATTGTCATATTCAGCTTCGTCCACTTCCCGCTGCTCCATATTCAAGAAACCGACGATGCGTTTTCCCTTCTTGCCAACCGATTCGAAGATGACCGGTTCCGAGCTGCCCATCGCGCTACCGGCCACGGAATAACGAATCGCGAAGGGTTGACCGTCGCGTTCGTTGATGAACAATTCTTCAATCGCGTCAGGATCGATTCCGATCCTGGTGAGTTTTCTTGGGTTGCAGTTCCCAATGAATTCTCGAAAGTCGGCTTCATCTTTCGGACCCTGCCAACCGTTCTTCATCTGGTAGGTGAAATAGAGATTCGCCAATCGTTGAATATTGGTGTCGTTGACTCTGGCGATTGCCGCATCGCGGTCATTTCTGCTGCTGCAGCCGACAAAAACGCTTCCTGCCAGGAAACAGGTTAACAATACGGAATTCAATTCGCCGATCCTGATCAATCGCAGGTGTCGACGTTGACCACCCAGGTCGAAAACCGCGTCGCGGAAAAATTGGATAGTGTCCATCGAGGATATCAACTGCGGGGATTACAGGTCCGTGTTGGAAACAGTCGAGCCATCCGCACGCTTTCCAAGCCGGTCCAACACGATGAGATCGGCTGACTGTGATAGCGAACGAGCAGAACCATCGCCGAAGGCGGAACAGATGACTCCGGGATGGGCCGAACCAAAGCCGAATTCCTGGGTTTGGCCGTTGGGACCTGCGGATATTGCATTTGATCGATCGTCGGTGTCGCCGACAATTGGGATTTCGGGTGATGGACTGGATGGTCCCTGAGTCAACGCACCGAACATCCTCATGTGCGGCCAGTCGGCGCCGGTGTAGTAGCCATAGACTTCCCAAAACGGCCACGGATTGGCGCTTGAAATTGTCCAGAACCGACTCTGCACAGACTTTTCGGCCAGAAGAATCGTCTTCAAAGCGCCGTCCTTGATGTGCTTGAAGCCTACCTCACGAAACTTCCAAACTTGCGGCGGGTTTTGTTGTGTGTTGACCTGCCCGCCTTTGACCAGGATGCCCGTCCACACAGCCTGTTCTTCGTTCTCGTTAGGTGGTTTCGTGGCACGCCATTGAAATCCGTCCCAGTCAGGATCGTTCCAACTGGCCATCACGCCGGCGTAATCTCCGAGGGCATAGATGTCGGTACCGATGGTTGCAAATCGACCAATTCGTGATGGGCAGTTGAAACCTGCTACCGAGGTTTCGGCAAGTCCGGTATCGACAAAACCAACATTGGAATCGGCGTCACCCCGGCGCAGATTGCTACAGACTCTGCTCCTCCATATAGGGCAGAAGCTGGTACATCCAACTCGCGTTCTCGTAGCCGTAAGCGGCTCTTTCCAGATCAGCCGGATGAAAAAACTGTTCCACAGCTCCGCCTGCCGTAGGGAACGCCCGGCTGGCCGATGCAAAGTTGTGACAGGCCAAACCGAGCTGTCGCATGTTGTTGATGCATTGCGTTCGGCGCACCGCCTCTCGCGCACTCTGCACTGCCGGGAGCAGCAACGAAACCAGGATGGCAATGATGGCGATGACCACGAGGAGTTCGACCAAAGTGAACCCATCGACCGCAGTTTTCTGTGCTCTTGCGTTTGTCATTTAGGGTACCTGGCTGCAATTGGCATGATTTCATGCTACTTGGGCAGGTGACTGCGGGCAAGCAATCGGTATCACGAGCTGGCCATTGCGACTGCAATTTGGAGGCTGCAAGGTGCGATCGTCGGAATCATTCCGAATCGTGCCGCCGAAACGAAGAGTGTTCGACCTGCTATCAGGGAGACCGTTGCACTCACCCGGCAATCAGATTACACCTGCAACACACCGGTGGTGAATGGCCGCTCGTCGGTCTGACGGGTGGCGATTTCGAGGCTGCGAATCAGGGTGGCGCGGGTATCGGCGGGTGCGATGATACCGTCGACCCAACCACGCGCGGCACCGTGGCGAATGTCGGTCGACTCTTCGTAAGACGCCGTGACCTTGTCGCGGATTGCCGCCAGTTCTTCTGCGTCCGGTTCCTGCCCGGCGCAGTTTCATGGCGATTATGTTTACGTCGAGCAATGTGGAGACCGCTTGTTTGGCACCCATGACGGCATAGCGGGCGATGGGCCAGGCGAAAATGAAGCGTGGATCAAAGGCCTTGCCACACATGGCATAGTTGCCGGCACCGTAGCTGCCACCCGTGATGACCGTAATTTTTGGGACACGCGAGTTGGATAAGACGTTCACCATCTTGGCGCCGGCTCGAATGATCCCGTTTTGTTCCGCATCGCGTCCGACCATAAATCCCATCACGTCCATCAGGAAGACAATCGGCAACCAGTTCTGGTTGCAGTCCATGATGAACCGAGCGGCCTTGTCTGCGCTTTCGACGTAGATGACTCCGCCAAAATGCAGCCCGCTCGACTTGGTCTTCGAGACCTGCCTTTGATTGGCGACGATACCGACCGGAAAGCCGCCGATCCGCGCGTAACCGCAGATCACCGACTGGCCGTAATCGGCCTTGTATTCGTTGAATGATTCGCGATCGACGATGTAATCAAACAGCTTGCGGACATCGTATTGTGCTTGCGGATCGGCTGCCGCCGTATCGTAAATGGCAGCTGTGCGCACTCAGCGGCGATGCTGCATCTTCACGGCGAAAGGGCGATGCGATCTCGTCGTGCGGCATCGTTTCGGCCAATTGTCGCAGCCTGGCGATCGCCGAGGGGTCATCTTTCTCGTGGAAGTCAATGGTGCCACTGACCTCGGCGTGCATCGATGCTCCGCCAAGGTCTTCGTGCGACACTTCCTGTCCGATCGCGCTCTTGACGAGCGCCGGTCCTGCCAGGTAAAGGCCCGACCCTTCCGTCATGATTAATTTGTCGCACAACACGGGCAGGTAGCCTCCACCCGCCACGCAGTTCCCCATGATCGCCGCGATTTGCGGGATGCCCATGGCGCTGATGACAGCGTTGTTGCGAAAGATACGTCCGAAATCGTCCTCGTCAGGAAAAATTTCTTCCTGCAGCGGCAAGAAAACTCCCGCCGAATCGACCAGATAAAACAGCGGCAGATGGTTATCCATGGCGATTCTTTGCGCCCGCAAGACCTTCTTTGCCGTCATGGGAAAGAAGGCACCTGCTTTCGTTGTCGCGTCATTGGCGATGATCATCACCGAGCGGCCACAAACGGTGCCGACGCCGCAAACGACACTGGCCGAAGGTGCTCCACCCCACTCCTCATACATTTCCCATGCGGCCCACAACCCGATTTCCAGCAGGTCAGTGCCTTCATCGATCAACGCGGCGATACGTTCCCGCGCGGTGAGCCGTTTCTTGGCGTGTTGCCGATCGATTGACCGCTGCCCGCCGCCCAAACGAATCGTGTCCGCTTGAGCTCGAAAATCTTCGATCAACGCGTCCCAGGTCATGGTTGCTCAATTACTGTTTTCAGGTTCGTTTCCAGCCACTGTTCGACCTCTACCGGTTTGAAGCCGAACGGGCCGACGCCGCCTTTGTAGGCGATTTTGCCATCTGGAGTGACAATGTACAGCCTCTCCGGCCACGCCGAATAAGCTTCGTTGGCTCGATTGTCCATCTGATCGACCAGCATGGGAATCGGGTATGCATGGCGAACGATGAAGTCGTTCGCTATGTTGATTCGCTGTTCCAGGCTGGCGGGCTGCAAATAGCACACGTCTTCCGATTCGTTGTTGTCCATTTGCCATTCATCTTCCGGGTGGGCCTCTTTGATGTAGATCGTCACGAAATTTGCGTGCTCGGCAAAACGGGTCTGGATTTCCTGGAGCGGCTCGACCGAGCGGCGGAACGGTGGTCAGGTAAAGCTGCCAAATATCATCACCAACGGGAGATCTTCCCAAAGGCTCTTTAGCGAGACGCTGGTTTGTCCGTCGAGTTTGGTCAACTGGACATCAGGAGCCGCATCGCCGACGCGCAAGTGGCCCTGCTGAGCCTGCCTGCCGTACGTCAGGGCGCCAATCACAAACCGACGCTTCCAGATAAGGCCGACAAACGCCGCCATCAGAAGCAACAACAACAGCTTGGTCATGATGGATTTTACTTTCATCGGCTGTTTTCGATTCGCGGCTGGAACTACCAGTTCGCCAGCTGATAGTCTTTCAGGAATTTGCCCCAAATGAACTCACCGCGCAGGACGCCAGAGAACACCGGGTCACAGATGCGGGCTGCGGCGTCGACCTGGTCCAGCGGCGTGCGAAAACCGAGTTCTTCCTTCTTGTGCTTGGCAATTTCCGCCGGGTCTTCATCGGTGATCCAGCCGGTGTCCACGCTATTCATATAAATGCCATCGGCGGCGTAATCGGCAGCCGACGTGCGGGTGAGCATGTTCAGCGCGGCTTTTGCCATGTTGGTGTGCGGGTGCCGGTCGGTCTTGTAGGCTCGATAAAAAATACCCTCCATCGCCGACACGTTGACGATCTGCTTGTCGCGAGTTGCGACTTTCAGCATCAGGGGTTTGAGCCGTGCGTTAAGAATGAAGGGCGCCATCGCGTTCACCAGGTGCACCTCCAGCAATTCCACAAGCGGCACGTCTGCCAACTTCAGTCGCCAGCTGTTGACCGCCCGCAAATCTATCTGCTGCAAATCGATGTCGTATTTTCCGGCCGGGAAGATCGCTGCCGGGTTTTCTTCATCGCCCGGCACGAGTGGCAACTGGGATAGTTCGGCCGATCGCTGAATGCCGGCAAACGAGTCGATCACTTCGGCCGGTAAGCGGTGCTGACCAGGCGATGGCGCAAGTGGTTGCTTTCCGAGCGAGTCGTGCGAAGCCAACATGCTGCGGGCCGCCTCGGGCAAGGAATCAACCAGCTGCGATTCTTGTTTCATCAAATGCGAGTAGAAACCGGGTGGCCGACGAACGGTTTGGCAGGCGTTGTTCAGGATGTAATCCAGGCGGGGCAGGGTCGTCACAAGGTGTTGGGCGAATGTTTCGACGCTGGCGATGTGACGCAGGTCAAGTCCGTGAATCTGCAGGCGGTCTTGCCACTGGTCCGCATCTATCTCTGTCAGGAAGCGAGTCGTCGCATCGCGGGGAAAGCGTGTGCTGACGATGACGTGGGCTCCCGCACGCAACAGCTTGAGCGCGGCTTGGTATCCAATTTTGACTCGACCTCCCGTAACCAATGCATAGCGACTCGACAAGTCGGCCGACTGGTTGCGTTTCGTCCAGTTCAACGCGGCACAATCGGGGCACATGGAATCGTAAAAGAAGTGCAGACGATCGTAGTCACGTTTGCAGATGTAGCAGTTGCGAGGCACCTTCAGTTGCGGGCCTAATTCATCGTCAGTGTGCCCGGCGGGAGGTGGCAGTGGTGTTTCGAACGGTGCCGAAGGACAGGCTCGTTTCAGCTCACGGACACTATGTGAAACCTGCGTGAACTGTCGGCGGATGCCGGTTTGCTCGAGTAGTTCCTCATCCGACTGTTTTTGCTTGGCCAGGTCGTCGCGACGGCGTTGTTTGAAAGAACGTGTCAATTGCCGGCGGGCGGCTCGTCCGGGAAACGCCAGTTTGCTGGCCGACCTCAGCAGCTCGTTACGGTCTTCATCACTCAGCGTTGCCAGGTGGCCACGATCTGCGGCGAGCTGCCGCAGGATTCTGACGACCATGGCGAGCTCTTCGGAGCTGGGTGCATCGGCGGCTTCTGCGCGAGCGGCCCCGTTTGACGTATCGAGCGACTCGTTCGGTTTGGCTTGCGGTTGTTCCGAAGTTGGTGATTTCAACGATAAGTTCCTCGGCCTGTCATGTTGAGCTCGTGGGCTTGCCGGAAGGGTCGGGGAGCGGCTGTACAGCCAACCCTTTTTCAACAGCAAGACTTGCAGATCGAGCTGCAGTTCACGCGAAAGGGTCGGGCGGCTCTGTAAAAAGCCTGCCAGGCGGGCACCTGCGCGTGCATCTTCAAGCTTCCAGCAAAAGGGTCAGGAGCATGTTTTCGGCCACAACTATGAGGTTTGGTCAGCCGTGTTCGCCGAAAAATGTTCCAGACCCTCTGCTGCGCTACGATTTCTACAAAGCCACTCGCGATCCTCGGCGTGGGATTCTGCGTTTCGACAGTCCGTCATCCTAGCGTCCACAGGCAGAGTAAGAGAAGGGACAACGCCGCTAATTCGGCCCTCGCTGGTGGTGAAAATGCGAGGCAAGGATTACCTTACGCGTTCGGGCAGTCGATTGTGTCAGTTGACCTGGAAAGGCGGTAGTTCATGTCTGCGGCGTTCATCATAGCGGGAGCTCGCACTCCGATCGGTTCGTTTCAGGGTTCACTTAGTCGGATGCCAGCCGTTGATTTGGGGGCAGTCGCGATCAAGGCGGCACTCGAACGGGCCGGCTGTGCTGCGGATCGAGTCGATGAAGTGATCATGGGCAACGTCATTTCGGCCGGATTGGGGCAGGCACCGGCGCGGCAAGCGGCGTTGAAAGCCGGACTTCCGTATTCGATTCCGGCGCTAACGATTAACAAGGTTTGTGGTTCGGGATTGAAAGCGGTCATGCTGGCGTCACAGGCGATACGCTGCGGCGATGCCGGCGTGATTATCGCTGGTGGTATGGAAAACATGTCGCGAACGCCTCACTTCGTGGACGGTATTCGTCGCGGCCAGAAGCTGGGCGACCTGAAGCTGGTCGACGCAATGGTCCACGATGGACTGACCTGTTCCATGGAAGCGTGCCACATGGGTTTGCATGCCGAACATACGGCTCGAAAGTTTGACGTCAGTCGAGCCGATCAGGATGCGTACACGCTGGAGAGCCAGCAGCGAGCGGCTAAAGCGATTGAGGCGGGAGCGTTTGTTGACGAAATTGTGCCCGTCACGGTGAGAAATCGCCGCGGGGACGTTCAGGTGACGACCGACGAGTGCCATCGTCCTAATACCACAGCCGAAGGTCTGGCAGAACTACGCGCCGTGTTCGACGAGTCGGGAACGGTGACCGCTGGGAACGCATCGACACTTAGCGACGGCGCGGCGGCGGTGGTGATTGCCGGGGAGGCGGCGGCCGCTGAACTTGCGGCACCCTGGAAGGCAAGGATTGTTGCGTCATACACGAGTGGAACGGAACCGAAAGACCTGTTTGTCGCGCCTGTCACCGCGGTTCGCGGTGCCCTCGATAAAGCCGGTTGGTCGACGGGCGATGTCGATTATTACGAAATCAACGAAGCCTTCGCCGCCCAGATGCTGGCCTGCGTTCGGCTATTGGATCTGGACATGTCCAGGGTGAACATTTACGGCGGTGGCATTTCACTGGGGCACCCGATTGGCGCGAGCGGGGCACGCGTCCTGGTCACGCTGATGAGTGTGTTGCGGCGTAACGACGGCCGACGTGGAGTCGCCGCTTTGTGTCTCGGCGGTGGGAACGCCGTAGCCATGGCCATCGAACGAAGTTGAGCTCATTTCCGCTGGGTTGCCCAATTGGATTACTGCAATTCGTACGGTTTTCCGGCAATTTGAGATTTGCCACCGCGTTTCGCTTGACTCGGGAAGACCAGCAGTTATTTTGGAAATTGAGTTCTAGAGGTAGGCCGAATTTCGGCTCCAGACCAAAACCACAAAGGAATGCCAGTGCGGCCGACGCGACCAGCAACTTCCCGGTTTCAGCCGGTGATTGTCGTTTTGCGGTCTCTTGACCGGTTGCGTTCGGGCGTCCGTGAACTGAATTCCTCT
The DNA here is from genome assembly GCA_963821085.1 of uncultured Planctomycetales bacterium. Taxonomy (GTDB): domain Bacteria; phylum Planctomycetota; class Planctomycetia; order Pirellulales; family Pirellulaceae; genus CAWGCE01. The sequence goes on along the minus strand of CAWGCE010000014.1, from coordinate 143,845 downwards.
CTTTTCCCGGCTCATCTAGATCGGCGTATTTTCTCGCCGGATTCAAAGCAGATTTTTTCTGTCTGTGCGTTGCAGCCTGCGCTAATCCGCAGCAGGTCAGCTCCCCGCGAGGAGTGCCAATGAACAGGGAGTGAAACTGAACGAGGAATTAATCAGTAGTTACCATGCTGCTCGGTTCGAGGCTCGCATTTGCGATGTCGTGCCGGCGCGGCCACAGGTTGCGTCGCGTCCCGGGTGCCAGATGCACCCACGGACCGTCGAGAATCAAGAGCTGGCGTGCTGTTCGCGCTTTTCAAGCCGGGGATGGAGGCTGCTGATTTTTCATATCTGGTCCGTAAAGACAATCTATTTGAGACACACACTATTTTTTTGGAGAGCACTAATGACTAAGAAACTTGTCGCTTTTGTAATGACGCTGGCGCTGATCAGCCCAGCATTTGGTTTTACCCCACAAGACGCATCGGGAATTTTCTTGCCCGAGATTGCTCAGGAGACTGCAACTGCAGGAAGCGCGTATTTCGTCGCGCCGGGGATTGGTAGTGCGGCTGGTGGTTTTGCGATTGCAGCGAACAGCTCAGTCGACAGCACGATTGACGGCGCTGTTGAAGTTGTGGGAACCACAATTGGCGTTGATGCAGCTCCAATCAGTTCTGGCGACACCCAGGCTGGTACCTACTCTCTGACACTGGACCTTACTACCACAGGCGACTTGGCCCCTGCCGGATTTAACGTAGGAGGTTTTGCCGCGGATACGGGTGGATTCTTCCTGGGCGCCAACGGCGGCGGGACACCTGTGGCCTTTGATTTCCCGCCTATCGTGACTTTTGCAACAATCTCGGTCACCGATCTGGCTGGTGCTGTTTCAGGCCCCTTTGATATCACCGGCTTCGGCAACTTCACCGCTGGACCTGGCGGCTCATGGGACGGCAGTGCTGGAGTGACGTTTGGCGCCGGTTCGAATGGTATTTCGGGATACCAACTGGTTGTTCAATACGTCCCCGAACCGGCTTCGGCTGGACTGTTGCTGCTCGGCAGCCTGCTGGGACTTGGCGTCATCCGACGCAGCTAGTTAGGAACTGAATTCATGTGAATAGGGGCGGCGTGCTCTGCACGCCGCCTTTTTTGTGCCCGTTACGGTTCTGATCGCGCCTGGTCGGAATAGGTGCTTTCGAAGATTTTGTCGGCATTAGCCGTTTCAAAACCGTCGCGGCGGTGTTTGCGCTTGATTTGGTCGTGAGTCAGCGTTGCATAATTCGGCAGCGGTCGCCGTTCGGCAAATTCAACGTAGGAGCCAGGGATCTCCTGTTCCGCGGTGTTTCCATCGGTCGTCGGAAATGTGGCCGTAATCATCTGAGCCACCGTCGCGCTCTGGCGCAGCAAGCCATCACCGCTGGTCTTCACGATGCCTCCCGCGTCGTTCAGCCGGAAGTTATGCCGCTGCAAGAAGCTGCAGAACTGCTCGATGTTGTTGTAGCCATCTGGGAGGCTGTGCACGCTGATGGTGAAGTGATTCAGGTAGTATCGATTGTAGATCACCCAGGCGGCGTATTCGCTTTCCGCTGCGAGCGACTGATAGTCGTTCAGCAGAGGTGTCCTCCATAACGGGCTGTGCAGGAAATGGTCGACTGCGTTGCCGTTCTCAAGATCGAGCGAGTCGACCGGGTCCGAGTTGACTTCGCACGTGTACGAGTGGATCAAGTGCTGTATTGGCAGGCTCAAATCGCCGACGCGCAACTCGCTAATGAAGACTCTGGGGTAGCGATCGTCCGGCGGAGCGTACCAGTAGGCATTGAGCTTTTTCGCCTCGAACTGGTAGGCATCACGCCGCTGGTAGCCATACGCCAGAAAGATCTTCTCCAGTGAGGAAATGCCCAAGTGGGGAACGCCCATGGTGCGAAAAGCGATATGGTCGTTTTCGATGTCATCGAGGTGAGAAATGATCGACTCGCCGATCATGCAGCCCAGCAGCCGTGGAACCTCGGGGACGCGTTCGCAGTACCGTCGCATCAGTCCGGCCAGGACGATGTCGAGTGGATTCTCCGCTGTTGGATGGGCTGGCTGATTCAACGCGTTGGAAACCGGGTCGTAAGAAAATTGTGTTGAGCTCAAAGTCGCGGTATATCATTACGGTCATCAACCGTGTGGTAAACCACGCAGAGAAGGTGAATTTGGCGATTGGCACCAGAATTGACACTCTTTTCAGTGGCTCGAACTGAGCTTTTGCTTATACTGGCTTCTAAGGGTTGAGGACAATAATTCACTGAAAATGGGTGCTAGTGACCATGCCAAGCATGAAAATCAAGACTCTCTGGACGGCAACGCTTGTCGTCTCTCTTTTTTCCGTTCAAGTGGCCAACGGATTCATCCTCGGCAGTCGCTGGACCAGCACCGCGACCGATGGCGGCGGCTTGGGTCTCGGTGACCCCACCACACTCACGTGGAGTTTCGTTCCCGATGGGACCAACATCCCGGGGGAAGGGCTCAGCGATTTCATCGCCAGTTTTGACAACCGGTTTGGTGCCGGCCCAGGCGGATCCGACCTGACCCAACGACCGTGGTTCCAGTACTTTGACGCATCGTTCAATCGGTACGCCGAACTCAGCGGGCTGTCGTACGCATACGAGCCCAACGACGACGGTGCAGCCCATAATGGAGTTGGCGGTTCGCTCGGCGTTCGTGGCGATGTTCGTATTGCCGGGAACTTTATCGACGGGCCGAGCAATGTACTGGCTTATAACTTCTTCCCGAACGACGGTGATATGGTCATGGATACGGCTGACATGGCCAGTTTTGGTAGTGCGTCGAATGATTATCGATTTCTCCGAAACGTCGTCATGCATGAGCACGGGCACGGCACCGGGTTCAGTCACGTTGAGAGCTCCCAAGTGAGGCTCTTGATGGAGCCCTTCATTCAGACGAATTTTGATGGTCCTCAGCTTGATGACGTCCGTGGTCTCCATCGCGGCTATGGTGACTTTTATGAAAAGAGTAACGGCGGTGCGGGTAACAATCGCGCTGCCAACGCAACGGACCTCGGCGTTGTGGTCGACGGTGGCTCGGCGGAAATCGGCATCGACGGGCGCGGCACTAATCGCGTTTTCAGCACTCAAACCGACTACGTCAGCATCGATGATAATTCCGATATCGATTTCTACGCTTTTACGGTCGACTCGGCCTCAACGGTTGACGTGACGATGAATCCACTGGGGCCCACCTACCTGATTGGTCCTCAAAATGGAAACCAGTCAACGTTCAACGCCATGACGCGCAGCAACCTTGCGTTGGCACTATTTGATACCAATCAATCGACCATTCTGGCATCTGCGAATGCAGGTGGGCTTGGTGACTCCGAATTTATTTCTTTCGATGTTTCATCGCCCGGTGAATATTACGTCCGTGTCACCGGCAGTGCGAATGATATCCAACTCTACGACCTGACCGTGTCGGCGACTTCGCTCACGTCACCTGTCACCGGTGACTTTGACGGGAACGGTCTTTTTGAGTGTGCCGACGTTGACGATCTTGTTTCTCGTATTGCGAGCGGTTCGACCGATCTGGCTTACGACATGAACGGCGACACCTTCATCGATGGTGGCGACTTGACCGAATGGCTGGCCGTTGCCGGAGCGGAAAATCTCGTCTCGGGCAATTCTTACGTGGTGGGCGATGCGAATCTTGACGGCACCGTCGATGGTCAGGATTTTCTCAGCTGGAATGCCAATAAGTTCACCGTGACGCCGGCCTGGTGCTCAGGCGATTTCACGGCCGACGGGCAGGTGGATGGACTGGATTTCCTGGTCTGGAATGCCAACAAGTTCCTCTCGGCCGATGTACTGCAGGCCGTACCCGAACCTGCTTCAATGCTGTTGATGTTCTTGGCCGCGGGCCTGTTACGACTTCGCCGATCGTAGAGATTGACGCGGTAAATCGGCGTTGCGAGCCAAGCGAATGAGGCTAGGCTATCCGTATGTCTGATCTTTCGCCTGCCGCTCTGAATTCGACGGTACCCGACTTGCGGGTGCGTGTGCCTCAGCAGGCGATCATCAATCCAGACGGGCAATTTGTACTGTACTGGATGATCGCAAATCGTCGTGTCGATTGGAATTACAGCTTTGATCGATCCGTTGACTGGTCACTGCATCTGAAGAAGCCGTTGCTCGTCCTTGAAGCGCTGCGTTGCGGCTACCGTTGGGCCAGCGACCGCATTCATCAGTTCGTGATTCAGGGCATGGCGGATAACCAGCGTCGTCTGCGGAATACAGGCGTTGCGTACTATCCGTACCTGGAAACGCAGCACGGTGATGGCAAAGGACTGCTCGCGCAACTGGCGAATGATGCCTGTGTGGTCATCAGCGATGACTTCCCCTGCTTCTTCCTGCCGCGGATGTTGAGCTCAGCGAGCAAGCAGATTCCGTGTCGATTTGAGCTGGTCGATTCCAACGGAATGCTGCCGATGCGGGCGGCGCCGAAAGTCTACTCGCGAGCCTACGACTTCCGGCGGTTCCTGCAAAAATCTCTGCTACCCCACTTAAGTGATTCGCCTCGCTCCAACGCACTGACGGGCCGAAAGATCCCGGCTGCCAGCGCGATTCCTGCCAACTGCCAGGAGCGTTGGCCGGTCGCTGACGTTGAGAAACTTGTGGAAACGCCGCAGTGGCTTGCGACGTTGCCGATCGACCATCATGTCAAAGTTTCGCCATTGGTCGGCGGCACCATGGCTGGTCGAACGCGCGTTAAATCTTTCGTCAAAGCGAAGCTCGAACATTATCTCGATCGTAATCAGCCGGAGCTTGACGTTGCCAGTGGGTTGTCGCCGTACTTGCACTTTGGGCACACGTCGGCACACGAAGTCTTTCAACGAACGATCAAGCAGGAAAGTTGGAACCCCTCATTGGTTGCCGAGAAGGCCAATGGCAGCAACAGCGGCTGGTGGGGTGGCAGTGCCCCGTTCGAATCGTTCATGGATGAGCTCATCACCTGGCGCGAGCTTGGTTACAACATGTGCTGGCAGCGTAGCGACTACGATCAGTATGAATCTCTCCCCGCGTGGGCGCAAAAATCGCTGGCTGAGCACACGCGGGATCAACGCGAACACATCTACTCGTTAGAAGAGTTCGAATTGTCGCGTACACATGATGAATTGTGGAATGCAGCACAGCGGCAGCTCGTCCGCGAAGGCAAGATGCACAATTACTTGCGCATGTTGTGGGGGAAGAAAATCCTGGAATGGACCGCTCGGCCCGAAGATGCACTCGAGGTTATGATCGAGCTGAATAACAAATACGCGTTAGACGGACGAAATCCAAATTCTTATAGCGGTATTTTTTGGGTGTTGGGTCGCTACGATCGGGCCTGGGGACCCGAAAGGCCCATTTTCGGCAAGATCCGCTACATGAGCAGTGACAACACGGCGAGGAAAGTGCGGGTGAAGGCATATCTGCGACAACATGGAAGGCAGGTTGAGCTATTTTAGCGCAACTCACCGCGAGAACCACTTGGTAGCGATTGTTCAGACTCGCGAAAGTTCCGGGTGAAATTCAACATCCTTTGCCAGCTTCCTGAGTTTTTGAAGTGCACGCGCTTCAAGCTGTCGCACGCGTTCTTTGCAAACGCCGAGCTCTTCACCCAGGTTTTGGAATGTTCTCTTGCGTTCGTCCGAATGAAAGCCGTAACGAGCCATCAAAATCTTCTTTTCGCGACCATCCAAACTCGACAGAAGTTTCTTGAGTTTCAGGTACAAATCGGAGTGCGTCTGCGGAGGCAGCGATGCCGGCATTGGCGGTTCCAAACTGGTTTGAAGAAGATCACCAACGCCGGAGTGGAAGCGCTGTCGACGACGTGCCTGTTTCTCAACGTAGTTCGCCAATTCACGTCGAATCGCACACGTTGCGTAGGTGCTGAAGCGATATCCACGAGCGTAGTCGAACTTGTCGGCTGCACGCATCAGTGCGAGGACGCCTTCACTGAACAGTTCATCGAAATTATTCTTCAAATCGGCAAACTTCTTGACGATCGACACGACGAGTCGAACGTTGGCGTTGACGATGTGATTTCGCAGGCGGTCACTCAGGATATAGAATTCTTCGAATTCGTCCAGTTTCCTTAGATTCGGCCGTCGAGGATTGAGTACAGATCGTGATGCATTGGCGCGGTGTTTACAGTAGTTCATCATCCGAAATAATTCGCGTTCCTCATCCGCCTTCAATAGGGGCGTTGAGCAAAGCTGAACAAGGTGGGCCGATCGGTAAGCATTGAGTTTACCCTGCGGCAGAATTTCAGCTTTTTCAGCCGAGAGTACGTGTCCCAAGTGTGCTTCGACCGATTTCGGAGAGAGACGAATTTCGGCGAATTCCCGATTGGAGATGACCGACAGTTCGGTGCTGACAGCATGTTCGGCTCGGCGGCGGTTTTCCTGCCGATTCGCTTCGGTTTTCACGTCGGATTCGGGCTTGGTCATGGTTGCCATCAATTCCTCTCCAAATCAGTAAATCGTTCAAATCGTTCACCATGATAACTGAAGTGAACGATTTTAGTTAACCCGAATTGGACGGAAGAGCAGGTTTTTCCATGATTTTTCTCATTGGCGATCGAATTTCGACTGTTTTTGCCGGGATTCGGTCCTAGTCTCGTATAGGTACGCAATTAGAAAAACGGTCATCGGCTGCACTTCATGTCAAGCTTGCTCACTCCCCGACAGGTCGCCGAATCACTGGGTGTCAGCGAGTCGTCGCTCAAGCGTTGGTGCGATCGAGGGCTGTTAGCAGTATCCCGCACGCCGGGCGGCCATCGGCGACTAACCTTGGCCAACGTCGTGGAATTCGTGCGTTCGGCGCAGCATGAATTTGTCGCGCCCGAGGCGATTGGATTGCCTTCCCTGCCAGGCAAAGATGCCTCGCGAAAAGCAAGCCCGGCGGATGCGTTCTACGATGCCGTCGCGAAGGATGATCTGCCGGCGGCGCGTCGAATTGTGTTCGACAGCTATTTTCGAGGCCGCTCGCTGGCCGAGGTATTTGACGAAATCATTGCGACTGCGATGCGACGTGCAGGGGAAGACTGGGCGTGCGGTGTGATTGAGGTGTACCAGGAGCATCGCGCTTGCGAGCTGGTCATACGAATCGTCCGAGAGCTGCAACAGTTATCGCCCCCGCCTGCCAAGGCGTCACCGGTGGCGATCGGCGCGGCGTATTCCGGCGATCCCTACTGCCTGCCGACGTTGATGGTCGAATCGGTTCTGGCGGCTGAAGGATGGCGGGCGATTTCTCTTGGCAGTGATCTGCCCATTCGAAGTTTGTCGCTCGCAATCGAAAAGTATCAGCCTCGAATGGTCTGGCTAAGTGCGTCCGGGCTTACCGACGAAGACCGCTTTGTGGCCGAGTATCAGGAATTTTACTCCACCCTCGGCGGCAGCGTTTCGGTCGTTGTGGGGGGGCGTGCCCTGACGGCAGAGGTCCGGTCCAGAATTCGATATGCTTCTTACTGCGACAACCTTCAGCAGCTGGTTGAATTTGCGTCGGCTTTGAATCCGGTCGGCCGCCTTACGGAAATCTCATGACCATTGCGAACCGTGCTGCCACGGCAAACGGGACTATTCATCGGTAACGAGCGGCCTCTGTGGGACGCGAAAAATCTCATCCCTGGGCGCGGGGCGAAGAGCACCGAAGCTGGCCAGCGGACAGCGGATGTCGGTCAGGCTCGTCAGGCGTCGCCCGTCCCGGCCGTCTTTCGCACGATCAGCGGCCTCAGTTTGCTGGAGTTGAGCCGGATCATAGGCATCGAATGTGCAGCGATTTGCAATCTGGATTTGGCCGCTGGTTGCGCAGGAATCAATTCCGCAAATTGCATAATTGTTTAGAATTTGGTTGACGATTTCTTGCCAGGAATCGACCGGCTTGAACTGGAGGAAACTACCAGTGAGGGTATTACCCGGACGCAACGATTTGGGAGAGCTCAGCAGGATTTTCCCGCGTTCGCGGCCAACCCGTTTTTTCCTTGACTTTTGCGGCATACATTCACGATTTTTTCACGGATTGCTCCGCGACCCAACCGACGGTTTCGGCTATTCTGAACTGAAGTGGCGGGCACCTCTTCGGACGGTTTGCTGTCGCTTCTAAAATCTGCTGGTGGCGGCTTCGACTCCAACCGTCTGGACGGACCCAGTACAAACGTACGCACCCGCGAACCATTCCATTTGAATCTTTAGGGGACAGCAAATGACCGTCAGGAAGTATTTCTCATTCATTGTAACGCTCGCACTCGCGAGTAGTTTGTCTGCCCAGGACTTGCCGCAAGCCGGTGATGTCGTTCGTGGTCTCAGTGTTTTTGACCCAGCCACCTCGATGGAGTTGGTCCGCGGTCCGATTGGAACCAACACCGGTGTACAGTTGGTACAACCATGGGTCACAGAGTCGTTCGTACAAAACGTCCAGTTCGACAACCTGAACGGAATTAGTCATAACGCCACGGGAAATCTGATTGGAGTCAATTTTGGGTCGACTCCCGACGCAGCCATGATGACAGGCGGTGGTGTCCTCTACAGCTTCGCCACGACCTCGGTTGCAGGTACCGGGCAAACCATTGCTGACTCATGGGGATTGGGTGGCACGGTTACGCCAACCCGTATGGCAGGCATTTCGATCAGTCCCGACAACACGAAAATTGCGGTCCAAGGGTACGATACGCAATCCGTCATCGTGTTCGACTACACGGCGGGCGACACGATGGGCGGTGGAGCTTCGATGGCCAATGCCACCGAAGTCATCATCGACAACATTGGTACGGGGCTTGTTGGATTTGACACGCAAGGCACAGCCTGGATGGACAACGATACGGTCTTGACGATGAGTTCCCTGGGTGATCTTTGGGAAGTGGACGTTACGACAATGTCCGCGTCCTATGTCCGAACAGAGCCGACTCCATTCGTGGGTAGTGATCTGACGAACCTCGAATACAACCCGACGATTTCGCCGTACGTCTACGCGGGGTACAGCGGTTTTGGCGGTGCGACAACCAATACCCTGTTCGTTCTCGATCCTGCGAACAACTACAGTCTGGTCAATTCGATCGATCTTTCGACGTCGATGAACACGCTGCGTGACATGGCGCTGGATGCCGATGGCAACCTGTTGCTAACCTCGTATGGCGGCGACAACGACGATCCTGGTCCATACATTGACGTGCTGCTGGATGTCGTCTCGAATCCTGCCGGCCTGACCGACAATTCGACGATTCAATATTACCGCAGTACGGTTGATTCCGGTTTCAACGGGATTGATGTGGCACTCGGTCAAGACATGACGGAGATCAGCGGCGACTTCAACGGCGACGGCGTCTACGATTGCCTCGATGTGGATGACCTGGTTGACGACATCGTTCAGGTGAAAGGCGGTGCATCGCCGAACTTGGCGTTTGACCTCACCGGCGATGATAACGTCAACAACGACGACTTGACGGCTTGGTTGGCCGAAGCCGGAGCTGAGAAGGGATTTGCCAGTCCGATCAAGCTGGGCGACGCGGACCTGGACGGCAATGTGAACGGTGCTGACTTCCTGATCTGGAACAGCAACAAGTTCACCAGCGACGGACTTTGGTGCGGCGGCGACTTTGACGCGGATGGGTTCACCAATGGTGCCGACTTCCTGATCTGGAATACGAACAAGTTCACCAGCTCGGACGTTTCAGCCGTTCCCGAACCTGCGGCCGGTTTACTGGGCCTGCTGGCCATCGGCTTCCTGTTGCGACGTCGCTAATTGACCATCTCGGAACGAACAATGCGTTCAGCCGCTGCTCACATGGGCAGCGGCTGTTTGATTGCGCAAACTGCTCAGCGCAGTCTACGGCTTGAAGCGATAGCCGATGTGAGGCACGGTTTGTACGAAATCACGGAAGAATCCCAACTTCGCTCGCAGTGACCGAATCAATCCGGACACGTCATCCTCAGCGGCCAGTTCAACGTCAAAAAAGTCCTTGATGCCAACAAATATTTCTCGCCGCGAAAATGCATGATAGGGTCGACCGGCAAGGAACAGCACCAACCGGTACTCACTGGGCTCCAACTGGATCGGTTTGCCTCCCAGAACAATCTGGAAGGGCAGCGTCTTGATTTGCCGCTGTGACTTGCGTTTGGTGCGCTGTTCGCGGCGCAGTTGTTCGGCGATCGCTTCTGGGGCGAAGTCCTCTTCCCCAACCCAGGCCCATGCGTCATTCGAATTCATGCCAACGTCCTTTGGATCAATCTTGCCAGTGTGGTAGGCAGACGTCGTATTAGTTTGTTGCCACCGGTTGTGAGTGTTGGTCGACTCAAGATATCGTAAACAAGTCCAGAACTCCCGTCCGGCGGAACTGGTCGGAATTGGTCAGAAATGGCGTCGTGACGAGAATGCTCCGTTTAGTCTTGGGAACAGATGAGTTGAATGGCCACAAAGAACGATCTCAGCGCGACAATTCGAATGTTGGGAGACATCCTGGGCGAGACGATAGTCGAACAGGAAGGCCAGGCGATTTATGAACTCGAAGAGCAGATTCGCGGCTGTTCCAAGGACTTGCGTTCCGGCGATGCGGCGGCGGGCGATCAGCTGCGACAGCTGATTCCGGCGCTGGTAGCGGACCTGCCCCGGGCGAAATGGATTTTGCAGGCCTTTGCCACTTACTTTCAATTGGTCAACCTGGCCGAAGAACACCACCGGGTCCAGGTTTTGCGGCAGCGATCGCAAAAGGCTGCTGATGCCGGTGTCGAGATGGATGAGACGATTGGCGAGGCGATCCGAAGATTAGCCGACGCAGGATTGTCGCCTGCTGAAGTTCAGCAGGTTCTCGATCAGCTGTTCATTTCGCCTGTTTACACGGCTCATCCGACCGAATCGAAACGGCAAACCGTGCAGCGAATCCTGCGGCGAATTGCCAAACTGCTCGTGCGATATTCTTCGGGTGATCTGATCACGAGTGAAACTGACGATTTGCGCAATGAATTGCACACCTGCGTCGTCCTGCTCTGGCAAACCGACACCGCCCGGATCCGACGACGGACCGTGATGGACGAAGCCAGGAACAACGGACTCTACTTCTTCGAGAACACATTGTTTTCCGTCGTGCCCCAGATTTATGACGACGTCCAGGTGGCACTGCGGAACAGCTACCCGAACGATGCATTCCAGGTGCCAGCTTTCCTGAAGTATGGGACCTGGATCGGCGGCGACCGCGACGGGAATCCGTTCGTGACATTTGATGTTACCCGCGAAACGCTCAAGGCGCAAAAAGAACTGGTTCTCAATCGCTATGGCCGCGAGCTCACGCTGCTCTACGAACACCTGAGTCAAAGCACGACTCGCGTCAAGTTCAGCCAGGAATTCCTGCAGAGTCTGGACCATGATCGGCAGCTGTTGACGTCTGGCGAATTGCAATTCTTCGAGCGATTCTTCCAGGAGCCGTACCGGCAAAAACTCATTGCCATGTACCATCGAATTCAGGCGACGCGCGATCAGAATCAGCAGCCAGACGTAGACGTCGGGACTCGGGCCTATGCGGCGGCTGGCGAATTCTGGGCCGACCTGAGCCTGATTCAGCGCAGCCTCAATGAGAACCGGGGTGAGCGCCTTTCGAGGGAGGTGGTCCGCCTGATGCGTCTGGTCGAGGTCTTCGGATTTCACCTCGCTTCGATGGATATCCGCCAACACTCGGAAAAACACGACGTCGCGACGGCCGAGCTCATGCAACGCAACTCGATTTGCGAGGCCTATTCGGAGCTGGAGGAAGCGGCCAAAGTCGAGTTGCTGGAACAGCACATCGAAACGGCAGGTCGGTTACAGCTCGATGGAATTCCAGCGGACGAACTGGAATCAATCCAGCTCTTTGAGCTGATCAGGGAATCCAAACAGCACATCGCGACGCAAGCGATTGAGTCGTACATCATCAGCATGACTGAGGGAGTCAGCGATGTTCTCGAAGTTGCGTTGTTTGCCCAGCGGGCGGGACTGTTCGGTGCGATCGATATCGTACCGTTGTTCGAGACGATTGATGATCTGCAGGCAGCGCCAGGAATCATGAGAGCCCTGTTCGAGAGTCCGGTGTACAAGCGACATTTGGCCGGCCGGGAAAACAGGCAGCAGGTGATGATCGGCTACAGCGATTCGAACAAAGATGGCGGCTTCCTGAGAGCCAACTGGATGTTGTATGAGGCTCAAAGGGAGATCGCTAACGTTGCCCATGAGTTTGGCATTTGTTTAACGCTGTTTCATGGGCGTGGCGGATCGATTGGTCGGGGTGGCGGACCAGCCAACCGGGCGATACTTGCCCAGCCACCGGGCTCCGTTCGTGGTCGAATCAAGATTACGGAACAGGGCGAAGTGGTCAGCAGCCGGTATGCCAATCCGCAGATCGCTCGAAGGCACCTGGAGCAATTGGTCAGTGCCGCGATCCAGACGGCTGCGAGACCCCTGGATGCCAATGATCCCCGCTCCGACTGGCATGACGCAATGGAAGAGCTGAGCGTGTTGGCATACGACATGTACCGGCAATTGGTCGAGCGCCCTGAATTCCTCGAGTATTTTCATGTCGCAACTCCAATCGACCAAATCGACAATCTGAACATTGGTTCGCGGCCGGCGAAACGGCGATCGAATGAATCAATCCGCGATCTGCGAGCCATACCTTGGGTGTTCGCCTGGAATCAAACGCGTGTCAACCTGCCCAGCTGGTTCGGTGTTGGAACGGCACTGGATACGTGGATGCAGGCCGATTCGTCGCGATTGGCACGATTGCGATTGATGTATGAGGAGTGGCCATTCTTCCGAGTCCTTTTCGACAACGTCCAACTGGGGCTGGGAAAGTCTGATATGAAGATTGCCGAACTCTATGCTGGCCTGGCTACCGACGAGGTCAGAGAAGAGATATTTGGCGCGATTGAAACCGAGTTCCGCTTGAGTGAAAAAACCGTACTGCAAGTCACGAATCAATCGCAAATCCTCGAGTGCGAGCCGTGGCTGCAGCGAAGCATCCGCGTTCGCAATCCGTATGTCGATCCCATGAATTACCTGCAAGCTGCTTTATTGAAACGACTCCGCACAACGGCAAGTGAAGACCCGGACAATGAAGAGCTGATCAAACGACTGATCGCCGCAGTTCGAATGTCAGTCAACGGGATCGCGGCTGGCGTGAAGAACGTGGGATAGTCACGATGGCGAAACGGAAGAAAGCAACAACTCGCAAAACCCGGCCAAAGCCCAAAGCGGCGGCGGGAAGTTCGAGAACCAAGAAATCGAAGCTTGTTAAGCGGCCCAGGCAGGGCCAGTCACAATTGGTCATGTTGGGTACGGGCACACCAGGCCCCGATCCAGATCGATTTGGTCCGGCGTTGGCGATCGTTGTCAACGAACAACCGTACCTGGTCGATTTTGGAGCCGGGGTGGTCCGTCGCGCTGCCGCAGCCTACGAGCAAGGCATCTACGGTCTGGCGCCGCATTTGCTCAATCGAGCTTTTCTGACGCACCTGCATTCTGACCATACGGTTGGATACCCGGACTTGATCCTGACGCCCTGGGTTTCTGGTCGAGAAACGCCCCTTCAGGTCTATGGCCCGCGTGGGGTGAAGGCGATGACCGAGCATATTCTTCGCGCTTACGAGGCAGATATCGAACAGCGGTTGAACGGCCTTGAACCCGCAAATGAAATTGGCTACCAGGTCGAACCACACGAGATCAAGCCGGGGCTCGTGTACGAAGATGAATACGTCGAGGTCCATGCATTTTCCGTTACGCATGGAACGTTTGAAGCTTACGGCTACAAATTCGTTTGCCCCGATCGCACGATTGTGGTCTCCGGTGACACCTGCAAGCATGCGAACGTAGTGAAAGCTGCCAAGGGCTGCGACGTCCTTGTCCACGAGGTGTGTTCCGGCATCGGTGTACAATTCCGATCCGAAGCATGGCGAACCTACCATTCGACCTACCACACGTTGGGGCACGAACTGGCCGAAATTGCAACGCGATCCAGGCCCGGCTTGGTGGTGCTGACCCACCAACTGTTCCAGGGGGTCAGCGAGGCTGAACTGCTGCTGGAGATTCGAGCGGACTACGACGGCCCGGTGGTTTCAGCAAAAGACCTGGACATCTTTTGATGGGGGCAGTCGCCAAGGGACGGCAGGTCTTATCGCACGTCCGAGTCCGACGCTGCAGCGCTAAATCTCAGCACGCCACCGAACGTACCTGTGATGATGGAATGGTCGAGTCCGATCTGGGTGGCAGCGTAGAAACTGTTGTCGCCGGCGCTGTTGGAAAGCGTCCGATGAAATGCCTCTTCGCCACTCGACCAGTGAATCGCTTCCATCGTCCAGTGACCGTCGCGTTGTCCCATGAAGTACATCAGTCCGGTTTCTTCGCTCATCGTCGGAATGCCATTGGGGCAGCTCAAGTCCCGCCGGGCCCAAATCGGGCGCAGTTCATTCGCTGTTTCGTCCCACGAAAATTTTTCGATGCCGTAGGGAGCGATGTTGGGTGCATTCGAACGATAGACGGTCATGTTATCGACATCATTGCCCATCCTTCGCCGTACAAACCGCTTGATCAGTGGACCCAATTCGCCATATTTGTTGCTGACGGCAACCAGGTCAAAGTGACTGACCAACAATGACTGTTCCGTGGTCGACTCGGTCGCTTGTTCGTCGCCAAAAGTGACCGGCACCTCGGCAGCTATCCGACGATCGCGACCAGCCAATCCGGGCCAATCGTCCGGGATGTCTCCGCGCCAAAGCAGCACCACATGCATCAATTTCCGGCCATCGCAAATCGCGACCAGCTTGTCTTGATCACCCCATCCCATCAAAGACGGGGTCGTTCCCGATCCGCTCCCAAGGCGGCCGTTCGCAGGGATTTCGGTTGATTCGTATGCCACTCGCCACGATTCTTCGAGTCGATTCACATCCTGAGGCTCCCACTGCAGGCAGGCGACGAATTCGCTCGTAACGACGATAATTCGACCTTCATCATCGACGGCCAACGAGTTGGAAACGAGACACTGATCTTCTCCCTCCGCTGCCAGCCGTAACGACTCAAGGTCGTCCAGCTCGCGAGACAGCGAGCCGACAAGTCCAAAGTTGGTGACGAACACAATTCGACCATCAAACGTCATATTGATGCCCACGATAATCTCATCTTCACGTGCCATCTCACTGGCAATCGTGAATTCATGCGTCCGCGCAATTTTCGATTCAAGATCGCCTGGGACCGCGTCGCGAAACGCCTCGATCGTCAGTCCCTCGGGCACAAAATAGAATCCATCGCGGTCCAGCAGCGAATAGGCACCGGAGATCGCGTCGTCTTTCGATTGCTCACGCGGAATTTTGGCCAGGTAAGACAATTGTTCCGGTTGATTGGCATCCAGTTTGAAAGCATATTTCATGGTGTTTCCCCAAATGGCACGTCGACCATCCGGGTACGCACTGGAGATCGCCAGCGTAATTGGCACTGGAGTGCCTGGAATACTTTGCATGTTGGCCGCTTCTGCGGCAACAGGACCTGCAAACGGTGAAGAACCCTGATTGAAAGGGTGGCGATGCGTCATCGGCCAGGGGGAGTCGGCCAGAAATTTGTTCTTCGGCAATGTGTCGCCGGCAATCAAGAGCGTGCACATCGCTCCCATCATCAAACAGGCAACGAGCGACGGTCGATTGAGAATTTTCATGGATTCATGCTCCATCCGAGTTCTTTCTTTGTTGCGCGACTTGCGATGACAGGAACACGAGGCATCTTGTTTCTTGGCCCAGGTACCCAGGTCGAGCAGCCATGCCGTGCTTTGACTGTCTCGACTCAATCGACTACGTGTTGAATGTGAGCTCGTTCGCCTGTGCTTCCCGATTGTCCCATTTTGAAGTCGTGAGCGACAGGGGAATGATGGCTTGGCGAACTTTGAGGGATTATACCGCTTCGAGACGTCCGTTCGACTTGAGTAGCGAATTCGGCTCAATTTCCAGGGGCTCGCTGTCCCTGGCAAACAGTCTCGCTGATTTCGTTCCCTGCAATTTGCAAATGTCATCGTCGATCATGAGCCACGAGCCTTCACGAAGTCCGAGAACCGGCGTGTCATTCTCTTCCAGATACTCTTCCAGTCGCTGCTCGCGAGTTTCGCCTTGATGTTCTGACGTGGGGTCCGCATCGAGGTAATGCGGATTGATCTGGAAGTTGATCAAGTTCAAAGCTTCGAGCGAAGGGGGTTCGACAATGGGCATATCGTTGCTGGTGCGAATGGTCGGACAAGCCATATTCGTACCAGCGCTGCTTCCCAGATAGGGCAGGCCGGAAAGTACCCGTTCCTGGATGGCAGGAATCAACGAGTGTTCGTACAGTGCCCGCAACAATCGAAAGGTGTTACCGCCGCCAATAAAGATCGCTTGTGCCTCCATGATGGCTGCCAACGGGGCACTATCGGTGTGAATCGAGTGCAGCTTGAATCCTAATTCATCGAATCGTGACTGCGCCGTCTGGGCGTAGGATTCAAGGTCGTGCAAGGCGTAAGGGATGAACAGTACTTCCTCAACGCCCTGCAAGCGATCCTGGATCGCTGCGCCACAATGTTCCAGGAATCCGGAACCATGCGTCCGGGAACTGCTAATTAAGAGAAGTCGTTTCATCTACTGATTCCAAAGGAAAGCCAAAGAGCATGCTGATCAGGATGCGGTCAATTCGATAAGTCCATCCGCCAGTGCTCGATAATCGTCTAATTCGTTGTACACGTGGGCCGACAAACGAATGAGCCTTCGCGTCGGCTTGAATCCCGTCCCGGAAGCTGACGCGGTAGTCGGGAAACGAAAAATTGGGACCTCGATTCCATGTTCCTTATATAGCTGTTGTTGCAGCGGATCCACGTCAAATGGACCCAACTCGGCACAGGTTGGTGCCATGGGCATCTCGATACTGGCAAGACTCCCCAGCATCGCCTCGGGGCACGGGCATCGTGAGCGGAATGCGTCGCAGACGATCTTTCGGGCTGCGAGGGCCAGCAACCTGTTGTGCCGCATGATTTCAGGCCAACCTCCCGGGAGCAGTTGCCCCATAAATTCAACTGCGGCCGGAATGCAAATCGCCGCCGTCGGGTCGTTTGTTCCAGTCCAGTCGAACTCGAGATGAAAACGACTGAGCTGCTTCGAAGGGGCGTTGTAACCATGACTGATTACCGTTGGACGGATACGGTGGCGATGGTCTTCTCGCAGGTACAGGAAGCCGACTCCTTTCGGTGCACAAAGCCACTTGTGACAGTTTCCTGCGTAATAGTCGGCGTCCAGTTTTGCGAGGTTCAACGGAAGCATACCCGGTGCATGGGCTCCGTCGACAAGGACTTCAACCGATCGGTCATGCAGCAGCCGCACCAGACGTTCGATTGGAAGCACCAAGCCCGTTGGGCTGGTCACGTGGTCAACCAGTGCCAATCGAGTCTGATGACTCACCCTTGCCAGGATTGCGTCCAGCACCTGTTCCACCGATTCGATCGGAAAAGGGACTTCGGCGACCACCACTTTGGCCCCGGATCGCTCGGCAACGTAACGGGCAGTATTCGAACAAGCATTGTAGCCGTGGTCGGTGATCAGGATTTCGTCGTTCGGCTGAAAATTCAGTGAACGCAAAACGGCATTCACCCCCGTTGTAGCATTCGCGATAAATGCCAGTCCGTCGGGATCGGCATGCAGGAACTGGGACAGGAACTCTCTCGATTGATGCAACAGTTCGGGCCGCCGATGAACCATGAACTGGATCGGGTCGGCCTCCAGGTGCCGCCGAAACTCGGTTTGCATCTCGAGTATTGCCCGCGGGCAGGCACCAAACGACCCATGATTCAGAAACACGAGACCCGGTCGAAAGTGGAATTGGGTAGCGGTTTCGTTCATGTTGAAATTGGTCGCGGAGATCGAAAGTAGTCGTCCGGGTTGCAACATGTGCCAGCGAAATGGCCCCTGCGTGAACCGTTCTAAATCGTTTCCAGTATGGCTGTTACGTCGAGTCGTGCCACCGGGTCGGCGCATTTGTCATTCCGGTTTGGAAACAATTCCATTGACCGGAAATGCCGGTTCAGCTACGCTTTCATCACGTAGGAACCTGAATTTACCCAGTAGAGTACTCGTGACCCCTTTCAACTGAAGCGTCTTCAATCGGGCTTGGCTCGATTCGTGGGCATTTCAGCTGCGAGGGGTTTTTTTATGCAATTGCTACACGCATTCGACCTTACGAGCTGAAGCGTGTGCACACCATGAGGTGATTAATGAGGCCAGCTCTTCCATTTCCCGGAAATGGAATTGTTATCAGCTTTCGCGATCGATTGAGCTCACTTCCGGAAGACCAGCTCTTCTGCCGTACAGATCGATCGTAATCATTTCTTGAATCGCACACTCACAAATCAGTTTTGAAGGTTACATCATGCGTATTACAGCAACCAGTTTGACGGCGGCTTTCCTTTATTGCAGTTTGATCTCGACCACCTCCGCCGAAGTCCTTGATTTCAGCGGTTGGAATCACTCGCAGGTCTCCAGCAGTGCCGGCCAGACCTTTGACAACATCTCTGGTGACCTGGATGTCACGGTCAATTCGGTCGGAGCCTTCGACTCCGATTCCACATTCGAAATTACAATGTCTGGCGGCGTTGCGGCGATTCGAGCGGAGCACACGAGCGCGAAGTCGAACAGCTTTGTCTTTCATTTCAGCCGTCCTGTGGATGTTTACATCGAGTTTACGCGGCTGGATACAGCAGAGCTTCTGGGCATCTATGGAATTGGACCGGAGAGCTTTTTGCATCTTGGTGGCCTGGAACCGACAACGACACCGGATGGCAGTGGAATAAAACTTCAGGGTGCCGGTATTGGTGCATCGGCAGCGGATGGCCGTGTCTTTTCGGGCCCCACATCGGTTCTGACTGTGACCTATCAGTCGACGGTCGACGGCTTGCCGAAGTACCTTGACTTCAATGTCGGCACCGTCGTACCGGAACCCAGTACTTTTTCAATGTTCGGAATCGCGCTGATCGGACTTCTGCAGCTGGTGCGGCGTCGCAACTAGGCCGATGCGATTGATTCAAGGCCTGGCGATCTCACGGTCGTCGGGCTTTTTTTGTAAAACTGATGTGGCTCAGCTGCCTGAACTTCACTTCTTGACACCGGCCATCCATGCAACCGACCCGCAGCCATACCGCGTTACACGCCGGGCTCATCGTCGTGCTCCTCGTGTTGGCGGGGTTCACGTTCGCGTCCGTCCGGACTTTTGAGTTCGTGGACTACGATGATCCGATCTATGTTGGCAATTGGGACGAGTCACAGGTCGTCGGTGAAGGGCTGTCGCTTGGTGGATTGAAATGGATTTGGACTGCCAATGCGGCCAGCCTGTGGGAGCCGCTGAGCTACCTGTCTCACATGATTGACGTCGAACTCTTCGGCAATGAACCCGATTCGGCCCGCGGCCATCACGTCACGAACCTGTGGCTACACTGCTTGAACGCGGCACTCGTCTATTGGCTGGTCTTTCGTCTTTCGGGACGTGCCGGGGTAGCATTCTTTGCCGCCGCGATGTTTGCTCTCCATCCGTTGCGTGCCGAATCGGTCGCCTGGGTATCCGAACGCAAAGGCTTACTGTGTGCGTGTTTTGTCTTGCTCGCGTTGGACAGCTACGTTGAGTTCGCGCTGCGTCGGAAGCGGATCTGGCTGTACGCCAGCGTTGTATTCACCGGATTGGGAATGATGAGCAAGCCGGTCGCTGTGGTGATTCCCGCGTTGATTGGGCTGCTCGACGTCTGGCCACTCAAACGATGTGGATTCGATGATGAACCATTGCGGCCGCAAGCAATTATCACCCGACAACTGACCGAGAAATGGCCGCATTTGCTGATGGCTGGCACGCTGGCGGTGGTCAGCATCCTGGCGCAGTATGGCAGCCATGAAGAGAAGTTCATTGGCGCGTTTCCACTGTGGCAACGATTGGGGTTCGCCCCAGCGGGGATCGTGTTTTATTTGCAGCGAACCGTTTGGCCTGCTGACCTGACGTTTGAGTATCCCTACCCGGATTCGAAACTGTTCTCGTTCGCCGGTTTTCTTGTGGTGGGCGCCATCAGTTGGTGGTTGATTAGAAATCGCAAGTCCTATCGGCCATTGTTGTTCGGTTGGATTTGGTTCCTGATTTGTTGGCTGCCCGTTTCGGGACTGGCTTATGTCGGAGCCAGCTTCACAACCGATCGCTATATGTACTTGCCGCACATTGGACTGTTTTGCGGGCTGGCGTGGCAACTGAGCGAATGGTGTTGGGGGGATCGCACCTTGCAGTACGTAGCCGCGGCGGCCGGCGTTGTTGTGCTGCTGTTGCTGATGCCGGTAGCAGGACGGCAGGTGGAGTCCTGGAAAAGCAATCTCACGCTGTTTCAGCATGCGATCATCGCTCGTCCCGAGGTTGCAACAGGATATACGAATCTGGCGACCACTTTGGAAAGGCAGGGCGATGCCGAGCTGGCAATTCCGCTGCTGGAGAAGGCACTTCAGCTGCAACCCAGTTACACGGGCTATTACAATTTGGCGAGACTCTATTCTCGTGACCCGGAACGTAAGGCCGATGCTGAAGAAATGTACCGTTTAACCATCGAGATCAACCCGCGGTATGCCAGGGCTTGGCACAACCTGGCACTGATGGAATTGCGTAAGGGAAGCCTGGATGAAGCGCTCTATTTGGTGAAACAGGCCAATGAACTTGAGGACTATTCCAACAGTTTGTTTCTCAACAGCCTGGCGGAGGTACATCTCCACCGGAAAGAGTTTGACCAGGCGTTATCCGTCTGCCGGCGGGCGTTGTCTGGTCCGATTGATCAGGATCGTGTCAGGCAGGCATTGCAGAAAAAAATGGAAATATTGAAAGCAGGAACGAATCCCGTGACGCCTTGACCGCATACCGCGAACTCACAGGTCGACTGCGCAATTTTTTTCGCTCGAATCATAAACGGCGTCGATGATGCTTTGAACGGTTGTCGCTTCGATTCCCGTGGCGCCGTTTACCTTGCGTGACGCGATCGACTCGACAAAGTCCACAATCTGCTCGCGAAACTGATCGCGTTTCGGCAAGTTGAATCGCTTGTCGACATTCATTCCGTCCTCTTCTGCCGCCAGCATGACGTGATCTCCGTCGAGCGCGAATGACATGCCGCCCTGGTCGCCGAAGAAGCCGATCATCGATTCGGGCACCGATTCGGGCGGAAAATTTCCCGCCCACGTTACATTCAATTCGAGCGTCGCCGAGTTTTCAAACAGGATTAAAGCGTGAGCGGAATCTTCCACGTCGCAGACGCCGTCGAGTTGTGGTGGGCCAGCCCACATGTCTTCAAATACATAGTTTTCCATGCGGCAACCAAACTTGTTGTAGACCTTGCCCAACACCTGTTTTACTTTTGGGAACCCCATCAGGTGTAACGTCAGGTCAATAACGTGGACTCCCACGTCGATGATCGCACCTCCGCCTGAAACAGACTTGGTGGTGAACCAACCGCCCAGCCCGGGCACGCCGCGGCGTCGATAGAGCTGCGCTTTCGCATGATAGACATCGCCCAGTCGGCCTGCATCCACCAGTTGCCTGGCGCATGTGCCGACGGCCGTGTATCGATGAACCAGTCCGACCTGCACGAAGCGACCGTATTGTTCCGCTGCCGCATTGATCTGTTTGCATTCCTCGGCGTTCAAACCCATTGGCTTTTCCAGCAACACATCCTTGCCAGCCTTCAGGGCCTGAATCGCAACCGGGCAGTGGAATCGATTTGGAATGGCGACGATCACTCCACCAAGGTCCGCATCGGCGAGCGCCAGATCGAGTTGGTTGGTCGCCGTCGCCGAACAGCTGGACGAAAGCTCCTCAGCTCGAGTCTGGTCGGTATCCACGACGTACTTGACTTCAATTCCGGCCGCCACAGCGGCCTTTACGTGTTGTTTGGCGATTGTGCCGGCGCCGACAATGCCGATCGATGCGAATGAGTTCATACGTCCTGCCACGACATGGTTCCGGGTAAGAAAGCAACTCGAGTGACGACAGGATAGTCGCTCGCTTGGAGTTGCAAAACGGGACGGGCATGACCAGCAAGTCGAATACCGGTGGAGGTTCGGGTCAGGTAAGCTGCCTTGCAGGACGGCGTTGTTCGCGATTGGAAATTGAGTTTCAAATCGTCTCGCCGCGGGTATACAATGCATCCGGATTGACGTTAAGAGAATGGGGCCATCGACATGCAAGTGCAGGATCATCAGGAATCGACTTACCGCGAGCGGGTCCGTTGCCAGATTTTTGCCGACTCGACCGATGCGTCGATTGCCGTAGCGACGGCGATTGCGGAGCTGATTCGTGCCCGTCAGGCGGTGGGCGAGAATTGCGTGCTGGGGCTGGCCACCGGTTCAACGCCCAAGGGGATTTACAACGAACTGGTCCGATTGCATCACGAGGAGGGGCTCTCCCTCTCGAACGTGATCACCTTCAACCTGGATGAATACCATCCCATTGAACCGGGCGAACTGCAGAGCTACGTCCGCTTCATGCGCGAGCATCTGTTCGATCTCGTCGATATTCGGCCGGAGAACGTGCATATTCCCGACGGTACCATTGCGATCGAGCAGGTTGCCGACTACTGCCGTGAGTATGAGCGCAAGATCGAAGAGGCAGGCGGTATCGATATCCAGCTACTGGGTGTTGGACGAACTGGCCATATCGGGTTCAACGAACCTGGCTCGGACGACAAATCAACGACGCGCTTGATTACGCTTGATCGAGTCACTCGAACCGATGCCGCCAGTGACTTCTTCGGTGCGGAACATGTGCCTCGTCGCGCCATTACGATGGGCGTGGGGACGATCTTAAAAGCGCGACAGATTTTCATGTTGGCCTTCGGTGAGAATAAGGCCGACATCATTGCCCGGTCGATCGAGGGCGAGATGACCTCGACGATCCCCGCGACCTACCTGCAAAAACATGGCAACGCTACCGTCATGCTGGACGAAGCGGCCGCCGCATCACTCATCCGCAGCAAGTCGCCCTGGTTGTTGTACCAGGTCGAGTGGACGCCCGTACTGATTCGCAAGGCGGTGATCTGGTTGGCGGCACGGGTGAACAAGCCGATCCTGAAACTGACTGAATCCGATTACAACGAAGAGGGACTGCAGGACTTACTCACCGATCACGGGTCGGCTTACGACATCAACCTCAGTGTGTTTCGCCACTTGCAGGGAACGATCAACGGTTGGCCCGGTGGCAAGCCCGATCATAAAAAGCAACCGGGCGACCTGTCGCGACCGCACGACAAGATCTTTCCCAAGCGGATTCTCGTGTTCTCGCCTCATCCCGATGATGATGTGATCTCGATGGGAGGAACCATAATTCGATTGACGGGGCAGGGGCACGAAGTTCATGTCGCCTACCAGACTTCAGGCAATATCGCCGTGTTTGATGACGATACGCTGCGAGCGGTCGAGTTCGTGTCCGACTTTTGTGATGAGTTCAAGGTGCAGACGCAACAGATTCATCAGATTGAGACTCACGTCGACGAATTCCTGCGCAACAAGAAAATTGGCCAGGTGGACAGCCCGGAAGTACGAAAGATCAAGGGGCTACTCAGGCAATCAGAAGCACGCGCGGCAGCGAGGTGTTGTGGTGTTGAGGAAGGCAACCTGCATTTCCTGAACATGCCATTCTATGAATCGGGCATGGTTAAGAAGAAAGAGCTGTGCGGTGACGATTTTGATCTGGTGCGTAACTTGCTCCGCGAGCTGAAGCCGCACCAGATTTATGCGGCGGGTGACTTGTCTGACCCTCATGGGACGCATCGCACTTGTCTCCGCGCCGTGATTCAGGCGTACAACGAATGTGCCGGTGACGACTGGTTCGAAGATTGCGATTTGTGGCTGTATCGCGGAGCCTGGCAGGAGTGGACTCCCAGTCAGATCGAAATGGCGGTGCCGCTTAGCCCCAACGAAGTTGAACTGAAACGCGTCGCGATTTTCAAACATGAATCCCAGAAAGACCGAGCGCTTTTTCCGGGGCCTGACATGCGTGAATTTTGGCAGCGGGCGGAGCAGCGAAACGCGATGACCGCAAAGCTGTACGACGACCTGGGGCTTGCCGAGTACGAAGCGATTGAGGGATTTGTGATGTGGAATTCGAGTATGCATATTTAGTTCCATTGCAGTTTCTATTGCGACCGAAAATTGATGCTGAATTGGAACGACTATTCACGCTATCGACTTGCTACACGCCGACCGGGACGCGTGGCGCATGACGAAATGGTCGAGTTGCTGCTGCAGGACAAGATCGCCGGTCCCCATGCAAACGTCCAACTGCTTGGCAAATCTCATATGCAACGCGATATATTCATCGTGCGGCGTGGGAGCCGGCCCAATTCGAGTGGCGCTTGGTCGCAAATGCACGGTGACGAACCCACGCATACCGTGGTGCTGCTCGAGCTTCTCTTGTTGCTGTCCGACACAACCAATCCGATCGCTCAAGCAATACTGAAAAACTGCCAGTTGTCGATGGTCCCCATGCTGAACCCGGATGGGGCCATTGGCTGGACGCGCCACAATGCACAAGGCATCGATATTAACCGCGACGCACGTCGCCGCACGTCGCCCGAAGCCCAGTTGCTGTGGCAACTGATTGAGAATGGCCGCTTCGACTTTGCCTTCAATTTGCACAATCAAAAGCGAACACGGACGGTAAATGGAGAGAAACTGAGCGCGGTTGCATTGCTGGTGCCACCGGTTGATGAGCTGCATTCGCAAACGGCTCACGTGGTGCGCGCGAAGCGATTGGCGGCCGCCCTTCGTGAGGCCGTGGAACCTCGATGTCAGGGAATGATTTCCAGGTACGTCGCCGGCTACATGCCCCGTTGTTTTGGCGAGAATGTGCAGGCGGCGGGTGTCAGTACGCTGCTGGTGGAAGCGGGCGCGTGCCCGGATCGCGATGCTGACTGGCTGACAAAGCTGCATTTCTTCGGATTGGTCGCCGCGTTGACGGCAATCGCAGCGCAGGATCTGGACCGCTTTGCAGTTGAAGATTACGAATTGCTACCGGAATCGGAGGACATCGATCTGTTTGATGTTCTCGTGCGGGATGTCCGGTTACAAAGAGAAGTTTCGTGTCCGACCGACATTGGGATCACGCATCAGTTCACACCAGGCGGCGGGAAGTTGACAGGGCAGGTGACCGAAATTGGGGACCTGGAAAACCGGTACGGCCGAGAGCACATTGACGCAGCCTCATTGGTCGTTGTTCCCGCCCGCTCAGCATTTGATACGCAACTCCGCGCCGACGCAGATGACATCGAGTCACGACTCGTTGCCGCCGCACTTGTTGGTGTGACGAGTGTCCTCGGCGTCTTTGATCTGAGTGACGATCACGGTACCCAATCGGTAGGCCTGTTTCCCGATGGCCGCGATCTGTTGATTGATGTTGGCTGGGTTGGACGAATCGACTGTTCCCCGAAAGATACGGTCCGATTTGCCGAACAAATTCGCTTGGCACTGCAAGTCGGCGTGATGGCATTGACGAGCGAACTGCAGGTTATCGCTGAATTGGTGGATCCAACCGGTCGCGGGGATTTAGGCCCCGGCAAATTATTTGGCCTGCCGTTTCTGAGGCCACAGGAACTCGACGAACACGCGATCGATGGAAATGCCATTCATGAGAATTGGAATCCGACTGCGGGTCGGCGAGGATTGCAATTAATGCAAGCGGCTGATTTCCTGTTGGTTCATCCCGATCAACTGGACAATCCCGTCCATTGTTTTCACCGTGGCGTGCAAATCATTGCGGATAGAATGGTGCTCGATCGTCGCCCGGGCATCGTGCTACAAAGTGGTTTGCCGTGAGTTATGGAACCTGTGCTTTAGTCAGGGTTGGAATAGATGCTTAATCGGATCTGGTTCTTGCTGTTGTTGGTGGGCATCCTCTACGGATTTGGCAAGGGAGCCTACATCAGCAGCACCGTGCCGCAAACGGAGATTCCCGCAGGCGAGGTCGTCGAAGAAGCAACCGACGTGGGACCGGTCGGACTGGTGGAAACCGGCAAACGGTTGAACAAAGCCGCCATTGATGCGGCATCGTTGTCGGTCGAGATATGCATCGGGCTCATCGGCATCATGGCGCTGTGGCTCGGTTTGTTGAAAATCGCCGAAGATGCAGGGCTTGTTGCCAGCATGGCTCGGGCAATGCAACCGCTGATGCGCTGGCTGTTTCCGGAGGTGCCCGACGGACATCCGGCTCAAGGAGCCATGTTGATGAACCTGTCGGCCAATATGCTTGGACTGGACAACGCCGCGACGCCCATGGGGCTGAAGGCGATGCGGGAACTGCAGACGCTGAATCCGACCGAAGATACGGCGACCAATGCAATGGCCACGTTCCTGGCGATGAATACCAGCAGCGTGACGCTCATTCCGTTTACCATCGTTGGCTACCGTGCGATCGCTGGCAGTGATGACCCCACGGGACCACTGGGGGCGATCACACTGACGACGATGGTCAGCACGGTTGTCGCCGTAATTGTTGTCCGCTGGCTGTCGCGTTTGCCACGTTATGCAATGCCGGCGATGACTACCAACGCTGCATTGCCCGGCGACGGTTCCAAGGTGGGGGGAGCTTGATGGATACACTTCAACTTGTCATGGCCATAGTGAGCCAGTGGATGATTCCACTCGTCATCCTGGTGATTATTGTTGTCGCCGCCAAGCGGAAAGTTCCGATGTACGAGTCGTTTGTCACCGGTGCCAAAGAAGGGTTTGACGTGGCGATCATGATCATTCCGTATCTCGTTGCCATCCTGTTTGTGATCAAGATGTTTACGGCCAGTGGCATTTTCGAAGACATGAAGCTGGGTTTGGCCTGGTGCATGATGCAGACTGGATTCGGCGCGTACGCGGAATCCCTTGACTTGCTGCCGTTGGCGCTGACTCGGCCACTGTCCGGTGGCGGAGCCCGCGGAGTCATGCTGGAATTGTTCGATACGCACGGCCCTGACAGCTTCTTGGGCAATACGGCGACTTTGATGATGGGCAGTACCGAAACAACGTTTTACGTTCTGACGGTCTACTTTGGGGCAGTCAACATCAAGAAGATCCGACACACATTGCCCGCCTGTTTGATCGCCGACATGGCCGGTCTGATGGCAGCCGTCGCGTTAGGGTATCTGTTTTTTGGTTGAGCTGGCTTGCATGCGTGGACCATCGAACTCGCCACCGCTGTAAGCCGGAACGAACGATAGGTAGAAAGTATGGAGCCTGTGTTTCCCCAACCATTGCAGGAGGGCGATACGATCGGGATCGTGGCGCCTGCCGGGATTGTGCCCCGTGGACGATTGGAGTCGGCGATTCAGTGGCTCGAAGCCAAGGGGTACCGTACCCGGACCTATCGCGATGTTTACCAGCGCCGAGGCTACCTGGCTGGAACGGATGCTGTACGCATCGCGGAGCTGAACGCTGCGTTTGCCGATCCGGAATGTCGCGCTATCTTACCGGCCCGCGGAGGTTACGGCTGCATTCGCATCGTTGCCGGACTGGATTACGATCTGATTCGAGCCAACCCGAAGATCTTCATCGGCTTCAGTGATAATACCGTGCTGCACGCGGCGTTATGGAAGGAAACCAGTCTGGTTACATTCCATGGACCGCATGCGTGCGATGGCTTTGGACGCCCCGACGGGCCTGCCGAGCTGACCGAATCCTGGTTCTGGAGGTCGATTGCACCGGAAACGCCGCCCTCGGCGTACACCATTCGGTTCTCGCCCGATGTTGCGGGGCGAATCCAGATTCGAAACCCAGGTGCTGCCACAGGGCGCCTGGTTGGAGGCAACCTCGCGCTTGTCTGCTCGTTATTGGGGACTCGCTATGAACTGCCAACCCACGACAGCATTCTGTTGCTCGAAGATGTCGGCGAACCACCCTATCGCGTTGACCGATTGCTTGCGCAATTGAAATTGGGTGGTCATCTGGATCGCGTGGCGGGAATCGTATTGGGCCAGTTTTCGCAATGCGGTCCGCCCGATGCCGATCCGAGCCTGACACTGGCCGAAGTTCTGGATGATCATTTGGGGCGCTTGACCTGTCCCATCCTGGCGAATTTCCCCTGCGGCCACGAGGCGGACAACGTCACCGTGCCGCTGGGAGTCCGAGTCGAGTTGGATGCGGACAACCGGCAGCTGACGTTGCTGGACAGCCCCGTTGCGTCGACATCGTGATTCATCTCGAGCATCAAAACGGGAAGCACGTTCTGCTGCAATTGGTTTGCCGATCTGCGGTACGGTCGAGTAAACTGAGAGAATAACCACTTTGCCTTTGAGCTTCGAATTACGGAACAGAATATGAAGCGGAAGTTGAACAAGCGTGGGTTACGACCCCAGTTGGAGCCGCTCGAACCGCGGATGGTGCTGTCCGCCAACGGTCTCGTGGACGTGGGAGCTCAACCGGAAGGAGCGTCTCACGGGCAAGATCGTCTACACGCATGCCGGTCACGGCTGGACGGCCGACAACCTGGGCAACGGGGCCTGGTCGACCCAGCGGGGCTGAGAACGTTGAGATGGTCGAGGACCTGGGCAACCAGGACCAGATGACGTTCTTTGGCCGACTATCTCTTCCGCGCTGGGGCGACCGTGGTCCGCTTGCGCCCGGTCGGCCACCAGACGAACGAAGTCGTGCTCGACAACGACGATCCGGGGGTCAGGTTTGTCGGCGCCTGGAGCAATAGCACCGCATCGGTCTACTTTCGGCGATCGCGGGCGACGTGCCCTACCGGTTTGCCACGACCTCGCGCGACCGAAACGGCCTACGCCCGGTATCGGCCGAACATTCCGGAAGCGGGCTTCTATCCGGTCTACGCCTGGACCACGCTGCGGGCACGAATCGGGCCACCGACCAGCTCTACCGCATCCATCACACCGGCGGCATCACGGAAGTGACCGTCAACCACCGCCGCGTCGGCAACGGACTCGTCTACCTGGGCACGTACTACTTTGATGCCGGCACGCGATGGTTACGTCGATATCAGCAACCACAGTTCAGTCGAGTCGGGCGGGTCGTCATCGCCGACATGATCCGCTTCGGCAACGGGATGGGCGATATCGATCGCGGCGGCGGCGTATCTCGGGCATGCCGCGGGAGGACGAGGCCGGGCTCTACTGGGTCAAGTGGCACGTCGACCACTCGCAGGGCATCCCCGACAGCGAGTATCGGCGCTCCAGCGATGATCGCGACGCGACCGTCTCGCTCTCGCCGCGCTACGCCGAGTACATGAACCGCGAGTCCGACGGCTCGCTCTCCGATCGCGTCTTTGTCAGTTTCCACTCCAACGCCGGTGGCGGATCGGCCCGGGGCGTGCTGGGTCTGTACAACGGCAACAACGACCCCAGTTCGGCCACGCCCAACCAATTCCGCTGGCCAACACCCTGGCTGCGAAGTGAACGACGACCTGGTCGCCCAAGCGGGCCAGTTCGAGCACGACTGGTACGATCGTGGCAGCTGTCACGCTCGATCGCAGTGATATCGAGTTTGGTGAGATCAACAATGCGTATGCTCAGAACGAGTTCGACGCCACGATCGTCGAAACCGGCTTTCACGACAATGCGGCTGATGCGAGATGCTGCGCGACCCGCGGGTCCGCGACGCGCTGGGCAGAGCGACCTATCAGGGGTTGGTGCGTTATTTTGCAGCGGTGGATGGCGGTGCTACGCCGATTACCATGTTGCCTGGCAAAGTAACCAACGTGCGATCGCGCTTGTCGGCGCTGACAGCGTCGAAGTCTCCTGGCTCGCGCCCTCGGCGAATTCATACGCCGGAGAGGCGCCCACCGGATATATGGTGTATGCGTCGACGGACGGTTATGGCTTCGACGGCGGACGCTATGTAGCAGCGACCGGTCCTAACCAGTCGCTGGTCATCGATGGGCTCGATGCCGCAGGCGAGGTCTACTATTTCAAAGTTGCAGCCGTGAACGCGGGGGGCGAGTCGCCCGCGTCCGAAGTCGTTGCGGCTCGACCTGCCAGTGGCCCGAAGGTTCTGATCGTAAATGGGTTTGATCGGCTGGATCGCTCACTAAATCCGCGCGAGGCCTACGGCAGTGGCCAGATTGACCGAGTCAAACCGCGACTGAGCAACTCGATGGACTACAGTGTTCAAGCGGGCGAAGCGATCGAGGCCTACAGTGCCAATCTGGCAATTGATGGTTCCTCCAACGAATCGGTCGCCACCGCGGAAGTCAGTTTGACCAATTACGATGCGGTCATTTGGCTGTCGGGCGAAGAATCGTCGGCGGACGACACGTTTAACGCGAACGAGCAATTCTGGGTGGCGAGCTACCTTGCACAGGGTCGCAAACTGTTCGTTTCCGGTGCCGAGATTGGCTGGGACCTGGATAATCTCGACAACGGCCGCTCGTTCTACGAAAACGACTTGCGAGCCAATTACATCTCCGACGATGCAGGCACCTACAACGTGCAAGGCGTGGCCGGCTCGATTTTTGAAGGCCTGAGTTTTTCATTTGACAACGGCAGCCAATTCTACGACGCACAGTTCCCGGACGTCATCAGTCCCAGCAACGGTTCTGTCTCGACGTTATCGTACACGGGCGGGACAGGTGGAACCGCCGCGGTTCAGTATTCCAGTCCATTCGGTTTTGGGCAGTTGGTCAAGTTTGGTTTCCCTTTCGAAATCATCACCACCGAGACGGATCGCGCAACGTGATGGAACGCGTGCTGGACTTCTTTGAACTGCAACCGGTGACGGGCGATTTTGACGGCAACGGGTTCTACGAATGCAGCGACATCGATGCCTTGACGGCAGCGATCGTCGCGGTCAAAAACGGCAGCCAGGCGGACACGATGTTCGACCTGACCGGTGATGGAAATGTTACGAACGCCGACCTCGATGCCTGGTTGATGGAGGCGGGTGCCGCGGGTCTGACCAGTGGCGGCCCGGTCCTGTACGGCGATGCAAACCTTGATGGTACCGTTGACGGGCAGGATTTCCTGGCATGGAATACGAACAAATTCACCTCTACTTCCGCATGGTGCGATGGAGACTTTAACGCGGACGGTACGGTCGACGGCTCGGATTTTCTGATCTGGAATGCGAGCAAGTTTACAACGGCCGACCAGATCGCTCGTCCGTCGTTGCAGGTGCCATACGCGGCGCCGGCAGCTATTGTCGTTCAACGAACGGAAGCGACCTCCAGCGCTCGTCTCGCACCCATCGTGCCTGCCGTCATTGTGGACCGATTTGGAATCGACGATGATGCAATGGAATCGCGACGTTTAACACGAACGGATCGAATTGCCGAACCGCCACGAGCTTCCGTGGTTGAAGTAGTATTCGAACAGTTGGCGCCACGCGATTGGGATTCGTACTGATCCGGACGAAGACCGTCCGTCGCGGCTTTCGTGAGTCGAATACTCGCCCGCCAGGAAACTGTTTGCTGTGTTGGAATCACTCAACTTCCTCAACCGCGAGACCGCAATCGCAGTCCGCGAACAGTTTGGCACACCAGCCTACGTCTATGACGAATCGACGCTGCGCGAACAAGCTGCTGTTGGCGCTTGCCTTTCCGAACCCGTTTGGGTTGACGGTTCGCTACGCCATGAAAGCGAATCCGAACGCCGCTTTCTTGCGGCTGTTCGATGCACTCGGACTGCACTTCGATGCGAGCTCCGGCTTTGAGGCCTGGCGGGCCATCAAGGCGGGGATCGCTGCCGACAAGATCAGCTTGTCAGCCCAGGAAATGCCGAACGATTTTCTGGAACTGGCCGCGTCAGGTGTCCGATTTGTTGCCACTTCTTTACGTCAACTGGACACATGGGGCCAGTCATTGCCGGGAACCGGTCTGGCGGTGCGGTTTAATCCCGGAGTTGGCTCGGGTGGGACAAATCGTACCAATGTTGGCGGACCGCACGCCAGTTTCGGGATTTGGCACGAACAGGCGGGTGAAGTGTGTCGCCTCGCGGAACAACATCAACTGAAGATTGATCGCATCCACACACACATTGGCAGTGGCAGCGATCCGGACGTTTGGCAGCACGTGGCCGAGATGAGCTTGGCTTTGGTTGAACCCATGGAATCCGTGACCCAATTGGATCTGGGTGGCGGTTATAAAGTGGCTCGCATGTCGACGGAGAATTCCGCAGACTTGCGCGTCGTCGGCAGGGCCGTCGGTGACGCAGTCCAGGCGTTCGCGGATCGAACAGGTCGCAAGCTGCACCTGGAAATCGAACCAGGTACCTTCCTGCTGGCAAATGCCGGCGCACTTTTGGCAACCGTTCAAGACGTGGTTTCGACTGGCGAGGAAGGGCATGAATTCCTGCGCACCGACGCTGGGCTAACCGATATTCTACGGCCGGCGATGTACGGGGCCCAACATCCCATCGTCATCGTTTCCCTTTCGCCCACCGCCGAACAGCAACGAT
Organism: uncultured Planctomycetales bacterium; assembly: GCA_963821085.1. Classification (GTDB taxonomy): domain Bacteria; phylum Planctomycetota; class Planctomycetia; order Pirellulales; family Pirellulaceae; genus CAWGCE01. The sequence continues at coordinate 111,427 of CAWGCE010000014.1, read as the reverse complement.
ACGTTGTTGTCGGCCATTGCTGCGAGTCGGGCGACATCATGACCCCGGCGCCCGGCGATCCCGAGTCGATTTCCGAGCGGCTGCTCACGAAGGCCGTGGCTGGCGACTTGGTAGTGATCGAAGGAGCCGGTGCTTACTGCGCGTCGATGGCGGCCGCGAACTACAACTCATTTCCGATTTTGCCTGAGGTATTATTGAAGCAGGACGGCAGCCTGCAGTTGATTCGCCGGAGGCAGACGCTGGATGAAGTGGTGCAGCTGGAAGAAAGGGGTTAGCGAGACGGCAACAGGCAACAGGAATAATGGGTCATCAACGTCGGCTGACCAGTTGTGTGGCAACGGTGACGGCTGGGTCGGTGACGATAGTGGAAGCTGCCGGGCGTAGGTTGGCTGATTCCAGGTGCGTCGCCAGTGAATCGCGGACCATCTGCTGATGCACGAGGACTCCGCCAGCCAAAACGAGGTCGTACTGATTGGTGGAAATTGCGATCTGTTTACTGACGCCCCGCACCAGTTTCGCCAGCTCGAATCCGGTTTGGTGAATAATCTGAGTTGCCACTTCATCGCCTTCCTGCGCCGCTTGCAGCACCAGCGGTGAGAACGAAGCTACGACAGATCGTGGGTCTTTGTCGCTTGCATAAACGTAGTTGGTCCACATGCCCGCGTCGTCGGAGCCCACGATACGGGCAATTGCCTTTTCGAGCTGGGTGCCTGGGCCGATATGATCGAGCGCCTGGATGGCGGCCGTGAATCCCTGTTGCCCGATCCAGAAACCGCTGCCGGCATCGCCCGTGAGAAATCCGCGACCGCCAGACCGAGCCATTTTGCCGTCCAGCGTCCGCCCGACGGCGACCGATCCGGTGCCGCTGATCAGCCCAACCGTCGCCCGGTTTCCGCTGCCGGCCAGCAGCAGTAGTTCGACGTCCGTTAGTACCTCAATCGAGTCGCTCGCGATTCGCTGGCCGACCGACTCCGCCAATGGCTGTCGGAAATCGGTCGCCTCGATTCCCGCCAGCCCAATCACGACACGTTCCAACTCGGTTGTCCGTGCCAGCCCGGCAGCATTGACAGCTTTTTCGGCCGCATCAAGAACGCTTGCCAGGCACCGTTCGAATCCGACAACTGCAGGGTTGGATTGATCGGCAATTGACTGACCGCGGGTTGTCGGTTCGCCTGCTGCATTGCGGCCTGCCAGGCAAGCGGTTGTTGAAGTACCGCCGCCGTCGATCGCCAGAATCAGACTTTCGGAGGACACGGTGCGCCTTTCAAAGCGGCTCGCAAGTGGCCGCCCGCAGCCGCAAGTCGTTCGCGAGCTTGCTCTGGTGAAACTTGGCAACAGTGAGTCACGATGGCGTCTTTCAATTTCCCATCGCAGCTGTCGAGCAGCGTCTGCGCGGTTTCTTCATCCAGTTCGGTGAACCATCGAACGAGTCGTAGGGAACGGGCTTTCAACTTGGAGTTGGTGGCGCTCAAGTCGACCATCAAGTTTCCATAGGTTTTACCAATCCGCACCATGGCTCCGGTCGTCAGCATGTTCAGGACGACCTTGCACGCGGTGCCAGCTTTCATACGCGTCGAGCCGGTCAAAACTTCCGGTCCCACCACCGGGCAAATCATGATATCGGCGTGCGGTGCCATCGAGTTTGATTCGTTACAGGACAGGCCGATGGCGATCGCACCGATCGATCGAGCGTATTCCAGCCCGCCGATGACGTACGGCGTCCTGCCGCTGGCGGCGATGCCGACAAGTGCGTCAGAAGCTGAAAAGTCGATTTCCTTCAAGTCGCTCACGGCGAATTCCGGATGATCTTCGGCACTTTCCACCGCTTTGAACATCGCTCCCATACCTCCTGCAATCAGTCCAACGACCAGTTCTGGCTCGGTGCTGAACGTTGGAGGGCACTCGGCCGCATCCAGCACACCCAGTCGGCCCGACGTACCAGCGCCGATATAGACCAGACGTCCGCCGCTGCGGAATCGTTCAGCGATGGCATCGATCCCTGCTGCAATCGGTTCCGATTCACTCCCTACTGCCTCCGCAATCTTCGCATCTTCCTTGTTCATCAGCTGAGCAAGTTCGAGCGCGGACATTTCGTCCATGGTTTTGGAGTCAGGATTTCGCGTTTCTGTTGTGAGGTTATCTAGCATTCGATCGATTATACTGCCGAAGCTCCGTCAATCGCAGTGGTCCTGCAGGTTGGCGGCGTTTTCGTTTTTCCGATTTCCGACCGGACGCATAAAATCTCAAACAAGGCTGAACTGGTGCGTACCGTGGTTCAGGCGAAAGGGTCAAATCTTGCGATTTAGAAAAACTGCTGAACCCAATCTTGCACCACCCGCCCCCTGCGGCAGTCGCGAGAGTAGGGCGATGGAATCGATCAAGTCGCTGCCTCTGCACGAATTGTTTCATCGACCTGCCATCCCATTCCGATCCCTGCCCGCCGTGCTGTTGGTGATACTTGCTGGTTTTACGGCCAGTGCAAGAGAATTACCGGTTTCCGACCCGGCAGCAGCTGGTATGGACGCCGATCGCCTGCGGCAGATCCAGCCACTGGTGGAAGCAGCCATCGCCAAACAGGAAATCCCGGGCTGCGTGGTGCTGTTAACTCGCCAAGGCAGATGTATCTATCGCCAAGCATTCGGCAACCGCAGACTCGAACCGGCAAGAACTCCGATGACGATCGACACGGTTTTCGACATGGCCTCGATCACCAAACCGGTGGCGACCGCGACCAGCATTATGCTACTGGTCGAACGTGGACAGCTGAAATTGAGCGACAAAATTGCGAAACATATTCCCGAATTTGATCAAAACGGCAAGCAGGACATCACGGTTTTCCAATGCCTGACGCATCAAGCGGGCTTTGTCCCCGACAGTCCTTTGTCGGAGTACGAAATCGAAGAAAAAATCTGGCCGAACCTCTTTCGACTGGGAACGGAATACGAACCGGGCACAAAGTTTGTCTATTCCGACGTGGGTTTTCAAATCCTCGGCAAACTTGTGGAACGGGTTTCCGGCATGACGCTCGACCAATTCACGAAGCAGAATATTTTTGAACCGCTTGCCATGAATGATACTGGCTTTCTGCCACCCGATTCGCTGCGGCCCAGGATTGCTCCGACAGAACAGCGCGATGGCGAATGGATGATGGGCGATGTGCACGATCCGCGATCGTTTGCCATGGGGCGAGTCGCTGGACACGCGGGGTTGTTCTCGACGGCTGCTGATCTGGCCACGTACGGTCAAATGATGTTGGGACAGGGAACGCTGGGTGGCACGAAGTTGATGAGCCCCGCAACAGTACGTGCGATGACCGCTGCTTACCCCAGCGGTCAACATCTGCGCGGACTGGGATGGGACAAATTGAGCAAATATTCTTCGAACCGCGGCGAGCTGTTTACCTCCTCAGCGTTTGGGCACGGTGGTTTTACGGGGACGGTACTGTGGATCGATCCCGGATTGGAGCTGGTGATGGTGGTGCTGTCAAATCGAGTTCACCCCGACGGCAAAGGCACGGTAAACGCTCTCGCAGGACGCATCGCGAATATCGCTGCTGCGGCGGTCGTGCATCCGGCGCCCAAAAAGAGGTTGGCGACGAGGGACCTTTTTATAAATGATGGCGAGACGCTCTGTGGGATTGATGTCCTTGAGCGCGACAGCTTTGCCCCGTTGGAGGGACGCCGGGTCGGCTTGATCATGAACCATACGGCTCTGAATCGGTCGGGCACGCCGACCTCCGAATTATTGCACGCGGCCCCTAATGTCAACCTGGTCTGCCTCTTCAGTCCGGAACACGGTATCGCCGGAGCGCTGGATCAGGGCAACATTGCCGACGCGACCGACACCGTGACCGGCCTGCCGATTTACAGCCTTTACGGCAAACGTCGAATCCCCGCGGCAGAACAACTGAAGCAGGTCGACACGCTGGTGTTTGACATTCAGGATATTGGTACCCGCTTCTACACCTACATTTCGACCATGGGAAACGCAATGAAGGTCGCTGCCGATGCGGGGCTGCGATTCGTTGTGCTGGACCGACCGAATCCCATTGGCGGTATTGAAGTCGACGGTCCGGTGCTGGATGACGGTCTTGAATCGTTTGTCGGGTTCCACGCTTTGCCGTTGCGGCATGGGATGACGGTCGGTGAGCTGGCCCGCATGTTTTGTGGGGAGTTGAAGTTGGATTTAGACCTGGAAGTAATCCAGGTTGAAAATTGGGATCGGGCCTGGCATTGGGATCGAACGGGATTGGAGTGGGTCAATCCTTCGCCCAACATGCGGACGCCGAACCAGGCTGTGCTCTATCCGGGGATCGGGCTGCTCGAAACAACTAACCTCTCAGTCGGTCGCGGTACCGATACTCCGTTTGAGCTCATTGGTGCGCCCTGGATCGATGCCAGGCAACTGGCTGCTCGGCTCAACCGGACTTCGCTGGCCGGAATTCGATGCGTGCCGATTTCATTCAAGCCAACGTCGAGCAAATTTGCCGACGAACGGTGCTATGGCGTTCGGTTTCTGATTACGGACCGCAAGCTTTTTCAACCGGTCTCCTTCGGACTGGAAGTCGCCTGTGCGTTACGCGAACTACACAGGGAACAATGGGAAACGATGCGTTTACCCCGTTTGCTGTGCGATGATCGTACTTTGGCCATGATCGAATCGGGAGCCAATACGCGGAAAATTCTCGCTGGCTACCAGGCCGAATTAGCGGACTTTATGATCCGTCGCGATGCGTTCTTGATTTATGACTGAGCGACAGGGTGGGCGACTTTTGTCGGCGTGACAGCGGCAGCCTGGATGATGTGAGTTGTGGCTTGCATTTGGCGGGGATTCAGACAAAGCGAACGAGCAACCAGGATAGGCATGGCGTCCCAGCTCCCGAAATCTATCGAGTCCCGTTACGATAAGGAAGGTTGATCAAGCCTCGACGATAAAGGGGGGACCGATGAACACCGACGATTCATCCCTGTCTACCGCGCTGGGTCTCATGAGCGGCACATCGGCCGATGGGATGGACGCGGCGATTCTGGTTACCGATGGTGAGGCACGCCTGGAGGTGAAAGGTGGTGTAACGATTCCATACGAGGCCTCATTCCGCCAGTCGCTGTTGGACCTCGCCGCACCTAATTCCGACGAAAGCAAAGCTGCATCGATCGATCGTGAATTGACTCAGCAGCACGCGGAAACGGTCAAACAGTGTTGCGTGCGGCTGGGAATAGCGTTGGCAGAAATTGACGTGATCGGTTTTCATGGTCACACGATTCGGCATGATCCGGACTCTGGAACGACTTGGCAGCTGGGTGACGGCCGATTGCTGCGCGAGATGACGGGCCGCCCGGTTGTTTACGACATGCGGTCGGCTGACATGGCGGCGGGAGGCCAGGGAGCTCCGTTGGCTCCGCTTTATCACCGAGCCATCATTGGCTCACGGCCGGGTACGCACCTCATTTTGAATCTGGGTGGTGTTGGGAACGTGACGTGGATCAGCGGTGACCAGATCGCTGCTGGGGATACCGGACCGGGCTGTGGGTTGCTCGACGCTCTGGTCGCCCGGCATACCGACCAGGCATTTGATGAAGATGGAACGCTGGCACTGGCGGGGACAATTCATCAAAACGTGATCGATTCGGCGTTTGACAACATTCCATTTTTCCGGAAGCCGTTTCCCAAGTCGGCGGACCGCTTCGATTTTGACCTGGTCGATGTGTCGTATTTGTCGTTGGAAGACGGAGCCGCCAGCCTGTGTGCTCTGACTGTCGCTGCCGTTGTGGAAGTCGTTCAATGCTTGCCGTCAAAAGTCGATCATTGTTGGGTTTCAGGGGGTGGCAGCCATCACCCGTTGATGATGGAGTTGCTTGCTCAACACTTTCCACATGTTGCTCGCATCAACGAACTGGGGCACCAGGAAGACACGATTGAGGCCGAATGCTTCGGCTGGTTAGCCGTCCGAAGACTGCTGGGGCTGCCGACTTCGTTGCCGCAAACGACGGGTGCGAGTTCACCGGTCTGCGGTGGCGTTCTTGTCGAATGAAGTGCAAATTTGCCAGTTGGCATTGATCGATTACGTGATCTGCTCCGTTCCACGTTCCATGATCAATTCGGTCAGCGCCGTCTGAGCGGCCGGAACGTCGCTGTAAGTCACGATTTGGGTGGCAGCGGACGGGTAATCGTCCAGCAGCTCGGCGATGCCGAGCGATGCAAGGATGGTGGGAGTCGTTGAACACAGGGCTTGAAGCAGTTCCTGCTGCCAATCGGGCAACGCCGACTGCTGCCAGGCCGAAGGCTTCACGACCAATGCGACCACGCAGATGTCACAGGTCGACAATGAGGCCAAGAGACGTTCGGCATCAACATCGCTCGTTTCCGGGCCCAGCGAATGGACCTTTTCGACCGCATTGAACGAGCCAAACAAGTCAACGATTCGGTTTGTCTTGGTGTACGCATTGTCCCCCAGCGGATTCACCAGCAGAAATCCGATCGATCGTCCTGAGGGGATCGGCAATGAGGCCCGCTGATCTTCACGCAGAACTGTTACGGCCGCTCGGGCCACTTTCAGGGCATGATCAGCTGCGTCAACAACGCCGGGCAGGGTCTCGGGCATCATTGCAACGACGGTTCGTTGTTTGATTTGCCAAGCTCGGTCAAACGCATCCTCGACACGCTTTGCGAATTCGTCGTCTTCGTTGGCTGCCCGTTCGATCGCGTCGATAACCCCGGTAACGTCGCTAACGTCCAACAGCAGGTCGACGCCTGCCTGGATTGCGGCGACAGCCAGTTCGCCTTCGCTCGCGCCGTCCGATTTCACACCATCCATTTTCAGACTGTCACTGACAACGGCTCCCGGGAAATTCCATTCGTTCCGCAGCAGCTCGGTCAGAATCGGTTTCGACAACGTGGCCGGAGTTCCGGTCGCATCGAGCGCCGGATAGGCAACGTGCGCGGTCATGAACATGTCAACTTGCGCGTCGATCAGTCGCCGAAACGGCAAAAGATCGGTTGCCTGCAGAGTTGCGAGCGGTTCGTCAACAACCGGAAGCATCGCGTGGGAATCTTCGTGCGTGTTGCCATGGCCGGGGAAATGCTTTGCGCAGCACAGCAATCCGCCTTGATGGCAGCCGCGAACGTAGGCCGAGGCCAACTCAACGGTTCGCTCGGCCGTGGTCCCGAATGCTCGGTTGGCAATGATGGGGTTGCGGGGATTACGGTGAATGTCGGCCACCGGGCTGAACGAGACGTGAACTCCAATGGCGTGTGCTTCCAACGCCGACCGCCGGGCGAACTCTTCAACTTCCGCGGCAGCCGACTTGCCCAGCGCGTCAAACGCCAGCGCATGCGGCCATGCGATCAGGTCGGTAACCTGTTGGGCCATCCCGCGTTCCATATCTGCCGCAACCGTAAGCGGACACGGCGCAGCTTCCTGAAGCCTCCGCAGCGAGGATGCTGCTTCTTCCGAGGTGCCTCCGTTAAACAGCAGAATCCCGCCGATTTTCTCGGTTTCGACGAGGGTGGCCGCCCGGTCAAAATCGTCACTTGCCTCGACTTTGGGCATCATGTTCGAGCCGAAACGGATGAAAATGAGCTGGGCGATTCGGTCGCGATGGTTCGTGGGTGCGTGCATGCTTGGCTAAATCAAGGGATCGGACTGGATGATTAACGATCGTAGCGATTTTGACAGAACTGTCGTCCCTGCAATACCGGCATTTTGTTCTCCATCTGGGGAAACCCACGCAATTCAATGTTCGCGACTTAATCTTGAATACCGTGGGCACGTCGATCCGCGGCCTTAAGAGAAAAAGAAGTACGGAGAATTTCACATGTACAAATGGTTTGCCCCCTTGCTCGTCGCGTTGGCCGCCACAGTGGCTTCGGCCGACTGCTGCTCGGTTGCTTGTTGTCCTCAGCCGGAACCCTGCTGTCGTCCGCGGATGCAATTGCGAGTGGTTTGCGTTGAAAAGCAGGTCGTTCGAATGAAGCGAGTTTGCACGGTCGACGCTTGTGGTTGCCCCTGCGTGAAGTGGGTTCCCTGCTGCGAAACCGTTACACGGCGTCGTCTTTGCCGAGTTCCTTGCGGCTGCTGAAATCCGGTCGCTTGAGTCGTTATTGAGAAGCCGCGAGCATTATTGTTCGCGGTTTTTCTTATTGGGCTCACCAGTCTTGCAAAACGAATCGCAGGTGAGCGCTTCGAAGACATCGCAAAGTCGAGGGGCGAAACTGCGTTGTAGAAGACCCTTTGAATCGACGCCTGCGATAATCGCGATCCGCTCGCCGCGAGAGCGTCAGGGCCATGTTTTCGGCCATAGCGGTGAGGTGTGGTTAGCTCGGTTCGCCGAAAAATGTTCCAGACGCTGAGCCCGCGCGACGTTTTTTACAGAGCAGGTGGAAGCTCTTTATCGCCCGGCGCGTATTTGCGCCATCTCATCGTCCACCCGTGCCCTGGCGCACTCTTTGGTGAACGCTAACGGTCAAGTCTCAGAGCAGATGGGGTGAGGCGGCCGGCGAATCGACGTGGTAAAACAGAAGGCAAGCTGGGCTAGGCAGGCCAAGCATCGGCGGGATCCAACAAGAGTGTGATAATGTTTCGATCAGTTCGAATTGCCATGGTGGTTGGGCTGTTTGCCGTAGCTCCAGGTAGCTCATTCGCTCAAGTTGCGACGCTTGGCAAGCATGCGGCGACCGCAGGCCAGGCGATGGTTGCGACGGTAAATACCTATGCCACCGACGCGGGTGTGCGAGCATTGAGTGAAGGCGGTAATGCAGTCGACGCGGCGATTGCAGCCGCTTTGATGCTGGGTGTTGTCGATAGTCACAACTCGGGTCTGGGCGGTGGTTGCTTTGTGCTGATTCGTACGGCCGCAGGCGAAGTCGTAGCGATCGATGGTCGCGAGATGGCACCGGCCGCCGCGACTCGCGATATGTTCTTGCGCGATGGCAAGGCGGTTCCCGCACTTAGTCGCGAAGGCCCGCTGGCGGCTGGTGTACCCGGTGCGCTGGCTGCCTATCAAATGGCCTCCCGAAACTATGGTCGTCTGGGGCTGTCCAGATTGATGTCCTGGGCCGCCGATCGAGCAGACGAAGGGTACCGTGTCGATCGCTCGCATGGTGGGACAATCAAATCAGTTTACGAGAAGGGATTGGACCGGTTCCCGGGGCTTGGCGCAATTATTATCAAACCGGACGGCAAACCGTACGCGGAAGGGGACCTGCTGCGTAACGTCGACTTGGCGGCTGCGTATCGCCAGATCGCCGCACAGGGCAGCGATTGGTTCTATCGGGGTGAGTTTGCTCAACAGGTCGCCGCCTGGATGAAAGAGCATGGTGGTTTGCTCACAGAAGCCGATTTCGCCAACTACGTTGCCAAGCGACGAATTCCACTGCGATCGAACTATCGTGGTTTCGAAGTCATCGGGTTTCCTCCGCCGAGTTCCGGCGGAGTCCACGTGGCTCAGATGTTGAACATTCTTGAGCACTTTGACCTGGCTCAACTGCACACGGAAGATCCGGCCGAGGCGACTCACGTGGTCATCGAGGCGATGAAGTTGGCGTTTGCTGACCGAGCCTATTGGCTGGGCGATGCCGATTTTGCCCAGGTGCCACAGGGCTTGGCCAGTGAAGCGTACGCGGACAGGTTGGCAAAGCGAATCCAGCTTGACAAGACCGTGGAAGTGCCCAAACACAGTGTCCCGGACGGTTGGGCCGAGGATTTGTTCAACAAACACACCACGCATATCGCTGCTGCCGACGCAGAAGGAAACTGGGTGGCGATTACTGCGACAGTGAACACGTCGTTTGGCTGCAAAGTCGTGGTTCCAGGGACGGGCATCGTCTTGAATAACGAGATGGATGACTTTTCCGCTCAACCTGGCGTTCCCAATGCGTTTGGTTTGTTGGGCGCCGAAAACAATGCCGTCGAACCCGGCAATGCCCCGCTGTCCAGTATGAGTCCCACCATCGTCCTGCACGACGGCAAACCGGTACTTACTGTGGGCGCGGCTGGGGGGCCCAAGATCATTACGCAAGCGCTGCTGACGATCATTCGAGTCATCGATTTCGGGTGGCCGCTTGACGAGGCAATCGAACGACCAAGGTTCCATCATCAATGGATGCCCAACCAGGTCTATTGCGAATCCGGTTTCCCCGATGCGGTCCAGGATCGCCTGCGTGAGCTGGGGCACGAGATCAAATCGGGCGGATCGGGAGGACGGGCTCAGGCAATTGGCGTGCAGGGCGACGAGTTTATTGGCGTCCATGATCCTCGAGTACCGGGTAAGGCACAGGGCCGCTAAACTAAAGGTCAGCAGTTCGCCGTGCCGCTGGTACCGCCTCGCGCTAAAGCGAAGTTTCAGCTTCGGAATTCAATGTCATTTGAAAATTGATCAAGGGTCAGACGCAATCATGAAAAATCTACTCGCCCTGGTGCTTCTTCTGGCCGCTGCCACGCATTCCTACTCACAACCACGTCCAGGTGACGAACTCAAACGCACCGGTGACGAAATCCTTGTTTGCGGTCAGCTCTTCCACACGACAGCGCCGGTCGTGCTGTGGACCGATCCGGGCGGGTACGACGCCTATCGAGTCGAGCGCCGCTTCAGTTCGTTCGATAAATCTTCCTGGGACGAATCGGTCAAAGAAGTCAATTCACTCGATTCGCCAAATCGCTACGGTTTACGAAAAGCGAAACTCGACGAACAACAGATCGAACAGGTGCGTGGAGGCGGCTGGGACCTGGCCCTGTTGCAACAGGTGGTCGATCAATTCGTGATGCACTACGACGTTTGCGGCACCAGCCAGACCTGTTTCCGGGTCTTGCACGACAACCGTTGCCTCAGCGTGCATTTCATGCTGGATGTCGATGGAACGATTTACCAGACGCTGGATTTGAAAGAGCGCGCCTGGCACGCCACGATCTCCAATGGACGATCCCTGGGAATCGAAATTGCCAACATCGGCGCATACCCGCCGGACAAAATGGAAACCTTGAACAAGTGGTACTCGAAAGACAACGACGGCAAGGTCTTGCTGACGTTACCGAAAGAACCCGCTCTGCTGGGCGTGCGTTCCAAAGGGTTTGTCGGCAGCCCGATCCGCCAGGAGTTGGTGACAGGCGTCGTCCAGGGGACCGAACTTGTGCAATATGACCTGACACCGCAGCAGTACGATTCGTTGATCAAGCTGACGGCCACATTGTGCCGCGTGTTTCCCAAGCTGGATTGCAAGTACCCGATCGATGCCAACGGCGAGCTGATCCCCCACAAACTGGATGACGACGACTGGCAAGCGTATCGAGGAATCCTGGGGCACTACCACGTCCAAACGAACAAAGTTGACCCGGGCCCGGCGTTTCAATGGGACCGTGTGATTAACGGCGCCAAGGAGTTGATCGCAGAACCTGCTTTGTCCAACGTAGCACGGTAGTTTTGGAGCGTGGTCGGGGGGGCGATGCCACCCTCGCGCCAAAGGTCATTTCGCGATCACCGGGTTCTCTAACAGGCGAATGGTCTGAGCGTCGGCATCCAACTCGCACATGACACCAACCGGCAACGTTGTATTGCACCGATGATGGCCGAGCGGAAAATTCTTGAGGACCGGAATTCCCAGTGGGGCGAAGTACTCGTCAAGGACATCGTTGATGGTTCGCTGTTCGTCCGAGGTATCTTCGCTCTTACGGCGTGTAAACTGGCCGAGGATGACACCGTTCAGTTCGTCAAAGCAACCGCCGAGTCGCATCGTGCACAGCATCCGGTCCACCCGGTACGGCGCTTCGCCGACGTCCTCCAGGAACAGGATCTTGCCGGCCGTCTCGATTTGATCAGGGGTACCCATCAACGCCGCGACCAGCGACAGGTTACCTCCGGCCAGTCGCCCCTGCGATCTTCCGCCGGTCAACGTGATAGGTGGAGTCAGCTTGCACGTCTGTTCGAAGGTGGCCTCGTCGGCATCTTTTTTCCAGCCCATTGTCGAAATCAGGTAACCCTCGTTGTCGTCGGAATAGCGATTGGCGAGTAGAGCTCGCCAGAACCAATGCGCGGAAAGTGGAGTCAGATTGTCTTCGCTGCCCAGCCCCCACATGGGATTGGGTGAATGAAAAGTGACCAGGCCGGTGCGCTGGTTGATTGCTGCGTGCAGTGCGGTGATGTCGGAGAAACCGAGGAACACTTTGGGATTCTTTCGAATGGCATCGTAATCGATTTGTTCCAGAATCCGCATCGTGCCGTAGCCGCCTGTGCCGGGGAAAATGGCATCCACTTCCGGATTCTGGAAAGCGTTGTTCAGTTCGTTCGCCCGGCGCTCATCCGAACCGGCCAGGTAACCGGATTCGCTGTAAAGATCTGCAGGCACTTTGACTTGAAAGCCAAATTGCTCCAGGCGTTGTTTACACAGTTCCATTTTCTCCTTGTCCAGGGGCCCCGCCGGCGCGACGAACTGGATCGTATCGCCCGGGCAAAGCGCTTTAGGGAAAATCGGTTCGACCGCATCGGCAACGGTCGCCAGCAGCGCTATGGTGAGGATGGAGCAGGTGAATTTCATCGGATGTGAGTTTCAGTTTATTATGGGGAAGGCAGGAATGGAGGAAGGAGTTGTTGGATCAGGTTCTTACTCCAGCAGTTTTTCCATGCGAATAAAGTTTCGACTGGTCATTGCGTCGGCGTGTTTTTCGTAGAATCCCAGCGGACCGACCCAGGGTATGGTCGCCGTCTGATGTCCCTGTGCCTTCATGTCAGCGAGGCAGCGGTAGAGTAGCATTCGCCCGATGCCTTTCGAACCGAAGTCGGGAGACGTGCCCATCGGTCCAAACCAGCTGGTGCCTTTATTGTTGGCATCGTGGGCCGCGAACGCGATTATTCGTCCCCGATGTTTGGCCACATGGATCGTTGGAGGTCGATTGGCCAGCGCCGAGTGAACCTCGCTTTTCCAGGAGGGCCACTGCAAATCGAGAAAGGCATCGATCGATGCAACGTCTTCCGGATTCGCCCTATCGATCTGGATAGCGTGTTCTCGCGCAAGTTCGGTTTCATCCGTCGACGAGTTCCAATCGCGTGCGGACAAATCGACCGACTGGTTCACTGCCTCGCCAATCTGCGAATAGCCGGATGCATTAAAAAGGGCGATCGTAGCAACATTCCTGGCATCGATTCCCGGCGTCAGGTAGTTGGGGGCCGACTCGGCAACTCGCATCCGTATTGCACCGTCGCTTCGACACGTCGACTCGATCTCTTGCAACAACTGAACCCCCAACCCGCGTCGTTGAAAGGCTGGTGCCACCGCGATCAGCTTCACGAAGCCCTGATCCGACCGTACCGCACCAATCGCGAAACCGGCCAACGTGTCTTCTTTGGCGAATCCCATGCGATAAGCTGGTCGGACTCCGTCATCTTCGAATGCTTTCTCCGCCAACACTTCGAGCGAGCACGGATCGAACTTCGCGGCCGATCTCCATAGTTGCGCGATGGCCGGCAGCAGGGCTCGGTCGAGCCGAATCAGCTTGAGATCGTCTCGGTTCATGGCGTGCTTGAGTCCGTCGAGTCGAGACGCGGCTCACCGAGCAGGTAGCCAAGAGTGAAGGCAAAAAAACCACCGATCGGTGCGTACCAAGGCCAAGCGATGGAAGTCATGACGGCTGATCCATTTTCGCCCAGCAGCAACTCGCCAGTGTCGGGGTCGATCTGCCGGAACCACATGTACTTTGCAATCGTCAACATCAGCAGACAACCAACGATCAGCCAGCCGGTCTTCAGCAGCAGAGGACCACGTCGCGATGGATCGCGGTACAGAGATGCGGAAACGATCCAGGTCAGAATAAGGATGATCGCTACGGTGGAACAAATCAGAATTGCTGTCGTATCATGGAATCGGCTGGCAACGACGCAAAAGACACTCAGCGGTGCCGACCAGATCAAGCCGTAAGCATCTTTATGCAACGGCAGCCAGGCCAGGAGAAACGCGGCGAGCAATGTTCCCAGCACGTAGCTGGCCAGGCCTAACGCCAGGTTCAAGAAGAACACCGGGTTGCCGGCCTCTTCTTGCCGAGTCACGTAAACATCGATCGCCACCGCAACGGCGCACAAGGCAACGCCCCAGAAGACGATCAGGAACCGCGAAACGGCCAATACTTCCCGGTTGCGTTCTGTCGGGATCGGTTTGCCGCTGAGGCCCTTCAACGGCAAATAGACCGCCGACATGGTGGTTTGCGCGACGCTGCCAGGATTGAAGTCAACGAAGAAATGGCGGCCGCAAAGATGCCAGCCACAATCAATCCTCGAAAGCGCTACGGGTACCTTGGTCAGGATGAAGACCGGGAAGATATTGTCCCGTTTATCGGCCACAGCTGCGGCCGCTTCCCCCACTAACGCATCGGGGTACGCGCGGTAGTACGCCCAAAGGCCGACTCCCACCAGCAACATCAATGCCGCCACCAGCTCGGCCACCCAACTCGACACCACCGCCCATTGTGCGTCGCGTTTGCTGCGGCAGGTGAAAATTCGTTGAGCCAACAATTGGTCGGTTCCGTAGGCACCAATGTTGCCAAACGTCACGGCGAAGATGGCGGCCCAGAGGGTAAAGGGTCGAGCGAAGACTTCGCCCCAGGCACTGGCGAACTGCGTGGCATCGTCGGACGAACCAAACGTCCACAGCTCGAACTTTCCCGCCTCCCATCCTTGGCTGATGACGGCACCCAACCCGCCTGGTACTTCGCCGGCCACAACTCCGATGGCCACCAGCCCGCCGACGACGAACACAAAAAACAGCATGGCGTCGGTCCAGATCACCGTCGCAATTCCGCCCAGCATGGTCCACGCGATGGCAATGGCGCCTACCAATCCGATGGCCCAGACCAGTGGGTCAACTCCGGTTGCTGCAGCCAGTCCGTCCAGATGCTCCTTCAGTACCAGCTCCAGCACAATCGCCGTCAGGTAGACTCGCGAAGCCTGAGCCAGCAGTCCCATCAAGGTGAACATCACTGTGGTCACCGAACGAGCCGCCTCGCCCAGTTGCTGCCCCATGTAGTCGTAGGGGCTGTACACCCGGTTCTTGAAATAGGCCGGCACGAGGAACATGGCCACGAACAAACGGCTGAGGATTCCTGCAATGATGCCCAGCTGCAGGTAGGAAAAATCGCCACCATCAGCATACGAAATCGCCGGTACTCCAATAAACGTCACCGCCGAAATGATGGTGGCAATCATCGATGCCGACACGGCATACCACGGCAATCCACCTCGCCCGCGGAAAAAGTCCTCCATGTCGGTCTGTTTCCCTGCCAGCCTGACGCCGAGGATGCTGACCAAGAGCAGGTAACCAATGAGTACGAACCAGTCGATGGTCGTAAAGCGGCCTGTGAGCGTACCTGCGTCGAGTTGGGCGAAGAGGTAAGGCATGAGGCGGAGTTACCGGGCAGGAGGAAACAGGCAAAAGTGTCTTTATGGGGAAAGCTGTAGGGCAGGACAATGCAAGAGGCGTAGTTTTTGGTTCCTGGCGATCAGCTTACTTGTTGTCGTTTTGGTGCAGAAAAACCGCGTGGCTCATCTTGCCGTCGCGATCCACGGCGGCGTAGGCATCCACGTTTTTCGGCGGTGCCTTGCTGCCGGGAATTACGTCGTAGCTCCATTGGCCATCGGCGTTCGACCACGTGACCCACAGCCATGGCGGGCCCTTCGTATTGGTGGTCTGCTTCTGGCTTTCGTCCGATGGGTTGCTGGATCGTTCGGGGACGAGCGCGGGCTGTGCGTAGGGACCTGTTCGGAGTTGATCTCCGAGTTCGCTGTAATCGTCGAACAGTGACTTCATGCTGAAGAGCACGTTCCCGCTAGCGCCTTTGTTTCTGTGCGTGACCCGGATCTGATCGAAGAGCTCGCTCGCCTCCCAGCTGGTTCCCCCGGTCATTCCGACTCGTGAAGCGTAGTTTCCCGGCCAGAGTTGCACTTTTTGGGTGTTCTGTTCATTCCACCAAGCGAGTAACTTGGGGTAGCTCTGTCCTTCGCTGTCGATTTTCCAGTACAGCTGCGGCGTCAGGTAATCGACCCAGCCTTCCTGCAACCACTTTTTCGGATCGGCGTAGAGTTTGGCGTAGGCATCGAAACCGGTGATCGATTCCGGGTGCCCGGGTCGCCAGATGCCAAACGGACTAATGCCAACTCGGACCCATGGTTTCATCGATTTTGTGTAATGATGCAGTCGCTCGACCAGCCAATCGACGTTCGCACGCCGCCAATCGTTCAGCTCGCCCTCGTAACCTTCCGCCTGTGCCTTGGCGAATGACGCGTCATCGGGAAACGGCACTTCGTTACCCGCTTCGTCCTTCACGGGATACGGATAGAAGTAATCGTCCATGTGAACTCCGTCGATGTCGTAGCGGCGCACGACATCGAGCATGACATCGAGCGAGTGTTGCGCCGCCTCGCGATCGCCCGGGTCAAGCCAGAGGTAACCGCCATACTCTTTCACCGCGGACGGTTTGACTTTGCTGATGTGATCGTCAGAGACCGGTCCGTCGAACGATTTGTGTAGTGCTCGATACGGGTTGAACCAGACGTGCAATTCGATGCCATGTTCGTGGGCTACCCTGATGGCGAACTCCAGCGGATCGTAGGCCGGTTCGGGCGCTTGCCCCATTACGCCGGTCAGGTAGGGCGACCACGGTTCGAAAGCCGAGTCATAGATCGCGTCGGCCGCCGGTCGGACCTGCAGGATCAGCGCGTTCAGATTTAATGCATGGGCTCGTTCGATAATGCGAGTCCATTCCTGCTGCTGTGCTGCCGTGGACAGGCCCGGTTTGGAAGGCCAGTCGATATTGGCGACCGTCGCCACCCAGGCGGCGCGGAATTCACGCTGGGGCAGGGGCAGTTCTGGTTCGGCGCTGGCGGCCGTAGCGGATAGCAATACTGCAAGAAAAGAAGCCGAGAGGAGCCACAACACGAAAACGATATTGAGGGAACGCAGCATGATCATGAGCCCGGTGGGTGTTTGTTGACGCCGTTTTACCATGTTCGAGACTGCCGAGGGGGGAGGGTGTATTGCGATCGGAGCACATGACATTGCTCTTAGGAAGCGGTCAGCGTACGCAGCGCAGTCGAGGGGCGGGACGGCTCCGTAGAAAAGTTAGCGCAGGAGCAGGGTCTGGTACATTTTTCGGCGAGGTGGTTTTGCCAGCACTTTCGATTTCGGCCGAAAACATGGTCCTGACCCTTTGGTTGGAACTCAACCGTCGCGCAGCTATCGGACTGACAGGTTTTCTACGAAGCCAGTCCCGACCCTTTCCCCGGAATTAGCAGGCAGCCCGCGCAGATTCCTTCGTCGTTTCGGCAGTTGGGCGAGTTTTTCAATCGGATCGGCGGAGCGATTCGGCGACCGTGCTCTGAGCCGCATCGGGCCTGCTCCCACCGTCACGCCTTGTGGTGAAGTAAGCTCGGCTTGGGTATTATCGAGGGTTCAAGAATTGGTAAACCAGGGGACGGGGTCTGGCTTAATTTTTCGGCCGGCAAATGCAAATTGGCCATTTGATGGAACGCCGCAAATTTGTGCTTGACCCCGTCTCGACCCGGTTTCAAAAACTGAAATCTCCCATCGCCGAGCCATTCCCTTGTCCAAGCAAGCAAGAATTGTCGTCCTGACCGAAGGACACACCGAACCGCTGCGAGCCAAAACAGCGACCAGTGTTGTCAGGTATCGCACTGGCGATGTGGTCGCGCTGCTGGATTCGACACAAGCGGGAAAGACGTCCGGCGAATTGCTGGGCGTGGGTGGTGACATCCCGGTAATCGCCTCGCTGGACGAGTTACCGAACGCAACGGCGTTGTTGATGGGGATTGCTCCGGCGGGAGGCAAGATTCCGCCCGCTTGGCGGTCCGTCATCCTGGCTGCCATTCACCGCGGGATGGATATCATCTCCGGCTTGCACGAGTTCGTATCGGACGACCCCGAGTTCCAGCAGGCTGCGGAACAGCACCAGGTGCAATTGCTCGATGCCCGTAAGAACAACGAACGCGATGTAGCTGATGCAAGCGGATTTCGCGAAGGTTGCGTGCGGATCGAGACGGTCGGGCAGGATTGCAGCGTGGGCAAGATGGTGACCGCCATCGAGTTGGCTCGCGGGCTGGCCGCGGCCGGCCAGGATGCCAAGTTTGTCGCCACCGGCCAAACAGGAATCATGATCGAAGGGACCGGCTGCCCCGTCGATTGCGTGGTTTCCGACTTCCTGAATGGAGCGGTCGAAAAACTGGTGCGTGGCAGCGAAGCACACGATTTTGTCATCATCGAAGGGCAGGGCAGTCTGGCTCATCCACGCTATTCGCCCGTGACCTTGGGACTGCTGCATGGTGCTCGGCCCCAGGGGTTAATCTTGTGTTACGAAGCAGCGAGACCACACATGCACGGGATGGAGCACGTGCCGCTGAAACCATTGGCCGAGCTGCGTTACGCCTATGAGCTGACGGCGGGACTGGTCGCCCCCGCAAAGGTCATTGGCGTCGGTGTCAATTCGCGACGTCTGTCGGCAGATGCAGCGCGTCGCGAATGTGATCGCGTCGAAAACGAACTCGGGTTGCCGGCCTGCGACGTCTTTCGTGACGGTTCGGAAAAACTGGTGCAAGCGTCGTTGGAACTGAGAACTGCGGTCGTCTCGTAATCCTGTTCAAGACTTGGGAGTTCCCCTTTGATTACACTCAAGCTTCACCGATTTGACCTACCGCTCAAGCACACCTTTACGATCGCGCGCAGCTCGCACGACGTACAGCCAACGCTGGTCGTGGAATTGTCGGATGGCGACTTTTACGGCTTCGGTGAAGCGACCACCAATTCGTATTACAACGCGACATACGAATCGATGACCGCGTCACTGGAAGCGATTCAGGGCGAGCTCGCCAACATGTCGCTCGGCGATCCGGCGGCGATCTACGATTCGTTGAGTTCAAAATTGAGCGACAACCCGTTTGCCCAATGCGCCCTGGACCAGGCGGTTCATGATCTGTGGGGCAAGCAGCAAGGGAAACCGGTGTACGAGCTGTGGGGACTCGACTTGACGGCCAATCCCGTCTCAAACTTCACGATCGCCATCGACACAATCGAGAAGATGGTTGAGAAACTGAACGAGGTACCTGACTGGCCGATCTACAAGATCAAACTGGGCACCCAGGAGGATATCGAGATCATTACGGCACTTCGTCAGCACACAGCCGCCACGTTTCGAGTGGATGCCAACTGTGGTTGGTCGGCTGCACAGACGATCAGGAATTCCGTTCAGCTGAAAGAACTGGGCGTCGAGTTTATCGAGCAGCCCTTGAAAGCCGACAATTGGGAAGGGGCGAGACAGGTATTTCAGGAATCAGCGCTGCCGATCATCGCCGATGAGAGCTGTATCATCGCGAGCGATGTTGAACGTTGCCACGAACATTTTCATGGGATCAATATCAAGTTGACGAAATGCGGGGGACTGACACCGGCCCGGCGGATGATTGATCAAGCACGCGAACTGGGGCTGAAAGTAATGGTGGGTTGCATGACCGAATCGACCGTGGGAATTTCGGCGATCGCGCAGCTGCTGCCGCTTCTGGACTACGTGGACATGGACGGAGCTGCCTTGTTGTCGAGCGACATTGCCAGTGGTGTGGTTGTCGATCGAGGTATCTGTGTCTATCCGCAAGTTGCCGGCAACGGGGTGGCATTGTTGTAAAAGGGTAACCAGTAGCGTCAGTTGCCGGGTGCAAACTATCATTGTCCCGGTTCGCTCCGCTGATCGGTTTCAGGCGCAAGGGTCGCGACTGGCTCCGTAGAAAAACTTGCGCAGGAGCAGGGTCTGGTACATTTTTCGGCGAGTCGGTTTTGCCAGCACTTCCAATTGTTCGGCCGAAAACATGTACCTGACCCTTTGGTTGGAATTATCTCGACTGTCACGCAGTTATCGGACGTGCCGGTTTTCTACACTGCCATCCCGACCCTCTAGTACACAGCGACTGTCCTCGTCGCTCGGAAGCAACACAATTTTAGACCACTACTTTGCGAAGAAAAATCGAGCCAAACATGTCCATCCGAATTTGTTGCCTGCTGCCCGTTGCCCTCTGCCTGCTCCTGCCCCGGGGCAGTTTTGCAGAATCATCCCAGGAACTGGCCGAGCGGATCCAGCCGCTGGTCGACGCACACGACGGCATCGTCGCCGTTTCCATCAAGCACTTGCCCTCCGGCGTGACTTACCAACACAACGCCGATTTGCCGTTGCCCACTGCCAGCCTGATCAAGCTTCCAATCCTGGTCGCGATGCATGACGCAATCCAAGCGGGCAAATTGTCATTGGACGACGAAATCGTCTTGCAGGAATCGGACAAGGTGCCTGGCTCCGGGGTCTTGACCGACAACTTCTCGGTGGGAACCAGGATCACGCTCCGCGATGCCGCCCGCCTGATGATTGTCTTTTCCGATAATACCGCCACGAACCTGGTCGTCGACCGCATCGGGCTCGATGCGACGGCGAAGAAAATGGAGCAGCTGGGATACCCCAATACCAAGCTGCACTCAAAGGTGTTCAAACGTGAAACATCCATTTTCCCGGAACGCAGCAAGCAGTTTGGGCTGGGCAGTACGACGGCCAACGAGATGGTAGCGCTGCTCGAGCAGATCGACGCCGGGAACATTGTCGATGAAGCGTCCTCCCAAGCGATCTTCGACCTGCTACTGGCCTGCGACGACCGTACAAAGATTCCGCGCGACCTGCCTGCCGGTATCAAGGTAGCTCATAAGACCGGAGCGGTTTCAAATTCACGCACGGATGCTGGGTTAATCGAAGGGCCCACCGGTCAGATCGCGATTTGTATTCTGACCAACGACAACGCCGACCGCAGCTGGGCCGATGCCAATGCTGCCAACCTGCTGTGTGGAAAAATCGGCCACGCCGCCTTCGACTTCTTCAATCCGGAAGGTGTCACCGAGCCCGATTCCAACGAGATGGCGATGGGAGCCGATGGCGAAATGGTCGAAGCGTTGCAACGGACGTTGAACGCTCGGCTCGATCCTTCACCCGATCTGGGAGTCGACGGAGATTTTGGTCCGGCGACCGAACGTGCGGTGAAGACGTTTCAGAAGTCGCAAGGTCTTCCCGAAACCGGCGTCGTTAACGAAAAAGTGTGGCAGCTGCTGGGCAGCCTGATCATGGAGGACGCTGCCGTGGCAGCTCCCGAATTGATTAATGCGGAAGTTATCCAGAAGCAGCGACCGCTGATCCTCAACGGCCCGCCGTTCGTATCTTGCAAGGCTTGGGCGATTGCCGACGGGAAAACGGGCGAGCTGCTCTGGGGCGACAACGAAGTAGAGCGCTTACATCCGGCCAGCACCACCAAGATCATGACCGGTTACCTGGTGGCCCGGTTGGCCGAGTCGAATCCGGAGGTATTGAACGAAGTTGTTACTTTTACTCGGCGTGCCGATTCCACGCTGGGTTCGACCAGTGGAGTGAGAACCGGTGAACGCGTGTCGGTGGGGGAATTGCTTTACGGACTGCTGCTGCCGTCCGGCAACGACGCCAGCGTGGCTCTGGCCGAGCACTTCGGCGACCGGGTGGCGGGAGGAAGCTGTGAAGTGAATGCCGAAGGCAACTTTGCCGCATTTATCGCTGCGATGAACAGCGCGGCGAAGGATTTGGAAATGAACGAAACATCGTACACGAATACGCACGGTCTTACCGACGAAGGGCATCTGACCAGTGCCCGCGACCTGTCGAAGCTGGCGTATGCCGCCATGCAGTTACCCCAGTTCTCTCAACGCGTCAAAACCGTCCAGCGTGGCTGCACGGTGGAATCAGAAGCGGGATATACACGAAATGTCTTGTGGAAGAATACGAATCGGTTGTTGGGAATCGAGGGCTTTGATGGCGTCAAAACCGGGACGACGAGTGCGGCGGGAGCCTGTCTGGTATCTCGAGGCGAGCGGGACGGGCGACAGCTGCAGTTGGTTGTCTTGGGGGCGGCATCATCGGATGCGCGCTACGCCGACAGCAAGAATCTGTATCGTTGGGCGTGGCGACAGCTCGCCGGCAAAACTCGCTGAGTGGGAGAGAAATCTGGGAATCGTGTCGGAATCGGCCAGAATTGTGCTGGATAATACCATTACTCGCCGCTTTTCGGCCAAACCCGGTCCAAGTTTGCTTTACCGGCGAAATTATCGCCGATAAACTGTAAGCTAGAACGAGGTAATCGTCATTCATACGTTATTCGGGGAACAGGTATGGTTCGCACTCGCCGTTCGGCATTTACGCTCGTTGAATTACTTGTCGTAATTGCCATCATCGCCATTCTCGTCTCCTTGTTGCTTCCCGCCGTGAATTCGGCCCGTGAGGCTGCTCGAAGAATTCAATGTGTTAACAAGCTGAAGCAGATAGGGCTTGCCGCGCTGATTCACGTCGACGCGCAAGGGCACTTCCCGACAGGCGGCTGGGACTTTAACTGGACAGCTGATCCCAACCGAGGTTTTGGAAAAGAGCAGCCCGGTTCCTGGTTGTTCGGCGTGCTTCCCTTCATGGAAGAGCAGGCCGCATACGATCTTGCTAAGGGGAGAACGGGTGGCGATTTCAACGCGGCGATGGCCGAATTGCATGGCGGCACATATGGAGCATTCTATTGCCCTTCGAGGCGCGCCGCTGCACCCTATGCTCACGGAATTACCTACGCTGTCAGGAACTATGCGGCCATGCGAGTCTTGCCTGCCGCTGCCAAGACCGACTACGCAGGAAATGGCGGCGACGGTCGCTACAACGTTTGTGAAACGCGGTACAACAACTGCCGAACGCCTGCCAGTTATACGAATGAACAGACGTTTGACTGGAGTCCTCACGAATGGCCTACACGACGAGACGTCAACAATCCATTTGTCGAGTGGCGAAATGGGGTCATTTATTTTCGCAGTGAAGTAAGAGTGGGACAAGTCAAGGACGGCCAATCCAAGACTTACCTCGTAGGGGAGAAGTACGTTCGTCCCAACAATTACCTTGGTTACGTTTCCGGTGACGCCAACGACTACGGCGAACGCCAGACTGCCTTTTCGGGATTTGACGAAGACAGCATCCGAGTTACCTATTGCGAACCCAATGCTGTTGGTTCGGAATTTTGTGACGATTCGAAGAAATTGGAATACGCGCCCAGATCGGACACGGTCGGTGTGGCACTCATTAGGGCGTTTGGAAGTGCACACGTGGGTACATTTAATGCCGTGTTGTGCGACGGTTCGGTGGCTTCGTTGAGCTATGATGTCGCGCGTGACGTGCATCGCCGCCTCGGCAATCGTCACGACGGTCTCAGCGTTAGCGTGACACAGTAGCCAATTACTGCATTCCAACTATCAAAAGGCGAGCCAATCGGCTCGTCTTTTTTTGTCAGTTTGTGACTTTGTATCCAGATCGCAGTCGCGTAACTGGCTCAGGTAACCGCACTGTTGGCGAGGAAACCCGAGGCTTAAGTGAGGTGACAAATGATGGACGGACTCGGCATGATTTAGCGTTGATGAGGTTTCGTCTCTCACAAACGCGTCGAATCGTGATGAGCAGCACAGGGCAAGTGTGCTCCATTCGAGTTCTATGCCTTTGTCAGGAACCCGGTCACAAGGAGGTAAGCTGGTGGATTTCTCAATTGGGATCGCCTGCCTGATATGCGGGATTGTCATCAATCGTCTCGCACTGAGATCGTCCCGCCAAAAAGCCGACCTGCTGGCTGTTTTTAGTGGCATTGTGTTTATGGCCAGCTTCTTGATGATCCTGTTTTTCACCAACGCCCGCCCGCCGGGTGCAGAAAATACCGTTGGCTTTGGATTGCGGTTTGCTTTCTGGAGCATGGCTATGTCAGCCGGATTAACGTGGCACCGATGGACATTTCAAAGGATGTAGCTCCGCCGCCTATCAGGCTGCTCCGAGCCGAGGATACCACCTATGGCAGATGCCACGATTTCACATCAGGCTCCATGGGGACCATCGCTCCAAGAATTCCTGGCCGCTCCAGGTAATTTCCGTACCCCGCGAGCGTAGCAAGCGTGACGCAGCGCACCGAATCCTGCAGTTAAGACACTCCGACAGTGTTGGCGATTGCAGGTGATTTGCCTGCCAAGAAGTCGGATCAGCGCGGCGGTATCACCGTAAGGATTGAAAGAAGAGTGTAAGTCTCCGAATCACAAGCTCACTACAATTTGAACTCGTAAATCCCGATTTTATTTCCGTCCGAACTCCCAGATACTTCGGCGCCAAGCTCGGTTTCCGTGTTGTATTTTGCAGGCAGTTTGCCATCGTTGATCGATACCCGGTAGAAGCCCTGCTGCACACCGATCGGCGTCGCAGGGCAGGTGAGTGAAGTCATGCCTCGCGCGTCGGTTTCACCCTTGGCGGGTACAATGACTCCTTCCAGAAACGGTTCCGGTTCAAAGATAACTTCTGCGTTGGCGACCGGCTTCGAGCCCTGCATGAAGCGGCATTCGACGATGAGGGCGCCGGTTTCCGATTCGACAAAATCTTTGATGCGAGTCTCAATTTCCTCGCGAGACAGTTTCTTGTCGCCATCTGAGTCGATCGTTTTCATCCCAGCCAGCAGCCCAGGGCTGGCCTTGAGTTCGGTTTCGGTCAGGACACCATCGCTGTCGCTGTCGCACAAATCCATGGCTTTGGAAGCAACGCCAGATGCGTTGAACTTTGGTGGGGCGACGGAAGGCGTGCGGCTGCAACCGGTGGCGATCAGCAGCGATCCAAGCAATGTGAGGCGGAGCATCATACGGGTAGTCTCTTATTAGCGTGGTGAACGAAGCGAATTTGAAGCAGGTTTGCTTGACCAACAGCTACCATCATAGCGCAGGACAAAGGACGGCGTCGATAGGCTGGGCAACGATCCTGTCGAACCATTTGTATTGGTCAATGCGAAAAAAACCCGGCACGCAATGAAGCGAGCCGGGTTTCGAGTTCCGATAGTTGTACTATTTGCGACGTGAAGTGAATCCAACCAGCAATGCTCCAAGCATCAACAAGCCAGTGGCCGGTTCTGGTACTGCGGAAACGTCTGCGGAAGTAAACTTGTTGCTGTTCCAAATCAGGAAGTCGCCGCCGTTTACGTTACCGTCTGCGTCGAAATCACCGCTGCACCAGGCAGCTGTGGCGGTGAACTTGTTCGAATTCCAGACCAGGAAATCGCTGCCGTTTACGTTGCCGTCGAGATCAGCGTCACCGAGCAGGTAAGCGTTGCCGGAGGCCAGGTTGGCGGCGCCGGCTAAGGCCAGCCACTCATCCCGGTCGTCCAGGTTGACGTTGCCGTCCTGGGTCAGGTCAAACAACGCGGTGTTGTTCTCCGCGGCAATATCGGCAACAAGTGCATCGATATCGGCACAATCGAGCACCATGTCACCATTGAAGTCGGGGTCCGGTCCGCTGCTGATCGGGTTGCTGCCTTCGACGAACAGGTTGTCGAAGAGTGCGAACTGATTGTCCGGGTCGGCGGCCACACTGCTGTACAGGTCGCCCAATCCGAAACTGACGAAACCGTCGGTGTCGAATAACGGCGATTCAACAAGCTGTACGAATTCAGCTGGCTGGCTTGGATCGCCGGATAACGCGTCGGTGCCACCTTTGACGTAATACTTCAGCAACCCTTCGGATTGCAGCACTTCGACTTTCACCGTGACCCACATGTCGCCTGGCGAACCTGGAACCGGGGCACTCGTATTCGCAATTTCCGCAAAGAACGGGAAGTTCGTCCCACCAATGTTTGTGCCATTGTCAGTGCTGAGATAATCGGGATCAAACTGATTCACAGGTCCCGGATTTCCGCTGCCGTTGGCATCGTCCCGGAAGTGTCGGTAATCGCTGGAATCCTGTCCGTCACCGCTCATGAAGATGTAGTTGCCACTTCCGGATGTGAATGGGTTGTAGGGGTGATTCGCAGAAACGCCGTCACCAGCAACTCCAATCGTTCCGTGCTCCGTCGCGTCATCTGCCGAACCTGGGTAAAGACCGAGGTACATGTCGACCGTCATCGTATAATCGGTGACTCCCGTAATCTCCGTATTGTGAAACACGGTGAGGCTCTCGGATTCGCCGCCGCCCGGATTACTAAGGGTCGGATTTGCTTTGATCAACACGCCTGTCAGTCGAACCGTCGGTCGTTCCGGGAGCGGGTGAAATCGGGCTCACTCCGTCGTTGTCGAACAGCGTGCTGTAGTCAAAATTGAATGTCACGCTTCCGTCACCAGGGCAGTCGCCTCCGTTGGCGATCATGTAATTGGTGGAAGTATCTGCGTTGAGATCATCTGAGATCAGCGTGAATTGGGCGTGGACGCCCGTTGAAAATGCCAGAACGGCAAGGAGTGCGGTACCTACAATTCGTCGAGTCATTAATCCCCATCCTTATCAAATAACAATCTGCAGCCGGATTCACTGAAAAGGCAAATGGACCGTCGTGAAGCTGGAATTCCAATCTTTGAGTGTAACACCAAGAGTGGAAAAACCCATCAAAGAATCGGTTTGAAATGCGATCAGGGAATAAACACATGTTTGGCGTTGTTTCTTCTTGGCGCGGGTTGGGTGAGGCCGGGTTTTCCAGATTTTTCGTCGGCACAACCTTTGACTTGGTCCGATTCCGTTGTTAGTCTCGATTAGGTCAGGTTCTGCGTCCGGACCGCACCCATTAGAAAACCCGAGAAAAGCCACTGACGACTCAATTCCAGAACGTCCACTTTGTCGACTACACGCGTGGTCGACAAAGCGGGCGTTTTTTTGTGCATTTCAGACTTTTCAGTTTTTGACTATGGGGAAGATTTAATGAACTCGATCAAAACTTTGTGCGCCTTGAGCTTGGTTGCCCTACTGGCGACGTCAGCAACCGCTGCCACTCTCTATTCGGAAGCCTTCGATTCACTTGCCGCCGACGTTACTGTCTTGCAGCAACCAGATACAACGGTCGACTATGTCGACTACTCGAACTTCACCGTCGGCAACCTCAACTTCTCGATTCCCGAATCGCCACGAATGGTCCCCGGCAGCGCGGACACCCGTGGTGTGTTGTTGCGAGCCAACAAGGACGACGATAATCCTGCGGCTGCCGCAGTGAATATCATTGCGGGCAATTCGCCGTTGTTTTTGTCCGGCGACTATTCGGTTTCCTTCGACATGTACATGAATGTCCCTGTCTTCAAGCGGTGCTGAACTGGTATGCCAGCGATTCCCGCCAACGGTTCGACTGAGGTCGGTCTGTGGGGCGTTGGCACGGGAGACAGTACTCCGAATGGTCGAAATACGCGATTTGACGGGTCCACCGCATCGGGATTCCGCGAAGACGGAACCTACGGTTTTCTGACACAGGAAAACGGCAACGGAACAGAAGATGCCGCTATTTATGGCAATGACGGCAGTGGGTACGGCGAGCTTTGCGATTTGGGCGATACCCAATTCAATGACGATTGCTGGCCGGGTGGCGATCAGTCGGAACCGTTTAACATGTCGTTCGACGTCGCCGATCGTTCCAACCGCTCCCAACAATGCCGCTGGAAACCAGTGGGTCGAAGTTGACGTCGTGGTTGCCGGTGGCAGCGTTAGCGTCAGTTACAATGGTGTCGAATGGTTCAATGAAGATAGCACCGAAACGGACGGATTTGCATTCCTGGGCTACGAAGACCTGTTCAGCTCGATCACTCAGGATGACGATTTCGCTGATGCCCGCGATGGCATGTGGGGCCTGTTCGACAACTTCGTCATCACCGATGTTGTTCCCGAACCATCGTCCTCAATGCTGGCACTGTTCGGCATGGGACTCGCCCTGCTGTCCCGCCGACGCAGCTAGTTCTGAGTTCATGAATTTGGTCAAAAACGAGACGGCCGAGTCCTTCGAGGCTCGGCCGTTTTATGCTGCGCCACTGGTCGCTTCAGCCGTCTCCATTGCTGACTGCGAATAACGCAAATTCAGCATGGATGCGTAAACCTTCTGGGCCTTGGGATCGGGCTGCATTCGCTGGATCGCTGGAAGTGGATAACTCGCGTATCATACTAAATGCGGTGAATCAGGAGTTGATTCATCGGGATAAGCTGCCGTAAAGGCGTTTGTTGAGCCACGGTGGACACGAGCAATCAGTCACAGCTTTCGCGTCGCAAGCCATACTTGAAAATACAATAGACAGCGTTCAGCAGGTCGCGTACGCCGATTTTCTTCCCCTCGGCGTACGATCTGGGGTCGTAGCTGATGGGCACTTCGGCGAACCGCCATGCTTGTTGCGCGAGCTTGGCGGTGATTTCTGGTTCGAAGCCGAAGCGGTTCTGTTCGATGTTTACTTCCTGCAACGTTTCCTTTCGGAACGCCTTGTAGCAAGTTTCCATGTCGGTCAGCTGCAAGCCAGTCGTAACGTTGGAAGCCCGAGTTAGAAGTGCGTTGCCTAATCGATGGATGAACGATTCGTCCTGGTTTGAATTGAGGAAGCGTGATCCGTAGACCACGTCAGCATCCCCGCGGATGATCGGTTCAATCACACCAGGAATATCGCGCGCGTCGTACTCCAAATCGGCGTCTTGAATAATCACCACGCTACCAGTCGCCCGAGCAAATCCGGTCTTCAAGGCGGCGCCCTTGCCCTGATTGGTTTCCTGGAAGATGACGCGCACGCCTGGAACGTTGGCCAACTCCCGCAGAATCGTCGCTGTACTGTCAGAACTGCAATCGTCGATCAGGATGATCTCTTTGGGGCAGGGGATCATGGCCACTCGTCCGACGACTTCGCGTATGGTGCGTTCCTCGTTGAATACCGGGATCACGACGGACAACTTGAAATCGCTTGGATACTCGCACTGCATCGGTTCGATGAAGTAATCCTCGTCGTCCAGCAGGGCTCGCAAACTGTCCAGGCCG
Organism: uncultured Planctomycetales bacterium; assembly: GCA_963821085.1. Lineage (GTDB taxonomy): Bacteria > Planctomycetota > Planctomycetia > Pirellulales > Pirellulaceae > CAWGCE01. The sequence goes on along the minus strand of CAWGCE010000014.1, from coordinate 82,592 downwards.
TGGAGGATCTGCTCATGGTTGCGCGAAGGTGTGGGGCTGTAAACGACCGCGTCTGTGGGTAGTTGCGCATCGTTGATGCCGAAGTTTGTATCGCTCATGTCGAGTTGCTTTCCGTCGCTTGAATGTTGAAATCAGTTTCCTTGCCCAAGTGGTGGGTGTGTCCTTAGAGCCCGCTTTTCGGACTTAAAGAAGTTGCTGTTGAATCACGATACGGTTGTGAACGGTGCCCCCCGGTTGCGATTTGGTGAGTCGGGTTGTTGGGCGAAACATCGGGCAGGGCAGGCCAGACTTTGGAACCGGTTTGTTCGGCTTCCGTAATGCAGCGAGCTGCGGCGGGAATAAAATGTGCGCTGGATGGGTCGCCGAACTTTGATTTCAGCCCCCAGACTTGAGCCAATTGATCCTGGTAGAGCAGTGTCCAGCGGTCGCGATTTGCCTCCATCGTGGCAACCGCGTTCGGTGCGTTCCGCCGGTTCACTACAATTTCAGGGTCCTTGAAATGCAGGACCCGCTGGGAGTCAAAAGGAGGCGAATCGGAGCCACGGTAACGTTTTTCCGGACCGCCGTTGCCCAGCACAAAGTCAAAGTTCATATCAATGACTTCCTGCGGGTAACAAGTGCGAAAGCGGCCGTCGATGGCGACGGGGCAACGCGGCTTGGCATCGGTTGGACCGAAACAGCCGATGGCGTACTGCGCCCAGTTGAAGTCAACCACCATGCGTCCTTCCACCTGCTGATCTGCGATGTACTGAAACGCCGAAACGGGAAACCAGGCTTTGACAACATGAATGTCGGTCAACCGATTGATACAACCGGCCAGGGCGAGGCCGAACAACACGGCTTGAACAGAACGAGTGCACCAGTTTGCTGTAGGACTTGAGCTCGCCGTCGATGGCGGCGCTGTTTCCAGCACCAACGCCTCCCGCAGGCGTGCCAGACAAGCCGCCAGTGGTCCTGGTAACCAAAATGCGGCGGCCAACGCGATGAATGGGATGTGTCGGACGTGCTTCACCGATTGCCAGCAGAGCAGAATCAGGATCGCAATCTGGGTCAGGTCGCGCTTGCGCCGCGAACAAACGATCGCTGTCAGTGCCAGCGTCGACACCAGCATCATTCGCGTCCCCACTTTGGAGAACAGCTCCGTCGGATGCCATTCGACGATCTCCGGGCGAGGTATGCCCAGAGACGAGATCAACCAGAAATGCAAGTCGGCGCCGTATGGATTCAACAGAGTTCCCAGGATGGCTACGAATCCCAGAAGTGCCAACTGAGAAACCAATCCGACCGCTGCATGTCGACGAAAGACTAACGCTTCGAGCCCTCGTCCACCGAGGTAGGCCAGGTAGACACAGGTGCCGGCCACAAAACCGCCGTGCGAATTGGTCCACAGACACAAGATCACCGGCACACACCACAATGCCCGCAGTCGCCGTCGGTCGAATGCAGGTGAGTCGATCACGTCGGTTGCGGTTTCGCCATGCAGGTATTTGCTCCAACCCTGGAATGCGTAATCCAGCAGCCACAGCAACAAGGTGAAGAACAGGAAGGACAGTACCTGGGGCCGAAAGCTCCAGAAGTAAGACAGGTTCCAGGCAGCCAGCCAGACCACTGCGGCCGAGGTGATGTATCCCAGCCCGTGCGCTCGACAGCGGCTCAGCAGGATACCAAACACGCACAGGCTGATCAGGAACTTGCCGATCATCAAACCATGGTTGCCGAAGGTATCAACAGTGGTTGCGAGCAGCAGTTCGGAAAGCAGCTCGTGATTGATCCAGCGGTGTCCTTCGGCGGTGTAGGAGTAAGTTGTTTCGTGGTGCAGGTGACCATCGGCGATCACGTCCCGGCCGTATTGCACATGTCCCCATAGGTCGGCGCACGAGACGTTGACGCAGACCAGGTACGCGGCCCAAGCGAGCACGATGGCCGCGGCCAAGTGATCTTTTTGCCGATGCGAGGGCGAAGCCAATGGAGCAGTCACGCGTGGGTCCGTACTGGAATTCAGGTGGGAAATCGCGTCCTTCAGGCCAACGTGGCGCAGCCGTCGAATGGCGCAGCCGTTCGTTCTTACTCGGCAAAGTCAGCCTTGAAGCGTGATTCGAAGCGTTTGATGCCGTGTAACCGCAACCTGCTGTGAATGCTCGACCGGTTGAGCGGCCTGCGAAGGACTCGGAATTCGCATAATCGACAAGATTGGAAGAGCTCTAGGCCCGATTGCGATCTGATTTCGTACATTGCAACCGGGGGGCACGCCTCGTTTCGCCAGGCGAAGCGGGAACGAGCTACCAAGTCGTTCGAGGAGGTCGCGAGGCGATGGAGCACACGAAGACCGAGACGCACTGCTTCGAGAGCCGGTGCTCGTCCTCCAGGACAAGTCGCGCAAAACGGCCTCCAATTCGGCTCAATCTGTATGAGAATCGCGAACCGTTTCGGGAAGACGACTGGTTGCTCGAGCAGCAAGGTCTGTTCGATCCACTCAGCAGCCTGGTTCACGCATGGACGGAATGTTGGATTCTCGGTAAGCGCGAAAAAGGAACGCCAGCGTGAGCTGGCGTTCCTTGCAGATTCAATCCTGAAGTCGTGGCCTAACGGCGGCGGATGAAGCCCAATCCAATCAGACCAGCCAGCACCATGACAACGAACGAAGGCTCCGGAACGACCAATGCGACGTCGCCACCTCCAAGATAGTCATAGGTGATGAACCGACCATTGGCTCCCGGCACCAACGTGCCCTCGGGCAGGCCGGTGAACTGGCCGGTCAGTAATCCATCCAAGTCGATCAACAGGAGGTCGCCGCCCGGGTCGCCGCCGGTGAGGTCGACGCCTAAGGAGGCAGTGCTGCCGGCCCCCAAACCGTCATTGAGCGTCACGTCGCCCAAGACGTTAATCGTGCTGAGGCCCCCGCTGTCGGAGAAGAAGTTGACGGCGCCGTGCTGTCCAGACTCAAACCGCCGTCACTGCTGGCGACGGAGAACAGATCGGCATCGAACGATACCTTACTGCCCGTTAGGTTCAAGGTGCCCGTCGAACCGTCGTTACGACCGATGCGGACGTTGCCGAGACTCAGTGAGGCCGACTCGCTGGCGTTGAAAATACCTGTGGATGGCCCATTCTCACCGACCGACAACTCGGGCGTCATTAAGTTGCCCCCCGACATATTATACGTGCCGTTTGCGGCACCTTCCTGGCCGACGTTCATCCAAGTTCTGGCGGTGACGGTGCCGGCAGACTGAGTGAAGATGCCGATACTATCGTCGCCGACCCCAATGGAATACCCATCGGAGAGGACCGACGCATCGGCGGAGGTGATGTGGAAGTTACCGTGGCCACCACCAGCGCCAACGCCAAGGGAACCGTCCCCGTTGGCGCCGGCTTCCACGGAACCGGTGCCCGAAAGGTTATAGGTTCCCATCGCTGGCATGTCCGCACCCCCACCGTCGCCAACCAGTGCCCAATTATCCGTGACGATGGCGCCAGCCGTGTGGTTCATGGTTCCGTTGCCGTTCGCTCCCCGGCCGACTTTGAACTCGAACAGGGGTGTCGGAGCGTCCGCGCTCAGGTCGGCGATCGCCGGGTTCAGGGCGCCTGCGTCACCAATGACAGCTGTTTCGCCGCCGGAGGGAACCACACCGAGAGCCCAGTTGGTGGGATCGTTGTAGTCGGTACTGCTGGCGCCACTGAATAGGTTGTCTTGGGCAGACGCCGGTACAGCGAGTGTGACTACGCAGAGGCACGCCGCAATGACGTACAGAGCGTCAAGAAAAGAATTACTGGCCTTCTTCATCATTAGTTCATTCTCCAGATTGGAAAAACGGTTAAGAGATTTCTTCGTTACCGCTATGATAAAGTCTAGTGGCGCGGTCGAAAGCACTGAATTCAAGAAAAATCAAAAAAACGCCGGCCTGTTAAAGAAAAAAGTTTGTAAATCTCCTCCCAGTGGACAGGCATTGAGACGACTTCCGATGGAACGCTTTGCTTCATCGCCGCCAGCCTTGGCGTAGCAATCCTTATTGCGGCGATGTGTTGCTGAATATCGATGGAGCTGGCGGCAACCGCGGCGTCGAGATGAGTCGGCTGCCAGCCGGTGATATCCCTCTGAGCGACCTTGTGAGAATGCTGGACGACGTGTTGGCAGGCGACACGGGCGGCCGTGCACTTGGTAATACCGCTGGTGACGCCGCCGACATTTGGTTGGTGACTTAAATGAGCCGTCGTCCTTCATACTTGTAATGTGCAATTTGGTGTTGTGTTTGTTCGCTGACGGTAAGCACCGATCAAATTAGCTATCTATGAATGCCGCGCTTCGGGTCGGCGTTTGTTGTTGTTGCAGGCAGCGGTTGGCCGGTTGTGTACAACGGTAGGGCAGCAGCATCCAAGGCAGCGGTGACCGGGCGAATACTTGATCGTGAACGACGCAGTAGAATCTGACATAACTGGGCGGCCTTTCGGGGTGACTCGCGCTGGCTGGGCTATCACCCCCAATCGGTGCCGCTGATGTCGCGGTTGGCCTACCATCGCGAGCTGCTCAGCTCGATGTTGCTGCCCATCATGTTGACCGCGCTGCAAAGCGGTACGATGGCGGTGATCGTCAAGAAGATGTTCACCGACGTGCCGGACATCAGCCAGTATCAATTGAACACGGCCGTGGGTTTGGTGGCCGCTTCGAGATCAATTGGGCATCTGACCAGCCTTTTGTGGGCCAGTTACAGTCGCGGTAAGCCGAAGATCGAATTCATTCGCGCATTGCAGTTGCTGACAGCCGGGATCGTTGCCGCGATGGCGCTGGCTCAGCCATCAGCCGGCGGACTTTGGTACGTCACGGCGTTGTGTATCGCCGGCTGGATCGCGTGGAGCGGTGTTGTGACATTGCGCGGGAGTCTGGCGGGCCAACTATCACTTTTCGCACCGAGCCACAGTGGCGGGCAAGATTTCGACACTGCTGCGCCTTGATTCTGGCAATCGTGGGAACTTTCATGGGGCTTTGCCTGGACGCGCGTCCAGGCAGCTTTCGCTTGTTGTTTCCTCTGATTGCATCTTTTGGCATCGCGGGTGCGATCGTCTATGGTCGCATTCCGTTTCGCCGAGAGCGAAAACAGTTGGCCACCGAACGAGCGACTCCAGCCAGTTTCAGCAGTTACAGCCCCCTGGTCATCATCAAGGTGCTCAGACAGGATCCGCTCTACCGGGGCTACATGGCCTGCATGTTCGTGATGGGTGTCGGCAATCTGATGATACAACCCATCCTGGCGATCGTGCTGGAAGAACAGTTTCACGTCAGCTATATCACCGGCATTGCGTTGGCGACGGTGATTCCACTGCTTTCCATGACTGTTTGTATTCCGTATTGGGGTCGGTTGCTGGAACGAACTCATGTGATTGATTTTCGCACAACCCACGTGTGGGTCTTCGCCTTCGTCGCAGTTTTGGACATGATTGGGATGACAACCGATCGGCTGGAATTTTTCTTATTTGCGGCGATTGCGCAGGGCATTGGCTGGGGCGGAGGTGTCCTGGCATGGAATCTGGGGCACCAGCACTTCGCGCCCGGGATCGGGATGCGGAGTACATGGGCGTGCACATCACGCTGACCGGGATTCGTGGGTTCATCGGGCCGATGCTCGCGGTACAACTGTATATGTGGTTGTTGCCCTACGGCTGGCAGGCGGGTGCGTTTGGCGTTTGTTTGTTGGCCAACCTCCTGGGTGGCATTGGATTCTTGATACTGGCACGGCGACGGCGGGCGATGGAAGCAGGATGACGCACTGCGTCGAAAGATGAGGTGGCTGGAAAGAGGGTCGGGAGTGGCTGTGTAGAAAAGCTCAGCGCAGGAGCAGGGTCTGGTACATTTTTCGGCGAGTTGGTTTTGCCAGTACTTTCGATCTCGGCCGAAAACATGTACCTGACCCTTTGGTTTGAACTATCTCAACCGTCACGCAGTTATCGGACGTGCAGGTTTTCTACAAAGCCAACCCTCGTGGGCGCGGATTCGCAATAAATTTTGGAGAGCAGGACCGTGAATGATTTACCACCAGGATTGCCCGTGAACGCGGGTTCGGATCGAGTTGACGTGCCGGTTTTTAATTGCATTGTCTACATCGAGTCGCGTCGGCCGGGCGTCCGGGCGGGTCATGAACCTCGACGGAATTGAGTTTACTGCGGCCAATGAAAGGGCCGCCTTGGCTCAGATCGTGCCTGCGTTTAAACGGCGTGTGACGAACTGATGCAACAGGGTGGAACACTGCCCTGGATCGAACCGGTTCCGCCGCTGAACGATCGTCAGCAACAACGATTGATTCCAGTTCATCTCTAGGCCACTTTGGCCTTGGTTGGCGTCGGCGAGCAAACAAAGACCAATCGGTTTGCGGTACAACCCGGTTCTCAAAACGGCTATAACTCGTCGAGCCAAGGCCATGACCTACCGACCTATCTGAACCGTGTATCGCATTGATGAGTGACCAGGAAGCCAAGTCGAGTCCAAACATTCTGGGTGTCATACTCCTGACCGTCTTTCTCGACCTCGTCGGGTTCTCAATTATTTTTCCGCTGTTTCCCGACATGCTGGAATACTATTTGAGCAAAGAAGCGTCGGGTGGTTATTTCCACTCGTTCATCCAGACGCTGCAGCAGTTCAGCGGATTGGAAGGACAGCAGGCTGATTTGCCGCGACGGTCCTGTTTGGCGGCTTACTCGGGTCGCTGTATTCGGCACTGCAGTTTATTGCGGCGCCAATTTGGGGCGCGATGTCGGACCGCGTCGGTCGTCGGCGCATCTTGCTGATTACCGTTGCCGGCATCGCGGTCAGTTACCTGCTTTGGATCTGTGCTGATGCATTCTGGTTGTTGATTGCTTCCAGGTGTATTGGCGGCGCAATGGCCGGGAATCTGTCGGTGGCGACCGCCGCGATTGCCGACGTGACGACCAAGGAGTCGCGAGCCAAGGGCATGGGCATGGTCGGTGCTGCATTCGGCGTGGGATTCATTGTTGGTCCGGCGGTGGGCGCTTTCCTGAGCCTGGCGGATGCCCGGGAGATGTTTTCGTTCATCCCGGGGATCAACCCGTTCTCGGTCCCTGCGATGGTGGCGTTTGTCCTGTCGGTGATCAATCTCGTGTTCCTCTGGAAGCGATTCCCCGAAACGCTCGCGTTGACCGACAACGAGGGCGTCGCGCATGTGAAGCGTCCCATCAATCCGTTCCGGCTGTTCGTGCCCAGCAGGTTGCCGGGCGTGAACCGGACGAATCTGCTTTACTTTGTCTTCATTGCCGCCTTCGCGGGCATGGAGTTTACGCTGACCTTTTTGGCCAAGGATCGTTTTGGGTATTCGGCGGCTCAGAATGGGTTCCTGTTTCTGTTCATTGGGATCATCATCGCGATGGTACAGGGCGGCTTGGTGCGCAAGTTGGCACCAAGGTACGGTGAGAAGAAATTGGTGATCGTGGGCATGCTTCTCGTAGTCCCGGGACTGTTGATTGTGGGCATTTGCCAGACGCAAGGCCTGCTTTACGCAGGACTGTTTCTGTTGGCCGGCGGCTCGTCCCTCGTAACCCCTTGTTTAACCTCTTTAATCAGTCTTTATTCGCCCGAAGATCGACAAGGCGAATCACTGGGAATCTTCCGTTCGCTGGGTTCGCTGGCTCGAGCTTTCGCGCCGATTCTTGGAGCTTTCCTCTACTGGAAGTACGGTAGCGAGTGGCCTTATTACACCAGCGCCGCGGTTCTGATCATCCCGTTGTTGGCGGCATTCGGTTTGCCGGTGCCCTCCAAGCAGATCGTCTAGCTGGTTCGAGTTGCAGGAACGCGTAGGGTATGCGCCGCTGGTATGGCCGTCTTCAGGCGGCGAATAGTCGCTACGATTTGGTTCATTGCTCCACCCATGGTGGACGAAAACTAGTGTTACGGACTCGCAATGCCGGTTCCCATGACGACATTGTTCCAGCTTCGATAATCAGACTACGATGGAAGATGGTGGCGCACCGCAATCAGCACAGGGCAACGAATGTCAACCCATGACCTCGATGAGCGACAGTCGGAGATCGCGGAATCTGCGGCCCGTGAATTCATCTCGTCGCCAGAGGTTGGCAGCGATGGCCCAACCGTCCTCCAGCGGGAAGCTGGCTTCTCCGAGCGACTTCGCGGCACGTATTTGAAGATCGTCTCGACCAGCTGGTTGATGAGCGCATTGCTGCACCTGACGGCGCTCGTTCTGATTGGAAAAATTTTTCTTCCGTTGCTGCCTCCGCCGCCTGTGCGTGAACTGGTGATTGGGGAACCGAACGAACCGATGGAAAGCCTGGAAGAATTCCGGGAGTTGTCGATAGAAACCAACACCAACCAGATGGCAGCGGCCTCAAGTGTATTGCCGCTTCAGTCCAACCTTTTTATCGAAGAGCCCGAACTTTCGTTGCCCGTGAAAGAACCCGTTTCTTCACCTGCTGAATCGATGATGACCTTGGCCGATACGTTTACCGAATTTTCGGCTCCCGTGTCGGCGGCAAATAATGCGGGATCGGGTCGATCCAGCATGACGGCCAGCGCGTTGCGGCATGCGGGCGGCAATGCCATGAGTGAGGGCGCGGTCAAAGAATCGCTGGCGTGGCTCGTCGCACATCAATTGCCCGATGGCGGATGGAGTCTCCAGAATGGTCAAGTTCAGGGATGCAAGTGTCGCGACTCGGGGTACAAGACCAACGAACAGACCCAGAAGCCGGAAAGGTATGAAGCGAGGTTTGGCGCGACCGGCCTGGCGCTGTTGCCTTTCCTCGGTTCCGGACGAACGCATCTGCGAGGCGAGTATCAACGGCAGGTTCGTGACGGACTGTCGTTTCTGATCAACAGTATGAAGCGAGACGGCGATCGGGCGTCACTGCGTGATCGGGGAAATTACTATTCGCACGGAATCTGTACCATCGCCGTCTGCGAAGCATACACCATGACCAACGACCCGTCGCTGCGCGAACCGGCCCAAGCGCTGATCAACGAGATCATCTACGGCCAGGACCCGGTCGGTGGCGGTTGGCGTTACACTCCGAAGATGCCCGGTGACACGTCGGTGACCGGTTGGCAATTCATGGCGCATGAAAAGCGCCAAGATGGGTGGCCTGATCGTGCCGGACCTTGTTGTTGAAGGAGCGAACGCCTTTCTGAACTCGGCGTCACTCTACGACGGTGCGTTCGCTGCCTCCGATTGCACGGTGGCCGGTATCACCGCCACCGAAGTCGTCGTCAATATTCCGGCAAAGCTTGACGCAGTGACAAAAACCGTCACGAAAGCCGCCCGCCAGGTGACCTATACCGGTTTGAATACTACGAATGCAAGCCTCCAGCCCGGCCAGCGGTTGATTCAGGGAACCCCCATCGCGCCCTACGCAGAGGATCGGTCCAACATCAACGGTTGGCGGTACCGTTACATGGTCGTGCCCGAAATGAAAGAAGATGAAAACACCATCGAGCCGGCTCACCCGACACCGACGTTGACCGCGGTAGGGATGCTATGTCGCATGTACTACGGTTGGGAGGACGGCAATCCGCTACTGCAGCGGACAGTCGACTACCTCAGCGAGCTGGGGCCGAGTGTAGCCGCCGACAGCAAGGTTGCAGGTCCCAATATGTATTACAACTACTACGCGACACAGGTGCTTCGGCATCAATCCAATCCGCAGCAATGGACGGCCTGGAACGAGGAGCTGCGAGATTTTCTGATCGAGTCGCAGGAATTGACGGGGCACGAACGGGGGAGTTGGCATTTTGGCGATCAGACCCACGGCGACTCGCACGGTGGGCGACTCTATTCGACTGCGCTGGCGTGCATGATTCTCGAAGTCTATTACCGGCACCTGCCGCTGTACCAGAAGAACGTGACGGAAAGTGTTCTGGAGTAGCTCCCTATCGTCTGCAGCAACTTGCCTGAATACGTGGCCCATCAGGTAGCCGGATTCGCAAGATCCTCGCAAGGATTCGGGCGTTGCGCAGACCTGAAGTCCTGCGACTCCAGCCACGGAAAAAAGTACGTTGCTCTATTCGACGCGCTGCAGCATCAGCAGGCGAAAGTCAATTGCCTCGACACCGGGAATTTCGGTTGCGACCAATTCCAGTTCGCCGGTACCGGCTGCCAGCTCGATCGTTCCCAAGACCAGCGGCTTGAATTCTTTGACGTAGGATTCCAGGCGTGGAAATCGATCGTCGTCGGCTCCCGTTTCGGGTGGATCGTGAGCTGCGGTAATCGTCGCTACCAAGCGAGACGAGCCGCAGCTCAGCTGCAACTTGGCTCCGACGTCATCCGGTTTACAGGTGTAGTAGATCGTAACTTCGAAACGACCGGCGGCCGGCACGTTGATCGGCCAGAAGATGCGGTCATCGACCGAGGTCCAATGCGTGAAGTAGGTGCAGTTCGGATAGCGGTTGGAACGTTTGATCGAGCCTTCGCTCGTCGCGTCGCGCGGGCAATTGCGTGTAGGTGCAGTCCGGGTGTCCGACTGTGAAGGGCCGTTCGATCTGTTCGTTTGGCTTGACTTCGCTTTCCCAACTCGCCACCGCCTGTCGTAGCTCGGCGGTGATCTCCGGGTGCTGTGACGCAACATCGCGGCGCTGAGCCGGATCCCGCTCCATATCAAACAGTCGACCCTCGTCGTCCAGTCGAAAAGCCTGCGTCCGTACGCTGACTCGGCCTCCCCAATGCGAAAACAGTTTGCGATCGGGCCAGGCAGTCGAGCCATCTCGCAGCAGCGGCCAGAGGTTCATTCCGTCCAGCCGTTTCTCCGGCTGAAAATCGACGTTGGCCATGCTGGCCAACGTGGGCAACAGGTCGATGGCGCCACAAATCTCCGGCACGCGTTTGCCAGCCGCAAGGCGTCCCGGCCAGCGAATCATCAGCGGCGATCGAACCCCTCCTTCGTCGGTCGAACCTTTGATTCCCTTCATGTCTCCGTTCCAGCGAAAACCGTTAGGTCCATTGTCGCTGAAGTAAACCACGATGGTGTTGTCTTCCAGATCCAGCTCTTTCAGTTCTGTCAGCAGACGACCCGCATTCCAGTCAATGTTCTCGCACATGGCAAGGGCCGCTCGCGTGTGGCGTGGATCGGACGTTTTTCCTTCGTTATTCTGATTTTCCAGCGGTAGTTTGGCATTCTTGAACTTGTTCCAGAATCTGTCAGGAACCTGCATTGGGGAATGCGGAGTATTGAATGCCAGGTAGATCAGGAACGGACTCGTTTTGTGGTGTCGCATCCACTCGATTGCCCGAGTGGTCAGATCATCGGTGAGGTATCCGTCCCCGCGAACGATCTTGCCATTGTGCTCCAACATCGGGCTGAAGTAGTTGCCCCAATGGCCGGAGCAGAATCCGTAGAATTCATCAAATCCACGACCGTTAGGATGGAAAGGGTACTGCATCCCATTGTGCCACTTGCCGAAGGCGGCAGTCTTGTAGCCGGCAGCCTGAAACACGTCGGCGATGGTACGTTCGCTTAAATCGATCCGCTCGTTTCCTTGCGATGTTCCGGTGACGCCCATGCGGGAATGGTATCGCCCCGTCAGAAACTCGGCGCGAGTCGGCGAGCACACCGGGCAGACGAAGAATCGATCAAACCGGGCGCCACTCTCGGCAAGTCGGTCGAGGTTGGGCGTGGACAGGTTGGTGTTACCGTGCATACCAAGGTCGCCCCAACCCTGGTCGTCGGCTCACATGATGATCAGATTGGGCGGCGAAGCATCGGGTTGGCAGAAAGCCGATTGGCTGCTGATCACCGCGCTGATTTGGGTGAGCAACAGCAGCAACAGGGACATGCTTCGCATTTGTGTTGATCGACCAAGGCGGAGTTTCTTGTTTTTACAACGGCGTCACATCATAACCTGAAGTGTGTTCACTTGGGCGGGCTGACGACAGCGTTGCACCGTTCGATATACTGACAGTCCAGTCCTTTTTCTCGGCATGGCATCCAGGGTATTCCTATTCCGGTGGAGAGCGAAATGGCAGAGCAACCGCCCGAACATGACGAGTCCTTGTCTCCGCAACAGGATGAACCGCAGGATACGGCCAATTCGTTGGACTTTGGTGTTTCGATGGCGCCCGATGTCGAGACCGACGAATTTGTTGCGCGGCATATGAGTATCAATTCGCAGGCGGAAACGCTGTTTGTCTCTGAAGATGTGAGCCAGGCAGATGTTCCGACCATGGCCATTTCGGAACTATCGAGCCAGGTCTTCCACGACAGCGGACCCCGCGAGCTGGGTGATTTCCAGTTGGTGAACAAACTTGGCAGTGGCGGTTTTGGTGTCGTGTATCGCGCGACCGACCTGCGATTGGATCGCGATGTGGCGATCAAGGTGATCAAGCCGGGGAAGATTGGCGACAGTCATCGCCAGGAAAATTTTCAGGCAGAGGCAAAGGCGGTTGCGCAATTGCGTCACCCGAACATTGTGCCCGTGCACCAGGCGGGTTCGGTCAGTTCAGGTCAAACATTCATCGTCTATGAGTTCATTGACGGCCCGACGCTGAGAGGGTGCATGCGACAACATGGAACGTTCGAACCTGCCGATGGCGTAAAGCTGTTGATCAAGATTGCTGACGGCCTGGGCTACGCACATAAGTGCGGCATCGTACATCGCGACGTGAAGCCCGAGAACATCCTGATCGACGAAGCAACCGGGGAACCGCACATTGCCGACTTCGGTTGTGCATCGCGAGCCGCCTACGGTCAAAAGGTCCATGGCGAGGTGCTCACCGATGTTTATATCGGCACGCCGCAGTATTTCAGTCCCGAGCAAGCTGCCGGGAAAAGCCATTTGGCCGATGCCCGCGCAGATGTGTGGGCGCTGGGCGTCGTGATGGATGAAATGTTGTCTGGCCGACGCACTTTCCGCGACGTGGAGAAAACGGCCGAGACGATCAACGATCTGCTGGATGGAATTCAAACGACGCGTCCTCTTCCATTGCGCGAGCGCACCGGGAAAATCGACAAGGATCTGAACGCCATTTGGGCCAAGTGCCTCGCGAGTCAGCCGGACGACCGGTACCAATCGGCTGATGAACTGGCGGAAGATTTGCGTCGCTGGACTCGCAAGGAACCGGTGGTCGCGTTGCCGATCGGGAATACCGAACGGCTGTATCGTTGGGCTCGTCGCAACCCCACCATTGCAACGTCCCTCGCCACGGTGTTTACGACGCTGCTGGTGGCCTCGATTGTAAGTTCACTGGCGTTGCAGAAAGCCCGGCATGAAAACATCGCCAAGAGTCGCACAGCCGTTCAAAGGTCGGTCGAGAATCCATCGGATGCGTTTCCCGACTCGGTCGCGATGTTGAGGCTACCCAGTTACATGGAATCTTCCTGGGACGTGTTGCTCGAAGAGTGGGACGCTGTCGGCAGCCAGATGGTAACCGATTCGACAGATGCCGAGATCGACCAGCGTGCTTGGCGCTTGGCCCTTGGATTGGTAGCGCTGGAATCCCAAAGCGATCGCTATTCGTCATTGGCGCTGAAGCCTTCGCCCCGCGATTACCTCGGACAGCGTCTCGTTTCCGAAAAGACTTCGGCCAGCGAGCTGAATGCCGGGTGCCAGGTCCTGTTGGCGGCTTCCGAACCTGATGCCGTTCCTGCGTGGTTAACCGACCAATTGCAGCGAATTCCTGATCATGACGCGGCGGCTCAGTTGCGGGCACTTTATGCGCTGGATTATTTTCAGCAAGCGCCTGCCGCGGCCGGGCCGGCGATTAGCCAAGCACTCTACGAAGTCGCCTCGGCCGATCTCGATGACGGGCTGAAGTGGGCGGCAATGCTGCAACGAAGGCTTCCGGGCCTGAGCGACCAGCTGTCCGAATTGCGGAGCCAAATGACAGGTCGCGAATCGGATGTCCGAATCATCGAAGAGCTGCTAATTGCCGTAAAACAGCAGCCGGAAGACATCCTCCGACAGGCGTTCAGTTCGCCGGGCCGATTGGCTGGAATCCTGCCGACGCTGAAGCAACGCATCGTTGAATCGGGCCGGCCCGTAGATTTTGCCTGGATCTTGTCCAGTATTGGAACTCTCGAAGATCCAACCCCCGATCAATGGGCCCGCTTGTGGCTGACGCATTTGTACATCGCGGACGTCGAGCAGGACTTCGATGACCTGAATGCGAATCTGCTTCGGACAGATTCGGCGGAGGATCGCTCGGCCGAAACGGCGTTCATCTGCACCTCCGATTTGAATGGCATCCCGGATACGAAGCTGCTGGAACTTGCCAGAAGATGGGCCGAGAGCGATGATCCCCGCCTGGCGGCGATCATTTTGGCACTCGGTGGTTACCCCCCGCCTGCCAACGTGACTCAACAAACGGCTCCGCTGCTTACCCGGATCTGGACCGATAGCCCAAGAGCCGAAACTCACAGCGCTTGTGATTGGTTGCTCCGCCAGTGGCAGATTGACGCCGATGCAGGGCGTCTGCCGAATAGCTACCACAGCGACACGAATGATCGGAATTGGCGCATGCATCGTGATCGTCTGTTTATCCGAATACAGCGGCCTGCCAAGCCGTTTCTTGTGGGAACTCCGCGGGATGATCTGCGGGGATTGGAAGTTGGGCTGCAAAATCCGGAATTCAACGGCTTTGAAGTCGAGCATCCGACGCAGGTCGTGAGTGACTTTGAAATTGCGGCTTACGAAGTGACGGTTTCCGAATTCGAAGAGTTTCTCGAAGATCGAGATTCAAGGCACCTGGAGGCCGTATGGAACCAGATCCGCGAGAACCCAACCAAATCCCGTACCCGCAATGAAGAGAGAGTCCTGCAGATGCCGGCGGATGGGTTCAATTGGTATAACGCCGTGGAATACTGCATCTGGCTTTCGCAGAAACATGAACTGGAATCCTGCTACGGTACGATGGACGACGCCCGAGACGCCTTTGCTGCGCTGGGGTCCAGCGTGATCCTTCCTTGCGATCGGACGAAGTCGGGTTACCGGTTGCCGACGAACGGCGAATGGGAATTGGCCTGTCGCGGTGGCACCGGCACATTATGGCCGCAGGGAAGCACAGACAAGTTCCTCGTTGAGTATGCGGCGTGCGCCAAGGGCGGCGGCGAAATGCTACCGGTCGGTTCTCGGCGTCCAAATCCGTGGGGCTTGTTTGACGTGCTGGGAAATGTGGCTGAACTGACCGATTCTCCCAGTCGTGCGCTGCCCGCCGGTAAGTTGTTCGAGGAGCCAGCATTCCGATCGGCGAACGAGAAAATCCTTTCCTTCGACATCCGTGGCGGCGCCTATTGTCAGCCGGCCAACATCGTGCGTTCGGCTCGCCGCGTCGCCGCATCGGTCACGCAAGTTTCACCCCCGGGATTTGCCGGCAGCTTTGGGCTGGGAATCCGCCTTGTTCGAGCACTTCCAGCGCCCGAATAACCGCGACCACTGTTCCAGTAAGTGGCGAAAATCGGCTATTTGGAACACCTCTGCGCTTTTTTCTTTGCCATCGAGGACGATCTAATTAGTTTAGGAGTAGGCCCACTTTTGAGGGGGGGTGGGCAGTTGGCCATGAATCCAGGAACGAAGAATGCTGAAACGAACATTCCAGATTCTCCTCATCGCAGTCTGTCTCGCCGGAACTGCGTTAGCACAATCAAACCCTGCTTCTGACCCCTCCGTCGACTTGCCCGAGCCGAGTACGTCGCCCGAACTGCGCCGGCCATCCGGTTGGGCCGGCCGCTCGAAGTTTATTCGCTCGCACTGGATTCGCTTGACACCCGACGGAAGTCTCACGGGCCAGATCAGTTTGCTCGACTCGGAGGGTCGCCTCGACGGTGTCGATAAACTGGATGTCACGATTTTTCGCAAAGGCGAAAAGATGGCCGAAGCCCGGACCGATGAGGAAGGGAAATTTGTCATTGAGGATCTCGATCCGGGTGTTTACGCTTTGATCGCCAAGGGCGATAGCGGCTTCGTCGCTTACGGGCTGCATGTATTGGGCAGCGACGAGGTAGCGGCTTTCGATCACATCCACTTTGTCCAAGCGTTGGAAGTCGGTGAGACGCTTAGCATCTCGACGGCCGCCGTGCCGCCTACGTTTGAGCAACTGCGGGGCATTCTGAGCGAAAACTTTCAGCGAATTCGGTCTAATTTTGTACCACCAGGCGAATACGCTGCGTTACTAAATGAGGCGAAGGACGCCAAAGCACCAGGTTCGGACGAGCCTGAGGGAGCTGAAATACTTCGAGGTACGGAAGAGTTGCAAAAGAATCCAACGTCGCCCGATAGCACCCGTGCCGCTACGTCGGTCAGCGTGCATGACGTTGTGCTTGAACCGGCTCGAAAGGGTTGGGTGATGCGAGGTCGCCTGTACGGTATCGACCCGGATACTGGCCGAAGTGTTGAGATCGAAGCTGGCGGCACCCAAGTCACGTTGATTCAGAACGACAAGCGAATTGCGGTCAGTACGGTCCGGGCGGAAGGCGAATTTGACTTCTATGGGATCGACGAAGGAGTCTACTCGTTGGTGGCGATAGGCGATGGTGGGTTCGGTGCGGTTGCCTTTCGAGCTGTTCGACCGGACACTGATCAGGCGCAGTCGTGATGCAGCGCCACTGCAATTCGTGCAGCTTGAACGTGGAGCAAATCCCGGCGCAGCAGTCAGAGTGAACGCTCCTTTCCCATTTGCGATGGCTTTGATCGATGATCCCCAGGCAATCTTTGAAGGCATGCGACCAGCAGGCGGTGGTCAAATCGTCGGCGATTCAATCATTCAGCCGGCGGAGATGTTCCCCGGCCAACCCATGGGCCCGGCACCACCGGCGGCACCGGGCGATTTCGTTTCGGCTCCCAGTAATGCTGGTGGATTCGGCGGAGCCTCTCGCCCTGGTGGAGCACTGCTTGGACTTGCCGGAATTGGAGCCGCCGTGGCCTTGGCGGCGGACGATAACTCGACGCAGGTTAGCAGGACTCCCGATGAAAAACCGATGAGCCCTTTCAGTCCGGAATGAGTTGTATAGACGTGCAATGCCGTCTTTGCTTGAGCTCCCGCGTACTCCTCCTCATCTTGCGTCGCCTGGGGCTGTTTACAGCTTGATTCTCGTGCGTTGCCGATCCTCACCAGCGGGCTATGGGAGACGCTGCCACTGCAGCCGATTCGCTAGAACGGGTAAACTCTCAGGCGACATAGCCGCTGCTTCACGCGTCAGATGAAGCGGGCGATACGCAGCAAAATAACCTGCAGAGCTGCGAACTTTCGGTCTTCTCAAGCACGGGATCGGTCATGCTCTTTCGCTTCTGTGCCTATGGTTTCCTCAAGAACCAGCGATACTTCGAACCGTTTCTGATGCTGATTTTTCTTCAGCAGGGTCTCAGCTATTTCGAGATCGGTTTGTTGATCGCCTGCCGAAGCCTGACGATCAACGTGTTGGAGATTCCATCCGGCGTGGTAGCCGACGCCTGGGGTCGACGACGCTGCATGATCGTCTCGTTCGTGGCATACATCGTCAGCTTCCTGGTGTTTGGTTTCGCGGCCAGCCCACGCTGGTACTTCCCGGCGATGATGCTGTTTGGCATCGGAGAGAGTTTCCGTACCGGCACGCATAAGGCGATGATCTTTGAATGGCTGCGGCTGCGGGGCAGGGAGGACCAACGAACAAGAGTCTATGGATTGACTCGCAGCTGGAGCAAATATGGATCGGCGGTGAGCAGCGTCCTGGCGTCGTTGTTTGTGATGCTGACTGGTGATTACCGCAGTATTTTTCTTTTGGCGACGGTGCCCTGCGTGATCAACGTGGCGAATTTCCTGACCTACCCTCCGGAATTGGATGGCGAACATGCCAAGGCCACGAGCCTTGGCGAGATCTGGGGTCGCTTTGTCGAGGCGGTCGGCGTCGTTTGGCGCGGCGCCACGGTCCGGAGCTTGATGGCCGAATCGATGGCCTGGGACGGCCTGTTTCAGGCGGTCAAAGACTACCTGCAGCCAGTCCTGGCGCTCGTCGCTGCCGGTTCATTGGTGCAGTTGGTCGCCAGGCAAGATTGGGGCATCAATGCGACCCACGAACAATTGACGGCATTTCTCGTGGGCACCGTATATACGGTGCTGTTTCTGTTAAGCGGCACGGCGAGTCGTTATTCCTATCGCCTTGTTAAGTGGTTCGGTGATGACCAGCATGCATCGAGGTGGCTGTGGGGTGTGCAGTTGCTGACCTTTGTCGCGTTCACAGTCGCCGATTGCCTTGATTGGTTTGTACTGGTAGCGATTACTTTCGTCGTCCTGCACATTACGCAGAATCTCTGGCGACCTATCTTGATCGGTCGGTTTGACGAGTGGCGCACCGCCCGAGCAGGGCGCGACGGTCATGTCGATGGAAAGCCAGGCCCGACGATTGGCGACGTTAGTGGTTGCACCGAGTGTGGGGTACGCGATCGACTGGGTTTCGAATCCGGATCAGCCGGGCGACTACTGGCCGATCGGCGTGATCGGAATCCTGTTTTCCAGCCTGATCCTGTTGTCCGGTGCACGTCGCGATTACTGACGCCGCCGGCGGCAACATGATCCGTCTGCCGTCCCAACTTCGGGCCCATGCGATGCACTGCTTTACTGCGTACCGCTCGCGTGTTCGGCTTCGGTAAACTTCGCCAGTTGTTTGACCAGCAGGCTGAGGAACAGGCCCACGTCGGTCACCACGCCTACCGACTCGACGCTGCCGCGGTCGGCAAGTTTCGTCACCACTGCCGGGTTGATATCGACGCAGACCATCTTGACTCCGGCCGGAGTCATGTTGCCCACGCCGATGGAATGTAGCATGGAGGATAACATCAGGATCAGGTCGGCGCCCTGCAGCAATTCGGCATAGTGTTCCTGCGCTTCGATGAGGTCCATCTTGGTGTCGGGGAGCGGCCCGTCATCGCGAATCGAGCCGGCGAGTGAAAAATCGACATGGTGCTTGATGCACTCGTACATGACGCCGGTCTGCAGCACGCCCTGTTCGACCGCGGCGGCGATACTACCGCAACGCCTGACGATATTGATCGCCCGCAAATGATGACGGTGCCCACCCCGTACCGAGATGCCCTGCTGCATATCGACGCCGAGCGACGTACCCAGCAGCGATTGTTCGATGTCGTGAACGGCGATCGCGTTGCCTCCCAGGAGCACATTGACGTAGCGTTGTCGAATCAATTCTGAGAGGTGAGCGCTGCCGCCCGTGTGGATCACGACCGGCCCAGCGACCACCACGACTTTGCCACCGCGATCGCGAATCTGCCGCAGTTCCCAGGCGATCCGTTCGACGACGATCTCTACTTTGCGTTCGCTGGAGACACCGGCGCCCATGAAGCTGAACTCTTCGCCTCCTTTGGCTCGATCACGCGCCTCAATTTTTCGCACCGAGCGCACGCCACTCGACCCCACCGCAACCTGGTCGCCGACCTCGAGATCCCGCATCAGTTTGCACCTGGCCTCCATGCCCGCCCTGGTGCGAGTCACGGCAATCGAACCGTCCATTCGCTGGTTCATTAGTCGAATCCATTTACCGTTGACGCGCACCTCGGTGGGGTAAATCGTCGTTACGTAGAAATCTTCCGGAGCGACACCCGGTTGCGTAACTTCCACCAGCTGGGCGTCGGCCAGCTTCTCGGGCGGATCGATGGCTCCCAAGTCGATCAGCTGCCCCATGATTTCGTCGAGTACCTGTTGGGTGGGAGCCGCAATTCGGATTTCGGCCTGCGACGTGCTGTGACGTTGTGCTCCCAGATCAAAATCAAGAATCTGAAAGCTGCCACCGTTGTCGGTGATCGTGTTGAGGGTTTGCCCAATGATTCCCGAATCGAGCAAGTGCCCCTCCATTCGTACCACTCGGCTTTGAACAGATGCACTGGCTGCGTGGTGGTCGCGCACCTTTTCGGTAGTTCGCAGCGTCAGGCACTTTGCTGCTCCTCCTGCTTTCAGAAATTCGGAAAGGGGTGTTTCCATCACTTCGAAGCCAACCGCGCCCAGCTTGGATTTGAGCTTCGGTGAAGCGCGGTTCAGTACGATCGTCCGATCAATATTCACAGCGTTGCAGGCGAAGAGGTCGGCGTCCGCGTCATGAACGGCGATGCGCTTTTCCGGTGCAATACGCATTTCGATAAGTCGGTTGGAATGGGCGTCGAAGGCGGACGGATAGTACAACAGGTAGCCGTCATTCAGCGGGCAAAGACAAGTGTCCAAATGATAAAATCGTTCGTCGATGAGGTGCAGCGAAATTACCTCGATGTCCAGCCATTCGGCAAGGTTCAGATGCGAAGCCAGTTCCGATCGGAAACCGTAGCCTGCCCAAAGCCAGTTGCCATCCCGGTCGAGCAGGGCGTCGCCAGCTCCCTCGAAGGGCAAGTCGGGTGGCAGTTCACGAACGGTGAAACCGCGTTTCTCGAACCAGGCTTTGAAGTGCGGTTCTTCCCCTTGCCGTTCCTTGTGAAAAAAGCGACTCAGCACGACCTGATCGCCCAGCACCAAGCCGGCGTTCGCCGTAAAAACCATGTCCGGAGAGCCATCCTGGGGCGGGATCAGTTCGATGGTTGCCAGATCTTCCAGGATGCTGTGCAATTGATTCCATTGCTCGGTTGCCAGACCTCGCGAAGACTTATGCAGATTGCCTTCCATCCATGGGTTGATGACATAGTCGACGTCATAGAACTCTGGAGCACACATTGCGATTTTGATCGAATCGTCCATCGAGTCTTCCGATTACAGGTTTTCGCGAACTTGTTGTTGCCGGTCCGGCTGTCGAACAGCCTCGCATTGTGGACCGAGCTGGTGTTGGCTGGCAACCGCGCGTGATTGGTGGACCGATACCAAAATGGCCAATCGGCCAGCTGCGTTGCCTTGATGTCGAGGGCGCCGTGGTAAAGAACATCGCCCAGCCGTGAAGCTGGCAACCTGCGTCAAAATGTGCCGCTCGGTCGCTGGCGTGCCCCGAATGGCTCAAGCGAAAGGGTCGGGCACGCCCGGGATTCTGCGTTCCAGCTCGCTGACCAAGGCAGCGGACGCGTTACCCGGGTGATCGGGAAATGAGCGATGCTGGTCGGCGTGAGCCACGGGCAGCCGTGCTATTCGTTGTTTATACTGAGGACACATTGAACCGGGCGAACTGAATCAAGGGGAACATCGCCATGAGCCAAACGAACATGGGAGTCGAACTGGATTCCTGGATTGAGCGAGCCAAACAAGGCGACAACGAGGCTCGTGAGCAGCTGATCCACCTTGCCAGTGAGCGGCTCATGGCGTTGTCTCGGAAGCTGAAGCGGGGCTTTCCCCGCGTTGGTCGTTGGGAGCAGACTGAAGACGTCTGTCAGATGGCCACGCTCAAACTGTACGAAGCTCTGGGTGCCACCGAACTGAACGATTCGCGACATTTCTTTCGACTGGCAGCGAAGAAGATTCGCGAAACATTGATCGACCTTGCAAGGCATTACCAGGGAGCCCAGGGAATGGGTGCTCACCACGCCACCCAGCGAGCCGTTCCCACCGGCGAATCCTCACCCGGTTCATTGCTCGACGGCGCTGGCGAGATGACCCAGAATCCTCAGCAGTTGGCGCAGTGGCAAGAGCTGCATGAGGTGATCGATGGGCTCGACGAGCCGTTACGCGAGATGTTTGATCTGCTGTGGTACAACGAACTTTCCCAGGAACAGGCCGCCGAGATAGTCGGCGTCAGTACCCGCCAGGTAAAACGCCGTTGGCGTGATGCAAAATTGGCGCTATCTGCAGCTCTTGGCAGCGACGCCAGCTTCATCAGTTGAATTCCACAGGCTTCTTCTCCCCACACAATCATGTCGACCGAAGACGCTCGAATTGATGATTTGCTGGACCTTTGGGAGGAAGAATTCGAACGGGGGCATGACCTTTCCGCCGAGAAGCTGTGCGCCGAGTATCCCGAGCTGATTCCAATGATCCAGCAAAAACTGGTTCAGCTGCGTCGCATGGCGGGAGTGCTTGATGCCGACGATGCGACCGAATATCGCGACCGATCGGGAATCACGCCGCCTGTCGAAAGCCTGGATGTGCAGGCTCGATTTGTCGTCAACGATTTCATCGATGATGGCGGGTTGGGTTCCGTGTTTGGCGCCCGCGATGACCTTCTCAAACGCGACGCGGCCATCAAGTTCTTGCAACAGACGCATGCCCGCAGCGCCGAACGCGTCAAGCAGTTCAGGACCGAATGTGAAATTACCAGCCGTCTTGATCACCCGGGCATCGTGCCGATCTACGGGCACGGTATTCTGCAAAACGGTCAGCCGTTTTATGTCATGCAACGGATTTCCGGGAAGACATTGAAAGACTGTGCTGACGAATTGCACCAGCAGTTGTCCGCGGCACGCCCAAATTCGGAGCAGCGGCTTCAGTTCCACTCCTTACTTTCCACCTTCGTATCGGTGTGCCACACGGTCCACTACGCTCATTGCCGTGGGGTTATCCATCGCGACATCAAACCGGCCAACATCATGGTCGGCAAACATGGCGAAACGACGGTGCTTGACTGGGGGCTGGCAACGCCGGTCGGGCGCGATGAGAACTACCAGCATCCGACTGAAGACACGTTACAAGTAACGCTCGACGGGCAAACGTCCGATTCCGGAGCCGGTACGCCGATTTACATGAGTCCCGAACAGCATGCGGGTACGGCCGACATCGGGCCGTTGTCGGATGTCTATTCGCTGGGCGCAACACTCTATGTAGTTCTGACCGGCGAACCGCCCTATGAAGCAAGAACGATGCCTGAACTGCGGGCGAAGGTGCTGCAGGGGAAAATAAGGAATCCCAAATCGATCTATCATTGGGCTTCGAACAGCTTGATTGCCATTTGCCGCAAAGCGATGGCCGTGGATCCCGACAAACGGTACGTGACCGCGTTGGAACTGGCGCACGACGTGGAACGTTACCTGGCCGATGAACCCGTTGTTGCTTACCACGAGCCGCTACTTCGGCGACTCAGTCGTTGGATGACGCGACACCGGCTCTTGACTTTTGTCATCGCCACGGCATTGATCGGCGGTTTGATTGGATCATCGATCTACTCGTCGATTGTCACCGCGCACGCCTATCGCGAGCAGGCGGCTGCGCATGAACGCATCGAAGGCCCGCTACCAGTCCCTGCGACTGGCTGCCGGATTTGCGGCCAATTCGGTTGCGCTGAAATTGAACGACCGCTTTCGAATTCTGGAGATTGTGACTCGTGACGATGAATTGATCGAGCTGCTGACGAAAGCACAGGACCCGGAACAAACCGACTGGAATGCGATACAAGGACTGCTCTTGCGGTTCAAGGAAGATTACCACTCCTCTGCCGGTCATCCGGACAGTTGGTTCGTTTGCGATGCGACTGGTCGGCAGGTCGCCCGCGTCCCCAGCAGCGCAACGTCGATCGGAAGGAACTATGCGCATCGCGACTATTTTCACGGTCATGGTTCGGACGGTGTTGGTGACGCTGATGCAGGGCATATCAGCGATGTGCATCGTTCCGAGGTCTACATCAGCTCGTCCACTGGTACGTTGCGTGTTGCTTTAACACGACCTATCTGGAGCCAGGAAGCGGTAACTCCCGAACGCGAGTTCCTGGGCATCCTGGGAATGTCGGTTTCGCTGGGTGAATTCAGAGAGTTGCAAACCGGGCTCGGGAGCGAACAATTGGTAATGGTCGTGGACCTGGAGCAGAATGTGATGGGCGAGGAATCGTACGAAGGACTCGTGCTGCACCATCCTGAAATGGAATCGTCGCGAGGCGAAGAACCGCGAACGATCGGTCAGCTGCTGCTGACCCGATTGCGGGAAGTTCGTGAACAGGCAGTTTCACAAATCTCCCAATCGGACAGTAACTCATGGACGGCCGAATTACTGTTGAACAGTTTTGACGATCCATGGCACACGATTCCGCTCACCAACACGCATTGGGTTGCCGCGTTCTCGCCCGTCTTGATTCAAGGCCGGTCACCCGGGATTGCAGATACCGGCTGGGGCGTAATTGTGGCCGAACGCGAAATTGATCAGCCCGGTGTGTTCGGATTCGAGTTGTTGCCTCGCGACAAGTAACGATCGCATATCGGGCGCATTCGTGGCTAATCTGAAAAAAAACGACACATTGCCTTGCGATCATTGTGCAGACGACCAAGAATGAGGCAACGCAAAAACCTCCTGCGAATCAATGCCACTGAATCTGTCCGTTCCTGAAGAACGCCACCTGAACAGCTCAAGCCATTTGCCTTGAGCGTTCAGGCGACGTTCTTTTTTGTGCACTCGGGTCGAGGTAGATTTAATGACAAAGATGTTTGCGACGTTGGTCGCCACGCTGTGTTTGCTGACTTCGGCAGTATTCGCTCAACCACAATATGACATCATCAGTCTCGGTCAGTCGGGTGAGTTTGCCAGCGGCGGGCAGGCGGTTTCCAATAGCGGGGATTTCGCAGCCGGCTTCACTGCGATCACGGAAGACGATCCGCTGCTATGGTCAGAAGTTGGTGGCACGACCGTCCTGACCGATGAAGCCACACGACCTTACAGCCAGCCGTGGTCGGTCAACAATGCGGGCACGATTGTCGGCATTGGAGCGAATACGTTTTTTGGCTCTGGTGCTCTTCCCATCATGTGGAAGAACGGCAACGCCACAGTCCTGCCGCTTCCCGCCGGCCAAACTCTGGGGAGGGCCTACGGAGTGAACAACAATGAACTCGCCGTCGGCTCGGTTAACGGCGGAAGTGTGGAACGCGCCGCAACCTACACTGAAACGGTTGGAACGCAGCTCACCGAGACCATGCCTGATGGCGGGATTCTCCGGACTGCCTACGGAGTCAACGACGCCGGCAGGATTGTTGGCCAGGCATTGGACGCGAACAACGCGGCGGTTACTCGCGGTTTCTATCTTGACCCGGGCGACGGCAGTGCGACCGACATTGGTGCTCTTCCAGGGCAGAATAGCGCAATCGCTTTTGCCGTCAGCAGCAATGGACTGATTGCCGGTGTCAGTTCGTTTAACAGCGGAGTCGACTCGACGCCGTTTGTGTGGTCAGAAACCGACGGAATGACGGCAATTCCATTACCAGCCGGAACCGGCACAGCATCTGTGCGCGGCGTGAATGCTGATGGCTGGGCTGTCGGTACGGGTGGCGGCCAGTTCGCGGTTCCTTTCCTTTACGACGGTAAACAAACCTATCGATTGCACGATCTGCTCCCCGCCGGTAGTGGATGGGATCTGGAAACGGGAACGTCGAACGGCGCGTTTGGCATCGCCGACGATGGCACGATTGTTGGTCGCGGCCTCCTGAATGGAGCTTTGACCGGGTTCGTAATGCGTCCCATTCCGGAACCAAGCAGTATGAGCTGGGTGTCCGTTGTCGCGTGTTTCCTGTTTTTCAGATGGCGTTTGTCACGTTAGATCGCATCCGTCGATTTTTTAGGGAACTGATCGGTCAATTCGTCATCGACGCGTTTTCGCCGGAACACGCGACTCATCAACGTGGGCAAACGAAGGTGAAGCGAACGGCTTCCGATGAAAGGGGACACTGGCAGTCGAACAACTTCAGGGGCTGATTCCCTTGCTAACTCTTGATCTCTGGCATGTCATTCCACCTTTTGCTCAACATCGCGACTCCCAGGTGTTGGACGAAAGTGTAGGCGATGATCGCGACATGAACTCCCATGTGGCTGGGCAATGCCACCGTCGCCAGAACGAGAGCTAACCCGGTATTGCTCATACACGTGCCCAGCACTATCGAGAGCTGCTGAGGACGTTCCGCACCGCACTTCGACGTCGCCCACATCGTCGTCATGACGAGTGAAAGGAACAACAGGGCGCATCCTGCTGCGACTCCAGACAGATAGGCCGGATCGATCTGGAATCGGAGTTGAGGCAGACTGGACGAGGCGTTCGCGTAGTTCAAAAGCAGCAGTACCAGGGGAGCGATTGGTGCTCAAACTGCTGAAGGCGTTTCGCGATCGTCGGCAGTCCTGTGCAAATCGTCATGCCCAGCAGCATGGGCCCAAGAACCCAAGCGAGTACGAATTTCAGTTCGCACGTGGCGACAAGGGAAGCCATGGCAGCTGTGGTTCCGGTGGGGGCCATGGCAACTCCCACTCGCAGCAGCATCGGAGCCGTTACCACGCTGGCGAGGGTCGTGCCGGCGATCAAGGCAAGACAAAGCGACTGACTTGATCCCAGGTATATGCACCAAGCTGACGAGGATGCAGCAGCCGGCATCGCTAACAGCAACAGGAATCCGACGGTGGCGACCGCCAGTGATGTTGGCAGCAGTGGCATCGTCAGGACAACGATCAAGAAGAGGAAGAACCGAATCACCATACTCAGACCCAGCCAGCTGGCGTTCTGCAGCAAATCGCCAATCCGATTCCAGGGAGTTGAAAGGCCGAGGGCGAACAATAGCGTCCCCAATAGTAGATGGACCGGGCTCGCGTTTCCGTGTTCGATGAACGGTGCACGAAACCACTGGCCCAGTTGTGGGAAGAAAATGGCGATGACATAGACTGTCGCCAATAGCAGTAGAAGATGCCGACGAATGAAGCTCAGTGGCTCAGGGTCTCGATGGGGTTGATGGCGGGTTGTTGGCTGTGACAATATTGGCTCGACGATCTTCAGCTGGAGTTGTGGTTCATGTGACGTTGCAGGCGATGGTGGCGCCGCGCAATCTTCGGGGCCGCCGCATCTGGCCGTGGCAACGCCAAAGTTGTTGCCGTCCATCCAAGCAAGATCCGTGTGGCGGCCGTCGCCATCGGCAACCGGTGGGACGCACTGCTATTTCACTGAGCGAGAGCCAGACAGGGCAGGGGACGCGGGAAATCGAGTTTTCTCGAAAAGTCTCGAAGCTAACCAAAACAAGCGGGTTATTCGCCGATATCTGGCTACCGCCAAGTTTTTTCCGATTCAATGTCCCCTCGAAGGAGTGGCTTCCGCATTGCTTGGTACTGGCACGCTGACAGTGGCCAACAAAAAAACACCCCCCCCGCACCCTTAGTTTGGAGAAAAGTCATGTCGAAACTCAACCTCAAGAACGTCCTGCTTTCCGTCGTACTCGTCACTTTGCCAACCGTCGCCATGGCCCAATGGTCAGAAACAGGAGTCGAAGTTGGACCTGGCTCGTCCAGCGTGTCTGCGGGAGCCGACGGCGATTGGACTTTTGTCGATACCACCAGTCGAGTTGATGGCGACAGCAGCTTTGGTCAAGGCGTTGCCATCGGGGCCGGCAAAGACGGGATTTCCTTCTCCCATAGCATTGGTGCCAACGGTGGCGGAGTTGGAGTCGGCCACAACTTCAACATGACGATTGGACGGGAAGGCACCCACGTGAGCGGTGGACAGGTTGTTTCGCAAGGTGGTGATTCGACAATCATCGCCGGCGGCGGAAGTGGAAACTACGGCACTGGATTCGGAGGCGGCAGCACAGTTGGTGGCTTCGGTTTCGACACGCAGGCCAGCTCGCACAGCCAGACGCGTCGGTTCCCTCGCTGGTAGGAAAGCAATCTCTCCCTGGCGAGGCGGCCCGAATGGGGCGCCTCGCTTCCTGACGCGCAACGCAAGTGACAACATCGAAAAACAAGCCCCGCCCGATTCCAAGGAAAAAGACCATGACACGCCTATTCACAACGACCATATTGGCATCGATTCTGCTGACCAACTCCCTGGTTGCTCAAGAACGACGCTCGTCATCACTCGACAACGATCCAATTGCAACTACGACCGCACGCATCATGAGCCAATTTTTTCCAAGCCGCGATCGTCACGCATCGGCCCGCTCGCTTGACGAACACACCGTTAATGAACATCCGGAGCCGCTGCCTTGGTGGGGGATTCCGATGCTCGACGTGCCCAGTCTGTGGTCGGTGCCTGAACGAATGCCCCGTCGAACTGTCGAAACGGGCAGTTGGATGAGTATGGCACGATCAATGTCATCGATGGCTCGTAAACCGCACCAGGAGAACGCTCCAACGGCCTTCTCCTCCGCGTTTGCCAATGGAAACTACGCAATTGAAGCAATCGTCCCGACCGAAATGGGCCCTGAAAAGGTCCGCCTGGATGGAACGAGATCGGAAGTCGAAGAGCAGTTCAGATCGCTGCCCCTGGAAGTCCGCCGATCACTGGGCCCCAACTTGGGAATGTGAGCCATAACCCAGCGAAGAGCCGAATAGGCGCGTTGCTCCAGAGAGCACCGCGTTTTTTTGTGCGCGGTGGCGCAGCACCGAGTCTCGAGATCGTTGCGGGGCTGCGAGTTGGCGACGGACGATGGCTGCGGGCAAGTCAAACGCGGCGATTGGAAGTGGCTACGCCTCGTCCTGGTTGAGAAATTTCTCGATTTCTTGTCCCCTGAGCGCATTGGTTTACGCACTGGTTATTAGTCAAGCAGGCAAACGACTTGCTGCAACAAATCAAACGTTTTCAACAACAGGAGCTTCGTCATGTACCGCTTCACCACCCTCGCCTCGTTGGTTCTGATCTCCTTGACCTCGACAGTTGCACAGGCACAGGTTGTTGCCAACAGTTACTCCACGGGCGGAACAGCCCGAGCGACGGCATCCGGCCAGGGCAATGTCAACCTTCAAGCCAACGCGGCAGCCAGTGGTGGCGGCTATGCAGAAGCCAACATGAATGGTTCGGGACGCTTCGGTGGCCAGGCTACCGGGTCGTCGACTGCCATCACGAATGGCGGCATCGCGGTCAGCAATGGGCAATCCCATGCCAACGGTTGGAACGCTCGGTCGAATTCCGACACGTTCGCCGCCTCGAATTACGGCATCGCTGTTGCCAACGGCGGAGCCTACGCTGACGGCAACGCCTACGCTGACAGTGTGAGTGGCGCGGTTGCCGACGGTGGCGTGGCGATCTCGGACAGCCAGGCATTCGCGCAGGGTCGGTTCGGTGGCTACGGCCAGTCGACCAGTTCGGCGATCACTGCCGTCAACGGCGGATTCGGCAGCAGCACGAGCGTCTCGAATGCGAACGGTTACTTCGGTGGAGCCGCCATTAGCAACAGCGGAGCCATGACGATTGGCTCGGGAGTATCCCGTGCCGCGGCCGGCAGCGAAGCATGGTTCGGTGGCGTCAGCGTTTCGGACGCGACGCACATTGTTGGCCCGTAAGACCTGGTTAGCTCAATATTTAAAGTAAAAGCCCCGTCAGGAAACTGGCGGGCTTGTTTCGTGGAGGCTGTGGGCAGACAGAGTGCGATGGCGTGAAGGGGCATGGAAGGGAGAGGACTTGCTTATCAGGCCCAAGATATTGGGGGTGACCAGACGTGTCACGGGCGAGTGGAAGCTCTGGGGATCAAGCGGCGATTCCATAAGTCTTCAATGCGAGCATTTCCATGTGGAACACTTTTGTTTGTCGGCACTTTGAGGTTGAGTGGCTGAACTCTCATACCTGCAACTGCCAACAATGCGGTAAGTTCGGGCACTATTTTGAAGAAGGCTTCGCTTTGTGGACGAAAGCGGAGAGTCGACCGGGGGAAGATACGGAATCAGAGTTCTTGCCAGAGAAGAAAGCTGGTTAAGACTGCGTTGCGATCGATACTGTCCACAACAGCCCAAGTTTCGTTGTCAACTTTGCTTGTGGAAGCTCCTGCAGGCACCAAAATATTCGGCGTCGATTCACCGCCGCCAACTTCATTCTTCGGAATTCTGAAACGTTGATCTGAACGGACATTGACTGTCTCCATTCGCTTCGATCGCAGCAGCGCGACCGGTAGGGTGGGGAACTACCCATTTGATCGCCTCGAAATCGCGACTCGATGCATCAAACCGCTTGTTCGGCGCTCCTCAAGAAACCCAACGCCGCTATAACTGCTCATGACCTAACCTCGCTTGGCTCCTTGAATATCAGGCCACGGACGAGCCGATGGAGTCATCATGTCCGCAACACAGACCATTCTTGCCTGCTACATTGCCTGCTACTTCGTCGGCTGCTTTGTCATCTGTTGGGCCTGTTGCGTTGTGGCTGCAGGAGCCGATCGCCGGCTGAAAGAGATGGCGGATCGCCGTCAGGCTCGCCGTTCGAAGACACGTATCCCGCAGCCGCAGCATCACGAAAGAAAGTCGCTGGTCGATCGTCAATTCCTGGTTTCGGGTAGGCGGCCAGAAATCCGCGACAGCCGGCCAGCCAGTCGACGCCGAAACGATCGCGTGGCGCTTCGTAGCGTGCATTCCACCTGGCTGCCCTCTCTCGGCATCTTGGTCCATCTGTTATGGTCCTCTGCGTTCGGTTTTGGCCGGTCGCAAGTGGCTGGCCACGGACCTCGACATGCACCAGCACCTTGAGCCGACTCGTGAGCAATCCCAAATTCGAAGTCTTGGCCTACGAACCGACCGAACTAGGATTGTTGTGTCTGAGACGCCGCGAATTGCTTTGCGAACCGGGCGTGATGGTTACCGAGGTCACACTCGATCATGAGTTTCTCATGAGCAGTTACCTTACGGCGTCGGAAGAGGCTTTGGCGGAAATCGCGATCAATATGCATGTGGGCGACAGTCTGCGGGTGCTGGTAGGTGGGCTGGGACTCGGCTATACGGCCAATGTCGTTTTGAAATCCGACCGAGTTGAATGTTGCGATGTGATCGAATTCTTGCCACAGGTAATCGAGTGGTTGAAGGACGGCTTGGTGCCGTTGTCGCACGAGCTGAATCTTGAAGAGAGACTACGGCTGATTTGCGGAGACGTTTATCAAACGCTGGCGAAACCGCCGCGAAAGAAATACGATCTGATCCTGATTGATGTCGATCATTCGCCGGCTGAAAATCTAAATTCTGCAAATGGCACGTTTTATACAGTCGGCGGGTTGCAGGAAGCAAAACTTCATCTGGCCGAAAACGGCATTCTTGGCGTCTGGTCCTATGCCGAGAATTCCCCATTCGCAGAGGCACTGGGCCACGCCTTTGTAAACGTCCGCCAGGTCCCGATTACCGTATTCAATAATTTGATCGACGTAGAACAAACCGATTGGCTGTTTTTTGCTGGTGACGGCCGCGTCGCCGATTCGGACTAGACGGAAATTACCGACGCGGGTCGCGGCTGTCTCCCGTGGGAGAATGTCGTCCACGGCCCTCACGTTTTCGTTCCGCACAGTTCGCGCCAACGTCACATCTTGATGAGTCATGTTTAACGAGTTGCCGGCAATCCATGCCGGGCATGCTTGGTTGCAGCGCACGAATCGGCTCTCGGCGACTCGCAGCCATAAAATTGGTGTGCCGCAAAATATGGTCGGGACGCCTTGTTTTGAGTGTTCCCCGGCGCATTTGACGTGCCTTCTGGCGGGTGCACAGCTTGCTTTTTCCGCTGAATACGCCGACAATGACCAGCCACCGTACGGAAGGTCTGAATCCGGCCATCGCTTGGCCGGATGACTTGGCGTCGTTCATTCAATCTTGAATCGACTGCATTTCTTTCAAACCTGCTGTGGGTGGGATTTTCATGATGGTCCGAATTTGTTTTCGGACAGAAGCTAAGTCGCGGTTCAGTTTGGAACTTTTTCAGATATGGACTGCGAGAAGACTGTAAAGGAATTAGACGAATGGCTGAAGGTACTATCAAACGAATCACGGACAAGGGCTTTGGATTCATCGACAACGGATCCGACAAAGACCTGTTCTTTCACTCTTCCAGTGTAGAAGGAGTGAATTTTGATGATTTGCGGGAAGGACAACGAGTTTCGTTCAACGAAGCACGCGGACAAAAAGGTCCCTGCGCCGAGAACGTGACTCCCGTATAGAGCTGCCGTTACGACACCTGTTCTGGTTTCGGAGAAAACTCTTATGGGCGACCGTGGAAGTAAGGACAAAGGCAAGAAGGAAAAGCAGAAGAAAGCTCTGCTGACTCCCAAAGAAAAGCGCAAAGCGAAGAACGACAAGAAACGAAAGTCGTAATTGGCACTGCCGCTGCAGGGTAGATTGGCGGCAAGCTACCCGCTGGTGAATTCTTATTGTCACCTTCGTTTTCGGTCGTGGTTCAAAAAATACAGGGTCAGAACCTGGAATGGTTCTGACCCTGTTCTCAATGATAGTCACCGTTTCGTTCCGATGAATCACCGGAGGGTGATTAAGTGGCGTCGCCTTTGCCGAAAAACGATTCAATCACCGCGACTCTTCCTCGAACACATTGGTAGTGTCGTAACCACTCCCGCCGTTAATGTGGCTCGGGCTTTCCATCAAAGGTTCACTGTAGACATCAAATTCATCGTCACCGGTTCCCGGGGCGACGGTCAGTTCCGAGAATCCGGTCTCGTAGCGAATCGATGCCTCCCCCAGAGCCTCCCATGGACTAAAGCCGATCCACTTACTGTTCATGCGGCAGCTCGCCGTTTTCCAGTACCCATTGTACTGCGTGGCGCATCAATTCGACCGAACTGCCGATATCCAATTTGCGCCGAATGTGATCGCGATGTGTTTCGATGGTCTTCACGCTGAGGTGCAGTCTGGCGGCGATTTCCTTGGTAGGTAAGCCATCGCCAATCAGGGCGAACACTTCCAATTCGCGATCGCTCAGCGCGTCCAAACCGGATTTCGAACCGGCCTTGTCACCGATTGCGCCGCGCAGCAGTTGCGAAGTCATTTCGGTGCTCAAATACACATCTCCATCGAGCACCAGAGTAATCGCATCGAGGACTTTATTGGTTGCCGATTCTTTGTGGATGTATCCGTTCGCGCCTGCTCGCAAACAACGTTCAGCAAACAGCTTCTCGTCGTGCATCGATGAAACCAGGATTCGCACTTTCGAGTCTCGGGAACGAATCCGTTTAATCAACTCAATACCATTAATGCCGGGAAGAGAAACATCGATCACCATCAAGTCCGGCTTGCACTCAGCCATCGTACTGCAAGCCACTTCTGCCGATTCTGCCTGGCCACAGACTTCCAGGTGCGATTCGTCAGAAATCAGCGCGGAAAGCCCCTTTCGGACGAGCGGGTGGTCGTCTACGACCATCACACGCAACTTCCTGGTCGGTGATTTAACCATTACACAATTCCCTGTTGACGGAGCAAACGACCGTGGTTCCGTTCCGATTGGATTCCAACCCAAATTTTCCGCCGATATTCCGAGCACGATGCTGCATGATTCGTAATCCCATACCGCCATGCATCTCGAGTTGCGGGTCCCCCGTTCCGTTATCGCGGACCTGTAGCTGAAGCGTCTCATCGTCGGCAATCAACGAAATTGTGATCAGGCTGGGGTTGGCGTGTTTCACGGCGTTGTTCGTCGCTTCCTGGGCGATGCGAAACAACTCGTTTGCCACCGCATTGTTTTCAATGGAAACCGGTTGTGGGCATTCGAAAGCACATACGAGTCCAGTGCAGTTGTCGATTGACTCCGCCAACTGCTTGATTGCCGAATCCAGTCCGAATCTATCAAAATCTACTGGAGTCAGCCCGCGGACGATACGTTTCACTTCTGCCATCGCCTCCTGGATGGTGTCCAAGATATCTTGCGCCGTTTCCTGTTCTTCCGGTGCGTCCGCCAGTCGGTTCGTCAGTCGCTTGGCGAGAAAACCAATGCCGGTCAACTGCTGTCCCAGGCTGTCGTGCAAATCATGACTGATCCTGAGCCGTTCATGATTGCTGATCGCCGTCACCTGTTTTTCCAATTCGCGCTTTTGGGAAATGTCTTCCGCCAACCCGGCAATTCGATACGGCTCACCGCTTGCGTTCAAAATCGGCGTTCCCCGATCAGCAATCCATCGAATGGAGCCATCCGGCTTGATGATTCGGTACTCGCATTGATACCTGCCGGCCTTCGCGTCGCGGATAAACGCCTCTTTCACGCGCTGGCGGTCAGCAGGATGGATCGCCTCAAGCCACGTATCCGGATTTTCGTACAGCTGTTCTGCCGAACGTCCCCAGATTCGCTCGAACGACGAGTTCACATAGAGGACTTGCCAGGTATTGCTGTCGGTTATCCAGAAGCACTCGGGCACATTCTCCGCCAATTGGCGAAAACGCTCTTCACTTTCCAGCAAGGCGGCCTTTGCTTTCTTCCGCGGAGTAATGTCAGTGGAGATGCCGCACGTTCCAATGCAGTTGCCCAGATTATCGTGATAGGGAAACTTCAACGAAACGTACGTGTGTGGTCCATCTTTGTGTGGAGCAATCTCTTCAAATTCGATCTGCTCGTTCCGCTGTGCAACAAGCCGGTCGTTATTGAAGAAATCTTCCGCCATCGTTGTCGAAAATATGTCGTAGTCGGTTCGCCCCTTGATCTCTTCCGCTTTAACCCCGAACAACTCTTCAAAGCGGCGGTTGATCATCTGATAGCGACCCTCAAGATCCTTCGCATAAATCACGGCCGTGGTGTTTTCAAGGATCGCCGCAACTATTCTCTCTTCACCCGACTTGGCACTTTGTGTGCTCATACGGCTCTCTTCCTGTATGCCAACCGAATCGTGTCCACGACCATTGTAGAATCCGTGACTCCCGTTGTCTTGCTGATCACCCGTATCCCGGGCGTGGGTGGCTAAGACTCGAGAATCGCTGCCAATTCCTTGATACATCAGGAAATCCCCGATGCTGCGGCGCGGTATATTACGGATAAGAGTCCACGAAGGCCGCCTGTCGCCGAAAAGGTGAACGCGTAGCAAAATAGAGCCTTGGCAGCGGCGACTCAAGGTGATCGCAATATAAGTCCTATTCCGTGCCGTGGCGCTTCGGGGGGCAGGAAGCGAACTCGGAACGACTGACCCGGAGCATGCGTGTGAATCCCCTCGCGCAGTGCTCTTGGTAACCGCGCGGGCGGTAACTGATCGGCGTGTATGATGGCCAGGGAAACCGGGTCACGTGCACGCCTTTCTTTTTGCCACGTCGCCACCTGTGTCGCAGCTTCAACGGTCGTGTTGTCTGCCCACGCTACCGACCCGCGGTTCGAATTCCACGACGAATTCGGCTAAGACTCCTGTCACGGACGCGAACTCGTTTGGTCAATCGCTGGTGCCCGCATGGTGGCGTTTTCAAACTACATTTTGACTATCTCATTTGATTCCAGCCCATTTTCCGCACTTTTGGCTGCCATCCGACGGAGGAATGACGCCTTTCCAGTTCTCGCCGGGTTGGGGGAATTGCGCTCGAGCGGCGATCGTCGATTGGTCGGCAATAAACAACTGTTTTTCTTGAACTTCCACAGGTTATGCTGGCCCTGAAGATGTGTCGTCGCTGAACCGGAGGATGAATCATGCTTTTCTGGCGAACCTTGGGACCGCTTGCGTTGATCGGTTGTGCATTAACGCAGGCGGTTTGCGGCGACCAGCTTGGGCTCGGTGACTGGCCACAGTTTCGTGGGCACCGTGCGACCGGCGTCGCCGACGGACAGTGTCCGCCGGCAGAGTGGGACATTGAATCGGGTGTGAACCTTCGCTGGAAGACTCGGATTCCCGGACTTGGTCTTGGGGCTCCTATTGTGGCCGGGCAGCGTTTGTTCCTGATCACGGCGGTCAACGATGAAGAAGATCCGAGCCTCAAAATCGGGCTCTACGGAGCGATCGCCTCGGTACAAGACGACTCGGAACACAAGTGGCTGCTGTTCTGCCTGGACCAGCAATCGGGCCGCATTCTCTGGCAACGTCAGCTGCATCAGGGTGTGCCAGCGATCAAGCGACACACAAAAGCGTCGCACGCAAACACCACGCCTGCCACGGACGGTCGCTCCTTGGTCGCATTGCTCGGCTCGGAAGGGCTGCATTGCTACGACATCGACGGCAATCTGAAATGGAAGAAGGACCTCGGCGTACTGGATTCCGGTTTTTATATGCTGCCCGGCGCTCAGTGGGGTTTTGGCAGCTCGCCGATTATTTATCAGGGCAGGGTGTTCATACAGTGCGACGTGCAGCAGGACTCGTTTGTTGCGGCTTTCGACCTTGAGACGGGCGACGAATTGTGGCGGACCGAGCGCGACGATGTTCCCAGCTGGGGCACACCGACGATCCATGAAGGTGACCGGACGCAGCTGATAGTAAACGGTTACCGCCACTCGGGCGGCTATGATGTGCTAACGGGCAACGAGTTGTGGCGGCTTTCAGGTGGAGGCGATATTCCGGTGCCGACGCCGATTATCACGCACGACTTGATTATCCTCAGCAGCGCTCATGGCCGCGACAATCCGTTGCGTGCAATCCGAGTATCGGCCAGCGGCGAGATCAAGCCAAATGACAAGGGTGAGCACGAACAGCTGGCGTGGAACAATGCACGCGATGGCGTCTATATGCCCACACCAATTGCATACGGTGACTACGTCTACGCGTGCCGCATCAACGGGGTGCTCAGCTGTTACGACGCAAAATCGGGCGAGCGAGTCTATCGCGAACGGCTGGGTGGAGATGCCTTTACGGCGTCACCGGTCGCGGCCGACGGGAAGCTTTACTTTACCGGCGAGGAGGGCGACGTCTACGTCGTTCGCGCCGGGAACGAATTTGAACTACTGGCGACCAACTCCATGAATGAGATCTGCATGGCGACACCGGCCATCTCTGGCGGCATGCTGTTCGTTCGGACCAAGGACCACATGGTCGCGCTGGGTGAACCGGCCGATCGCCAATTCGAGCTGGCCGAATCGAAGCGGGAATCATCGGCGGAGGTGGCCGAGCCGGCAAATGCGGATCCATCCGGGCGCATTGTTTGCCCGGTGCCCGATAGAGGCCGAAGTGGTCACCGAGCCCGATTCCTGGTTGACGATTCCAACACAGCCTGCCTGGGGCCTGCCTGGCTGCCTTCCCTGCAAAACCACTGGCGAGGTTTGGACGTGCGCGAATCGCTGCTGTTGTTGCTTTCCGCGATTGGCCAGGCGTGGGCTCTTTCGATGCATGACTCGCCGTCGCTGCTGTCGTTGATTCGGCCTGTTTCCAGATGTTCCCGCCGGCGGACGTGCCAAGTGGCTCGTGCCCGTCAGGCCGATTTCGGGTAGGCCATGACACCCTCCATGCGACTTGCGGCCGGCGCGGCTATCATATGCCCAGCTGAGTTGTCGTATTTATCGTGCTGACGGGCGAATTGGGTTACGCTGTTGCCGCCTGATCGATTGGCCGTCAGCAACGACCGACCGCTACCATGACTTTTCGAAGTGCTCATCGACGAGGAGATTTTCCAGATGTTTGCCCGCTCCAACCGGATCGCCGTTCTTGTGCTCTTGGTGTTCTCTTGTTCCTCCGCCGCGTTGCAGGCAGAATCTCTGAAGACCGAAACATCTTTGCAGTTCGTGCCGAATTCGGTTGCCTTTTATGGTTCGATGCTGAACATGGGTGTGCAATGGAATCAGTTCAAGGCGACGAAGGCGTACGAGAAAATCAAGCAACTGCCTTACGTGCAGGCAATGGTCGCTGAAATAAAATCGAACTGGGAATCACCAGATGAAGAATCTGCCAGGAAGTTCAAGGCGTTTATCGAAGAGAATCCCGATCTCGTCTCATTGATGTGCGACATCATGTCGCACGAGATCTTCGTCTTTGGCGATGCGGCCGTCGGTGACCTGATCAATGAGTTGAACAAGATCAATTCCGGTTCACAGCGGATGCAAATCGAGCTCCTGGGCCTCGATGACGACGACAAAGAAGATGCGGAAAAAGAATTGAAGCGTGAGATGTTCAATTCGTTGATGAAGACGGTTGCCGAAGTGGCCGTTCCAAAAATGGTCCTCGGGTTTCGCGTCAGCGACGAAGCAGCGGCTGGCGACGCGATCAATCGCATTACGTCTGCCATGGAGTCTGTCGAAGACGGTGACGAGATCAAGGAGATGATGAAGAAGGAATCGTATGACGGCACCGAATTCCTGCAAATGACGCTGAAGGGTTCGATGATCCCCTGGGAAGAGTTGGACGATGACGGCGAACTGGACGAAGAACAGCTGAAAGTTCTGGAACAGGCGTTCAATGATCGCGAGTTGACCATCAGCCTGGGTGTTTACAAGGGTTGCCTGATGTTGGTGATGGGCCCCGATAACAATCCACTCGACGCCGTGGCCGCGGGCGGAAGCCTGTTAATCGATCGTGACGAATTTGACAGGATGCGCAAGATGGACGACGGGAGGACGTTTACGCAAATTGGCTACGCCAGTCAGGAATTCGTCGAGCAAGTGTCGCGTCCCAGAGAACAGATTGCGCAGGCGGCTGAGACTTTGAAAGCCCTGTTGCAGCTGGCACCGATGGATGACGAGATGAAAGAGGAATTGGGCGACGACGTTGTCAACTTGGCTGCCGACCTCGGCCGCGCCATACCTAAACTTGGCAAGGTAGCCGGATTTCAGTACATGACTGAAAACGGCTATGCCGGATACACCCAGGACTGGGCCGAAAATCTTTATTTCGATGGTTCCAAGAAGCTGGATATTCTAAACCACCTGGGCGGCAAGCCGCTCATCGCGGTCGCCTCTCGCCATAAATCCTGGACGCAACCCTACGATGCGATGGTGAAGTGGTGCCAGCGCGCCGGGTACTACGTCAACCGGCTGATCCTAGAGCGAGAGGAGGCGGAAGAATTCCGCGAACTCTACGCGTCGCTGCGGGACCAGTTGACGCCAATGGCGGAACGCTGCGTTTCGATCACCCGCGATCAGGTCCTGCCGACAATGGAGGAAGATGGCCAGGTGGCGTGGATGATCGACGCTGACCTGGAAGCCCAGCAGCAATGGCACATGATGATGCCTCCGGCCGAAAAGGCGTTGCCGATGTTCGAGTTTGGTCGCCTGTACGGGATCGGTGACGCCGGGAAGATCGAGGCGGCCGACCTGGAGATGCAGCAGTTGGCCGATGACTTCCTTGAAACCATCAAACAGTTTGCGAAAGAGCACGAAGAGGACATGATCGAATTCCTGGACGGGAAGGCGGCTCAATTGCCGGATCGATTGCAGGAATTCGAATGGCCAGATCCTGAGACCCGGGAAGTTGATGCCGGCAAACTACGGTATTTCAATTTCATGCAACAGTTGGGACTGAATGAACAGATCGCGCCGACTGACGGATTGTCGAAGGAGGTGATCGTGTCTGGTTGGAGTCCGGCCACGGTGGAACGACTGCTGGCAGAGACCCCGATCGAAGGGCCACTGGCCGAATTCGCTGATCGAGAAATGGCCTACGCAGTGTCGATCGATATGCGAGGGTTGATGGCGACGATTCGGCCGTGGGTCGTGTACGGCATGACACTCGCAGCTGAACAATCGGAGGACGACAAAATAGCAGAAATCCTTCCTCAAGTTGAAGCAACATTTGACATTCTTGAGTGCTATCGTTCGGCGACGTTCGTGACGTTTGAAGAGGAAGACAGCCTCGTGACTTACACGGAAGCGGTGCTGACCGACCTCGAATGAACCGAACCGACTTGGCTTGATTTCTTCAACAAGGCGAGATCCAGGTTCTCGCCGAGCTGAAGGCGGGCAGGAACATTTTGGGAGATTATGCTCGGCTGAAGCCTCGGCCTCCCTCAGCTCGCAGAATCGCCAGCAATTATTCGGTCGGCCCGCACAATCCTGATTATGCGGGGCGAGCCCTCTGCACCCTCTTCTACAAGAACCAACTCGCATGAAACATATTCGGAATTTCTGCATCATTGCCCATATCGACCATGGAAAGTCGACTTTGGCAGATCGCCTGATTCAAGCCTGCGGTGGCGTTACGCAGCGCGAGTTCCATGACCAGATGCTTGATTCGATGGACATCGAGCGGGAACGCGGCATCACGATCAAGAGTAATACGATTACGCTGAAGTATCGAGCTCCTGACGGCGAAGACTATCTGCTCAACCTCATCGACACGCCGGGGCACGTCGATTTTTCGCACGAGGTACGCCGATCATTGATGGCGTGCGATGGCGCGTTGATCGTGATTGATGCATCCCAGGGAGTTGAAGCGCAGACTGTCGCCAATTTGTATCTGTGCTCTGAACACGATCTGGAATTGTTGCCGGTGATCAACAAGATCGACCTCCCGGCCGCCGACGTGGATCGAGCTCGCGAGGCGATTGATGCCGAATTGGGACTCGATCCATTCGACGCGATCCCCGTTTCTGCCAAGACCGGCGTCGGCATCGACGAGGTGTTGGCGGGGATTGTTGAAAAGCTGCCGTGTCCGCAGGGTGATCCGGCCGCACCGCTCAAGGCGCTGGTTTTTGATGCTCATTTTGACACGTACCGCGGAGTTATCCTGCAGTGTCGGGTGATGGAAGGCACACTGAAAACAAAGGATACGATTCATTTCATGCACGCCGATCGTGACTTCACGGTCGATGAGTTGGGATACAACGAACTCAAATTGAATCCCAGGAGTCAGCTTGGAGCGGGAGAGGTCGGTTACATCGTCGCGGGCGTAAAGAGCGTTCAGGACATTGAAATTGGTGATACGATCACGCTGCTTGACCGTCCGGCCGAAGAACCGATTCCTGGCTATCAGCAAGCCAAGCAGGTCGTTTTCTCGTCGATTTACCCGATGGATACCGGCGATTACGTGGACCTCACGAAAGCGCTGGACAAATTGGCGATCAATGACGCAGCGCTGACCTATGAAAAAGACAGTTCTGCGGCACTCGGTTTTGGCTTTCGCTGTGGATTCCTTGGACTGCTGCACCTGGATGTGGTCCAGGAACGCTTGCAAAGGGAATTCGACATTGGCTTGGTCATCTCGGCTCCGTCGGTGAAATACAACTTGAAGCTTAAGGATGGCTCGACGGTGGAAGTGGACAATCCCAGCTACTGGCCGGATCCAATGAGCATTGAGTCGGCAACCGAACCGTATATCAGAGCGTCGATTCTGACTCCCGAGGAGTATGTTGGTCCGGTGATGGAGCTCTGCAGAGAACATCGTTCCGAGAGTCAGTCGATGAATTATCTTTCCGTAGGTCGAGTGGAAATCATCAGCGAGATGCCGCTCGGTGAAGTGCTCTTCGACTTCTATGGCAAGCTGAAAATGATCACCCGCGGTTACGGCTCCTTTGATTACGAGCCGATCGAGTATCGTGATACCGATGTTGTCAAGGTCGACATCCTTGTGAACAAGGAACCGGTTGACACCCTCTCTTACCTTGTGCATCGGGAGAAAGTGCGGCCCCGGGCGCTGCACTACTGCGAACGACTTGCCAAGGAGATCCCTCGCCATCAATTCAAGATTCCGGTCCAGGGAGTAATTGGCGGCACGGTCATTGCTCGATCGACAATCCAGCCTTATCGCAAGGACGTGACCGAGAAACTCTATGGTGGCGACGTAACTCGGAAGAAGAAGTTGCTCGAAAAACAGAAGAAGGGCAAGGCGAAGATGAAACAGTTCGGAAGCGTCAATATTCCTCAGAAAGCATTCGTTTCGGTCCTTCGTGCTGACAAAGATTAGGGAGGCATTTCTGAAGCGAATGACGTGCCTTGAACCGATTGCAGATTAGCGCTCATCGGTAATTTGTGAGAGCAGATGAACCCCGTCCATCCACCCACGATATTCGGCGAATCGCCTGGGACGGTGCTTTTCAAGTCCCAGCCCGAAGACTTTCAGGTCGAAGAAATTCTTGGGTTTGAGCCGTCGGGCGAGGGGGAGCATTGCCTCGTCTGGATCGAGAAAATTGAACGCAACAGCAACGAGGTTGCGACCAGCTTGGCAAGCAAGCTGGGTATTCGCAAACGGTTGGTCAGCCATTGCGGTTTAAAGGACAAACAGGCGATCACACGCCAATGGTTCAGCCTGCATCTCCCGGGTCAGGCGTCGCCAACGGCGGAGGAATTGCAAACCGATGGCGTGCGGGTTCTCAAGATCACTCGCAACCTGCGCAAACTTCACCGAGGATCGCATGACGGAAACCGCTTCATGATTCGCCTGCGAGACTGTGCCATTTCAAAAGACGCTGCCGCTCGGCGTTGGCAAACAATAATGGATCGGGGCGTACCAAACTACTTTGGCTTGCAGCGATTTGGTCGCGATGGCGGTAACGTCGATCAGT
This sequence comes from uncultured Planctomycetales bacterium, assembly GCA_963821085.1. Taxonomy (GTDB): domain Bacteria; phylum Planctomycetota; class Planctomycetia; order Pirellulales; family Pirellulaceae; genus CAWGCE01. The sequence goes on along the minus strand of CAWGCE010000014.1, from coordinate 40,752 downwards.
CGCTCCGCTTCATGAAGGGTGAATTGGAAGTCCGCGACCGATCGCTGCGTGGCATACTGATCTCTGCCGTGCGCAGTTTCGTCTTCAACGCCTGCATCGCTGAACGCGTCGTACAGGGTAGCTGGGATACTCCGCTCGAAGGTGAGGTCTACGGCTTTCCAAATAATCGGAGTCAAATACTCCCGAACAATTTGCACGGTGATGAATCTGATCGTGTGAGACGAGGCGACTTGGAATTGACCGCGCCACTGTGGGGCCAAGGTGAGCTTCGCAGTCAGGGACGCGTCCGATTGCTCGAAGAAAGTGTCGCGCAGCGATACCCGGAAATCATCAATGGTCTTGCCGAGTTGGGCCTCAGGCAGGAACGGCGTGTCATGCGATTGCGGCCGAAGTCTGCGCAGCTCAGGTGGGAGTCCGATTCGACATTGATGCTTCGCTTTGATCTGCCCAAGGGCACCTATGCGACTTCGGTGCTGAGGGAACTGGCTGAATTCGAATGATCTTCGCCAGAGAGTGGGCGGAATGTTTGGTGTTTTGACCAATATCTGTGCAAGATTCATGGGGCAAGAAAGAGTATAGAATGGCTGCGAGGCGGCTGGAATTTCACAAGGAGTCTGATGATGCATGCCCTTGCACGGTCTCTGATTATCCTGGCCATATTGATTTCAGGCCTCTCACTTGTGCAAGCGAACGATGCCGAAGTTAAGGCGCTATCAGCACAGGATGAGGCGTTTGTAGATGCTCTCTTTGCTGATTTTGTCGGCGATCGGCCGGGAACTGCAGTGATGATCGCGAAGGGCAACGACTTGTTACTTTGTAAAGCTTACGGCCTTGCCGATATGGGAAAGAAGACGCCCGTTACTTGCCAAACCAATTTTCGCGTCGGGTCGGTATCGAAGCAGTTCACCGCGATGGCGATACTGCAACTGGTTGGTCGTGGCACGTTGAAACTTGACTCCAAACTGACCGATATCTTTCCGGATTTCCCCGAGTACGGCGAAGTCGTGACCGTATTCCATCTCTTAACTCATCAATCGGGACTTCCCGGATATGGTCCGTTGGGCGACCGGACGAAGGGAAAGCAGCTAAGCGATCACGACGTGCTCAGCTACCTCAAAACACTGGACGCCTTGGAGTTTCCACCGTCGACCAGGTTTCAGTACAGCAATTCCGCGTATGCGGTGTTGGCCGAAATCGTCGCAGCAAAGGCTGGCGTCCCATTCGAAGACTATATGGATCGAGAAATTTTCTCAGTCGCCGGGATGCAGGCGACGCAACATTTTGATCCGAACCAGGAGATTCCCAATCGAGCTTTCGGCTACGAAGTGAAAGAGGATTCGATTCGATGGAATGATCAGAGCGTCGCCAGCGCAATCAAGGGCGACGGGTCGATCTACACGTCCCCGCGAGACTACTTCCACTGGCATCTGGCACTAAACAACGAGGCTCTGGTTTCTCCGCAAATGCACGCTGCGGCCTACACTGCGCAGAAAGGCACCGACTCGAAATATGGGTTTGGTTGGTACATGCCTGAAAAGTCGTCGATGGCCTTTGTCCAACATGGTGGAAGCACGGCCGGGTTCCTGACCTACACGGCTCGGATTCCCGAAAGGAAGATTACCGTTGCGATCTTCACGAACAGGGGCAGGGTCGATACTGGCCTGCCGGGGCAAGACCTCGCCATTCGTGCCGAGGCACTCCTGAGCATCGCCACGAACAGAGAATTTCCGATGCCGCCTGTGGAAGAATTCAAATAGTCCGATTCTGCTGCGGGCTCGGGAGATCACTCATCCTCCGCGATCGCTGGCAGAATCGTGTGGTGAATTGGATAGGAATCGGGGACAATTGGTGCATGTTCAATCGCTGGTACTACAGTCTGTTGATGCTGGGCATTTACCTCGTTACGTTCGCAGCCTGGAAGGTGGCTCCCTCGCGAATTGCCTTCCTGTTCATCGGCATGGTTGCGATCGCAGCGTTGTCATGTGGCATGTCGCGAGCTCGCCGAAACGGATATTTTGCCGATCGACTCGACTTGGTGCTCCATGCCTGGGTGATCGTTGATTTGTTCATCGAGACTGTTGCCTTTGAGGCATTCAGGGTGCTCCAGCCTTTTGCAGTCATGCAGAAGTTCCACGACAACCTGAATTTCATAGGTTGCGCAGTTGCTCTGTCGACGCTGGTCGGTGGGTATCGCTGGTTCGCGCTGAGACAAACTGGCGAATTCGGAGATTTGGCGAAAGCCTCATAGGTGTTCCTGGGCAAGTGGAGGCTCCCGCGGTCCTTACCGAAGGGCAGTACCCAGCGCCAATCGGCGGTATGCCAGCGTTCTTGCCAATATTCTGAACTCCGCGCAGGTCCCGGCTCGACCCGTCGTATAGGCAATTAAGAAAGCCAATCCGCCTGCTGTAGAGCGGAGGAAACGAGCTGCCGGGAGGCGGGCGGTTGGCGATTTCCAAGGCCTTCGACGATTTGCTGGTTGCGAAAGGCTGGCAGGAGCGGTCGTTCGAAGCACATCTCGTGGTCGATAATCAGCCGCGCACCACGGTGACGCACAAGGTCGACAATTATCGGAACCGGATCGGAGTTGAATTCGAGTGGAATAACAAGTGCCCGTTCTACGACCGTGACCTCAACAACTTTCGCTTACTTCACGAAACCGGTCTGATATCGGTAGGAGTCATTCTTACAAGACTCACTGAACTACAGTCGATTTTCAACAAGCTGGGAAAAGGCTCCGCCTACGGCGCCTCAACAACACATTGGGAAAAACTCATTCCGAAATTCGACGCAGGCGGAGCAGGTGGTTGTCCGCTTTTATTGATTGGCATGGGGTTGAACACTTACGACGGGTCTCGACTTGAATGACCATGGCGCGGCTCAGCCAACGATCTCAGCCACCTCCCTTTTCATCGATTCAGTCCAGGCTCTCCTGCGTCGATTCCGCCTTCTCGAAATTCATGACCGTCTTGGTTGTCTTTCCAAGCCCTGCCAAGCCGTAGACTCGCCATTCATTGTGCTCTTTGGCGAACAGCATCTGCATGCGTTGCAGGTCACCCCCAAGTTTCAATCGGAAATCGGCGATCGCTTCCGAGTCAGTAACGATGCGGATCCCCGTAACCCGCGGCCGTTGTCCCGGCGCAGGAGCGCCCATCTTGAAGTATTCACGTTGATTGTCGAAGTTGCCTCGACCTTTCTCAGTCAGGTACTCGCGAATCCCGTCGAAATCGTTGCGGACAGCTCGGTAGAATCCATTAACCGTACTCTTGATGGCCTCTTCATCGTTTTGACCGGCGTGCGCGTCGAGTGAGGCAATGAAGTCACGATCAGCTTGACATAGCTTGGCAACCGGAATGGTGACTTCGCGGCCTTCCGCAGTTCGCAAAATGACCGACGTGCTGCTCGTTGATACAAGCTCAGCCTCGATATTGTGTGTTCCGCTTGAACTGCTCCATTTGCGAATCTCGCCGAGCGCAACCGAGTTCAGGCACCCCAATGCCAGAATACAGACTGTACAACATTGGACGGCGTATTGGTTTCTGACCTGCATCGTTCTACTGCCCCTTGGATTCGATGTTTGCCTCACAGGGATGCCGGACCAACGATATCTCGGCGGGTAATTTGCAATTACAGGTTATAGGACGCCTATGCACCGCCCGGCGAGGAACGTGCAAAACAGAGGGTTTTGCGACATTTCAAATCCTTTCTTTCGGTAGCGCCTCGTACTGCAATGTCTTGACGGCCCGATGACCGCCCTGAACTTCAGCGACTGGAACAGATGGCAGATCAACTGGCGGCCAGTGGGAGAATGTCCGGCGCCCGGGATGTCATGAACGGTTTGCGACACGGATTGCTGTTTGCATGCCTCGTTCACTGTAGAATGCATTTCTTTTGTTCAGCTAAATCGAGCATTTCATGAAACCGATCAACGTTGCGGACAAGTTAAGCTCCCTCGATAAACAATGGCACCCTCATCGCATCGCCAAGGTTGACAATATGCAAGTCATCGTCGCCAAGATCAGCGGCGAATTTGTTTGGCATTCGCACGACAATGAGGACGAGTTGTTCTTCGTTCAAAAGGGAACGCTCGAAATGCAGTTTCGCGATCGGACGGAAATTGTGAACGAAGGCGAACTGATCGTGGTACCCAAGGGGGTCGAACACTGCCCGAAAACCCGAGACGACGAAGAAGTCCACTTACTGCTTTTCGAACAGCTTTCTACCCAACATACGGGCGATGTGAAGTACGAGAAGACGATCTCCGACTATCCAGATATTTGAGAGCATCAACACGAAGCCGCAAATTTGCACATCAGCGGTGCGTGTTAACCCCAACAATCGTTGGTGCCGGGTATCGAGCCCGTGTCCCCGTTCAGGTCGAAACCGACATGCCGGCCAACTCGACAACCAGCGTTGCTTCACTTTACGAGTCGCTGATAGACCTCGGATTCACGATCCGAGAGGTCATTTTCGTGAGCGCGGAACAGTTGGATCGCCTGGTCGAAGAGCAGCCTTGACCGTGCATTCGCATCGCTTGAATCAAGCTCCTCCAACGATGTACCAATCTCCGCAAGCAATAGCGCCAGCCCCAACGCGGCGTCTACATCATTGGGCTTGCCGCTGCTTTCAAGCTGCCGGACCTTGATGGCTTCGTCAAAGCGTTTCATCGCTTCGGTCTCGCGTTCCAGCATCAACAGTGCTCGGCCGGCGAACATCAAACTACTTGCCAACCGCCTTGGGTTGCCGTCCGCTTCGGGCGCCGCTTCGTACTGTTCGCGGTTCAGCGTCGTGGCGACGTCAAATTCTTCCAGTGCCTCTTCGTAACGCGACAGTTTGAGTAACGACTGGCCGAGCTTACGCCGGGCGAACGCCACTTTCTGCTTGATCATGGCATTGTCAGGATTGCTGCTCCATAATTCTTCGCGCAGCTTGACAACTCGACGTTGAATGGCGCTGGCTTCCTCAAAGTCTTCCTCGGCGATCAGCAATCGCGAAATCGACTCCACCGTCTGCACCCATTGATTGCCGTTCTCAAAGATGGGGAAAGCCCGGTAGTTTTTCTCTGCCAGCTCGGCCAGGTGATCAAACGTCGATCGGGCGTCCTCAAACCGCCCCATGGACATCAGAAGGTTCCCAAATCGAGTCATGGAAAAGATGACGTCTCGCTTCATCCGAGGATTGTCCGGGTCAGATTCGGCCAGCTCTCGAAACATTGCGATCGATTGTTCGAACAGCTGAATGGCTTCCGTTGTTTCCTCATTAGCCATATGGAATCGCGCCAGGTGGTCGTAGCCGATGGCAAGGTTTCGCTTGTGGTAGGCGTTGTCGGGTTCTGCGGCTGAGATTTGTTCGAGCAACTCCACGGAGCGTTTCAGCGTTCCTTCCGCGGCAGTTGTCTCGTGAAATTCAACCTGCAATTGGCCGAGTCGTCCGAGTGACATCGCGAGATCGCTTTCCAGCTGAATACTGCTTGTGTTTTTCAAGCGTGCCTCCAGGAAGTCGACGGTTTCCTGGAAACGTTCCTTCGCCGCCTTGTGATCCCCACGGTTGAAAATCGCGGCCGCGATAAGAAACTGAATTCGGTGCACTCGATGCGAGCTCTTGGCATCGGGCCAACTCGCGAACTCGGCAAGACAGATCTCCAGTGATTCACGCAAGTATTCATCGGCTTGGTCCGCCTTGCCTTCGTATTGACAGACCTCAGCGAGCCCCGAGATTGCATCTCCCAGACCGATCGTTGCCGACCGGTTGTTCGGTTCTCTTGTCAGCCATGTCTGAAAAATGTCCCGCGCTCTTGCGAAACTTTTGTTGGCTGCACGCCAGTCTCCCAAATTGTTGTCCGCGGGATTGCCCTGGACGTCGCCCAGCTTGACGTAGGCATTGCCAATCTCCAGCCATAATTCATCGTTCGGAGCGATTTCGCCGGAGGCTTCCAGTTTCTGCAGGTAGTTCAGCGCTGTTGCAACGAGTTGCTCGACGGCCGGTGTTGATCCTGCCAGGTTTCGGATGGATTCGTAGATCTCGAAAATGAAAGTGTTCGCCAGACTGCGGACATCCTGAAAGCGTTCCTCGGCGAGCTGCTGTTGTCTTGCAGCTCGGACCGCCATGACACTGGTTCCGATGACGCCGACGATCATCGATGCGGCGACCGCCAGCCCGGCTGCCAGGGGCCAGCGGTATCGTTTCGCCAACTTTTTCATTCGATAGACGCGAGATTCGGGCCCTGCCGTCAACGCGTTGCCGGACAGGTAGTTGCGAATGTCCTCACCCATTTCGCTGGCGCCGGCGTAACGATGCTCCGGGTCTTTTCGCATGGCCTTCAGCGGAATCCACTCCAGTTCTTGGCGGAGCATGCGGATCAAGGAGCGTGGTTCGGTCGAACGTTGTCTTGCGATTGCGGCCTGATCAGGCTCGCTGATGGAGCTGAGTTTGGTGCTGGGTTTCGGTGGGTCCTCTTCACGGATGATGCGAAACATCTCGTCCATTGCTGCACGCTGCAATGAGTTTGGCTCGAAAGGTAATCGCCCGGTCAGCAGTTCGTACAGCAAGACTCCCATGGCATACACGTCGGTTCGCGTGTCGACCGAGGCCGAACCGGCCGCCTGCTCCGGGCTCATGTACTGGGGTGTGCCCATCATGATCGGCTCGCGGGTGATCTGCGTCCCATGCTGCGTCGACCCTTCGATCGCTTTGGCGATTCCAAAGTCGATTATCTTGATCTGCGGTCGTCCCTCAACTTCGGTGACCAGGACATTGGAAGGCTTGATGTCCCGGTGCAGAATGCCTTTTTGATGAGCGTGGGTGACAGCGTCACAAACCTGAGCAAAAAGTTCTAGCCGATCGCGTGAGCTCAGTTGATGTGCGTTGGCGTAATCGGTCAGCGAGCTGCCGTCGACAAACTCCATCACGAAATAGTGTTGGCCCGTCTCACTGATACCGGCGTCAAAGACTTGAGCGATTCCCGAATGGTTCATCGCCGCCAGCGACTGGCGTTCCAGGTCGAATCGTTTCAAGACCGCATCGGAGTCCATGCCGCGTTTGAGCAACTTGATCGCCACCGTCCGCTGGACCGGCTCAGATTGCATCGCGAAAGACGATTCCGAAGCCACCTTCACCCACTTGTTTGATCAGGGAATACGGCCCAATCTGACTGCCAGGAACTTCCAGAGTTCGATCCAGCCCAGCCAACTCCGCCGCCGGTTGCTGCATGAATCCGTCGGTATAACCGCTCAACTGCAACAACTCTTCGATTCGCGCCCGCAAATCAGCGTCTTCGCCGCAGACGCGATCCAAATAGGCAGATCGCTCTTCGGGCGGCAATTCCAAAGCGACGGCAAAAATTTCAGCTTCGGTCATTGTTTCTTCGGCCCATCCAGCCCAACTGACATCGGATTGCCTACCTGATTGAATTGGGAAGTCTATGCTATTCGTGATCGGCCGGTACCGAAGGAGCAGAGGAGACCTCCTTCGGCAATTCGGCCAGTCTGGCTTGCCACTTGGCAGCCTCAGCCGCATGCTCTTGCGTTTCGGCGAGCAAAATGAGTCGTTCCAATGCGCTTTTTAACGCTTCCCTTCGAGACGTCGCAGGGATTGTGGCCGCAACGCGTGCCAGGCCTTGGTAACCCTCGGTCAGTGGTTGCGCCGACTCTTCGGGTTGACCAAGCTGCAAAAGTACTCCACCCAAGAGTGACTGAGTATCGAACGTTGTCCAATCGTCAGGTCGTTGTTTCTGTTTTCCGGCCAAGCACTTTTCGAGCAGTCGCTTGGCCTCGTCCAATCGACCTACCAGTACGTATGCGTTGGCCAGGTCACTCATCGCCCAAAGCGTATCACGGTGGCTTTCGCCGAGGCGACTTGTGCTCAACGCAAGCGTTTCCTCAAACAGGGCGACAGCGTCGTCGAGGCGGCCCAATTTTTCGTAGATGAGCGCCTGATTGGTCATGAAGAGCAATTCAAGCGGGTGATCACCGGCGAGCTTCTCCCTGACCACCTCGACTACCTCCTCCTGTAAGGCCAGAGCATCTTCAAGCCGGCCCAAATCCCTGTATACCGTTGCCAGGTTGTTCATTGAAGTTAGCGTTTCTGGATTGTGTTCGCCGAAATTGGATTTCTTGAGTTCCAGCGTCGCCTCGTCGAGCGCCCTGGCCTCGTCAAGGCGCCCCACCTTCGCATACAAGATTGCCAAGTTGGTCATCGAGATCAGCGTGTGTAGATGATCTTCGCCAAGCTTCTTCTTAATGAGCTCGACCTGTTTCTCTCGGATCGCAAGGCCTTCGTCAAACCGCCCCGCCTTGCGGTAGGTTGAAGCGAGATTGTGCATTGACTTCAAGGTGTCCGGGTCGTCCTCGCCGTATTTGACCTTGTGAAGTTGGACTGACTGCTTGCGCAACTCCAGTGCGTCATCCAGCCGCCCAGCATTCGCGTACGCAGTCGCAACGCTGTGCATCGACCTTAACGATTGAGGATGGTCTTCGCCAAGTTTGTCTGTCCTGAGTTGCAGAGCCTTCTTGTGCAATTCCAGCGCGTCTTTATCACGCCCCAGTTTGCGGTATGTATCGGCAAGATTGTTCATCGAGGTCAACGTATCGGGGTGGTCTGCGCCAAGCTGGACTTGCTTCAACTTGAGTGTTCTCTCATTGATCGGAAGTGCAGCCTTGAACTTTCCCATGCGATAGTAGACAAGCGCCAGATTGCTCATTGATTGCAGGGTGTCCGGGTGTTCTTCTCCAAGCTTGATTTTCCGAATTTCGAGGGTCCGTTGATTGAGTTCCAATGACTCGTCATAGCGCCCCAGATACAGGTACATTAAGGCGAGGTTGTTCGCTGACATTAATGCGTCTTGATGATCTTTTCCCCGCGCGACCGCAACAAGTGTGGCTTGCTTCTCCTGGATCGCGACTGCATCCTCAAGTCTGTCCATGCTTGCGTACGTCGCTGCAAGATTGTTCATCGACGCCAGCGTTTCCAGGTGATGTTCCCCGAGCGTGGACTTCTTCAGCGCCAAAGTCGTTTCATTGAGAGAAACGGCCTCGTCCAGTCGACCAGCCTTCTCGTACGCCAAAGCAAGGTTACTCATGGAGGCCAGTGTTTCTTCGTGGTGTTTCCCTAACGCGACCTGCTTGAGCTTCAGCGTTTTCTGATTGAGAGCTAACGCTTCGTCATAGCGGCCCATGTCCGTGTACATAAGAGCGACATGGTTCATGGATTCGAGCGTGCGGATATCGTGTTCGCCACAACTGCGTTGGAGGATCTGCAGGGCCTCTTCCTCGCTATCGATCCCGGCCTCGAATTCCCCGAGGGCCCGGAAACAAACCGCCAGTCTTCTCAATAGTTCGACTCGCCCCTTGTCATCCAATTCTGAGTTTTCAAGACTGTCCCGAGCGTTCAATAGGACTTCTTTGGCCGTCATATCGGCGTGGGAGTCGGCCCCGGAATTCGGGTCGACCGATCCAAACGCATCGGTGACGATCTGCAGTACGTCGGTTGAACGCTTGGCCTCGCGGGATGCCTGTAAGTAGTACCAGCTCGTTGCACTGATGCCCCCAATCAAGAGGGACAAGATCACCATGCCGGTAGCGACTGGCCAACGATAGCGATTCGCCAGTTTCTTGATGCGATAGATGCGAGATTCGGGTCCAGCAATCAACGGATTGCCGGCAAGATAATTACGGATATCGTCCCCCATCGCGCTCGCGCCGGCATAACGATGATCGGGTTCCTTCCGCATCGCCTTGAGCGGGATCCACTCCAGTTCCTGGCGGAGCATTCGGATCAGTGATCGTGGTTCAGTCGAGCGTTGTTTGGCGATGGCGGCCTGGTCGGGTTCGCTAATTGAACTGAGTTTCGTGGATGGTTTCGGCGGGTCTTCTTCCCGAATAATGCGAAATATTTCATCCAGCGCCGCACGCCGAAGTGTGTCCGGTTCAAATGGCAGGCGTCCCGTGAGCAGTTCGTAGAGCAGCACTCCCATCGCGTAGACATCGGTCCGCGTATCAACGACCACTGACCCGGCCGCCTGTTCGGGGCTCATATATTGGGGCGTGCCCATCATGATCGGTGATTGAGTGATTTGCGTCGCGTCTTGCGCCGACGCACCGATCGCCTTGGCGATCCCAAAGTCAATCACCTTGACCTGGGGCCGGTCCTCGACTTCGGTAACGAGTACATTCGAAGGTTTGATGTCGCGATGGAGAATCCCTTTTTGATGCGCATGCGCGACCGCATCGCAGACTTGCGCAAACAGCGCCAGACGGTCGCGAGAATCGATTGCCTGGGCATTCGCGTATTCGGTAATCGAGCTGCCTGCAACAAACTCCATCACAAAATAGTGCTGGCCTGACTCGCTGATACCCGCGTCGAAGACTTGGGCGATCCCGGAGTGATTCATTGCCGCGAGTGATTGGCGTTCGAGTTCGAATCGCTTCAAGACGGCCTTGGAGTCCATCCCTCGTTTCAGCAACTTGATCGCTACGGTGCGCTGGACCGGCTCGGTCTGGGTCGCGCGAAAGACGAGCCCGAACCCCCCCTCGCCAATTTGCTCGATCAGAGTGTAGGGCCCAAGCTGGCTGCCTGGACGCGCCGTAACAGGCTCGAGTTCTGCTAACTCGATAGCCGGTTGTTGCATGAAGCCGTCGGTATCACCGCTCAACTTCAACAACTCTTCCACACGGGCTCGCAGCTCCGTATCATTGCCGCAAACGCGATCCAAATAGACTGATCGCTCCTCGGGTGGGAGTTCTATCGCAGCGCCGAATATCTCGGCTTCGGTCATGTCGTGTTTCCAGGAATCGCAGAACTCGGCTCGCCGCTCGACGAATTCGCGGGCGCCCTCGCTGGGAACTCTCCGCGTCTATCCATCCATCGATTGTAAAGGGGACGCGTGCGAATGTAATGTGACGGACGCTGCGATCAGGCGTCCTCGATCGATTCAAAGCCGTTCACGACCGCATCGATCGGCGTGTAGGCGAACAACACATCATTGGAACCGCCGCCACCGATCAGCCGTGACTTGTCCCCTGCATTCTGGAAATTTGTGTAATTTAAGGTATCGTCGCCGCCGCCAGTCAGTAGGACGACTTGGCTTGAAAACTCACCGGTTGTCGTGACAAGATCATTTCCCCCACCGGTGGCGATTTTCATTGACGTACCCACATCGGTAGCGACCTGGAAAACGCCATTCACATTCGAAACTGGGACGACGTTAACGACATCGTTTCCTGATCCAGTAGCGATGAAAACGTCACCGTGGAATTTGGAACCCTGCAGTAGCAGGTTGTCTTTGCCGCTGCCTGTCTTAATTTTGAACGATCCGTCGTATTCCGTTAATTGCGACGCGTGAATGTTGGCTCCGGATCCAAGTGAGAAAGTGGCATCGCCACGGTAGATGGTTGAGGATTCCAATACAACCGCTCTACCGCCGGACTGACGGACCGACACATCCCCCAAGAATTCCACCTGGTTGGTTTGAAACCGATCGTGGTCGATGGTGCCCGCTTCGAATTCGCTCGTGGCGGCACCGAGCGACGCCTTCACATTCCCTGCAACGGTGGATAGCTGCAGAAAGACCTGATCGTTGTAGGCTCCCGAGCCAGCGTTCACGATCACGTCCCCTTCGACCGTGGAACGATCGATCGATAGACCATCGTGACCACGCCCCAGATTTCCCGTAACGCTGCCGAGGTTGGTGTCGCGGAATAGCACAGCGTCGTCTCCGTCTCCCATCTTCAACTTCACTGTTGGGTTGGAGGCTGCGTCGAACAAGTCAAAGCTGGAATTCGTTTGGCCGTTGTACGTGATTTGGGTGTCTAACGTTAGTCGTTCGACCCTCAAGACGGAAACTTGACCAACCGTAACTTCCCTGAATCGAATCCAATTGGATTCATTATCGCCAGTTACGAAAATGTTACCTGCATCGTTGACAACCACGTCAACGTTGCCCGCCAACATCCGTCGATCCTCCAGGTGCTCGACCTGGAACTGTAGTTCGTTTTGCAAGTTGGGTTGGTTTCGCATGTGGTTTTCTCTTTTAGGAATCTGAATCTCGATCTTCTGGTGCACGAGATGCCACTTGTTAAGCAGCGAGCTTCTGGCGGCTCGCAATTCCTGCAGTTCGCAGGTCTGATGCGCGTTGGCATTTTGGGTCCGAGTCTTGGGTAAGTGCCGACTTGCCGCGTAGTATTCAGAGCGCCATCTGCGCCATCGATGACTCAGAAAAATCAGTTTTCGACGCCGACGCACGCAAAATGTCCATTTTGTGGGAAATCTACCGAATCCGTGACTCACCGCGCCTGCGTGCGGCGGTTCGGGCGAGCTCCGGCAACCCGATAAGCTTCAGCTCAACCGCGACGCGGTGAACGAAGTGCCTTCCCTGTGGTAGCCCACTTCGAATTGTGGCGAATTGACGCTTACTGACGACAAATCGTCGCCTTGTTCGTGTTGCAGGAGCACTAACCAGACGCTGATCGTTGCACTTTTTGCATATTTCTATTCGAATTCTGCTCACGCGAGGTCTTAGAGCAAGCTAAGTTTTCGCGGGAAGCCGCTTGTGGAGTGGATAGGACACGCCGTGTCTTTGTCGAATCTGTACGAAGAAAAAACGGCGTCCAGGTCCGCTGCCTCACATCCCGCAATCAGCATTTCGCAAGTTTCGCTGAGTTTAATACCATGGGTAGAAAAACGTTAATCGGCATTGGAGTTGGCATCATCCTCGTGGGAGGTATTGGTGTCTTCAATGCCATCAGCGACCTTGATGCTGCGTCACCTGTCGGAGACCAGACAACGACGGGAAAAATTACCAGCCTCGCCACGCCGACAAATCGTCTATCGAAAGGAGTTCAGGCCGCTCCGAGCTTTGCGTTCATGTACGCGTTTCGCACCGATGGCAAGCTCTTCTTTGGTGAACAAGCCGTCGACAAGTCGGCCTTTGAATCGTTGACGCAGGGCGACCAGGTCACCGTCCATTTCGAATCGGGCAACCCTCGGGTCTCTGCCGCAGAGACCGTCGCCGGCGATTCGTCCGCAACTACGGACCTGAAAACACGGCTCAAGGTCTGCAGCGGTACAATCGTATTTGGCTTGGTCATCACTGTGTTGGCGTGCTTCTGCAAAGACGAAAAGCGCCCGTCGCCAGGTCAAACGCCCAAGAAGTTTTCGGAAGACCCGATCGCCGCGCTACGACGATGGCGCAGCGGGTGGCAAATCGGTCCAGCTGCCACGTGCTGAATTTTAGTACATACGGAGCTTGCTCATCATGATGATCGTTTGGGGTACTAAGCTTTACGGCCAAGTCGAAAAAGTGCCTGGCTTGGGACATATCGCTACCGAATTTGGCCATTTGATGTTCATGCCGCTGTTCCCTACCCAATCGTATTTTGTTCTTGAAGAGGACATGCAAACGTTTCAGGCGATTCCTATCGGCATTTCCGGGAAATCGGTTCTGGCAGGCTATGGGTTTCCGTACTCGATTTTGATGATCCTGGCTGGGTTTGGTGCATTCGGCGCCCTGAACGATCCACATATCGCCGTCAAACCGGAGGCCACTCCGGGGCATTTCGCAATGATCGTCTTGGGAGCGATTTGTGTGCCGTTACTGCTTGCGATGCAGACGAAGTGGTTTCGAAATGCAGATCATATGACCGCGAGCAACATGGCTGCGATGACTGGCGACGACCGGGTGCAGGTATTTGTCGATCATCACTTCGACAAAATCACCGATCAGGAAGCCGACGAGCGGATCGAAGCCATCGAAGCCGCTGGATTCAACCAGTCCGAATACTCGATGCCGCAAGACGCGGGTGTACCGATGTACGTCCCTACCCACGAACAAAGCACGGTAGATTCGTACCACCATACTTACGCGCTTGGAAGTCAGTGGCTGCGGACACTCGCCTCTGCATGTTCGATCAAGAAAACTGAGCCAGAACCTGGCCCAGGCAAAAGCTGCCCATGCCAACTCCTGAGACTATACGGACCAACAGGCTCTAGTTAGGCTTGTCGCACATACGTGTAGCGTTAGCGGCGCTTACATAGCAGTACCAACTCAGCGAAAAGACGCCACAGATAAAGTAAATTCGCTCTAGTCAGTTTCTGTGGTGAGCGATGATCACTGCAGCTCCAAGGGCAAGCAGCCCAAGTGGAAGGTTCGACTCCGGCACGGTAGTCACGTTGCTGCTTTGGAATTTGTTGTTATTCCATGCGAGAAAGTCTTGGCCATCGATACTGCCGTCACCGGTGAAGTCACCGCGCGTCCAGTCGGTACTAAGAGTGAACTTGTTGCCGTTCCACGCAAGGAAATCTTGTCCATCGACCGTACCGTCAAGGTTGGCGTCGCCGACCAGATAGGCTGCCCCGATGTTCAAGTCCCCTGCTTCCAAGAGCCATTGATCTCGATCGCCCAAATCCACCTCACCATTGCCGTCCAAATCGAAGGCCAAGTCACCGCTCCCCGCGATCTCTGCCATCAGCAAGTTGATGTCCATCTCGTCACACACGGTGTCGCCGTTCAAGTCGCAGGGGTCTGGCACTGTACTCAACAGGATGGCAGCGAGTTGAGTTGGCGTCAGGCTGCCGTTCTCATGGAAGAGGATCACGTCGATTTCCGTATCGCCTTCCCGTCGGCCCAGCCGAAATTCGAGTGGCATGCCGACGTGCGACGCGGTAATCGTAAACTCCCCGCCGTTCTCCCAGCGAAAGTCGCCATTGCTGGAAACATTTTCCGTCACGTCGGGATCGATTCCGAAGTCATCGGGAGTGTAGAAGCTGTCGGAGGAGCCGTCAAAACCGCGGGCCAGGTAGTAGGCTGTATAGTCGCCCGCTGCGGCGAAGGAGATGTCGTAGAGAGCCAGCGAATCATGTGTCCCGGGCAGATCCGTGCGATTTCCGTCAGGCGCCTTGATCACGGCCCCGCCCGACGCATCGCCTACGTTCGCAACCGTCCAAATATCGCCGTCAAAATCTGGATCGGTAATCGCGGCGAAATCCTCCGCCTCCATGACTACGAATTCGCCTGGCGGAAGCCGCGGCGGTAAAGGCCATTGGTCTGGTGGCTGGTAATTGAACCATAACGCACCAACGTCGTCTGTCGTTAACGGCTGGCGAACGATCTGAGCGGTCGACAGCTCGTCGGCGCCAATATCGAAGAGTCCGATACGAGCCTGGCCATCCATGTCGTCCATGAATAGTGCGGAAGGAGTCGCCCCGTCGATCGCTGGGCTTGTGCCAGAAAGCCGCCACAGGCCATCGGGACCCTGCACCAGTTGGGGGTCGACTTCCGCAACGCCGGGACGCGGGCCAATACCCAGCGACGCGCCGTTTGCGATGTTGTTTGCGTAAGTGTAACCGCTGCCCTCCGAGCCCTCGAACAGCGGCGAGGCCGTGCTGGAAATAAGATTGCCCTCGAGAGTCAGGTTTTCAGGCAATAGCGAACGACCTCCCGATCCGATACCCCAGTCGAATGTGATTGCGGCTCCAGCGACGTTGACGATCGTGTTGTGAGCGACCACGGCGTCTTTGACCTGCTGGTAACCATTGAGTTGCGAATTTGGAATGCCTGCCGCGAACGAGATCGCGCCATCGGCGGCATCCCCAACGTTGGCGATGTAGTTGTTGATGATCTTGTGATCTTCGCCGACAACTCGGATGCCGCCGGAGTCTTCCGTGTCTTCGCCCAGAAAGAAGTTGCCTTCGACCGTATTGCTGTTCCCGTGCCGTAACGTCAACGTCCCTTTGGACTCCCTGAAGGTGTTGTAGCGGAAGACGTTGAAGTTGGATTTGCTGGAGATGATTTCGATCTCACCGTCAACTCGTTCAAAGAGGTTGTTCTCAACCAGGATGTGAGCATCGACGGTGCTCGTCTCGCTGTCACCCAGACGGATCGCTTCGAAGCCGTTGTCCCAGCCTTGGGGGCGGTCGCCAAAATGATTCGAATCGATCTGGTGATAAGCCGAAATCGGGTTGGCCGATTCGTCGAGCCAGGCGACGACTTGGGGGCCAATGTTTCGCTGGTCAAGAAATCGGTTATGGTCAACGCGGTTGTATTGGCCATAGAGCGAAACATAGTGGTACTTATCGTTAAGGTCCGGGCCACTGTATGACTCGATGACAGAATTTGTAAAACGAGAGTTGGTTGCTTCTCCTAACGGCCCGCGAAACTGGACGACGTGGTCAGAATTTTCGATCGTGCCTTCCTTGAAATGCAGGCCGTCGACTACGAGGTGGTCGCCAGAGATGCGGAGCTGGGATACCCCTGTCAGCTGGACGCCACCTGGTGTTTGCGGCCTGAGAGTGATCGGGCTACCCAGGGTGCCGATGCCGGCAAAGTCGATTTCCTGATCGGTCCAGACGCCGTCGGTCATGATCAGTGTGTCACCGGGCTGCGCCTCCTGCATCGCCATCTCAATATCATCCGCGTTCGACACAATAAACGTCTGAGCAGAGGTCAAGCCTGTGATCGCCTGGAAAACAACTGCAGCAATAGTTGCTGCACGTAGCATGGGGATGCTCTTCACCTGACGGTCCTCAAAACGTAACAACGCAACAAAAAAGCAATGCAAACCTTTGTTGTAGTTGCGGAAGGGAATCACACAATCCGAAATTGTCGGGTGCAATTCCACTTTTCATGCGATTCTGGCATTCCACACATGGTGCCGAAAAAAATGACTCAAATTCATTGGCGAATGGGAGGCGAATTCCCATGTTTCGCTTGATCCGCTGTTTTCGTTGCTATCTTGCGGTCAATTTCCCTTTTCTCAGTCACCGGTGAGCCTGATGGCGCTCTGCAGAATAAGAGGCAGCCCTTGCAGCTGCGAAGGAACAACTTGGATCGAATGCTGAGTTGACCAGGAAACTGATGAGTACGTTGGAAGAAATGTCGGCTGAAGCAGGGGAGTAGCGATGAGTGCTTGGATATATCTACTGTTCCTCACCGATGTCCCGGCGGAGCCAGGCTCGGGCGTACGCCCAGTTGCGATCGGCGGTCGCTTTCGAGATCCCTTGAACGGCTGCCGCCTCGGCCGAAGTGAGTCCGGCGAAGTAACGTAGTTCAACCAGCTGTGCCATCTTCGGTTCGACGGCTGCGAATCGTTCGAGCGACTCGTGGACGGCGAGGATTTCACCGTCCGGGTCACTCATGCCAAATTGTGATTCATGCAACTCTTGTCGTTGCCTTTCGCCGCCGTGTTTGAGCCGACCCTTCCGGCGGACATTTTCGATCAAGATACGGCGCATCGTTTGAGCCGCTGCGCCAAAAAAATGTCCCTTGCCGTTCCATTCCAGGTCGTTGTCGGGTCCAACCAGCCGTAGGTAGGCTTCATGAACCAACGCCGTTGCGCTGAGCGTCTGCCCGGGCTTTTCATGCGACATCTTCGCCGCCGCCAGGCGGCGAAGCTCGTCGTAGACCAAGGGCAACAGCTTCTCCGAGGCGCTCGTGTCGCCTTCCTGGATGGCATCGAGGATTTGGGTGACTTCACTCATGGAAGGGGACGTCGTTGATGGAATGCCTGTTGGTTGCCGGCGCTCATCTCAAGATTAGTCACCCCGGACGCGGCTGGCAATTGGAAACGAGCTGCCAGTTGAACGGCACGACGACTCCTGAGTGTAATAAGTCCAGGATTCGTCCGATGCACAGCGGTTCCGCCAGCAGAAAAAAACCTCGGCCACGCTTCGGTGGCCGAGGTAAATTGAGTTAACGCGAGTATGTCGCCCTGTTCATTCATGCGTTCTGACGACCTTCTTCCGCGTTTCCCCGCTCAAGAGGCCAATCGCGATGATCGTCAGGAAAGGCTCCCGTGGGCTCAGGGACGAAAGGTGCCTCGGACGTGATCAAGAGGTCGTAAAACAGTGGTTCGAACATCCGGTCGGGCGAGTGCATTACCATATCGATCCCGACGCTGACAAAGTAAGTTCCGGCCGAAAGTGGCATGTGTTAGACCAACGGGTCGTCCTGCAGACCCTTGGTCAACGTGTCGAAGATCGCGCTGGAAAAAAAACATCATCCCCGGGTCGTAGGACAGGTCGTCTCCCAGGTACAGCAACGTACCCGTTTCGTCGAAGATGGAAACGATTGTCTCTACACCTGAAGCGTAGATCCCTTTGAACAGCACTTCCCAAATGACCAAAGCTGTCGCCCAACAGCTCAAATTCACAGGAGTCGATTTCGGGACCGCCGGCCGTCAGGTCACCGAGACTCGCCGCGTGAATGGCCTGGCAAACCCCACGGATGGTCGTCGCATCAGAGAGGTCGTTCCGCGGGCAAATACTGCAGGCCTTCGCCGATTACTGTTGTGACCATTCCTGAAGCTGCTTTTGCAATAGCGCTGCCAATTCTGTCTGTCCTGCGGACATCGCCAACGGGATCGCTTGGCGGGTCAGTTCGACCGCGCGTTGGCGATCTCGTAGCGATTCGATCGGATGCGTCGCCAGCAGTTCGGCCAATCCGACGAGGGCACCCAGGTGGCTGGAATCCAGTTCGAGCGCACGTTCGAAATATGGTCTGGAGGCTTCGATCGATCCCTGTTTTTTCAGTACATGCCCGACGTTAAATTGCGCTCTGGCGTCATCGGGTAAAAGCTCGGCGACACGGTCCAGCGATTGTCGGGCGCTTTCCAAATCGCCTTGGGCTACGAAAACGCCGCCGAGGTTTGTTAGTGCGTCGCTGTAATCGGGACGCAATGAGACGGCCTGCTGGTAGGCAGCAACGGCGGCGGGGAACTGGCGTTGCTTCAACCGGACATTGCCCAGTTGGTAGAAGGCTTCGGCCCGCTCTGGATTCAGTTCGGCGACTTTCGCGAAGGCCGATTCGGCTTCGCCGAGTTGGTTCTGAGTCAGCAGCGTGTAGCCGAGATTATAGTGTGCGTCGGCGAACTCGGGCTTGGCCCGTACGGCGGGCGCGAAAGTGAGTTACCGCCTCATCCGGATTTTGTTCGGACAACAGGATTAGACCGAGGTTGAAGTGTGACTCGGCGTGATCAGGCTGGGCGTCGATGGCTGATGCGTAATGTTCCGCCGCCATGTCGAGCTCACCACGTGACTCGTAAATCACCGCCAGGTTGTGATGCGCCTTCGCGTAGGCCGGTCGAAAACGCAGCGCGTTCTTCAAACTCGTCATGGCGGCCGCAGCTTGTCCCCGATCAAACTGTTGAGCCGCGAGGTTGACCTGAACTCCGGCGATCGAGGCACGCGCCTCGGCGTCCGGTGCAAGCTGGTCTGGATCGACATCGGCAGCGATCGCATTCAAATAGGCCTCGCCAAGCGTGACGTTGCCGTCCTTGATGAAACCACGGGAGATTGCCAGTTGACTATGGCCCAGTGCGGAAGGTCGTTCATGCCACCAGCCGGCAAAGGGAATGCTTTCTCCCCAAATCGTCTCGTCGTCCGCTTCCATTAGACGAAGATCTTCCTGCAGCTGCTCGATCGATATCGCGCCTTTGTAGATCGTGGCCAATCTGCCCTGTTGGTCCACCAGGAAGCTGGAAGGCACGGGCAACGGTTGCTTATGACTGAGCAGACTTTGTTGAATCGTTTCCAGAATGTTGACCAACTCGTCGGTAGCGTAACCGGCTCCTGCCATCCACTTCAGTCGTTGAAGTGCCGCCTTGGCGTCGCCTTGGGCGGATGGTTCATCAACACTGATGGGCAATATTCTCAGGTCGGGGTGTGTTTTGCTGGTCCAGTCTCGAAACTCGGACAGTTCCTTGAGACACGGCTGACACCAGCTCGCCCACAGGTTCACCAACAGGGGAGTACCATTAGGTACGAGCTGCTGCGGATGCCCTTCATCATCGATGTACGGAAGCGGAGGCAACGGCACACGTTCCGCCAGCATGATTCGTGCTTTTTCCGAAACTGCCGGCACATCGTAGGGCAGGGCGGCAAGCGAATCGTCTGCTTCGGGGCGTCGCCAAGGCTGTGGTTTTCCCGACCCTTGTGTCAATCGGTATCGCGTTCCCGGTTTGAGCTCCGTAAATACCTCCGCTTCATCGCCCGGCCATTCGACCGCCACCGACAGAACCTCGTCGACATCACCCAGTCCAAAGTGCAGCCACTTGGACGACTGGGCCAAGTACCCTTCGCCGGCACGAAGCGTGCGAATCTGCATTGAAGGCTCGCCGTTTGTCGTGATGGTCACTCGAGCACCGATCGCATCCCGGTTGCAGGTTTTTCCCTCGAGCTTAAGAGCCAAAAATCTCTTGCCGGGATCCACTCGATTGTGCAAGAACCTCGCACGGGGTGCCGAACGATTCACCAGCCAGCAGTCCATAGCTCCATCCTGGTCCCAATCAACCAATCCCAACGCTCGCCCATCGTCTGCATAGTCAAAACCGGCCGCTGCCGAGATATCAGCGAACTCGGTTCCGCGAGTGTTGAGGAAGCAACAGTTGCGCTCACGACCACTGAATGATCCACCACTGTAGAGCAGCTTGAATAACGCTTCCCAGCCTCGGCGATAGTTGTCGCTGATACCAGACGTTTGTTCGATGGGAGAGTGCGACACGACCTGCCGCCAAAAGAAACTTCACAAATCTTTCGTGTCTTCA
The DNA here is from genome assembly GCA_963821085.1 of uncultured Planctomycetales bacterium. GTDB lineage: Bacteria > Planctomycetota > Planctomycetia > Pirellulales > Pirellulaceae > CAWGCE01. Next base: position 20,224 of record CAWGCE010000014.1, on the reverse strand, counting down.
TTGGTGACCAGGCCGTTGGTAACCACAATGTCCTGCCAACCGTCGTTGTTCAGGTCGGCAAATCGCGAGCTCCAGGCCCATCGTCCCATCGTGACATCGGCTGCTTCACTGACATCTTCAAACGTGCCATCGCCCTTGTTCTCGAACAGGGTGTTGCCGCGGGCATGCCGCTGGAAGTGGGCTCTGGTTGTGCCGTCATCTGCGGTACGGAACTTCCGCTGGTAGGCGACGCGGTTGCCGGCTGACGAAAACATATTGCTGACATAGATATCCATGAGTCCATCGTTGTTGTAATCGCCCCAGGTAATCCCCATCCCGGCGGAGATATCCTCCACGCCGGCCTGTTGGGCAATGTCTACGAACTGTCCATCGTCGTTGCGGTACAGGTTGTTGCGGCCGAAATCATTGGCCACATACAGGTCCTGATCACCATCGTTGTCAAAATCATCCCAGGATGCGGAAAGGGTATAGCGGCAGATTGTTGGCGTTGAGGCCCACGTCGGTGGTGACTTCCGTAAACTGCAATTGGCCGTCGTTGCGGAGCAAACTGTTTCGGTACCCGTTGTTGGCGTCGTGGTAAGGCGTTGGCGCACCTTCGCCACCACGTGGCGCCGAGTATCCGCAGACGTACACGTCGAGGTCGCCATCGTTGTCGTAGTCAGCGGCAGCCAGGCTGACCGCTGTGCCGACGTAGGTGTCGCCGACCGGCTCGAAGCGTCCGCTGCCGTCGTTCTTTAAGAACAGCAAACGAGTGTCGGTCATCACGCTGAGGTCCTGATCGCCATCGTTGTCCAAATCGAGGAAGAGTGCCGAACGGGAACGATCGAGCAGATCGAGGTGTGCTTCCGCCGACCGATCGAGTGCCGTCCCATCGGCTTGTTGTACGTAAAGTCGATTGGGCAACCCGCCGGGTTGGCAAACATAGAGATCGTCGAGCCCATCGCCATTGACATCGCCGATTGCCATTCCTTGGTGACCAAACAAATCAACGCCGAGCGCACCCTGAAGATTTGCCCGCCAATAATTGGTGCTCCGCAGCATCTGTCCAGCGAACGAGTCGTTCTGGCCCAACACACTCGCCGTGCAATCCTCGAATATCTTTTTCTTCGTGACTACCTGCTCGTAGTCTGAAATGGACAGCTTCGAGAGCCGTGGCAGCCCGTTCGGTTGTGTCACCCAGCCAATATGCCATGTCGCATTGACTTGAGTGAAACCGGCAGCAGAAGATCCATCAGCCAGGAAGTAGACGTCGGTGTCGATCGACTCCCCATCGAGTTGGACACGCACAACTTTGAATTTTGTATGCACGTGAGCCGGATCGGAAAAGAGCTCTCGCAATTCGCCAAGTACCTGCAGCGGGTCACGATCGTCGTGATCGAACTCGACTTCCTCTGCAGCAGCCGCTCTGCGAACGGAGATACTTTGATCGGCGAAAACCGTATCGGTGGCCAGGGGTACCAACGCCTGCAGGTTTGCCGCCTCATCAAGAACGGCTGCCCACTTGGGCGAGTCCCGAGATTCTTCAAGCGGTACTGATGAAAACACCAACGTGGCAAGCTTCTTCAGTTGCCCCGACACCTGATCGTTAGCAACTTCTGTGTTCCAGCCGTCTTTCGCCGCATCCTGGAAGGCTAGAATCGCCTCCAGCTCGCTACCTTCGCTCAGGCTGCATAGTGGCACTGAACTTGTTGGCTCAGCGGCCGCCAAGACGTGCTTGTCTGCGTTTTCAGACAATTTGGTGTCGGAAGGTTTTTGGCAGGAGAACAGCAGTGCTGGAGTCAACAACGCTGCCGCGAGATGTCCGAAGCGGCAAAGATCGCGTGGTTTGTCGTGGGACTTGTCCATCTTTTCCACCGGTTCCGGGCTGAAAGGCTGTGAGATACTAGGAAAAAACGAAACTTTTCCCCGCAGAAATGCACCCCAATTCTTGGTCGTTCCCAGCTTTTTTTCTTGTGGACTGCGGCTGGAGCTACTAGTTTAGACTCAATTGACGTGAGTGCCAGTTTGGATATCGATCTCTGGTGCGCCACCATCGAATAGCTTGGTCACATAGGAGTAGTGCTAATTATGTTGAGATTAACGATCGCAGGTCTCATTCTCTCGATCTGCGCGGTTCCCGCATCCGCAATCGTCGTGGACGGGACGCGAGATGCAGGTTACGAACTTGTTTCTACACAAACGGTAACCACCGGTTTCGGTGACAATGTGAATGAGTGGAATGCAGCCTACGCAGACGTTTGGGACGGCACACTCAATCTGATGTTCACTGGAAATCTTGAGGCCAGCTTCAACAAACTCGAGGTGTTTGTCGATTCAGTAGCTGGCGGTTCGAACGTTCTGGATACGATTGGCAATGACGGCTCCGGTGTGATGAACGGTATGACGTTCGATACGGGCTTTCAGCCAGACTATCACTTCATTTTTCGCCGTGGCAACGCCGGTGGTGATAAGTTTGACGTCGACATGGCCACTTTGAATTCAGGTGCCTTGGCAGGCGGCTTAATCATCGATGGAAATTCAGGCGGTAACGGAGAAAACATTTTTGGCGGAATGTTGGAAGGCTCGGCCTCCGGCATTGGGGGTACGTCGTTGAGTGTCGGTTATGACAACAGCAACGTGGCTGGAATCGCCGGCTGCGATACGGCTAACGATAGTCCCCCAGATTGTCCAGCCGCTGATCCAGTTGCTGCCCAAGCCGTAACGACCGGATTGGAAATCGGCATCGATTTGGCGGAAATTGGATACACGTCTGGCCCGATCCGCGTGATGCTTTTGCAAAACAACGGAGGCCACGACTTCCTGTCCAACCAATCGCTGGGCGGTTTGCCTGCCGGTACTGGTAACCTCGGAAGTGATTTCTATGCAACGCCAGTTAGTCAGGTCGACTTTAACAATTTCGACGGAGACCAATTTTTCCTGGTTCCAGAACCGGCCGGCTTGGTTCTGTTGGGATTGAGCGGTTTGCTGTTCTGGCGACGTCGACGTTAATCGCTGAGTAGTATTCGACAGTAAATGCCAAACCTGGCTCCGTTATGGAGCCAGGTTTTTTCTTGCCGCGGGGCGTTCGAGCAAACCGACATGTTGTGCGACGTTGGAAGCGTCCCAAAAAATGTTGAAATGAAAGGCGGTCTCCCGTTGGGCTAAAATGCCCGGCGATGAAACCTTAAGCGTCGGCAGAACCGACCGGGAGACCACCCATGGATGAATCTAGACTCTTGCTTGAGCTAGGACAAGCTTCTTCGTCAAAAGCAGGCGTCGTATTTCGTGAGCACCTGCGTGGGTGCGTGCGTCAGATGCTGATCGACGTGATGTCGGCAGAGGTGACGGAGCTTTGCGGTTGGAAGCACGCGCCGAGTGACAGTGATTGTTTTCGAGCGGGCACCAGTCCGGGCCGGATACTTCACGAGGGGCAGCGTGAGGAGGTCGTTCGTCCTTGCGTGCGTCGAACACATCCCGACGGCTCGACGACGGAAGTACCACTGGCCAGCTATGAATCGGCGAACAACCCGGACGAGCTTCGTGATTCGATCATGAACGCGTTGATTGCGGGTGTCAGCACGCGCGAGGTACGGCAGACACATCCGAAGTCGCCAGGCGTTGGCCGTTCAAGCGTTTCCCGGCTCTGGCAGGATGTGGGTCACAAGTTTGTAGATTCGCTTCGGGGGAAGGATTCGTCCGCGCACGACTGGGTTGTGATGATGATTGATGGTATTCGGCTGAGCGCCGAACAGACGGCGGTGGTTGCCATGGCGATCACCGCAACCGGCGAAAAGCATGTCCTGGACTTTGAGCTTGGGAGCAGCGAGAACACGGAAGTTTGCCGCGGTTTACTGCATCGGCTCGGGCAGCGAGGTTTCCGCTGCACGCGACGATTGTTTGCGGTGTTAGACGGGAGCCAGGCCCTACGAACGGCGCTGGTGGAGTACTATCCGGACGCGATCGTGCAGCGTTGCCTGGTTCACAAGGAACGAAATATCCGCGGCAAGCTCTCGAAGAGGCACTGGGGCGAATTGGCGAGGTTGTTCAAGCGTCTGCGTAGCGTTCAGGGCCAAGCTTCAGCACAGGAAGTTGTCGCGGAGCTTGTTGCGTTCCTTGAGCCGAAGAACGCGGAGGCTTTGACGAGCCTGCTTGAAGCGAGCGATGATCTCATCGCATTGCAATCGTTGAACGTTCCCAACACGTTGCATCGCAATCTGTTGAGTACGAATGCGATCGAAAATTCCTTTCGCAATACTCGCAGGAAGCTCGGTCGCGTCACACGGTTTCGAGCGGAGACGGATCAAGCCACACGTTGGCTGGCGTTCGCTCTCACCGAGGCCGAGAAGGGCTTCCGTCGCATCTCTGGCTACGCTGACTTGCCAAAGCTGATGGCGGCGTTAGAAAAACAAGAAAACTCGCCGCGCGAAAAAATCCCTACGGGACTACCAGAGGGAGAATCTAACGAAATGGAGAACGACACTCAGACCCCGGCGGCTTAACGCGAGCTTTGAAAGGGCTCGCTTGCCGCCTGACTAACCACTAACCTGTACTTGTGAGGCCATCAGAGTTTCAACAACCAATGGGATTGCGCCAAGAAGCTTGGCGAAGGAGGAAGATTGACATGATGTGAATCTGAAACCTTTGATAGTGACCCTGCGGGTGGAAAGCCCGTCCGGTAACGCCTGACCAGCGGCCGGAAGCGAGTCTTGCGTTGCACGAGGTAACGAATGTGACGAAGCGTAGACAGCTAGTCCGGAAGCCATGTAAATGAGCTTCGAAAGGTTGTTTCTTACGAGTGTCTTTGTCGTTCCCATAGCAGGGACCACGCGGTTGTTCTGAAAGCGGCGCTTCGAGCGTCACTGGGTCTGGATCAGCCGACTCGTCGGAGTCGTAGAGCACGCGCAAACGGACATTGGGGTCGCCCAGGAACTTGGGAGGTCCTGTCGTTTCCACAAGTAATTCCCGGCTGGAGATACCGGGTTACCAACTCCAGGCTCACATGATGGCACTTGTCGTGTGAGAGCGAACGTACGAGTGCAACGTTGTGGTACCGCTGATCGAAGGCAACGAAGTGACGCGGGACGAGCGGCAGGAAATCATAGTGCCTTGATAGTACCGACGAACTCGGGGAACGGCGCCCAGTCGGACCCGACGGAGGGAAGCGAGGCATCGAATCATGGAACCGTATTTGGGAAACACATCGAATGCATCGAAATTCGAAAACTGTGTCTACGAAACAGAAACGGATAGCTGAATTGGCGAGACAATCGCCGGAAATGGGCTTCACGTCTTTGGCTTACTTCATGGACATTGACTGGCTTTTTGAAGCGTACCGGAAAACTCGCAAAAGCGGAGCGGTTGGGGTCGATGGTGTCACGGCAGCGGAATACGAGCAAGACCTCGAAGGCAATCTTCGACGGCTTCTTGATCGAGCCAAGTCGGGCAGCTATCGAGCACCGCCGGTTCGGCGAGTCTACATTCCAAAAGGAAGTTCCTCGACCGAGGTCCGCCCGATTGGAATTCCAACGCTGGAAGACAAGATCCTCCAACGTGCCATTGTCATGTTGCTGGAGCCGATCTATGAGCAGGAAGTTCGTTTTCCACGGCCCAGCGGAACATCCGTTTGATGCGTCCTACATTGTCGTTGAGGTACTTGCGGCTGTGACCGGCTTCGATCATCGATTGCCGCACGTTCTTTAGTTGCCGGGGACCGATCGAGCTGGACAGTTCGTGCCCATACAACTGCTTAAGGGGGCGCAACGCGCGCGGATGCCGTGCGTCTCATCGGTCGGTTTACCGTCCTTGACGTAATAGCTCATCGCGTACTTCCAGTAGGCCAAGATGAGTTCATTCACCGACAGCTGGCCGCTGGCCGAATCAGGCGTACGGGGCAGGATTTGCTGCCCGTTCCGCAGCCATTCGGCGATGATTTGCCGATACTTTTCGTGACTGGCGGGACTGTCGTGTTTGCCGAGGTAAATCCGGCGGCCGTTGATTTGGACGAGTGCCTGGCCGGAGCCTTTGTGGAGGCGATATTTGGGGACGCGAACGGGCATGGCGGTGCTCCTGGGTTGCGGGGAAAGGGGGTAGTACTACCCTTTCACAAGAACCTTCAGGCCGCACTGCCGACCATCGGCAGGTAACAAAAACACTTGTTTCGGCGGGTTTTAATAAGTCGGGCTGACTGGATTTGAACCAGCGGCCTCTGCGTCCCGAACGCAGCGCTCTACCAAACTGAGCCACAGCCCGAGCTGACTATTCTATAACGCTTGTGGGGCCATGGAATAGCGGGTGGCGACGGCTGGGTTTTTCGCCCGATTCTGTCGATTCGGGATGCCTGCGAAGCTGCCTGGGTGGTTGGATTTGAACGGTTTGTCTTGGCGCTGCTTTCGGGGAGCGAAAGGCGACTATGTGGCGATGACCATATGCTAGAAGGGCAGGGGAGCCGGGCGACTGGTGGCGAGGTGCGGGGTGCTGGGCTTGTCGTGTTTGGACAATCGCCAGTCGACCAGATGAACTTCCACGTTGCGGCGGCCGCGGAATTCGTTGATCACCGGTCGATAGACCACATCAATCGGAGAATCGATTTCCGACAACTCGTCGGCCCACTCGCCGCGCCGAAAAGCCAATGCTCGCATGGTCACGTTGTGTTGTGTCAGTTGCAGGCTCAAGTGCCGCTCGCCGCCACCCATTTTCTTGGGCTGGCCGAAGATGGTCACGCCGGTGGCACAAAGTCGTGGGCGGGGGTTCTCTTCGCCGAACGGTGCCAGCTGCTCGATTTGTGAAACTGTTTTTAAGGTCAATTGAGCCAGCGGTGATTCAGCGTCGATTTCGATTTCGGCGACGCGATCTTCCGGTGCGATCCTGGCATGCACGCGTTCGCAGAACAGCTGACGGAATTCGTCGAGTTTGGCGGTGTTGATTCGCAATCCCGCTGCCGCTTTGTGACCGCCAAACGCTTCCAGCTGTTCGGAACAATCGCAGAGCGTGTCGTGCAGGTTGAGCCCCAAGGCCGATCGAGCGGACCCGGTACCGACACTGCCACCCAGCTCGTCGAGGGCGATCATGATCACCGGTCGAGCATATTTTTCGGCCAGCCGGCCGGCAACGATCCCAATGACTCCCGGGTGCCAATCGTGATCGGCAAGGACAAAGGCCGAATCGTTGTGGGGGTCGTACTTTTCTTTAATCTGTTTGGACGCCGACAGGTAGATACTGCGTTCAATCGTTGTACGGTTATCGTTCAGTTCATTCAAATAGACCGCCAACGCTTCGGCTCGATCCGCATCATTCGTTGACAGCAATTCGACGCCCAGCTCCGCCTGTCCCAGTCGACCTGCCGCGTTGAGTCGTGGAGCCAGCATGAAGGCGACGTCTTCGCTGGTCAGTTGGCTCTTCTTGTCCAGTTTGGTGGACCGCATCATCGCCGCGATCCCCGGCACCGGACGTTCTTTCAACGCGTTTAGTCCATAGCGCACGATCAGGCGATTTTCGTCCCGCAGTGGCACGACGTCGGCAATGGTGCCAATGGTGCAGATGCCGATGGCGGACATCAGGAACTCGCGGTGGTGAGCGGCGACCCGGTTGCTCCCGGTGGCTCGCTGGCAAAGCGCCCACGCCAGTTTGAACGCGACGCCGGCTCCGCATAATCCGTCAAACGGGTAATCATGGCCCGGCAGCCGAGGATGGATGATTGCGTCGGCCCGCGGCAACGATTCCCCCATCGTGTGGTGATCGGTCACGATGAGCTTCAAGTTCAATTCACGGGCGATTTCGGCTTCCGCCACACTGGTGATGCCACAATCGACCGTGATCACCAACTTCGTTCCGCGTTCGGCAATCTTGCGCAGCGCGTCGCTGTTGACTCCGTACCCCTCGTCGATGCGATGCGGAATGTAGAAGTCGACCTTGGCATTCAGGACGCGTAGCGTGCGCAGCAAAATGGCCGTGCTGGTCATGCCGTCCGCATCGTAATCACCGTAAATTGTGATGGGCTCATTGGCACGAATCGCCGCGTGAATCAGATCGGCAGCGGCCGACAGGCCTGGCAGCAGGTTGGGATCGCGCAGCCCGGTCAGGCGCGCTTTAAGAAAGTGCCGCACTTCCGCCGGATCCTGAATGCCGCGGGCGACAAGTAACTGAGCGACAACGAGCGGGACGTTGGCCGAATTGCAGAGCGCGGCGGCAGCTGCCGGATCGAACGAGCGAAGCTTCCATTTCTTTGCCATAGGGTCCGCCATGACCTTGTTTGATTCGCTGTTGCGGAAATCCAGAGTCTTGATTGAAACAGAGGCCGATCGTGCGGGCAAGTGCTACGGGTTAAATGGCACGCGGATCAAGTCAACGAATCGGTCTCGGGCAGGGGTGTGGTTGGCTCTCGATTTGCCCGAGCTGTTGCCAGCTCGGCTACGGTTGTTTCATGGGTCGATGAACTCACGCGGTGCCTTCACCCGGAACCATTTTCGGCTTTACGAGGCAATGAAAACCGACACATTTTTCCTCGTCCTCGCGTTCGGCGACCGCTTTGGTCAGCAGTTCCTGAACCTGGGTCATGACACTTGGATCGAGCGACGCCGAGACGACTCGTTGCTGACCATCGGGGCCGAGAATTACGGTGGTCAGCACCGCGACGGTGCCGTTGTGTTGCAAGGCAGAGATAATATTCTCACCGACTTGCTGTTCTGCGGTCTTGATCGTCGTTACGAAATGCCGCAGCTTGGCGTTGTCGGCGTGCTCGAGCACAGCGGGCGAGTCGGCAGGTTTGCTCGGTTCCTCCGCGGGCTGGTTCGCATTCATCATCGTCCTGCCAATCGAAATGCCGCCGCCGCTGGGCGGAACGAAGAAAGCGGCCTGCGTTACTTCTTCTTCTCGAGGTGCAGGGTTCGCTTGCGGAGGCGTGGGCTGTACTTCAGCAGTGACAGTTTCTCTCCGCCAGGTTTTCGTTTGAGCGAGTAGTTGTAGTCGCCCGTTTCCTGGCAGACGAGATGAATCGTCTCCGCCTTCTTCTTGCTCTTGCCGCTCTTTTTCTTCGCCATCGTTTTTCCTCGCCGAGTTTGCTTTCGGCGATGCTCCCTTGCCGTTTACGAGCTGTCAGTCGGAGTCCACCCCACGGGAGGGCTCGCGAGAATTTCCCAATCCCGCAGTTTATCAGAAAACGCGTCGTTCATTCTAGGTGGCGGCGTAATTCCGGGCCGCCGCGTGATGCCGGGTTTGCTGGCAGACGGATTGCCCAGCGAGTAGGATAAAGCCGGGAATTTTGATCGGATCTCGAAGCTCGACCGCCCGGGAATTCCGTCCGCCATGACCAGCGATTCCAACAAGCCACAACGAATCCCCAAGCGACGAGACCGCGAAGGCCGCGTGCTCCCTGGCGAGGCACCGACCCAGAAACCGGGCAGTCAGTCCTCATTGGCGACCCCGAAAGCTGCCTCAACGATTTCGACTGGAACGGTGGCGGCTCGTCCGAACGCTGGCCAAACCACGGCCCAACGTGCCGCCGCGCGGAAGTCGATCGCACCCCAAGCAGCGATCACGACTGCGCCGACTCTGCGTACCGAAGACTCGCCGGAGGAGCCAACTGTGATTGCACGCGTTCGGCGGTGGATGAAAGCGACCCCGGCACTGTCGTTCAGTCTGGTTCTGCATCTGCTCGTCTTTGTGGCACTGGGTGCAGTGACGTTTGCGACGTTGCAACCGAAAGAAGAGCTGCTGATCACGGCCTCGGTGGTCGAACCGAGTGACGCTCCCGTCGAAGAAATGGCTGAAATCGATCTGGGCGAATTGGAGGAGTTTGAAGCCGAGGAGTTCGAAACGGAAGTTGCCGAAATGACGGATGTCGTCCTGGACGAAGTGTCGATCGACGCCCCGGTCGCCGAAGCCCTACCCGACATTGCCGGGAACGCTCCGCCTGTCGGCTCCGAAGCAAGCAAGAGTGAAGCGTCGGAAGTCAAGTCGAAGCGGCCGGTGGCGAAAAAAGGAAAGCAAGCGAACGCCAGTTTCTATGGGGCGCCCGCACAGGGAAACCGGTTCCTGTTCATCGTCGACAATTCGACGAGTATGGTAAACGGCAAGATGCTGACCACGTTGGACCAGTTAATGCAAACGGTCGGCAAGTTGAAGGCGAAGCAGGAGTTCCATGTCATTTTTTACAGCGACGCGGCGTACCCATTGTTCTATCCCGATCCCGATCCGGGTTGGGTCAAAGCGGATAAGGCGAACAAAACGAAGCTGTTTCGGTGGCTGCAGTCTGTCGAATTGTGCGGAGGCGGGCGTCTCGATCTGGCTCTGCAGAAAGCGTTTGAGTTGCAGCCGGATTCAATTTTCCTGGTTGGCGACGGCCAGGATATTGGCAAAGCCGAAGAGGACGTTGTCGTCCAGCAGACGGAGAAACAACGCTTCGTGGTCCACACGCTTTGCATTGGCGGGAATGGTAAGGGTGCTGAGAAGCTGGCGGGGCTGGCTGAATACACAGGCGGCACTTTCCGTTTTGTGACGCCGACGCCCCAACACGTCGAGATGGCAAAACAAGTGAAGTTCAAGATGAATCGCAAACGAGGCAAGATTTGGGGGAAGGATGTCGGGCGGTAGATATCCTCCCGATCGACGATCGTTTCCGGAAATCGGGGTCGGCTCGTTCTTGCCCTTCTGAAATACTTGAAACCGCGTCTCCCACCGAGGGCAGGGGGCTGGGCCAAGTCGGACCAATGGGCGTCCCTGCGGTGTGCATCCTCCCGACGAGTGAATCGCTGTGCAACAAACCGATCTGGAAATCGTCCGCGTGGTGCCGGGGGCTGGCTCACCGATTTCCCGAAATCAGCCGGCAGAGCGACCGGAATCGAAACGCAGTTGGCTGGAAGCGGCACTGGGTTTGTTGACCAGCACCGTCCTGCACCTGATGGCGCTGGTGTTGTTGGCCTTGATTCTGCATGCCGTACCGATCATGCAACGGCCCGCCGAGATTGTGCTCGCGCCGCCCGGTTTGGGTGCAGCCGAACTCGATGGCGTTGAGTTTGGCGAACTGGAAACACGTAACGATGACGGCGGCGCGAATGTGGTACCTGACGAGAAACCGATCGAACCGCTGGTCGAATCGAATTCCGATTCGATCAAACCGCCTGCGATCGAACCGGTTTTCGACGTGACGCCGCGAGTTGCCACGCTCGACCCGGTTCGTGTTGTACCGGGCACGAACGTCGCCGGTGGTCAACGTTCGCGGCCGGACGAGCCGAACTTGCAGCTCAATTTGGGGGCTGCGCTCACCGGTCGATCGGGCGAGCTGAAGCAACGCTTGCTGGGTGAAGCCGGCGGGAATGAAGGCAGCGAACTTGCGGTTCAGTTGGCCCTGGCGTGGTTGTCGGAACACCAGGAGGCAGATGGCAGTTGGCGACTTGATTTTCCCGCACAATGCGGCGGCCGTTGCGGCGGGCCGGGTTCGAAATCGCCGGCACGAAACGCAGCGACCGCGTTGGCGTTGCTTCCATTCCTGGGTAATGGGCATACGCACAAGGACGGACCGTACGCCGAAGTTGTCGGGCTTGGGCTGCAGTACCTGAAAGAGAACATCCGGCAAGAACCGGCCGGCGGCAGTTTCATGGATGAAGGCCAAATGTATTCGCACGGACTGGCGACGATCGCGGTTTGCGAGGCGTTGGCGATGAGTCAGGATCGGTCGCTGCTTCCGGTTGCGCGAAGCTCGATAGACTTTATCGTTGCTGCACAGAACGTCGAGCAAGGTGGTTGGCGCTATTGACCAGGCGAGATGGGTGATACGACCGTTACCGGCTGGCAGCTGATGGCTTTGAAGACGGCCAGTATGTCCTATGTCCACGTACCGTCGGACACGATCCGCAAGGCGTGGTCATTTATCGATTCGGTCGAGCTGCCTTCGCGATACGAATACAGCTATCAGGAAGGTGGCCGATACGAGAAGCGGAAGCGGCGGACGGCAAAACTGGAACGCTACAAAACAACGTCGGCGGTTGGTTTACTGTCGCGGATGTATCTGGGTTGGGAGCGTGATAACCGCGTGTTGTCGGATGGTGTCGTTTGGCTGGGGAAACTGGGCCCGAGTGTCGGCGATAGCCCCGAACTTTACTTTGATTACTACGCTACCCAGATCATGCGGCATTATGGCGGTGAAACTTGGGAGCAATGGAACCCGGTGATGCGTGAATTCCTGATCAACACGCAATCGCGGGCAGGGCACGAACGCGGCAGCTGGCACTTCCCCGGCGAACACAACGAAGCCGGCGGGCGGCTGTACTGCACCGCACTGGCGACACTGATCCTCGAGGTCTACTACCGCCACCTGCCTCTGTATTCCGAGCGAGCGCTGAAAGAAAAGTTTAGACTGTAGGCGATTCATTTTGTTTTTATGAGGAAGGCGGAATACAGGAAGAAGGCTGGTGCTTTGTGACAACTTGATCGCGAACACGAGCTCTTTGCTGCCAGCGCACCAGTTCTTTTCCTGCCTTCTTGCCTTCCTCATAAAGAAATCTTCCTGTTGCCTGTTGCCATGCAAATCATTCCCGTTCTCGATCTTTGCGGCGGCGTTGTTGTTCACGCGGTGGCGGGCGATCGCGATCGCTATCGGCCGGTTCAATCAGGACTTTGTGAGTCTGCCAACCCAATCTCGGTCGCTCGCGGTTTTCGCGAAAGGTTCGGGCTGAACGAAATCTACATTGCCGATCTGGATGGGATCGCTGGGCGTGATGTCGATTGGGAGAACATCAAACGCTTGGCCGAGGATGGTTTCGAGCTCTGGTTGGACGCGGGTCGCCAGGTTCTAACGCACGATGTACGCCCGCAGCAGACGATACTCGCCACGGAGTGGTTGGCGGCCAGACCAGAACTGGATACTGCCGTGCTCAGATTGGGCGCGGAACGTGTTGTTCTCAGTCTCGATTTTCGCGGCGGTCGACTGCTATCGCGGGTGCCGGAGTGGCAGGGAATCCAATTGGATTCATCTCTCATTGCTCTGGTAGACTCGGTCTGGAAAATCGGGGTGCGTCGATTCCTGTTGCTAGATGTTCTGACAGTCGGATCTTCGTTCGGTCCTGCCGAGCATATGAAATCAGTATGCCGGGAACTTTGTTCGAATTATCCATCGGTCCATTTGTCCTCGGGCGGAGGCGTACGCTGCATTCGAGACGTGACCGAAATGGCCGACGCCGGTTGTTCAGCTATGCTTGTTGCAACCGCTCTGCACGATGGATCGATTGCTGCCGGCGAACTTGCCGACTTGTAGCAACGTTGGAATTTGATCGTTTCGTTGACAGCAGCATCAAGGCCACTGCGGTTCGCGTTTTTCCACGAAAGCGGAAACGCCCTCGACGGCCGCTTCCGTCGTTTTGGCGGTTGCGTTTGCCGCGGCTCCGGCGGCGAGCAGCGTCGTCAGTTGTTCGCCGATCGTCTCGTACAGCATGCGCTTGGTCAGCGTCACCGATTCGTGCGCCGCCTGGCTCAGCTGACCCGCCAGTTCATTGGCTCGAGCCCAAACCAGGTCCTCGTCGACAACTTCATGAAACAGGTTCAACCTGGCTGCTTCCGTTGCATCGATCGTCTTACCGGTTAACAGCAAGTTGGCGGCCATGCCTCCGCCGATGCGGAAGTTCAACAAGGGTGCCACCATGCCGGCAACCAAACCGCGGTAAGCGCCGGGATACCAAACGATGCCGACTTGCTGGCGATGACAATATCGGCGGCCAACATCAGTCCGGTGCCGCCGCCCAGCACCGGGCCATTTACCGACGCGATGATTGGCTTGGGGAAGTGCAGCATCTGTTCCATCAATTTTCGGTACTGCTGGGCGTCTTCAAACCACTGAAGTTGCGGATCGTCCCCCTGGTTGGTGGCATGGATCTCGTGCAAGTCCATGCCGGCGCAGAAGGTTGAGCCAGCGCCGGTCAGGATTACCGCGCGAACCTTCTTCTCCTGGTGCAGGTCACTAAAGCCCTGGGACAGGTCGGTCAGGACCTGACGCGAATGCGCGTTCCTTTTGTTCGGGCGATTGAGCACAATGGTGCCACCCGGCGCGTGCGAACGAACGTTGACAAGTGAAGTGGACATACGAGTCAGCTTGGCAAATTTCATATCGCTGTCAACCGATCGACAGGGACGACCACCAGGGTGCGGATCAGGATGGGGTACAACGATGAACAAGAAACAGCTGATGGCTTTGGGAGTCCCCGAAGACTGCGTGAAAACCGCCGTGGCGTGCATTCACGAAGCGGCCTCTTCGGGAACGCTGCGACGAATCAGGCCGAAAACGATCATCCCCGAGCTGGTCGCCGATCCACAGGCTTTCGTCAAACACGCCATTTTCGGCAGCTTGGCAACCGAACTGATCGAGTACAACCGGCCGCAGCCTGAACGCGATCCGATCGAATTCGCTCAATGGGGATCCGACATCGACCAGGGCTCGAAAGCTCAGATGCGCGACGCCTGTCGATTACCGGTGGCCGTAGCCGCGGCTTTGATGCCCGATGCACATCTTGGCTACGGACTGCCGATCGGTGGCGTACTGGCTTGCGACAACGCGGTCGTACCTTTCGCCGTCGGCGTCGACATTGCCTGCCGAATGCGGTTGTCGATTACCGATTTGCCTGTGGCAACGCTGGACAGGAACGAGAAGCAAGAGTGCGGAGAACTCGATTCGGCGCTCGACAAGGGAACTCGTTTTGGCAAGGGCAAGGAGTGGCACAAGGCGATGTTCCACCCTGTGATGGATGAAGACTGGACCGTGACGGCCATCACGCGGCAGGTGCACAGTACCGCGTGGCGACAGTTGGGGACGAGCGGTTCGGGAAACCACTTTGTGGAATGGGGCATCGTGGAGTTGCCGCATGCCGATCTCGGGCTGGAGTCGGGGCGCTACGTGGGTTTGTTGAGTCACAGTGGCAGCCGTGGCGCCGGCGCAGGTCTGCCGCCGCTACACGGAAATTGCGCAAAAGAACCTGTCCGCGCCAACAAACAGAACAAGGCTTTCAAACACCTGGCCTGGTTGTCGCTCGATTCGGAAGAAGGGCAAGCATACTGGTTGGCGATGAATCTGATGGGACGTTACGCCGCGGCCAATCATGAGGTCATTCATCGCAACGTGACCAAACTCGCTGGAGCACAGGCGATCGCCACGGTTGAGAATCACCACAACTTTGCCTGGAAAGAGCGACACGGTGATCGTGAGTTGATTGTGCATCGCAAGGGAGCGACACCAGCTCATGGGGGTGCTCTCGGAGTCATCCCCGGGAACATGGCCGATCCTGCGTTCATCGTCCGCGGCAAGGGAGTCGCGTCGAGCCTGAGTCGGCATCTCACGGGGCCGGGCGGCGGATGTCGCGCCGGGCTGCCAAAGAACAATTCCGCTGGAAAATGTGGACCGACTACCTGGGTGATCGCAATGTACGATTGCTGGGTGGTGGGCTGGATGAAGTCCCCGGCGAGTACAAAGACATCCATGAAGTGATGGCGGCTCAAACCGACCTCGTCGATATTGTGGGCCAGTTCCACCCGAAGATCGTCATGATGTGTGGCGACGGCAGCCCTGCAGAAGATTGAGTTGGGCCGGGATTTGCGAGTTGCGCTTGATTCCCGGTGGCACAGCGTTGTTTCGCGCGACTCTTGCGGAGCAAAAGGCGACTATCGCGGCCTGATCGCCGGGAGTCAGCTTCGTCGCAGCATCACGACTCCAACCATCCACAGAACCCAGCTGTTCGGTTCAGGCAGGTACTCGACGACGATGTTGTCGAGCCAGATGGTGCCGTTCGGCTCGGCTGGCAAATGCACGATGTCGAAGTACTGCAGTTCCTGCCAACCTGGTTCAAACAGCATTGGGATCGTTCCGAGGCTGCCAATCTCGAAGACGTCGCCGTTCGATGAGCGTAACTCCCAGGAACGAAATAACCCGTCCACGTCGAAAGCGACCAGCTGAAATGGAACGGTCGCTTCCACGCGTACGTAGATCGGCAAATCGAATGTGGCCGCGATCAGCTTGCTGTTTCCCGCCGGGCCAGCGACGGCGACCGGGCTATCGCCGAGCAGATCAGTAAAGTTGAGTCCATCCTCTGAGTACGGCAACCGTTGCTGGTCGATGCCAAAATCGATGATTTCGAAACCGGCTGTCAACGTTGGCCACGCGAACGCCACGCAACAGGCCAGGAAAAACGTCGGGCACATGGTTCGCAGGGCACTCATCACCCCAGTCTAAGTCGGCATC
The DNA here is from genome assembly GCA_963821085.1 of uncultured Planctomycetales bacterium. GTDB lineage: Bacteria > Planctomycetota > Planctomycetia > Pirellulales > Pirellulaceae > CAWGCE01. The sequence goes on along the minus strand of CAWGCE010000014.1, from coordinate 4,032 downwards.
GGAATCGCGGCAAATCCCTTGCGATCCGAACATCGGGAACGGACCTGCCCGGTGGTGATTTCACGTCGTGATGTGCCCCATTTGCAACGTCGGTCGTTACCTGCGTGTTGAAAAGTAAACAGTCAACTCGATTTTTCGCAACAACTCGACGCTCTAACCGTATTTGCGGCATCTTACGGCCGTTTCTTGTGTTTCACGGTTCATGGCACCTGCCATGCATGGGGGTTAGCAGACCAACACCAAGCACGCACTTCCTCCCAAGGATTCCACGGTGAAACGCTCTGTCCCAAGCAAGAAAACTGTCGCCGGCAACGCCAAGAGTCCACTCGCCAAGAAGAACGGTACCAAAGCGGTAACGACCGAGCGGATGGGGAGACGCCGTGACTTCGCCCAAGCCGAAGGCGAGTACAAAACGACGCGACTCCGGGAACTTCAACGCCACCGATGACCCGGTGCGCATGTACCTGATGCAAATGGGCGAGATTCCCATGTTGACCCGCGAACAGGAAGTGCAAGCGGCGAAAAATATCGAAAATGGCGCACACGCTTTCGCACCAGCATGGTCGCTTCCGACCTGGTGCTGCAAGGTGCATTGTGCCCTGGAAAAAGTACGCGACGGTCAACTACGACTCGATCGCACGATCGAAGTGTCGGTCACGAATACTGCCGAGAAAAACGGATCCTGCGTCGCATCGGCCCGAACATCGATTCTGTTCGTCGCATGCTGGTGCAAAACCATCGTGACTTCCGCCTTGCGATTAACAAGAAACAGCCCAAGTCGGTTCGACGCCAAGCCTGGAAGTCACTGATCAGGCGTCGTTACCGTGCGGTTCGGCTCGTCGAAGAAATGAACCTGCGCAGGCAATTGACTCCGTTGCTCGATCAGCTGCACGATATCGGCAACCGCATGAGCGTTCTGCAAGAGCAGATCAAGCTCGGCGGCGGCGACCACGCAGGTGGTCGAACGGTCAAAGAGTTGTTCGCCGAATTGCATTACCTGATGAGGATTTCTCTGGATAGCCCGCGACTTGCGGTTCCGCATGGCCCGTACCGAAGAATACCGCCGTGAGTACGACGCCGCGAAGCGTTACCTTTCCGCTGGCAACTTGCGGCTGGTCGTTTCCATTGCCAAGAAGTATCGCAATCGTGGATTGAGCTTCCTCGACCTGATTCAGGAAGGAAACACGGGACTGATGCGAGCGGTCGACAAGTTCGAACACGCTCGAGGCTACAAGTTTTCGACCTACGCGACCTGGTGGATCCGTCAGGCGATCACCCGAGCCATCGCCGATCAGAGCCGACGATTCGCGTCCCGGTGCATATGATCGACACGATGAGCAAAGTGCGACAATTGACCCGGGAACTGGTGCAGGAGCTGGGCCGCGAGCCATGCCCGGAAGAGACTGGCTGACCGTTCCGACATGTCGCTGGAAGATGCCCGTTGCATCATGAGAGATGTCGCGCCAGCCCTTGTCCCTCGACCAACCCGTGGGCGACCACGACGACAGTTACTTCGGTGATTTCCTCGAAGACTATCGCGACGATGACCCGTTGTACGACCACAACCAGGAAGCGCTGAAGGTCCGTATCTCGAGGTCATGGAAGTACTGAACCACCGCGAGCGCGAGATCATGCGGTTGCGTTATGGTCTGGCGGATGGATACAGCTACACGCTGGAAGAAGTCGGCAAGATTTTCTCGGTGACTCGTGAACGTGTTCGCCAGATCGAATCCAAAGCGGTGCGAAAACTGCAGGAACCTTACCGCTCCCGCCGTCTGGCAGGCTTCCTCGACCTTCCGCCTGAGATGTACCTGCCGAACAACATGCCGGCGCAGTAAGGCGACAGAAAACAGAGAAGAGGACAGGCTCCGGCGGAAGCAGCAGCAGGCTGCCTCGCCCGGGCCATTTCTTATTGATGGCGCAAGCAGGAACGCAGGCGTGAGATTCCAGGCCTCTTCCTGTATTCCTTGTCTTGCTCAAAAAGAAAGTGAATCGTCGTTCATTGCCGCCGGTTGCCTTCAGGTTCAACTACGCAGCTGCAGGTTGTCCAGCACGCGGCTCGTTGCCTTTGACTTGTTCAGTACGTAAAAGTGCACGCCGGGAACTCCGGCGGAGACGAGCTCCTCCACCTGATGCGTTGCCTGTTCGATGCCGACTTCCATTTGCCACAGGTCGTCGTCTTTTTCGCCCAGGCGATCGATAAAGTCCTTGGGTAGCGATGCCTTGCAAAGGCTGGTGATGTGCTTGATTTGATGCAGGTTGGTTACGGGCAGGATGCCTGGCACGATCGCGACGTCGATCCCGGCAGCTTGGCAACGGTCCCGAAAGTTGAAGTAGTCCTGGTTCTTGTAGAACAACTGCGTGATCACAATGTCGGCACCCGCATCGACTTTTCTCTTGAGGTTTTCCAGGTCGATTTCGGCCGAGGCGGCTTCCTGGTGCACCTCCGGGTAGCCTGCAACAGCGACGTCAAAATCGGGAAACTCGGCGCGATCAACTCGACCAATTCGTTGGCGTAACCTAACCCGCCCTTCGCTTGCTTGAACTCGGTCTCACCTTGTGGCGGGTCGCCTCGCAGCGCCACGATATAATCAACGCCCCGCTCGCTGGCCTCTTTGAGATACTCACGCAGATAATCTACGGTCGCAGCCACGCAAGTCAGGTGCGATGCGACAGGCACTTTAAACTGCTGCTTTACCTGGGACACGATATCGAGGGTCTTTCCTCGAGTTGACCCGCCGGCGCCGTAGGTGCAGGTGATGTAGCTGGGAGCAAACTCCATCAGCTTCTCGACGTGTTTCATCATCGCCGTTTGCCCGGCGTCTGTTTTGGGCGGGAAGAGCTCGAAGGAGACAGTAAGTTCTGGTTTCGCGTAATCGGTCGACAGCGGCATGGGGGATGGGTCACAAGGGTGATATTGAGGGCGATCTTTACGGTTATTCTAGTTTGCTGCGGTCGATTTGGCGACAAGCAATTGCGGGAGGCAGCAGGCCACAGGCAACGAGGTATTTATGAAGAAGGCGATTGCTTCGCCACAAATGTTGAAGCTCGTCAAGAAATGAAGAGCGGTCAGGATTGCTCAACATTAGAATTCGGGAGGGCGGTCTTCCAATCCGGTGCGTCGTTCGGTGGTTGCGGCAAAAAGCCGCTCGATCAGGTGTTTGTCGCAGTCCAATTGATCGACGCCACGCCTGGAAAACATCCGTTGCTGCATTGCGATTACGACCTCGGGAGGTATTGCGGATACGCTGCCCAGTGACTTGGCGTAATTGATAAATGGTCCGACGTTTCCGGTGACGAAGCCATAGAGATTGGAAAACGAGCCGACGATTTTTCCCGTAAAAATACTGGTGTTAATTGCGGTCTTGACGAAATCTCCCAGGATGCAGCCCATCAACCGTTCCCCCGTCGAAACCTTTTCGTTGTCGTAAACGATCCGGATATCGCCATAGGTATTCTTGAGATCGCTGTTACTGGTGCCGGCGCCGAGGTTTACCCAGCTGCCAATGTAACTGTGGCCAATGAAACCAACATGTTGCTTGTTCGTATAAGGTTCAAAGATCGAACTTTCGATCTCACCACCGACACGGCACGTGTGCCCCAACACGACTCCATCTTTAATCGCTGCATGTTCGCGAATAATTACGTCGGGCCCGACGAGTACTGGGCCGACGAGCACTGCTCCTGGGCCGATACGGCCCCCGCAGCCACCACGATCGGTCCGTCCTTGGTACTTGTGCTGACGTTGGGAGCAATATGATGTTGCTCCGCTGCAAAGACGCCGTCAGCTACCTGGGGTAATTTGCAACGCTTGGCGTAGAATTCGATACCGGCCCGCACAATCTTCACATGTTGCTTGATGACATCGTGCGGATATTCAAATAACGCGAGCCCCCCCGGTTGGTTGGCAATTCGCGGCGTTGACCTGCCGACCCATTCATCAAGCGACGGGAGCGTGCCCAAGTCATTCAGTGGCTTATTCGGTGTTAGTTTAGCTGCCAGCAACTGGCCTCGATCAAAAATGGCCCAGTC
>CAWGCE010000013.1:0-400454 GCA_963821085.1 uncultured Planctomycetales bacterium | reverse complement strand
TCGATTGTCGAGCTTGAGTCACGCTGCAAACAGGTCAGCGCCGAACCGCCCAGGATGACATTTGTGCTGACGAATGGGCCGCTGATGTTTGGCTGCCGGTGGAATAATCCGCTATTCCAATTGGTTCGTAATGGTGTTCGAGATTGTGAAATCTGCGGAGTTCCGCATATCCGTCACGACGATTCGGCCGACTATCGGGCTGTACTATTTGCGTCAGAACCGATCAGCGACGAAGATTGGATCGAGGTCCCAAACTACTCGCTGTGCTCTGTTGATGCAGTCTTGGCGACGAACCGGTGTGAGTTGAAGACGCCGGCGACAGGCTGAAATCGGAATACCAGTTGACGTAACTGCGGGAAAAGGTGATCAATGTGTCCATGAATTGAACTTCAACCCACAGGCTGCCTTTGATGCCGGATCCATCCCAACGAGAAGACTTGCAACGCACGCTTGTTGAGCTGCATGGGCAGCTGGACGATGCCGCGGACGTGAACGATGAACTGCGTGAACTCCTGCAAACCGCGGCTTCTGATATTAACCGGGTACTGGATCAGGAGGGCGATGGCGAACATCTGGTCCCGGCGGTGGATCGCTCGCGCGAAGCGGCCCTCCAATTCGAGGGCCGCCATCCGGTGCTGTCTCAAATGATCGAGCAGATCACCACGACGCTGGCGAACATGGGGCTTTAGAGATCTCTGCATGCGGGCCCTGCGACCTGTATTCTTTCTCGCTTTCCGAGCTTGTTCGACCGCGTTGCGCGCTTCCGACGGGGCAAGTGAATCCCGTCCCAGAGCGATGAACACCGACGCCATTCGCAGGAATGCTTCGCCATGCACGCTTCACGCCTGTGCGATTCGGACTTAGTCTTCGCCTCGCAGATGCACATGGCAACTGACACAGCTGATGGTCAACCGGTTGAAGGCGAGCGTTGCTGCTTCGAGGTTCTCGTCATTGGCGGCGTTGACCAATGCCTTGGTGGCCATATTGAATTGCCGCAGTTCATCCCGATAGCCTTCCGGGCCACGCCGGACAAATGCTTCGACACGGTTCAATCCTGCGCATCCTTTCGGCACTTTTGCCAATCTGGTCGAAATCGGACTTGGCCAACCCCGTGAGAACCTCGGTGGAGAGTCGAAGCTTCTGCTCCATCCAGAAACTGCCCGACGCCTCGTCGTTCATCATTTCCTTCTCTTCAGACGCTGCCTCGGTCGCCGCCGACTGCGTGGCGTCAGATTGTCGGCCATGACGGCCAAAGACGGCAGCAATGCTGTCGCGGCGAATATCGTCAACCAGGTCAACGTCTGTACGAATCTCATTGGGGTACCTCGGCTTCCTTGATATGCAAGACGGTTTCGGTCCTTTGCATGGCTTGAGCCATACGGTACGACCAGAGTGCGATTTCTTCACGCTCCCCTTCTGAATCGGGAACCCCATTCAGTCGCAGGATCAGTGATTGCATTGCCAACCCCGCCAGCCATTGCAGCTGACTGACCCCTGGGGCTGAGGCCGAATCCGGCACCGGGAACATGGGTCTGTCGATTGGCATTCGTCGGTTACTCCTTCCGGGTCACTCATCTGGGTACAAGTCGCAGCAATTTAAGTCGCAGCAATTTCATTCGATGCGCTGGTGCTCAGTTGTCGCAAGTCTTGTTCCATTTCGTAGAAGAGCCAACCCGGTGGCAAAACTTCTAGTCTGATCGGCAGGTTGTTGGGCTGCGATTGAGGTGATGACGAAAGAAGCACGCGAGGTGTGCGAAATGGTGCGCTTTTTGTGCCCGTTGTTTCGAGTATCGGTGGCTGATGGTGCCAGCATCGCCTGAGTTGAAGCAGCCCCAGCGGCTGTCGCGGAATGGCAGGGTTCTGGCACGCTGGTTGCAAATACTTCCCGCGGAGCTGTTTAGGTGGTCCACTGAAAGTGAAATCGATGAAAGAAGCATTCAAGTGCGTGGGCAGGCATTGGAGGATTCTTTCTTCCGCTCGGTCGATCAGGCGTTGGTTGAGATCATGCGGGAAGATGCCGCCAGTGACGAATCTCGACTTCGACTTTGTGAATCTACCGGCATCAAGAACGAAGAGATCCTCGATGAACTGATGGATGCCGGCGTTACGCAATCGACGCTCATAGCATTCCTGTTGCTTCCGTTGGCTGAGGTGGCCTGGGCCGATGGCAAAGTGGATGAAGAGGAGCAATCGGTGGTCATCAACACAGCAGTTGCGCTGGGCTACAGCGAAGAAAGCGTGGGCATCAGGTTGCTGCGGTCCTGGTTGGCGATTCGACCAGACGATCACTTGTTCTCGATTTGGCAAGACTATGCCAGTCAGTTGAGCGGCCACCTGAAACAGAGCTCGCACGAGAACCTGTCGAGGACCATCGTGGCCCGCGCGAAAGCGGTGGCGAATGCGACGGGCGGATTGTTGGGTGTCCACAAGACCTCAGGTGCCGAGCGTACGGTCATCGATCAGATTAAGAGTGCATTGATCGATTAACATTTGGTTTGACTTTCGTCCGGATTTTCATCTTGAGGAATTGGAGAGAAAACACAGGTCGACGATTGGATGACGCGGCCGCTGGCGACCTATCGGGTATCACTTTGGTCGTGAGTAACGCGTGGGCGGGTTGTGACTACAGCTATCGCGGAGCGACAGATGAAAGACTATGGAGCATGCGACAGTTTTGTTCGGCATCTGCACTCGGAGCATGATCGCTTGGAGTCGATTGCGAGCATGATTCAGAGGCAGTTTGGCAAGACAACCGATGAGGATTGGGAGGAGGAGGTCCGACCGCAACTTGCTGGCCGTTTGGCAATCCTGAAAGCCGGTTTATTGCGTCACATGAGTGAGGAAGGCCGTGGTGTCATCGAAGAGGCGGTCTCTCGAACGCCCTCGCTGGCAAGCGAAGCACGACAAATCCACGACGAGAGCAGCGAACTCAAGGAGGTGCTTCAGGAGGTCATGGATCATGTCCTGTTGAACCAGCGTATCAAGGCGGAAGCGATTTTCCGGCGGTTTGCGACCGACCTGAAACGACATGATCAGCACGAGCTGGAAGTCGTCCAGCGGGGAATGAACTGGTACCCGTTTGATGCTTAGCGACGCAGTCGATGAGTGCTCGAGCGACGATGGAAACAACAAGGCAGCTCAATAAGGAGTCAGTTATGAGTCAACGCTTCATACTTGTACCATTTGACTTTTCGGAACCAAGCCGAGCCGCCCTGAAAGTTGCGAGCACCTTCGCGGCGGAAAGTAACGCTGCACTCATGATCGTACACGTTGCCCAGAGCGGTTTCGCCACGGAAATTGCCATGCAGAACATTTCTCGCGACGATGCCACGACCGGCCTGTACGACGCATTGCATGAAGTCAAGCCGGCGATCGCGGATGTGCCGGTGTCGTACCGGTTGCTGGAAGGCAATCCGGCAGAGACGATCCTGCACCTCGCTGACGAAGAGCAGGTTGAGATGATCGTCATGGGAACTCACGGCCGATCCGGGATCAAACGCATGGTTTTGGGCAGCGTCGCCGAATCAGTTGTCCGTCAAGCAAAGTGTCCTGTCCTCACGATGCGAGTTGGTACCCACGAGAAGACAACCAACTCCCGTTGTAGCGCAGCTCTGAGTTATCGCGGAACGCATTTGGGAGCCTCACCATGTCCAACGCAGCAACGGAACATCGCGAAGCGGCGCAAATCTTGCCGTTCGACCCAGGAACAAGTTGCTGGCCGTGGCCATCAATTGCATCGTGCCAGGCTTGGGATTGGCTTATCTTGGGCACTGGCGTTGGGCCGCCATCAACTTCTTTGTGGTGCTCACGGTGCTGCTCGCTTGCGTCTGGTGGAGTGAACCCATACTGATGGAGCATATTCACTGGGTGATGATGGTGCTTGTCGTTGGCTCCGGTTCTGTCGCTCGCAGCGTTGCTGAGATCGATGTTGCTTCGTAGGAAATGGGCGTGAGTCGCATGGTGGCCAGTAGCGTTGCACCCGCGGCAAGCCTGGACGAGGCGCAGGCGTGGCACGCGGTCAGTGTAACAGAGACGTCGCGTTGTCTCGGTGCTGATTGTTCAGTGGGCCTTTCGCCAGCAGAAGCAAACCGTCGATTGGAACGATATGGACCCAATACGCTGGAAGTCGGCGTGGAGTCGACGTGGTGGACGATCCTCGGACGCCAATTCCGGGACCTCCTGACACTGATCTTGTTGGTTGCAGCGTTGATGTCGATCGCCGTCGGAGAACCGATCGACGCGGCTGCCATCCTGGCGATTGTAATCCTGAACGGGCTACTTGGGTTCGTGCAGGAGTGGAAAGCTGAAAACGCGTTGGTTGCACTGCGACAGATGCTGAGCCCGCGTTGCACGGTGGTTCGATCGGGTGAGGAACAAATCGTCGAATCGCGGGAACTTGTTGCTGGAGATCTCGTTCAGCTGGATACGGGAGCTCACATTCCTGCAGACCTGCGTCTGGTCCAGGTACAGGAGTTGCGAGTCGATGAATCCGCGCTCACGGGTGAGTCAGATTCGGTGCTCAAGATGGACGACGCCGTCGACGCCGACGCGCCGGTCGCGAATCGAACGTCCATGGCGTGGATGGGCACCGCGGTTACGGCTGGCAGGGCGTTGGGGCTGGTCGTCGCTACTGGTGCGCGGACCCAGTTTGGCCGCATCTCCGAGGCGACCAGTTCGATACGGTCCGAGCCCACGCAATTGCAAAAGAAAATGGCGGTGCTGGGTCGTCAGTTGGCGGTGGCCGCCATCGCCATCGCGGCAATCGTGGCGTTGTTGGGTTATTGGCGAGGGCGACCGTGGACCGAAATGCTATTCACGGGCGTTTCGCTGGCAGTGGCTGTGGTACCCGAAGGGCTTCCCGCCGTCGTGACGCTGACCATGGCGTTTGGCATTCGGGCGATGATTCGTCGTCGGGCGTTGCTGAGACGAATGCAGGCCGCCGAGTCATTGGGTGCCGCGACGATCGTCTGCACTGACAAGACCGGTACGTTGACGCAGAATCAAATGACGGTCAGGCGTATTTGGTTGCCGTCCGGCGAACTCGAAGTTACAGGTACAGGTTACGATCCGGCCGGGCATTTCGAACAGCAGGGCCAGCGATGCGACTACCGCCGTCATCATGACCTCCTGCGACTATTGCAAACCGGGTTGCAATGCAATCATGCGAAATTACGCAGGACCGAGACGGACCAATGGGAACGGATTGGCGAACCTACGGAATGCGCGTTGGTCGTGGCGGGATACAAGGCGTGGCTGGACGTATCCGACGAGCAAGACACCGTGGTTGAATTCGGTTTTGATTCACGACGCAAACGGATGACGGTCGTAAAACGCGTGGCGGACCACTTGGTGGCGCATATCAAGGCGCTCCGAGTTAATCATTCAACGTTGTACGAAGGTCCTGGCTGGGGATGCCGTCCGCGACCTTGAAGAAACCGAATTGCAGCAGCTCGAAGGGATCATCGATCGTTTCTCGTCACAGGGACTTCGGACTCTTGCGTCGCGCGACGCGAACTGCCGCACGATGCCACGCTGACGGCTGATGAGGTTGAATGTGATCTGGTGCTGCTGGGGATCGTCGGCATGCTTGACCCACCACGCCCGGAAGTTCCCGCTGCGGTAGCGACGGCTCATCGAGCGGGCATTCGCGTTCTGATGATCACGGGCGACGCCAGTGGCACTGCGAATGCCATCGCGAGGGCGATCGGTCTAAGAGCTCAGCGAACGATCAGCGGAATTGAATTGGATCAACTGAACGACGAACAACTGGCCGATGCTTTGCGAGACGATGTGACGTTTGTTCGCATGAGTCCCGAACACAAATTGCGGATCGTCCAGGTGCTGCAGGGCCAAGGGCATGTGGTCGCCATGACGGGCGACGGCGTCAACGATGCTCCTGCACTGAAAAAAGCTGATATCGGCGTGGCCATGGGACTGCGTGGAACCGACGTCGCCAAGGGGGCCGCCGACATGGTGCTGATGGATGATAACTTCAATTCAATTATCGGAGCAATCGAAGAAGGACGACGACAGTACGACAACATCCAGAAATTCGTTCGCTATCTGCTATCGTCGAACATGGGAGAAGTAATTGCGATTTGTGGTAGCCTGCTGTTGGGCGGTCCACTTGTCCTGCTGCCCGTTCAAATCCTCTGGATGAATCTCGTCACGGACGGTCTCTCGGCCGTGGCCTTGGGTGTAGAACCGGCAGAAGACACGGTGATGTCGCGTCCTCCGCGGGGGCCCGCGACGAGAGTTGTAGATGCGATGGGGATTGCGATGATCCTATTGCTGGGAGGTTACATTGGCTTGGTCACCCTGGCAGTTTACCAATGGTACTTGTCCAGCGGTGACGCCACGGAACTGGCCCTAGCACAGTCGGTGGCGTTCACAGCGATCATCGTAATCCAAAAGGTCAACGTGTTGAACTTTCGGTCTCTCACCCTTCCGATGACGTGGAGGGGTTGTTGGTCGAATCCCTGGGTGCTGGCCGCGATCGCTTTTACTCTGGCGTTGCACGTTTGCGCTATCTATGTGCCGGTTCTCCAGAAGGCGTTACATACGGTTCCCTTGCGATGGAGTGATTGGGCGTTGGTGATTGCTACGGCTCTACCTGTGTTCATATTCACCGAGCTATGCAAGCATATCGCCTGTCGCAGGCGTCGCAACAAGTGAGAATCTCAAGGAAGTTGAACTTCATGCGACCTACATCCGGTAAACCGCCACGACACGCCTTGTCAAAGCGTTCTATCGTGCCGGGTGGCGCGGTGTGCTGTTGGGCACGCTGACTTGTCGCGATTCCAACGGGTTGTGTCAGATCCAACGGGTGGACGGCGGTGTGCGGGCTCGCCCGACAGCGGCACGTAATTTGCAAAACATTGATTTCCGATGAAGGCGTGAAGGAGTTAGCAAAGTGCATCCAAGTCCGAAATACTCGCGGTTGCAGGCGATCCAGTCGCTTCATGCGGAAGTAAGCCAACAGGTGTGCGCCGTGGCGATTGCAGCATCTGAACGTGGAAATGAGCGCTTTAGCGCCGCGTTGGCGAAAGTGGGGTTACAGGTCGAGGCTCTTTTTCGACTGCTGGAAGACCAGTGTATTTACGGCGAATTCCAAGGTGGTTTCGAGTCGGGGCGAGCGCTGGATAGGTCAGTTCGTAGCGAACTATCATGGCTGACTGATGCGGTCCGCGACATGCTGTTGGCGATACGGTCGGATTCGCTTTCAGGCGACGATTGCGATGCGATCCTGATCGCCATTGCGGATCGCACGGTGGGCGTTGCCAAGAGCCGTGGTTGACGGGGTCGATTGCGAGCCTCGTTTTTTATAGGAAGAATTTCATGCAGCCTTGCCTTCGTACGATCGTCTGTCCCGTTGGGCCCGGCGAAATACCGGCGGCCGTTCTGTGTTACGCCGGTTTCATTGCACGGTGTTCTGGGGCGCGATTGTCCCTGTTACGACTGGCCAGCGATCATGTGCCCGCGACCGTTACGGGCGAAGTGCCGCGATCGGTGCGGCGGCTTGAAAAGGTAGAGCTTGGTGTGTTTCCGCAATTGGAAGACGTGAATGTTGAACAATTCGAACTGACCGGTGAAGCGGCTATCGGAATCCACGACTTTGTGTTGGAACACAAGGCCGACACGGTGATCTTGACGAACGACCTCGGTGCGACCGGAGAGGTGACGCTGAGTGATCTTAGTCGAAGAGTCGTAGAGATTCTGCCTTGCACAACTGTCATTGTGAAAGACCCCAAGCGTCCCATCAAGTTTGTTGCTGCCTCGGACTGATCGCCGCGAGAGTCAAACGATTGCCATTGCCGACCAAGGGGGAAATTGTCATGACGGGATTGCAAGCCAAGCGAGTCTTGGTGCCTTTTGATTTCTCACAACCGTGTGTTGACGCGGTCAAGCATGCTCTTCGCATCATTCCTGGCGACGGCGTCGTGTTTGTGGCGCACGTCATGATCGATTATTATCCGGTCCACCCGGCCGAACTCTATCCGGACTTCACGGAAGAAGCGTACCGGACCAAGGCCGAGTTGAAAATGAACCAGATGCTGCTTGAACACGGCGTCGACCTTGAAAGGGTTGAATTGCATTTTGAGATTGGAGATGCCGGTACCGAGATTGCCGCCTTGGCCGCGAAGTTGCACGCGGAGCTTGTCGTAGTCCCGTCGCATGGGCGTCGCGGCGTGAAGCGATTTGTCCTGGGTTCCGTGGCTGAGCGAATTGCACGGTTATCGCCCTGCCCGGTTCTGGTCGTCAAGGATCCGGCCGATTTCAAAGAATCCTGAACCTGGGTCTGCGCCGCCCCGTGACATTTGCAGTGCTTGTGATGCAGAATCCAGCGGGCCTAACAGCAACTACAATTACCGTCGACCTGCTGCCGTCATCGTTCGACGTCGAACAACAGGGCGTCGCCAAACGGCGGCACGATGTGCCGAAATTCTGATCGAGTTCATTCATCATGAGTCGTCCTCAACGCATTCTTGCAGCTGTTGATTTCTCGGCACATTCGTCGGGTCTCATCGACCATGCCTGCGGTCTGGCTGAGGATGTGCAAGCTGAACTGCACCTGCTACACGTCGAAAACGCTGAAGCCGGTTCCGAGGGAAGTGTTGACCTGTTGCGGCTGGGGCTGGAACGTTTGGCGAACCTCGTTCGTCCCGCCGATGAACTGCAGACGGAGATTGTGAAGCAGGTCGTCTTTGGTGTGCCGCACAGGGCCATCGTGGACTATGCCGATGCCCACGGAATCGACCTGGTGGTTGTGGGGACGCACGGCAGGAAGGGGCTTTCGCATTCTGGCGCTGGGCAGCGTGGCAGAACGGGTCCTGCGTATTGCGACCTGCCCCGTTCAGGTCGTGAAGTCCGGAGCGATCGCACAGGATAAAGTCGAGCAGGCCATCGAAGCACTCTCGGCGGCGTTTGGTAGCGAGCTGGCGGGTGACCGAGGATCAACCGAGCATCAAATCTGTGAGGCAATTCGCCAACGGCTCGACGTGACTTCGGGCGTGGCGACCGACTTGTTCGAGCGACTCAAGGAAACGGAATGGGCCATCTGGACCGAGATACAGGCGACGGTGAAGGCAAATGGGAATTTCTTACGGGCCTTGAGTTTCTGGACGACGTTCGCGAATCCCATCCGGACCACAGTGAATCTCCGGCAATTGAAATGGTGCGGTGCGCCGGGCAGTTACGGGCGACCGATATCCATGTGGACCCGACATCGTCTGGCGGAAGCCGCGTGCGATTTCGCATCGACGGGAAGCTGGAGGAGTATTCGCCGACTGGAACATTCGGTTGCCGAACATCTGATCAATCAATGGAAACTGATGGCTGGCCTGGATTCTGCCGATCCGTTTCGACCCAAAGAAGGCCGCGTCGAATTTCCCGCGTCGGCAGATCAAGCGGAGGCACGAATCACAACTGCTCCGGTCGCCGGTGGCGAAGCAGCTGCACTGCGCCTGTTTACTCGGAGCGATGTCCACATCCCGTTGCCGGTTCTCGGATTGAGCGAATCCGCACTGGGTGCCGTGGAGTCAATGATCCGTCAATCGGAAGGGCTGGTCCTGGTTTCGGGCCCAACCGGTTCCGGGAAAACCACGACAGTCTATTCGATGTTGGAATCGCTCGGTTCGTCCAATCGCATGATTGTATCGGTTGAAGATCCCGTGGAGTTCGCGGTCAAGTTTGTCAGGCAAATGGAAGTCAGTGTGCGTCATGGCATCACCATGACCGACGGTTTGAAAACGGTCCTTAGAATGGACCCGGATGTCATCTTCCTCGGTGAGATTCGTGATGCTGCGGCGGCCGAGATCACGATGCGCGCTGCGGGTTCGGGACGCTACGTCTTCAGCACGCTGCACACGCGGGACGTGGCAGGTGTGTTCACCGCCCTGCGTGATTTCGGCCTGACCGATCGTTCGATCGCGGCCAATGTCTCCGGCGTCGTTAACCAGAGACTAATGCGCCGGCTTTGCATTCGCTGTCGGCGCGAGGTGAACACTACTGACCGATTGCGAAGTTCTGCGAAACTCACGGCATGCCAGCTCCTGATAACTACTTCGAACACGGAGGATGCTCCCGTTGTCGAGGTACTGGCTATTTCGGGCGTGTGGGCGTTTACGAAGTTGCCACGATATTGCCGGCGATTCGGTCGGCAGTGGCGGATCAATGCTCAGAAGCCGAAATCCGGGCCCTGTTGCGTGATCAGGGAATGGTCAGCTTGGAAGCGAATGCGTTGAACAAAGTGATTGACGGCGTGACCGACCTGGGCGAGATGACAAGAGTCCATTGGTTGTAATCGGGCTCGCGAGCCACTCGAACCCACTGGCCGGTTCCCGTTCCCAAGTGCAGCTTGGGGATTACCGCCTTCATTGTCCACGGAAGCTCAAAATCCAGTGTCACCTGCCACCCATTTGCGTGATGAGAGTTAGACGTTGGCCAGCGGTGACTCTTTATGGAGTGTCAGGACAGGACAGGGAGCTGCTTTCATGACCGATTCTGCGACGCTGCCCATCAAGATGCGATCCAGCCGGGATCGGTTGGCAGTCCCAATGACGATCAAGTCGATATCGTTGGTTGCTGCATAATGTATGAGTGAACTTGCGGGAAAGCCTACCAACAGCTCATGGCAGCAGGGAGTTTCATTGAGTCCGGTTGGCTTGAATTCCTGCAGTCGCTCGCGCAGCCCGTCGAAATCTGGTGACACCGGCAACGGCACCATGCCCTCCATGTAACCGTCAGCAAACACGGGTTCGTACACGTGAACAAAATGGAGCGTCCCACCGTGCCGCCTGGCTATGATCGATGCCTGCTCGGTGACCGAATCTGATAACTCGGAAAAATCGATCGGGCAGAGAATGTTATCGATCTTCATGTTGTTGCCTTTCATGTTCATGGCTCTTCCGTATGCTCGATCGAAGAATTTTGTCCACTGGGTGGGTGGAATTCTGGCGGCGACGCAAGCCTGGAGATTTCTGCCAACACGGCGTCTTCTTGTTGTGCCAGCGCCAACGTTGTATCGATGGTGACGAGTGGAATATCGGGAATGGCCGGGTCGGTATCGGCCAGCTGAAAGTCGTAAAACTCAGGCAACGCTTCGGAAGAAGAGCCTCCCTTGCGGTTCCGTTCCTCGATCCTTGCAATAGCTTCTTCGCGCGGACAGGCACAGTCTACTTGCACAGCTACGGCACCGTGCGTCGCGGCCATTTCGACGGCCAACTCTCGCATGTCTCGGTGGCAGAACGTGGCATCGAGCAGCACCGTGTTGTTTCGTTGGAACAATGGAGTTGCTTGTTCGATCATTTGCTCATAGTTTGCCAGCCTCGCCTCCATGGTATATTTGCCACCGCCAAATTTTGCTCGGTCCACTGATTCGATGGGTGCCTCCGCGGTCATCTCCTGCCGTACTTCATCGGCGCTGACAACCTCGGCCGAAAGGAGCGTCTGCAGTTGACGGGCAAGCGTCGACTTGCCGGTGCCCATCAAGCCACCAATCATCAGCAACATCCGCGGGCCAAGCGACTTGACATACCTGGCGGCGAGATCGAGGTAATCGTGTCCCTTTTGTTCGGAGCCGATCGCATCGCCTCGGGATTGCTGTTCGCCACGGAGTCCGGCAACCTTCGCGCGCACGCAGGCACGATAGGATTTGTAGAAATCGATCAATTGCGCGTCGGGCTTATCATGGCTGGCGGCCTCATAGGCGGCAAACAGCGCTGGCCCAACCGAGGTCTCGCCAATCCGGTCACAAGTCATCGCCAGGAAAGCCAATTCGTCAATGATATCGTTGGTGCGGTATTCCGAATTGAATTCGATACAGTCGATGACCAGCGGATGACGGTAAGCGTAAATGTGATCTGGTCTCAAGTCACCGTGTCCATCAACGATCCTTCCGTCCAGCACGCGTGCATCGAATAACTCACGATGGGTGGCCAGGAAACGCCTTTGCGCGTTGTGAATGACGAAAATCTGATTCCGGTCTTCGTCGTCCGACGTCAGCGACAGCAATTGCGACTCGTTGCTTTCGACATGCTCCAGCAATCGACGTCGAAACAGGCCAGGACGCACGGTGGCTGGCGCCTGGTCGGCGTAGAACCGGGCCAGGTGCGATGCCACTTTGCGGATGGTGGTCGACTTTGCGTCCGCGTCGGCCAGGTTGGCGAGCAAGTGCCCGAACGTTCGGTCGTCTTCAAGCCTCCGCATTTTCACGAGCCAGTCGACGGGGTGGGTTGACTCGGCGGCGGCCTCATCCTTGCCGAGCTGCAAGTTGCCGTCCGCGTCCCGGCAGATTGGAATCACGCCCAGGTAGACCGAAGGCGACAAACGCCGATTCAGACGTACTTCGGCGTCGCAAGCCTGCTTTCGAAGCGCAGGTGACGAGAAATCAAGAAAGTCGAATTTGACCGGTTTTTTCAATTTGTAGGCTTCGCTGCCTGCCAGGAAGACCAACGAAATGTGCGTTTCGCGAACCTCGACACGCGGCCGTCCAGGATAGGCCGACGGCTGCGAAAGGAATTCGCTGATCTCTGCCAGATTCGATTCGGTGATCACGTCGTGTTGCATCGAATTCACCCTCATCTTGAACTCGTCCTGGCGTCCGTTGCGTGAATCGCATTTCGGGCACGACCACTGATTTGCAAACCTGATGCCATCGCGTCCAAGAATGCTCTTCCGGACCGGTTTCAGGCGCGGCCCGGGTTGCCTGCGACTCGACCGCACAGTCGTTGCTCCGGGATGCGCCTGATTGGCACGGTCTATGCTCAAAGTAGCCGTAAGTTGCCGTTGGGCTCTCGAGCTCGGTCGTCTGGCAGAGTCGCGAGGCCCAAGTGCAGTGGGTTTTCACCCTGTCGGCAATTGGCACTTTTTCAGCGAGAATGGATACAGCAGGCTGGAAGTGTGTCAGAATCGCACAGCATAAGGATAAGTGATCCATGTCGCACGCTTGCCCGGAGAAAGAGATGTCAGCTGACGCTGTAAAGCAGAACAAACCAATCGACTTGCTATTGGTCGATGATGACGACGAGCTGCGCGAAGACATGGCGCGTTATTTTTCGCAGTGCGGCTATTTGGTCAGCGAAGCGGCCAGTGGCGAGCAGGCACTGGAGCTTTCAGATCATCGAGCCTTTCAGGTCATCGTCCTCGACATGATGATGCCGGGAATCTCAGGATTGGAGTTATTGCAAAAACTGAAAGAGCGAGGCGCCGAGTCAGAAGTTGTCATGCTCTCCGGTCAGGGAACAATCGAAACGGCAGTCGAGGCGATGAAACTGGGGGCCCGGGAGTTTCTCAGTAAGCCGGTGAGCCTCGTTGAGCTAGATGCACTGGTTCGCAAGTCCATCGACTCGGGCGAGATCAAGAAAGAGAATGAACGCCTGAAGGCGATCATCAATCAGCAGCGTGGATCAACGAATATTGTCGGCGAATCGAAGGGCATGCAGGAAGTATTCCGCCTGATTGACCGTACGGCCGGTTCGAACGATCCCATCCTTATCCAGGGGGAAAGTGGTACGGGCAAAGAGCTTGTCGCGCGCGCGTTGCACGAGCGGAGTCCGGTTGCTGACAAGCCGCTGGTTGTGATCAACTGCGCTGCGCTGCCCGAGATGTTGTTGGAGAGCGAGCTGTTCGGACATGAGAAGGGCGCGTTTACCGGAGCTGTCAGCTCGAAACAGGGCCTGTTCGAAGTCGCGGATGGGGGTGCGTTGTTTATCGACGAATTTGGCGAGCTCGCGCCGTCCCTTCAAGCGAAACTGCTTCGTGTTTTGGAGGATGGTTCGCTACGGCGCGTCGGTTCGGTCAAAGAACGCCGAGTGAACGTCCGCATTATCGCTGCAACGAATCGTGATCTGGAGAAGGAAGTGAGGGAAGGTCGATTCCGTGAAGACCTGTACTATCGAATCAATGTCCTGACCATTCAAATACCACCGCTTCGCGAACGGATTGGCGATGTCGAATTGCTCATCGACAAATTCCTGGGCGACGATTGGGAGTGCTCGGCGGAGGTGAAGACGTTGCTGTCGCGATACAGTTGGCCTGGCAACGTTCGTCAATTGCAAAACGCCTTGCAGCGTGCCAAAGTGCTCGCCGAGGAAAGTACGATTGAGTTGGAAAATCTGCCACCGGAGATCGTTCGCGGTGCGAGGGACGCCGATGCGCCACCGCCGGGCACGAAATGCGATCTGGACACGCTGACCAAGCTTCATATCGAAGAAACCTACGCGCGTCAAAAGGGAAACAAGGCCCGGACGGCGAGAGCGCTGGGGATTGGCCGACGCACGCTTTACCGGTTGCTGGAAAAATACGACATTGAACTTCCAGCAAAAGAGAAAGCCGAAGATACGGCCTAGCTGAAGTCCTCAATGATCGGCAATTCCTGCGATGAAGTTCACGAATATCCTCGTCCAAGCCACGAATGCGGCAGCGGGGTCAAATGATCCGGCGGTCCGCACTGCCAGGAAGCTGGCACAGCGATTTCGAGCAAGAATCACGCTGTTCGACGTCATCTCTGACGTTTCGTGGGCCCTGCAATACGTTGTTGGGAGCTGGGAGCAGACGATTGAAAACGTCAGCGGCGCCAAGCAAAAGAGATTGCGCGAGACGGCGGAAGCATTGGTTGATGAGGGCTTGGAGGCGGAGTATGTGCTTGCTACCGGCCGGCTTTCTACCGCCATTGAAAACCAGGTGCGAATGGGGCAGCATGACCTGGTCGTCAAGGTGGCCGAAGGCGAGTCGGGTAATCGGTCCGGCTTCCTTGGTTCGACCGACATCCGTCTGGTTCGAGAATGCCGGTGCCCGGTCTTGATCCTGCATCAAGAAAGTGACGGCGGATTCCGGGATGTTGCGATCGCCGTGGACGTGTTGGATGACCATGAGACGCAGCGAGATCTGGACGCGCAGTCCATTCATGCCGCCATGGCAGTCAGTGACGCTCCGCTCACTCTGGTTTATGCGCTGACCGATATGCATGAGGCGATTCGTGTGGACACGCCAGACAGGGACCTGGTTACAAGTGAGCAGCTGGCACAATGGAATCATGAACTGACGGCTGCCGCAGAGGAAAAACTCGAGTCCTTGCTCCAGGCGATCGATGGTCGCCAGCGTTCCTGTTTCGTCTTGCAGGGACGGCCTGAGAAGGCGATCCCCGAGTTTGTGAACGGCCGGGGGAATGACCTGTTGGTAATGGGTAGCGTGGGTCGATCGGGACTGGACGGATTGCTGATGGGAAACACGACGGAACGGGTTCTAGAGTGTGTCGATTGTTCTGTGCTCGTTGTACCCCCCACCGCGCAAGGCGATTAATGTCGCGCATGTTCAACGCGTGCCACAGGCAACCGGGGAAGCAGGGATCAGCAATCATCCAACGGTTGAAAATCAAACATGCCTGACACATTGAATATTGCAGTTATCGAAGATGATCTGGATGCACGCAGCGGCCTGGTAGATATCCTGGAGCTGGACAATCACAGGGTCACCGCTTTTTCCACGGTTGCGGCCGCCATTGAATATGGCTTCGTCGCCGTTGACGTTATTCTGATGGATCGCAAGCTGCCGGATGGGATGGCTGAAGAGTTGCTGCCGAGGCTGCGGTCGCTGGCCAAGGGTTCCGACGTCATCATCATCACAGGTTATGCTGACATGAACGCTACGATTGCCGCGATGCGTGAAGGTGTCTGCGACTACTTGATCAAACCAATTGATCCCACCGCCTTGGGCACCTCGTTGACCAGGATCGCGCGCCGCCGGGCGATGGAGCGTGAGTTGTACCGCCAACGTCGCTTTGCGGAGCAACTTCTGGAGACGGCAGAAGCGATTGTATTGGTGTTAAACGCGCAGGGTCGGGTGCTCCGTGTCAATCGTTTTTTTCTCAGCCTGACAGGCTACTCGTTGGACGAAGTCTTGGGCCAGGATTGGTTCGATCGCTTCATTCCATCCCGCGAGCGAAAGGACATCCGACAGACCCACGAGCGTACGGTGAAACAGCTCTCCACGCGTGGGATTGTGAATCCGATTGTGACCAAAGACGGAATCGAGAAATACATCCGTTGGTCAAACTCAACACTTCGCGACAGCCAAGGTCAAACGACAGCCGTTTTGGCCGTTGGGTTGGACGTTACCGAATTTGTCGAGGCACAGAAGGAGATGTTGCAGACTGAGCGACTGGCAACGATTGGCGAAACGGTAACAGGCCTGGCGCATGAGAGTCGCAATGCATTGCAGCGGATGCAAAATGCCGTCGACCTGCTGAAAATCTCGCTGACTGATCCCATGCAACTGAAGGACCTGGAGAAAATTGAGCGCAGCGGTCAGCACATTCGTGGCTTGTTGCATGAGGTCCGCAATTATGCCGCCCCTGTCCAACTCGCTTTGCGAGAAGAGTCTTTGCGGAACATCTGGCGTCGAGCCTGGGAATCGGTTAGCCATCGTGTTGCCGATCGCGAGGTAGGCTTCGAGGAGTCTCTGAGTGAGGGTGCCACCTGGGACGACTTGAGACTGAATGTTGATAACGATCGCATGGAGCAGGTCTTTCGAAACCTCTTTGAGAATGCGCTCGATGCCAAAGAAGAATGCCTCAATATCCAAGTCGAATGTTCCGTAAGTCACGAAGTACTGAGGTTGGTCGTCCGGGATAACGGGCCGGGTGTCCCTGAAAGCCATCGCGGAAAGTTGTTCGACGCATTCGCTACATCCAAGCCCAAGGGAACGGGTTTGGGATTATCGATTTGCAAGCGAATTGTCGAGGCCCACGATGGTACCCTGCGATTGCTGGGCACCAAAGATGGAGCGGCCTTTGAGCTTTCCATCCCCAGATCAGGGACGAAGGCCGCAAATCGAAACTCTGTGGACTAAGTCGGTGCGACCCGTCGCGGCATACTCAAGGTGCCATCGATCGTCCATCGCCATTTTGCTCATCTGCAATCAGGCAGTGGTAGCTTGTTTGGATGCTGACTCCTGCTGATCCTTGACGACAATCACGGGGCATTTCGCGTGTCGCATGACAAAGTCAGCGACACTGCCCAGGAGGAACTTCTGCAGGCCACCGTATCCGTGGGTTCCCATCACGATCAAGTCGCACTCTCTCTGCTCGGCGAACTTTACGATCGATTCCCCCTCCAGGCCAATCAAATGGACGTACTCGATTCTGACGCGTTCATCCTTCATTTTTTCCAATCTGGCGTCGGGTTCCGGGTGGTAGGGAGGCATAGCGCCATACCCTGCGAAGCCGGAAACAAACGTCGGCGGCGGAGCCGAGATATGGACCAGCAAGAGCTTCGCGTCATTGGCGGCCGCCAAGTCGATGGCGTGCTTGAACGCGGCATCGCTGCAAGGCGAAAAATCGACGGGACATAGAATGGTTCTTGCATTCATGACTGATCACAATCCTGCGTGGTGGTGATGGATCGAATGACTCATAGCGTGTACCTTCGGCACCATGGAGGTCAACGCACAAAACGTTCCAAAAAGCCGCGGCCGCCGGGGAGCGGGGAATACGCGTACGAGGTGTTGCTTTCCGCGCTCCGACCGTGCCCTGCGATGTGCGGTTTCGCACATGTGTTGAGTTCGAACCGAACCGCCAGGCCAATTGCGACCGCCGTGGTGACTGGCATAACGGTTGCACGCTCATCAGAAGCCGCATTGCAGGGGCGAGGTAATCAGCACTTGCCGGCAATCCCGGGCTCACGGAGCCCACTTGCAGTTACGGAAGAACATGGCCCGAACCGCCCAGGCTGAGCGATGAATGGCTTCAAAATCCTGGTGCCCGTCGATTTTTCCGACAGCTCCGCTGTTGTTCTGCGATACGCGCTTACGATCGCACATTCGAAACCGTCGGCTGCGATCACATTGTTTCATGTGGACCCGCAGGTGCTGCCGTACTACGACGAGCGTAGTGGCGGCCTGGAACCTGCTCGCTGGTTTACCCATCTGCGTCTTTGCTGCGTGAAGCGAGCAGCCAGTATCGATGTGCCAATCGACGAAATGGTTGTTTACGGTGATCCGGCCACTGAAATCGTAATCGCGGCGAAGTGCGAATCGTATGACCTGATCGTCATGGGTACTCATGGCCATACCGGGATTCAGCGGTTGTTGATCGGGAGTGTTGCTGAGGCAGTCATGCGCGACGCGCCGTGTCCCGTGTTGTTTGTCCGGTTCGGTAATGAGCCAACGGAGGAGTCGAGCGACGCGGAAACCAACAATTTGGCATTGGATGCAGACTAGTCGATTGAGTCTTCCGAAGAGTGATAACGGTGAGATCTGCATCTGCAGACAGTGCCGCTTTTCCGGATCTGTTAGCGATCGGCAAGCGTCGTTGCTGAAAACGGAAGCGGAATTGAGGCGTGTCGGACGCAGGGCTACAGGGCGCCATGGTTCGCCATGAGAGCATTGCGCGTCTGGTGACCCACCGCACGAGTCAGCTAACATGATCTCATGACATACAGGAATCGCAGGAATCCGTTGAGGTAGATGCCGTGATGCCAGAGCGTGAGCAAAATCCAAAGTCCCAAACGTGGAGATCCCGGGAGACCGTCATCGCCTTGTTTACGATCGCGATGATCGCCCTGCACCTGGGCCTTCGGTTTGGCATGCAGACGTCGGAAACGGTTTGGAATCTTCCTCTCTTGTCTGTATTGGCTTTTGGCGGAGTGCCCCTGGTGTGGGGCCTGCTCGAAAAGATGCTTCGCCGTGAATTTGGCTCAGACCTGTTGGCGGGGATCTCGATCGTCGTTTCCGCGATGCTGGACGAGTACCTTGCCGGTTCGCTGGTAGTCTTGATGCTCTCGGGTGGCGAGGCGTTGGAAGCGTATGCGGTGCGCAGTGCGTCGTCCGTACTGCGTGCTCTCAGCAAGAGAATGCCGTCGGTTGCCCACCGCAAGCAGGAATCGGTCATGGAAGACGTGCCGCTGAAAGACATTCAGATCGGTGACGTCGTCGCAGTTTTTCCGCATGAAACCTGCCCGATCGATGGAACGGTCGTCGAAGGGCATGGTGTCATGGATGAATCGTACCTGACCGGTGAGCCGTACATGATGTCGAAGACACCGGGGTCGATGGTCCTGTCCGGCGCCATTAATGGCGAGTCGGCATTGATCATCAAAGCCGATAAGCTCGCCATCGATTCTCGCTACGCAAAAATCATGGAGGTCATGGAAGCGTCGGAAAAAAACAAACCGCGCATGCGGCGATTGGCCGAGAGGCTGGGTGCCTGGTATACGCCGTTGGCTGTTTCCATCGGGATTGCGGCATGGGTGGCGACAGGAAACCCTGTGCGATTCCTGGCCGTGATGGTCGTCGCTACTCCGTGTCCATTACTGATCGCCATTCCGGTGGCAATCATAGGTTCCATCTCACTATCAGCGCGGCGCGCCATCATCGTTCGCGATCCATCGTCGCTAGAAACGGCGGATACCTGTCGCACTGTGATCTTTGACAAGACGGGAACACTGACTTACGGCGAGCCCGAACTGGTGGAACAATTCTACATCGATCCCAGGCGGGGGAACGAAATACTGGCGCTGGTTGGCAGCCTGGAGAGGTTTTCAAAACACCCGTTGGCACACGCGATTCTGAAGGTAGCAAGCCTTGAGCGAACGGTTTCCCATAACGTCACCGAGATCAGCGAACCGCCGGGCCAGGGATTGCGAGGCATCGTTGGCGGTCGTGTGGTCGAAGTCACCAGTCGGAAGAAACTGCTGTCGCAACGGCCGGACGTTGAGAACAAGCTGCCACCGCAGGCGAGCGGTCTCGAATGCGTCATTCTCGTCGACGGCGAATACGCAGCGACGTATCGATTCCGCGATACGCCGCGGAGCGACGGCGCATCCTTCATCAGTCATCTATCCCCCCGGCACGCCATTCATCGCACGATGATGGTTTCCGGGGATCGTGAATCGGAAGTTCGGTACCTGGCCGAGCAGGTCGGGATCAAGGAAGTTCATTTCAGCCAGAGTCCCGAGCAAAAGCTCGAGATTGTCAACGCGGAAACGGCGCTGGCCAACACCATGTTCGTCGGCGATGGCATCAATGACGCTCCCGCATTGATGGCCGCGACCGTGGGCGTTGCTTTCGGTCAGAATAGCGACGTTACCACCGAAGCCGCCGACGTCGTTGTGCTCGATAGTTCGTTGCGGAAGATCGATGAGTTTCTGCACATCAGTCGCCGCATGCGGAGAATTGGGCTGCAGAGTGCCATCGGCGGCATCGCGTTGAGCATCATTGGAATGGTGTTTGCGGCGACAGGATTCCTGCCGCCGGTTGCAGGTGCCATCTGTCAGGAGGTGATTGATGTCGCAGCGGTGCTCAATGCGCTTTGAACGGCATTACCTCCAAGGGCGATAAGCGATTTTGAAGACAAGCTGCAGGGAAGTCACCGGCCGACTCGGCAAAAGTGAACACGAAGTCGGTGAGGGTTTCATGTCGCGTTGTCGCCCCTGAGCAGTCAGGTGTGCAGGTGTGCTGAATGGCACACAGGTTGGCGAGTTTCAAAGTGGTTGTTCACGCTCTACTTGCACTGCGGTCCGGACCGGCGGTAAGTTAACGTACCGTAAGAGCTCGCGACGAGTGCCGAGCATTCCGAGGTGGCCTGAGCCGCACGCTTTGGACGCTGACTGGCACACTTTTTGCGAAACCTGCGAAGCTCTTGCGAAACTCACGGGCTGCAACGGTCCTCGTGAGCACAGTTCGCCGTGGCCCGTCAGACAACTCCCACCCGATAAGTGCGTACAAGATGCATTCAAGACTTTCCGGGCTGCTTAGCGTAGCACTTCTGTTTGTCCTCTTCCCCATTGGTTGTTCGCGGACTTCGGAAACGTCGTTTGCACTGCGCGAGACGATCGCAGACTTGCCCGAACTGCATCAGGAAAACATCAGGACCGGAATGCGGAGGATGTTTGGTACGCCTACTCGTCCACGACTTTTGATGTCTCTGCCGGCAGAACCTGCGGAATCGGACGGCGACGCTGCAGCATCTGCGGAGGCCACGGTTGTCGCGGAACTGGCGGCTGCCGAGGCGGTCGACATTGGGATCTTGGAACCGAATCGCTTGATCCATGGCGCTCAGGTGTATCGAAATCGCTGTTCTGGATGTCATGGGATCACCGGCGATGGCAACGGTGAAGCGGCAGCCTATTTGCAACCGAAGCCACGAGACTATCGCAAAGGCATCTTCAAATTCACATCGACACCCTACGGCGACCGGCCTGCGAGGCAGGACCTCGTTCGCACCATTCGCCGTGGTGCGAAGGGGACGTCGATGCCAGCGTTCCCATGGATGTCGCAGGAGGATCTTGATGCGGTCGTGGATTACGTCATTTTCCTGACGCTGCGCGGACGTGTCGAGGACGGCTTGGCATACGTTGCGGATGACTACGACCCGGACGAACCCATCGAGGCCGGCGATTTCGCGGATATTTTGGAGGAAGAAATCGACCTCTGGGAATCGGCTCAAGTTGCAGTGGTGAATCCAATTTCCGCGGAACCGGCTTACGACCTGGCTTCGATTGAGCTGGGGCGATCGCTGTTTATCGAGTCGAGCTGCTACAGCTGCCATGGCGTCGATGCGAAGGGGCAGACCGAGTGGCTGAGTCCCGAATTTCTGGCGGCTCAGGAATCGGCCGCAGCCGGCGATCGGGTGCAGATCAATTATGACGCCTGGGGCGACCCGGCACCGGCCGCGAATATCACAGCGCGCATGCTGCACGGTGGTCGACGACCGCTGGATATTTACCGGCGCATATTTACCGGAATCAATGGCACACCAATGCCTCAGTTCGGCCAGATCTTTGCCGAAAACCCGGCTGCCATCTGGCACATGGTGCATTACATCATGCACATCGTTGACGGCGGCGACCCGGCAGTCGGCGGCGCCGTGCTGGATAATGCGGCCGAGCCGGAAGTTGACGCCGAGCCGGCCGCCGCGAATGGCGAAAGTGAAGCCGCAGCGGAAGCTGCCGAAGAGGAAATCGAAACAGCCGCCTGAGCCGTCGTAGGCACAGCGTTCCCAAATGAGCTCATCCATTTAGACCTTGGCGATTGTGTATGAACGATCAAAGCAAATTGGAACTCGAACGGCTTCACCAGCGGGTCGCCGAGTTGGAATCCGAGCTGCAGGTGAAAGCTCCGGAGACTTGGAGTCGATCCGATGTTCCCTTCTATCCAACGTACCTGGCTTGGTCCGGTGCGATTCTGGGGATGATCGGCGCGGTCGCGAGCCTGTTGCTGAACGTGATTGGGTCGCTGATCGTTGGTCAGCACCCTCTGAAGTTGGTGCAGGTTTATTTGACGTTTCCGATGGGGGAGCAGGCGTTGTCCGAGAGTGTGGATACAGGAATCGTGCTTGCCGTAGGTTGTTGCCTCTACATCCTGACCGGCGCAGTGCTCGCCATACCACTGCAGTTATTCCTGGTTCGCTTCCTTCCCAATGCAAACCTGTGGCAACGACTGGGCGTTGCGACCGTTGCCGGGTTGCTGTTGTGGGCCGTGAATTTCTACTTGCTCATTGCCTGGCTGCAACCCTGGTTGTTTGGAGGCAATTGGATTGTCGAGTTGGTGCCACCGTGGATCGGGGCGATCACGCATATCGTTTTTGCCTGGGTCGTCGCCGCGCTTTCACCGTGGGGCCGGTTTGAACGAAACCCAAATGCAATGATTCACGAAGACGGTCAGCCACACGCGACCTAGTCGCCCGTCGCAACCACTAGTCAAACCTGGCTTCGCCGTGCTGACCGCGAACCCAATAAATGTAAGTAACCTTTAAGGACTGAAGATGGCAGACTCGCAACAGACCACAATGGCCGAGCCGACCTATTCCCATCATGAACTGGTCGAAGAACGACTGGTGCGCTGGTACTTCTGGATGGCGCTGTTGTTTCTGGGCATCTCCATGCTGGGCGGCATCCTGATGGCCGCACAGTTGATCCATTGGAATCCGTTCAACGGCGTCGAGTTTCTTTCGCCGGGCCGCTGGCGGATGGTCCACACCAATGCCGATCGCCTACGGATTCCTGGCCAACGCGTTTCTGGGCATGCTGCAATGGGCCGTGCCGCGACTGACGCTGCAACGCGTCGGCCAGCAATGCACTTGTCGTACTTCATCTTCTTTGCCTGGCAGGTCGATCGTGCTGTCGCACGGCCGTCGGGCATTCTCGTTCGGCCCGACCTTTCAAGACGCAAGCCTGGGTCGCCGATCTGGCCAAAGAGCTGGAACATTACTTTTTCGCCTCGGAGCCCAGGGTCTGGAGTGGGGCGAGACGCCATTCTGGATCGATCCCGTCGCGCTACTCGGGCTGGCCTTGGTGGCCGTCAATTTCCTGGTGCCGATCGCCAAGGCCAAAGGGTCCGATGTATGTCACGCTTGTGGTACTTCATGGCGGCTTTCGTCTGGACCTTCCTGACCTACGCCATGGGGAACTTTCTGCCCGAGTACGCTTTGACGGGCACCAACGCCGGGGCGGTCGGCGGCCTGTTCATCCACGATCTGGTGGGACTGTTCGTGACGCCCCTGGGTTGGGGCATGATGTACTACATCGTGCCCATCATCCTGAAGAAGCCGATCTGGAGCACGGCTTGTCGCTGGTCGGGTTCTGGGGCCTGGCCTTTTTCTATCCGCTGCAGGGCATTCACCACTTCCTCTACACGCCGATCCCGATGTTCCTGCAGTACGGAGCGATCATCTCGACGATCGCCGTCGAGTTCGTGGTGGCCACGGTCGTGATCAACTTCCTGGGCACATCTCTGGGGCGACGGCGAAGATGGTCAAGACGAACTTGCCGATCCGCTGGTTCTACACGGGCATGATCTTTTACTTCATCACCTGCTTCCAGTGCGCCCTGCAGGTCACACTTGACCTTTCAGAAGCTGATCCACTTCACCGACTGGGTCGTCGGTCACGCCCACCTGGTGATGTTCGGCGTGTTCAGCATGTGGATCTTTCGGCTTCATGACGCTACCTGATCCCGCGGCTTCTGGACCGCGAATGGTACAGCCGCAAGCTTGCTGAATGGCACTTCTGGTTGTCGGCCGTGGGCGTGTTCATCATGTTCCTCGACCTGGGACTGGCGGGCATGTTTCAGGGATACTACTGGGCCGCGCTGCAACCCTGGGAGGACGATGCTCAACGGCTCGCAACCGTTCTGGATCACGCGAATCTTCGCCGGACTGGTGATGTTCGCCGGCTTCCTGTGTTTTGTTTACAACATCTGTGATGACGATCCGCGCGAAGCACCCGTAGGTGAAGTGCCCGAATCGGGTTTCGCCGCAGCGTACAGTGCGACAGCTGCACAGACATGCGCCACGACGCGAACCGACGAATTCGACAACTAATCGAAAGTCAGACTAGGACACACAGATCATGCTTGAAAGTAAAGCTGGCATCCTGTTCATCGCCGGCATTGGCTTCTTTGCCTTCGCGTTCCTGTCCAACGTGGCGGTGCCGATGCTGATGTTCAAGGACCTGCCCGAGCAGACGGTCGAAGAAGTCGTCAACGACCGCGTGATGTACCAGTTCGACGAACTGAGCCAGCGGTATCCGGAGCAGTTTCGCGAAGCATTCGGCGAGCCGACCGAAGAGGCGTGTGCCGAAGCGTTGCGACTGGGACGTCAGGTCTACATCGGCGAAGCCTGCTGGCACTGCCACAGCCAGTTCGTGCGGCCCGTTTCCAATGAATCGCGGCGGTACGGCCCGGTGTCAGAGACTTGGGAGTACCAAAACGAATTGCAACGGCCGGTGATGTTCGGCACACGCCGAGTGGGTCCCGACCTCAGCCGCCAGGGAGGACGTCATGGCAACGATTGGCATGCGGTGCATTTCTACCGCCCCAAGACGATCGTGCCCGAATCGCCGATGCCCGAATACCCCTGGCTGTTTGACGGCGAGCCCGACAAGCCCAACAAACGCGGCCTGGCCCTGATCACCTACGTCCAGTGGCTCGGATCGTGGCTGGACAGCTACCCCTACTACGAAGAACTGGAATCGATTCAATTCGGAAGGCTACTAGTCCATTCCGGTGGAAATATTTGTCAGGAAGGCAGGAAGGACCCGGCAAAGGGCAACCGTTCCGGATTCACTGCATTCATGGAAAGACAGGACATGCTGAAGAAATTACCCGACGACACATCACAGTCCGATGACAATTCGGATCGATCCAGATCGCGAGCGAACTGGATCACGCTCGGATTTGCGGTCCTGATCCTGACGCCCAGCATGATCGGTTTCGTGATGAAGTTTTACGAGTTCATCCATACGTTTCAGGACGACTCGCAAGGTGCGTTCGCGATTACGCCCATGGTGAATTACTTGCTCGCGAGTTTGGGGTTCCTGTGCATGTTGCTGTGGGCCGCAGTCAATGGGACGTTCCGCGACATGGAAGCGCCGAAACGGTTGATGTTGGAACGTGACCACTTGCTCGATGAGCAGCTGAAAGAATCAAAGGGGGCCAGTTATGCCAAATAAGGAAGAGATTTCAGCCGACCGGCGATATCATAATTACACCAGCAATGACATCCCCTGGTACGTGCGTTTCATGTGGCTGGGATTCTGGATCCTGGCGGTCGTCTACACAATTCGTTTTCTCTTTCCAGCCGTCCAAGCGGAACTGATGGTGAAGTGAGTGCTACCTTTCCGCGTGACCCGGCCAGTCCGTTGGGCGATTGCCAATACTGCGGATTACCCGTTCGTGCGGCACGCGGAGTCGAACATGCCGAGCGTTATTGTTGCCTGGGCTGCGAACTAGCGGCTAACATCTCGGCGGATAACGCGGACGCCGACGTGATGGTCGGACGCACGGCGATGCGTTTGGGCTTGGCGGTATTCTTTTCGATGAATGTCATGGTTTTCACCATGGTATTGTGGAGCTGGGACGCCTATTCCATTTCGTTTGCCGAAAACGCAGCTGTCTTCAAGGATCTGTTGCGTCTGGCCTGCCTGGTCTTTGCGACTCCGGTCGTCTTGTTGTTGGGACGACCCCTGATCGCCAGTGTGCTGAGTCAAATTCGTCGGCGAATCATCTCCGCCGATGTCCTGTTGGTGGTCGGCGTCGGAGCGGCTTATATCTATTCGATCGTTTCGATCGTGGCAGGAACAGAACATATTTACTTTGAAGTTGCTTGCATGATCCTGTTGGCAGTGACATTGGGGCGTTGGCTCGAGGCCGAAGGAAAGCAACGGGCCATGAAGTCGCTCGAATCGCTGCAAAACCTGCTGCCCAATTCGGCTCGGCTGGTAGTGAATGGTCAAACGCAACAGAAGGCGCTGGATCAGGTTAAATCCGGCCAGTGGATTCGCGTTTTGCCTGGTGAACGGATTCCGTTGGACGGCGTCGTCGAAGCGGGGTCGTCGTTTGTGGATCAACGATTGGTCACGGGTGAGAGCAACGCGTTCCGGGTCGCTACGGGTGATTCCGTGTTTGGAGGTACAGCAAACCTTGACGGCAGCCTGGAGATTCGCGTCACGGCACCTGCCAGTCAGGGGGTGATCCAGAGATTGATTGAGGCGGTGCACGAAACGGTGCGCCAAAGCAGTCGCCCTGAGCGATTGGCCGATCAATTGGCGGCGGTGTTTGCACCGCTGATTTGCGTTATTGCCGTCGCCGTATTTGTGGCTCAATACCAGGCCCACGGGTCACACGCTGCCATGATGGCCTCGATGTCGGTAGCGTTGATTGCCTGCCCCTGTGCGCTTGCTATTGCGACTCCCCTGGCGATTTGGGCTGCGCTCAGCAAAGCCGCACAACACGGCATCGTCTTTCGCTCAAGTGATGATCTAACCTCGCTGGCCGAAATTGACCACATCTGCCTCGACAAAACGGGCACGCTGACCACGGGTACTCCGCGGCTGATCGACTCGTTCCAGGCAGGCAATGACCATCGTTTTGAGGCTCGAATTGCCAAACTTCTGGCGGCACAGACCCGGCACCCACTGGCGGCGGCATTGCTCGCGCAGATTCCAGACGACAACGCAGACTTCACAGAAGTATCCGTCACTGCCGCCAGGACGCTGCCAGGGAAGGGAGTTATTGCCGAACTTGAAATGGAGAACGAAGACGGCAGCCGGTTGCAGACCACCGCGATCCTTGGCAGCAAGGCCTGCTGCGAAGAGTACAAGCTGCAGTTCCCCCATGCGATACAGGAGTGGCTTGATCAGCTTTCCACACGGAACACGTCGAGTGTGTTCGTCGGTTGGGACGGAATGGTCCAGGCGTGTTTTATCTTCGACGAATCGCTGCGCCGGGAAACTCGACCGACCATCGAGTTGTTGCAGGATATGAGCCTGTCGATCACGTTACTGACCGGCGATCAGTCAGGGCGGGCTTCCCGGGTTGCAGACGAGCTGGGGGTAAGCGTGGCGTCACAATTGCTGCCCGCCGACAAACAGGCAGCGATCACTGACTTGCAGTCGCAGGGGCGCCTCGTGGCGATGGTTGGTGACGGGCTGAACGACGCGCCGGCCCTGGGCCTGGCGAATGTGGGAATCGCGCTCGGTTGCGGTGTTGAAGTATCGCGTGACGCCGCGGACGTCTGCCTGATGTCGTCAAACCTGCTGCTGCTGCCGTGGGCAATCGGGTTAGCTCGACGTACAAGAAGTACGATTCGCCGCAATCTATTCTGGCGCTGGCTTACAATACCGTCGGTATTGGACTCGCCGCGACCGGAAGATTGAATCCGATCTTTGCTGCGGCTGCCATGGTTTTCAGTAGCGTCTTTGTGATTGTCGAGTCGCTGCGACTGGCGGTCGGTGCCGGGCCGGTCGAGTTGTCCACGCCGGATGCAAATGCTTCGAATGAAGACAATCAACATAACGAGAGATTGGTCCCGTTGCCATAAACCTATCCATCGAATGATGCCGCAATGATTGAACTCCCGTTAATATTCCTGTCTGGCTTGGCCGGTTCTTCGCACTGCGTGGGCATGTGCGGGCCGTTCGCCGCGATCCTCGGAAGTACCACGACGGGCTGGCGTCAGAATGTGTCGTGGCAGTTGATTTATAGTGTCGGTCGCATCTTCACCTACGCAACATTGGGAGCGATGGCCGGGTTTGGCGGTCAGCGTCTGACCGGCCTACGCTGGTTCGGTGTCAATGCGACGGCGATCCTGGCAATTGTGGCCGGATTGTTTCTGGTCTACGAAGGTTTGGTTACCGCTGGGGTGATGCATCGTTTTCGTTTGGGTAAACAGGGTGTCGGCCTTTGTCCGTCGGGTGGCTTGTTACGTTCGATGCTCAAGCAACAGAGTCGCAGCGGGGTATTCCTGGCGGGCGTTGCAACCGGATTTCTGCCGTGCGGCCTGGTCTACGCCTTCTTGTTTACAGCCGCTCAGACGAGCGACCTGTTCCTGGGCATGTCCGTCATGATCGTCTTCGGGTTGGGCACGGTCCCTTTGATGGTGGCGACGGGCACGACAGCCAGCGCTATTCCGTTGACATGGAGAGCTCGACTGTTCACGCTCGCGGGATGGTGTGTCGTGCTGATGGGAGTCCTTTCGCTCTATCGTGGCGGGCTATTTCTGTTCGTCGATGATCCATCGGCTTGTCCATTTTGTCCGTGAGCGGAGTCCAGCAGGCATCGAAACGAGCCGGTTTCATGAACGGCAACCATTTCATTTGGTCGTCCTCATTTCGAATCGCAGCTCGCCTGACAAGTATCGCGAGCATCGGCTTCCTGGCGGCCTTCGTGTTTGGGGGCGAAGAAGAGTTGGGCGGAATGCGAGCGAATGAAATGGTCGGTTTTGCGTTCTTCCCGGTCGGTATCATTTGCGGCATGGTGCTGGGCTGGTGGCGGGACGCGCGGGGAGGCATGGTGACTGTCGTGAGCCTTGCGTGCTTCTACTTGTGGCATTTCCTGACAGCGGGCAAGTTGCCTGGTGGCCCTTACTTTCTACTGTTCGCGTTACCCGGATTTCTGTTCCTGGCTGCCGCGTGGTCGTCACGCAATGCGCCGAACTGAACGCTCGAATCATCGATGTTGATCTGCCGAGTAGACCAGGTGGCTGGTCGATTGCTGGGAAGCTGGCTGACGTTGGGCCACAAGACGTGGTGCGCCATGAACGTCGACGGTCGAGCAGAAGGGGCACCGAGCGCCGATTTTAGAGCGGCGAGTGGATGCAGATTGCGGCGGCGG
Organism: uncultured Planctomycetales bacterium; assembly: GCA_963821085.1. Classification (GTDB taxonomy): domain Bacteria; phylum Planctomycetota; class Planctomycetia; order Pirellulales; family Pirellulaceae; genus CAWGCE01. The sequence continues at coordinate 371,349 of CAWGCE010000013.1, read as the reverse complement.
CGATAAACAGCCCCATGAGGTTCAGCAGCAGGATCATGAACCCGACGCCATAAATCGTCCGTGTTCCGTCGTCCGGCAGTGTCGCTCCCTTTTTCAACTTCCAGAGCTTGCCAAAAAAGACGCCGCAGACCCAGCTCCAGTGCAGCATCACATGCACGAGGATTCCCAGTGACAGCACGGCGAGTAAGGCGAATTGCCCCGCCATCCAGGCGTCAATGCCCCGTCCCCAAAGTGACCATCCCTGTGCAGCGGACGCTGCCGGAAAGACGAAGCGAATCACAACGGAAACGCAGACCAAGGCAAGGAAGTTGACGAGCATCGCCGAGTCGAGCCAGAAATTCAGCAACGTCCAGGAAAACTTCGATTTGCGTTTCACCGCGGGTCGAGGCTGATCAGGAAGTCTTGAATCGAAGGCGGGCCGACCCGCCTTCTGAGCCGACGTTGCTGTTGGATCAACGTTTTCCGCTTGGACGTCTGCAATCATGCGTTTCATGGGAATTCAGAATTGGCTAAATGGGAATCATTGGAATATGCAGAATCTGTGCCAAAACACGAACCGCTGCCATTGCTTTCCTGCAACGACGCCTCGTGGCGATTTCCGTGTGCTCGAAATGTCCTTCGCGAGTTCGAGCACGCCTTGCCGCAAATGATTCTATTGTGCGATGCCAGGTACTGACATTTTAAGTATAGGCTTTATATCGGTCGCGGCCGCCTTAGGCTGCGCGGGTTAATTCCGGTTCGTTTTCTTGCTGCGTGTCGTTATTGGCAGCGAATATCCAAAACAGCCCGGGCCGGATCAGGAATTCGCACATCGTGGCGGTAACCAGGCCCCCGAGGATCACCGTTGCCACGGGGAACAGGATTTCTTTTCCGGGGAGGTGCCCACCGATCACGAGGGGGACGAGCCCTATTCCCGTGGTTAGAGCGGTCATCAAGACCGGTGCCAGTCGTTCCAGGCTGCCCGCCAAAATCAGATTGGGGCTGAATTGTTGTGTTTCTCCCAGTTCAAGATAGGTCGAAATCAGTAGCAGCCCGTTTCGCGCTGCGATCCCGCCGAGCGAGATGAAACCCACCATTGCTGCGATCGACATGGTCTGACCGGTTGCTGCCAACGCGATGATTCCACCGACGAATGCGGCCGGGATGGCGACCAGGATTTGAAGTGCCAGGCCAACCGACGAGTACGTGGCGTACAAGACGACGAAGATCACGATCAATGCCAGTCCACTTAAGATCATGATGCGACGACTTGCTTCTTGCTGAGCTTCAAACTGGCCGGCATATGTGATGAAGTAGCCTTCGGGCAACTGAATCTGATGTTCGACACGTTGCTTGATATCTGCGACCACGCTGCTCAGGTCTCGCCCCATTGTATTGACACGAACGACGATTCGCCTGCGACCATCTTCACGTTTAATGGTGTTCGGTCCCGACGCCTGGTAGACCCGCGCGATGCTCCCAGCGGAACTCGAGCGCCGCCGGGTAATTCCAGCGGCATTTTGCTCAGGTTGTCGAGATCCGTGCGATAAGGTTCATCCAATCGCAACAGCATGTCGAAGCTACGTTGTCCATCGATGATCTTCGACACTTCCCGGCCGTGGATGGCCGTTTCAATGAAATCCTGGACGAAGGCGGCGGTGACCCCGTAGTAGGCCAGCTTGTCCTGTTTCAATTCGACGCGAAACTGCGGCGTCAATTGTTGCTGTTCGATGGTTGGTGGTGCGATACCGTTGATGGAAGCGATGGCCTGTTTGATTTCGGCTGCCTCGCTTCTCAAGACTTCGAGGTCGTCGCCATAGAGTTTGATGGCGATTTGCGCGGTAACACCCGACAACAGGTGGCTGATCAAATGTGCAATGGGTTGTTCGACTTCCGTTTCCAATCCAGGAATGTCCTCGACCGATTCGTGCAGCTGCTCGATCAATTCCTCGCGGCTTAGTCCACTCTCCGGATTGAGCGACATGACATACTCGCTGATATTAACGCCCATTACGTGCTCATCCTGTTCGGCCCGACCGGTGCGGCAGGTGAACCACTCAATGGGCCCTTTGGGATTCGATGGTGACTTGACCAGTTTGAGCAGCTGTCGGTCGGCGGCCTCGCTCAGTTCCTTGCTGGTCTGCAGTGAAGTGCCGGGTGCTGAGAACAGATTCACCTGCGCAGCACCTTCATCGAAGGGCGGTAGGAAGTCTTTTCCCATCGAGTAGGCGAGCATGCTGCCAACTACGCAGCCAAAGCCGAGGATGGACAGGGTTACCACCAGACCCATGGGTTGCAAACTGAAACGAATCGCGGGAGTTGCCAGTCGTTTGAGCATCCGTAGCACGGCACCATCTTCTTTCGATTCGGTGACTTTTGCGTTGGGCAGCAGGTAGTAGGACAACACGGGAGTAACCGTGAGCGAGACGAGTGTAGACGCCATGATCGAAACGATGTAGGCAATTCCCAGGGGAATAAACAGCCGTCCTTCGATACCTCCGAGCGCGAATAATGGTGCGAATACCACAACGACGAGCACGGTGCTGATGATGATGGCGTTCCGAACCTCAACGCTGGCATCATAGATGACCTTCAGCACCGGTTGTGGATCCTCAGCCTGCCGATTCTGCTTTAGGCGGCGAAAGATGTTCTCGACATCGACGATGGCATCATCGACCAGCTCGCCCAAAGCCACCGCCAGTCCACCCAAAGTCATTACGTTGATCGACAACCCCAGCCAGTGGAATACCAACGCGGTCACCAGTAGTGAGAGCGGTATGGCGGTCAGCGTGATAAAGGTCGTGCGAAAATTGAACAGAAAGATGAACAGCACGATGACGACCAGAATCGCTCCATCCCTCAACGCTTCGACGACATTCGCCACGCTGTGATCGATAAACTCACGCTGTTCGTAGGTGGGTTGCAGCACAATGTCCGCGGGCAAGGAAGCTCGCAGTTCGGAGAGTGCTTCCTGCACACGTTCGGTGACTTCGCGAGTATCCGCGTTCGGCTGCTTCTGGATCGTCAGGACGACGGCGGCCTTGCCGTTAACCGAAGAATCGCCTCGCTTCGTCTGAGCCGCCTCCTTGACGGTGGCCACATCTCGGACCAGGACGGGACGCCCTGCAGATTGTTTGACCACGGCGTTCTGAATCTGGTCGACCGACTGGAATCGCCCCAGCCCTCGTATGAGAAACTCCTGGGAGTCACGGCTCATGAACCCACCGCTGACGTTGAGGTTGCTTTGCGCGAACGCGTGTTCGAGCTCGGAGAGAGAAACTTCATACTGGTGCAACTTGTGTTGATCCGCGAGCACCTGGTACTGCTTCCGTCCGCCGCCCATCGTGATCACCTGCGACACGCCCTCGATCGTCAGCAATCGCTGCCGCACGACCCAGTCGGCCAAGGTGCGCAGCTCTGTGGGATCGGTGCTACCATCATCGCTCCAAAGACCGACCAATACGATCTGTCCCAGCAACGAGGACATGGGGCCCATCTGCGGACTGATTCCTTCCGGCAAGCGATCTTTTACCGTGGCCAATCGCTCCTGCACGACTTGCCGGGCCGTAAAAACGTTTTCGCCCCATTCAAATTCGACGTTGATCACCGACAGGCCAATGTCGGACGAACTGCGAACTGCCGTAACACCGACGGCTCCATTGATGGCCGATTCCAAAGGCAACGTGACTCGTTGCTCGACCTCTTCCGGTGCCAGCCCCTCACATTCGGTCACCAGGACAACACGAGGACGGGTTAGCGATGGCAGGACGTCGATCGGCAGCGACTGGGCCACGATCGTTCCCATGATCATTACGGCAAAAGTACCACAGAGGATCAGCAGCCGGTTTCGCAGGGCGATTTGAATGATGGCATTCAGCATGATGTCGTCCGACGTAATGGAGAGTGTTAGATTCCGATGGCAACGTTTGTTCTTCGATTGGGCAACTGATCAATGTTCGTGACCATGTTCGTGGCCGCCTGCGCCACCACCGGCCTGCATCTTCATTGCCTGATGCAGTTTGTAGGCTGCATTCATGGCAATCTGTTGGCCATCGCTCAGTTGACCATCGTTGGCAATGACGGCGAAGCGATCGTCACGATGCAGCAAGCGGACCGGAACCGGTTCGAGTTCGATGAAAGCCTCGTCGGCATGGTCATCGTGAGCGTCGCCTTCGTGCTCTTCTGCCTCATGTTCGGCGGCGTCATGTCGCCGGATGTTCATGCTCGGTGAACACAAAGACGTCCGGCCCTTCAAGGACGATCGCCTCCAGCGGGACGACAATTTGCTGTTCCCATTTTTCGACTGGAACTCGCAAGTGGACTCGCTGTCCGGGCTTGAACCGCCAATGGGCGAAGGACCGTTGGTCTTTATCGCGTGTGGAAGCCAGTTGTTCATTTTCCAGCGGCAGGAAAAAGGCGAGTGTCTGCGAATCGGACTGGACCTCATTTTCGATACGTAAGACGGGGAGATTATTGCGGACGGTGGCTCCATTGTCCGAGAGATCGTGATCGTGTCCGAATTCCACACTCACGCCCCAGCCCTTTTGCTGCAGCTGATGCAACAGAGGCAAGTCACCTTCGTATGCGTGTCCGCGAACATAGAGTTCGGCGTGATTACTCAAGGTGCACACTTCCTGGCCGCGGTTCACCGTTTGCCCAGGCTGTATCAGCAATTGTTCCACCGCATACTCAGGCGTCGTGGCTTCGTGGTCGTAAGCGACCGGTCGAACCCCTTTCCTGTTTGCAATGACCGCCGCTTTTCCGGCATTGGCAGCGGAGATTTCCAGCGAACTCGCCAGCAACCCGCCTTCCGCAATCTGCGTGATGACAGCATCCGGCAATCCTCGCGATCGCATTTCCTGTCGCAGTACACCTTTCGCAGCGTCCAATTGAGCGAGTTCGTACTCAAGATCACGTTGCTTGCGTCCAGCGATGGCGCCGAAGCGGTAAGTGGCGCCAGCCGAGCCACTTCTCGTCGAATGATGTTCGCCCGGGCAATACCTGCGAGCAGGTTGGATTGGGCCGTCGAGAGCACGTCGTCCGTAACCCGTAGCGAGAATAGCCGATCGGTTGAACGTACTGCTTCACCGGGACGAACCGAGATCGATTCAATGACACCGTTCATGGGTGATGAAATCGTCAACGTACTTGTACCCGGTATCTCGACGACCTCACCAGGGACCGACTGCGACTTCCAGTAATCTTGCAGCGTGATTGGACCCAGCTTCAAACTGAGGTTTTCGAATGCCTGTTTGGAGATCGCGATGTGTTCGCCTTCTTCATGGTCATGATCTTCTGCATGACTATGGTCAGAATCGCCAGCTGAGTCATGGTCGTGTTCGTCGTGGTCGTGTAGGTCCTCTGGAGAGTTGTTCGGGATCAGTCCGGGAACCAGGTACATCCCGGATAGCAGGCCGGTCGCAAAGACCAGGGTGAGAGTGGTGGCCATTACCAACACGTTACGCGCAATTGATGACATGGGAAAACTCGTCGGTTCATGAATGTATTCATCGCCGGACCGATCGTGTGAACGGCCGAGGCTTCGAGGGTGCCACGATGAGAATTTCGTGGAGGTGCGAAGATAGCGCGAGAGGATGTACACCTGGAGCTCGGAATGAGAGCTTGTTGCCGTCCAGAAGCACGGTGGTCCGCGCGTGCTCTGAGAACCGGGCTCATTCGGAAGCGTAACCGGTGCATCCTCTTCAATGAAAGCCGACCAACTCTGGTTCGAAATGGTTGTCGGAGGCTTTACAAGGCGAGCATCATTGACGAAATCGACGGCAAAGGCACCGGAGCAATGGTGCTGGTCGGTGACCGTTGGCACGCTTCCCTCAGTTGGTGCATGATCGTGCTCGGGACCCACAATCCCGATTGCCTGAACCCAGTAGTTATGCTCGAAACAGCCGCATGGGCAGGCGCCGAAACGGTAGAAAAAGCACCCCACGATGAATGCCGTCGCGATCCGATTGTTTTGAACCAAGGAGCTCATCACGTCTCGAGAATAACAGTATTTACCTGACACAGACAGTTTAGCAGAAAGTCACCAACCAATACTGCATCATGATCAAGATCGTCCGAATGTGGCTGCTGGCATCAAGAAAATCTCGCTGGGAAAGTCTTTTGCCATGACTGAGGCGGGGAGTCCGGTGGTTCGACAGACCGGCCCAGCAAGCGGAGCTGGAGACTGCCAACGGCCGCTGTCATCCGGATTTCGAGAACTGGTCGCCCGCAATGATCAAAGAGGTGCTTTCTTGTCGCTGGCTTCCCAGCCTTCCCGACCAACGAGGGGCACAAAGCGAACGTTGGCGATGCTCTCTTGATTATAGTCCGATTCGGAAATGCGCGAGATGCGCACCAGTAATTGATCGTCAACGGATCCCCCGATCGGGATTACCATGCATCCACCCACTTTGAGCTGTGATTTCAGTGACTCTGGAATCGTGGGTCCTCCGGCCGCGACGATGATCGCGTCGTATGGTGCGTATTCAGGAAGGCCCATGGTGCCGTCCGCACAGAACACCTCGACGTTGTGATAATTCAGTGCATGCAACGTCATGGCAGCATCGTTCGCTAAAGGTTCAATTCTTTCGACGGTAAAAACTTCACTGGCAATTTCGGCCAGGACGGCTGCGGCATAGCCCGAGCCGGTACCGATTTCCAGAACTCGTTCGCCGCCCTTTAGCATCAAGGCCTCCAGCATGTACGCCACGATGTAGGGTTGAGAAATGGTCTGCCCTTCTCCTATCGGCAGCGGCATGTCCAGATAGGCCGAATTGCTCAACTCTGGCGGCAGAAAGTCTTCACGCGGAACCTTCTCCATCGCCTGGCGTACCAGCGGGTCCGTCACGCCTCGAGCTACAATCTGACGTTCGACCATTTCCCTGCGAGCAGTTTGCGCGTTCATCTCGTTCATCATCGGGCCTCCTTCCAAGGTCACTTCTTCCGTCGCATCGTCAGCGATGTACAACTAAGGCGGCCGACGGCAGCAGTTCAGTTAGTGCCAGGTCGTACCAATTCGCAAGCTGCCTTGCGAATTCACGTCTCCATGGTTCTTTGCCAGTCGCCCAGATCGCTGTTGGAAGTTTTCGGTATCGCCAAAGCCACAGAAGTGGTCGTAACGCGAATGGCACCCGGCGATCTTGCGCCCTGCTTGTTGGCCACGCATGCAACGGATTCCAACTGGAGACCCGAAGGAAACGTAGCGTCATCAACAGCCACCGCAAACCTTGTTCCCTGAATCGATGTTTCGGACGAATTCACCGGTTGTGCATTTGTCCCCTGAAAAAAGCGTGCGATTTGACGCGCTTTTCGGGCGATTTGCACCCCGGGGTCGTCGGTGCGTACGAAACCAGTTTGGTGCGCGGCTCAAGTCAGTGAGATGTCCGCTCGTCGTCGGGCCTGGACCGGGCAACGCCCAAAATCGCGAGTCGAATAAACTGAGTTGTGGACCGCCGCGGGGCGCATAATCGGCCACAGGCGTGCGAATGCGCACCGGTCGGTGCAGTCGTTTGTCGTCTGTTGGAGTGATCCTAGGAAAGGCTTGCGGTTGGCCTGAGGAGTGCCGTATCAGAACGAGGGTTGTGCATGTGGAGTCGACGGTTCCCTGCTCGCAGGTTGGCGAAGCTACGCGGTGAGCGACTCGCGGAAACCACGCAGGGCACGGCCTGAAATCGTCGATGATCCTCAAGCTGTAAATTCGTGATTCAATTCGCACAGCACGAGATAACTCGCCGCGATCCACCCCGTGATTGGCACATCTTTTGCCAAGACAAACCATCCCTGAAAGTTTTGCTCCTGCTATTGAATGCCCGCCACCGTGCTTGCGACCGCAACAGCACGAAACAAAACCTTCGTGTTCCCAGAAAGTTTTTTCGAAGGGAGAGGATTATGCTTTACCAACGAAAGCGCAGCCTGAACCCGCTGCATTCCATGTTAACGTTCGATATCGAACCGGTCGAACGTCGGGTGATGTTGTCCGGTGACGTGACAGCACAGCTTAACAACCTTGGAGACTTGGTGCTTCGAGGAGACAGCGAGTCCAATGAGGTTCATGTTGCCTTGGTCGATGGCAGTATCGTGGTCTCCGGCATGGATGACACGACGATTAACGGCGAGACGAATTCCAGTCGTTTTGATGCGGACGGACTGACACGCAATCTGCGTATTCGGATGCTTGGCGGAGATGATCTGGTCATCGTGGGTGGAGAAACACATGAAGAACCAACCCAGGCACTCGTCGAAGGTGACGATGACGAGCCAAAATTGACAGTGCCAGGAAATGTTGACATCAACACCGGGTCGGGGCACGACACGGTTCGCGTGAGTTTTGTCGATATTGGTGGCAAGCTGACGGTTAGAACCGGCACTGGCGAAGACATTGTTGATGTTGGTCGTGGACCGGGGTTTGCGGGAGAGGATCATGATGATTCGCTGCTGGTCGCTGCTGCCGTCAATGGCGAGGACGGCTCGGGTGGCGGACCACCGGCGGACGTCTCGACCGGTGCTTGCGTGTTGATTGCGACCGGCAGTGGTGCGGATCAGGTGAAAGTCGCCTTCAGCGATATTGCTACGGACATGAAGGTCACCACCGGGTCCGGTGAAGATTATTTGGTTACCGGTCGCGGACCGATCTTTGGTGATGATCACGAAGAAATGCTCGCCTTCCAAACAGACGAGGGTGGCCAGGGTGGTCGACCTGCCGATTTGTTTGTCGGTGGTCGAATGACCGTGCAAACCAGTGGAGACAATGATTTTGTCCTGCTGAGGAACACACAGATTTCCGATCGGCTGAACATCGCAACGGGGTCCGGTGAAGATCGCCTGGGAGTCCAGAACACCGCTGTGATGGGGCCCACTTCACTTTCCACGAGCGCCGGAGACGATGTCGTGTCGCTCATGGATTCGGTGTTTGATGGCGACTTGACTGTCCGTACTCTGGGCGGCGATGACTGCCTGTACTTCGGATCGACCAGGGTTTACGGCGAGATGTCAGCGTTCACCGGTTCCGGAGCGGATATTCTCGTCGTGGTTGACAGCCAGCTGTTAGGTGGTTCACGCTTGCTCGCGCAAGGTGGCGACGATAATGGGCAATCCATGGACAGCGTGTTCGAGGGCAGCATTCTGGTCAATGGTGGCACTGGCGAAGACAACGTCGGCGACAGTGGCTCAAGTTTCAACACCGATGATGCGACAGAGGTCAACGTTGAAAACCACGAATTCGAACCTGAGGTCGTCGATGCGATGATTGACAAGATCAGTGATGATTTTGCCGGTTTCCTCCAGGGTACACCCTAGAGACGCATTTACTTTATCTGTAGCGTCTTTTCGCTGAGTTGGTACTGCTAAAGCGCCACTAACGCTACACGTATGTGCGACACGCACTAGCGGTGAATTCTGCCGGGATAGCAGCGATTGCCGGGCGGCTTAACCAACACGCCGGTCCAATGCACATTGGGCCGGCGTTAATTGAAGGCTGCCGCGAGGGCCGCGCGACTCGCCCTAGAAATCGGCGTCGTACTTCTCCGTCATGCGGTAGCGGACGCTCTGCAGCTGATCATCAACCGAATCCAACGCCTGCTGTGCATCGCTTGTGCCCTGCAACCGCTCCTGCGTTCGCACATGCGTCTTCATTTTTTGTGTTCTCGTCACGTCGGGCGTCGCACGCCATCCATTCCACGTGTAGGCGCCACCGCCTCCATACCAGCCCCCGCCGACCACGCCGACCGTACGAGAAGAGGTTTGCACATTATATTGATCTGGTACTTCCTGTTCACGGACCCTGCTGCGAGCGGCGGCCTGGGTCACGGAAGTTGCGCCGCCCCGCAACGTGGTCGCGGCGGACATTCCAAAATCCAACGCCTCGCCGTCGACATTTCTTGGTGGAAGATCGCTGATCTTATCGGCGTATCGGCGAAACCAGACGGTAAGTTGCCCCATTGTCTTGCGGTTTTTCTTCTGCTTCTTGAGGTCCTTGATCATTGAGCCAACGGATTTCAGATACAGCTGCGTGCTGGAGATAACCAGGCGTTTCTTCGAATCCTCGTCATCGACGGCTTGCGAAGCTTCACGAAGTTCTGGAGGCGCTTGAGCAGACTCATGATTCGCATCAGTCCGCTGGTACCCAACTCGCCGGTCAGGCGAACGCTCTTGGGCCCGAATTTCACGTCCCAATCATACAGCTCGTCAATCGTTGCTCCAGCTTTTTCCAAGGCGGCGATCATGAATGGCTTGGCAATGTCCTTGAGTGGCCCCACCTCTTGTGCAAAATCGACTTTCACGGACCCGATGAGTTCGTTGCCGGCAGTGACCCCCAGCGAAATTCCCCGGATACTGGCGACGACGTCAGCAGCCTGATCCAGATCAAACTTCGTGTCCGTTGATTCGGCAAAGTTTTCCAAGGCGTTGCGCACCTCATCGGGCGAGGCCACGCCCTCCAGGTCCATGGCCATAATGATTGCAGCGCCCTTTTCGGCAAACGCCTGCGCTTCTTCAAGATAGTCCGGCAACGCTGCGGCTGACTTCTTGAAATCATTCTTGATTCGCCGAACGACCTGCTGCCGTATTGCGGGAGAGCCGCCAGCAACTAACGTCGGACTCAATTTCACCGCGTAAACATCGCCGGGAAGAATGACAACCTCTTTACCCTCGATCTTGTCCATCGACCCCCGGAACTCGGCCGCAACTTTTGGGAACGAAGGTTCCTTGCTCATTTCCATGATGACCACGCGCCATTGCGGCTCGATCGTCTCAAAATCCATCTTTCCGGCAGACACGTACCGCGTTGCTTCCAGGGGAATCGTCAGGAAGTCGGGTCCTTGTGCCTGTACCATTGGCGAACTCATCAGCTTCCCAACTTCGATCAGCGTGATGGTGTTCGCATCGTAGGGCACGCGACGAACGAGGTTATCGAAATCGGCGATAGCACGGCTCTGCAAGCAAGCAAGGAGCAAGAGTGGAACGCATCGAAACCAGTACGCTGAAGCCATTATTTGATCCTTGAAGAATGTTACGCGACGTAAGCCGAGCCAAGAGCCGTCAAGTATAATCCGGCAGAATTTTGTTGTCGAGCGACTGCGGTTGGCGACCCACTTTCGCCCAATCCCGCGCCTGGCAGGAATTGCCTGCATTCGTCGCCGAGTGAGTTCAGATGCGATTATTGGGACTGGGTTTGAGCTGGCAATACATCTCCGTCGACGGGAATCACGTCGACGGCGATGTGGATTCGATGATCTCCGCCGCCAACAATGACTCCCTGCAGAGGGCACACGTCTTTGTAGTCGCGACCCCACGCCAACGTGATGTGGCTGTCCGACACCAGGGCATTATTCGTAGGGTCGACGTCAAGCCAACCGGCGTCTCCGCAGTACACGGATGGCCATGCATGCGAGGCATCGGCACCCACCAGTCGCTGTTGTCCGGGCGGCGGAACTGTGCGCACGTAGCCGCTGACGTACCTCGCCGCCAAGCCCATCGACCGAATGCAACCGATGTGCAATTGCGCGAAGTCCTGGCAGACTCCCCGACGCTTTTCAAACATCTCCGAAATGGGTGTTTGAATCGTCGTTGCCCGCACATCGAAGGTGAAGTCATGGTGGATGCGTTGGGTGAGGTCAATCACCGCATCAACGACGGAGCGACCCGCCACAAACGACTTGCGAGCGTAATCCTGCAAGCCGTCGAACGATTTTATCTGGGCCGATTCGCCCACAAATCGATAGGCATCCAGCAGGTGTGGAGTCCGTTCCGTTTGCAATTGATGGGCCAATTGCTCCCAGGCAATCGAATCGCCCGGTGGTGGAATGGTCGGCGTGACGGCCACCTGGCTGGTCGAGGTTACGGTTAAACCATGGTGCGATTGCTCGATGGAAAAGTAGTAAACATGATTCCCGAATTCGTCGAGTCGGTGACTCAGGTCCATCGGCTCCGGGTGAATGATCAGTTTGAAGTCACTGCAGTTCTGGTTTACCAGCTCGCGTGGCTGCAGTCGTACCAGGTTGTGGCAGACCGGAACCGATTCCGAGTAGGTACACTTCGTCGTATGGGAGATGCGATAATTCACTGCGGCTTGATATCGCCAAGTTGGTGTGCGTGACCGGCATGCACCAGATACCGGTTGGAAATCGCTTCGGACAATTGTGGCAGGCGTGTCCCCCAGTCTTCGAGCAATTGCCCCAGCATCTGGTGGGCACCCAGACGGTGCGCCTCGGCTACCGCCTGGATATCGAGCATTCGAATCGAATGCAACAGTGACATTGCTTGACGCTGCTCGACCGTGTAGCCAGGTCGACGATGATCACGCGGCAGCTGTTGGATGTGATCCGCCAACTGCACGAATTGATAGGCCAGGGAACGAGCACTCGATTCGTCGGTCAAGAGCAGGTCGAGCACCGCGGCCAAATTCAAATTTGCACGGTAACGGGAACGGTACGTCATCAAGCTATCTGAAACTTCCAGCACCGTTTCGAAGACGGGATCGGCAACGTCGGGCAACGGCACCAGTGCGTTTCCGACGATGCTGATGATCTGCAGTGATCGTTCCATGCGTCGGCCAAGCTCCAGAAAACGAAACGCCTGTGTCCGGGTCATACTCTCCATGATCATCCCGCTGATTGCCGCCAGCTGAATGATCAGTTCGCTCGTCATTTCGGTAAGTTCGGCGAGATCGGGAGTACTGCGATCGGCGGGTTGGAAGACTTCGTCGATGCGGCGGATGATCCGCCAGGTGTCGTCGGAAAGGCGGTCACGAACGATCGAAGCCATGCGGAATAACTTGTCAACGATCGAACGCAAACTCCCCGGTTGGGAACGGTCGAAGACGGAAGCTGCCAACACCTGATCAATCGGTTGTAGCGGCCCTCGCATTTCGGCAACTGCGTAGCCCTGTTCAATTTGTCCCTGGTCTGCTAGGCAACGCAGCAGGACCGGCAATTCCAGATCGCTCGTGGAACGCGTCTCGCCGACCAGACGACTGGCGGTGCTTCGCAGCAGCCGCGCCGACGAATCCGCTCGCTCCAATTGCCGGCCCAACCAAAGCAGGTTGTCGGCGACGCGACTGGGAAGTTCGGTCGTGCTTCGCTGAAGCGAGATGTCTTCGCCCGGATGCTTCAGCAACGTCACGTGCTTCACGGGTCCGTCAGAAAGGACCCAGACGTCCTTGCTTCCTTCACCTTTGCTCAACGAAGTTTCCAGGGGAACGGCGGTCGAAGAGGTCCGCGCCAGCGCACCGTTCATGAACGAATATCCGTCGCCGTTGGCCACTGCATAGGCGCGCACGGCCAGCCTTGACGGTTGCAGTCCGTTATTCCAGTTCGGCAGCGATGAACGATCAACCTGTTCCTGTGCCGCGAACGCATGGGGATTCGCTCGAATCGCTCGAATCAACTTCTCACGTGGCATGCGGCTAAACGCATGCCGAGTCGGCCCATCTTTGCCGCGATGACGAAACGCCGGGTAGACGACCAAGTCGTCGAGGTTGCTTACCACGTGACTCAGGCCCTGCCGGTTACCGCACCACCAGGTGGCGACACCCGGCAGCATCAATTCTTCTCCCAATAATGCACGGCACAGCGCCGGCATGTAAGCCATGTAGGCGACCGATTCGACGACTCCACTGCCCAACGAATTGGCGATGCCGACGTTGCCCGCCCGCACGGCCTGTGTAAGTCCGGCGACACCTGTTTTCGAAGTCGCTTCCAATTCCAGCGGATCACAATTGTTACTGTTTTGCCGACGCATGATGACGTCGACGGGCAAGAGGCCCCCCAGTGTTTTTAGCGCGACGTGACTGTTGCGAACCGCCAGGTCTCCACCCTCCACCAAAGTGAATCCCAGGTACCGCGCAAGGTAGGCGTCTTCGAAGAAATTGGGGCTGTTTGGGCCGGGGCTGAGCAGCACTACGCGTGGGTTTTCTCGCTGTCGTGGTGCCAGACTGCGCAGCCTTTCCTGGGCGGCAATAAAGAACTGGGCCAAGCGATGAACGTGGCATTGCTGAAACACCTCGGGCAGCATCCGCGAAATGACGACCCGGTTCTCCAACGCGTACCCCAGTCCAGATGGCGCTTCGGTTCGATCGTTCAGTATCCACCAATCGCCATTGGGTGACCGAGCAAGGTCGGCAGCATAAAAGTCCAGGTAACAGTCCTCCGGTGGCTGTAACCCGTGGTACGACTGCAACAGTCCTGGATGAAAGAAGACAAGTTCCGGAGGAAGCACTCCATTTGTGACGAGTGTTTGTTCGCCATACAGGTCTCGAATCAGCAGATTCAGGACGCGGGCCCGCTGTTCGAGCGCCGCCGAAACCCGACTCCATTCACCTGACGAGATCAGCAGCGGAATGGCATCCAATTCCCACGGTCGCAGCTTCTCCGCGGGCCCGCTATGGCCGGCGTAGGCAAAGCCATTCTCGTGAACGAGGCGTTGAGCCTGCTCCCACCGCCTGGCAAACTCTCCGCGACCCAGTCGATCGACGAATTCGACGAATGACTTCGAGTGGGAGCGAATTCGGCCCGTCGAGTCCCAATACTCTTCGTACACTCCGCCTGGCGGATCGTAATCCTGAAAGACGTGGTTTGTGAGCGAGGAAGACACGAGGATTCGGCACAATCTGGTTCAAAGATAGGAAGCCTCGCGACAGCTGATCGATATGATTCGCAGCAGCCATGGAGCAACGCCCGGGCCGCTCGGAACCATCTTATCTTATTGCGACCAAGTGGCGACCATTGACGCTGCTGCCCTGCCCCACCCGGCGGCATTCAGAGCTCGACAGTCTCTATCTTACACAGGGCTTCGATTTCGGCGAAGATCAAGCGTTAAGGGGAATCGGGCGTTGGATTCCTCGACCGGAATGTTAAGTTGTCCACCGCGGTGACCCATGGTAACAAAACGGCCGCCGCGTCGGCTTTCTGCTTCGTAGGCGTTGACCGGAAAACTGCTTGGGTTCAGTCCACCTGGATGGCTTACGTAGTATTGGCAGCCCCCCACCGAACGCCCCAGCCGCGTGTCGAGCAGATCAAACACCAATGGCGCGTCGATGGGAATCGTCGGGTGCAGGCAACTTGGCGGCTGCCAGGCTCGATAACGAACGCCGGCGACTGCTTCGCCTTCTGTCCCTGTGGCGTGGAGCGGTACTTTGCGGCCGTTGCAGGTGATGACGATATCGGTCGTCGAACCAGCCGCTCACTTTGACCTGCAGTCGTTCGACGGAGGAATCGACGTAACGCGCCGTCGCTCCGCCGGCCGGCTCTTCGCCCAGCACATACCACGGCTCGATCGCGTTTCGCAGTTCAAGATGAATTCCCCGGTGCTGCATTTCGCCGATGAACGGGAATCGAAATTCGAAATGCGGTACGAACCAGTCCGCTTCCATGGGAATGCCGGCCGCCGCCGTATCCTCAACGATGTCATTGAAATCCTGGCGAAGGAAATGTGGCAGCAGCCAGCGGTCATGGATGGTGGTATTCCAGTCGATCAGCTTCGACTCGTAGGGTTGGTTCCAGAATCGTGCGACGAGGGCACGCAACAGTAACTGCTGCGTTAGGCTCATCTGCGCGTGGGGTGGCATTTCGAACGCTCGAAATTCGACCAACCCCAGTCGTCCTGTCGAGCTATCGGGCGAATACAATTTGTCGATGCAGAACTCGGCGCGATGCGTGTTGCCCGTCAAGTCGATCAACAGGTTACGGAAGATTCGGTCTACGACCCACGGCGGACAATCCTGGTTCGAGGTAACCTGATCAAAGGCAATCTCTAATTCATACATCGCGTCGCGACGCCCTTCGTCAACACGAGGAGCCTGGCTCGTCGGTCCGATGAACCTTCCCGAGAACAGGTACGACAGCGATGGATGGTTGTGCCAGTAGCCAAGAAAGCTCTTCAATAGGTCGGGGCGCCTGAGGAAGGGGCTATCACTCGGGGTTCGCCCGCCCATCACGACATGATTGCCGCCACCCGTGCCTGTGTGGGTCCCGTCGAGGTCAAACTTCTCGGTCCCCAGACGCGAATGATGCGCGTCTTCGTAAACGCCCGAGGTGATTGCCACCAACTCGTCCCAGTTGGCCGCCGGCTGCACGTTGACTTCGATCACGCCCGGATCGGGAGTGGCTTTCACGTTCTGTAAACGGAAATCGTGTGGCGGCAGGTAACCTTCGATGATTACCGGCATGGCGAGTTCCTCGGCGGTCAGTTCGACCGCCGTTAGCAATTCCAGATAACCCTCGAGTTGATCGGTGGGTGGCATGAAAACGTGGAGTCGTCCCTCGCGCGCTTCGACGCAGAGCGCGGTGCGTATAATGCCGCTGTCGAGGCTGTTTTTCGTGCCCAACATGCTTCTGGCGAAATCAGGATTGCCGTTTCCGTTGGTCGCTTCGCCGCCAGCGGTCGGCCAACCACGTCCCCTGACTTATCTGCGACGCCCGTGCCGACGCGCTGCAGGACTTGTGGCTGTATGACTTGCGCATGGGATCGGGCAACACCTCGTTGCATGAAAGCGAACTGGCTTCGCAGCCGCTCATGGTTGGGCAGCGGCTCACTCTCGGCATACGGCGTCGCCGGCACAGGGTTCCAGTCGGCCGTCGACTCATCCGGTATTGAATCCAACGGTAGCCGTAAGCCCATGGGGGAATCACCAGGAATCAGGAACATGAATTCGGACTTCACCGGCCAGGTTCCGCTTACCCAGCCGCCAGAACCGTCGACACCCTTTGCCAGCGGCAGCAGGCAGCCCACCGGCTTGCCCATGCGCATCTCCAATAGCCGCGCCAGCCGAACGCGTTCGTCTTCGTTGGACATATCCTCCGGGTTAAGTTCAGCATTCGCCGGCAATCGACGCTCTTTCCAGAGGTAGAACAGCGCATCCTCGAACGCCGGTACGGCATGCTCGGGGTTCACGTCCAATCGTCCAGCAAGGACTTTGGAGAACTGCAGAGCCGATTCGCCCTCGAAGGAGTAATCGCGGTTGGGGTCGGCCAGCAATTTATCGTTCTGCCACATTGGTTGACCGTCGGTGCGCCACAGGCAGGTAAATGCCCACCGCGGCAGCGGCTCGCCGGGATACCATTTCCCCTGTCCGTAATGAATCAGTCCGTGGGGAGCGAATCGATGCCTCAACCGACTGATCAGGTCGACCGCCAGACCTCGTTTGGTCGGGCCGATGGCGTCGAATTGCCACTCGGCACCGTCCATATCGTCGATCGACACAAATGTCGGTTCACCACCCATGGTCAGCCTGACGTCGCCCGCGATCAGCTGCGCGTCGACGTCTTGGCCGAGCGATTGAATACGCTGCCATTGATCGTCGGTGTACGGCTTCGTGACGCGGGGGTCCTCGTAAATCCGCGTGATTGACATTTCATGACGAAATTTGACTTTCGCTTCGCTGACCGAGCCCGTGATGGGAGCCGCAGAATTCGGTTCCGGCGTGCAAGCCAAGGGAATATGGCCTTCGCCGGCCAACAAGCCCGAGGTAGGGTCCAGGCCGATCCAGCCAGCGCCGGGAAGGAACACTTCGGTCCAGGCGTGCAGGTCGGTGAAATCGGCCTCGGTTCCCGAGGGACCATCCAGCGATTTGACATCCGGTTTGAGTTGAATCAGGTAACCCGAAACGAATCTCGCCGCCAGGCCAAGTTGCCTGAGTACCTGGACCAGCAACCAGGCCGAGTCACGACAAGACCCGCTGCCCAAGGTCAACGTTTCTTCCGGGGACTGGACCCCAGGTTCCATCCGAATGAGGTACTTTACGGTTTGTTGAATCTTCTGATTCAGGCTGACAAGAAAATCATTTGTTTTCGCCATCGATCGATCGATCGAAGCCAGTAGCGAAAACATCTGAGGCCCCGCCTTGATCGGTTCCAGGAACGGCTTCAAGTCCTTGGCCAAGGTTGGTTCGTATTCGAAAGGAAACTCGCTTGCCGTAGGTTCCAGGAAAAAATCGAACGGGTTGATCACCGTCATATTGGCAATCAGGTTGACTTCGACATCGAATGTCTGGGCAGCGCCGTTGAACACGAGCCGAGCCAGGTAATTGCTGTGCGGGTCCTGTTGCCAATTCAGATAATGATCGTCAGGCGTTACCTTCAACGAATAGGCAGAAATCGGAGTGCGGCAATGTGGGGCCGGCCGAAGTCGAACGACCTGGGGTCCCAGATCAACATGGCGGTCATACTGGTAGGTTGTCTTATGATGCAGGGCGACGCGTATCATCGTTGATTAATCCTGGTGGCGATCGTTGGTGTTGGCTTCGATCAGTGCACGACCCGCATGCCAACATTTCACGCATCGTTCGAGTGGAAGGCCACGCATTCGCACACGCAAAACTCGCAGAATCGCCGTTCCGTTGTACTCTAAAACAAGAGCCATGTGAGTTGGGAAACGCTTCGATGTCGGGAGATTGCAGGCGAAAGCTCGAGTTATTCAAGGCGGGAAAAACCAAGAATAAACCGGTGCAATTCTGGGACCTGGAGACAGCCTGGCCGGCTCTTCGCCACGATCGGCCACCTGCGACGTCACACGCATACGCGACTGCATCCAAATCGTAGTTGTGGGACAGCAACGGTGGAAAGGTGAGCGTCTTGGCACACTAAGTTCATTTCGAGTTGCGTCCGTTGTGCGATTTGGCTTCGGCACGAGGTTTGCTCGAATTTCGGCAGTGCGATTTCAGCGGCGTCCGCAGTGTCCGCAGCGTGCGACACAGAATGTCGCTGCGTGTATCGAGGTTGCCTGCTCCGATCGAGGCCTGGTCATGATCATGAAAATGAATGCGGGCGTGCAAAGCCCACGCGAAGTGCCAACACCGGCCAATTGCGAATTGGCTCGTAAACTGGATACTGTCGCAGATCTGTTGGCCGCCCAAGGGGCAAACCGTTTTCGCACCGAAGCCTATCGCCGTGCCTCCAAAACGCTGTGCCGCGCGGATCGAACCGCTGGGGAGATTTACGCGCCGAGGGCATCGAGGGCTTGGAAAAGTTACCGGGTGTCGGACGCACGATCTCCCGGGCATTGCAACAGTTGATTCGTGGAGGCCGCTGGCCACTGTTGGAACGGTTGCAGGGCAGTGATTTTGTCGAGCAGTTATTTGCGTCCGTTCCCAGTATTGGCCGAAAATTGGCACGACGAATCCACCTCGAATTGGGTGTCGAAACGTTGGCCGAACTGCAAGCGGCCTCTTGGGACGGGCGGCTGGAAAGCATGTCGGGGATCGGTGAAAAGCGGGTCCGCGCGGTCCGCGAATCACTCGTCGGTCGTGGTCGAGTGCCAAGCAGGTTGGGACTCAATCAATCGGGTACAGGTCGCTTGTCTGACAGCCAGTTCGACCTCACAGCGGAAATCTCGATTGCAGAATTGCTGGATGTCGACGACGAATACCGTTTTCGGGCAGCGAAAGGCACGCTGCCGTGCGTTGCTCCACGTCGCTGCAACCCGACTGGGGAAACCTGGTTGCCAATTCTGCATACCCAGCGTCACGATCGTTACTATACCGCGATGTATTCCAATACCGAGCATGCACACGCCATGGGAACGACTCGTGATTGGGTCGTGATCTACCTTGAAGATCATCAGCGGCGTGGTCAACACGGCCGCTGGACAGTGATCACTTCGCGATTCGGCAAGTTACGCGGCCAACGCATCGTGAGCGGTCGAGAGCACGAATGCGCCGAGTATTATACGGTGCGGACCGTATAGGCGTTCCAAGTCTCTGGGGTCTCAGATGCCTCAGCCGCCCGGTTGCCGTTCAACACGGTCTGCTGCTGACCAGCAACCAGGGCGCGCAGAAACGCACGGTTGACGCGCCAGCGTGTGCCAGCTGTATTTCAACGACCGCGCACGGGGCTGGCCAACGTGATTGGCCCAGTTCACGCCCATGAACTCAATTCACGTCGTAAGACCTGCCTTGTGCTCATCGCGACTTGATACACAGACCCGACAACCGTATGTCGAGAGCTCGTCGAACGGTGTCAAGTGCGTCAGTCGGCGATTTTGTCGAGGATGGACTGCATTTGCGATGCGTTGAATGCTCGAGCGGTTTGGGTCGTTACATTGCCGGCCGCGTTGAGTCTAAGCATTAATGCTGCGGCCGTCTCTTCATCTGGCGCATCGAGCACGACCAGACCGTCGAACGGCCCTTGCACCCAATACAGCTCGCGGACTTCGGCGCCCATCTCGGTGGCCAGAGCCTTGAACGCTGCTGCACGACTGGGCGAAGATTTAATGTCCTTGATGCCTTGTGGAGTGTAGTTGATGGTACTGATAAAGGTTGGCATGGTGGTTGCTCCTTGAGTAGCTGATGCAGGAGGTCGTTTCGAACCCCGGTTTTTTCAGTTCTGCCGAGACGAGTCAAGACGGTGCGTGATGCTGACCACCACGAACAGGTGAGAAATCAGCTCCCAATTGTGCCCGTGACCGTCACGACAGACCAATTCAAAGCGCGAGTTGTTTGCTCCATGTCGTGAGCACGTTTGACGGCGTCTATCAGCTGGTCGGTCGACCTCCGATGCATCGGTGCGTCTGACCCGCAAAGGTTCGTGTTGCGCAGCTTTTCAAAACGTCGGGCCTGTCATCGCCGTATACTTGCCCGTCGCCCAGCTGACGACACCGCTGATGCGTAGACAACATGGAAGCGGTCAACCGCACTCCAAGTGGTTGATGGCACATTTGTCAACGCAGGACTTGCGTCCACAGCTGATCCGAATGTCTCCATGGCAATCGGTTTGATTCCTGCAGAGAAGATCAAGGCCGCCTTTCCGGGTGTTCCTTTCTATCGACGTCATTTTTATGGCCAAGCGGCCGTCGTTTCTGCACGCGGCGATCGTCGCGTCGCTGCAGCCCAACGAAGATGTGCGCCCGTCGCTTGATCTGAGTGACCACCAGGCCGACGCCGTCACGAGCTTCGATCCACCGAACGTTAGTCCCCAATTGAAACCGTTGGTTGCCCGGCACATTGACTCGGCATTCGCCAGCTCGCGTCGATCTTCGGATCATCCGGAAGTCCAGCCGCACGCTGCTGACTTGGCCGACATTGACCTCGACAACATCGAATCATTCCGCAGCCCATATTCATCGGTACCTGTTCGACGGCATCGATAATCTGGCCAACATCAGGGTCGCTGGACTCAGCAGCTTGCGTTGCGTCAAACGTCCACATGAACGCAAGTGGTGGACCGGTGATAAGGTCGGTCCGGCCGCAGCTGACGTCGTCGGGGAAGGCCTCGTTAACCGGATCAACGTGGCCGTTATCGGGCCTAAGTTGTCGATGCCAGGAGCGATCCATGGGAATCGGCAGGCACGCAAATGCACGATCGTCCGAACAGCAAAGTGGTCAGGCGAAGTCGCATGTGAATTACTCTCTGAGAGGAATCGGTGGGGGCGACGAAAAAAGCCACGACCCCGCCTTGGGGTAGCCGAGGCTTGGTATTTTTTGAGCGGTCAGTAACAGCCTGTTACATGGCGAATGTATTTGCTCAGTCGAACGCACACCGAACGCCAGTCAATGCGGAACCGATCAGACGGGCTGGGGTGTCTTAACTTGCAAATCAGGGTCATCAAGAGTTAAATAATTTGGTCGGGTCCTGTAGAAGACCATTCCAACGCACTCCCGGCCGGATCGACCAGCGACGTTCAGTTCAGCTGCGTTACCTCGTCGACCGTACTCGTCGGTTGGAATGCCGTTACGAAAAACGCTGTATCGCAATTTATCTGGACCGACTCGTTGGAACTCTTGGGTGATGAAAAGTTTCGATAGCCTCAATTCCAGCGAACCTTTGCCCGGCCACGTGACCGCCTTGCTCGAAGCGGTGCGCAACGGTGATGAGGTTGCCAAATCGGATCTGCTGAATGTCGTTTATGTGCGAATACGTGAAATTGCGGGCCAAATCGCCACAGCCAACGGCCATCCCACGACGCTCACGCCGACGGCAATTTGTCACGACGCGATTGCAAAAATCATCAAGACCACGGACGTAGCGGCGATCACCAACCGGACACACCTGTACTCAACATTTGCGCTCACGGTGAAACACGTAATCATCGACTATGCGAGGAAGAAAAATACCAAGAAACGCGGTGGTGAATTTGCCCGTGTTGATCTGGACCTTGTGCTGCGCCACTTTGCGGAACAGGATCTTGACGTCGTTGAATTACAGGATGCAATTGCCTCGCTGTCGAGAATCAATTCGCGCGCTGCGGAGGTCGTCGACCTGAAGTTCTTCGGTGGTCTTTCGGTGAAGGACGTATCCGAGGTGTTGGGTGTTTCGGCGGCGAAGGTCGAAGCGGATTGGCGATTTTCCAAATCCTATCTTCACCGGGTTCTGAGCGGTCATTGAGTGATGAGTAAGCAGGTGTGGTGTTATGCCCGATGATTGGCAGCGTGTCCGAAACGTCTTTGATGCGGTACGCGTTTTGCCAGCAGCCGAACAGCAAGCATTCCTTGTTGAATTCTGTAACGGTGAGGAAGTGCTCAAACAGACAGTGCTTAGCCTGCTGCATCATGACGCCGCCAGCAGCGAAGACGGTTTTCTGGATTGGACGGCGTCGCAGCCAGCCCGCGACATCCATCTTGGTCGCCAGGTGGGTAATTATCGCCTTCTGGATTGCATTGGTAGCGGCGCGACGGGAGTCGTTTATCGGGCGTTTCAGAACGACGACGTCGACCGCATTGTAGCGGTCAAGTTGATGCGTCTTTTCCTGAATGATGCGGACGCCGAGCGTCGCTTTCGCGTCGAAAGATTGGCGCTGGCGGAGTTGACCTTGCCCGGCGTCGCCCGGTTAATCGATTGGGGCAATACGACAGATGGCACGCCCTACCTGGTGATGGATTTCATTGATGGTGAACGTGTCGATCACCACTTGGAACAAAACGATGTCGACAGATTGCAGCGTGTCCGTTGGTTCTTGGAAATGGCAAGAATCGTTGCGGCAGCGCATAGAAAAGGCATTTCTCATCGTGACCTCAAACCGGCGAATATCCTGATTACCCATGACCACCGAGTCGTGATTACCGACTTTGGGCTCGCCAAATTTATCGATGCTTGCCGTCCTGAATTGCAGAGCCTGACTGCCACCGGTAGCACGCTGGGAACGCCCGGCTACATGGCGCCGGAACAATTCGAATCACAACGAGGCAGTGTTGGCTACTCTGCGGACATTTATGGTCTTGGTGCCGTCCTCTATTTTCTGCTGACCAATCGGCCTCCTTATCGCACCGGTTCGGCGGCAGAGACACTGATTGCCATGCAACAGGAGGAGCCGATCCCGCCTGGCAGATTGCGCGCCGATATCGACCGGGATATCGAGACGATTTGCCTGAAGTGTCTTGAAAAGGAACCTTCAAGGCGCTACGCGAGCGTAGATGAGCTTGTGGCAGACATTGAGTTGAATCTGTCCGATCTTCCGATTTCAGCTCGGCCCATTTCACGCGTTGAGCGGGCCTTCCGCTGGTCGCGTCGGAATCCGTTGCTGGCTGCTTCACTTGTATCCGTTTTTGTCGTCACCACGATTGGGCTGGTCGCGGTCAGCTCGCTCTTGATTCAGACTCGACGACAGAATGCTGAATTGCAGTTGCAGCGTAACAGGTTAATCGAGACGGTCGATGACCTCTTCACGGAAAACTCAAAGTGGCTGAAGACGCACCCGTCGACGCAGGACTTGCGTCAACAGCTATTGGAACAGGCGCAGCGTCATCATTCAGAAATTACGAGGCCGAAGGCGGTCGACAAGGAGAGTCGAATCCGGTTTGCCGAAGCAACATTTCGGTTGGGCAACCTGCTCAGGCAACTACGAGATCGAGACGCTTCGCTGGGACTTGGCCGCGATGCCCTGGAACAGTTTGAGTCGCTTCGATCAGACTACCCCAAGATGCATCGCTTTTCGTTTGATGTGTTTCACTGTAAGCGGCTACTCGGTCATTCAGATCAGGCACTTGACGAGATTTCAACGCTTTGCGAGGCCCACCCGCTTCCTGATTACCTCGATGCGTGGGCTGCGGCAGCTCGCGAACGGGCCGTCCAACTGCATCAACAAGGCGACATCGAACAGGCCCGTGAAATGATTGCAATCGGATTGGTCCAGGCGGGGAAGATTAAGACAGAATTCCCCGGAGATCCCTTCTACCGACGTCATTTTGATGGCCTCTCATTAATGCGTTATCGATTGGAAAACAACCACGAAGCGTTGCTCGAGTCCTCGTTGGATGCACTGCAGGCGATCGAGAAGGCTATTGCCGACGATCCGACAGAAATCGGATACGTGATTGACTCGCAATTTGCATCCGGGGCGGCCGTCCATGCTGCCGTGAAACTTGATCGTACTGAATTAGCCCAGACGATGGCTGACCGCTACGTGGAAACCGCCGAGCAGTACCTGAACTGGGACCCGCAACTTGTACAGGCGTGGTCTGTGTTCTTTGATGCTTCGTTCCTGAAGTTAAGGCATGACCTCTTTCCTTCAGAGCAGGCCCGCGAAGAATTCGTTGAGCGGCTTCAAGAAAAGCTGAAGTTTGCTAACCAATTCTGGCCAGGCGAGTCACAATTCCTGGAGTACACCGAGAGCATCAACGCGTTTGTCGAGTAGCGTCAGGTACTTTCTAGTGCGAGTTGCACGGGCGTGTAGCGTGTGCGGCGCTGGCATGGCCGTCTCCAATAGGCGAAGAGCCGCTACGCTTTTTGGAAATGCGCTTTCTGGAATGGAATCGCTTCTCTGGTACCCAAGGGATGGTCGTCGCGGTGATCAACGGCATTCGCTGGGACTGGCGGACTGTCAGTCGGTCGCAACTTCCTGCACCACCTTGACCCACTCGATTTCCAGCTTGAATGGTCCGGCCTTTTTGTCACCCAGCAGGAACCCAAACGATTGGACGTCGGCAGGGTTCAGCGGCTGGTTGACGATGCGTCCAAACGAAGTGGCTTGAAAGTCGGCGAGCGGAATTGTGACCTCCGTCCACTCATTCTTGATCGTGTCAAAGAAGGCTCGGTACGAGAAAGCCATCTGTCGCGACGGCACGTAGAGATTCATGGAATACTGTCGTCCATCGCCGCGGACACGCGCCACGATCGAAGCACCCGGCCGCAAATTCATGGGCCGCGTCCGGGACCGGATGGAAGCGAATCCGCCATTGTTTTCCAGTGAAAGGGTGCCGTAGAACTCCATCCTCTGTTCATCGTTGACTGTGAATCGACCGTCTGAGCGCCCACCCATCACTCCGTCGTTAACCGTCTGCCACTGGGAGGCAGCTTCGGGAGTGTTGAACGTGAACAGTACGCCCTGTTGCTCCTGTGCCGTAAGCGGCGAGGCAAGAAACAACATGGCGAAAGAGATCATCGTGTTGGATTTCATGGTTGGATTCCGGCGTGGTTGTGTGAACGGCGAAGTATGGACTGGCGATGTGTGTAATGTGGCCACCGCTTGATGCGAGATGGTTACGCTGGTGGGGTGAAAACAATGTCAATCACAAGACTGGGAAGACTGAGGTGTGGTTCAGGTGAAAGGGTCGTTCATGCGAACAGATAGGGACTCTGTGTCGTGCGAAACGGTTCGATAATGGAAACCTCCCGGGCCGAAAAACAGTCCCGATCGACCGCTCGGCCAGGTGCGTCTTTCGGCGAAGGCGGCTGACGCGTTTTCAGCATCGTCGAACAACAAGATCTGATGGCTTCGCCGGTAGCAGGTCGAAAACAGCTTGGTGGTGACGGCAGCAAGTTCTCGGCAACGCAGCATGAGGCTGTTCGCCGCGATAGTTAATACTAGAGTCTCGCATTCAGGCGGCCAGTAGGCGAGGAGGCCAATTCCCTGCCAGTGTGCCCAACTGGGCAGGCTAAACGTCATCCAGTGGAGCCCAGACCGAAGCGCCGTGCTATGATGCCACGGAGAGTGACCTTGGCGATTGGTAATGGCGGCATGCTGCAACTGAAGAACGTGACCAAGCAATATGGTGAGACAACCGCCGTCGATGGTGTCACACTCTCGCTGCCAAAAGCTCAGACCTACGTCTTGATCGGTCCCAGCGGCTGCGGGAAATCTACCGTACTGCGGTTGTTCAACGGCCTGATTCAACCCGATGCGGGCGAAGTCTTGTTAGATGGGCAACGCCTGACCGCAGCGAAGCGTAACGAAGTGCGGAAGCGGTGCGGGTACGTGATTCAGGAAGGCGGTTTGTTTCCCCATCTTTCCGCGCTCGACAACGTCAGGTTGATCGCCAAGTACCATCGTTGGGACGAGTTGAGAATTTCGACTCGCCTGAACGAATTGACGGAGTTGACGAAATTCCCGGTCGAGGGCCTCCAGCGTCGTCCTGATGAATTGTCGGGTGGGCAGCGGCAACGAGTCAGCCTGATGCGGGCCCTGATGCTTGATCCCAACATCCTCTTGCTGGACGAACCCCTGGGAGCTCTCGATCCGATGATTCGCAGCGAGTTGCAGCGTGATCTAAAAGCAATTTTCTCGCGACTCGACAAGACTGTTGTACTGGTGACCCATGACTTGAATGAAGCCGCGTTCTTCGGTGA
Organism: uncultured Planctomycetales bacterium; assembly: GCA_963821085.1. Classification (GTDB taxonomy): domain Bacteria; phylum Planctomycetota; class Planctomycetia; order Pirellulales; family Pirellulaceae; genus CAWGCE01. The sequence goes on along the minus strand of CAWGCE010000013.1, from coordinate 344,884 downwards.
CTCGTTGATACTGATGCGCCTGGCAAGGTCATCCAGCAAGGGACGACTCGAGATTTTGCCGCACGCCCCGCTTCGCCTTTCGTTGGCGAATTCCTGGGGGCCCAGAGCAGCCACTTTGAAGAGAGTCTTCAATGACTCGGTACCTTATCTTTCTGTTCGTGCTGATTTTGGTGGCGGTGGTACCGTTATCTGGACACAAAGCCAATGTTCGCATTGGCTCAAAGAAGTTCACTGAGTCAGTAATTCTGGGCGAGCTTATCAGCCAGTTGTGGGCCGCCGCCGGCGCGACTCCCTTGCATTATCAGGAATTGGGAGGGACTCGAGTCGCGTTCAATGCTTTGGTGGATGGACAAATCGACGCCTATCCGGAATACACCGGTACGATTGAGCAGGAAATCCTGGCCGTTGACGCGAGCCGACAGGAAAAGCTCTCGCTTCAGGAGATCTCACGCCGCCTGGCGGCGAAAGGCGTCGGGATGAGCGCTCCGCTGGGATTCAACAACACCTACGCCCTGGCAACGACACGTGAAACGGCAGCTCGATTGAAGATTGCCAACATCAGCGATCTAAACAGTCACCCAGAGCTGAGGCTGGGATTTACCAACGAGTTCATGGATCGAAATGACGGTTGGCCGGGGCTCGCGCGACAATATGGTCTGAAGTTTGAAAGCGTCCAGGGCATCGATCACGACATTGCCTATCGCCAGCTGCAAAGCGGCGCGATTCAGGTTGCCGACGTTTACTCCACCGACTCGAAGATCGATACAATGGGGCTGGCGGTGCTGGAAGATGATCGCAAGTTCTTTCCCCGTTACGATTCGGTGATTTTGTACCGGTTGGACCTGGAGCAACGCGAGCCTGGCTGTTTCGAACGCCTCGCGGATTTGGAAGGCAATATTTCGGTCGCCGAGATGATCGAGATGAATCGTTTGGCCGAAGAGGATCGCGTTCCCGAGTCGCAGGTAGCGGGCGAATTCCTCGCGCGAAAGTTACAGATTACATTGCAGGCCAGGAAAGACTCGCCTGCAAAAATGATCGTACGTCGGACAGTTGAGCACCTGGACCTGGTTCGAAAGTCGCTGATCCCGGCGATCTTGGTGGGGATTCCGCTGGGAATCGTCTGTTTCCGCAGTCGTCCTTGGCGACTGCCGATTTTGGGTGGCGTCAGCATTATCCAGACGATTCCAGCGTTGGCACTGCTCGTCATGTTATTGCCGATTGTGAACTGGGCCGGTGGCCGTTCCATCGGCGTGGGCGCCTGGACGGCGGTCCTCGCGCTGTTTCTCTACAGCTTGTTGCCCATCGTTCGCGGCACTTTTTCCGGTCTTGCCGGAATCGAACCGCAGTATCACGAATCGGCCGATGCCATGGGCCTGTCTACCGGTTTCAAGTTGTGGAACATCGAGCTGCCACTGGCACAACGGTCGATCCTTTCCGGGATCAAAGTGGCAACCGTCTTGAATATCGGGTTCGCTACGCTGGGTGCTCTGATCGGAGCTGGTGGCTACGGGCAGCCGATCCTGACAGGGATCCGATTGGCCGATACGATGCTAATTCTGCAGGGAGCCATCCCGGCGGCTTTGCTGGCGGTCGTTGCACAGTTGGGCATCGAATTCTTCGAACGTCGAATACAACACTGATTCAGCGTTCATGAAACACTTTGATTCGTATCAGGAGCACAATCGTGGCGCAGGCAATTTGGAACAATGAAGTGATTGCGGAAAGCGAAACGATCGAGATCGTCGATGGAAACCACTATTTTCCGGCCGACTCGCTCAAGTCGGAGTTCTTTCGCAAGAGTGACGCGACGACCGTATGTGGCTGGAAGGGCACTGCCAATTACTATGACGTCGTTGTCGATGGCAAAGTGAACGAACAAGCCGCCTGGTATTATGCCGAGCCCAAGCCCGAAGCTGCGAACATCAAGGGCCGCGTCGCTTTCTGGAAAGGTGTCACCATCAAGCCCTAGCAAAGCGGCTGATCGGACGTCCGACGTGTCAGGGACGTGACTCGCATTCCGTCGAAAACGTGCGCAAACAATGGGTTTGGAAGGCTCTGCAGAGGATATGCGCAGGACAGGGTCTGGCGCATTTTTCCTCGCGTTCATCGCTGGCCACTTGTTCAAATTCAACCGGAAAAATGGGCCTGACCCTCTCGCTTGCGGCGCCAAACATGATCGCGCAGGCATCCGCATTGCCAGTTTTCGAAAGAGCCTACCTGGCCCTTTCGGTTGGCAGCACATTCCGCATCGAGGGGCAGCGAACCAGCGATTTTCTACACAGCCGCCCTGCCCTTCTTCTGTGAAGCTAGAGAATGACGCCAAAGTTGTCTAATCTGCAGGTTGTCTCCACATCTCCGTAGCTCCATATAAATCACGTCCGTCACCATGAGCCTCTCTATTGCCAGTAGCAGAATGGAAATCGCAGCACGTTATCAAGCGGTACGCGACTTTTCATGCCGACTGACCGAAACGCTGACGCCCGAAGATTGCATGGTGCAGTCGATGGTCGACACCAGCCCAACGCGTTGGCATCTCGCACACACGACATGGTTCTTTGAGACATTTGTCCTCGCCGAGCAGGCGGGGTTTCGTCCGTTTGACGAACACTTCCGGGTGCTGTTCAACTCGTACTACAACAGCGTTGGCAAACAATTCCCTCGTCCGCAGCGCGGGGTGATCTCGCGTCCGGGTCTGGATCGGATCCGGGCGTACCGCACTCATGTCGACCAGGCGATGAACGCACTACTCCTATCTGAAGACGTTAATCAGTCGACTCTTGACGCGATCATCGTTGGCTTGCACCACGAACAGCAACATCAGGAACTAATCCTCACGGACATCAAGCACGCACTGTCGTGCAACCCAATTTTACCCACCTTCAGGCCGGAGCCGCTGGCGCCAACGACCGCAGCGGCTCTACACTGGTTTGACGTATTGGCCTCGACCTGTGAAGTCGGCAGCGACGGTACGGCATTCTGCTTTGACAATGAACTGCCAAGGCATACGACTTTCCTGCAGGACCATTCCATCGCCAGGTCGCTGGTGACCTGCGGTGACTACATCAATTTCATCAACGATGGTGGTTATTCACGGGCTGAATTGTGGTTATCGGCCGGTTTTGAAGAAGTTCGACGGAGTGATTGGGATGCTCCTTTGTACTGGGTGAGGCGGGATAGTCGCTGGATGGTGTTTACGCTGGCGGGTCTCGTTCCGGTCGAGGACGACTGGCCGGTTTGCCATGTAAGTTATTTTGAAGCCGAAGCGTTTGCCCGCTGGTCTGGACATCGATTGCCGACAGAATTCGAGTGGGAGAATGCGGCGAACAGCAATTCCGCTCCGAACTCCAATTCGGCGCAGTTCGTGGACGCGCTGGTGGAGTCAGGCCATGCAATTCACCCGACGCAGGCAGCCTCGGTGGACCGGCATGATCAGACCAGGCAAGTTGAGATGTTGCTGGGCAGCGTTTGGGAGTGGACCAGCAGCAGCTACGGGCCGTATCCCGGCTATCGGCCACTGGCTGGTGCGATGGGCGAGTACAATGGGAAGTTCATGTGCAATCAATACGTCCTCCGCGGCGGAAGCGTGGCCACGCATTCCGGTCATATTCGAAATTCGTATCGCAATTTCTTCCCGCCCGATGCCAGGTGGCAATTCAGCGGCATTCGCCTCGCAAGATAGGCGTGCAAGTCTGGCTCCTGGGGCAAATTCGGGTCTTGAAGCAAAAAGATGGATGCGCAGGCCAGACGGTCGGGCGTCGCATGTTGGCGCAGTGCACTCAGAATCTGCAGATGCCCGTTTGTTCCTGAACCAGGGCGAAGATGCCAATGTGCCGCCTGCAACACTGGTCTGAATCGGTTCAACGACTATGAAATACGTGTTAAGAAGGTGGGATCATCAAACCAGCATCTTGGGAAGAATTGGCTTTGGCGTTCCGGTGGTGTGACACGATGATTTTGCGCTCGCCGTTCGTCGGATGGTCCCACTTGCCCAGTCGCCACCGCCGGACGTCGTTATTCAGCATCCGAATCCAACAAAGGTTGAATCGTGAAAGAACCGATTTCCACTTACCCCCAGCAGGAGACGGATCAACAATTCATGGATGCCGTGCTCGCCGGGCTAAACTCGGTTCCCAAACAGCTCGCGTGCAAGTTTTTCTATGACGAGCGCGGGTCCAAGCTATTCGACAGAATCTGTGAGCTCGACGAATACTATTTGACCCGCACAGAAGCCGCAATCATGAATCGCTTTGCCTCTGAAATGGCCGAGCAGATTGGCGAAGGAGTCATGCTGGTCGAGTACGGCAGCGGCAGCAGCGATAAGACGCGGCTCTTGCTGAACCATTTACGTTCGCCAGTCGCCTACATTCCCGTGGATATTTCTTCAGACTACCTGTTGGACGTTGCGGCCGCATTGCAGCTGGAGTTTCCTTCCGTTGAAGTTCTTCCTGTCGTGGCCGACTTCACGCAAGCGTTTGACTTGCCTGTGCCGACGGAATCGCCCACTCACGCAGCGGTTTACTTTCCCGGTTCAACCATTGGGAATTTCAGGCCCGCCGAGGCTGAGCGGTTACTGCAGCAGATTGCCGAATTATGCGGCTGCGGAGGCGGTTTGTTACTTGGGATCGACCTTGTCAAAGACGTCGATGTACTGGAGCTGGCGTACAACGATCCGCAGGGTGTGACGGCTGAATTCAATCTGAACCTGTTGCATCGGTTGAAGCACGAACTCGACGCCGAGCTAGATCTTGATAGTTTCGAGCATTATGCACGCTACGATGACGAGCATGATCGCATCGAAATTTTTATTCGCAGCCTTTGCGATCAGGTGATCGTGCTGGGCGAGGAGACGATCCAGCTTGAGCAGGGCGAGCTAATCCACACCGAATATTCGCACAAATACACCATCGAGAGTTTTGCCGATTTGGCGCAGCGAGCAGGATTGACGCTGAGGCGTTCGTGGACCGACGATCAGAATCTGTTCGCCGTACTGCATTTGGCCGTCCTTGATTAATCACCGCCAGCGGTACTGAGAAGTCTCCACTTGGCCTGTTATTTGAAAGATCAGCGTACTGCCGTCGCCGTTTCCCTATGGACTTGGTTTTGGGCCGCTTTTCGCTAGAATCATGTTTCGGATGCGGCATGTCGCACTGAGAAGTGCGATTACCAGACCCGAAACGCGGTAATTCTCCGCGGCACCGTCACCACAATGCACCCCTAGCTCAATTGGATAGAGCATCGGTCTACGGAACCGAAGGTTACTGGTTCGAATCCAGTGGGGTGTACTTTTCTAAAGCGATTCCAGCAAACGCTTTAACTTCGCGAGCGCCTCATCGTTCAACGACCCCATCTCCGGCGATCGACCCACTAATGGTCTTTTTGAGTACGGGAAAGCTGAACCGGATGGACAACGAACTCAGGGCGATTCTCGACGTGGTCCATGGTCGTGCACCGGGGTCCACGATGCGACTGTGGGATTTTGTTTAGGAGACGAAGGAGCGAATGTAACTTTGATGCTTTCCGCTGGGAGATGAGGCGCAGCATGTATCGCTGGTTATCAAAAGGGAGCCCATTCCCATTCCAAGAGTGGCTGCAGAGAGGCCCAATATGCCACGAAGCTCTCGTCGTTTCACGTCATTGAGATCAATCATAGTCCAGGTCCTTACATGAGAGGCATTCGCATGAAGATTGTGAGTTCGATCTAGTTACTGCTCACTCGCTGGGAACTCAAGGCGGAACGGTGCAGCTGGCAAGCCTTCCATGTTGTGGAGATTTGCTTCCCGCGGATTGCTTCCCCATGCGTATTGGACAGTCTTGGGTTGTGCAACGGTTGGATGCGAAACGACTACTTCATTTCCGGCAATGGTTGCGTCGGCCCATACCTGCTTGTCGCTGGGACCGGCAAGCGAGGCCTTTTGACGGTAAGTCGTGAGCCGCAGTGATCGAATTCACACCGAGGACCCGGACGAGTGGCGTGCCCAAGGCGGAGCCGTCAACCTGCCATCCGGCAACCTTTACCTCAAAGGTGACGCGAACCTGGACGGCGTCGTCGACGGGGCGGACTTCTTGATCTGGAATACCAACAAGTTTACCTCTGTCCCTGCCTGGTGCAGTGGTGACTTTACGGCTAACGGAGTTGTCGATGGCGGGGACTTCCTGCGGTGGAATAGCAACAAGTTCACCAGCGCGGATTCCACGGCATTCGTGCCTGAGCCAAGTTGTGGCATGTTCGTTGTGCTGGCTGCGCTGGGCATCGGTTTTCTGACCCAGCGCGGGCGCGATCGCATGCAACTAGCCACGACCATTAGCGCGGGTGTCGCATGAAGTGACGATCGTTCTTGAAGACCTGTGACGTTGAATCGACGAATGATAGTATCCTAAACTTCGTCCTCCAGCTTTGCCGATGCTGGCCGGCACGGTGCGGCGACGTTGATGTTCTTCAAGCGGTTCCCAGCGTGTGCCGAACAATCGACTCGGCTTCGTTATCGGTTGCAACGTTTTTCATTCGATTGTTGATGAATACGGCGGCAACACGAAAGTGGTGATGGTCCATTGCCATATGAACGATGTCTTCTGGCGAAAGTGTCATCCGCCCTGCCCGACGTTGCAAGCGGAAGTCGATGCCACCAACCTGTTCGTAGCTGCGATAAATGACTTCCGAGCAGACTAGCCGATCCGAGCGAGTGAAATCAAAATCAAAGTCATACGGCTTCGATTCGTGGAACATGCCACGCGAAATCGCCTTGGCGATGTTCATATCGTCGAGTTGGGGGCGCAATACGAGCACCGCATCGCAAGCAAAGGGGGATGCCAATGAGCGGATCTGAACTCCATCCTTGAGTGCTTCGAGCACGCGCCGCGGTTCGGTAGCGTCGCATTCCATCAGGCGTGCCCAACGGGGTTTCAGCTCATCATGGTTGGCCAATCCCAGTTTCTCCAGATCCGTATGAGAACCGATGTACAAGGCGGCGTGCGGCCAAAAGCCAGGCAAAAAGTAGTTGGTCAGCGCATGTTCTTTGCGAGTTACCAAAACGTCGCCGGGATGCAACATCTTTCGCAACTGGTCGGCGGAGTCGGTACGAAGTCGCGGCTGATGATCGGGTTTGACATAGACACCGGACACCAGCCGCGATACCGCCTTTTGAATTCCATAAAAGGCTTTTCCCAAGAGGTCGTCTCTGACGACGAGGCGCCGGTCTGAACACGGTCGCGAGTTCTCGCCTGCACAAAGTCCGATAAACCCACGCCGATCTGCGATTGAAGACGGTGAGCGAGTTCGAGCATCGTACTCAAGCCGTGCTGGCTGGCGGTGGCCTCCAGCTCTGGCCGGTGGCCATCAAAGTAACGTGCGGCGTGGTACAAGTGCCAAGCGTGGATGGGGTTGGTCAGCGACTTCTGAATGCGATCGTACGTCCCTGCAGGAATTCCAAAATTCGGTTCAGGCTCGTTCAGCTTGCGGCGAACGATCGGTCGATCTTCAACTTGCGACCGCAAAAAACTGCGCAGCGTCGACCAGCACAAGAGCTCCCGCGTAGGCGATCAGAAAACGAGCGGGCCGCAATTCTGGCGATCCGGACAGATTATCGTGAAACGATTCCACCAGTTCCACCGTGGCATTGCGCGACTGCCAGTAGGAAACGAGCAGATGGCGAACCTCTTCGTCTTCGCTGGGAGAAAAGTATCCGCGTTGACTCGCGGTGTAACCGTCAAGCAACTGCTGAGCAGCATGACGCAGGGACAGGAAATGGGCGGCAACGTGTTCTACCGTTGGCGCTCCGCTGGTGAGTTGTGGTAAGTCGATCAGCCGATCCTCCGGTCGTGCATCCAATCGCGACTATTCATTCAGCCGAGTCCCTTCGAAAGACGACACGCAGTGATTTATCGCCAAAACGAGATGCTATCATCGCCTTGGATTTGTTCATACCAATCCATGCCAAGCGTATCGGACACGGTCGATTTTTGGGCAACGCCATCTTGATAAGCCGTGCGGTTAATCCGCGTATTTACGACGAACAAATGCTGCTCATTTTTCTGACGACGGCGACGACCCATGGCTCGACGCTTCGCATTTGGCCAGCCGCACACAGCCCAATTCATCCGAGAATTGGTCGGCGACGAAAGCGGTCGGTGTAGAATGTCGAAACTGGGTGAGGGAAATTGGCTTTACTGCAGCGAATGCAACTGCGCTCCAGCTTTGAACTTTCAGCCAAAATCGGCACTGAGGATTCGTACCAAAGATTCTCGGTCTATGGAACCGAGGATTAGAGGTTTGAATCCTCTGGGGTGTACTTCAATGACGTCCTTTGCCCAGTAACGGGTGATGCAATTCAGTTTGACTTGGCGTTTGCATCGTCTTGCGAAAATGCCCACTGGGCAATTCGACTGGATTGATGCTCAGGCGTTCAAGTCGACGACGACGCGCCCCTTGATCTCGCCTTTCAGGATCTTGACGCCCAGTTCAGGAACCTCGGCAAGTGTCGCCGGGAGGATCATCGAGTCGAGTCTGTCGAGTGGCAGGTCAGTGGCGATGCGTTGCCATGCTCTCAGGCGGTTTTCAATCGGCTGCATCACGCTGTCGATGCCCAACAGGTTGACTCCACGGAGCAGGAAAGGAATCACGCTGGTTGGTAACTTCGCTCCACCTGCAAGTCCGACGGCGGCTACCGACATTCCGTATTTCAATTGACCGATCACACGCGCCAGCATTTCGCCGCCGACCGCGTCGACACATCCAGCCCAAGTTTCGGTTTCGAGCGGCTTCTTGGAGACCGTGTCGATCTCGTTACGGGCAACAATGCGACTCGCCCCCAGCGTTTTCAAATAGTCGGCTGTTTCTGGACGGCCGGTAACCGTCGCGACTTGGTATCCGAGATTGCTGAGAACGGCTGTCGCGATGGAGCCGACTCCTCCCGCCGCCCCGGTGACCAGCACTTCACCGTGTTCGGGTTTTAAGCCATGGTCTTCCAGGGCAACGACCGCGAGGATCGCGGCGAAACCCGCGGTTCCGATAGCCATCGCTTGCCTGGTCGTCAGCCCCTTGGGCAACGGCACGAGCCAATCAGCGTTGACGCGCAGCCTTTTGCGAAAAGCCACCCCAGTGTGCCTCGCCGACACGCCAGCCGGTCAGCACGACTTTGTCTCCCGGCTTGTATCGCGAGTCGTCCGACGCCTCGACTGTCCCGGCGAAGTCGATTCCCGGCACGTGTGGGTACTCGCGCACAAGCCCATTGTTCGGCTGAAGGCAAAGTCCGTCTTTGTAGTTGACTGTGGTGTACTCAACAGCGACTGTCACATTGCCCGCGGGCAAGCGGTCGACTGTTAACTGCTGCACAGCAACGGAAACTTCTGCTTCACCGGTCTTTTCGACGAGTACGGCGTTGAAGGTCATGGGTCCATCTCTTGGTTGTCTGGTTGTTCGAATTCGCCCAACCCCGATGGTTCGGCAGTGTCTTCTTCGCTCGATTCCCCCGAACTGGTTCTCCGGTGGTTCACCCAGTCAGAAAGACACCTGTGCAGTTCATAGCGCGAACGCACAATTGGAATCCAATTGGATGTAGACCTCCGGTGACGATGGCTGGTTCGTATACTTTCGCTTGTACGCGCCGCTGCAACCGTTCTTTGACAAGTCGCTTCGACTGCCTGACTTCACAATGATAGAATAGCCGAATCGCAACATTTCAATCCAAAGCAACTCATTTGACGAACGTGCCTGATCGTACTCAGCGAAGTACCGGCGAGACGCCTGAGTACGAGTAAACCCGTTTCAAGACACCAGGAGTTTAGGAATAGGACCATGCCATCGCATCGAATCAGAACCTCTCTTTTCACTTGTTTCTTGTTGATTTGCCCAAGCGCTATGACAAATGCACAAGACACGATCGAAAACTACATCAAAGAGTACCCGAATCAGCAGCAGACGCTGATGATGAACAAGTGGTTGGAGACCAACGAAAAAGGAACGTTTCATTTCTCTGGTTTGGTTGATCCGACCAATGACACCGTGATCACTCCCCAGGCGACGGTCGACTACGGCTACTGCTGGTTCAGTATTTCGGCGACGCCGGCGATTGTACGCACGCCGAAGTACGACAAGTTCTTTTCGGTTTCGATCTTTGACATGAAGCACAACATTCCGGCGGTGATCGTCAATCCGAAAAAGCCCATCGTCATCGTTCGCCCCGACCAGAAAGTGCCCGAAGGTGACTTTCACGTCGTGAATTTGGAAACCGACCAGGGCCTGGTGTTCACTCGCATGTTGGTTCTGGACAACATGGATGAAGTACGTGAGCTTAGCAAGTCGATCAAGATGGAGGGCGGCAAAGGCGACATGCGCCGCACCGTCCAACGCTTCTCACCAAGGATCGAAAAACAGGCCCTGCACATCATTGAATCGGTGATCTCTGGTGGCTCAAATCCGGACACCTCGTTTGGCAAAGTCTCTGGCGACGTGGGCATGTTGTCGTTGGCAGCCGGAGTATTTCAAGGCCAGCTTGGGACTCCCTCGGACACGGTCCGTTACGGCATCGCGGTAACGGACACCAATGGCGAACCGCTTAACGGCACAGACACGTACCGCATCACCGTACCGGCCAACATCCATCATCCCAGCGGCTACTTCTCCGTGACTGCTTACGGTGCAGATAACAAACTGCTGATCCCCAACGACAAGAAGATCTACGACCGAACGACGTACAGTTCCGAGCAGAACGACGACGGAACCTGCACGGTCACGCTCAGTCCCACGGGCGAAGGCAAGAACGGCATTCCAACCGGCAAGCCGTTCTATATCATCCTGCGAGCCTACGTTCCTGTCGCCGGCGCCGACATGACACCGAAAATCGAAAAGCTATAACCGTTTGGACCAAGCAGCGAATTTCCTTTAACAATTAGTGAGAAACAAATGGACAAAACCTTGCAATTAACGACACTGGCCAGCCTTTGCTTGGCCATCGGGCTTGCGATGGGTGCCGCCAATGACGCGCAGGCCCAAGCGAAACAGCCCAACATCCTCGTCATTTGGGGTGATGATATCGGCATCAGCAACATCAGCTACAACACGCGTGGGTTGATGGGGTATCAGACGCCGAATATCGATCGCATCGCCAACGAAGGCGTTGCCTTCAATAACTACTACGGTCAACAGAGCTGCACGGCGGGTCGAGCGGCGTTTATCGGCGGCGCTGTACCGCTTCGTTCTGGCATGACAAAGGTCGGCGTCCCGGGTGGTAAGGAAGGATGGCAGGAAGTCGATGTGACGATGGCCACGGTGCTGAAGAGTCTGGGTTATGCGACAGGGCAATTTGGCAAGAACCACCAAGGCGACCGTGACGAACACTTGCCAACCAACCACGGATTCGACGAGTTTTTGGGCAACTTGTATCACCTCAACGCCGAGGAAGAGCCCGAGAACCGTGACTATCCCAAGGATCCCGAGTTTCGCAAGAAGTTTGGCCCGCGAGGCGTCATCAAGGCTTTGGCCGATGGCAAAATTGAAGACACCGGTCCACTGACCAAGAAGCGAATGGAGACGGTCGACGAGGAAACCCTAGCTGCCGCAAAGGACTTCATTCAGCGACAGCACAAAGCGGGTAAGCCGTTCTTCTGCTGGTGGAACGGAACTCGAATGCACTTCCGCACCCACGTCAAAGAAGAACATACGGGGCTGTCGGGAGAAGGCGGCGATGAATACCAGGACGGTATGGTCGAGCATGATATGCACGTCGGTGAACTGCTGAAATTGATCGACGATCTGGGAATTGCCGACGACACCATTGTGCAGTACTCCACGGATAACGGCCCCCACTTCAACACCTGGCCGGACGCAGCGAACACGCCATTTCGATCGGAGAAGAACTCGAATTGGGAAGGCGCCTATCGTGTTCCATGTTTCGTTCGCTGGCCCAAGCACTTCCCCGCTGGCACCGTGCTGAACGGCATTGTCGCTCACGAAGATTGGTTGCCCACCTTTGCAGCGATCGCCGGTGATCCGGGGATGAAAAAGAAGATCATGGACGGCGTCGAGCTCAACGGACGCAAGTATAAGAACTACATCGACGGTCAAAATCAGCTTGACTATCTGACGGGCAAGTCGGACAAGTCGGCGCGAAACCAGTTCATCTACGTGACCGACGAAGGCCAAATTGCCTGCGTTCGTTGGGGTGATTGGAAGTCGGTGTATCTGGAAAATCGTGGCCAAGCGTTCGGCGTGTGGCGTGAACCCTTTACGGAGTTGCGAGTACCATTGATTTTCAACCTGCGGCGTGACCCTTACGAACGCGCCCAGCACAACTCGAACACTTACGACGACTGGTGGCTCGACCGGCCCTACATTCTGTTCGGACTCAGCGAAGTTGCGATGAAGTTCTTGCTGACCTTCGACGAGTATCCCGCCAGCCAAACCGCGGGCTCGTTCAACCTGGAAAGCGTCAAGAAGAAGATCGAAGCCGCCCATGCGGGTAAATGATCATCGCTGCCGGCCCGCACCGCGATTAAGTACATGATCAACGTATCCACGTGGAGCGTAGCGGTCAGCGGGAGGCATGCCTCGAGACTACCTAGAGCGCATTTACTTTATCTGTAGCGTCTTTTCGCTGAGTTGGTACGGCTATGAAAGCGCCGCTAACGCTACACGTATGTGCGACACGCACTAATCGACCCAGGTTTTCCATAACTGGAACTGTCCCTGTTCCTCTCGTTACTCTCCCATATTTGTGTTGTCGCCCGATGACGGAGCCCAATCAGGTCAGCGAGTCTCGATGCTGCGCGAAGTTCGCCACGCGAATGCCATCAAGTCCTGGAATGGATTGAGACATTTTGAGTCACAAAACTCTCGCACCCCAGGCTACCCTGGGGATGCGAGCGGTCTTTTCAACGACGGCGACGACCAAGAACAAAGAAACCACCCGCCAGGGCGAGCAATAAACCGGTCGCCGGTTCAGGGACGACCGTACTGACTTGCATCAGGTTGATGTAGTAGAAACCGTTGCCGTTGTCATTATTCGCTCCAGCCGAAACCGAGACGGAGATTTCACCGTTGGGTTCGGGCATGATGCTATTTATCGAGAGCACTTCCGAATCGTTGCTCGACGTCGCAATCGTGCCGCTACCGACGTTGTTGCCTGTCACACTGAAGGCGGTCTCACGGTTGTCTTTTACTCCGACTCGCGACGAAAAGAACGTGAAGTCGTAGGGGAGGTTTACGTCTAACCCAGTGAGCTTGAAGCCGCCGGTCGGGTTATCGGCGCCGCCGCCGAAGGGGCCGCTGTGGCCAAAGTAATAATCGACTGTAGCGTCGACGGGAAAACCGGCCGCGTCGCCTGAGGGGCTGTCGCTGCCGCCTTGCGAAGATTGGCCCACAATATAAAACTCGTCGGTCACCACGAGCGTTACGCCGGGGACGGGCGCGCCATTTTCGTCCACGACAAACACCGTGGGCGAAGGAGAGCCGTTATCGTGGACGACGTTGTTCCAGCCAGTCACCATCGTTTGCCGGAGGTTGTTACCGAAATCAAACGACATCGTGACTGCGGTCGCCGGACTTGCCGCGACGAGTACGCACAATAGGGCTATTCTCCATCTCATGAGACTTTCCTCCAAACAAAAAACAGCGAGAATCACTGGAACAGAATAGACGGTCGAAATAAAGCCGAACATCCGCGGGATCGCAGTGGCCCGCCGAGCCTGATAACCGAGGCTATCTTCGAACGCCGGCAATTGCAATCGATTTCAACCGGGATTCTCCAGTCAACCGGTTTCGACCGTACCTGATTCCGCACTCAGGCTATTGGCCCGAGCCAAACCAATTATTCGCCAAGTCCGCGACGATTCGATCGGGTCCTAATACCGTCACGGAAGCGGCTTTTTGTGCAGGAGTTGGCGGGCGGCCCCGGTGAGGACCTGTTGGAAAGTGAAGCAGTGGACATGCTCCGCGTAATCGATCAACGCGGTCGATGCCGAATTCTCTTGAGTCCATGACTCCCGTCATTTGGTCAAGTCCCACGCCGATTTACCTGCAAACGGGTTTCTTTAGCGTCTCCGAAGGAAGCTCCCCGAATAGGTGACGATAGGCAGCAGCAAATCGGCCGAGATCCCAAGAACCCAATCGGAATGCGATCTGGGTCACGGTCGCTTCGTCGGGAAAGCTCGCACGAAGAAGTCTTCGGGCCTCATGCAGTCGCTGGATTCGAAGGAACTCATTCGGTGAGAGGCCATAACATCTTTGAAACGCGGTTCGGAGAGTTCGCTCAGGCACGCCATTCTGTCGAGCCAGCTCCGAGACTGACAGCGATTGGTCGGGATGACACATAGCAAGTTCTGTGGCTGACTCCGTTTGGCGATGCCAACGAACAAAGTGTCGACTCGTGGAATGCTGACTCATCGTGAAGAGTTCCCGGGTCACGGCCAGGAATTCATTCCGAAAAGACTCCACGGCAGCAGCAGAGTTCAAAAGCAAGGGCTTGGATTCGGCAACCGAAAGAAAGCGGCGGACCAGTGATGTGAACTTTCGAGTCACGTGCGGCGGTGGCTTGAGCAGGTGGGGGTCCGGCGGCGGATGCGAACTCGCACTCTTGGGATGTTTGAAACAGCAGGGATGGCGGAATAACAACCATGACCAACTCGTGACTTCGTTGGGAAGCGAGACAAAACTCGCCATTTGGCGGGACCGCAAAGACTTCATCCCCGGTCGTAACCTGCCCATTGGCGAGGCCCGGCCGCGATCGGCTGCTCTGGTAGAAAAACGTCCAGCCATCGCTAACGGTTGCCCCCTCTGCAATGTTTCCTCCGCCTTCGTAGCCTTGCTGAATGCGAAGCGATCCGACGGTCGCGTACTGCAGCATCCATCTTGGCTCCTCCACAGAGGGCATCCGCATCCTCACGGATGCGTCCTGCACCGCTTCTGCGAAAGCTTCATATTCGGTGAAGGAAACGCGGGCCATGTTGATTTCCGGATGCAAAAAAAGAGTGAAATTCCCGGAAAATTCTAGCATAAACAGCAGGTGGCCGAAATTACGTAGCCCCGGGTCACGCACTCCCGACAATAGCAAGATTTACTGCCCCATACTGGGCTCTTGCTGCTGCAATGTTTGCCCCGTCAGGGCTGTCCTTGCCATGATCCTGTTGATCTGCGGTGTCAATGTTGCATTGGCCCAACAGAAAACGGAAACGCTCACCGGCGAGAAAATGTGTTTGGCGAATTCGATACCCCATGGCCGAGACAAGCGAAATTGAAATGACAGACACGAAACGAACTTTTAATGTTCTAGCGGGCAGCTTGTTGATGTTCGCAGTGGTCGCGTTCTCGGCCGTTGCCCAGGAGGTGGATCGGAGTGTCCTTCCGCCGATTGCACCCAAGTTCAAAGGTAAAATCGGCCAGTCCTATAAAGACTCGACGCCTGATTTTTCGCCAGCCATGCCGCTGAGTGCACCGAAGGCGCCCCGAATATTCTGGTCATCATGCTGGACGATGTCGGCTTTGGGCAACTCGGATGCTACGGGGGTCCCATCGAGACGCCCAATATCGATCGCTTGGCGGCAAGCGGTTTGCGCTACACGAATTTCCATACGACGGCGTTGTGCTCGCCGACGCGAGGCGCGTTTCTGACGGGACGCAATCATCATTCGATCGGTTTGGCGGCGATCACCGAAGCGGCAACCGGATTTCCAAGCAACTTTGGCAGCATTCCCAAGAGTGCCGGAACGATTGCCGAAATGCTCAAGCAGAATGGCTACAACACCCTGGCCTTCGGCAAATGGCACTTGGCGCCCTACACCGCCTACACCGCTGCGGGACCGTTTGATCGCTGGCCGCTGGGGATGGGCTTTGAACGTTACTACGGCTTCATCGGCGGTGAGACCGATCAGTGGTCACCGTTGCTGGTTCGCGACAACCACATGATCGAAGAAGACCGCGAGGAAGGTTACCACCTCACTGCTGACCTGGTCGATCAGACCATTTCACACATCCGCGATCAGCAGCAAGCCAACACCGGACGCCCCTTCTTTGCCTACCTGGCACTAGGGGCGGCACACGCGCCGCTGCATGCTCCGAAGGAGTACATCGAGAAGTACCACGGCAAGTTTGATCAAGGTTGGGATCAAGTTCGGCAAGAGACGTTCGAGCGCCAAAAAAAGATGGGCATCATTTCTGCCGATGCCGTGTTGCCACCGCCCAACCCAGGTATTCAGGCTTGGTCGGATTTGAACGACGACCAACGGACGGTCTACTGCCGGTTGCAGGAGTGCTTTGCCGGATTCCTGGATCACACGGACCATCACCTCGGGCGGTTGACTCGATGCACTCGATAACATGCAATTGCGTGATGACACCTTGATTCTTCTTGTATCGGATAACGGTGCGTCTCAGGAAGGACTTCGTGACGGAACGGCTAATACGGATCGGTTCCGCAACTATTTTCCGGACACCGTCGAGGAGATGTTGGGGAAGCTAGACGAACTTGGCAGCCCCTCTACTGAT
Source organism: uncultured Planctomycetales bacterium (assembly GCA_963821085.1). Lineage (GTDB taxonomy): Bacteria > Planctomycetota > Planctomycetia > Pirellulales > Pirellulaceae > CAWGCE01. The sequence continues at coordinate 328,413 of CAWGCE010000013.1, read as the reverse complement.
CCGCACTATCCGATGGGTTGGGCGATGGCAGGCAACTCGCCGCTGAAACGTTGGAAACAGGACACGCACGCCGGCGGCAATACCGACCCGCTGATCATCTCCTGGCCGGCGAAGATCAAGGACGTCGGTGGCTTGCGTCGTCAATACCATCACGTCATCGACGTGGTGCCAACGCTGTTGGATTTGGCCGAGTTGCCGGCCCCCACTTCCGTCAACGGCGTCCCACAGATGCCGCTACCCGGTGTCAGCATGGCTTACACGTTCGAGGACGCCGATGCACCGACTCATAAAGAAACGCAGTACTACGAAATGCTCGGTAGCCGTGCGATTTGGTCCGACGGCTGGACGGCGGTGACTTGGCACAAAAAGGGAACCGACTGGGAAGACGACGAGTGGGAGCTATACAATACCGACGTCGACTTCACGCAAGCGACTGACTTGGCAGCCAAGATGCCCGAAAAGCTCAAGGAGCTGCAAGACGTGTGGTGGTCCGAAGCCGAGAAGTACGGCGTGCTGCCGCTGGACGATCGTCGCTACGAGCGCGTTGCCGATCCGACTCGACCCGTCGCCTCGATCGAGAAGCCGGTTTACACGTTCTATCCTGAGACGACGATCCTTCATCCACTGGCCGCGCCGCAGCTACTGGGCAAGGACCACACGGTGACTGCTTATGTAACAATTCCCGACGGAGGCGCTGAAGGTGTGCTGGCCTGTTTCGGTGGTGAGTTCGGTGGCTGGTCGCTTTTTATCCAGGATGGCAAACTGAAGTATGTCCACAACTACTTGAAGCTGGAAGAGTTCACCGTGGAGTCCAACGTTTCCGTCCCCGCAGGTAAGCATGAACTCGCGTTTCGATTTGTGCCCACCGAAAAGTCGCTCAAACCTGACTACTTCATCGGCGACGTCACGCTGATGATCGACGGCAACGAAGTCGGAAGTCTGAAAGGCATCAAGTCCGCGGGGCAGTACAGCGCCGTGACTGGATATGGACTCGTCACCGGACGCAACCCGAACACATCGGTGACGCATAGGTACGAGACTCCATTCGCTTTTCCAGGCGACTTGGAAAAAGTCACCATCCAGACCTTCGAAGAGAAACAATCACCATGACCATCAACCTTGATGAAGAGCGTGTCCGAATGCAAATCGTCGTACGTTCTGAAAAGATTCTTTGAGGCCATGAAACACCAAATCGCGATTCGATATTTGAAACGGCCATTCGACAAATTCAGTGAGGCACCCCAATGAGTAACTTAATTCTTCGCAATGCGAGACGTCCCATTCAGGTCTTGATGCTTTGCGTCTCGATGATCTCCCTGACTTTGCTTTGCCAGGTTTCCGCCCAGGATGTCTTGCCCCGACCGGAGGCGCCTTTTGGTGGCAAGATCGGATTGACTTTCAAGGACTCCGAAGCGGTCAAACCGAAGTTAAAGATCCCTGCAACCTTCGGATTGGAAAACCCGCCCAATATCCTGATCGTGTTGATCGATGATTGTGGATTCGGCCAGATGAGCACGTTTGGCGGTGGGATACCGACTCCCACGCTTGACCGAATCGCAAACCATGGATTGAAGTTCACGCGATTTCATACGACGGCACTTTGTTCACCGACACGCGCCGCGCTCTTGACCGGGCGTAATCATCATTCGGTTGGAAGTGGTGTGATTGGTGAAGCGGGAACCGGATTTCCTGGCTACTCCGGGATCATCCCTGCCTCCGCCGCCACGTTTGCGGAAGTCCTGCGAGAATACGGATACGCGAACGCCTGGTTTGGGAAAAACCACAACGTCCCCGACTGGGAGACCAGTCTGGTGGGCCCCTTTGATCGTTGGGCCGATGGTCTGGGGTTTGATTATTTCTACGGATTTGTCGGAGGGGATACGGATCAGTTTCACCCGGCACTGGTCGAAAACAAGAAACGACTCGAGCCGCCAGAGACGAACGAAGACGGTTCGCCCTATCATTTCACCACCGACATTGCCGACCACGCGATCCGAATGATGCGTGCCTCCCAAGCCGTCGCTCCCCAGCGTCCCTTTTGTGTTTACTTTGCCACAGGGGCAACTCACGCACCGCACCAGGTGCCGCAGGAGTGGATCGAAAAATTCGAAGGCAAATTCGACGGCGGCTGGGATGTCTACCGTGAAGAGACGTTCAAGCGGCAACAGGCGATGGGAATCATTCCAGCCAATGCCAAATTGACCAAGCGGCCCGATTCGCTTCCCGCCTGGGATGCGGTGCCCGAAGACGAGCGTAAAATCTACTCGCGGATGATGTCCGTTTTTGCCGCGTTCACGTCCCACACCGATCATGAAGTGGGTCGATTGGTTGATACCATTGAAGAAATGGGGGAATTGGATAACACGCTGGTCATCTATATGGCAGGGGACAATGGGTCCAGTGCCGAAGGCGGGCTGAACGGGTTGCTCAACGAAATGACGTTTTTTAATGCCATTCCCGAACCGATTGAAATGAAACTTGCATCCCTCAAGTCGCTCGGCAGCGACAAGCATTACAACCATTTTCCGGCCGCTTGGGCGCATGCCATGGACACGCCGTTTCAATGGACCAAGCAAATCGCCAGCCATTTCGGCGGAACACGCAACGGTCTGGCGATCTCCTGGCCCAAAGGAATCAAGGCTCGCGGCGAAGTTCGAGACCAATTTCATCACGTGATCGATATTGCTCCGACAATCATGGAAATCATTGGCGTCGAATCTCCGGCCCAATTCAACGGCGTTGCCCAAAAGCCAATCGAAGGGATCAGCATGGCCTACACCTTCGACGACGCCAACGCCGAGGACCGACGAACGACCCAGTATTTTGAAATGCTGGGCAATCAGGGAATCTACCACGATGGCTGGATGGCCAGTGCCATTCGCGGTATCCCCTGGGCCAGCGAAAACGAACCGGGCGATTTACTGAACATGCCTTGGGAGCTCTATCATGTCGAAGAAGATTTTTCCCAGGCGAACGATCTCGCCAAAGAGAACCCTGAGAAGCTGAAAGAACTGGTCAAATTGTTTTTTGCCGAAGGGTCCCGATACAACGTCCTGCCTTTGGATGATCGCAAGACCGAACGTTTGAATGTCAATCTACGCCCCAGTCTGACCGCGGGCCGCGACAGTTTCACTTATCCCAACCTCCTTCGTCTTCCCGAAGGGGCGGCTCCCGACCTGAAACACCGAAGTCACACCATTATTGCAGATGTCGAAATCCCGGACGGTGGTGCTGATGGAATGTTGTTAACTCAGGGCGGTCGATTCGCCGGTTTTGGCCTCTATGTCCGGGACGGCAAACTCGTTTACGATTACAACCTCGTCGGAGTTGAACAGTACACGATCACTTCCGAGAGCAAGTTGCCGACCGGCAAAGTGACCTTGAAGGCCGTTTACAAAACCGACGCCAACAAGCCGTTTGCGGGTGCCACGGTGTCGTTGTTTGCCAATGACAAGAAGCTGGGTGAGGGCCGTGTGGAAAAAAGCATCCCTAATCGGGTGACGCTCGACGAAACGTTTGATACTGGATTTGACACCGGCACGCCGGTCGCCGAGGGATACAAGATGCCCTTTAAATATACCGGGAAACTGAAGTCCGTGACAATCAAACTCGACTGAGACGGATGCCAGAATTGAATGCTTTGGCTTCCAACCCGTCGCGATTCGATTGGCTGGCTGGGAGCATTTCACTCCTTTGAAGAGGCTTCGACACTACCAGAATCGGTCGGACTCTGAATTGCAAAAGGAAAACCAAGATTTCGCAAAAAAGCAAATACAATCGTGAGGAGATAACCATGAGAACAACTTCTTTATTCGCATCGGTCGTGATTCTGACCTTGCTGACGTCGTCCGTAGCGCGAGGTCAATCTCAGCTGCCGAAACCCGATCCTGACTTCAAAGGCAAGGTTGCAGAAACGTTCGCAAACTCCACGCCCAGTTATCCGCCGCCGCTGAAAGCTCCGGACGGAAGCCCGAATGTCCTGCTAATTCTGTTAGACGATGTTGGATTTGGAATGTGCTCACCGTTTGGCGGCCCCGTCGAAACTCCCAACATGGAAAAATTGGCGAACAACGGTTTGACGTACAACCGTTTCCATACAACGGCCTTGTGCAGCCCAACTCGCGCCGCACTCCTTGCCGGTCGCAATCATCACTCGGTTGGCACGGGAGTGATTATTGAAATGGGAACTGGCTATCCCGGCTACACCGGAATCATTCCCAAAGAGACGGCGCTGATTTCTCAGGTCCTGCGCGACAACGGTTTCGCGACCAGCATGTTCGGGAAATGGCACAACACACCGGAAGGTGACATCAGCCCGGCAGGACCGTTTGATCGCTGGCCGACTGGACTGGGCTTTGACTATTTCTATGGCTTCAATCAAGGCGAAGCGCACCACTTCTATCCAACGTTGTATCGCAATACGGTTGCCGTCGCAGCGCCGCAAACCCCGGAAGAAGGTTACCACCTCACAACGGACATGACCGACGAAGCGATTGGTTGGATTCGCAACACCCGCGCCGCCAGCAAAGACAAACCTTGGTTTTGCTACTTCAGCACCGGTGCGGTACACGCGCCGCATCATGTACCGAAGGACTGGCGTGGAAAGTACAAGGGACGCTTTGATCACGGCTGGGACAAGCAACGTGAATTGACGCACGCCAAGCAATTGGAATTGGGCGTCATTCCACCCGGCACGAAGTTGACCCCGCGACCAAGCGAGCTGGAAGCGTGGGATGACGTTCCTGCTGACGCAAGACGTGTCTACTTAAAACTAATGGAGAACTACGCAGAGTTCATGGCGCATACGGACTATGAAGTCGGCCGCTTGATCGACAGTCTCGAAGCCTCGGGCGAGCTCGATAATACCTTGGTAATGTACGTCGTCGGCGACAACGGAGCCAGCGCAGAAGGCGGACTCGAAGGCACATTCAGCGAATTGGCCAGCTTGCTCGGTATCCAGCTTGGCCTGGCAAGTACGCTCAACCGGATCGACGAAATTGGCGGTCCCACGAGTGAACCCCATGTGCCAGTTGCCTGGGCATGGGCGATGGACGCTCCTTTTGCCTGGACCAAGCAAATCGCCAGTCATTTCGGAGGTACCCGAAACCCGCTGGTCATTCATTGGCCCGCCGGCATCAAAGCCAAGGGCGAATTGAGAGAGCAATTCCATCACGTGATCGACGTTGTGCCGACGATTTTGGAAGCCTGCAACATTTCAGCTCCAACCGAAGTCAACGGCATCAAGCAAAAGCCGATCGAAGGCGTCAGCATGATGTATTCGTTTGAAGAAAAAGCAGCCAAAGACACTCGAACAACGCAGTACTTCGAGATGCTAACCAATCGCGCGATTTATCACGATGGCTGGATCGCGTGCAGTCGTTCGGGCGTACCCTGGGAAACGGGTGGACGCACATTGGAAGGACTCAAGAACGCAACGTGGGAGTTGTACAACGTCGACGAAGACTTCAGTCAAGCGAACGATCTGGCCGCCGCCAAGCCTGGAAAGCTCAAGGAGTTACAAGACCTGTTCATCGTCGAAGCAAAAAAGTACAACGTCTTGCCCCTGGACCCGCGCATGTCGGAACGGTTCGACCCCAAACTGCGAGTCGCTGGCGAGCAACCGACGAGTTGGAAGTACTATGGCAATCAGGTTCAATTGCCTGAGCCCATTGGGCCGCAGCTATTTCCTCGGCCATTTACATTGACGGCTGACATCAGTGTCCCGGAGAAAGGTGCCGAGGGTGTGATTGCCTGTGCGGGTGCATTCTCGGCCGGTTGGACGCTTTACGTGGCCGATGGAAAACCCACCTTTCACTACAACGCATTCGACCTGGCAACCTCCACTATCGAGAGCAATGCTCCATTGCCAGCGGGTGACGTCCAGGTGAAAGCGACGTTCGTGCCTGATGCGCAGTCGAAGATCGGTGCCGGAAAACTGACGTTGATGGTCAATGGAAAGCCGGTTGGCGAAGGCAAGCTCGAGCGAACCCTGTTCCGACACGGGCTCGAGCCTTTTGAAATCGGACGTGACTCAATCACGCCCGTCGATCCCGCGTATGCAGAAAAAGACGGCTTTGAGTTTTCCGGCGCCATTCAAAAAGTTGAGTTTGATCTCAACCAATGAAAGCGGGCGGAATGAAGTTGTTGCGGGTTCTATGTCCATGATTCGAAAAACAACTTTTACTATTTCACCGAAACGACGTTCCACGGACTTCGGTATGGCAATTGGAAGCTGTTGTTCATCGATCAGGAAGAGTGGTTCCGTTCTCACCAGATCCCGCTAACCTCTCCCTACGTCATCAACCTGAAACAGGATCCGTTTGAGCGATTTACAGAGGCCCGCGGCTACGATGAATGGGCCGAGAACTGCAGCTGGATTTTCGGTCCCGCCGGAAAGCAGATCGCCAAGTTGGTCATGTCGTTCAAAGAGTTTCCGCCGAGCCAGAAAAGCATGTCGATACAGGTTTCCAACATCAGCGACGCCATCAACGCCCAAGTGCCTAGTCGTTGATCGAGACTGCTGCGATCCGCGGGCTGAAACGCTTGTGGACCATCGCGAAAGCCGTCAAGACTTTCGGCTCTGCCGAGGTGCCGAAAGTCTTGACGAGCGGTTGAGATTGCAAAGCCCCTCGCAATACATTGCAGATTCTTAGAACACGACACGTTTCTCCCACGAGTATTGAACCATGAAACCGATTCATTCCGTCTTGCCGAAGGCAATTCATTTAGCTGCTGCAATATTGGCCGTCAGCCTCTTTGCGATGCCTCTGGCGCGTGCCCAGGACATTTTGCCCTTTCCGCCGGCGCCGTCGGGCTCCCAGGCGGGGGTGACGATCGAAAGTTCGACTTACAACAAACGAGTCGAACCAAGGCGGCTGAACGCCGACGCGCCGAACATCTTGATCGTTCTGATCGACGATGTCGGCAATGGAACTCCGTCGACCTATGGCGGCGAAATCAACACACCGACGCTCAGCCGAATTGCGGGAATGGGTGTTTCGTACAATCGCTTTCACTCCACCGCCATGTGTTCGCCAACCCGGGCGGCTCTCTTGACCGGACGCAATCACACACGCGTCGGCAATGGGCAAATCGCCGCCATCGCGAACGACTTCGATGGCTTCAGCGGCGTGATTCCCAAGACGTCCGCGACCATGGCGGAAGTCCTCAAAGCGTACGGCTACAATACGTCGGCCTTCGGAAAGTGGCATAACACGCCAGAGGACCAGATTACGAACAAGGGGCCATTTGAATTCTGGCCGACCGGCTACGGATTTGAGTACTTCTACGGTTTCCTGGCCGGGGAAGCATCACAGTACGAACCGACGATGGTTCGCAATACGAGCTACGTCGAACGTCCGAAAACGAGCGGCGGCAACGATCACTATCACTTGTCCGAGGACATTGCCGACGATGCGATCGCTTGGCTCCGGGACCAGAAAGCGTACTCGCCGGACAAACCATTCTTGATGTACTGGGCTCCGGGTGCATCGCATGGTCCACATCAAGTGATGAAGGAGTGGGCCGACAAGTACAAGGGCAAGTTTGACGACGGCTGGGACGCCTACCGCGAGCGTGTGTTCGCCAACCAGAAAAAGCTGGGCTGGATTCCGGCAAATACCAAGCTCACGCCTCGCGCCAAATCGATGGCTTCGTGGGATTCCATTCCTGAGGCGGAACGACCTTTTCAGCGTCGACTGATGGAAGTCTTTGCCGGCTTCACCGAACACGCGGACGCGCAAGTCGGACGCATCATCGATGAACTTGAACAACAGGGGCGGCTGGACAATACGCTCGTCCTTTACATCTGGGGCGACAACGGATCCTCTTCGGAAGGGCTCTACGGCACGATCAGTGAGCAACTGGCTCAGAACGCAATTTCGACCGAGATCTCCGATCACCTTGATGCACTCGAGGAGCTCGGCGGGTTGGACGCAATCGGGGGCGAAAAGACCGATAACATGTATCACGCCGGTTGGGCCTGGGCAGGCAGCACGCCCTATAAAGGCACCAAACTGCAAGGAGCGTATTTCGGCGGCACACGCCAGCCGATGGCCGTATCCTGGCCGGAGAAGATTGCAGCCGACAAGACGCCTCGTTCGCAATTCCATCATGTCGTGGATGTCGTGCCCACCGTTTACGAACTGCTGGACATTCCGGCGCCGCAGGTGGTCAATGGATTCACCCAGGATCCCTTTGACGGAGTCAGCATGGCCTATTCCCTGGATGCCCCCGATGCACCGGGGACACGGCACACTCAGTTCTTTGACATCATGGCCAGTCGCGGCGTTTACCAGGACGGTTGGTTTGCTTCCGCCCGCGGTCCGCGCGAGCCATGGGTTGGCGGCATTCCCGCTGGCATTCGCGAGTGGTCGCCGTTGACGGACACCTGGGAACTTTACAATCTGGAAGAGGACTGTAGTCAAGCGAACGATCTGGCTGCCGAGATGCCCGCTAAACTGGAAGAGATGAAAGCTCTGTTTCTGACCGAGTCGGCCAAGAACAAGAACTTGCCAATCGGCGGCGGGCTGTGGTCGACGGCTTTGTATCATCCCGAAGACGCTCCGGCATCGAAACTGACCGAGTGGACATTCGACCATCCGATTAAGGGAATGCCCGAGTCGGCCGCGCCGAAGCTGGGCAAAGTCAGCAGTCTGGTTTCCATGGAAGTGGACGTTCCGGCCAATGCGAACGGCGTGCTGTACGCGCTCGCGGGCTTCTCCGGTGGTCTAACCTGTTACGTTAGAGACGGTCAGCTGTGCTACGAATTCAATCTATTTGAAATTGAGCGGACCAAGATTCGATCCAGCGGCAAATTGCCAGCCGGGAAAGCCAAGATCGAAGTTGTCACCCAGCTTGTCGACAAGATTGGCGGCCCGCTGGATATCACGTTGAAAGTGAATGGTCAGGAGGTGGGCCAGGGCCGTGTCCCACGCGGCATGTCACTGCACTTCACCAGCAACGCCACCTTCGACATCGGCACCGATCTTGATTCACCCGTTTCTCTTGACTACTTCGAGGATGCGCCGTTCGAGTTCAATGGGACGATCGGCCAAACTGTCATCAAGTACGCCGACAAATGAGGTGACGCGACCTCGTTCGCATGCCGTTTTTCCCGGTTTCACACTACACCGATCTCCGCTATTTGAATCGACACAGCTTTATGTTTCCAACGCCGCTTATACGCAGCGTCGCAACGGCCGTGAGTGTCTCGTGGCGAAGTCTCGTTGCGACCGACCTATTGTTCAAGCTCTTCGCATTTGTCGTGTTGACGCCGCTATTAGTTGCGTTTTGGCAGGCACTGTTGATGTTTGGTGGCTCCAGCGTGCTGTCGGATGCCGACATTGCGAAGTTCTTTATCGGTCCGTTCGGCTGGTTTTGCGGAATCACTCTCAGTGCCGCCTGGTTGGCGATCATCGCGATCGAGCAGTCGGCGCTGCTTTGCATCTTGGGGGCCAAGTCTTTGGGTCGAGGAAAGGACGCGACGTCCGCGATTCATTTTGCGGGTACGCACGCCGTCAGCGTCTTCACCATTGCGGCGCGATTGATCGGATGGACTTTAGTGTCGGTTTTGCCGTTCGTGTTGATTGCATGTGCGTTCTATTATTCGCTGTTACGTGAATACGACATCAATTACTATCTGAATGAACGGCCGTCAGAATTCAAGGTCGCCGTCGCGGTCGGGGCCGCATTGATCGCCGCCCTGGCATGCATTGTGCTACGGCTGTATTCCGGTTGGTTCTTGGCTTTGCCGTTGGTTTTGTTCGACCAAGTTCGAGCTAGTGATGCGTTGCGGGCGAGTCGAGACTTGATCGCGGGTAATCGCCGCAGGGTTCTGGTCTGGCTGATCGTTTGGTTGGCTTTGGTGGTGGTATCAAACATGCTGGTGACCGCAGTGATCTGCGGTCTTGGCCGACTGTTGATCCCTTCGGGTGTCGGATCAATCGTTGTCCTGGCAGCGCGAGTTGGTCTACTGGTGCTGTTGCTGGCGGCTGAGCAGCCTGATCGTCAATCTGTTTGCGACAATCTTGTTGGCGAGTGTGAATTTTCACGCGTACCACGAGTTCAACTCAAATGCCAATAACGCGATTGCCAGTCGGCTGGAAGAAGACGAGTCGCAGCGAGGCTCGAACCTGAAACTTTTCACTCGCTCCCGATTGATCATCGGCAGTATCGTCCTGGGACTTTGCGCCACGTTGTTTGGCTTTTGGTCGCTCAGTTCGTTGAGCCTGAAGGACGAAGTGCAGATTATGGCTCACCGCGGAGCGTCCGTCGCAGCTCCAGAGAACACGATGGCGGCTTTCCAACAGGCAATTGACGACGGCGCCGACTGGATCGAGATCGACGTTCAAGAAACCGCCGACGGTGAGGTAGTCGTAGCGCATGACAGCGACTTCATGAAGCTGTCAGGAAATCCATTAAAAATCTGGGACGCTACGGTGGATGATTTAGCCAACATTGACGTCGGCAGCTGGGTTGATCCAAAGTACTCCGGCGAGCGCGTGCCGACACTGACGGAGGTTCTACGTTTGTGCGAAGACAAAGTCGGCGTCAACATCGAGTTGAAGTACTACGGTCACGATGAACAACTGGAGCAACGCGTCGTTGACATCGTGGAATCGGAGCAAATGGCCGACCAAATCATGGTCATGTCGTTGAAACCAGAAGGGGTTGCGAAGGTGAAGACACTGCGACCGAATTGGCGATGCGGATTGCTGATGTCGGTTTACGTCGGCCAGATGAAGAATATCGAGGCGGACTTCTTGGCGGTGAACTCCAAATTTGCGACTCGCAGCTTTGTACGCCGCGCCCACGAGTCGGAAAAGGAAGTCTTCGTTTGGACCGTCAACGATGCCGCAACGATGTCACAAGCACTGAACCGGAACGTCGATGGCATTCTGACTGACCGTCCAGAGCTCGCGCAACAGGTTCTGACGGAAAGAGCCCAGATGAGCAGTGTCGAAAGACTGCTGGCTGAACTGGCGGTCTTGTTCAATCAGCCAGCCACGGCAATGGAACCCTAAGCCTTGGTCGCGTCCCACGCGCCATGTCAATAAACTATACCAGCAACGCAACCTGCGACATCGGCACCGATCTTGATTTACCCGTTTCACTTGACTACTTCGAGGATGCGCCGTTCGAGTTCAATGGCAAGATTGGTCGCACTCACATTCAATATACAAATAAGAAGTAAATACAGGTACGCACATGGCTTCCAAAACTTTCGGTTGGGCGATTTGCCTGACACTGTTGATCACTTCGAGCACGTTGGTAGCGCAGGACGACGGTTCCGTGTTGCCCTTCCCGCCGACGCCGTTGAGTGAGAGCGTCGCCACGCCACGGTTGCAGGACGCGACCATGAAATGGCCCGCGCAGCCGCAGAGGCTGCCCGAAGACGCTCCGAACATTCTTATTGTTCTGCTCGATGACATCGGCTTCGGTGTGGCGGAGACGTTCGGAGGTGAGGTGCACACGCCAACACTGACGAAGCTCGCGGATCAGGGCCTGCGTTACAACGCGTTTCACACAACGTCCATCTGCTCGCCCACTCGCGCCGCGCTGCTCACCGGGCGCAACCATACCCGCGTCGGCTCCGGCACCATCGCCGAGCGGGCGATCGCGTTTGACGGCTACACGGGCATCATGCCCAAGGAGGCGGCCACCATCGCCGAAGTGCTGCGGAATTACGGCTACGCCACGTCCGCCTTCGGCAAATGGCACAACACACCCGCCACGGAAACGACTGCCATCGGTCCCAAGGATCGCTGGCCGAATGGTTATGGGTTCGACTATTTTTATGGCTTCCTGGCGGGTGAGACATCGCAATGGGAGCCGCGACTGTTTGAGAACTTCAACGCCATCGAGCCGCCGCACGACGATCCGAAATATCACCTCACCGAAGACATGGTGAACAAAGCGCTGGCTTGGATCGACGACCGCCAGGCCTACGCGCCGGACCGGCCATTCCTGATGTATTGGGCACCCGGGGCCGTCCATGGTCCGCATCACATTTGGCCCGAGTGGGCTGACAAATACAAAGGCAAGTTCGACGACGGCTGGGACGCCTACCGTGAGCGCGTCCACAAGCGGCAGCTTGAAATGGGGATCATTCCGCCAGGCACGAAGCTTACCCCACGCGATAAAACGATGGCCGCCTGGGCTGATATTCCGGAGGAGCAGCGTGCCTTCCAGCGCCGAGGCATGGAGCTCTTTGCCGGCTTCGCCGAACACACCGATGTGCAGGTCGGCCGCATCGTGGATGGATTGGAACAGCGCGGCCTGCGAGACAACACGCTGATTATGTACATTGTTGGCGACAACGGCTCCAGTTCCGAGGGGCAACAGGGCTCGATCAGTGAACTGCTGAGCCCAGAACAACATTCCCAACACCGTTGACCAGCAACTCGCCGCGCTCGACAGGCTCGGCGGATTGTCGGCGCTTGGTTCGCCCAAGACCGACAACATGTATCATGCGGGTTGGGCGTGGGCTGGTTGCACGCCGTTCCGCAGCACCAAGCTGGTTGCTGCACACTTCGGGGGTACGCGCAATCCGCTGGTCGTGTCCTGGCCGAAAGGCATCAAGCCCGACAAGGCCGTGCGCTCCCAGTTCAGTCATTGTGTGGACATCGCTCCCACGCTTTATGAGTTGCTGAATATTACGCCGCCGAAAACCGTGAACGGTCACGAGCAGATCAAGATGGACGGCCACAGCTTCGCCGCCACGTTCGACAAGGCCGATGCGCCGGCGACGAATACGGAACAGTTCTTTGACAACAACGGCAGTCGCGCTATTTACAAAGATGGCTGGATGGCCTGCGCGTTCGGCACCTTCTACCCGTGGAATCAAAAGGCCTCAGCGGAACTGATGAAGAGCTGGGATTCAGCCACCGATGAATGGGCGCTTTATGACGTGAGGAACGATTTTTCGCAGGCGGACAATCTGGCCGCGGAGCATCCCGAAAAGTTGGCTGCACTCCAAGCGAACTTTCTGAAACTCGCCGAGGATAACAAGGACTTTCCCATCGGCGCAGGCAATTGGCTACGACTTCATCCGCAGGATCGAGTCTCCACTCCCTACCGAAAATGGACGTTCACCGCCAACACACGTCGCATGCCAGAATTCACTGCTCCCGGGCTGGGCCGCGAGAGCAACGTCGTCGAGATCGACATGCAGTGTGGGGAAAATGCCAGCGGTGTGCTGTACGCGCTGGGTGGATCCGGTGGCGGCCTGACGGTTTACATGGACCAGGGCCACCTCGTCTATCTCTATAACATGATGATCATCGAGCAATACGAAGCCCGCAGCGAAAAACCAATCGCAGCCGGGAAACACAAGATCGTCGTGGAAACCACGATCGCCGGCTCTGGTAAACCAGGCACCGCCATCATCACCGTGGATGGCTCAGAAATCGGAAAAGCCGAGCTCAAGCGAACCGTCCCGGCCGCCTTCACCGCCAGCGAGAGCCTTGACATTGGCATCGACCTGGGTTCCACCGTCGCCGAATCCTATTACGAGAGGCGACCATTTGAATTCGATGGGGTGATGGAAAGTGTCTCGGTGACCCTCAAGTAACGGGAGTAGATCATGCAGGAAAAGGACCGCGACGAAAACGAGGCGTCGGATGGCGCCACGGCAAGCCAGCCTGAGGAGGTTGCCAGCGAGGCGCAGGCTGAAAGTTTGCATCGACGTGGCGACGTCAACAAATGCCCGATCTGCGGTTCAGGGGTCGATTCCGAAGCTTACCACTGTCCGGCCAGCCGGAACTAAGGGTGCCTCAGAGTGAGAGGCACCATTTTGAAAGAATCGGCAGAAGCCTTATCAAATAGGGTTTCCGTTGGGATCACCTCAGTACGTCGAGATCCATCTCTATTGAGGTACAGCATTGGGTGATTAGCTTGGGCAGATTCGCGCCGGCGCGGAAATTCAGAGGTGTTCACGCGCGCCGCTGGTAAGTCGCGCAAACCCACCAGCGATCCGTCGGCATTCCCATAAAGAAACGCATGGCGAGAGAATCAAGAGTGCGGGCCCACTCAACATCGAGCGTATGGAGACGATCGACGAAGAAATCACCAATCCAGGTGAACCTTGAAGGTCTTCCCGCCGACTGGCACGCCTTTCCATAGCTGACCCTTCACGCGAGGGTAACCGCCATCGCCGCCCAATTCGGATTTTGGCATTTCGGCCGGTTTGCCAGGGAATACCGTCGGCTTTTCGAGGAAGCGCCTGCTCATGCACTCAAATGTCAACCGTAGAGTTGGTGGTCGGCATAGAGGAGCGCCCAAATGTGATCGGGTTGCCGAAACGCGAAAGTCACCGTTCCCATGCCGGGCCGCGTCGCACTAACTATGCTCTGTTTGCAACGCTGTACGTCAAGACCAGTTGCATTGCTCACAACAAGGTAGCACAATTTAGAGCTGGATATCTTCGATTTTCTGGGAGGTTGGGAGGTTGTCGGATGCGTTGGAAGGGCCGTGAACAAAGTGAGAATGTAGAGGATCGCCGAGGAGTGCCCGTCGTCGGGATTGTTGGCGGCGGTGGATTCCTGGTGGTGATCATTGCAATCATCGTTGCATTTTTGGGTGCCGATCCGACACCACTGCTGGAATCGGTTGGGCAACCCGAAGCGCGGCAAGGGCAAGTTGGACAGCAGACGCCCGGGGAGAATGACGAGGCGCGAGAATTCATCGGGGTCGTCCTGAAAGACACCGAGAATGTCTGGACGAAACTGATACGCGAACAAGTCCAAGGCGGGCAGGCGTACCGACCTCCGAGGTTAATTATTTTTGCCGACCAGATCCGCTCAGGTTGCGGGCAAACCAATGCGGCCATGGGCCCTTTTTACTGCCCGGTCGACCAGACCGTTTACATCGACCCAAATTTTTTCGATGAAATGAAGCGTCGGCATAATGCGGCCGGTGATTTTGCGGCGGCCTACGTGATTGCTCACGAAGTAGCTCATCATGTCCAAAATTCCCTGGGATTGATGCAGCCAATGGAACGGGAGCGACGAACGGGAAACGCCCGCGCCATCAATCGTGCGTCGGTCAGGCTTGAGCTGCAGGCAGATTACCTCGCCGGGGTTTGGGCTCACCATGCGCAAAAGAATTACAATGTGCTCGAGGAAGGCGATATCGCGGAAGCCATGAACGCGGCTAACCAGATCGGAGACGACACCTTGCAAAAAATGAGTCAAGGATTCGTTATCCCCGAACGCTTCACACATGGCACCTCCGCGCAGCGCGTAAAATGGTTCAAACAAGGGCTGGCCAGTGGAGATTTCAACGGATGCCAACAGTTGTTCGAGTTGGATTATGATCAGCTTTAAATGAAACAAACCACGTATTAACTTCGACCCGAAATTAGAAGGAAATCAAATGGACGCAATGGACGCATTGGACATACTGGGCGAATTGTTGAGTCATAAAACTCAACAGCCAAGTCGCGGCGGGAATATTCTTAAAGATATTTTTGGGCGAGGTACGCAAAGGTCAACCAGTGCGCCCCCGAAGAAACCCCAGGAGATCCAACATGAAGCTCAGGAGCTGGAGGATTTGCTGAATGTTGCCAACGACCGTCGAACCCAACGTCATTCCGGTGGTCAACCAACTTCGACGCACCAATCAACGGATGGCAATCTGTCCTCCGAAAACGAAAAGGCCATGGTTTTGCTTCGGGCCATGATCAACGCGGCCAAAGCCGACGGAAAATTCGATCAGGGAGAGCAGAAGAAAATCATGGGACAGCTCCATTCAGCGGATCGAAAAACACTTGATTTTCTTCAGCGAGAATTCTCGGCCCCGTTGGATCTGAACGGATTCATTCGATCCGTACCCGTCGGCATGGAACAGCAGGTTTACACGATGTCGCTGATTGCGATCGACCTTGATACCGGTACCGAAGCCGATTATCTGGTTCAGCTGTCCCGGGGGTTGCGCATTTCCGACGAAGCTCGAGAGCAAATCCATCAGCGGCTTGGCGCTCCCAGCGTCTATTGATTTGACGTTTCTGGTCGTTAAAATCCAACACGCCGTTGGGATCAATGGGATCGGCCAAGCGTCCGCGAACGCTGTTTCAAATCCGTGATCGCGGTTCGCTGAATTGAACTACCGCAAATCGAGTCGAACCGTCCTTTCATTTCGGCTTTGCGGGTCGACCAGCTTCAATTCCAGCATTCCCCGAGAATTGCGTTCCGATTTGGCCAGATTCTCGGGTTTCTCAACCGGATTGCCATTGGCCGAAAGGATCAGTTGCCCCTTCCGAACTCCAGCCCGCTGTGCCGGGCTATCGGCCGCAACGTTCGTCACTTTCAATACGGCATTGCCACCAAGAAAGGCGACTTCCGTGGTCAGGCCGGAACTTTGGTTGGCATTGCCTCCTGGGTTACGCATGACCTCACCTTGACCGCCAAGTTCGACATCGACAGGGACATTCTTGTCAGTTCGAATATCACGTACGGTCAACTTCAGAATGTTGCCACTGTTGCGGACTTGCTCAGCCAACTCGGCGGGACTGGCCACATCGACGCCATTGGCCGTCACCAACACGTCGCCCACTTCGATTCCAGCTTTGGCCGCTGGACTGTTCGGCGACACCGAAGTCACCTTGATCGCGCGTCGAAATCGAAGGTCTACCGCTTCAGTTTCGACGCCTAATTGTCCGCCGCCCGACGTCATTGGGCCGGAAGTATCTAGGCTATCGAGCTCTTGGAACCAGGGACGTTCTTGGCCGATCCATTGCTGATGTTCTCCTAATGCGAGTGTCACCGCAATGTTCATGTTGGGCCGAGGCAGGTCGGCGCACTCGACGTGTACATACAGATATTCGCCGGGAGCAGGAAAGCGGGTTGCGCCGGCAAGATCAGCGGTCCGGACGGCCTCAGATTTTTGAACGAGCATTTGGACGATGAATTCGTTGTTGGAGGCAGTCGACCGGAAAACCTCCACAACTCGGCCATCGGCTACCAGTGTGGCAGTTGACGACTCCTGGCAAATCCCCTGATGAGTCGGTGTCGATGCTGCAATTAATAAAAGACAGGTCAAGATCGCGCGGCGAAACAGTAAGTGTGAAGTCATGATTATCTTTCACTGACAATGTAATGATGGGAGTTCAACGTAGACACGGCTTTCGACTTCCACCAAGCCAAAACTAATTTCTTCGGAACTGAAGTCCTTTGTCTCCAGGAGGTGCGCCGACAATCCGGAAATTGAAAGTTCCATCATCCATGGTTACGGTTCCCATCATTGGACCGCCCTGCTCTGGCTGGAGTGCAAGCTTGTCGCCGCCGAGGCTGAACTCCCCTGTCAATGCGTTCGCCTTTTCTCCTTGACCTACCGTCCACGTAAACTTGCCGTCTTCCTTTAGCTGCAATTTGATGTTTGGGCCATTGCTCCGATCCGTGATCCAACGACCAAACAGCTCTTTCGGGTCGACTTCGATCATTTCTGTGTCGGCCAGTTCTGCCTCGGCGCTGTCGGCTGCAGGTGCCGCTACGCTGGCGTCATCAAGTGAACCGCCCAGCATCGTGACCAGGTTGGCGGCCAGCTGATCCGAGGATTCCAGCTTGTGAGCAAGCTTGAATTCGTCGATCGATTGATCGTTGTATCCGCAAACCATGTAGTGATAACCCGTCAGAAAATGAGCATACGCAGCATCCGGATTGGCTGCTGTGAAATTCTCCAACTGATGGAATTGCTCTGAATAAATGTCAGTATTCGGATAGAGACTGCTCATTGTCGTCCAGTCCCACGGAGGTCCCACGGAGAGGACGGAATAAAGAGCGGCAGTCGCCTGACGATAGTCTTTCAAAGCGAACAGAACCAATGCTCGGAATTGATGAATCACCGGATCGTTGGGACTGATCGCCAAGGCGCCGTTGGTCAATTGCAATGCAGAATTGTAGTCGCCAGACGCAAACGCCTCGCGAGCCTGGTCCATCTGATTGATGGACTGCTCAGGAACCGGCGCTTGGATTTGATCAGGCTGCGCCGGGTCAACGTAGGTTTCCACCGGTGTCGATAGCAGCGGCTGATCGTATTGAATCACTGTCGGTTGGCCGCCATCGATATTGATCACCAAGGGTTCGGTGTAATAGGGATTTGAATAGTTGTAGTATCCCGAATCGTAAACCGTGGGACCCATTGCCCAAGATGAAACTAATGCGCTGGTCGCCAGACCGACCGCCGCGTAGCCCCACCCGCTTCCATAATTTCCGTTCCAGCTCCCGTGGTACCAACTGCCGTAATAAGGGGCCCGGTTATGCCAACTACCCCAATGATTGTAGCGGTTCCAGTTATTGGAAAAATTATTCCAACCACCTGGGTTGAAGACGTTGTAGTTGTTACTGATGTGAGTGAAGTTGTTGTTGATGTTGTTAACGAAGTTGTTCATTTGATGGTTGTCGCCGATTTGGAAATCGTTCCCCCAGTTATTGTTGGGACGATTCCCAGGTCGGTTGGGACGATTGTTGATCCCCCCGCCAGGCCGATAACCGTTGCCAAACCCGGACGGTTCCCGTCTCCGACACCTGGTCGATTGCCGCTCGGTCGGTTACCGGACGGTTCCCGTCTCCGACACCTGGTCGATTGCCGGGTCGGTTGCGACTCCGGACGGTTCCCGTCTCCGACACCTGGTCGATTGCCGGGTCGGTTACCAGGTCGATTGCCGTCTCCGATATCTGGACGATTGCCGGGTCGGTTACCAACGGTCGATTGCCGTCTCCGATACCTGGACGATTGCCGGGTCGGTTACCAGGTCGATTGCCGTCTCCGATACCTGGACGATTGCCGGGGTCGGTTATCAGGTCGATTTGGCCGAACCGCAGGCTTGGTACCCGGGCGTGTATTACCCACAGAACCGGGGAAAGACGGTCTATTTGGACGATTGCCGGGGCGATTAATGGAAGGTGGCTTGGGCTTAGGTTTTCCCGCGATATCGGGCCGAGTCGGCCTTGTTGACGGCCTTGACTGGGGTCTTGCCGAAGGTCTCGATTGGGGTCGTGTTGCCGGTTTGGATTGGGGACGCGATTGGGGTCTGGATTGAGGCCGGGATTGGGGTCGGGATTGGGGTCGGGATTGAGGTCGGGATTGAGGCCGGGATTGGGGTCGGGATTGAGGTCTGGATTGAGGCCGGGATTGGGGTCGGGATTGGGGCGGGATTGGGGTCGGGATTGGGGTCGGGATTGGGGTCGGGATTGGGGTCGGGATTGGGGTCGGGATTGGGGTCGGGATTGGGGTCGGGATTGGGGTCTTGGGCTTTTCGGGCGTGAACCCCCAAAACTGGGGCTTTTTCTGGCACCGCTGGGCCGACTAGGCCGCTTGCTACCCATCGACCTCCTCGACCTGAATGTCCACCCGCCCTGCCGGATGGCCTTGAGTTACCGCCACGTTTTCCGCCCTTGCCCCTGCCTTGTCGTGGCTAGTTTCAGCGGTAGAAAATACCAAGGCGAATACGGTAATGGCCAGCAGTAGTCTGCGATTCATGCCAGATCCTTAAAGTTTCAGTTTTTCGGTCGAGCGATTATCTGGGGTGAGGTTATTTTGAGTCCGCCTCTCTTGGAGACTTTTCCGCCGGCGCCGGCGGTTTCCGCGTCAATTTGACCTCGATGTCGTCTTGGGGTTCGCCATCAACGACTCGATCCGTCGATCGCCAGACGACTTGTCCATTTTCACCTGGGATGAAGTAGTTTGTCGACGAGCCGGAAGTTCCATCGGCAGTGTATCCGGATGCTTTCACAACCCACCGGTCTTGGAGTTCTGACCAGTTTCCCTGAACATGGCCGCCCTCGAAATCGAACAGCCATCCACGAATTTGTTTGGTTTGTGGATCCCAGCCGATACGTTGGTTGCCGCTGAGTTCCAATTGGCCATCGACGGTGACGGAAAAATCGTTCAAAATAAAATTGCCGTCATCGGACCAGTAGTAACTGTGTTCAACAATGCCATCGGCGGATTCGGAGATCCAGTCACCAATCAGGAATTGCAGCGCCGTCAAGCGGTTGCCCGGGCTGAACGTTTCACTCTCGAGGTCTCTCAGACTGGCGATTTTCCAGGCACCGTCAACCTTCGTGTAAACAGCACAGTATCGACTGACGCTAACCGGCCCCGCTTCCGTTGACATCGTAACCATCCCATCTTCGATGGCTATGTTGGGGGCGACCAGTCGAATCGAATCAATGTTGGCACTGATTGCGCTGCCTGGAACCGCTTCGAAAGTTGCCGCAAACTCGGCTTTGACTGCGTCCCGTCCTTGATAGACAAGACGTTCGACATCAATAAATTCACCATCGGGCGTAAATAGTTCTGCGATGGCCAATGCGTCGGCGGCATCAAACGCATCCTCAAACGCTCTGGACACCTTTCCAATTTCAGATTCCACATTGTTTGTGGCGGTGCGTTCCTCAGTGCGCTCCTGTGCAAAAAGTGAATTACCAACAAGAAACACCAGAGTTGTGACTGTCAAATATTTCCACATCCCGTTGTTGAAGCCTGCCATCGGAATATCCTTACGCAAAATTATCAAGCGGAGAAACAAGTACTTTCCACGATCGACGCCATAACCCCCGATTCTAACCGAAAAATTTACGACAAAAAAGAACCTTGGGTCACGGTCCAGAGGCCTTCGAATAGGCCGGATCACAATACCGAGGTTGTGTCACCATCGATGCCGCCAAAGGGGAAACGCCAAGGCAAGCTAACGCTTGAAGATTCTGCGATCGATGAGGATGGTAGCATTTCACAGTGCCCTGCAGGCAAGAACCGGTCCTTTGGGCGCCAGCTTGTGGCAAACGCCCGGTCCCGTTCAAAGTGAGCCAATGTCGGCGAGCCTTCCGCAGGTAGTTCGTCGGTCCAATCGACTTGCAACGCAAAGGACGGAACCCAGCTAAAGTCATTCATGGTGGCAAACGCATGGTCCCGTTCAAAGTGGGCCAATATTGGCGAAGCTTTCGCAGGTAATTCGGCGGTCAAATCGACTTTCCGAGCAAGCGATGGATCCCAGATAATGTCTTTCAGCATCAGTTGCTGCGTTGCTGTGGGCTCGTGTTGAGCCACCGGCACATCAAAACTGCTTTGGAACTTGTTTGCATTCCAAGTAAGAAAATCCAAGCCGTCGACAAGGCCATCGGCGTTGAAATCGCCGGCACACCAGGCGGCCACCGCAGTGAACTTGTGAGTATTCCAGACGAGAAAGTCCTGACCGTCAACGAATCCGTCCAGATTGGCGTCGCCAAGCAGATAGCTGTTGTGTGACGGCAAGTTCGCAGCGCCAGCTACTGCCAACCAGGTTGCAAGGTCATCCTCATCAACCAGCAGGTCACTATTCAGATCGTAGGTGGCGTCATTGGTTCCGGAGGCAATCTCTGCCACTAGCGCATCCACATCAACGCACGTGTAACTTCCGTCGTTGTTGAAATCACCGTCGATCCGCTCAAACGCTCCGACATCCAAACGGCCGTTGAACATACGGGCGAAGGGTGCTCCACGCTGATCAAAAGCATAGGTGGCGATGAAGTTTGGATTGCCACCGTCCACGGCCGGACTGCCGAACAGCACAGCGTGGGTCAGCGTGTGTCCACCGTTGTCGGCGAGCGGAGCCAGCCCGGGATCGGTCACCTGCGTTTGATCCGTATCCAGGAAAACGCCCAACGCGTTGCCATTTCCAATCAGGTTGTAGCCACCGCTGGCGAATGTGTTGGTCGAGCCATCCACAAACTCAACGTCGCTGTCGAACTCGTTGCCTGAGACGATTGTGGACGACAAGATGGTTGCTGTGTAGACGTCCGCCAGACTGGCAATGCCACTTCCATAGCCCGACTGTGCCGTATTGTCCGTGACCGTGCTGCTTTCCAGGTCCATCGTACCGGTTCGATTGAACATGCCGCCGCCATGCACGCCGGCCGCGTTGCCCGAGACCGTCGAGTTTTCAACGAGCACCACGCCTCCCGAGTAGGCGTTACTAAAGATGCCGCCGCCTCGGAATGTTGCCGAATTGCCCGAAATGGTTGAACTGGCGACCGTCACGAAGCCGGCTGTCGAGCTGTAGATGGCACCACCGTCGGCGTAGCTTCCCACAGCACTATTGCCCCTGACCGTTGTCGCCGTCAGTGTCAGTTGCTCTCGATTAAGAATGCCACCACCATCGTCGTAGCCACTGGCGACTCGCCCACCCGTAATGGTCATTCCACTCAGCGCGACGTGCGTGTCCGCTCCGAACTGGCCGTCGTCGATATAGAAGACGCGCGAGGCTTGCTGAGCGTCGATGACAATTTGATCGGCGCGTGGCCCCTCGATCGCGACCGAATCGGTAATCTTCAATTGCCCCGTGACGAGATCAATGATCTGAGGGCCGGCAAAGGCGCCCGCCGTGTCAAAAGTAATGAAGTCGGGTCCCGAAAAACCGTTGGCGGCGTTGATCGCTTCGCGCAGGCTCAGGTCACCAGGTCCAAAATCGTCGTCCAACTCGTCGAGGTTGGTATCGACGACCAACGGGAAGGACGCCGTCTGCCACTCAACTGCCCCCACATCGACGGGAAAACCGAAGTCCTGGCGGAGGAAGGGCGCTCCACGCTGGTCATACATTAGTCCTAAAGGGTTGATGCCGGTATCAATGGCCGGGCTCGCCAACGTCGGCACGTGCGTGAGTGTCGGCCCACCGTGTTCACCCAACGGAGTCAGCATGGGGTCGACGACATAGCGCTGATCGTTGTTCGTGAAAACGCCGACAGCGGTGCCGTCGCCAATCACATTGTGGCCTCCGCTAACAAAACTGGGTATGCCGCCCGTCCCGATCAAATCAACATCGCTGGCGTGAGCGTTGCCGGAGATGATGCTCGACACGACCTCCGTCAGAGTGTACGTGTTCGCAATGCTCGCCACGCCGCTTCCTTGTCCGGACACAGCACTGTTGCCAGTAATCGTGCTGTTCATGATCACCGTTAGGCCACGCGTATTAAAGAATCCGCCACCAATACTGCTGGACCAATTTGAGGAGATCGTCGAGTTAAGAATCGTCGTTGGTGATCCAACCAAGCCGCTATTGCTGGAAATCCCTCCGCCGAAATAGGTCGCAAAATTGTCGCTGACGGTGGAGCTAATCAGCGACAGTTGCCCCAGCCCGCTGTAGATCCCGCCGCCCTGCGCGGCGGAATTGCCCGAGACGACGCAGTCGACCACCGTTAGCTCAGTGGAGTCGCTGTTGATTCCGCCGCCGACCCCGCCATTGCCTCCGACGAATCCACCGGTGATGGTCATCCCGCGAAGCGTTACTGGACCTGCCGTTGGATATTGGAATATGTCGAACACACGCGATCGTCCATGCGCGTCCAGTTTCAAGCGATTCGCAGCTGGACCTTCGATCGCCAGCGAACTGGTAACGTGCAAATTCCCAAGCGTGAGGTCGATCGTCGTCGTTCCAGCAAACGCTCCAGCCGTATCGAATGTGATCGGATTGAATCCCACCAGGCCATTTGCCCAATTGATTGCTTCACGCAGGCTCAGGTCACCGGGACTATAGTCGTCGTCGAGTTCATCGGACGCAATATCAACGATCAGCGGAGACAACGCTGTTTGCCATTCGACAGCGCCCACGTCGGTTACGAATCCAGGTTCCTGGCGAAAGAAGGGAGCTCCGCGCTGATCGTACATCAAGCCCCGTGGATTGAGCCCCGCATCGATCGCTGGGCTGGTAACAAGCGGAGCGTGCGTCAATGTCGGCCCGCCGTTGTGTGATAGAGGAAGCAACCCCGGGTTGTATTCGAGCGTTTGGTCGGTCCCGCCGAAGTTGGCCAAGGCGTTTCCGCCGCCGATCAAGTTGTAACCGTAGCTTGAGAACGCATTGTTGAGGTACGGGCTAATATAATCGACATCGCGATTGTTGCCGTTTCCCGAAATGATGCTGGAAACGACCGTGGTGGACGTATTCGTATTGGCACTGCTGGCAACGCCGCTGCCCAGTCCCAAGCCGGCGTAGTTTTCCGTGATCGTGCTATTGGCGATGATCGTCAACCCGGACGCATTCAGTAACGCACCGCCGTCGTAGGTCGCAAAGTTCTGCGAAATGGTCGAGTTGGTGATTGTGGTTCGGTAGCCTTGATTCTCACTCCAGATGCCACCGGCATCCGTTAGAGAAAGATTCGAGTAGATCGTAGAACCAGAAAGTTCCAGGTCGCCGCTGCGTTGGTGAACCCCGCCGCCCGCCGAAGACGTGTTGTGGGAGATCGTGCTTTCCCTAATCGTCAGAGTACCGTCGCTGAAGATTCCACCGCCGACAAATCCTGACTGAGTAGTATTGTTCCTGATCATGCAACCCGTCAGCGTGAGGTTTTCCGAATTGTGGATTCCCCCGCCGTCGCCGATAGAGTAACCGCTAGTGATTGTCAGCTTGTTGAAATCGACGTCGATCGGGTTAGCGGTGCCATCATCGATCTCGAAAGCTCGCGAGCTATAACTTGCGTCAATCGTGACGCTACCCGGCAGATTACTGGCATCGACCGTCAACGGTTCCGTGATGTGCAGTTGGCCCGATAACAGGAAGATGATTGATTCGTTGAGGCTCGGATCGAATTCGATAACGTCGACTGCGGGCGTCGCGTTGGCGTCGAGGACTGCTTGCCGCAACGATCCGATCCCGGCGTCCCCGTCATTCGTCACCATCAGCGTCGCCAACATCCGCCGGTCTTCCAACTGCTGACAGGAGAGTTTGCGTCTGTTGGCGTTTGAGCGTTGTCGAAAACGGTCTTGGCGAAATAACGCCCGTCGAGGGGTGCGCATGGCCATGCTCCTGGATGTTCAGGTCCACATGGCTCAAGTGACGCAATCAGCATGCCGAACGGCCTCGGCACAATGGTGCAGCCGCCAGCGTTACCCAGGGTCCGCCGTTTCCCGGCGGCGAAGATCGCGATTTCGTCCGAATCGTGCCCTCTGCCGCGAAGACAGGTTGGCAAATCGCGCTGAAAATGTGTGCCAGACAGAATACTCGCGCGAAGTCGCTCAGCAGCGTGGGATGGCAAAAAATGGTGGACACTTGGATTCGGACAGCCTGAATTGGGCGGATTGGTGACTGAACATCGCCTCCTCTGCCCCCATGCTTCCCGCAGATATCAAATCGGAAAACCTCCATAGCGGGGATGAACATCTCTGGCAGTAACTCTGCAGCGCGGTTTGGCGTGGCGCTGTATGCCACGAAATTGTTTACGCGAGTCTGCTGTGCGACTGGTCCTGCGCGGTTTTAGCAAGTTTGGGGGCATCAATTCCTGATTCCCCTGAACTACCACTACCTGCCGGACAAATCCGAGCGGCAATTGCTCAACGCCGGCCCATCGATCGACGTCTGATGAAACACAAGAGGCCGGATACGAGGACGAGGGCGAAACGAGGCTCCGGCACCGAAGACAGGGTATCTGATGACGTGAATTTATTTGCGTTCCATATCAGGAAATCCTGACCGTCGACGTTTCCATCCGCATTGAAGTCGCCCGAACACCAGTGGGGTGTGCTGCCGAACTTGTTCGCGTTCCAAACGAGAAAGTCAACGCCGTCCACGGTCCCGTCAAGATTCGCATCGCCCAGCAGGAACGAGTTGCCGGAAGGAAGGTTGATTGCTCCTCCTGCCGAGAGCCAGACATCGCGGTCTGCCAGATCAACGAGTCCATCGTCGGTCAAGTCGTATGTAGGGTCGTTGGTGCCGGCGGCAATGACGCTTGTCAAAGCGTCGATGTCCGCACAGTCGAAGGTGCCATTGTCGTCAAAATCGCCATCGGCAACGATTCTGAAGGTACGCATCATTTCCAGGTCTTCGTGCTCCAAAATGTGGCAATGCCAGACAAATGTGCCCGTGTACTGATCGAACTTGACCATGATGCGAGTTGTTTCATTGGGGCCAACCGTGACGGTATCCTCCCAGCCCAGTTCGTAATCTTCGAGTGGAATGGGCTGACCACCGGATGTCTCGCGGTCGAGCAGCTGGAACGCTTCCATATGGAGGTGCATTGGATGCGAGGTGTTGCCCGTGCGGTTCACAAACTCCCATATCTCAAGCTCGCCCTGAACGATCGTCTCCGTGTTGGCGTCGGTCCATTTCTTTCCATCCAGCAACAACTCCCGACGACCAAACTCGTCAAACGTCCGCGTGAGTTCCAACGTGCGAGTCCGGACGGCATCCTGGGGATCGTAGCGATCGATCGTCGATAGCGTGTCTGGCAGATTGCTGTTGTCGGGACCCGTCGGCGCTTTGATGCGGAATTGCATGACCTCATCGGTGGTCCCCGCAACCGCCGACGGTCCACTATTGCGCAACAATAACGTGTCGCCCGGGTTGAATTGTGAAAAGTCAACCACGACATCCGTGCGATCGGCCGGTGCCAAGCTGACGGACGAGCGTTCAACACGCGACTCCAGAAGTCCGCTATCCGTTCCGATCTGGTGGAACGTCACCGGGTCCAGGCTCGCCGCGCCGGGCTGAGGCTCAAGCGACATCTCATAGAACCGTGAGTTGGCTCCGTTGAGCATCTGGAATCGATATTTTCGTGGTTCAACTTCCATAAAGGGCCAGACCGTTCCATTGACCAGATTGGCATCGGCAAGAAACATGCGGACTTGCGAGGCCGGACTGGGGAAATCGGTTGGCAGGCCCTGGAGTGGGTCACCCACGCCGGGCGAACTGATGTCGCCGGGGCCGCGGATAGAACAACTGTCCGTCCTCGTAGAAAGAGCGATCCTGAAACAACAGGGGGACCTCGTAATCGCCGGACGGTAATCCGAGAGATTGCTCCTCAGCGTCTCGAATCATGTAAAACCCGGCCATGCCTCCGTAGACGTTTAACCGCGTGATGCCCATGGAATGGTCGTGGTACCAGTTAGCCGCTGCGCGCTGGTTGTTGGTGTACGTTGCTGTCAAGCTGTTGCCGGCGGGACCGCCCAAGCCATTGGCAGGTGCGTTGGCATCGGGGGAAACCCAGTGCTCTGGAAACCCGTCGCTCGCCTCGTCGGTCACAGCGCCATGTACGTGCGTTACCGTGCGAGCCTGGGGGAACATCGCCCCGGCGCCGTGTACCGTGGTGTCGTAGGGAAGCAGGTGCTGTTGCAGTGGCTGTCCGGTGCCGTCCAACAAGTTGTTGGTCCAGCGAACCTTGATCTCTGTATCCCGCGCGACGTCAAATGTCGGACCCGGATAGGTGCCGTTGTAGCCCCATAGAGTCGTCGGCTGCAGGTCCCGGTGCAGTTGTTGTTGAAACTGGCTAACACTGACCTCGTACAGAGGCGATCCGTTCATCTCTCCCGAAGGTTGGAGCACGTTGCTCAGTGGATTCACAAGCGGATCAACGTATTTTGTCAGCGCGCTGACATCCAATACGTTCTGGGCAAGAGTCAGGGAAGGATAAGCAAGAAAACAGAACGATGTCGCGATCATGATCGCGTTTGCCAATGGTCTCACGTTTTACTCCGGTTGATGAAAGCAGGTGATCTCCTTCCATTATTGATGCATTCGAAACTAACGCAACGATCGAATTCTGACGATTCTTGAGCAAGGCAAAAAAAGCCTGCCCCCGGCCCTGCTGTGCCGTTTCTGCCCCATTTCACGGAATCGTTGCCGGGCGGCACGAGAGCTGAAGACGCGCCAGCAGGCGAATGACTTGCCGCCACCGTCTTAAGTCAGCTTGGCTATGAAGAGACCAGCGTGCCTGCGGCCTCAGTAACTCGTCGCGTGAGCGAGGAGTGGGCAGTGAACGATCGACCATGTTCAATCACCGATCGAAGTCTCGGCGAGTCGGACTCGTGGTCGAAAGCAACTGCTGCGCCGGCTGGCGGTTTATCTTGCTGACAGCCTCGTGACAGGAAGCCCGCTCGGCGCGGCTCGAAGGTTTTCGGGCCAAGGCTCAGACCACGGTGAACGGGACGTTCGATTTCATGAGCGAGCGAGGCGAGCGGTTTCTATAAAAATATTGAGCGGCAAATCATTCACGATCAGTTGACCATTGACGCGAGTACCTTTTCGAGTTGAAGACTCGGTCTTTGTGGCCGCGCTGAATTTCGATGGCGGCAACAACACCGACGAGATTCGCGGAGGGAGCATCAATTCATTAGCTTTGCCACCGAACTTGGTGAACGTCGAGGTCACGTGAGCCGCAAGGCGTCAGCCTCAAGCCAGGGCGTCGCTCGATTCACCCGAGCTGGTTGTCCGGTGGTCCACCCAGTCAGAAAGATGGCCTGCGAGGCTCTCGCCCACTTGCTGTTCGTCGCCCGTGACGACATGAGCACCGCCATCGGCAAACTCGCACCTGTGCAGTTCATAGCGCGAACGCACAATGACGCGAGCCTGTGGAGCATCCTTGCGGACATGTTCAAGGATTATCATGCCCGACTTGTAATCAGGCACTGTGATGACGACTACTTTGCATTCGCGCAGGTGAGCATGATTCAGAACCTCGCTTTGCGTGGCATCACCGACGTGTCCGTCGAAGCCGAGTTGCTTTGCTTTACGAACGCCTTCGTGATTCAAGTCAATGACAAGGGTGCGGATGCTTTTGTCGACAAGTGGTCGCGCCGCGATCTGTCCAGCGGGGCCGAAACCAATGATCGCAACCTCGGGTGGCTCCGAGTCCTTTGCACCGTCATCGGGCAACCCGTGTTCGGTGCGAAATAGCACGGCAACCCGGTTTCCGAACCCTGTTGCAACGGGAACAAGGAAGGCGCTCAGAAAGAACGACACGATTGCCGCTGAGACAACCAGCGCGTAGGTGCCCTCGCCGACGACACCACTGACACGACCGACGCTCCCCAGGACGAATGCGAACTCACCGACCTGTGCCAGGCACAACCCCGTGGCAGCAGCGACCCGACTGGTTTGGCCGAACGCGAGAAAGATTGTCCAGACGACCATCAGCTTGCCAATCGTCAGAGCGATCACAACGGCGCCGACGATGTGTGCGTTCTGGAGAATCCAAATCGGGTCAGCCACCATTCCGGCGGCACCGAAAAACAGTGTCAGCAGCAGCACCTGCAAAGGCGCAATGTCGGCACGGATTTGTGTTGCGAATGCCGAGCTGCCAAGGAGCATCCCGGCCACGAACGCCCCCAAGGCAGGAGAAATACCGACAGCGTGAGCAGACAATGCTGCGCCGAGTCCCGTCACTACGGAGAAGATTACGGTGAGCTCACGGTTGCGATGCAGCGTCAAAGTCCCAAGAGCCAGGACGGCAACTTTCGTGAGCAAGTAGAGGCCCGCGATCAATCCGGATGCCATCCCAAGCAGTTTGACGACATTCCACGCGACGTCTCCGGCGGCGCCTTCACCACCGAGAATCGTCATCAAGAGTGCGAGAGGAATGACCGCCATGTCTTGCGTCAGTAAAACGCCGAGACTGTTGCGGCCATGTGGCATCTCCATTTCACCACGTTCCATCAAGATGCGAAGCACAACTGCCGTGCTGCTAAGCGACACCATTGCTCCAAAGGCGATTGACTCTTTCGTGGCAAGTCCAATCAGTCGTGCCCCGGCGAATGCCAGGACCATTGTCAATACAACTTGAGCCGCACCACCCAACAACGGCCTCGCACCGAGCTTTCTCAGTCGCACGATGGAGAACTCAAGGCCGAGACTGAACAACAGCAGGGCGACGCCAAGTTCAGCAATAGCTTCAATCTCGTGTTCGGATTGGACAAGTTGAAGACTGCCCGGACCACCCAGCATCATTCCGGCAAGCAGATAGCCCACAATCGGACTTTGCCCGAAACGAGATGCCAGACCGCCGAGCAACAAACATGCTGTCAGCAGCAGGACGATGTCCGTTAAGATTCCCCAAAGTTCCATGGTCAGTACTGTGTTACGATGTGAAAGCAGCGAGCGTGCATCGTTTACGGCGTCACGAGCCGCGTCGGTCGCACCACGTTGAGAAAGCAGACTTCCATGCCGTGGTGCCAGTCATCGTGGGTCAACTCAAGGACAGGAGCGGGTGGCCCATGTCCGGCGCTTTCGACGAGTATACGTCGATGCGCTCCCAATGTGGCATGGCCGCCAGCCGTCCCGTTGTACGGGATGGATAGCAGCTGATGATAGCGGCGTCGGTTACGGGTAAAAAGTGATCCGTGTGCCGGCGTGTGGTTTCAGCTCCTGATTCCATCGCTGTGTGCTTTCTGGGACGTACAACCGTCGACATGTGAAGACAGCCTGCCCGCGGGCGCGTCGGTTTGTCGAATTTGCTATACCATCAGTCTCGCCGCAGCGCACCACGCTCGCTCGATACAAAATACGAATCACCGTCATATTCGATAAGGAGTCATCGAATGCGTTCGAAGAGAATCACCACGTTTTTGTTGCTCGCGTCGCTGATCATCATCGTGTCCGCCAGTTCAGCTGCTGGGGATTGGGGTTGGCGGGGACCGACAGGCAACGGTCATGCCGCAACGACGGAGAACATCCCAAGCGCCTGGTCCACCGACTCGAATGTCGTGTGGGTCTCGGAGGTTCCCGGACGTGGACATTCCTCACCGATCGTGTTTGGTGGCAAGATTTTTCTGACGACCGCAGATGAAAATGCAGCAACCCAAACGGCGTTGTGCTACGACGCGAAATCGGGAGAGCGACTTTGGGCAACCCTGTGTCATGAGAATGTTGCGTTGTCAAGTCAGCATCCGAAGAACACGCAGGCTTCGCCTTCCGTCGCGATTGGTGCGGGGCACGCGTTCGTGGTGTTTTGCAACGACGACAAGGTGCATGTGACTTGCCTGGACTTTGACGGCAAGATCGTTTGGCAGAAGGCCGTCGGACAGTGGATTCCCACAAGATACCAATTTGGCTTCGGCCAGACTCCCATTTTTCACGATGGCAGACTCATTGTGACGGCCGAAAGCGAGACGGAACCTTTTCTCGTTGCGCTCGACCCAGCGGATGGTGAGGAGATCTGGAAAATCGAACGTCCAGAGGCCACCAGCTACAGCACTCCTGTCGTCGCCAACTTGGGAGGCAAAGATCAACTGATGATCTCCGGCGGGAGAACCGTTTCGAGTTACGATCCGAAAAACGGCGAAGGGCTTTGGGAAGTCGAAGCGGCTTGGGTGGTAAGTTGTGGCACGATGGTGTGGCATCCTAAGGAGCCGATTGTCTACGCAAGCGGCGGCTACCCCGCAAAGCAAACACTCGCGGTCACGGCGGATGGATCGGGCGAAGTTGTTTGGGAGAATGGAGTTAAGTGTTACGAACAATCGATGATCGTCGTGGATGATTGCCTGTATGGATACGCCGAGGGAGGCATTCTCTATTGCTGGGATGCGCTGAGCGGAAAGCAATTGTGGCGAGAAAGGCTGGGTGGCAATGGTGAGAGTGCTTCGCCTGTGTTTGCCGACGGTCGCATCCACATCACCAATGAAGAAGGTAGGACCTGGGTGATCCGCCCCAGCCGAGAGAAATTTGACCTGGTAGCGGAGAATCAGCTTGAAGAAGAGGCGTTTGCGTCGTTCGCGGTCGTTAACAACCGGATCATCATGCGAGTCGCCGATCGCGACGGCGACCGCCAAGAGCTGCTGTATTGCATCGGCAAGTAGCAGTTCCTTTCTACTTCGTTACGTTGCAAGTTCGCCCTGCAAAGGCTTGGCAGGCGATGCGGCGGTCGCGGTTGCCGCGATCTTATCGATGGGAAGGTCGAAACTGACTTCGAGTGCAGTGAACTCCTCCAGCGTCGGCCCTGGCGGCTCGACCCTTGGCGGCTCGATTCGTTCCAGTTCGAAACTACTCGCAAGGGCCGTCAGTTCGCGAAACGATTGCGTGGGAAAATTCCGGGCACCTGCCAACTGATGCTCGAACGGTTGCAGATCAACCGCTGCACTTGGTGCTATTGGCTCAACAGCAATTTGATCCTCTCATCGATGATATTGCCCTGATCGACAACCGTGGCTCGGTTCAGCACATAATCACTTTCCTCTTTGATGATTTTATCCATCCAGGGGGCAGCGCCTTCGCTGATCACTTCAGATGCATCAAGTGCCCAATACGAAGGGGCATGGTTGTTATTCCAGACAATGATCGGATTAAACCGACCGAGTTTGTAAAAGGGAGTGATGTCCGTGTGTGGGATACTGCCTTCGACGCCATCGCTGGCGATATCGACAAACAGAGATCCCTCACGCATCTCTTGCAGATCGGTTAGCACAAGATAATTGCCAAATTCAGGATTGTAGTACCAGCAGTTAACGACCACATCGAACTCACCGATTCTGGATTTGAATGTTTGCAGGATGGCATCAAAATCTTTCTGAGTCGCATTTTTGGGGTCATCGAGCAGATTCGAGCCAAAGACTTCGTAGTTTGTGACACGCTCTTCCTTCAAGCCGATCGAAAACCCCGCGGGCAACACGTCCATCACCCAGCACAGCGATCTTCAGTTTTTGGGGAGATGCCTTGGCAAAAGGCAGCGCCTGGGTCACCCCGATGTAGCCGGCCATCCAGCGGTTTTTCTCAAACACGTACTCCTTGTTCGGACCGTACATATTCTCCCAGGCAACGGCGGTCATGTTATGTTTTAATACCGCACGGGCCATCTCTTTTCTCTCGGGAAGATAGATCCAGCCCATGATGGTCTGTCCTTCACGGAAATGCTCAATATCCGTAATCCAAGGTTTGGGGATGCAAATCACATCTTTGGCAAATGCTTCATCGCGAGCGACAACCTTTGCTCCGACAGCTTGATAATCTTCGTCGTCAAATCCGAGATGCTTCGCGTATCCTGTTTGAAAGAACAATTTATCAGGATGGGTGATGCATTCTTTGATATCCTTGGGTAACACTGCGACCCTTGCTTCTTCGGGCATGCTTGTTTTGACAAAGCCTATTGTTTTCATGACGTCTTCCTTTGTTCTGAACAAGTTCGATGTTTACTCTTGTCCTGGGACGCTGTGGTTCTTCCAAAAGTTGTTACAAGCCGGGAATGACTCCCCGGAAACTCCTTCACTGACGGGAATCGCCAAATTTGCAAGGTGCCTGTCCCGCTGTTGTAAGCAACTTTAGCGTCGGGGAAGGATCGGCAAGTGAGCCACCCGGAACGCGGTGCATCCAGCAGCGAATTCGTCAGTCGCAACGCAGCGATTTTGTTACCACGAGTGTGAAGGCAGGAAACGGGAACGGCTGCTTTCCACCAGCTTAGATCAATTCGGCGATGTACTTCTCTTTGGCCAACCGCCAGAAAACGACCAGGAATGCCGTCAACGGAATGGCGAGGATCATGCCCAGGATGCCTCCGAGTGCCGCTCCCCAGAAGAATACAGCAAAAATAATCACCATCGGATGCAGCCCGGTACGGCCTCCCATGATTCGCGGAGTCAGCAGGTAGCCTTCGATCAATTGAACAACACTCAGGACAACAAGTACGCCGAGTACGATGCCCAAGCCACCGCCTTCCTGGAAATAGGCCAGCGGGATTGTGATCGACAAGCCCACCATGCTGCCCAGGTAAGGAATAATGTTCAGGAAGCCTAGCAGCAGGCCCAAGACGATTCCGTAGTTAAGGCCAACCAGTTTGAAGCCGGTCGCCAGCAACAGGCCCTGGAGGAATGCGATGATGATTTGGCCGCGAAAGAACGCAACCATGATGTTTACGAACTCTTGAGCCAGATAGACCACGTCTTTCCGCGTTTCTGGTTTAAGGAACGGCAAGTGGTTTTCCAGCTGAGAAACATCTTTACGAGGCATGTTCAGGAAGAACACGAAGTAAACCGGTGCCACGGCCCAGCTTAGCGCATGCCCTGTCCAGCCCAGCACACCGGTCCCCGCTGCGACGGAACGCGTCGCAAAATGTTCCAACCCCGCGGCCAGCATGGGCCCCAATCCCTCCAGGTTTTGCGCCAGTCTTTTGCCAAAGCGGTTTTCCGTCAGGAAGGTTTTGAGTTCGGGGAGATGGAGCTCGATTTCAGTCAGCAGTTGCTGCCACCAAATCGGAAGTTGCATAAAGAAGTCTTTTAATTCCCGTGTCAAAACGGAGCCAAAAAAGCCAAAGAACAGGCCGATTGGAATGAGTACGGACAAGAACATCGCTGCAACGGCCAGCGGTACCGGTAGACTCAGTCGCCCGCGCAACCATTCGTAGTACGGTTGGCAGACCAACGCACCAATTCCAGCCACCGCGAGCGGCAGAAAGACGTGGGAAAACGCTCGTAGAAATACAGCGACGAGCCAGAACAGACCGAGGATGACAAGAAGGATGAAAACGCCCGCAAAAATGGTCAGCGCGATCGCGACGGTTTGTTCTTGACGTTCGCTGAGCTTCATGGAAACGCTTGGGGATGATCCTGGAATCGGGAGTATTCTAGCCGATTTTGACCGGACCGTGAGCGAGCCGCAGTGGCATGTCGCGAAACAGTCGAGTCCAAGGGGCCTTCAGGGCGTTTGATGGGGCAGGGAGTTCATGGGTCGCCCCATGAATTCCATGCATTTGCGGCGACGATTTGAGTCATCCGATCAGGCATGCAGTCGCGGGTCGGGCAGGCAGGCGAAAACAAAAGCTGGATCGTTGCTGAGATCAAGCCTGCTGGAATGCGTGCGGTTCGCGGACGGCGATGTTCTTCGCCTACGCCGGATCACGCCGGCAATGATCATGCGGCTCACGGGCCAGCGCCGGTCAAAGCTCACCACGCACCAACGATATCCTTATGCCTGAAGTCAGAGCTATCCGGCGCCCGCGGCCGTGGGGAAACCGATGGCTCATCCACCGTCGAATTCAAGCCTGTACGAACCGAACGGAGTGCAGGAGTCTTGGTTGAGTGAGATTGACTTGTAAATGAACGAACTGTAAAACGCCGGTAAAAAATAGGCCTAAATAGAACAGCTTCGCTTAATTTCACGGGGGGAGAAACACTTTGAAAACGATCGTACGAGTTTTGGCGGTTCTTGCCGTCATCGCCGCAACCAGCATGGCACAAGGACAAACGAAGAAACCCAACATTCTGTTCATTATGGGCGACGACATCGGCTTTATGCAGCCAGGTTGTTACCACCGAGGTTTGATGGTTGGCGAAACGCCAAACATTGATCGCCTCGCTCGAGAGGGCGGGCAGTTCATGGATTACTACGCCATGCAGAGTTGCACCTCTGGTCGCTGCGCGTTCTTCACCGGAATTTATCCGGTTCGTTGCGGCCTGACCGTGCCACAGCTTCCGGGTAGCCCTGCCTGGCTGCGTCCTGGCACGCCGACAATCGCGAAAACTTTGCTCAACCTCGGTTACACGACGGGCCAGTTCGGAAAGAACCACCTGGGCGACCATGCAGAGTCACTACCAACGGCGCAGGGTTTTCAGGAATACTGGGGTTACTTGTATCACCTCGATGCGATGCAACAGGTCAGCTTCCCTGACATTAATAGCTCGCCGGAAAAGCAGGCCATCGCGCCTCCTGCCCTGAACACACGGATCCCGGGCCTTACGCCGCCTGAGGGCTCGGTCGACATGAAGACCACGATCAGCATGATCCCGCCGCGACCGATTCTCTCATGCAGTTCCGTCGACGGCACGCAAGCCAATCAAAAAGTCACCAGCGCCGGTCCATTAACGCTGGAACGATCGAAGACAATCGACGAAGAGATCTCGGCGAAAGTCATCGACTGGCTGGACCGTAACGATCCTGAAAAGACCAACAAGCCGTTCTTTTGCTGGTACAACCCGGCGCGGATGCACGTCACGACGGTACTCTCGCCAAAGTATGAAGCCATGCTGGGAACGCGAACCGACAAAGACTGGGGCGTCAATGAAGCCGGTATGAAGCAAATGGACGACAACATCGGCTACGTCTTCCAGAAGCTTGAAGAAATGGGCGAGATGGACAACACGATCATCGTCTTCACCACCGACAACGGTGCCGAAGCGATTTCGTTCCCTGACGGTGGCGTCACTCCCTTCAAGGGCCAGAAAGGTCAAGCGTGGGAAGGCGGTTACCGTGCTCCTTGCGTTATCCGCTGGCCGGGAAAAATCAAGCCGGGGACTGTTTTTACGGATATGTTCGCATCTTTCGACTGGATGCCGACGTTGACTGAGATCGCCGGCGGCCCGAAGGGGGACGGTCTGAAGCAGCAGATCATGGAGGGCAAGTACCCAGGCTTCGTCAAGACGCACCTCGATGGCATTAACCAGATCGACTACCTCACCGGCAAGACTGACAAATCGGCGCGGGAAGAATTCATCTACTATTCCGGCGCGACACTCTCTGCAGTGCGGTACAAGAACTGGAAGATGTATTATTCGGTGGCGGGCCCCGGCGCGGAGGGCTGGCTCTATCCACTGATCAATTACGCCTGGACTCAGGTTCAGAACATCAAGCGTGACCCGTTCGAGCAGGCGGTCGGTTCCGATGTGAAGACCGCAATGAATATGGGCGGTTCGATTGCCGCGCCGATGACCGCGTACAATTACGACTGGAATATGCTTCCGATCGGCCAGCTGATTGCGTGCGTCACTTGGAGACTTTTGAGAAGTTTCCGCCGATGCAGGCACCTCCTTCCTATAACCTGGCCCAGGTCATGGAACAGATCCAGGCCCAGAAGCGGGCAATTCACAACTCGGGTCATCCGAGCGATTGATTCGAACGATTGACATGATGTTCCTGCAAATAATCCATCGGTCGCTTCGGCGATCGATGGTTTTTTTGTCCGCTGCATTTCTTCCACGCGAACCGACTCAACCGGTTTTCACACGGCACGAAGACAGTTCTTCAGTTCGGCGGCGGTGGTTCGTCGAAAATGATCTACTTGACCGACAATTCCATCACCCTTTGACCGTCATGAGATCAGTTCACCGTCATGACGTCCGGCGGCACGGAAGGTCCATCAATCATGGCTCTCTCCGGCCAGTAGCGGCGTGGCAAGAGCGTAAAACTCGAGATAAGTGTCTCGCTGCGCAGAGTTCAAGAGAACCTTGGATGGACTCTTGAATTGTTTGGCTTTGTACTCGATCATCGCGTGGAAGATCATCGTGAGCGAGGAGGCTTCGCTATGATCGGTCATGTGGCGACGCCAGCGGCTTCTGCCGTTCGGATAACAATAAACATAAAATTGGAAGAGGAGTTCCCAGTTTGAGTTTCAAAAACCTCGTGATCCTTAATTCCTTTTTGTCTTTACTTTTCACGCAAGTTTGCGTTGCCGAGAACTATCCGCAATTCCGTGGTGCGAACTGCAATGCGGTGTCACCATCGCCACTGCCGTTGACTTGGTCGGATGTGGACGGAAAACAAACCAACATTCGCTGGAAGATTCCTGTCCAGGGCGAAGGCTGGTCACAGCCGATCGTTTGGGAAGGTCGCCTGTACATGACGGTCGCCGTGCCCTCCGATCCGTCGAACGAAGACGCAGCGCGGCCGGAGTCCAACAACGGGGGCTATGGGCGCGATCGCGATGATCTGGTGAACGTTGTCTATCAGTATCAGGTCATTTGCATGGACGCGGATAGCGGCAAGGAGATTTGGCGAAAGAGTGTCAAGGAGGGCAAACCTCCAATCCCGCGACACAGCACCAACACCTACGCGACCGAAACGCCGGTAACGGATGGCGAACGCATCTACGCATACTTCGGCATGAACGGCGTCCATTGTCTCGACATGGACGGCAACCTGCTGTGGCAAAAGGACCTGGGCGTTTACGAAATGCGAGCCGGGTGGGGCACCGCAAGCTCGCCCACGCTGCTTGGCAATCGTTTATTTATTCAAGTCGACAACCAGGAGCAGTCGTTTCTTGTGGCGTTGGAGACAAATTCGGGCAAGGAAGACTGGCGAGTCGATCGTGACGAGTCGTCTCAGTACAGCAGTCCGTTCGTCTGGAAGAATTCGTTGCGAAACGAATTGATTGTCGGCGGCATGGTTTACCGTTCACATGATCCGACGACCGGAGAGTTGCTTTGGAAACTGGACATGAACAAAGGACGCTCGTCGGCGACGCCGGTGGCGATCGGCGATCGACTCTACATCGGCAATGAATTTCGCAACCGCGGTGGCGAAGATGACGGGGGCGGGCGCCTGTACGCAATCAAACCCGGCGGGAGCGGCGATATCACTCCACCCGAGGACGGTACAAGCGGTGAATTCGTGCAGTGGCGGATGGATGATTCCGGCATCCAAATGGCGTCGCCGACGCACTGCGGTGACAACTTGTATTTCTTTGAACGTCGTCGCGGAATCGTGCATTGCGTGGATATCGAAACGGGTCGTTTGAAATACGAAAGTCGCGTCCGCGGAGCCGGAGCGTTTTGGGCCTCGCCGTGGGCCGACGGCAAACACCTGTACGCGATGGATTCCAGTGGAAACACGCACGTGATCGCGTCAGGCAACGAACTTGAGGTGGTCGCGGTGAATGAACTCGAACAACAGGCCTGGGGCACGCCTGCGATTGCCGACGGTCGCATCTATCTGCGCTCCGTCGACCATTTGTACTGCATCGCAACCGACCAATAACACCGACATTCGCGGCACGGTGTGAGTCGCAGGATGGCACTGCGAACAACAAAAACGAGAATAACGCACAAAACCCGACCCGCGACGGGTCTCGGCTAACACTTCATCCATGACGGCACCATGAAGACACTAACTGCATTAACCGTTGCAACTCTCGCATTCCTTTTCGCTCTGGATATCGCTGCCGCGACCTCGATTGCTGAAGAGGTAACCTGGAACCAGTGGCGTGGGCCAGATCGCGATGGCGTGTGGCCTCGCGAATTGCCCAAGTCGCTTTCGGATCTTGAAGTCTTATGGGACAAGCCGCTGCAGCCTTCCTACAGCGGCCCCGTAACCGACGGCAAGCTTGTCTACACCACGGAAACCGTCGATGAATCATTCGAACGGATGACGGCCTTTGACTTGAATACCGGTGACGTGACATGGACC
Source organism: uncultured Planctomycetales bacterium (assembly GCA_963821085.1). Taxonomy (GTDB): domain Bacteria; phylum Planctomycetota; class Planctomycetia; order Pirellulales; family Pirellulaceae; genus CAWGCE01. Next base: position 289,574 of record CAWGCE010000013.1, on the reverse strand, counting down.
GTCAAGTGGGATGGAGCCATCACGGTGCCGCCCTATGCCATGGCGAACGGTTCCTGGATCAAGTCCACGCCAGCTCTGGCCGAAGATTCGCTCGTCGTGTTGGGCATGCGTGACGAAGCCGTTTGCCTGGAACCCGCAACTGGCGAAATTCGTTGGCAAGCCGACTTGGCCGAACGTTTCGATGCTCGCCGTCCACCGTTCGGTGGAGTGTGTTCGCCGCTGATCGACGACGGAGCGGTCTACGTGATGGCTGGCGGTGCCACCGTGAAGTTGTCACTCGCCGATGGCAGCACGATTTGGAAGACATTGGCCGATGAAGGTGAAGATGACGACGCGCTGAGTAGTCCGGTGATTGAAACGATCGCCGGCGAAAGGCAACTGGTGGTGCAAACGCGAACAAGACTGTGCGGTGTCGATTTGAAGAACGGTTCGTTGCTTTGGTCGCAGCGCATCGAGGCGTACCGAAACATGAACGTGCTGACGCCAACGGTCTTCGGCAATCGAGTGTTCACGTCAGCCCAGCGAGGGCGGGCGCAGTGCCTGGAAGTCACTCACGAAGATGATGCGTGGTCGTGCCAGGAAGTCTGGAATCAGAAAACGCAGGCCTACATGTCATCTCCCGTTGTTGATGGTGAAACGATCTTCATGCATTCCAGCAGCGAACGATTGACGGCACTTGACGCATTGACCGGCGAGATCCTCTGGACGGGAAAACCGATGGGCAAATACCAGAGCTTGATCCGCAACGACCAAATCATCCTGGTTTTGAACTGCGAAGGCGAGTTGATCGCGGTGGAACCCAATCGCGAAAAGTTAACAATCCTCGATAAGCGAAAGGTGGCGGAAGACTCTTGGGCTTACCTTGGCGTTTTCGACGGCGGACTGCTGGTTCGTGATTTAAAGGCGCTGAAGGTGTATCGGTACGTGCGTCATTAACCGCCCTGTTCATTCCAGGCGGCATGGCTTGGGTGGAGCACATGGACAATAAGTGGCAGCGACCTTTCGCTGATTGGAGACCGCCGAACAGCGGGACTCCGCATTCCATTCAAACCAAACACCGACCGGTCGGGCAGCGCCGGCAACCGGCGACTCGCCTTGAACATTATCTACCGCGACTGGGGCCCCAACAGCCGATTCACGCCGTGGCCGCGTGGGATAACCGCCACCAAGTCGACATCTCGTGTTTCTTCAGCTGGTACTATTGTCCGGGCTGCTTCTCGGCGTTGTTCTCCTCGGGGTTCTTTAACCGGATCAACGTCCGTGGCTCACGGCGACCTGCATCGAAGTGAACCAGGGCAGGCACCTCGTCGTTGGTCAAGTTGTAAAGACCCATCTCCATGACCAATGAATCATTGCCGTCCAGTTTCAAAGCGACACGTTCGCTCGCCTGGTCCACGGAGCCGGTGACGGGTGTTACCTTGTCCGTCAGCATGTCCTGATAATTTCCGCGGATAGCGCCTTCTTTGTTGAGTGCAAGTTGAATGATCTTGTCTGTATTCGTTTGGTCATCTTCAGTGATCACTGCAAAGACTCCCAAAGGCAGCCATTCCTCATCCTGGGTTTGAGCGCCTGCATCGGCGATCGTTTCCGCTTGCTGATAGTATTCCTCGTCTGTGGCAACTGGTTCGCCTTCGTACAAAACACTGCCATCTTCATACGTGACATTGTCCTCGTAGTCGTAATACGTGCCGCTGCTTTCGCAACCGCAATAGCTGCCTGCCGTCGCCCAAGTGGTGGCGGCCCAAGCCGTACCCACAATGGCCCACTTGCCTGGAAACCAGGCACCCGGGTAGCGACCATAATAAGCTGGCGAAAAGTACCCCCAGCGTGTGAAATTTCCGTTGACCGCCGTATAGGCGCGACCGCCAACAAACTGGCCGTTAACGAAGCTGGCCCCGCGACCGCCGCTGACCACGTTTCCGGCAGGCCCCCGCACGGCAGTCTTGGACGCAACCTGTCCCGTACCGCCGGCTCCGTATCCGGCACGTGCGTTGACCGAAGTGTAGCCCCACTGGTTTTGTCGAGCAGACACCGCCCCGCCCTGACGATAGCCTGACGAGTCGGCATAACCACCGCGAGCAGCAGCTGCAGAATTGCCCGCCGCATCTCGAGCTCCGGCGGCTCCGCCAGCCGAACCGCCGAATTTGTTCCGTCGGTGGCACCTCGCACGCCGCGTCCTGCCGCCGCTTGACCACCGGCGGCGGTTTCGACACCTGTGCGGCTTCCAGCGGCGAACGCGCTATTTTGTCCGTCGGTTGCGCCAATGCCGCCACTACCCCGCACGACGGTATTGCCGCCCGCCGTTTCGATCTTGATGCCACCTGCCGCACCGCCGACGTTGGCGCCACCTTCGGTGGTGCCACTGCGAGAGCCTCCACCGACCGTGACCGTTCCGCCGCGTGCCGTTTCGTAAGTTCGACTTTCGCCACCTTGTCCAGCTGTTGGGCCTGAATTTTGACTCACGCGACTTTGACTTGACGAGGAACCGTTCAGGAAGCTATCCAGTTGACCGCGCGACGGCTGTTGGAAGGAGCTTTGCGAGCTGAACGCGGCACGGCCGGTCGGCGGGTTCTGCAAGCCTCGCGATGCGCCAGAGCCGGGTGCGCCTGGGCGGTTCATGGTACCAGGGTTTGCGCCGCGGTTGATTGACGTTCCAGCCGGTTGCCGACCGGTGGTGCCTCGATTCTGGACTTGAGGTGAAACCATACGCTGGCCGGATGAGGGAGGAGCCCGGTTGTACGAGGGAGTCGCCCGGCTCATGGATGGACTGCGCGAGTAACCTGCCGAACCGCCGGAATACCCACCACCACCGCGCGACATGCCACCGCCGCCGCCGCGCGACATGCCACCGCCCCTGCCGCCCCTTGCTTGAACGGTGAGCGGTATGACGAAGCAGCACACGATGGTCACCAGGATCCGGAGAGTTTTGAACGCCATGGGTCTCATTCCTTAATTGGTTTCATTTGTTTTGGTTGCAACTGCGATCGGTTCTCATCTATTTGGATTCCGCCGGTTGCTTGCTCTTTTCGGTGAGATGTGACGGGTTTCTCCGGCACGCGGGTTACCAAGACCTCGTCCATATCTGGCAGGAACTCACCCGCAACGATTCGTGACTGGGAGCCAGGTGTATCTGGTAGCGTCCACCGGAGTATACGTGTTTACCGCCGAGGCCAATTCGCCGGTCGGCAACGTCATGTTCATTCTGGCGATCCACTTTCCGCCACTGTTCGACCAATGGCCCTGGCCAATTCCTCCGTCGGAATCAAAAAGCCATGAGCAAATGTTTCCAGTTGCAGGGTCCACACCAATGATCTGGATTCCCTCCAGCGGTGTCGCATCCGGTTTATCAACCCGGAAGTTCATGGTTAGAAACTTGCCGTTGCGAGCCCACTTCACTTCCGACGCGACGCTTGAGTTCTCGTCGGCGTCTGCCCAGCTGCCAACAAGCCAACTCAACTGAGACAGTTGTGGTCCTGACTGTTCGGGCATGTCCGTTTCACGAACGCTATCAATTTTCCATCCATCCTCTTGTTTGATATGGACGACTGAATATGAAGATTGAAAGGCGTCGCCCTCACTCAGAACGGTTGCGAATCCGTCTTCAACAGCAACTTTGTCGGTAACGAGACGAATCGAGGAAACATTCACCTCCAACTGCGACTTTGGCTCAGCCTCAAACTGCCGAGCGAAGTCTTCCCGGATTGCCTTGCGCCCAATGAGTTTTTCCTTGGTATCGACGGCGAGCATCACCGCATTCTCTGCCCAATGGTCGGCGACCGCATCGGCATCGCGACGATTGTAGGCGTCAACGTAGCTGCGGATCGTCTCGATGATTGCCTGTTCAGGTGCAGGGTCGGACTTCGGTGCTTGTGCCGGTGCAATGTGGCCTGTGGCGGCAACCGTCCATGCGAAGCCAAGCAATAACAGGTATTTGTTCACAAGAATTCTCCCGATTATATATTGGTTGTCTGTTCCATTTGAATTTACGCAGTGCTTGCAATCGTTGCATAGAAACTGGCCATGCCAATCCGAGCAGCGGGACGAGTGAATCAGCAGCTGTCATGTATCCTGCAAAGATGATCTGGTGATCGTCTCCAACGCCAGTACATCACCCTCGTGGAATTGGCTGATTCGGCAATGTCTGCACACCAGGAATTCCTGCCAATGGCCAAGATGGCCAATGCCGAATTCAAGGTCATGCTTGAAAAAAATTGACGTGGCGTGAGTTGGCCATCAGCGCCTGTCAGTGGGTTGCAGTCCGGTCATGGGACAGGAACGGTTGATCGTCGCCACGTTGCGACAATCGCAGCCGCGATGGCGTGACACAAACCGCATCACGCCACCGTCCGCCAGGCATATTCATCACACCAGAGGGTGTGTGATGCTGATCACTCCGTTTGTTTGGGCTCGTCCAAGCGGATCATGGTCCACTCCTGTGTATCGCCCGTTTCAAAGTGGAGCAATGCTCCTGCCTGACTTTCGCTCAGGTTGTAGATACCAGTTTCCATGATCGGCCATTCCGCACCGACCTTGCCCCACGCCGCACGTTGGCTTTTGCGATCAATGGTTCCCTCAACTTCGAAAGCCTCATCGGTTGCCGTGTTCTGAAACGACCCCGCGATAATGCCTTCTTTACTAATCGCCAGTTGAAGGAATAACGTCGCATCTTCCGCACTGCCTTCACCCTGTGTCAGCGCAAAGACGCCCAGAGGCATCCACTCGACCGATTCCGGTTCGACTTCCGGAATGTTGGATGCAATTTCCTGAGCCTGTTGAGCGTACTGGTCGGTCGTACAAAGGACTTCGTTGTTGTAATAGACGTTGTCATTCTCGTAGTACAGATTGTCCCCATAGCTGTAATACACCGGTGGAGCATTCCAGCCGACGACCCAATTGGTCACCGCGCCAGCAGTCGCCCATCTCCACCAGTTGGAGTTGTGATTGGACCAACCCCAACGCCAGTTCGGATAACGTCCCCAATAACCGCCACCGTAATGAGGCAAATGCCCCGGGTAGGGTGGACGATATCCGGGAGGCCGCCAGCCTGGGGGTCGTTGTCCCGGCGGACGCCAACCCGGGGGGCGTGATCCGGGCGGTCGTTGACCAGGTGGGCGGTTTCCCCAATTAGGAGGTCTCGTTCCAGGTCGGTTGCCGTTGCCGGGGCGATCACCGGTCCCAGGTCGGTTGCCACCGCCGGGTCGGTCGCCAGTCCCAGGTCGGTTACCACTGCCGGGTCGGTCGCCAGTCTCAGGCCGGTTACCGCTGCCAGGACGGTCGCCAGTCCCAGGCCGATTGCCACTGCCAGGACGGTCACCAGTCCCAGGCCGATTGCCACTGCCAGGACGATCACCAGTTCCCGGTCGTGTCTCAGGACGTGTCGACGGCCGACCGCCGCTGCCCGGCCGAGTTTCAGGTGCTGGCCGAGTTGAAGGGCGATTTTGCAAGAAGTCTCCTGCTGCTCCGCCACCGCCTGGTCGTCCGCTTGGTCGCGTTGATGGGCGATCGAAGTCAAGGAAATTGTTGAGCTGTCCTTGCGTTGGCCTTCCGGATGAGGGCAAGCCCGCGCCGGACGCCCCGTCGACGGTCGCGAAGGTCGACTGGATGGAATCGACGGCCGTGAAGAAGGTCCCGACGGTCGCGAAGAAGGAATCGACGGCCGTGAAGAAGGCCGCGAAGGCCGTGAAGAAGGAACCGACGGCCGTGAAGAAGGTCCCGATGGCCGCGAAGAAGGAATCGACGGCCTGCTAGACGGCATCGACGGGCGGCTCGTTGGTCGATTGATCGAAGGCGAAGGCCGACTCATGGAAGGTCGGTGCATTGATGGCGACGGGCGGCTCATTGATGGCGACGGGCGGCTCATTCCCCCGGCTCGTCCACCACCACCTCTCGCTCCACCACCACCTCTGCCCCCGCCGCCTCGGCCTCGGCCTTGGGCGAAGCAGTCGCTGCCCAGCGGATTGCTGGCAACGAACAAGATCAAGAGGCAGCAGCTGATGATAACGCTACGTTTCATAATGTCACCGTGATCGAGGCTTGATGAATGATTTGGTAATGGTTGCGACCACTCTATCGACGACGAAGCGTTACTTCTTCCGTATTAGGCAACAACTGTCCGTCAATAACCCGGTTGAATTTGCGCCAGCCGCACGTATCGTCGCCTGACGATCGGATCACGCTGGTGGACGACCCGGAAGCTCCATCGGCGAGCGTGGCGACTGACTGAATGACCCATTCGCCCTCACGCTCACGCCAGGTATTTTGCACAAACCCACCGTCGGAATCGAACAGCCAGCCCCTGATTTGTTTGTTCTTGGCATCCCAACCAATGATTTCGAGGCCCGATGACTGTTCTTCTCCATCCATCGAGACCTGGAATTTTCCGCTCAAATAGTTCTGATTTCTTGTCCACTGAACGTCAAGTTCGACGGTCATCCCGTCCCCTTCGTTGATCCACTCACCGATCAGGAATTCAAGGCCCTTGAGCTGTTCGTAGTTGGACACCACAGGCTCGATAACGTCTTCGGTGACGCGGTCGATCAACCACTTGCCGTCGTGCTCCACGTACACAACCTGGTAATCCGTATCTTCGCTGGATTCTTTTCTGGAGATGACTGCCGCACCGCGTTGGAGTGCGACGTTGGGCGAGACAAATTCGATCGATTCTGTTTCAACCGCCAAGGTGGGAGCGTTCTCGGACGATAAGATCGCGGAAAACTCTTCTTGCAAAGATTCCTTGCCGGTCAACTGCTCGCCGCTCGTGCGCGAGACATAGACTCCGTCGGGCGACCAGTGAGAAACCAGTTTGTCGACATCCCGTTCGTTGAATGCAGAGACGTATGATTGGATCGCTGCCTCGATCTTCAATCGATTTTCTGAGATTTGTGCAGGTGACTCGACTTCCTCCGTCGACACAACCTGACCAATCAACGGTGATACCCAGGCAACCGAGAGCAACAAGAACAGCCGTAGTCTCACGTAGTCCCACATGGATGAGTTCTCCTGCATAGCCATTCGGAAGTGGAAGTGCGAAAATTCTTCGGTCGTAAGATGGTGTGTCGTACGGAATAGAAAATTCGTGGTGAACGCGTCCCACGAAACCGGCAAACTCCACTTCCATTCAGCAACCTTCTCCGCCTATCTCTCGAGCATACAACTTTCGTGATGTTTGTGCCACGCGCGAGTCTCAGGTCCAACAAGGAAATGGAGATGCATGTGGCAAGGGTGGCGCCGGCGAAGCAATTCAACGATCATCGTCCAGAATTCATCTGGTTGACGCAGTGCTGAGAATTTGAAAAAATCCGCGATGTGGCTGGCCGCACTCGTGGAAATTGTATTCGCGGCACTAAGGTGGGGAATTCAAGCATCCACAACGCATTGCACGTAGGAATCTCGCCAAATGACGACCTGTCGTTTGCGTTGAAAGGTGGACAAAAGTACCGTTGCGACCGTCTTGGATCGTACCCCTGTGGGAAGAGATTGGCACAGTTCCTTCTTATTGCGAGTCTTGTTACTTTCTCTGTGGTATTGGTCGCGACTACATCGGTTGCTGTGGCCGCTTCCTGGAATTTCAGCCTCGTCAAAAGCCGGCGTCATTCCAGCTGGATGATGTGATCCTCAAGATGATCGCCGGCGGCCTGCCGCATGAATTGCACTCTAATATTCTGTTCGCATTATTGTTTTTGAAAGGAATTGCACAAAATGAGACTTCACACAGTTTGGCGGTTCGCCGTCGGTGCATTGTTGGCGGCCGGTGTCGCCGGCACACCGAGCGCCGAGGCTGAGGATACAAAACGTCCCAACATCGTCATCATTTGGGGCGACGATGTGGGTCGGGCAAACATCAGTGCCTACACTCATGGTGTGATGGGTTACCAAACTCCCAATATCGATCGCGTTGCGCGAGAAGGAATGATGTTCACCGACTATTACGCCGAGCAGAGTTGCACGGCTGGTCGTGCCTCATTCATTATGGGCCAGCATGGAATGCGAACGGGGCTGACCAAGGTCGGATTGCCCGGGGCGGCTCTCGGGATGCAGAAAGAAGACCCAACGATCGCCGGATTGCTTAAACCGCTGGGCTACGCGACCGGACAATTTGGAAAGAATCACCTGGGTGATCGCAACGAGATGTTGCCCACCAATCACGGGTTTGATGAATTCTATGGCAACCTGTACCACCTGAATGCCGAAGAGGAACCGGAACTCCCCGACTACCCGAAGGATCCTGAATTTCGCAAGAAGTACGGTCCGCGAGGAGTGCTGCACTCGTTTTCCGATGGCAAGGTTGAGGACACGGGGCCTCTTACAAGAAAACGGATGGAGACGATCGACGATGACGTGGCCGCACGGGCCGCTGACTTCATGGAACGGCAAGTCAAGGCGAATAAACCGTTTTTTTTGTGGGTCAACTTCACGCACATGCATTTTCGCACACATATCAAACCGGAAAGTCGCGGACAATCGGGGCGTTGGATGAGTGAGTATGCGGACGCCATGATCGACCACGACAAGAACGTCGGTACGGTGCTCGACACGATCGACGAACTCGGCATCGCGGACAATACTTTTGTGATGTACAGCACCGACAACGGGCCCCACATGAACAGTTGGCCCGATGCCGCGATGACGCCATTCCGCAGCGAGAAGAACTCGAACTGGGAAGGCGCGTATCGCGTTCCGGCCATGGTCCGCTATCCGGGGAAAATCAAGCCAGGACAGATTTCCAACGAAATTATTTCACACCTCGATTGGTTGCCGACCATCCTTGCGATGGCGGGCGAACCGGATATCAAGGAGAAGTTGCTCAAAGGGCACCAGGCAATCGGGCGAAACTACAAAGTGCATCTCGATGGCTACAATTTTTTGCCTTACCTTAGCGGGCAAGAAGAAAAGGGGCCCCGCGAGTCATTCATCTACTGCAATGACGATCAGCAGCTGACCGGATTGCGGTTTGATAACTGGAAACTCGTGTTTCTCGAACAGCGTGCCCCAGGCACGCTGCAGATTTGGTCCGAGCCGTTTACGTCGTTGCGGCTACCGAAGATCTTCAATTTGCGAACGGACCCGTACGAGCGAGCCGACATTACTTCCAACACCTACTACGATTGGCTGTTGGATCATGCCTTCTTGCTGGTGCCGGCGCAGGACTACGTCGGCAAATTCCTGATGACCTTCAAGGAGTTCCCGCCGCGTCAAAAGGCCGCCAGCTTCAACCTCGACGACGTGATGAAGAAGCTTCAGGAAAGTGGTGGCAGCAAGTAGCTGATCACGGCGGTCCGTGAATTGGGAAAATAAACTCGTCCCCGGGAGTGGCCCGGGGACGGGTGATGCCCACGTCGGAACTGTCATTCGATACCGCAATTTACACTGGCTGGGCTTCGGACGGCGGCACGCCTTTCCCAAGCAACAAGTTGGTCGCGACTTGCGGAATTCATCAATCCACGCCGCGGCGAAGGACCGAGGGTCTCCACGGTGATGAGGTTTCCGAAGTCATTTCGGGACTACCAGAAAAGCTGCGATGATCGGGGACGAGGATGGCAACGCCTAGGTCACTTTCTTGAAGAACCCGATGACCAATAACAATATCGTTGCGCCAATTGTTCCGCCGGCGACTTCGTTCAGAATCGGTGAACTTAGCAAGTTGAAATTCCCAAACAGGAATCCGAAAATCAGCGCCCCGACAATGCCGACAATGATGTTGCCCACAGCACCAAAGCCATGTCCCTTGACGATCTTGCCGGCCAGGAAACCAGCAACGGCTCCGATCAACAACGCAATTATCAATCCGGTAATGTTCATGTTCTCTTACCCTTCATTGGAATTCACAACAAGTAGTCTAATCATAGGAAACCACCCACTCGCGCTCGTTGTCATGTAGAGGCTTGGGTGGCTACGGTTCACATTGTTATTGGGCGGTTTCTCCAATCAGATGCGTACCGAGTTCCTTTGTCAACTTGGCCACCCATCTTACCTTCAGCCCCGATGTGCTCCATCAATCGCGTTTTACTCTCCGCACCCGTTGGCCCCGACGAATTCTTTCAGGTGGCTGCGGTACAACGTACGCACGAACTGGGTGCCGTATCGGCGAACGCAAATAGGCTGTCAACAAATCTTGGGCAGTCTTTTCGCTAAGGTCCAATCAAATTGCTCGACTGATGATGTGAACAGACAAGGGAGTGTCACGAAGACGGAAGCGAAGCGAGACAGGTATAGAGGCTCATGGAAGTGGCACGAAGCAAGTTCCTTCCAAGGATCCCCTGATCGTGAAAAAAAGGTGGTATTCGAGATCATCAACCTGCCTGCAAAAAACCGTAAGTCGTCCAGCAAGCGAAGCCGCCACCATCGAACTTGCCGCGGTGATAAGTTGATGTGCGGCCAAGCCCCGAGAGTGTAATCGTGATGGACACTCTCGTAGGTCAAGTTGGAGATTATCAAGAACGCCAACGGCTGGGCTCGTTCGTTGAGTGCGTCCAGGTCGTGGCGTTAAGTGTTTCGGCAACGTATACTCTGGGATTGACCTCCCGATACCTCGAGCCGCCAGATGATTAATAAAATACTTCCAATGCTCTGCCTCGTTTTGTGCGCAACCTTCCCGTCGGCGAAGACAATCGCTGATGACGTGACCGACGTTGAGGCCGCTGCACAGACCACAGAGTCGTCGGCGGATCTTACGGCGATTCGGGCGGGGTCCCAGGCGTTTGTGAATGCCTTTAATTCGCAGGACGCGAAAGCGCTCGCGTCGCTGTGGACAAAGGACGGGGAGTTTATTGACGACCAAGGCAATCGTTACGCAGGCCGTGAAGCCATCGCGAATGCTTACGCGGAACTCTTCGCCGACGTTCCGAACCTCCGAATCCGAATCGTCATCGATTCACTTCGAATGGTCAGCAGTACCGTGGCGATCGAGGACGGGCGGGCCATCGCTGATCCAGCCCCGTCGGGTGCAGCCGGAGTCAGCAAGTACACAGCCATCCATGTCAAGGAAGCTGGAAAGTGGTTAATGGCGTCGGTCCGTGATACCTGGGTCGAAGCGGCAACAACGCCGAACAGCATCGCCGACCTTGGCTGGCTGGTCGGAACGTGGACAGCCGAGGAACATGGACGAAAAATCGATTCCGTCTTTCGATGGGTTGCCAACAAGAGTTTTCTGGAACGCGCTTTTACGACGACCCTTGTGGACGGTACGTCAATATCGGGCGTGCAATTGATCGGCTGGAACCCGCTTGCCGAGGCTGTTCAGTCATGGAGTTTTAGTCCAGACGGTGGGCATGCCACTGGCATCTGGTCGCCCACGTCGACGGGGTGGGTTTCAGAATCGTCCGGCGTGACTGGCGAGGGTTTGCTCACGCGCACGGTCAACCGCTTCACGAAACTGGATGAGAATGCCATCGCATGGCAGTCGACGGAGCGAACCGTTGACGGCGTATCGATACCCGACACAGACGAAGTCGTCATCAAACGAAAATCGTCGCAACCCACTGCCCCGTAGAACTTCGACACGCTTGCTTCACCAATTCCCAGGCTTTCTCCCAAGTTAATTCTCATGAAACCCAAACCGATTCTCGCGTTGTTGACCATTTTTCTCATGGTGTCACTACCTGTGACGGACATTTGGGGCCGCGGTCGTGGTGGCGGAGGCAGGAGTAAGGGCGGTGGTGGTCGCAGTATGGGCAGTGGCGGTGGCAGAAGCATGGGAGGTGGTAGTCGCAGTATGGGTGGTGGCGGTGGCAACCGCAGCATGGGGAGCGGTAGGCAGCGGCGGTAGAAATAGCGCTGGTGGCGGTGCAGGCGGACGGAACATGGGAGGAGGCGGCTTCGGCGGAAATGCCGGCGGCTTCGGTGGCGGTGGCAGTATGGGCGGTGGCAGGAGCATGGGAGGTGGTAGTCGCAGTATGGGTGGTGGCGGTGGCAACCGCAGCATGGGGAGCGGAGGCAGCGGCGGTAGAAGTAACGCTGGTGGCGGTGCAGGCGGGCGGAACATGGGAGGAGGCGGCTTCGGAGGAAATGCCGGCGGCTTCGGTGGTGGCCAAGGCTTCAGTAGCAAGTCGGGCGGGAACAGTGTCCGATCAGGAGGTAGTTCCGGTGCCCAGCGTCCGAACATGAGCTCCAATTCGATGTCGGGCAGCTTTGATAGAGGCTCCAGAAATCCGGGAGATAGGCCGTCAATGGGAACTGGCGGCGACCGAGGCGCGGCGGGTGGTGGCGGTTTCAACAATCCGAATCGGGGAGCTTCAGGCAGTGCTAACAATCGGTTTTCGAATCCTGGCCAGAGTCAATTGAGTGGCTTTCTTGGCCTTCCATCCGATGGCGGCCTCGGTGGTTCGAATCCGTCCAACCGTGCTCGCGGTGACAACGTTGAATTCAACAAAGGTTCCACAGAAGGCCCGCGAGGCGGAAATGTCGCGGGCGCAACGGTCACCGGTCCGCAAGGCAACACCGCCGGCCGCGCCGTAGGCGTCGGTGCCGAAGGTGCTGTCGGCACGGCCAGCGGTGTGCGAGGTACCGATGGAGGTGCAGCTGTGCGTGGTGCCGCTGTTGGACCTGACGGCGGAGTCGCCGCAGGTGGTGCAGTGCGTGGTCCTGATGGAGGTGCCGCGGCGCGTGGTGCCGCTGTTGGACCTGATGGAAGGGCCGCCGCAGGTAGCGCAGTGCGGGGTCCTGATGGAGGCGTCGCAGCGCGCGGCGCCGTGCGAGGCCCAGCAGGCGCTGCCGCCGGGTTCGCGCGGGTAACCCCTTCGGGACGCTACACGAGCGCCACTGCAGTTCGTCGCAATTACAACCACTGGAATGTTTACGGCGGAGCTTGGTATGCGAACAACCCTGGTGCATGGTACGCGGCAGGTTGGGCAGCCGGCGCGGCTTGGCGAACGGCCACGTGGAATACGCTAGGGGCCTGGATGCCAGGTTACGCAACAACACCCGTGTATTATGACTACGGCAACAACATCACCTACGAAGACGACAATGTTTACGTGGCCGGAGCAGACGTCGGCACCATCGAGGAATACAGCCAGCAAGCAAGTCAACTCGCTGCATCGGGCGCGGAGGCGGACGCTCCGGCGGATGGAGACTGGTTGCCTTTGGGTGTCTTCGCGCTCATCAAGCCCGGCAAGACAAGTTCCGTCGTTTCGATTCAGCTGGCAGTCAACAAAGAAGGCATCATCCGCGGAAACTACACCGATACACATACTGAGAAAACGGAGGCCGTTCAGGGGGCGGTCGACAAGGAAACTCAGCGAGTCGCCTTCACCGTGGGCGACAAGAAAGCGAACTTGATCGAGACGGGCCTCTACAACTTGACCAAAGACGAAGCCCCGGTGTTGGTTCATCTTGGCGAGAATAAGACCGAACAATGGCTCCTGGTCAGGCTTACCCAGGATGAGAACAGTACTGGGTAAGTGTTCCTTGGTTTCAATTTCTCTACGATTGAAGCATGACTTGAACTGAGGGCACGCCTTGAGGATGCATTTGTATTTCTTGGCCTTGAGGCCACTTTCCTTTCTCTCTTGTAGCATGGTCATGCCACTCGCGTCGGTGAGTCGCGGTATTACGCAATTGGCGATCGTCGGTACGGGTTGGATCGGCTGGCTGGATAGCTATTGGCAGCATGAAGACCCGGGAAAAGCCCAAGAGTCTCAAAGGCTGCCCGCACCGCAGTGCGGAGCCATACGCGCGACGCTGCGATCGTATGGGTCGAAGGCTTAGGTGATCGACAGACGTTGGAATCCGCACCGATCAAGTTTGCCAACTGTTCTGCACATGCATGCACCACAACAAGTTAACGCACCATGAAAACCCATCAGCAGGTTGCGCACCCATGGCAAGCCGCGATGATCGTCGTGACCTTGTTTGCGTTTACGTTCACACTTGCCTTGGCGTCGCACGCTCAGACGTCCTGTGCCGGCGCCTTTTCGGCAGGTTGGTCGCTCAACGTGGCTGATGGCAAGCCCGCGTTCGACTACAATGCTTTCGAACTGGCCACCATGACGGTCCAAGGAAGTCAAAGGTTGCCGGAGGGTGAAGTGCCAGTGAAGGTGGTATTTGCACCAGACGTAACGTCCAAGATCGGTGGCGGCACGATGACCCTGTCGGTGGATGGCCAGATGGTCGGCGGGGGGAAATTGGAACGGACACTATTTCGCCATGGTCTGGAGCCATTCGAAGCGCCAGTCGCCAACGACTACCAGATGCCCTTCAAGTTGACAGGCAAGCTCAGCGCGGTAACGATCGAGCTCGATGGAATTCGACGGCCCACGATGACATGAAAATAGCAAGGACCCCATCATGACGGATGACAAAGAAAAGCTGCGCAAGATTGCTTCGGGTGCGAAAAATCGCGTTCGCGACAGACTGAGCGACCTTTGGTGGTGGTTCTTGATACGTGGCGTACTGGCTTTGGGTGTGGCCGTGTTCGCTCTGTTTTGGCCGCAACAAACGGTCGGGCTGTTGGTGAATTTGTTGGGGGCCTACCTGGTGTTCGACGGGGTCATGGGAGTCATTGGTACGTTTCGCGCTGGAGCTCAAGGCAGCGTATCCATGGTTGCGATCATTGGATTGCTCGTTGGAGCAGTTCTGCTGTTTTGGACGGGACTGAGCGTGAGACTATTCCTGATTTTGGTTGGGGCTTGGGCGTTGATTCAGGGCGTCGGTCTCTTCATCTCCAGCAGGGACCGGGAAGCCGATCCGGAATCGCGGAACCTCGTTGGAATCGTCGGTGTCGTATTGGCGTTGTCTGGATTGGTCCTGGCCATGTGGCCAAACACCGGCGTTGTCACCGTCTCATGGTTGCTCGCGACGGTCGCGCTGGTTCTCGGTTGCGTGATGATCTTTGTGGCCGTGAGGTTGCGACGAGTTACGCGTCGGATCCGCAAGGATGGGTGATCTCGCCCCATTCCCGTTCAACGGAGACATCGGTAAGACCGAGAGCGTCTACACGGACGCAACCTGACGCGGACGACGATCAAGGCGCACACTGAAATCCGAAACGGTAGCCGGGCGATGATGAGCGGTCAGCTTCGTCATCATCGCTCGCAGGTCGGCAGTTTTAATTTTTTCAGGACGGCCGTTTTATTGCCATCATGTGTTTTCGTGATGGGATGTCCGCCGCGAGAAAGACCTTCGAAGACGCCCCGATCCACCAGGTCCCACAGCGCAAATTTCACGCTGCCGTCCAAGGTAAGCAGCCCGAAATGACCTTCGGAACCAGCCGTCCCGTTGCTCTTCCACGGTTCATCGAACGCTTCAAAATAGAAGCAGGTCAGGTTGTCTTGTGTGGTCCACTCGTTCACGGCATCGTAGAACAGTTTCGCCAGGTATTCGTCGCCGGCACAGGTTCCGTCGTAACCATACTGAGCATTATCGAGGGTCGCCCAGCCGGTCTCGCCCAGATGAATCGACTTGTCGATGCTGTTCTGTTTCAGGAATTCCTGGACCGCATGGAATTGTGACTTCTGATTCTGGATGGCTCGTCGAATCGACAGCTTGGCCTGTTCCGTGACGGGCATTTCGGCTTCCTCTGGCAAAGCACCCATTGAAGCGAGTTGTCAAAATGCGTGCCGTGAAACGCGTACGTGTGCAGCGAGACGAAGTCGATCTGCCTGAGCAGCTCCAGCAGATCGTCGTTGTGGTAACTCGCTTCGCCTCCCAACGCGGCCCAATTGTCCGAGGTGGTGATGAGTGTGTTGGCTGGCATGCGCCCGTCGGCGCGGGCCTGTTTGAGGTATTTGACCCACTTCAGGATCACGCTTGGGTGCACAAAGTGGGCCTGCCAGGTGACCATGGCTTCGTTACCAACCGCGATAATCTTGGCGACGTCGGGATAAGCATTCGCCAATTCGATGGCCTTATCGATCTCGGCCTTGTTCCATTCGATGTCTTCCTGATCGTGGTCGGTATCTGGGGTGAACGCGCCTTTGCAGTTGATCCAGGCGCCGAGCATGACGTACATCTCGAAGTTTGCGTCCTCCTGACGTAGCTCGCGGATGACTTGCAGCAACCTGGCCGATTGCGGGAATTCGGCAGTGTTGTAGGTCCTGATGATTTTGACGCCCATGGCCGAGAGGATTTTCAAGTCTTCTCGCAGTTCTTCAAGACTCGGAGAGTTGTCCAAGGTTCGATTCATGGTGCGGTCGCCCGAGTAGGACATGGCGGGATAATGGTTGTTGCCCAGCAAGTACTCTCCGTTGCCCAGCAGATAATTGGGATGACAAGTCTCTGCCGTAATCGGTTTTGGAATCTCAGGATCGGCATACGATCGTGTTGCCACACTCAAGCCAACCAGCAGAAGAATCGCAGCTGGAAGTTTCTTCGATACGTGTTGCAGCATTCGCGCACCCTTCAAAGCTAATGATCGTTTAGAATTGTTGACCCGGGAGACTTTGTTGTCGGAGAACGCGTGAATTTCGTTCATGTTGTTCACTACCTGGAACGCATTAACAACAAGGGTAGTGAGTTTTCGCCCATTGCAGACTGCTAGATAACCGCCGCATACGCTACACGTCCGTGCGACTCGCACTAAGTTATTCAGTATCCAACCGACCGACCACCGCCGGTCAATACAACTCGTCTGTTTCTGGGCGATTAGACTCGACTCGCGGTCCAAGTGGGCCGCTCCAGTGAAAGGTAAGGGGCCTTGTGCCCCATCTAACTCTCATCAGTTCGACGTTTTTCCGCGTGACAGCTTCTGGGCGATTGGCCTGCTGCCCGACATCTACGGCGGTTGAAGAGTTGTGGCGAGGCACTGCCTGTCACGGCACGTGCGGATCCACCAATCACAGACGCCTGCATCCGCGTCCAGGGTGCCGCTGGACGAAACTCATATCACGACCACGCGAACCAAGAGATTCAGACGTGGCCCTGACCGGTCAGCGTTACCACATCAGTGCAGCCCAACCGATCCCATGATCGATTGGGCTGTTATCTTGCCGTGTAAATTCGTCTTCCGGATCAGGCGTTCCGCCTATCGTCGCCGTCGGCTTAGAAACAGGCCACTGGCGATGAGCAAGGCAAATCCGCCCAACACAGGTTCGGGAACGAATTGAACATCGTCGATTCCGCCCGATCCGGCGAGAGAGACCGTCATTTGGACCACACTTGTCGAATTGAAACCAGCGTCTTCGGTGGCAGTTGCATCGCCCATGAACGGCCCTGGCTGATTTGACAATGTAGTCAAATCAAGCGTGCCGAAGCCAGGCTCACCAGGGATTTCACCTGTCCATTGGCTGGGAACCATGTAAACACGCGTAAGTGCATTGTCGTCTGTAAGCGTTACGGTGACGGCGGTTGACTGATCGATATCCACGACGTCGAGACTCAGCATCGTAACAGGGCTGGTCCAGTCGAAGGTGAGCGTGCCACCGTCCGGATCGTCATCGGGTAGATCGAAAAAATCCCCCGTCATCTCGGGGCGTTCATTGATCTGAAGAATCAAGATGTTACCGCGGTCGACAAGCAAGTCGTCATCGTCCGCGTTCATATTGGGACCGAGCGGGTCGGTGTCGAAAATGGCCGCACCAAGATTCGGTCCGGATGCGCTAATCGCGACCGAGAGTGAAAGTTCCGTGCCCATAATCGCTTGGCCGTTTCCAGCGCTATCAAAATCCAACACCGCAGCGCGGACGGATGTGCTCAACAACGCGATGGCCAGCATCGCGATGAAGGAAACGAATGGATGTCGACTCATTAGATCCTCCTCCAATATACCTTATATATTTCATAAACCTCGCACCTGCGAAGTTTCCTAGCCGACTTCTAACCTAAATGAATTTTAGGGCTATGCAAGGAAAGTCGCGATTTTGATGAGGACTTTTGAGTCGCTTATTGTGCGATCAGGGAAATGCCCGCGCGGTGATTCCGAATTTAGTCGAGAGCATCCTGCAAAGTCAGGAAATCCCTAAAGCCTTGACTTTTGGACGAAAAAGCTCGATTGCGTATTGACAGTTCCCCGAAACCGCCTAGTTTGCACGGTTCAACATTTGGCGATCTTTTTCTCGTACTCATCCGTAACGTGCCCGTTTTCAGAGCTTCGACCGTCAGTTGGAGCCCGGTACCTTTTTCTTCTGAATCAATCGAGCACCCCTATGTCAGCAACAGCCCACCGGTCACTGGACTTATTCGACGCCATGCGACGCCATTGGCATGCGTTTGTATGGGGGATTGCACTCACGAGCATTCTTGGTGTGGTCTACTGGTTTGCGGCGCCACGAACGTATGAGAGCGAAGTTGAAATCCTGGTGATCAAGAAGGATCCGGCGATCACGTCGGTGCAGTCGTTTCGCCCGAGTGATGGTCGCTCTGATGTCGAAGATGTGTTACCGACACACATGAGATTGCTTAGTAGTCGGCAAGTTATTCTAGACGCGATTGAATCATCAGGGATCGACAATCTGCCAGGAATGCAGTCGCACGCGAAAGGTAGCGATCCGCGATTTGACAAGCGTTCCCAGGTGGCAGAATACATCAGTGATCAATTGTCGGTCAGTCGGGGTGGCACGGGACAGTCGGCAGGTGCCCAAGTATTGAGTGCATCGTTCCGTCACACAAATGCTGACGAAACGGAACAGATCCTAGCGGCAATCGTGGAAAGTTATCGACGGTTTCTGGCGGAAACGTTTTCGGGTGTGGGAACGCAAGCGTTTGACTTATTCGAACAGTCGAAGGACGGCTTGAGTGCGGAGCTCAAGGCTGCGGAGCGACGTCAGGCAGAATTTCTTGAAAACGCGCCGGTTGTCTTCTCGCAAACCGGAAGCGTGGACCTGTATGAGCAGCAGTTGGCCGAGTTGCTGGATGCCAAAAACCGGCTCGAAGGCGAAAGGTCAGCAGTTTCATCTCGCCTGAAGATGGTCGGCAAAGCCATAAATTGCTGGGGCCGATCGCACGAAATGGATTGCCTGGCACTAATCGATCAAGCTCACGTCGAACGGTTGAATTTGCTGGTTTCCGTGCAACGTGGTAATGCATTGTCCGAGGAATTTCAGGCACAGCAGCCAATGCGGGTGGCTCGAGCAAGTGTCGGTTTCGAACAGATGGTTGAGCTGCAGTTGAAAGCAGACGAAATGGCTTCGAAATTTGGGCCTGAGCATCCCCATTACCGAAACTTGGACGAAGCCATCGAGCGACTGAAGGGCGTCGCCGAAAGCAGCAATCGTCTCGAGTCGAGCGGGGCGCCGCAGTTGACGACAGAGGATGTTGTGCTGTCCTACCGGACGATGTTGGAGCACGATTTGTTGCATTTTGACCGTCAGCTGACCGACATCGAAGCGCGTGTCGAGCGAACCACTGACTTGGCGCAGCAGGCACGAAAGTATGGAGCAGAGCACCAAGTCATGGCTGCCGAGCTGACCCGAAAGCAGCAGCTCTACAGTGCAGTGGTTGCTCGCTTGCCAGAACTCGGCATGACCAACAAATTCAGTGGATTCCTGACTGAGATCATCGCGCCGGTTTCCATTGCAGAGAAAGCTTGGCCGAAGATTCCTCAACTTGGACTCCTGACGCTGGCGCTCGGCCTGTGTTTGGGCTTGGCTGGGGTGGCCTACGCCGAGATGAACCAGTCCGAATTCCACTCAGCTGGTGACATTTCTTCGTCGATTGGGCTGCCCGTCCTGGGCGTCATCAACGAAATCAAGTCTCGTCTTGCTGAATCGTCGGTGCCAATCCATGCCAAGTTGATCTCGGCCACGGAACCGCAGTCGACAGCGGCGGAAGCGATTCGATTTATTCGAACCGCCTTAACGCCCGACCATCGAATGTCGCAGTCATGCAAAGTAATTCAATTCGCCGGTGCGACACCGGGCGTTGGTACCAGCTTGGCCGTGTCGAACGTCGCAGTTGCGATGGCAGCCTTGGGTAAGCAGGTATTGCTGATCGATGCAGACATTCGCCATCCCAGCCTCGAAAAACTGGCAGCAACAGAATCCGCCAGTGGGTTGGTGGAGTTGCTCATGGATACAGCTCAGTTACCCACAGGGATTAGCTGCACTGAAATTGACCATCTCGACCTGCTGCCGGCAGTTAATGTCGAATCGGCGAGCCCGGAACTGCTGGGCAACCGGCGTCTGGATGATTTGCTGATCGAACTACGCCAACGATACGACTTCATCTTTCTTGATTCTCCGCCCGTATTGACCGTCAGTGACGCGCTCACCGTCGCGCCGTGTGCAGACGGCGTCGTGTTGGTTGTCCCGGCCGGTCACAGTGCGGTGGCTGCGTCCCGCGAAGCGCTAAATTTATTACGGAGCGTGAATGCGCACGTGATCGGAGTGGTTATCAACGATCGGCATCGGCGACTGCCAGCGCGGGAACAGGATAATTATGTCGCGGCCGGTAACCAACGATGGGCAATGCGGGATCCCACGCTTCGCCGGGTACTCGAAGTTGAGGGAAAACACCGAACCGGCGGCGCGAGTAACGGAACTGGCAACGGGGCAACGAAAGTCGCGGCGCTGAACGATCGACACGAATGAGTTGGGTTCTTCGCTGGGCGCGGAAAACACAACATCAATGTCTTAGGGGCAAATTGAGATGACATCGACCATTTCGGATAGTCAAGCACACTTAGCGGTCCCGGATACGAAGGAATGCGCTGCGGACGGGATTAGTCGAGCCGAGCAGGTCGTGGCGGCCGAGTCGACTGACCGCGGGGATGTGTCACTTTCGGCTCTGCTGCAGGAAGCGGGGGAAGCCGACGCCGTGCCGCGGCCACCCGCCTGGAACGGGCTCTTTGGCTGCTGCCGAAGTGCGCTGCCGTTGGTCGTGACCGACATCGTCGTCGGGGCAGTTTGTCTGGTTGGCACCAGCACGTTTTGCCATTGGACGCTTGGTGCGTCGCCCGCGAGTAGTCACCTGCTCCTGATGCTCGCCGCCCTGCTGGTGTCGCTTGCGTTCGCTGGCATCTATCCGGGAATCGGCGTCAATCCTGTCGTCGAAATGCGGCGATTCTCTATGGGCACAACTGCATTTATGGTGACGCTCCTCGTGGCCTGCCACGTTGCTGCGACACCTGCCGTCGAACGCCTGGTCTTCATCACAGTGTCCTATCTCGCCTTGCTGGCGAGCCTGCCGCTGTCGCGATACCTGACTCGCAGGCGGTTGCGAGCCTGTTCTTGGTGGGGCGAACCGGCCCTGATTTTGGGTGGCGGCAACGGTGGCAGACGCATCTATGACAAACTTGAGCGTCAACCGGAACGTGGTCTGAGACCGTTCGGAATCCTGGCGGAAAGTAGATCGCACGATCGTGATCGGCGAAACTACATTCCGTTTGTTTCGGCCAAGGAAATTACCAGGCTGGTTCGAAAAGAACGTATTACTTGGGCGATCGTTGCAAATACCTGCAGCGAGAGCGAACTACAAGCTTGGCAAATTGTGGCCAAAGATATCCCTCACTTAATCATCGAGTCGGAACAGGGGGTCCCCTGCCTCTGGACTCAAACCGGCGAATGTGGTTCGCACGCGGCACTCCACGTTCGGAATTCGCTCACCATGCCATGGCCCTGTTGCATCAAACGCTTCATCGATCTCCTGGTTACCCTGTCTCTGTCAATCTTGTTGGCGCCGTTGTTTATCTGCGTTGCCGTGATGATCAAACTGGTTTCTCCAGGGCCCATCTTCTTTGGCCATCGCCGCTTCGGTCGCGACAAGACGACGTTCAAGGCCTGGAAATTTCGCACGATGGTCACCGATGCGGACGTCGTCTTGAAAGAACTTCTCGCCTCCGATCCTGCGGCGCTCCGTGAATGGCAGGAAGATCAGAAATTGCGGAACGATCCTCGCATCATTCCGGTTGTTGGAGAGCTGCTGCGAAAATGGAGCCTCGACGAATTGCCGCAATTGTGGAACGTGCTGTTGGGTGAGATGAGTCTTGTTGGTCCGCGTCCGATCGTCAGCGACGAAGTTGCCAAGTATGGAGACGATTTTCTGCTTTACAAACAGGTGCGACCGGGCATCACCGGTTTGTGGCAAGTGTCGGGTCGAAACAACACCGGCTATGTCGAACGCGTGAGCCTCGACTGCTACTACGTCAACAACTGGTCGCCATGGCTCGATGCCTACATTCTCGTCAGGACCATTCCAACGGTAGTCTTCCGAGAAGGCGCTTACTGAACGCAGGCAAATCGTATGGCGTCCGCAGATTTTCGAAGGAACAGCATTTTCGCACTTTTTGCGAAAATTGGCGGGGCGGCCGCGTCGCTGTTGACCACAATGCTGCTGGCGAGGCTACTCACCAAAGCTGACTTTGCCGGATACGCGATGGCCTACACGGTCGTCATGCTGGGCGGCATCTTGGGTCCACTGGGGATGGGGAATGCAATCCTGCGGTTCGCAGGATTTCACATTGGTGCCCAACAAATGCAGGCGGCTCGCCGAGTCACGTGGCGCGGCGTTGGATTGGGGAGCTGCGGCTTACTGGTGGTTGCGGTGACACTCGCTTTGAGCCACGGCCCGTTAAGTCATCGGCTGGCTAGTTGGCCTGCGAATCCACAGGCGACCTTGCTAATCAGCATCTGGATGTTTGGCAATGGCATGCTAATGCTGACGACATCAGCGCTGCGTGCCTATGGAAGAATCGGCTTGGGTTCGGTTATCGAGATCACGGTGCCCAGGTTTGCGGTGCTGATGGCCACGGCCTCGGTGTTCTTACTGAAGATCGAATCATTGACAGTCATTCTGGGTGTCTCTTCGGTGGTGGTGCTGTTGATATGCGTTTGGTCAGTTTTCGTGTTGTGGAAAACGACGCGCGTCGGTATTCAGCTAGAGGTCGATGGCGACGACGTACAGATCGTTCCGGCACGTGAATTGCGAAACTGTGCGTTGCCATTGTTGGGATCGCACCTGCTGTACCAGGCGATGACTGATTCGACATTGTTCTTCGTGGCCTACTACTGCTCGGTGGAGGCCACCGCCCTCTACGCGGCAGCCTATCGAATATGGGGTGTCTTCGGGCTGCCGCAGAGTGCGGTGGCCAGCGCGATTCAGGGGCGCATCGCCGAATTGGATGCACAGGGGGACAAGCAGGCAGTCGAATCGCTGATTCGCGGCTCGGCGAACCTCGCGATGTGGCCGACTGCTGCGGCTGCTGCGGTCGTGTGCCTGATGTCCGGTTCCTTGATGAGCGTGCTCTACGGCCCCTCGTTTGCTTCCGCAGCGCAAGTGTTGACGATTCTCTGTCTCATCCAGTGCGTGACGGTCGCGCTGGGACCAAGCGATCATTTGCTTGCCATGTCGGGAAAACAAATTGACCTGTTATTGGCAGCGATGGTTTCGACGGCCTTGGCGTTATTCCTTGGCTGGCTGTTGATTTCCAATTACGGCACAGTCGGAGCCGCTTGGGCTGCTGGTGCGGCCACGATTGCGTTCAAGCTGCTGGTGACTTGGCGTGTTTCAAAGTGGTTTGGTATCCGGACCTGGATTGGATACTTGCCCACGACTGTAATGGCGAAATCAACGCCGAAGGAGCTGACGACGTGAAGTCGGCCATGGCGAGTGTTGGTATGCTAACGGTGAGGAGCGACACGCAGGTGCAAGTCGGTTCCGATTCGAGCGATAGCCTGACGATGGTGAAGCAACGTGGTGCCGTGCGTTTGCTCGGAACCTCAACGTTCCTGCTGTTGACGACGCAGCGGATCGCGATCCCGGTCGGCTCATTCTCGATCCCAGTCGCCGTACCGCTAATGTTTACGCTCTTCGGTTGGGGATTGTGGCACGGCTACCTGCGCATCGACACCCGACGGACGATCGCTTACCTGGCATCGCTGTCGCTGCTGGTGACCAGCGCCCTGGTGGTTGCGCTTTCGCAGAGTTTTTCACTTGCCTCACTCATTTTTTTGGCGGGGATCTATGCACTCCTGGTGATCACCTCGATCCCTTGTGACGTGACGTCCATTTATCAATCGCATCAACGTATCCTTCTGGCGTTTGCCCTGATTGGTGTTGTTCAATTTGCCGTTCAGGTGGTCGGAGCTCCGTTCATTGATCCAGTCGGTGCCACTCCCGAATCGTTCATTCTCCCGGGCTATAACACGGTTCAACCCTTGTACTACGGTGCAACGTTGATCAAGCCGAATGCCATCGTGTTTCTCGAAGCCTCGCATTTGTCAAAGGCAATTGCGCTGGCCATACTTATCGAGCTGTTCTATTTTCGCCGCTGGACTTACCTGGCGGTGTTTTGTGCTTGTTACGGCTTCACGTTTTCTGGCACGGGTCTGATTACTCTGACCGCTGGCATGGTGACCGGCGTGCGATATCTGAAGACCAAAACGTTGGCCGTCTTTCTGGGGTTCTGCTTGTGCGTTGCGGCGATCGTTGCAGCCAGCGGCTTTGGCAACGTCTGGCTGAACCGCACGGCAGAATTCGGCACGGTAAACTCCAGTGGAAGAGCTCGATTCGTCGAGCCTTATCTCAGGTTGGCGACTGTGCTACGAGATGATTTTGCTTACTTCGGTCGCGGTCCTGGAAGCGTGGAAGAGTCGTTCACGAGTGTTGGCGGCGTCGAAGCTTTCGACTCGACTATGGTGAAGCTGGTCTTTGAGTACGGCCCGGTCGCCGCTGCGGTGTTTGCCGGTTTCATGCTGTTGTGCCTTTATTCCAGCGACGCTCCTCGTCCCCTGCAGCACGCTTGTGCGGTGGTGCTGTTTTTCCTTACAGGCGGTTTGCTCGAAGCGGTAACGCTTTACTACGTGTTTCTTGTCGCTGGTGTGGCGATTGAATCTGATGCCCTCGCGCCGCCGGTTATTGGCCAGGGTGTCGTTGCGTCCGGAGGTAGTAGCTGATGAAATCTGAGCCCACCCTGTCTGTGGTCATTGCCAATTACAACTACGCACGCTTCATTGCGGACGCGCTTGATAGTGTATTGCGGCAAGAACCACCGTTTTGCGAGGTGATAGTCGTTGACGACGGTTCGACAGATAATTCACTGGAGGTGCTGTCCACCTATGGCGATCGAATCCAGCTGATCGCACAGGAGAACCAGGGTCAGGTGGGTGCATGCTTGATAGGACTGCGGCGTTCAACCGCCGATTACGTCTATTTTCTCGATGCCGACGATTATGTCGCCCCGAACCTCACGGCATCGATCATGCCACGATTGTCGCAACAGCCAGTAAAACTGCAGTTTCAATTGGAAGGCGTTAATCAGCATCGCCAGCCGTTGGGGTCCGTCTTTCCAACCTATCCGAACAGTTACGATTCCGCGCATGCAAGCGGACAATCGACAGATCGGGTTTTACCAATGCCCTCCGACTTCTGGCAACGTGTTTCGTCGTGAGACACTACTTCAACTTGCATCGGATGTCACAAATTGGCCACCCTTCATTGACGCGACTCCGCCTCTCGTGATGCCTTACCTGGGGAGCGTGATCACAGTGGCTGAACGGCTTGCTTATTATCGAGTACACGGTGCCAACATGGAATGCACCGATTACGCGCGGCCCATGCCCGCCACGTTGGCCAAAGAACTAAAGAACTTCGACAAGAGTTGGGCAGCGGCGTTGTTACTGCTGGGCTGGGATCATCCTCCATTTGGCGAGCAAGAACCACTCTTCGTGCTGGAACGAAAATTGATGATTGCTGCGCTGGACAATCAGCGTGGGATGATTTTCCCCGTGTCCGCGTACATTCGGCGGTTAGTGAATACCAAACTGCCGATTCGCTCGAAGTTTCTCATGTCGATCTGGGCACTGTTGCTGCTGCTACCATCGAAAAAGTACCGAGCCAACTTGGTTCAGCAGCGAAGGTCGGCTGCCAATAGATCAACTCTTGTGAAAGCGATCGTCAACCAGGTATTGCACGCCAAGCATTGGTTCTCAGGTCGGCAACGGACGGACCAACAACCAGTTACTGGTAATACCACCGAGGTTCCAACATGAAACTCGTTTGTAGTGAGGCTGAGCATGGATGAATTGTGCGCCGTGAGCGGCGAAGCACGTTCCAGCGGTATCGCGTCGGGAATGTCGGTTCCGACCGATCCGGTCAGGACCGGCAATCGTCGAATCCTTGTTCATGACTATGCCGGGCACGCATTTCCTGTCCAATTGAGCCGCACGCTGGCTCGCCGTGGGCACCAGGTTCTGCACGCCTACGCCAGTTGCTTGCAGACTCCTCGAGGAGAGTTGCAACGCCGCGGCTCCGACCCGTCGGAGTTTGAAGTACGCGAAATATCGATGGACGTCGACTACGTGCGTTACAAATATTCATTCGTCCGCCGCCGCCGGATGGAAATCGACTATGGTCGCAATGTTGCCCGCTTGATTCACGAATGGAAGCCGGACGTGGTGCTTTCCGGCAATACGCCGACCGAGACCCAGAGTGCCATTTTACGGGCGACGCAGTTGTCTGGCGGGAAATTCCTCCACTGGCTGCAGGATGTCTACAGCCTTGCCGTCGACAAACTCGTCCGTCGCAAGATTCCCGTTTTGGGCGTTGCCGTGGGGCGTTACTATCGACGACTCGACCGCCGGCAATTCCATCAAAGCGATCAGATTGTGGCAATTACGAAGGACTTTGTTCCGTTGCTTGCCAGCGAATTTGGTGTCCAGGAGAATCGAGTTACGACGATACCAAACTGGGCGCCCCTCGAATCTGTGCCGGCACTTTCGGCAACGAATTCCTGGTCCGCGACTCACGGCCTGGACGGCAAGTTTGTTTTTCTTTACTCCGGCACGCTGGGCATGAAGCACAATCCCGCCCTGTTGCTGGAACTGGCGGAGACTTATCGCGACGACCCCGTAGTCCAAGTGGTTGTTGTATCGGAAGGCATCGGTATTGAATGGTTGCGTGGTCAAAAAGAGCAACGCAAACTCGACAACTTGCAGCTCTTTCCGTTCCAACCGTTTGCCGAGATGTGCCAAGTCCTGGCAACCAGCTCGGTCTTGATCGCAGTGCTTGATGAACAGGCCGGCACGTTCTCGGTACCCTCCAAAGTGTTGTCTTATCTGTGTGCTCGACGGCCCATCCTGCTGGCGGTGCCAGAGGACAACCTGGCCGCTCGGATCGTTGTGGACGAGAATGCTGGCTTGGTAGTCCACCCGTCGAGCGAACAGGAGTTTCTCGCGGCAGCGCAGCGTTTGCGTGCCGATCCGGCGTTGCGACACTTGATGGCGGATAACGCGAGAAATTACGCGGAACGCACGTTTGACATCGAGCAAATCACGGACAGATTTGAATCCATGTTTGACGACTTGCACGTCTCACAGACTTAGCGCAACAGAAAGCTTGCTATGCGTTGTCTCTGGATTACCAGGGAGTATCCCTTGCCTGCCAACAGCGGTGAGCTGATTTACTCGCGTGGTCTCATTCGATCATTGGCGGCTCAACCGGTAGAACTGACGTTGCTTAGCCATGATCGGACCGAGCCATGCGGACAGCGACTTGAGTCGGCGTCGCCGATCCGAGAAATCGGCGTCGGGCCGGCGCCGGCGAAAGGCCTGAAGAGCCTGTTTTCGGACCTGCCGAGAGATGCTCATCGGTTGAAGAGCGTTCCGTTGGTCGAGGCTTTGCGACGTGAGTTGCGATGCGATGGCTACGACGTGGTCATCGCAGATCAAGCTGCTATGGGTTGGATTGTCGATGAGGTGTACCAACTGCCCAGCGCACTTCGTCCGGTTGTGGTCTACATCAGCCACAATCGTGAAGCGGAAATTCGAAGCCAGATCGCCATGCGTAGCCGAGTTCATGTGCTCAAGCGAATCGTACTCCGCTACGACGCCTGGAAGTATGGTCGACTGGAACGTCGGCTTTGTCGATCGGCCGACCTGATCACGGCAATCACCCCGGAGGATCGATGCTCCTACGCCGTAGAATACCCCCGCAAGCCGGTGATCGAGCTAACGCCTGGTTACGAACCGCCGAGTGCGCCTGAAAGAACGTCGCCGATCGGTCCAGAAGTGCCCCGCCGAGTCCTGCTGGTCGGCTCTTTTGAATGGGTGGCGAAGCGCCATAACCTGGACGCATTCTTGAAGGTTGCAGTGCCCGTGTTGCGGGCAAACGACATCGAAATTCAAGTCGTGGGCAAGGCCAGCGAGGCCTATGTTAACAGCGTTATGAAGTGCTTTGACGGAGTCGTGTTTGAACGCAATGTTCCCGCGATTGAACCTTACTTGGGTCGCGCCAGGATGGGCCTCATCGCCGAGACCGTGGGCGGCGGATTCAAGCTCAAAACGCTCGACTACGTTTTTCAGAACGTGCCGATCGCCGCATTGAAAGACGCTTTAGGAGGCGTTGACTTCGAAGCGGGAAAAGACGCAATCATCGCCGCTTCGCTTCCCGAGCTCGTCGAGAACATCGTCGCTCGCATCGACGATTTCGAGTTCCTCAACTCCGCTGCAGAGAGGGCGCTGCAGAAATTCTCAAACCGGATTGCCTGGCTCGATCGTGGCTCCCAGCTGTACGAGGCGCTGCAGCAATTGGCCAAGCAGCCAAAGGCCGATCGTGCGGTTTCTCAAAGTTCGCTGTCCTGAGAACTGGCCCGACACGACGAATCGTTGGTAGCTTGGGACGACTAGGCTGGCTTTTCGATCTGCGCGAAGTCTGACGATGCGGACGAATGTCCAGATTCTTCCGCCGACGGCGTTCGACGAGTCCGGAATCTGTGTCGGATCGGCTCGACTTTCACGAATGTAGGGACCGAATCACTTTGTAGGGTTTTTGACTGTCGCTCGGATATCAAGGACAGGCACGATTATGGAATCAGCAATAGGAGTTGACGTATGCTGCCGCCGTTAGGTCAGCTTCTCGACGACAGGGAGGTCATAGCTTCCGGCCGAAACAACCAGGTCCGATTTTGGATTCGAATTGTTTTGCTGCTGGGCCTCGCCAACGCATTTGGTTGTCGTTCTTGTCCGGCGGAACACGCTCGCGGGGCGTGCACGGACCGGTTTGTTCGCAATGGCGCCCCTTTGTGCCGCGTCGATTCGTGCCATCCGAATCATGCTGGTTGCTGTCCGGATGCCTGTATTTGTCAGAGCAACGGTATGTTGCCCTCAACGGAAGCGATGCTGGCGAAACAGCGTCAACACCGCCAGGCAACCGTCGTGACCGAATTGCCCGTCGAATTTGAGTCGGGTTGGGAGAGTCCGACCGAGGCCGAATTGTTGTTGGTTCCTGGTAACGAAATAAACACGACGGGCAGCTTGTCGGCCGTTGCCGAATCGGTTGTCGAGGACAACACGAAAACCGACGCCAAACGCCCGAAACCGGCTGCGGACCACGAGGAGAATCGTCGGAATCGTGGTCTAAAGAAGTGGAAGACCGACATGCACCAGAGTAACGGGACACAAGGGGATCGCAGTCAAGAGCTCGACCGTTTGCTGGACTTGGACCTTTCGCAGGCAACACAGCGCCAAGTCGTCGTCAAATCGTCGGTACAACCGGCTGCGTACGTAGCCCTATCCAGCAGCATGCCACGTGGGCCTGTGGTGTCAGGCGAGGTGCCGAATCAAAGCGAAGCAGAGTACGACCTTTGCGACCCATCGGTCAATTCAGATTGCATGCGAATCTGGCGAGCTCTCTGCAATGGCGATTTTTCGGTGAAAGGAACGTCGCGAGATGAATAGTCAATTGAAACACAATCGTCCATGGCATGACGTGAAAGGAATCGTTACCGTGAAAGCCCGGCGATTCGTATGGTTGTTGTTGTTGTTGTCAAGTGCCTGCCTGGGCTGTGCTTCTGGCGTGTATCAAGGAGTTCCCGTGCGACAAGCGCAGCCCCATTGGCTTGCTGCACCCAAGGGCTGCCAGCGCCCGATCGATCTTTCATTGCTGAGACAAGAACCGTCCTTGGAACACAAAGTGCGATCGGGCGACGTGTTGGGGGTCTACATCGAGGGCATCGTGTCGGGCGCCGAATTTTCGTCGGGAGGGGGCGAGCTTCCAGCCGCAAACTACAATTACCGGCAAGACGGCGATCAACCCCAGGAATGGCCGGCGGTGGGCCAACCGTTTGCGGTCGCAACGAACGGTTCGGTCAAGTTGCCCCTGATCGGCCCGGTGTCGGTCGCTGGACTATCCACCGAGCAGGCGTCCACCGCGATCCGTGCCGCATACGTCGATGCAGGTCGACTCAACAAAGACCCGAACACATCTTTCGTGCAGACCTCCGTGATTCGATCGCGAACGAATCGTGTGCTCGTGGTTCGGGAAGACAGCCCGGTTCAGGCGGCGTCACTGATCCAGCGTGATCAATATGTGCTTTCCAAACGCGGCGAGGCCGCGGTGGTCGACTTGGTACCGCATGAGAGCGACGTATTGCATGCGTTGGTGGCCACCGGCGGCCTGCCTGGTGAAGACGCAAAGAACGAAGTGTGGATCCTGCGTGGTGGATCGCCTCTGAGTTGGCAGGAGGCCACCGACCAGTTCGATCAAGGCATCACGCCTGATAGTTTTGGTTGCGGCGATGGCAGCGTTGTGGTGATCCCGATTCGATATAACTGCGACGCCCCCCTGCCCTTTAACCGTGAGGACGTGTTGCTTCAGGATGGAGACGTGGTCTTCGTCGAGAAACGCGTTGAGGCTCATTTCTACACGGGCGGCCTGCTGAATGCGGGCCGAATACCTCTACCTCGTGACGAAGATATCGATGTCCTGGAGGCGGTCGCCCTGGCCAACGCCGGCGCTCTGGGGCTGTCGGGACAAATTGCGATCGGACAGCAGGGACAGTTTAGTAGCGGACCTGGTAATCTCTGTCCACCCACCCGCGTGCAGGTAATCCGCAAGCTCATTAGCGGTGAGCAGGTGGTGATCGAAGTCGATTTGCGTCAAGCGACGTCGAATGCTGCGGAAAGAATCCTGATTCAGCCTGACGATTTTATCATGCTCCATTACCGCCCCAAAGAACTCTTGACGAACGTGGCGCTGAACTTCTTCGACTTTGGTTTCGCGGCAACGAGCAACTAGCGCGAGTCGCACGGACGTATGCCCGCTGCTGTGGACACCGCCTGGTCGCTTGGGCGTGCTAGTTGATGGTTCCGCAGGCGTCGATCGCCAGCCAACGCGGTGCTGACGCGGGTTTGATGTCGACCGGCTTGCTGCAAGACGTGGATCGGATACCGATGGTATCCACCGCGTCGCAAGTAGAGTTGTCACTTTGTTTTCTGATACGCGCGGATGTAGTCGATTTCCGCGACGGTCGGCCACTGCGTTTTCGACGTCGGTGTGCCTGGCCAAGTGCCTCCAATCTCGAGCGACACGATGATGTACATCGGTTCGTGGATGTAATTGGCGACACGTCGTGTTTCCGTTCCATCTACGTACCAGATGATTTCATCCTCGGTCCATTCCAGCCCGTACGTAACCCAGTCGCGGTAGTTGCCGGCCATCTCGACCACGGTGATCGGTTTCTCCTTGCTATCGCCCAGAGAATTTTGATAGATGCGATGAAACTCTCCGCGGCGCCCGACCCGCTCGACAATATCCAGTTCAAGTTTGGAGTGCGTGTGTTCTTTGGGCAGGAGCCAGAAGCCCCAATGATGACCCTCGGTAAAATCGAATCGCATGCGGCCTTCAAAATAGCCATACCGTTGCCAGAACGAACACTGTGTCGTGACGGTTCCAGCAACGTACTGAAAGCCGTCAACGATATCGAGTTTCTCGGGGGGAGTCATCAGGCCCAGCATTCTCAACGTCCCCGAACCGGTCAGCTCGTGCACGGTCATTCCCAATTTGCGTCCATTCTTCTCGTAGTTATTATCGACCCACAGCTGCTGGTTCTTATTGTCAGGAAAAGTGCGGACATTGAATCCTGGACATGTTTTTGTCCAAGGAAAGTAGGTGACCCACGTTTGCTCACCATTGGCCTTGGTATCGAGGCTCAGTTCGTTGAATTCATCACTGAAACTGCAGTCGTATCCGGTGGGCACGAATCGAGAATCGGCCTTCTCTTCGTCCGATGTCGCGGACTGAGCGAGCGACGGCGGAGTGTTCAGTCCGATCAATAGCAGTAGTCCACAAGAGACGTAATGGTAAGGATGCGACGATCGTTGTGCTCGAGCCGTCATGAGAATATCCCTCGGGCGCTGGTGTAACGAGATCTGATTATACTTCGTCGTGCGTACGCCTGGAACGAGCACCCCGGGCGATGACGGAACAGTAAGTCTATCTTGGACCCTGCAACCTGGCAGGCTCGAAAGGGTGTGCCAGCTCCTTTCGCTGAAAGCGCGAAGCAGATCGCGTAAATCTCGAGTCGCCGGGTGTCCTGAGCAACCGACCAGCCCCCTGACGATGCAGTGCTGCCACCAATTCAGCCAGACCCTGCAATTCGGAAAACGAAACTATGGGCCGCTATTGCGCAGTGTAGAGTAAGCCGGACTTCCATTGCCTCATCGTCTGGTAACTGTGTCAATTGAAAACGAGACTTTTCCGCGAGCGAAAGCATACGCTGGTTACTCGGCAGGACGCGGCCGACGATCTGCTTCGTGCCGCGCTCGCGACAGTAATCGATCAGCTTGTTGAGTAGCACGGAGCCCAATCCTTTTCCCTTGAAGTCCGAGCGAACAACAATTGCGATTTCCGCCACGAAATTGTCCGGGTCCGAGACTGCCCGCGCAACGCCCAGCGTCTCATTCCGATTGTCCTTGCCGCGTCTTACTGCGATGAATGCCATTTCCCGTTCGTAATCAACCTGTGTAAAGCGCAGCCATCTCGGTTGGAATCGGTTCACGTACGAGGTCAAAAAACCGAAAACGGATGTCTTCCGGATGCAGTTGTGAAAAGAACTCACGGTGTGCGGGCTCGTCCTCGGGTCGAATGGGGCGAAGCGTAATCAGGCCACCGTCAAACGTGACTTGCTCTTCCAGTTCGCGGGGGTAAGGACGGATGGCCAGTCGTTCCGGACCCGACATTGCGGCCTTTTCGACCCGAACCCGCGCATCCAATGCAATCACTCCTGTTTCGTTGGCCAACAAGGGATTGATGTCCAGTTCAGCAATTTCCGGTATGTCCGAAATCATCTGTGACAACCGTAACAGCGTTGAGTAGATGGCATTCAGGTCAGCTGCGGGTTGGTCACGGTAGCCGGCCAGTAGTTTGGCGACTCGTGTTCGCGAAACGAGGTCCCGAGCCAGGGCGGCATTTAACGGTGGCAAAGCAACGGCTCGGTCGGCGATAACTTCTACCGCGGTGCCGCCGTGTCCAAACAAAATCACCGGTCCGAATATCGGATCCTCGCTGGCACCGACAATTAGTTCGTGCGCCCGCGGCCAACGCACCATAACTTGCACGGTAACGCCATCGATTTGTGCATCGGGGTGCATTCGCCTGATCCGCTCGAACATGTTCCGCGTCGCTGAACCAACTTGCTCCGCAGTCTCAAGGTCCAGAACGACACCCCCAACATCTGATTTATGCGTGATATCCGGTGATAGAATTTTGATCGCAACAGGGAATCCGATTTCCTGCGCATGACGAACCGCTTCGTCAGCCGTTTTCGCAATTCGCGTTTCGACTGTCGGGATTCGGTAGGCAGAGAGCAGCGCTTTCGACTCCGTCTCGGTCAACAGCTCACGATCAGCAGCAATGGCGCTTGCGACAATGTCACGTGCGGTGGTCCTGTCGGGATCAGCGTTTGCTGACAGCGACGCCGGTACTTCCAACAGCGTTTGTTGATTGCGTTGATAGTCCACAATCTGCAGAAACGCCTTCACCGCATCTTCCGGAGTGTCGTAGGTGGGGATGCCCGCCTCGGCGAACGACTGCCGAGCCCTGGATACCGCGTCACCACCCAGCCAGCAAGCGAAGAGCGGCTTGTTCAGTTTGTTCACCAACGGCACAAGCGAATCGGCAATGGTGTCGCTCTGCACAATTGCCGTTGGTGCGTGGATGAACAACACGGCGTCCGTGTGCGGGTCGTCGCTCATTATCGCCAGCGCGTCGAGATACCGTTGAGCGGGCGCGTCGCCAATGATGTCGACGGGATTGCCCTTGGACCAGGTCGCCGGAAGCACCTTATCGAGACGCTGCAGTGTAGAATCCGTTAGCTCGGCGATGCGGCCGCCTCCGGCAATGACCGCGTCCGTCGCCATCACGCCGGGACCACCGCCATTGGTGAGAATGGCGACTCGATCACCTTTAACGGCCTTTGCACGACCCAGAGTCTCGACCGCGTCGAACAGGTCCTCGATGGAATAGACGCGCAGCATCCCCGCACGCCGAATTGCCGCATCGTAGACATCATCTGAACCAGCCAGGGCACCGGTATGAGACGCCGCTGCTTTCGCGCCTTCCGCGACTCTGCCCGCCTTCAGCACGATGACTGGCTTGTTGCGAGCGGCAGCCCGGGCAGCGGACAGGAACTTGCGTGGGTGCTTGATCGATTCGATGTAAAGCAGAATTGACCGTGTGGACGGATCACTGCCCAGGTAGTCCAGCGTGTCGCCGAAATCGACGTCGGCGCTGTTGCCGAGCGAAACGAAATGCGAAAAACCGATTCCCCGTGGTACGAGCCCAGTCGAGGACAGCAGTTGCCAATGCACCCGATTGAGAAACAAATGCAATCTGTCCCTGCTTCGCCGTGTCATGAGCGAAGCTGGCGTTGAGTCCCAGGTTGGGAATGATCAGACCCACGCAATTGGGTCCCAGAATTCGCAGCATGTTGGGCCTGGCTGCTGCAAGCATCATTTGTTCAATCGATTTGCCCGTTACTTCGGAAGGTGCTTCCAATCCAGCTGTCAGTACGACTGCTGCTCTTGTACCGCGTTCCCCGAGCTGAGCGATCAAGCCGGGTACCGTCTTTGGAGGAGTGCAGATGATTGCCAGGTCCGGAGCACGCGGAAGTTCTGCAACATTCGGATAGGCAAGGACACCGCAGACAGCCTCATACTTTGGGTTGACCGGCATGATCGGCCCTTCGAAACCACCGGCGAGGAGGTTCTTCATCACGGTAGTGCCAACGCTGTGTGGTCGTATCGATGCACCAATGAGAGCCACCGATTGTGGTTGAAACAAATGGCCCAGATTTCGAATACTCATGCACTGGTTTCCATGTTCTCGTGCCGCCTGATGAATCGGACGGGAGGCCTGGGTCTGGTGAGCGGCGAGGGCGAATTGACGCCTTGGCCGAAATTCCATACCGGAGTGAGGAACGACGCCCAACGTCGTATCATTTCGTGGCTCATTGTATGAAAACCACCAACGTGAGTACATCGTGGTGCAACGTTAGATCGTCAGTCCCAGAAGAGCAGCCTTGACATTCCACGGCGCTCTTCGTGCTCCACCGCCCTTCACGGCTTGCGCACGTGCGATGTTCGTGCAGCGCCGGTCCGTGGTCCTGCTTGATGTGGAACTCGCGTTGCCAAGGATTCGATTTGGCCAAGGGAGTCAATGCTGGGCGAGAGAATCGAAGGGAGGTCACGCCTTGGATGGGGGCAGCGGGTCAAGAGGAGCTGATTTGCAATGAAACAGGACGCGGCCACACCCGTGGGGGTGGCCGTGCCAATGGGCGTTCAAACTCGACGAACGATTGCAAGCATCCCCAGCAGCATGAATCCAAGAATTGACGGTTCGGGCACCGCGGACGACGTGAACTTGTTCGCATTCCAGGCGACGAAATCCGAACCGTCTACAAACGCGTCGCCATTGAAGTTCCCTGAGCTCCACAACAACTCCTTCGAGAACTTGTTGCTGTTCCACAGCAGGAAATCTTTGCCGTCCACGACCCCGTCCACGTTGGCATCGCCGAACATGTAGGGTTCCGAAAGACCATTGAACCGACTGGCCTTTTCCAGCCATTCCTCGACGTCATTCATATCGATCGTGCCATCCTCGTCCAGGTCGTGCGCCGCGGTTGCGGATGTCGCCGGGACGCCGACGTCGATTGGTCCCAGCGAGAATATTTCGTCCAGATCGTCCACATTGACGACCTCATCGAAGTTTACGTCGCTGGGATCAAGCTGGTATTGGGGGAGGCTTAACGTCGATTGGTATCCGGAGAAGAGCGTCAGTGGGTGCGTTGGATCGTTGGAGCCTGCAGCGAACTGAATTGCCTGGCCGTTGACTTGATCGAAATCATCGAGGGCAAATTCCACGAGAAATCCCAGCACAAACCTGTCGCCAGGATTCAAAGCCGGAAGGGTAAACGGATTCACGTTTGTCGAAAGACCGAATGGCGTGGCGCCGGCATTGAATCCGGGCAGTCCGTTGAGCATCGTGGTGACGCTACCATCGGATGCGAATCCTTCGAAATCTTCCAGGTCAAATTCCAAACCGTCGTCGTTTCGTACTCCGACAGCCGCCGTGACGACATTGAACGAATCGGGCGCCAGAAACGTCGTCGTGCCAAGTCCCAAGCCGCATTGACATTGGGCGGTTTGCGATGGCGCGGCAACTTCAGACTCCAGCTCAATCTTGTACAGAAGTCGGTCACGCGACAGGTCGTAGTCTTCGAACTCGATTTCCAGTTCAACTTCCAGGGACGAAGATGTCGGCTCGGTACAGGCGCTGGATTTCCCTGATGAACCTTCAGCAATCACGAGGGCGACTAGGAACATCCACCATTTGAGTTTCAGCATGAC
Source organism: uncultured Planctomycetales bacterium (assembly GCA_963821085.1). Taxonomy (GTDB): domain Bacteria; phylum Planctomycetota; class Planctomycetia; order Pirellulales; family Pirellulaceae; genus CAWGCE01. Next base: position 253,086 of record CAWGCE010000013.1, on the reverse strand, counting down.
TGGTCCTCCTTGGAGTACGGATTGAATGAAAGCCGACGGGTTGGAAGCAGCGAAAGGGGCACGCCAATCTCATAGAGCAGGAAACGGTTGGAGCATCCGCCAGGAAACTCTGGAATAAGCTGAGGAAAGTTTAAACGGCAAGTCCTGGAGATCGTGACAAAACCGGGGTTGGCTCCAAGGGACTTCCAGGACCACGGAATGGTGAGCGACCTATGAGGTGCCTGTCCCGATCATGTAACTACGGATGACCAGTATGTCAGCGCCGCTCACGCGATTCTTCGGTGTGACTGGCACAAGGTCAAATGACGCCAGAGAGGATGACGAATCGGACTGTCGAGCGGCCCGAGGCCGGCAAGCCCTGGCGTCGTGACGCGATGAATCGCCGCCACGCATTGACCGATCGGCTTGAGAATGTTCACTCGTTGTCGGTTTCGAGTTGCGATGTAGCACGGGAATGGACGATGTGCAGACCCACCAGCCAGGCGACCAGGACAGTCAGATAAAACTGACCAAAGATTGCCTGAAGTATCGACAAGGAGCGCGCCGCGGTCGAGACGGGTATGATGTCACCGTAGCCCAGGGTCGTCATGGTCACAAAGCTGAAGTAGATCGCCAAAGAACTTCGCTCGGATCCGAACTGCATTCGTTGCAATTCCGTGCCCTCGAACGAAAACGCTCCTGGCTGTATTTGCTCAAGCAACGAGTAGACGATGGCCCAGATGGTTCCTGCCAGAAGATAAATGCACAGTGCCGCAAAAACGGTCTCCGTCGTGATGCGGTTCTGCTGAAAAATGAACCTGAGAATCACAATGACGATGTAGGTCAGGAACAGGATACGGATCGTGCCCAGTAGGATCTGGGTTTCTGGGCGCATGATGGTTACGTCGGCGAACTCAGCGAGGAGCACCGGAATACCCAGAATCAATGCCACAATCGGAGCTTGTCGTCGCTGGCTAACTGCAAAGACGGCGCTGAAGATTAGCCAGCCAAAAATGCTGGCCAACGTCACACGTGTCAAAATGGGTGGGAGATTCGGTGCCACCAACTCAATAAATGGTCCGTAGACCAAGAGGCCAAGCAGCGATGCCAACAGGATTCGGAAGCGGTATTGATGTAGGGTTGATCGCGTGTTCGAACTCATCGCGAAGGACCATCAAGAAGATGAGAGAGAAAATCTGTAGCTTGTCTAACGTGCAAGCCTGAAAAACCACATGCACTATACTGGCCTAACTGAACAGGCAGAGCAACCAGTCGCAGGACCGGCACTCGGAACCCCATCGCAGGCTCGATCGTAGCCGGATGGAAAAATCTCTTTCGATGAGCTATTTGGGCCCCGTCGCAGCATTCAGCCCGATTCAGGATATTGACAACTCGTACCAGTCTTCTACCGTCAGGTCGTCTTGAACAACACGGCGCTGCACTAGAGCTCGGCTGGGATCGCAAGCAGGGGACAGGGAGCGTGGCGCAACACTTGAGTTGTTGTGGTACCGCGCAAAAACGTCGAGTAATCCTTGAGTTCCCTCGGTCACCATGATGATCAAGTTCGCCTGGTTCTGTTCTGCGGCGGCCACGATGTGCTTTGCTGCATTTCCATCGCGCACCATTTGGTCGATGTGCCACGAGCCGGACGGAACACGGACGAGTGGAAACTCTGCTTCCGTTCCAACGTGCAGCAGCGTCAGCCGTGCCTCGTCGCCGCCAAACATCAGAATCGCCCGCAAGCCACGTTCCACTGCCGATTTGCTGTCCGGATGATGGTCGACAGGAATCAAGACTTGATCCATCGCAACCGCGCCACTCTCAAGATCAACGCAGCCCCTTGCCTGGGAAGATACAAACAGCGTGGGAATCGAAAGCGACGAGACTTTCTCGGCGATCTGTTCAGCCTTGGATGGTTGGAGCCAGGCCGCGACGCCATCCCGGCCGGAAGTTGCCAGTACGATCATGTCGATTGGGTGCCGCTGGCAATAACCCTCGATCGCGTCGGCCACATTGTCGGAAACTCCAATGACTTTCTCAATCTCGATTCCGAGATCGGTCACGGCTGACCGTGAAGCGCCCGCAGTGATGACACCCCAACGCTGCAGGATGTTTCGGATCGAAGGAAACTCTTTCCACTTTTCCCGCTTGTCGTGACCCACATGCAACAAGTGGAGTTTCGCTTTATTTTTGATTGCCAATTAAAATGCATGCGCAAGCGCCATTTCTGACTCATTCGTGAAGTCAGTCGGATGAAGGATATTTCTTGCCGGTTGGCTCAGTTCGACAGGAAGTTCAGAATCGGTCATCTGGAAATTCGCTAACAGGAACGGTCACGAACATTGGGGAAAGGCTGGCGGACGGGCGACGCCAATCTTGACGCTGAAAAATTCATCGGCGCTGTTCTTGCAGCGCGCCGATGACACTCAAATCGTGGGTTTCATCCAACGCGGCACGAAGGTCACGATGAATCGACTTTCAACTTACTTGTTCGAGCTCTCCTGCAACTTGCTCAACACTTGGTCGAGAGAGAAACTGCCCGGCTTCTGCCGTGGCGGAAACGCCTCGTAGGTTGCCAGGTGGCGGGCGACAAAAGCCTGGGCGGGAACCAATACAAAGGCGTGGTCCACGCGCCAGCGTGGATAAGCTCCCGCTTCATGGTCGGCTCGTTCGAAGGGATCCGTGCGCAGGCAAAACAGCTTGGGAAAGCGGAGCGGTACCAGCGGGTCCTGCCATACGTCCAGCCCATGCGCACGCTGTTCAAGGAAGACAATCTTCCAGCGATCGTACCGCAGACCGGCGAGGCTGCCGTCATCGGTCCAGTAGAAGAACTCCTTCCGTGGCCATGCTTCGTCCTCGCCCGTCAAAGCCGGCAGCAGATTGTAACCATCGAGGTGCACTTTGTAGTCGCGACCAAGCGCAGAGTACCCTTTCAAGAGCTTTTCCTTGATGTCGGGTTCGCCGGCCGCGGCCAGGATCGTTGGCAACATGTCTTCATGCGATCCGATGTTATTGTTGACGGTACCGGGCTTGATCTTTCCAGGCCACCGCATCGCACAGGGAACCCGATAACCACCCTCCCAATTGGAGTTTTTCTCGTTCCGAAAGGGTGTTGATCCACCATCCGGCCAGGAGAAACATTCAGCACCATTGTCGGTGGAATACATCACAATCGTGTTATCGGCCAAGCCCAGCTCATCCAGTTTGTCCAATACCTGCCCGACCTGACCATCGTGCTCGACCATGCCGTCGGGGTAAATACCCAAACCGGTCTTGCCTTCAGATTCTTTCTTGAGGTGCGTCCAAATGTGCATCCGAGTCGAGTTCCACCACAGAAAGAACGGTTTCTTGGCTTTTGCAGCACGCTCCATAAAGTCGATTGCTCCGGAGGTGACTTCCTCGTCAATTGTCCTCATGCGGTCAATGGTGAGCGGACCCGTGTCGGTGAGTTCGCCGTCGCGGAAGGACTTGATGACACCGCGGGGACCAAACTTTTTCTTGAATTCAGGATCCTGGGGATAGTCCGGGTGTTCCGGTTCCTGCTCGGCATTCAGGTGATAGAGGTTGCCGTAGAATTCGTCGAAGCCATGATTTGTTGGCAGGTGTTCGTCGCGGTCGCCTAGATGGTTCTTGCCGTACTGGGCGGTCATATAACCTTGATTCTTCAACAAGCCGGCAATCGTTGGATCCTTGACCGAGAGACCTTCCTTGGCGCCGGGCAGCCCGACCTTCAGCAATCCCGTTCGAAAACCACTTTGACCGGTAATGAACGTGGATCGCCCCGCAGTGCAACTCTGTTGGCCGTACCAATCGGTGAACAGTACTCCTTCCTGCGCAACCCGGTCGATATTAGGCGTATCGTAACCCATCATTCCACGGTGGTAGGCACTGGGGTTGTTCCAGCCGATGTCGTCGCCCCAGATGATCAGGATATTGGGTTTTTGCTGTGCATTGGTGAAGCTCGCCGCAATCGACACTGCCATCGCAACGAAGGTCCATGTGAACGTAGTTCGACGCATCTTTTTCTCCCGGTTCTGGTAATGAAATTAAGCTTTGGAATCCATATTGTTGAGCGAGAACGGCTCGCTAATGAACCAGCTACTCTTCGTGAGCAATCGACTCGGCATCTTGCGCACAACGGGAGCCGAAATGTGACATGCCGGTGTCAAAGGCGGTCCCGCGGCGACCTGTCGGGCGCTAGGCGGCGCAGTCGCAATCATGACAGAACGAGCCGCCGCGAGTAACCCGTTGCCCTTACTCACGACCACCAACCGCGAATATTATTCAGTGGTACGGGCTGATCGGGCGGAGTGAAAACCATCGACCGCGGATGCATTACTGCATCGGATGGTTTCTGCGCGCCCGGCGGTAACTGCTTCTTCATTTCCTCCCAATCCGGTTTCTGTTCGCAAGGGTGACGTAACCGGTTGCTTGGACGAAGTCGGCAAACTGTGCATTGGTCACTTCCGTTTCATCCATCCAGAAGCCGCCAACCACCATCAGATGAGACGGCGTGAGCGAGCGTATCCGAGTCGGGCGAGCCCCTGGTTAACTCACCGCCCGGAATCCAGACCATCCCCTCAGGCGGATCCGTAGAAGGTCGAGCGTCGCTAACCGAACTGGTGCCACTTGACGCAGGGATCGGCGTCGCGTCGTCCACGCCCGCAAACGCTATCGACATCGCAATCGCTGTCATCAGGTAAGCGACAACTCTGATTGTTTGGCTCAACGGTAAAATTAACCGGGCGATTATGCAATTTCCCATTGTTTCTTTCGAGAACGAAGTGGCACTGATCGCATCTGGTTCTACGCCCGTGACGCACGCATTCGATTGGACATCAAGACCAAGCCTGTTGCTCTGCGAGGCCGCCCGATTCAGCTCGGCAAACCAGGCCGCAGATAACAGGTCAACAGATCGTTATGCCTGTCCAAGTGGACGCACGACTTGGTGAGCGTTCGCCATCGATCAAGTTTTCATGAAGATCGGCGAACACTTGGCTCAAACGGTGCACGATTTCACAGTGGGGAGTAGCGAGTTGGACGCGATCTGCAAATCCAGAGTGGATCAACAGCAAATCCAGAGTGGATCAACAGCGAGTGCAGCGATGGTTCGCCGATTCGTCTGCTATGCCAGCGGCGCACACGCTGTACCTCCGTGCGACTCGCACCAAGTCTGGTTGACTGCGCGCTACTGATTACCACGCCGCAATGCTGGCGCGATCAGCCCGAATGCTATCCCGTGGACGAAGCTGAAAAACGCTTCCCGAGAGACGGTCGCAGTCAACTGTAATTCTCTGCTTCGCTCCCATTCACACCACGACCTCCAGCGACTGCACGCAATAGACGTCCTCATGAAATTGCCGGAACGCAGATGCGTCTGCGGATGCGAGCCTTGGAACCGGGCCGTCGGTCATCTGATTGTGCTGTCTCATAGAATCCAATCTTTGAGGAAAACTTTCGCGCGACTGCATCGATCAAATTGAAGGAGCGAGTATGAAATTCCGCGGAACGAGCTGCTCCACTGAATCGAAACGTGCGGAATAGCACAGTGCACACTTCGCGACGTTGATCTTTACTACTTAAAATATAGTTGATAGTTTCCTGCGGCTGTTGGCCGGTTCTTCACACGAATGGTGTCAGCAGCTGCATGTTGATCCGCAAGCGCGAGGAGAGTGATCGATGAGATGGAATTCACCGCGAGCTCTGTTCGCATTCATAGTCAACAGCTTGATTGTGTCGGCGGCACCTCTTGCGTTGCGCGCAGCCGGTGGCGACTCCGGACGCAACGATCCTCCAGCCATGGCAGATTGATGTGCAGAAGAGCCGTGCCTTTGCCCGCGTTGCCAAGACAGGGCTTGGCCACGATCATGCGATCGAAGGCCGTATTGCGGGGGGCTCGATTCAGTTGGGTGCTCGGCAGAACGCCGGGTCATTGGTATTTGATATGACCTCGTATCGAGCCGACACCGCCTTGGCACGTCAATATATCGGTCTGGAAGGGACAACCTCCGAGTCAACGCAGCAACAAACCAATGCCAACATGCTGGGGCCCGCTGTACTGGACGTTCAGAAATATCCAACGTCGACATTTGCCATCGATTCGGCAGTGCCCATGCCAACCAAGAGCGCCGCGGGACACTCAGTCTATAAGCTGAGGGGTAATTTTACGCTGCACGGAAACACACGACCGCTGGAAATGAATGCCGAAGTCATTCAGGAGCAGGATCGACTTCACTTGCGCGGTGGATTCAACATTAAACAGACAGACTTCGGCATGAAGCCATTCAAAAAAGCGTTGGGTGCAGTTGGAGTTGCGGATCAGATGACGATCTTCGGCGAGATTTATCTTGGTGTGGGCATGCCCAACCCTCAGGCAGCAGCGCATCGCTAACGGTCTTCCGGCCGTGCGTTCAGCTCGTACTTATTGGATTGAAAACGCGATGATCAGTTGCCCGACGGTCGAGAAGAAGGTCATTCGATCGCACTACGATATCACGACGCTTTTCTATCGACTGCTTTGGGGGAAGCATATCCATCACGGACTGTGGTCCGCCGACGAATCGCCTAGGGTTGCTCAACAGCAATTGACCGAGGCAATGCTTGCCGAGGCAGCCATCCCTCGAGGTGCGCGATTGTTGGATGTTGGCTGCGGTATGGGCGGGTCGTCGATCTATCTTGCCGGCATCCATGATTGCCAGGTAACGGGCGTGACGTTGAGCCCGTTCCAACGCCGTTGGGCGTCGATAGCTGCGCGCTACCACGGCGTCAGCAAGAAAACTGACTTCCAATGCGTTGACGCGGAATCTGCCGTGTTCGCCGACGATACGTTTGACGCTGTCTGGAGCATCGAATGTACCGAACACCTTTTTGAAAAGAGTCGTTTTTTCCAGAACGCGGCGCACTGGGTTCGTCCTGGCGGCAGAGTGGCGATTTGCGCCTGGCTGGCGGGCGACGAACCGTACACGGAAAGAGGCCGGCAATTGGTTTACGACGTCTGTGAAGGTTTTTTTTGCCCGTCATTGGGTACGTCGACCGACTACGAGGGCTGGCTGAGTGACGCCGGTCTGAACGTCGACAGGGTTCTTGACTGGACGTCGCAAGTCAGCCGCACCTGGGAGATCTGTGAACAGCGAGTCCGACGAACCGGGATGCCGTTCCTGGCCAAGCTGATCGACCAGGACACGCAGCTGTTTTTGAGACGCTTTCAGACAATCCTGGAAGCTTACCGAACCGGAGCGATGCGTTATGGCTGCTTCATCGCTTCCAAGCCTGATTAGGAATCAATTTCGTGAACACCCACGCAAGGAAGCGTCGGGCGATTGGAATCGCGGCCGGTATTGGCACGCACCTTCTGTTCGCCTTCACTGTTTGGCACTTATTTTGGTTTTTGAAGGGACGGCCCGGCCTAACCTCGGACAACTGGCTGGTTATGGACGCTCTGTTGTCCGTCCAATTTGCCATCCCTCACAGCATTCTATTGCTGCCGACCATACGTCGCAGAATCAGTACCGTCGTCGGCTCGCCGTTCTATGGTCTGCTATTTTGCGTCGCTACCTGTGCCAGCCTGTTGCTGGTGTTTGCGTTTTGGCGGACGAGTGTCACTTCCGTCTGGGCGCTTTCCGGCTTTGGTAAAATTGCCATCAGCAGCGCGTTTATTGGTGCCTGGGTGGCATTGCTGTACAGCATCAATCTCACCGGTTTGGGCTATCAAACCGGCCTGACGCCCTGGCTGGCCTGGCTGTATGGACGCGACCAGCCACGTCGCGGATTTCAACCACGCGGAGCGTACTTGTGGCTGCGGCACCCCGTCTATTTGAGCTTCCTTGGACTCGTTTGGTTTAACCCCGAAATGTCGTTAGACCGCCTGCTGCTGGCCGGTATCTGGTCAGGTTACATATTTGTTGGCAGCTGCCTTAAAGACAGGCGGATGGAGTTTTACGTGGGGCAACCTTATCGCGAGTACCAAGCGAGGGTTAGCGGATTTCCCTTGATGCTGTTTGGACCACAGGCAAAACGCCTGCCCACTTCGAAGGTTGCTCTCGAAGAGCGGTCCATGTCGGAAAGGCCCGATACAACATCCAGAATGGCTGCGTAGCATATGTCGTTGCATCGCAAGAGATACTGGCTGCTGCTGGCCTACGCGGCCGCGCTCTTGCCGTTCATCGTTCATGGTGCCAAACAGGCGATGGATAGCAACGCCAATTCGCCCATTGATTGGGTGCCCAGTTCGTTCGAGCCACGTCGGCAGTACGACCTGTTTCGTGCCCAATTTGGCCCCGGCGATGTCGTGATCATGAGCTGGCCCGGTTGTACGATCGACAACGTCGCAGTGGACCGGTTCACACAATCGCTTCGTCAAGACCAACAGTATTTTGACGAAGCGGGTCACTGGTACTTTCATCAGGTTGATTCCGGCCGAGATTCGCTCGCCAAACTGCAGCGCCCACCCATCGGACTGCCTCGAGGCGAAGCGATATCGCGATTGCGTGGAACGCTCGTTGGCCCGGACAGCTTGACGACGTGTGTCGTTGTGACGTTTACGGAACAGGGCCTGCGGCAGCGAGCCCGATTGGTCGCCGAGTTGCGGCAGGCGGCGGAACGGCATTGCCAGGTTGAAGTGGACGACTTGCACCTTGCCGGTCCGGTGATGGACGGGCTGACCGTTGACACGCTTAGCAAACGCGCACTCAACAGTTTCGCCATCCCCTCGACGTGTGTCGTGTTCTTCGTGTGTTACCTATGTTTGGGCAGTTTGCGAGGGGGACTGCTTGTGGTCGGCCTGTCATTGCTTGGACAGGGTGCGACCTTGGCCTTGGTCCACTATGCCGGCAACGAGATGAGCGCCTTGCTGATTGTGATGCCACCGTTGATTCAGGTGTTGGCAGTTGCCGGGGGAATCCACCTGGTCAATTATTACGCCGAAGCACGTGCGGAGGTACCGAAAAATGAAGCGGCAGTGCGAGCGCTGCAGGTGGGTTGGCTTCCGTGCGTGCTTTCGGCAGGAACAACTGCCCTGGGACTGGTTTCGTTGACGACCAGTGAACTGACGCCGATCCGTTCGTTTGGAATCTACGCCAGCGCAGGAGTGCTGATTACATCCGGGCTCTTGCTGGCTTTCGTTCCCGGCACGCTCATGATCTGGCCTTTTCCGATTTCCGGGGCCGGTGATGACGGGGATGCACGCGAAGAACCAGCCAGCGGTACTGGGGATACCTGGACATGGTTGGCAAAGTGCATTTTCCAAACACATGGAATGATCACGGTGGTATGTGTGTCGGTGATGCTATCCACCGGGTGGGGAGTCTCGCGTATCAAAACATCGGTTCGCATCGAGACGCTGTTCTCGCCGGACAGCCGCATTCTGGGCGACTACGAGTGGATCGAACAGCACATCGGACCGTGCGTACCGGTGGAAATCATGTTGAAGTTCGATGCTGCCAATCAGCTTTCGTTTCGACAACGACTGAATCTCGCCTGGCGTATCGGCCAGTCGCTAAAGCAGATGGACACGATCAGCAGCATCAATTCAGCGGTTACGATCGCGCCGCGGTTTCCTCCACGTCGCGACCTGAACCAGGAGGTCTACCAGCGACTATATTGATCAAACGCTGGCCGCCTTCCGGCCGGTATTCCAAAGTATGAATTTTACCGCCGCGGTACAGGATGGAGAGCTGCTGAGGATTTCGGCAAATATGAGTGCCCTCGACGACGTAGATTATGGCCAGGTGCTCGACGAAGTCCGCGACGCGATGGCGCCCTGTTTACTCGATTCGAACGGCATGTCGCTGGCCGGAGTCACCGCGCGTTTTACCGGCATCATGCCGTTAGTGCACGAGATCCAGCGACAACTCCTGCTGGATTTGCTGAAGAGTTTCCTCACGGCCGTTGCGACCATCACCTTGATCCTGTCGCTGGTGCACGGCAGCCTGGCGGCCGGATTGGTCACCATGATTTCCAACGTGTTTCCCATTTTGTTCATGTTTGGCGGGTTAGCCTGGCTGGAAATTCCGATGGACATCGGATCGGTGATGACGGCGAGTGTTGCGCTGGGAATTGCCGTTGACGATACGCTGCACTTCCTCACATTCTATCGGCGAGGACTTGCTAGAAGGGATGAGTCGCCAGTCCGGGGTCATCTTCGCCTATCGTCACTGTGGTCGCGCAATGATCCAAACCACACTTGCCTGTGGATTCGGACTGTTGGTTTTTGCATTGAGCGACTTCGTGCCGACGAGCCGTTTTGCATGCATGATGTTCGCCATGCTCATGACGGCGTTGTTCGCCGACCTGATTCTGCTACCGGCGCTCTTACTAGGTCCGCTGGGGAATGTGTTTATCGAAAAGCAGCAGGCAGATGACGCGGTGGTACAGGAACCACGACTTGCGCGAGTAGCTTCGTGAGCCCGCTCTGGAAGATTGCCTTGTGTTCTTGATCCAGAAATCCGCCAGAGATGTCTGCGACTTGTTTGTCTTTGTTGCAGTAGGCATGCTTCGGGCCCGCGCAGCACGCTGAAGGGGTTTCCTCAGAGAGCCAGATTCCGGCGTGTGTTTACCAAGTGCCGCGATTTCATTGAGCAGTCGTGCCAAGCTCTTGAGCCAATGACGCTGCAAAAAAACTCAGCTTGCCCTATTACTAAAGAGTAAGTATTTTGCGTCACATGATGGATGCAAGGGATAGCAACGGGCGCGCGATCGAAAAGATCCGCCTTCACGGTCTTGGAGTTGCTGGTGGTGATCGCCATCGTTGGCGTGCTGGCCGCCCTGCTCCTTCCTGCATTGATGCGCGGCCGGGAAGCCGCCCGCAGGGTCCAGTGCACCAATAATCTGCGACAACTGGGTCTCGCCTTTCACAACTTTCACGATCTGCGTCGGCGGCTGCCTTCGGCGTGGAAAGAGTCCGAATCTGATCCGCTGTTCGTTTACGGTTGGGCGACGAACTTGTTGGATTTTGTCGAGGAAAAAGGGCTTGCTGCAGCATGTGCTGCGAGTGGGATTCCGACGGAAACGAATTCGAAGGTCGAGGCGGCATCCTTGCAATCGCCTGTGTTTTCGTGTCCATCCGATATTTCAGAGATCGCATTCGCTCTCTACGAAGACAACGATGGTGAAGACGAAGCGAGTCCAGGTTCTGCCGCCGATCACGCCAAGCGAAGAAGGCTCGCATCGCGTGACCAGGCGTCCCTACCGTTGCTTTACCTCCCTGCATCCAGTTACGTCGGTGTTTTCGGCACTCTGGAACCCGATGACTTCGACCTGGAAACGCCAGCTGGTTCCCCGTTGATCGGCGACGGTTGCGTCATCAGCGGCCTGAAGGTTCGTTTCGCCAGTCTTCGGCGCGGGGCGAGCAAGACCATGCTGGTCGGAGAAAGACGGATGTCGACCGCGCCATCGACGTGGTTGGGTTTTCATATCGCAGCGGAGGACGCAGGAAGTCAAGTCGCCGGCTCAGCGATAACGCAGCCCAATTGCTCAGAATGTGACGAATGCGAGTTTTCAAGCCGACACATCGGCGGAGCCAACTTTCTTTGGGCTGACGGGCATATCGCCCTGGTTGCCAACTCGATCGATAGCCAAACCTATCGGTTAACCGCCAGGCGAAATCCCTAACGATTCCATGGTGAAAATATGAATACAAAATCAGAATCGACGCTCACCGCAGCTGAAGCAGAGGTGATGAATGTCATCTGGAATCATTCGCCGACGGTAATTTCCGACATTGTGGATCGCTTGCCCCGGACCTTGGCATACACAACCGTGATGACGACGGTCCGCATCCTTGAGGAAAAGGGATTTGTTGAACGAATTGGCAAGCAGGGCCGTGCTTTCCTGTACCAGCCCACAGTTTCCAAAGGCGAAGTCCAGTGTTCGATGATTCACCAGCTGGCGGATCGCTTGTTCGGTGGATCGATCAAGTCGCTGGTCCTGAACCTGGTTGAGGGAGAAGAAATCGCCTCGGACGAGCTGACCGACATCCGCCGGATGATCAAGGAATTGGAGTCCGATGATGAACGGTCCTGAATGGCTGCAATTGCTGCTGTCGTACGGCGTCCAGGCGACGCTCGTGATTTCCATCACTTGGTTGCTTGATCTCTGGTCCCACTCGTCGCAAATGAAATCAAGGATCTGGACCGCCTGCTTTCTGAGTTTGATCGGCTTATTGGCCGCCGGCCTGCTGCTGCCCCGATTGCAATTGTTGCATCCTTGGTCCGAGCTGGAGCCTGGTGAGTTGCTTTATGTCGCGAACGCCCAATTCGTCATCGGCCGCGCATTGCTGGCAATTTGGCTGCTCGGTGTGGCGGTAATGTTGTTGCGGTGGGTCTGGGACTTTGTCCGTGTGATTCACTTTGTTCGGTCCTGCCAAATGTTGTCGGAAGCAGACCAGCGGCAACTGTCCAACTTGGTCGCTCCGTCGCTCCGTTCGGTGAGTGGTAGGCGTGTGCAATTTCTTCGCAGTTCGGAGGAACTCGGGCCGTTTTGCTATCAATTCCACCAGCCGCTTGTATTTCTTCCTGAGTCTTTGGTTGGCGGCGATCCTGCGGAACTGAGACATGTTCTTTGCCACGAATTGACTCATTTGCAGACCCAGCACCCGATGCAGCTTTTTTTGCAACGATTCCTGCAAACGTTTCTCTGGTTTCATCCTTTGGTGTGGATGTCAGGAAAGAGAGCCGCGCTCGTGCGCGAATTCGTCTGCGACGACGCCGTCACGGAAAACGGAGTCGCGACGGCGGCGTACCTGAAAACGCTGCTGCGAGTTGTGGAGCGGAGAACCGTTCCCCAAAATGGCACCTTCGCGATCGGCCGCTCGGCGGCGGAATTGAGAATTCGTGCACAAAGGTTGGTAAAGGAATTGGGGCTCAAACGACCACGCCCAACCTTCTATTCCGCCCTGATGATTCCCCTGCTCACGTTGGTCGTATCGCAAATATGGTTGCCCCTGAACCCGCTCTCGCCCAGCAACTCGATCTGGTCTCGTTGGCCCAGCTGGACCGCCGCGACGCTGTACGCATTCGACGTCCGCGTCCGCGACTTTGATCTTCATGATCCTCGATACCAAATACACGAACTGATGGAAGCTCGAGATAAAGATTTCGACGGCGCCCTGAATTGATCGAACGGGTGTTTTTTTGCCACCAACTACTAAGGATTTAAGAATTAGGGATGGCTTGATTGTGAGTACGATTCTTCCGCCTCGTTATGCAGTGGTTGCCTCGGTCCTGTTGTCCTTTGTTGGTTGCGCTTCGCCGCCCTGCCCTCAAACGCGCGACGAGTTTACTGGGTTCCCTGGTGGACCGAGTTCTCTGGACACGGTTCTCGAACCCCGGGTTGTTGTGGAGGAAAAACGGCAAAACATTGCAGTGGGGTTGTCGCAGGTCGCTGCAGATTACCGTTCTTTCTATGACAGAGACACTCTTGGTTTGTTCGGTTGGGGATTGGTGTTCGCATCGATCGCTGCGAATTCGACTCCTGACCGAAAGTTGCACGAGAACTTTCAATCGAGTGTCCGAGGTGCTACGTCGGATGACTGGTTCGAATTATTGCATGCCAACAAGGACTTGGGTGACTTTCGCTACACGCTTCCTGTCTGCGGCCTGGCATGGGGAGCGGCATTGTTGGTTCCTGACAGCGAACTTCTGGAATCGCTTGGTGGATGGGGGCAGGGATCACTACGAGCGTACCTCGTCGGCGGTCCTGCTGTAGGTGTTCTGCAAACAGCCACGGGCGCATCTCGCCCTGGCGAGTCACCTAACAATTCGGACTGGCAGCCATTCCAGGATGCAAACGGAGTCAGTGGTCATGCGTTCGTGTCTGCTGTACCGTTCATCACGGCTGCAAAACAAACCGAAGACCGACGGTTGCAGTCGCTGTTCTACGCAGCATCCACGCTGGGATCGCTTTCGAGAGTCAATGACGGCGCCCATTATCCTTCTCAAGCAGCGCTCGGCTGGGGCATTGCGTATCTGGCAGTCAGCGCCGTGAACGATAGCGATACGTCCTGCAACGAGTGGGATGTGCAGTATTCCTGCAGGGAGAGAGGCCCTTCGATTTCACTAACACAGAAGTTCTAAGCGATCTCGTTCCGGCGCCGTGGGAAGCAAATCAAAGCAAGAAGGATGAAAAGTATGCCGCTCATAGAAGAATTCGAATCATCCGGTGCATGGTTGTTTCGCTGGCGAAGTTACCTGGGATTCCTGTTTGTGCCAGTGCTGGCCATCGGGATTTATGAATCGGCGACTTCTCGCGGTACGGCGATTGAGATGCCTTGGTTGTACGTTTGTTTACTCCTGTCGCTTTGCGGTTTAGCAATCCGAGTGCACTGCGTCGGACACGCTCCGGAGGGCACTTCGGGGCGTAATACCAGGGAACAAATCGCTTCGGAGCTGAATACAACAGGCTGGTACTCAGTCGTGCGACATCCGCTTTATGTCGGAAATTTTTTTATCGCGCTGGGTATTGTGATGCTGCCGGCAAATTTCCTGGTTGTTCTCGCGTATGTGCTTGCATTTTCGATCTATTACGAGCGGATCATGTTTATAGAGGAAGCGTTCTTGCGCAGTACATTTGGCGTTGCCTATGTCGAATGGGCAGGTCGCACTCCTGCCGTAGTTCCCAGGTTTCGAACATGGTCGAGGCCCAAGCAGCGGTTCGAGGCATTGAAGTCGATGGAACGCGAGTGCGCGGCTTTAGCCGTTGTGGTGGTTGGATTGACCTCCGTCAGGATCTCGTACGACTGGCTCGCGACGGGACACTATCATTTGGGGATCGACTGGTTGATCTTCAGCGTCGTGAGTGCCACGGCCTACGTTTACGCAAGATTTCTGAAGATCCAGAAAAGGCAGCAGAAGGTGGATCGCCACTCTCCGCGACTTGATTCGGTCACGAGGCTGGCAAACCATTGATGCCAGCAGACGGCGACTGCACTCGACAACTCGGCGTGAAATATCGGCACAACTAGCCCAGGAAGCTTTTCAGCATCCAGACTGTTTTCTCGTGGACCTGAAGACGTGAAATCATCATATCTTCGGTTTCGGAATCTCCCGCTGCACTGGCACGATCGCGGGCTGTGCCGAGATCGGTCACCAGCTTCTCATTGGCAGCCACTAAATGTTGCACCATTTGTTGGGCCGTTGCGTCTTCGGCGATTTCTTCAATACCCGCCATGCTCGACAGATTGGACAGCCCACCAGGCGCCAAAGCTCCTTTGGCGCGAATCCTTTCGGCGATTTCGTCAACCGCCATGAACAGTTCGGTATACTGCTGCTCAAAAGCAGTATGCAATGAAAAAAACGATGGGCCACGAACGTTCCAATGACAAATGTGCGTTTGACCAATGAGTGCATACGTGTCGGCGACAATTTGACGGAGCGATTCGATTACTGGGTCCATGGAAATATCCTTTGAAGTTTTGAATACAGTTTGAAATCTCGCCAGCATCGGTGGCGGCTAGATTGGAGGTTGGACGACGGCTCAGCGGAGAGGAGTCGAGTCCCATTCGCACAACATACTGTCTGGCATCGTAGGCCGGGCTTGTCGGTTAGAACACCGGACTATTTTTCTGGGCCCCGAAGGATGCACCGAACCGACGAACATCAACACCGCCGTTGGCATTGGACTTTGGCCAGCAACACCGACATTCTCATTTGAGCCTATTCACGAACCTTGGTTGCGGTTTAACACTGATCACTGCGCAATGATGACGTTAAGGTATTGTATTGGAAGTCGGTAATTTATCCTTGTCGAGTCGGTCTGCGACGTCGCAAAATCCTGATCGCGGTGGATCGAGCTGTTCTGGATTGAAATCATGGGTCTACCCTGGCATGACGGAATTAATGCAAACGCGACTTGAGTCGCTCCCCGATAGTCTCAGCGAAAGGTCTCGCCTGGTGCGGGAAGCAAGGCAACCGCTTGCCGGTGAGTTCGTCCTGTACTGGATGCGATCCGCAATTCGGGTTGACGAGAATCCCGCGCTTGATGTTTCCATGCACTTGGCCAATCAACTTGAACTTCCCGTACTGGTCTACCAAACGCTCGGTGATGACGAGCCATATGCTTCGGACCGACATCATACGTTTGTCTTGCAAGGCGCCCGCGATGTGCAGGCGTCGATTGGTAATTGCGGAGTTGAATACGCATTCCAGCTGAAACGTGCAACGGAAGGTGACGCTGGTCTGAAAGCGCTGGCCGAGCGGTCTGCCGCAGTCATCATCGAACAGATGCCGACAGTTTGGCATCGTCATGGGACTGCGTTGCTCGCTGCCCAGGTGACCGCCTCGATCATTGCTGTGGACACTGCCTGCGTCGTGCCAATGCAGTTAGTTGGTAGTGGCTATGATCGAGCCTATGCGTTCCGTCGGGCGACGAAGGAACTTTACGATCAGCGAGTCACCCGGCGAGAGCCGCCGTTAATCTCGAAGATCGTTGCTTCCGTGCCCACCGTCTTGCCCTTCGATCCAGTCGATCTCCAGTCGAGTGACCTCGGGGCGTTGGTCGGCCAGTGCGACATTGATCACTCGATCGGACCGGTTCCGCACACCGTTGGTGGTTCCCTGGCAGGTTACCAGCGTTGGGATGTGTTCAAAGCCCATGGGCTCTCAAAATACCACCGTCGTCGCAACGATGCTTTGCAGGACGGTGTCAGTCGCATGTCACCTTATTTGCACCATGGCATGGTCTCGCCGATGCGGCTGGCAAGAGAAGCGTTTGCCGTAGGCGGCGAAGGACCAGGAAAATTCCTCGACGAGCTGCTAATCTGGCGCGAGTTGGCTTACGCGTTCTGTTTTTATCGAGAGAACCATGACGATATCTCGGCGATTCCCGACTGGGCGGTTACCACGTTGCACGAGCATGAGTGTGACCCAAGACCTAGCCTCTTATCCTGGGAAACACTCGCGCGGGGACGCAGTGGAGATCCGTTGTGGGATGCCGCCCAACGCTCGCTGTTGATCCACGGCGAGTTGCACAACAACGTTCGCATGACGTGGGGCAAGGCGATCCTGAATTGGACCGCGGAGGCCGACTACTGCGCTGGCGACAATCGTCGATTTGAACCATCGGTATGCCTTCGATGGCCGCGATCCGGCATCCTACGGTGGCATCTTGTGGTGCCTCGGGCAGTTCGATCGCCCTTTTAAGCCTCCGCAACCCATTTTTGGCACGGTCCGTTGCCGCTCGACCGAGGCCCACGCCGAACGGTTGGACACGGCAGCCTACCTGGAGAAAACGACGCGACCGTTGCTGAAGCCTCCACCGAAAGTGGCCATCATTGGTGCCGGGATGTCGGGACTTGCCTGTGGTCGTACCCTGGCCGACCACGGTCTTCAGGTCACGGTTTTCGAAAAAGGGCGTGGTGTCGGGGGACGCATGGCAACTCGCCGCACCGAGGAAGGCTTGCGCTTCGATCACGGGGCGCAGTATTTTACTGCCCGCGATGAACGTTTTTCCCGTTATGTCAGTTCGTGGTTCCATGATGGTCTCGTTCAATTGTGGCGTGGGCGGATCGTGGTGCTCGATGAGGGTCAGATCCGCGAAGAAAACAAATCCACCGAACGCTACGTCGCGGTTCCCGGCATGAATGCGATTTGCAAACACCTCGCGACTGGATTGGACGTACAATGTCAGACGCGGGTGGCACCGCTTGTTCGAGAACAAGAACTATGGCATCTGCATTCGGAGGACGGAACCGAGCTGGGCAAGTTTGACTTTGCCGTGACGACCGCTCCGCCGGCACAGGCGGCCGCGCTGCTAAACGTTGCTTCAAGGTTGGCTGCTCAGGCAGAGGGCACTCCCATGAACGGGTGCTGGGCAGTGATGGTTGCCTTCGAGACGCCACTGCCTTTGGAGTTCTCGGCCGCATTCGTTCACAACTCGCCGTTGTCGTGGATTGCGAGGAACAGTAGCAAGCCCGATCGGGACATGGGAGTTGAGACGTGGGTGTTGCATGCCTCGCCGGAGTGGACGGCGATGCACATGGAGGACGATCCAGAGGCCGTTAGCGTCTTGCTATTGGATGAATTGTGGCGTGCGGCTCGCATCCAGGCGCGGCGGGCAGAATTCTGCCGGGCACATCGTTGGCGATTCGCGCTGCCTCCCGAACCGCTTGAGGAACGGTGTATTGTAGACTCCGAATTGCAAGTAGTGGCCTGTGGCGACTGGTGTGGAGGGCCTCGAGTCGAAGGAGCGTTCCTCAGCGGAATGGCTGCAGCGGGTCGCGTACTGGGACTCCTCAAAACGGATTCCTGCGCCAGCATAGGTTGAGCTGAGCCGCGCGATCTTGCTCGAATCGCCCGTCAAGTCCAACAAGATGAAATGCTTGGAATCTTTGACCACGAAGTGCATCTTGTGAGCAAATCGTATCCCGCAGTATTTGGGCAAGGAACTTCGTTATGAATTTTAGTCCCCGAGAGATTCAACTCGCCAAAGAACTTCGCCAACTGGGTTTGGCGTGGGAACCGATTGCGGGCCATTACGTTTACGATGAAACGGGCTTCTGCCAACAGACATCTCCGTTCCAGGAAAAAGTGTATTTTATCCTGAACTATCGCTATTTCATGAAGGCGGTCGGTGGAGTGGAGCGCTTCAAGGAGATCATGGTCTGGTTGCCCACCTGGGAGGATGCTCGACAGATACTTCGTAGTCTTGACGTTGACGATCAGCAGGTTGCAGACTGGTTGGCGAGTGATCATGCAATCGAGAAGTCCGAGGAGCGATTGCAATTGCTACAACGAATTCTAATCGAGTTGCAAGCAGCGAAGGCCAATGTCTGAAGGGCCAAGATGTCGTGCTCAGATCAGGGCGAAATCGTGTCCATCTAAAGTCCAACTTTTAATCGGTGGGCAGCATCACCCAGAGTTCAGGTCGACCGGCGTTGCAGTGCACGGCGCGCGACAGAAATCCAAGACAAGACCACGACAGAAATAACATCATCCTCGCAGCATGCCATGCGCCTGAACCGCTGGAACCTGATCCCATTCGCCGGTTTTCGATGCTCGGGACCGGATGGAAAATTGTTTCGATCACCCCTGCCCTTTGCGGTTCGTCGTCCTGAAAACGATCCAACGCGGCAAGCGTTTTGTCCAACAGTTCCGGTGGAACACCGCGGCGCAATACTGCCCGGTCGATCGTGTAGGACGCTTTACGGCTGACCGTCGGCAACACCAGCAGCCCGATAAAGGTCCAGCAAGTGAATCCGCAACAAGTGGTAACCAGTTGCGCAACGCTACGCACACCGGCCCCGGGCAAATAGGTAGAGAGCAGAAACCCCGATAGCGTCCAAATCAGTGCAACAACGAGTCCACGCAACTGAAGCCGAGATGATGACGCTTCGACTCGACGTGCCAGAGCAACGGCCAGTTCGGACGGCGAGAGGCGATCAACCCAGAACTTGGGTATCACGATTGAAGTGCTTCCAGGCAAACCGATCAGCCCGCCGGTGAAGCCCCCATCTGAATTATCCAGGACAACGATAGGCAACGGCTTTAGCCCCCAGCTGTTGATTTGCTGCAATGCTGGTTCGACACGCTCATCCTGATCGGAAGCTTTTCCCTGAGTGAGAACTTGAGCGAAAGTACCCTGCAGCAGAAGAAGTAAAACGGCGAGTAGACCAACAAGCCCAAATGCACCTAATCTCCCGGTCCAGCTTCCAACGGTAAGGACGGCGACTGCGGTTAACAGAAACAAAGTCGACTGCAGAGCGGTTCCGCGTGCCCAGCGTTTAGCCACGTTGTTAAAACTACGTGAGTCGCGGCCGAATCTGCGGGGTAGTATGAATCCACCTAGTAGGTCGAAGGGAATCATGAAGATTACGAAGCTGGCCAGAAATCCTGCTAATGCAAAGTAGTCGGCACGAAGGCTGAAGTCGGTGGTCGGAAAAATGGTGCCGGCCGATTGGGTCAGAATCAGGATGATCGAGACGACCACCAGGGAGCCGACGCCAGTGATGCCCAGCCAGAGTCGAGCCGCGCGTAAGTCCACGTTGCCATGATTTCGTCTCTGGGAGCGAAATGATTAGAGTCAGAATTTGGTAAAAAGAGCCGGCCCGCGGTTCCTCCCATCCTGCCAGAGGGGAACCGCGATTCGCCGGCCACCTTAACTACTATACCGCACGCATGGCGTCGAACCTGTGTTTCATCCATCGACGTTAGTTGGCGACTGCGTCAGTCGAACCAATGTCCCGTTTTTCGCCGTTGCTGCTTTGCCGATCTTCAATCGCTTCGCTGGCACTGGACTTGGATCGTTGTTTCGTCGGGCGGCCTGTTGTGCTGCTATCGAAGACGCGGTTCACACCGGAGTCAGAAGCGACGAGGTCCAAATCGGTGGCATTCATGGAACGCTTTCAGTTTCCAACATGGGTCAACAAGCTGGTTCCGCTTGCAGGTGCCGGGTTTCTGGCTGCGTCGCTCTACGCCTGTTTGCTCGGGGCCTACGCGACTGCTCCAACCACCACCAACGTGGGATATTCACCCAAGCAACCTGTCCCTTTTAGCCACAAGCTGCACGTCGGCACCCTCAAAATGGACTGCCGCTACTGCCACTCGACGGTCGATGAAGCCGCACACGCGGCGGTACCGGCGACTCAGACCTGTGTGAACTGCCACAGTGCGGCGAACCCAGACGGTTCGGTTGCCAATTCAGCAATTCATACGGCGAGCGAGAAGTTGTTGCCCGTACGAGAGAGTCAGGCAACCGGAGCAGCGATCGAGTGGGAGCGGATTCACGATCTTCCCGATTACGTCTATTTCAATCACAGCGCACACGTCGCACGAGGGGTTGGCTGCGTCTCCTGCCACGGCCGCGTGGACAAGATGGAACAGGTTTACCAAGCCGAGCCGCTGACCATGTCCTGGTGCCTTGATTGTCACCGCAATCCAGAACCGCATCTGCGCCCTGTCGAATTTGTAACACAAATGGACTGGGAACCCGACGAGGACGTTTACCAATTGGGAACGCGTTTGCGTGAACAATGGAATCTCAACCCATCCACAAACTGCTCAACGTGCCACCGATGATTGCAAGCAACAAGAAAACTTATTGGCGAAGCCTCGCAGATTTGCAGGACACGGAAGAATTCCGGCAGTTCGTTGAACGAGAGTTCCCTGTCGCTGCCTCGGAGTTCCCCGAAGGCGTCTCAAGGCGTCGCTGGATGCAATTGATGGGCGCTTCATTGGCACTCGGCGGACTTACAGGTTGCCGATGGGAGGCAGAAAAGATCGCGCCGTTCGCCATGCGGCCGGAAAATCGCATCCCCGGAAAGCCCGAATACTTCGCCACGTCTATCGAAATCGGCGGGATGCCGCGACACTTGTTGGTCACTTCGTACGACGGAAGACCAATCAAGGTCGAAGGGAATCCTGATCACCCTGCTAGCCAGGGAGCGACCGACGTCTACTCCCAGGCAGCGATTCTCGGCTTGTACGATCCCGATCGCAGCGACGCTTTGATACAGCGAGATTCGCGTCAACAGTTTGTCCGCACCTGGCAGGAGTTTGAGAATTTCGCCAAATTGCACTTCGAAGGTCTGCAGTCCAGCGGCGGAAAAGGACTGGCCCTTCTACTTCAGCCATCCTCGTCGCGAAGCCAGGATGTCATGTTAAAGCGATTTCAAAGTCGTTTTCCCCAGGCATCGGTCTATGGCTATTCCGCAATCTCGCGGGAGAATGCGCTGAAGGGAGGCGAGCTTGCGTTTGGGAAACGCCTGCGACAGCGGCTCCATCTCGAAAAGGCCAACGTGATTGCCTGCTTCGATGACGATCCTTTGGGGATTCACCCGCAATCGATCGAAAACGCCATCGGCTTTGCGAAACGACGCGATCCCGAGCGCGGTATGAACCGCCTGTTTGTCGTCGAAAGCCAATTCTCGATCACCGGTGCGGCCGCCGACCATCGACTTCCGAAAGCTTCTCGCGATGTCAAATCGTTGCTTGTGCAACTGGATGCACTGGTTCGAAAGAAGCTGGCATTGCCTCACGACGTCGAATTGTCGTCGCTGACAGAATCCGAGCAGGCGTTCTTAACGGCCCTCGCTGACGACCTGGTCAAGCAACGCGGAGGTAGTCTCGTTACCGTGGGTTCTCTGCAGTCGCCAGAAGTCCACGCGCTGGCACTCGACTTGAACTCGACGTTGGGCAACATCGGTGTCACCATGGATTCTGATCCCCGATCCTGCTGCCACGACGCCCCGGCGGTCGCTGGGCGACCTGGTTCAGGATGTCCGGGATCAGCAGGTCGAAACCCTTCTGATCCTGGGCGGCAATCCGGCTTACGACGCCCCAGGCGACTTGAAGTTTCAGCAAGCACTGAAACAAGTACCCACTTCGATCCACTTGGGCGTCTATCAGGATGAGACTTCCCGACTTTGCACTTGGCATTTGCCAGAAGCGCATGCCTTCGAATCCTGGGGAGATGTTCGTGGCTGGGATGGAACCGTCAGCGTTCGCCAACCCCTGATCTCCCCGCTGTTGAATGGCAAGTCGCAGCTTGAGTTGTTGTCCATGCTTTGCGAAGACCCGCGTGAGGCAGAGCAAATTGTCCGTGAGGCCGTAGCGACCGTCCTGGAGGGCGGGCTTTCCGACACTCAGTGGAATCAGCTGTTGCACGACGGCTTTCAACGTAAAACGGAGTTCAAACCAGAGCTCGTTTCGACGCATGTGGACCGCTCAGCGGTCCTCGAGAGGCTCCGTTTGTCAGGTCCAATGGTGCCCGGGATCGAGGTTGTCTTTACGACTGGAGACTCGGTTCTGGATGGCTGTTTTGCCAACAACGCCTGGCTTCAGGAAACCCCGGAATACCTTACGAAACTCACGTGGGACAACGCGGCCATCATCAGCCCGGAGACGGCAAGTAAACTGGGGATCGAACACGCGACGTTGGTGCGACTGCAACGCAATGGGAATGAAATTTCTGTTCCGGCGTTCATCTTGCCCGGTCAAGCAGCCGACTCAATCGGCTTGGCCCTCGGCTATGGACGTCGATCCGCCGGCGTGATTGGTGGAATGGCAGATCAACAAATCGCTTCGGTCGGTATTGACGTTAATCCGTTGCGCAGTTGGACATCCCCGAATTACGTTGATGACGTCGAGGTGGTGCCGACAACGGAAAAGTACGAGTTCGCTACCACTCAAGATCACCACAGCATTGACACCGTTGGTCTGGAAGAAACAGGACGCCGCGTGGGCGAACTGGTCCGAGCTGGGACTCTTGACGAATTCCAGCAGCATGCGGACTTCGCCCAGCACGTGACTCATCATAATCCGCTGGAATCTCTCTGGAACGAAACGTCCTATGAGGGCCATGCGTGGGGCATGTCAATCGACCTGAACAAGTGCATTGGCTGCAATGCGTGCACCGTCGCTTGTCAGGCGGAAAACAACATTCCGGTTGTTGGCAAGGAGCAGGTCGCGAAGGGTCGCGAAATGCACTGGCTGCGGATTGACCGTTACTTTACGGGCAACGTCGAAAACCCTGAAGTTGCCACTCAACCGGTTGCGTGTCACCACTGTGAAAATGCCCCATGTGAGCAAGTCTGTCCTGTGGCCGCGACGGTGCACAGCGACGAGGGCCTGAACGACATGGTCTACAACCGCTGCATCGGAACACGTTACTGCGCAAATAACTGCCCTTACAAAGTCAGGCGATTCAATTTCTTTAACTACAACAAGGAACTCGAAGAGCCATCACGCGAACTCGTTCAATTGGCCATTAATCCTGAAGTTACCGTTCGCAGTCGGGGCGTGATGGAAAAGTGCACCTACTGCGTGCAGCGAATCCAAAGTGTCAAAATTGATGCAAAAAACGACCGTCGACCGATCCGCGACGGCGAGATCAAAACGGCGTGTCAGCAAGCGTGCCCCACCACTGCCATCGAGTTTGGTGATTTAAATGATCCCAACAGTCAGGTTGCCGCGGCTCATGCTGATCCGCGGGCGTACGGGATGCTCGCCGAACTGAACGTGAAGCCACGAACCAAATATCTGGCTCGCATACGCAATCCGCACCCGGCCTTGGTCAAACAGGAATCATCGAGTGCAACGGAGCATGGAAAAGCAGATGGCCACCGCTGAATTAAATCTTGATGGCGAAGAATTCGCAGCAGGCGATAACGATCCTCCGTTGATCGACGGTCAGCATGACTATGGCTCGATCACCGACATGGTATGCGAGATTACCGAACGGCCAAGACCGCCACGTGCGTGGTACGTGGCCTTCGCCATTTCATCATCGGCGACTCTGATGTTGTTCTCGCTGATCGTTTACCTGATCTCGACCGGGGTTGGCGTCTGGGGTAATAATGCCCCGGTATTCTGGGCCTGGCCGATTGTGAACTTCGTGTTCTGGGTAGGCATTGGGCACGCAGGAACGCTGATTTCTGCGATTCTCTTCCTGTTTCGTCAGGATTGGCGAACCAGCATCAATCGTTTCGCCGAGGCGATGACGATCTTTGCCGTGATGTGTGCCGGCATCTTTCCCGCAATTCACGTGGGACGTATCTGGTTCGTTTACTGGTTGGCTCCCTACCCGAGCCAGCACCTGGCAATGTGGCCCAACTTCCGCAGCCCGTTGTTGTGGGACGTCTTCGCGGTCTCGACGTACGCCTCGGTATCGTTGCTGTTCTGGTATATGGGCATGATCCCCGATCTCGCCACCCTGCGCGATCGGGCCACAACCAAGCTTCGACAATTCTGTTACGGCCTGGCGGCACTCGGCTGGACGGGCTCGGCGCGGCAATGGAGCGTCTACGAGAAGGCGTATGTCTTATTGGCAGCCTTGGCAACGCCACTTGTGCTTAGCGTCCACACGATCGTCAGCTTTGACTTTGCGGTTTCCCAACTTCCCGGTTGGCATTCCACCATATTTCCTCCGTACTTCGTCGCTGGCGCCGTGTTTAGCGGATTCGCGATGGTGGTGACGTTAATGGTGCCTGCTCGAGCTTACTTCGGACTAAAAGACTTAGTCACGCTTCGTCACCTTGAGAACATGACCAAGATCATCCTGGCAACGGGGAGTATGGTGGGCTTCGCGTACGGAGTCGAATTTTTCATTGCCTGGTATGGGGGCAACGGCTTCGAGCAATTCGCATTTATTAATCGCGCCTTTGGACCGTACGCTTGGGCCTATTGGACGATGGTCAGTTGCAATGTAATTGCACCGCAACTGTTCTGGTTCAAGAAATTCCGCACGACCCCTTGGTTGATGGTCGTCGTCTGTGTGTTCGTCAATATCGGCATGTGGTTTGAGCGGTTTGTAATTACCGTTACGTCGCTGAGCCGCGACTTTCTGCCATCCAGTTGGGGATATTACTCACCCACCTTAGTAGACATCCTGATGTTCGTTGGCAGTTTTGGCTTGTTCTTCACGTTATTTCTGTTGTTCTGCCGCTACTTGCCAATGGTCGCGATGGGGGAAGTGAAAGCGGTGATGCCCGTACCGACCAAGCGACAGCCAGATGCGCGACCGATTTCGCGACCACCCTTGGAGCACGTGGATGAAACTACTGCAGTCACCGAACAGGGGAAATCGTAATGGTAGCTGCGACTTCCGAATCAACAACCAAGAGCCCACAGCTGGTTGGCCTGCTCGCTGAGTACCGCGATCAGCACGAATTGGTGCAAGCGGCCGAGAAAATGCACCAGTGCGGTTACGATCACCTTGATGCGTTCACCCCATTTCCCGTGCATGGTATGGATCATGCAATCGGAATCAAGCCGTCGCCGCTGCCGTGGCTGGTTTTGACGGCTGGTGTCGTTGGAGGTATCGCTGCGCTGGCGTTTCAATGGTGGGCAAACGCCATCGACTATCCTTACCTGATTAGCGGCAAGCCGCTATTCAGCCTGCCTGCGAACATTCCGATCACGTTCGAGGTGGTGATTTTGGCCGCGGCGTTCGTGGCGTTTTTTGGCATGCTGGCAATCAATGGATTGCCGAAGCTGGCCAACCCCCTTTTTCGCATCGACCGGTTCCGCCGCGCCACGAGTGATGGCTTTTTCTTGTTTGTCGCCGCGAACGAAGAACAATTCGAGGCGGAGGAAACGGGGAAAACGCTGACGGAAACCGGCGCGGTGTTCGTCGAGCCGCTAACGAATGAGGAGGAGTCGCAGCGTTTACCGAAGGGGCTGGTGCTGGTTGGTATCGTGTTGTTTGCGTTTTGCCTGATACCCCCACTCATCGTCGCCACCGCACGTGGAACGAAGTCGGATAAGCCTCGATTTCACAATTTCTTCGACATGGATTTTCAACCGAAGTTCAAGTCACAAACGTCAAGCAAGCTGTTCGCGGATGGTAGAGCCATGCGCCCACGCGTTCGCGGAACGATACCTCGAGGCCAACTGCGAACCGATTCGCGATTTCTGCTGGGAATCGAACCGTCGGGCGAAGGCTCAGGAAAGTTTGCGACGCCAGCAGGGAAAAGCGGTGTTGAATCGGACCCGTCTGCCGAGCCAGATTGGGTGACAGAAATTCCAATGGAGGTAACCGCTGAATTGATGGAACGTGGTCGAGAAAGGTTTAACATTCACTGCGCTGTATGCCACGGTCGCGCAGGACAGGGAAACGGGCTGGCTTCTTTGCGAGCACTCGAATTGCAGCAAGGAACCTGGGTACCGCCCACCTCGGTACACGCGGAATACGTTCGTGAACAGCCGGTGGGCCAGCTGTTTAACACCATTAGCAATGGCGTTCGCAAGATGCCTGCGTACGGTCACCAGATTCCTCCGAAGGATCGCTGGGCAATTGTTCTGTACTTACGCGCTCTGCAGCGCAGTCAGTACGCGACAATCAGCGACGTGCCGGAAGGACTCCGGACCACCCTGCGAGAAATGAACTGAACGGTAGAGTTATGACGACGGCAACACGAAAACCTGAAATTCCGACCGAAGCCACATCGATCACAAGTACAACATGGCTGTGGCAACCGCTGCTGATAGCTGGTACGACCGCCCTGTTTGCATCTCTGGTTGTCGGTTATCTGACCTCGGACGGTATCTCGCGCTGGTTTCATTCTTACTTGCTCGCAGTGTGTTTCTTCCTGAGCATCAGCCTCGGGGCGCTGTTCTTCGTCACCCTGCACCACCTGACGAACGCTCGTTGGAGCATCGTGACTCGACGAATTGCCGAGGTGCTGACCTCTTCGCTGCCAGCGTTGGCATTGATGCTCCTTCCCATCGTGGTGCCGATGCTTTTCGGTAGCTCGTTGATGTATCGGTGGAACGATGCCACGCTGCGGGCGACCGACGAACTGCTGCAGTCGAAGGCGGTGTACCTGAACGCGCCGTTTTTTGCGATCCGTTGCATGGTTTACTTTGGCGTGTGGATCTTTTGCGCCGGCTTCTTCCGCAGACTGTCGTTGCAGCAGGACACGTTGCAAAACTCCGCTCCGGGAAAACGCATGCGACGCTACAGTGGCCCGGCGATGTTAGCTTTCGCGATCACTGTGAATTTTGCTGCGTTTGACTGGTTGATGTCACTCGATCCCCACTGGTTCAGCGCTATCCTGGGGATCTACTTTTTTGCCGGGCTGCGCAGTCGCATTCTTCGCCTCGCTGCCCATCGCTTGCGCCGTGTTACAGCAGAGTGGGCTATTGCGTGACCAGATAACGACCGAACACTACCACGACATGGGAAAGCTGCTGTTTGGCTTTGTGATGTTCTGGGCTTACATCGCGTTCTCCCAATACTTGTTGATTTGGTACGCCAATATCCCCGAAGAAACCGCATGGTTGCTACTGCGTCAGCGAGGTGGCTGGCAGTTCGCTGGATTGCTGTTGCTGATCGGTCACTTCGCTCTGCCCTTCTTCGGCCTGATGTCCCGGTCGTCGCGTCGGGACCTCAAAGTTCTCTTAGGTTGGTCGGCCTTCCTGCTGGTCATGCACTGGTTCGACCTGCTTTGGCTGATCTTGCCCAGTGAGGCGATTCCAAACTTTTCGCTCAGCATTCTCGACCTCTTGTGCCTGATTGGTGTGGGATCCATCTGGCTGGCCGCGACGTTACGAAACGTGCAGGGAATTCGGTTAATTCCCACAGGAGACCCGCATTTGCGCGAGTCGCTCGCGTTTCATAATGTCTGAGGGAGTGGCATGGTCGAGAAGGATGACTTGAACATCCCCGTGATTGCAACGGTCGGCGTGGTAAGCGTTGTTCTGACGATTGCCAGCGTATTTGCGGTGCAGGCTTTGTACTTCACTTTCGCGAATCGCGAAGAGCAGCGGAAAATTGTCGAAGCGCCGACAGCCGACAGCGATAGTCGACTCGCGGAACAAGAAGCCAGACTGGTTCGCTACAGCTGGGTCTCGCGAGAAAACGGCACCGTAACCATTCCCATCGAACAAGCCATGAAATTCATCGTCCGCGACTTGAACGAAAACGAGGCGGAAAGCAATCGCAGTCCTGCTCGCAGGAGTAATGAGTGATGTACAAGTTCCGCTTCTTCTTCGTTTGCCTTGCCGTTCTCTGGGCGGCAGCAGCAAACGCCCAGCTGACAAAAGATGTTGACACGTTAGACGGCGTCGGCATTGATGAGAAACTCGACGAGCAGCTGCCGCTCAGTCTCTTATTCTGCGATTCGAAAGGCAAAACCATACGTCTGGCGGATTTGTTTCAGGGCGAGCGGCCGGTGATCTTGTCGCTGAACTACTCCGACTGTCCGATGCTCTGTCAGTTGCAGCTGAACGGTCTTGTCGAAGGACTTCAAGGTCTGGAATGGAACGCTGGGCAGGAGTTCGAAGTCATCAGTGTGAGCATCGATCCACTGGAAACCACCACGCGAGCTCGCCAGTCAAAACAACGATACGTCAAGGCCTATGGTCGTGCTGGAACCGCCGAAGGTTGGCATTTTCTGACTGGCGACAACTTGTCGATCGACGCGATTGCCGATGCCGTTGGCTTTCGCTACCGGTATGTGCCCGAACGGAAAGAGTATGCTCACGCCGCGGCGGTCATGGTCTGTACGCCTGGCGGCCGGATATCCCGCTACCTCTATGGCGTGCAGTACTCACCGCAAACTTTGAAGTTATCACTGGTTGAAGCCGGCATGGGGAAAATTGGGTCGACGATCGATCGAGTGTTGTTGTTTTGCTTCCACTACGATGCGGCCACAGGCAGGTACGCGCCGGTCGCCCGACAAATGATGAAAGCCGCTGCCGCCCTCACGCTGGTGACTGCAGCAGTGTCGTTGGTTCCATTCTGGTTGCGGCGTCGAACGCATTTCGACGCCGAAAGAATCTCGCAGTCACCAACTGGGGGACTGGGATGATCAGTGCAGCCACCGTATCGCTCGTACATCGACCGTTGTTGGGCGCTGCAGGAACGTCGCTGTTTCCTCCACCAACCTCCACCGCTGCGGCGGGTGTGGACTCGCTGTTTTACTTCATCCTTCTCGTATCGATTTTCTTTTTTGCAATTATCGTCGGAGTAATGATGTTGTTCGTGGTGAAGTACCGCGAACGGCCGGAGAGGATGGTCGAGGATTCGCCGTCGCACAACAACTGCGCTGGAGGTTGCCTGGACAGTAATTCCGGCTCTCTTCCTTGGCGTGATCTTCTTCTGGGGCTTCATTAGCTACCTGAATATGCGACAGCCTCCAGACAACAGTTACGAGATCCAAGTAACCGCTAAAAAGTGGAGCTGGAGTTTCACCTACCCCAATGGGCATGTGGATAACGACTTGCATGTCCCGATCGATCGACCGGTACGGCTGGTCATGTCGTCGGACGACGTGATTCACAGTCTGTACATTCCCGCCTTCCGCCTCAAGATGGACCTTATCCCGGGCCGTTACTCGACCACCTGGTTCGAGGCCAATACCGCTGGCAATTATACGCTATTTTGTGCAGAGTACTGCGGTACCCAGCATTCGCAGATGCTGGCACGGGTCGTGGTGCATCCATCTGGCGAATTTGACAAATGGCTGGACGAAGCCGCCAACTTCCTGGAAAACGTCACGCCCGTCGAAGCGGGTGAAATTCTCTATGTCCGCCGTGGCTGCGTTCAGTGCCATTCCAACGATGGCGCAGCAAAGACAGGTCCATCGTTTGCCGATGTGTTCGGCACGCAACAGGCGCTGGTCGACGGCGGTTCGGTTCTCGTCGACGAAAACTACCTGCGAGAATCGATTCTCGAACCGCAGGCAAGAGTACGGGCTGGCTATAAGCCGGTCATGCCAACCTATCAGGGACAACTTAAAGACGAGGAGATCGCCGCCCTTATCGCTTACATCAAGAGTCTTACAAGTCAGGAAGAGGTGTCGCCGTGATCGCCAACACAAGTTCCGCCGCCGCAGTAGCACCAACCGCTGAGCGACGAGATAACTATCTGACGCACAGCCGCGGTTGGCGATCGTGGTTGTTTACGTTGGATCACAAACGCATTGGTGTGATGTACCTTGCCGGAATTCTTGGCTGCTTCCTGCTGGGTGGAATTATCGCGCTGGTGATCCGATTGGAGTTGTTCACTCCGGGGAAATTGTTCCTGACCGAAGATCGTTACAACGAGCTGTTTACGCTGCATGGCGCGATCATGACCTTCCTGTTCCTGATCCCCAGCATCCCGGCGGCGTTGGGAAACTTCTTGTTGCCGGTCATGTTAGGGGCGAAGGACGTGGCATTCCCTCGAATGAACCTGGCAAGTTTTTATCTCTGGCTGGGTGGAGCGATCTTTTTCCTGTTGGCTCTGGTGCTTGGGGGGCTCGACACCGGTTGGACGTTTTATACTCCGTACAGCACGACAACCAGCTCGACCGTCATCGCGGCGACGCTGGGAGTCTTCATTTTGGGTTTCAGTTCGATCTTTACCGGACTGAACTTCGTCGTGACGATCAACACGATGCGACCGACTGGCATGACCTGGTTCAAAATGCCCCTTTTGTTATGGTCGCTTTATGCCACTTCCATCATCCAGTTGTTGGCAACCCCCGTGCTGGGCATCACCATGATTCTACTGACCGCGGAGAAGATGTTGGGCATTGGCATCTTTGACCCCGAGCTCGGTGGTGACCCGGTGCTCTATCAGCATTTCTTCTGGTTTTATTCGCATCCCGCCGTCTACATCATGATCCTGCCCGCCATGGGTGTCATCAGCGAGTTGATCAGTGTCTTTAGTCGCAAGCCGATTTTTGGTTATCGCTTTGTGGCATTCAGCAGCATTGCGATTGCCCTGCTTGGCTTCCTCGTCTGGGGACACCATATGTTTATCAGTAGCGACTCGCCACTGGCAGCTGTGATTTTCAGTGCGCTGACATTCAGTGTCTCGATCCCGTCGGGAATCAAGGTCTTCAATTGGTTGGCAACCATGTACAAGGGTTCGATCCGATTGGCGACCCCGATGTGCTATGCATTGTCGTTCATCCTGCTGTTTGGTATTGGCGGTCTGACTGGGCTGTTTCTTGGCGCCTTGGCCACCGACGTCCACCTGCATGACACGTATTTTGTGGTCGCCCACTTTCACTACGTGATGATGGGCGGCACGCTGATCGCCTTTATCGGAGGGCTGCATTACTGGTGGCCGAAAATGTTTGGCCGAATGTACAGCGAGTGATGGGCCAAGGTCGCATGCCTGCTGATCTTCGTCGGCTTCAACTGGACGTTCTTTCCGCAGTTTCTTGCTGGGCACTCAGGGCATGCCGCGACGCTACGCCCGCTACGAGGCTGAATTCCAAAGCTTGCACCAGGTTTCTACGACCGGTGCGATGGTGCTGGGCGTCGGCTTGTTCCTGTTGCGGTGGTGTCCTGGCATGGTCGCTGTTTCGCGGACGTCGTGCGCCGGCTAACCCGTGGGGAGCGGCGACGCTCGAGTGGCAGTGTGCATCGCCTCCCCCACACGATAATTTCGCCATGACCCCATCGGCCACGTATCCCTACAACTATGACGACCTTGTTTTTGACGAAGACGGTGGGGGCTACGTGCACAGCCGGATCGCACCAAGGACAACCGCAAACCCATCGGCAGCACCGACGCTGGTCGAATCTGTAGTCCGGGCTTGTCAGCGAAGCGTCAGTTGATACGCGATACGCAAATCAAACATGATCACCACCGTTAAAGACCACCGACTCGCCGATGCACCATGCTTCAGATGCGCATGTGGCACATCACTTCGAATCGGCGCAGCAACAGTTTGATGCGGGGAAGCTGGGCATGTGGCTTTTCCTGGTTACCGAAGTGTTGTTCTTCAGCGGCTTGTTTGTCGCTTATGCGGTCTACCGGCGTAACCACCCCGAGGTGTTTCTGGATGCTCACAAGTATCTGAATACGTGGCTCGGTACCTTTAACACGATTGTGCTGTTGGTCAGTAGCCTGACCATGGCTTGGGCCGTGCCGAGTGCTCAGTTAGGGAGGCAAAAACAACTGGTGTACCTGATCGCGGTAACCTTGGCGTGCGCCAGTTTGTTCCTTGGCGTGAAGACGGTTGAATATAGTCACAAGTGGGGCGAAGGATTGCTTTGGGCAGGTGCATATTCGGGAGCGGTCGAGGTCCACGTCGAGATGTGATGTCAAAGACTCGACAGGCGATGATCGACCTTGTCGATCCCCGCGGCCGTCAGTTTCCTTGTCGCGGTGGTTGGCTTCGTCTGACGCGAAATGGACGGCGGACAACCTCAAGGAAGCTGTGGATGTTCGTCTTGATGGCAGCAGTCGCATTCTTCGTCGGTTTGGGGGTTGGACAGGCCGTGCAGCACTTCACGTCGCCCTCGACGGCAAATGTTGTCTGGCGCGGTGGCACACTCGACAGAGGTCACGGGGACTCACTCCAACTCGTTAACGGGGGTCTTCTTCAGTATTTACTACGCCATGACCGGCCTGCACGCGATCCACATCCTGGCGGGGATGGGTGCGATGGTGTGGCTGTTGCGGCGTGCCCTTCGTAATGAATTCGGTCCTGGATACTTCGGTCCCGTCGACTATGTCGCACTTTACTGGCACTTGGTCGATCTTGTCTGGATTTATCTTGTTTCCCTTGCTCTACCTGATTCGGTGAATGCATGTCCGCTCCAAGTAGCCTCACATCCTGGGGATTTAACTTCCCACGACAGTCACTTGTCTCACGTCATGTCGCCACGAGTGTTGTTGACCGTGTTCGGCGTATTGGTGGCGCTGACCGTGCTGACGGTTGCCGCTGCTCAAGTTTCCTTCGGAGCCTGGGAAGTGTGGGTCTCGCTGGGTATCGCCAGCGTGAAAGCGACTTTGGTCGCGGTCTATTTCATGCATTTGAGGCATGACAAATCGCTTCATGGAATTCTATTCTTGTCTTCGCTGCTCTTTGCCGCCTTGTTTCTGGCGTTGACGCTGATGGATTTGCAGGTGCCAAGCATCTAGGCAGAGCTAATGGACAATAAGCTTTTGCGGCTTCTCGTCCATTCAAGATTGCTGTCCCGGTACCGCACATGCTGGACCTCCATGCGTGACCCACCAGCGTTTGAGTTTTCGTTTCTCGCGACAAACACTTTGGGTTGTAGCGCATGTCACGAATCTAACGGCATCGCGTTCCGAATCGCGGACTGGACGTACATTCAGGCGTGCGCGTGCGAGCTAAACTCCATGGAAGCCGGAACGAAAATCCGCACGGCTGGAATCAGGTCTCGATGGAAATTTGATTGCTCATGAATATTCAGCTGGGAAGCAACGACCAGGTCAAACCAGAAGTTCGCTTTCCTTGGTACGTGTGGTTATTCGCCTGGTTGAGTGCGTCGTTGATGGGTGGCTGTTTCGGAGCTTTTTTCTGGATACTCCAGGGCGGTGGTTTGCAGATTGCCGGCGCAGGCTTTGGGATGGGCTTCTACCTGGCCGCACTCGTTGGCGCAGTCATTGTGCCAGTGTTCGCGTTACTGGTCCGCATTCTGGGAATGCGCGGCGGCAAGTCGCTTCGCATGATGACGATTGCTGGTGGAGCGACGGGCCTCGTTTCGGGTGTGGTTGTCGGGCCACTCTGTTTGCTGACTTGCGCTCTGGGCGCCTTTGGTGCCAGGTTGCCCGGCCAAATGCACCTCAACAGGCACGTCGACTTCAATCCGTCATCGTTCGCTGAAACTGCTTGAAGTTGCGCTGCAGGTCGACCGATCAATCGCCCTGCAGATTGTTTGGATTCCTTCTTGAATATCGTACGCATGTTCTAACTGAGGCTCTTGCCCTGAATCGTTTCAGACACCTGATTCCGTTGTTGCTACTCCTGGTCCATTGTGGGGCTGCCGTTTATGGCGAACAAATCACACCCCAAGGGGTCGTCGCCAGAATCGAACAGCTCGACGGTCAGGCCTACATGCACCGTGACGGCCGGTCCGTCGAGACCGTCAATCTGCTTGGTAAGTCAGTGCGTGATGCGGACCTGCGGTTGATCGGTACTTTAACGTCGGTCGTCAACTTGCACTTGCGGGGCACACCCATCACCGATAAAGGCGTTCATTACCTGAGCCGGATGACGAAACTTGAAAACCTCGATCTTCATGGAACCAGGATTACGGACGCTGCTCTGCCAGGCTCGTGCACATGGACAAGATGGACACGATTTTCCTTGGTAAGTCACGTGTTACGGGCGAAGGCCTGAAACAATTGTCGCCGATGCGTCAGCTTAAGACGCTCTACCTGGAAGATACGAACGTTCGCAGGCTACAGTACTTCGCGCAGTTTCCACGGTTGGAAAAAGTCAGCCTTGCGGGAACGCTCGTGAAGGACCAAGAGTTGCGTCATTTGAACGGCTTGGCAAACCTCGAGTGGCTGCAGCTGGGAAACACTGATATCACCGACGAAGGCCTCGTCTACCTGGCCCGCTGCAAGAAACTCACGCAGCTCGATCTTCGCAAGACGTGGGTTTCGGATGAAGGTGCGGCCGCGATTCGCAAAGCGTTGCCAGGCTGCAAAGTGTACCATGTGAGACCGAGAACCAGGTGAAGCATGCCGGGGGCGATTTGGCATCGTATCGTGACCTTCGCATGCGCGGAGTCGAATGTCTCGCGGTTTTAAACGGTCGCCAAACCAGACTGGACGTTCAACGCCTCGATGGCGTTTTGCATATCCCCCGATCGATCGCTTCCTGTTTGACTGTGGAGGCAAGTTCTGTATTCACGCGAATCCGTTCCGCCGTACGAGCAAATGCGTGAGCAGTTATTACTACTGCGTCAAAAGCGCTGCCACAGTCTGCTGATCAGCCAAGCCCGTTTGTCGATCGACGATCTGGCCATCTTTGAATAGTAACAGGGTGGGCAAACTGGTCACCTCAAACCTTTGGGCAAGTTCTTCGTGCTGATCAATATCGACCTTGATTATGGATGCATTGGTGTGACTGGCCGACTGCTCCAGATCATGAAGCACTCCGCTCTGCTTTCGACAAGGGCCGCACCAGTCGGCATAGAAATCGACGAGCACTACGCCTGCCGCATTTCCGATTAACTGTTCAAGATCGTCGCCTTTACCAAGCGTTGTCAGCGGCACCGCGGTTGCTCCCGTCGACTCGGGCAGAGGCAGACCAGCCATTCCAATCGACGGTGAGTTATCAAATACCGAGGATCGGTGATTGGCACCGACCACAGCAGACTGGCCTGCCGACATTTTACAGCCAGCGATTCCGACTACGAAAGACAACACGGACGTGATCAGCATGAGGCAGCTTGTGTTTGTCATGTTTCGCTCCGCGAGATTCCATCCTGGCAATTTCGTGGCGCCGCACTGTTCGCCGTTAGATTCAGATGACGGCGCCACTCTGCAAAAAACGACGGTTCGATGATGAGATACTTACACAGAATCGGTTTGTGTGAAATACCGAACACTTCACGAATGGGCAAATTGCGATTTCTCAGTCTGGAGTACTTCGCCCACGTGGACGAGCTAGCTGAAACGCCGTGTAGACCAAAGATATGACAACGTAGAGCGGGATGACGACAGACCGCCAGCAAAAAGAAAAATGGCTCGTCGCCATTCGGGCCGAAGAAGTCGCGGAATGCGGCATAGATGGCATTGTGCAGCACGACGCATGCCACCCAGGCAACAACCATCACGAGAAGTTTCTTCAGGCTGAACCGCAGCATGTAATCAAGCATGGTGTTCGCCCCTGCAAACGCCGGATGCCGCAACAATAACGTGTCACCAAATAAAGACGCGGCGACGCGGCTGTCGCAATCTTCCAGCAACGCACGTGATCGTTCGTATGATTGGGGCAACTATCGTGCCGGCTTGCAGGAGGCATGCGAGACGAAAAGTCACGCGATTTCCAACTACGGGAAGACTCGGAATGTGTGCGGCAACGCATTGCGGTGTGCGTTATGGTACGCAACGAAAATGGAGAACTACGATGGATGGCGGCCCGCAGTTCAACGTTCCGGGTTGGGACCAATCTGCCAGCTGTCTACGAGATCGCGTTAACAAAAGTGTAGCGACTTGTCGTCCATAGCGACGGCTACACGAACGCCCTGCACGCTACAAATCCGAGCGACTCGCACTAGCCCTTGGGCAGTTTCGGCTTCTTCGATTTGTCGTCCTTGCCACCTTGCTTGGATGGCTCGTCCTCGGCGACCACGGGCGGGAATCCATTCAGCTGCCGCCAAACCTCGTAGCCCAATGGGACGCGTTGCAGCATGACCCAACCATTGGCGCGCACACCTTGACGCAGGTAGCGATGCGAGGGCCATTCACTATCAACTTCGGGGCGAATCTGGAGTCGAAACTTTCCCTTGCCGTTGTCGCTTTCGTCAATGGCCGCGACAAGGCCACCGAAAGTACCCACCGCCACGGACGGCCAGCCGGCAAATTGAACAGCCGGCCAACCTTCGAACTGTAGCCGCACGTGGTCGCCCGTTCGTACCAGCGGTACATCGTTGCCGTTGATCCAGAGTTCCACTGCCAGGTCTTCCGTGTCGGGTACGATCGTGAAGAGCTCGGTTCCCTCCTTGATCGTCTGCCCGCGCTCAAAAATTGGCATGCGAAAGATAGTTCCGTCTCGAGGAGCCGTAATGACCATCCGATCCATTTCTGACATTTTGATTTGCAACGTTCGAATGTCTTTCTCAGCGGTCGCAAGCATGCCCAGCGCATCCTCTTTCATTGCCCGTGCGTAATCGACTTTTGTCTGAGCTGAGCTGCGTTTTTCCTGAAGTTCCTGCTTTTTTGCCAGCAATTCCTTTTCAGCCGTCGTCACTTCTTGACCGGCGGCGTCCAGTTCTGCTTTGGCGACGTCCCAGTCTTTCTTGAGCTTTTCGATCTCCTTGCGTGGCTTGATCCCCTGATCGGCAAGCCGAAGATGCCGTTCGTAATTCGCCTTGGCTTGCCATTCCTTCGACTTGTAACCCGCAATCAGGTCGAGTTTGCCCTTTACTTTGGCTTCGGCAGCATTGACCATTTCGTTTGCCGCGCTGACAGCGTAATCGCGAGCTTCTGCGTAGTCGATCATATTCTGTGCGTAGGCGTCGGCCTTCGCCTTGGCGGTGCGCAGCCTTTCCTCCAGATTGACGACCTGACCTTGCAGCTGTTCCAACAGGTTGGCGGCGGCCGGGGCCAGCTCCAGGATGAATTCTCCTCGTTTGACCGTGGAACCCTCGACCATTCCATCAGCGACGCGTTCGACGATGCCCTTGACCGGCGACATCACCGTTTGTCGGCGCTCCTGGGGCACATAAGCTGTCACACGCCCGGTGCCCTTGGCTGACTGCTGCCACGGTAGCAGGACCATCGCCAGGGTCGTAACGACCAGCAGCACCAGCAGTCCATTGGCCAGACGCCTGGCAACAAGCGAAGACTGCACCAGCTTTAAAGCCGAAAGCTCTTCTTTCGGAGTAAAAGGGTTGGAGGTTCGCCTTGGTTGAGTGACGGTACTCATAGTTCATCTTTCACGTTGTCATCGAGTCGATCTGGTCGACCATGGCTGTATCGGCTTTCACCTTGAATCGGAACGCTGATCGCCATGGTCCTTGCGTGGTCGTTGAGTTGGCTTGCCATCGATCGCGTTGTTGTCGAGGTCGAGGACGCGACTCATGGCGGCGATGACGAGTCGACGCCCGGTCGTGACGACCAGAGTCCAGGGTTGTCTGGGGCCGGCAATTGAGTTCAGGATCTTTTTTGTGTCCTCGTCACTCAGCCGATCGAGCGTGCCGTCAATCAACAGCAGGCGTGGCCGACCTACGATTGCCCGAGCGATCATCAGTCGGTCGGCCTGACTGGTCGACAGTGGTGCACCGTTCGTCTGAACGATGGTGCTGAGCCCTTCGGGGAGCTTCATGATCTCGTCGAGCAGCCCGACCATCGTCAGTGCTTCGCGAACATCGGAAGCGTTAATTTGCGGTCGATTCAAGTGCACATTCTCTTCGATCGTGCCGTGAAAAATCTCGATGCCACGGGCGAGCGATACGTGTTCGCGAAGTGAATCCGGACGCAATTCACGTAAATCGATGCCGTCCAGGCTGACGTGGCCGCTGCTGGGATGCCGAACGCCAGTGATCAAATCGAGCAGCGCCGACTTGCCGACGGCCGCCGAACCGACGACGGCCAGGCTCTGTCCGGGAGACAGTTCAAACGACAGTCCGCCGTGCAATTTGGTGCCGCGAATGTCCTGCGTGACGGCGCGTCATTTGCAGTGACGCGGCTGTTGCGTCCTGAAGATGGAAAAGCTTGTCATGCCGCTCGACGGGCAGGTCAAATAGCTTCCCAAGTTTGTCCACGCTGGCCAGCAGGTCATAGAAGCTCTCGAAGTACTTTCCAATCTTCGCGAAGGAACTCACAATCATCATGACAATCAGCTCGGCAGCAACCAGCTGGCCGAGCGTCAGTTCGCCTTGAATTACGAGCCACCCACCCAGCCCCAACAGGACGGTCGCCGCGACGGCTTGCAACGCCAACGAAAAGACAATTTGCCGCATGACGATGCGGAAATGCAATTTACGCGCCGTGAATGTAATCGACCGCGAGCTTATCTGATCGGTCAAGGCCGAACTGAGCTCCGCCATGCAATTTGAAAGCGGTTGGATGCCTGGCCAATTCTTCCAACCACGCGGCAACTTTGTACTTCTGTTCTGACTCTGCGATTGCCGTCTTCACCGCGCCGCGGCCCAGAACGATCACGATGAAACCGATGCATACGAGCAGCACCGCGTCGAACCCGAGCAGGAATGGATGGTAGAATGCCAGCACAGCCATACCAAGGATCGTTTGCAACACAATCGCAATTCCGTCGAGCAGCAATTTGACTGCGACTTTTTGCACCGTGACGACATCGAAGAAACGATTTACGAGTTCTGGTGCGTAATAACCGTCGATCGCTTCCTGCTCGACGCGCGGAAGTCGATAGGCCAGGTCTTCCACGACGCGAACGAACAATCGACGTTGAATGATTTCCACGATGTAAGTATTCAGAGCGCGGATCGCTGCACCAAAACCGAGGAAGGTCAACAGAATCAGCGACAGGACAATGATCGGCTGCAAGTATCTTCCGAACGCGACAGTATTGACCAACGCCTCCACCGCGATCGGCGAAGCCAACGCCAAGATGCCCACGATCACCGAAAACACAAAAACGGCGCCGATGTCCGGGCGCTCCATTCGCATCAGGGCGGATAGTCGCTCGAGCGGCTTGATCTTGCGGGTGTTTTCCGGCGAACCTGGTACGTCGATCGAACAGGGCAAGGTCGGCTGACCGGTAATCCAGCGAATCTCCTGATTTCGATTGGCGTCTTTCAGCAATTGCTTGATCTGCCTAACCGAAGCCCATGATTCTTCGCTCGTGGCAAAGTCGTTGACTTTGACCTTGCCACGACGAGGATTGGAAAGTGCAATCCAGCGGACCGACTCGGTGTCGGTGGATTCGTCGTTGGCTGAAAAGCAGGCAGCCACCGGGATGCCTTCGCGCACCAGCTTAACTGCTTCGCGGACCGTCAGATCGGTGCTTCGGATGCGCAGGTTCAGGCTCTCGCCGGCCTCCACCATCCTCTGTCCCCACGTGCGAAAGTCGGCACCAGGGATGGCCCGAACCATCTCGGTGACCGTTCGCGAGGCCAACGGCCGGTTAAAGGTCAGCTGCGATTCCTTGGCGAAAAACTCCAGCACCTTGACCGAGGTCTTCGTCGAGAGCGCTTGTTGGTAGTCGTCAAATCTAGCCATGTTGATTACTTGCAATGATTGTAGACGCGAGACTGGCCCCAAACTGGGAGTTCCAGTCCCGCTCGCGGTCTTCCGCTCGTTTTGCTAGTTAATTATAGGTCATGACCGTGGTAAATTCCTCCGCATCGCCAATCGGTGCCTGCCGGCTGAAGGGCGTTGTCGAGTCGTCAGGGATCGCCGATTAAGCCTGTTGCTCGTTCATCCGGCGGATGCTGTCGCGGCCGAACGCCCGTTTCTGCTGAATCACACGGGAAACCGTGTGTCCCAGGCGACGGGCCGCACGAGCGAGACCGCTGCCGAGCTTGGTGCAGTCCTGCGTAATTTCGATACTGCCGTGACGTCGCGTGTGCGCTCGCAAAGTACAACGCTTGTCGACGCCACCGCGTGGACCGTTGATGTCTTCGGTGGTCGCAGAGACGTAATCGATCTCGTCAGAAAATCGCGACAGCGAAAAACTGAGGCTCCGCTCAAACGATGCGCGGACTTGTTCATTCATTTCCTTCGTTCGGTCAGCAATGCGAATTTCCATGAATACTACTCCGTAGCAAAAGGTCTTTGACGTTGTACGAGTCGACTTATAATTCGTAGGCCAATGCCCGGTTCTTCGGCGGCGACGATTCAGCTTCTGCATCGGTCGATGCGATCGACGTACGTCTTGGGACGCTCGAGGCAAATTTTCCATGCAGCAAGTCCCAGTCCATTACCAAACCGCCCCCATCCGCAACATGCGCCTCAGCCCACTCCATCAACAGCTCGAAGCAGGCATGGTCGATGAAGCTGACCTGCTGCAAGCACACATGCAACTCGGCGTCGGCCGGCAGCTTTTCCAGATGGTCGGCCAGTAACGGCAGTCGCAGGAAGGTCGCGGCGCCATCCAATCGCAGCATGTAGCGATGAGTCGCTTCAT
Source organism: uncultured Planctomycetales bacterium (assembly GCA_963821085.1). Lineage (GTDB taxonomy): Bacteria > Planctomycetota > Planctomycetia > Pirellulales > Pirellulaceae > CAWGCE01. The sequence goes on along the minus strand of CAWGCE010000013.1, from coordinate 212,147 downwards.
CGGCCTCGAGGTGGATATCCAGGTGGCTGAATTCATACAGCAGCTTGGCAGCCGACAGCCCGAACCCTACAAGGACTCCGACCGAAAGATCAACCGCGACGATCACGAATACGGTCGTCAGGTAGATCACAGCTTCGGTGCGGCTGATTTTCAACAGTTTGCGGAATTCTGCGGGCTCCAGCAGTTTGAATCCGGTGTATACCAGTAACGCACCCAGCGCTGCAATCGGCAGGTAATTCAGCACCCACGGCAGGGCACATACGAAGATCAGTAACCACGCGCCATGCAGGATCGTCGACATGCGTGTGCGGGCACCGGCTTCGACATTGGCCGAACTTCGCACGATGACACCGGTAATCGGCAATGCTCCGGCTCAGCCCGCAGAGCACATTTCCCACGCCCTGGGCTGTCAGTTCCTTGTCGAAGTCGGTCTTTACCCCGGTTTCGCGAGCCAACGAGTCGGTGGCGGCCGCCGTGAGTAACGCGTCCGCGCTGGCGACAAATGCCAGTACGATGGCCGACGTCCAGATGGACGAGTCCACGAAAAATTCAGCCCATAAGGTGGAAGGCAACGTCAGATCGCTTTCGAGCGATGGTGCAAAATCCAGTTTGGCGATGTCGAGACCAAGGACGCTCGTAACCATGGTCGCCGTTACGATGCCAATCAGTGCGCCCGGCAAGATGCTCAGCGATTTCGGACGGAACCGGTTCCAGCCGATGATCACGATGATCGTCATTACGCCAATCAAACCTGCCGATCTGTGGTTTGTGCCCAGCTCGGTGAAGCAACTCAAGACGGCTTGCGGCATCGTCACGAGATATTGCCAGCCTTCATGCACCGGCTCCCCGTGCCAGGTCGGATGATGATCCAGCATCACATGAAATTGGCTAATGGCGATCAAGGTGCCGATACCGGCAAGCATGCCCTGAATCACCGCCGGGGACACCGCACGAAACCACCTTCCGAGTCCTAGCTTTCCGGCCGTAACCTGGATCATTCCTGCCAGGAAAACGCAGAATCCCATTGCAGCCAATGCGTATGCCATACCGGAAGCTTCGAGAGATTCAAGCGTGAGGCCGCCATTGTTGGTTGCCTGCGACGAAACTCGTCCAATGTACGAGTCGCGGTGGACGGCAAGAATTTCGGCCACAATGACAAACAGACCTGCCGCCGGGCCGCTCACTTGCAGCGGCGAACCGGCAATGCAGCCAACGATCAGCCCGCCTACGATCCCCGAGATAAATGCACGCCCCGGACTGACCCCCACCGCTACGGCGACTCCAATGCAAAGCGGCAACGCGACGAGGAATACGACGATCGAAGCAATTAAATCAGTCTTGATCATCCTGCCGAGCGTGCGGCGTCGCTGGCCGGGTCGAATGTCACCATCTTCGATTCGCATGTTCGTTCCCTCCCGGGGCCAATTTCGGTGAAGCCGCTGATTCGCGACCCCGCTGTTCTGTTATACGGCGTAATTGATGCGGCGAAAAAGTCGATAATAATGGAACCTAGTGTCGATAATACCGACATGTCATTACGGCTTGGCTTACAGTTGTGCTGGAGCAGATTGCGGTTTGCGTCCGCGAAATGATGAAATCGCAGCTGCAAGTCGAGGAAAAGGCCGAAGCGGCCTCGTGCGGGGGCGGGAGAACAGCAAGCGTCGAATGCTGGCATCACTCATTCGTTCTATGGTCTGAAGTTCTATCAGGGAGAAATGATGGAGTGGCTGAACTATCACCACCTGTTCTATTTCTGGAATGTTGCCAAGGAGGGAACGGTTTCAGCGGCGGCGGCGAAGCTGCACCTGGCGCGGACGACAGTTACCTCGCAGATTCGAGATCTGGAAAACGCGGTGGGGAACAAACTGTTCGAGCAACGTGGTCGATACCTGGAATTGACCGAGTTTGGCAAGCAGGTCTTTGATTATGCGGAAGAGATATTCGCGATTGGCCGCGAGCTGACCGATTTCGTCAGCACCGGGCGGCACTCCGCGTCGCTAAGAAAATTTGTCGTCGGGATGCCTGATGTCGTGCCGAAGCTGGTCGCGTTCGAGTTACTCAAGCCGGCGATCCATCATCCAGATGGATTGCGAATCGTTTGCAACGAGGGGAAGCTGGACGATCTGCTGGCCGAACTGGCCCTGCACCGTTTGGATCTGATTATTTCCGACGCACCGGCGCCGCCGAACGTGGATGTACGAGCCTATAGTCACAAGCTGGGAGAATGTGGACTGTCTTTCCTGGCCGTACCGCAGATGGCGCGGCGATTTCGCAGCAAATTTCCACAGTCACTACATGCCGCTCCGATGTGCCTGCCGACCGAACATACGACGGTGCGGCGGGCGCTGAACGTCTGGCTCGACGAACACGATATTCACCCCCAGATCGTGGCCGAATTCGAAGACAGCGCCCTGCTCAAAGTCTTTGGCCAATCGGGGCTCGGTATCATTCCTGTTCCGACCGCGATCGAAAAGGAAGTAAAGAAACAATACAATCTGCAGATCGTCGGCCGGTTGGACGAAGTCATCGATACCTTCTACGCCATCTCGGTCGAAAAACGGGTTCAACACCCAGCGGTGCTGGCCATCGTCAAACAGGCCCGAAGCAAGATGTTTGATCATTGAGGTCGAGCGGCTATGACGATTCGCTGAGGTATGCTTTGGTGTCCTGATGTTGAATCCAAAGGAGTACAAACGCGACATGGCACGCTGATTCGGAGTTGCGGCAATCGTCGTTGGGAAGCTGGTCGCAGCTCGATTCGAAGCGACGTGCAATCGATGTCCAACAGGAATAACGCCGACGTGGATGGAACGATGCATGTAGTGGGGTGAATTCGGTCCGTGGCGATGTGGCAAGATCGACCGTCAGGATGTTGTCCTTCTGGGCAACAAACAGGTCGACGTCGAGATGCTGATTGAACGTGCCCACGCGGCGAAGTGGCTTGCGTCGATGAATTGCTAGGGGCTTCATCTGCATGGAATCACGTCACGGTACCCCGGCACGGGGCATCGAAACCGGGGGTTTTCTTGAACGACTATTGATCCATTGCTGCAGAATAGTTACACCTCAGGTCCTGTTTGCGTACTGGAATCAGGTTCAAAGCAACTGGAATCGGGACTTGGCCGGCGATCAGTGTATTTCGGCGAAGTTCCGCCGAATTCCTTGCGCAGGGATGCTGCCAGCAATTCACGAAAGTTGTCGGGTCGTAGCCACGCTCGCCAGGCTGTGGATAGCTATGTTGTCCGCCATTTGGTGACGTTGGTCTTGGTTGCCCGGCTCCAAAGAGGGTGATGGTATTCTCCATGAACGGAATCAATGAATCACGGGTTCAGGTTTTTTGAAAATCCTACACCTTCTGTCGGGAATCGGAGTTAACGGTGCGGTAACGTACTGCCAGTTCGTCTGTGACGAGCTGTCTCGTCGTGGGCACGACGTGTCGGTTCTGTGTCGTCCGGAAAGCTGGATCTCAAGTCAGTTCGATGACCGGGTTACGGTGATCGAGTCGAAAATGAACCGTTCATTTTTCGAGCTCCGCCGGTTGGCGAGGTGGATTCGTGAACATCAGATCCAGTTGCTGCACTCGCACATGACCAGGGCGCATAATTTTGGCGTCTTCCTCAGCTGGATGACCGGTGTGCCTGTGATCGCGACGGCTCATAGCCAGTCGTTTCAGCTGCATTGGAGGTTCAACGACTTTGTCATTGCTAATTCGAATGCTACCCGTGAGTTCCATCGCCGGGTGAATCGGGTCTCCAGGAACAAGATCGAAACCGTGTACTGCTTCAGTGATTTGGAGCGATTTCAGCATATTGATGCGGAGCGAGTGGATGCGGTCCGCCGCGAGATCGGAATCAACGAAGGCGATTTCGTTGTAGGCATGGTGGGCAGTGTGGATACGCGAAAGGGGCCGGTCTATCTGGTTGAAGCTATCCCGGACATCATTCCAACGGTGCCGAACCTTAAGGTCGTACTGGTCGGACCGTCCGATGAGAATTCGAACTACGTTCAACGACTTCGAAAGAAGCAACGCGCAGACCCGGAAATTGACCGCCGTGTGATCTGGTTGGGAGTCCGCAAAGATATTCCAGAACTGATGAGCGTCTTTGACGTGACCGCGGTCCCTTCACTCGACGAGCCCTTGGGGCTGGTCGCAATTGAGTCGTTCGCGGCGGGAACTCCGGTGGTCGCAGCCAACGTGGGGGGCTTGCCGGAAATTGTCCAGCCGCAGTCGAATGGGATACTGGTGCCCAAGGGCAACACCAAAGAACTTGCCAACGCAGTTATCGAATTGGCTTCGGATCCCCGACTACGTGAACGGTTCGCAGCGGTCGGCAAAGCGATGGTTGTTCAGCGATTCGACCCGCATCGGCTAACGGACCAAGTTGCAGTGATTTACGAAGATATCGTTGCGAACGGTCGTCGTACTGCTTCAGTTCGCTGAATCTTCAGGCGTCGCGAAGAACGACGCTTGCTACGATCGGGTGCCATGCCACACGCTTGCGTGGGCATGAAAATCTTCGTTTGGCAACGGGAGGGGCCTCAACAGGGCCTGCAGCGGTTGCGAAGAACTGACGACCCGGCCGAGCCAGCTCTCGAGCAATTCCACGTTACCTGGTTGGAGCAAACTGACGCAGGTCACTCATGATCATGGTTACCACCATCGTGGTCGTGAGCGATGATTCCGCGAAAAGATTTTCCCTCGATGGTCAGGACCAGTCGAGGCTCGGCATCTGTCTCATGCAGATGCTCAGTCAATTCACCTTGGCTGGACACAAAACGCGATGACTTGCCTGCCGGATCGCCGGAATCGGGCTCGGCAGCCAGGTGGTACTGTCTTGGCTGTCCGTCGTGTTTGACATTAACTGTGATCTCCGTTGATTCGATGGGTAGCTGTGCGGTGGCGGCTCCATTCAGGACGTAAATCGTGATGGTGCCGGCGTCTTCATCATGCAGGACCTCCGCGTGATACGCACCGTCGCCCAGTTCGACGAGCGCCTCCGTGGTGTGGTCCGGCCGAGGGATGCGCATGGCCAGCGTGATCGTCGTCTGCTTCATGGGCGTGCCCGTCGTCGTGATCGCCGTCGTGGTGAGCATCGTGCGCGGACGTGGCGTCCGAGCCCGCACCCGAATGGTGGCCGCTGCATCCCGTGAGGCATGCGATGAACGCCGTAATCGCCGCGAGGCATAATCGCGATCTGTTCGAGGTGATGGTCATGGTTCGATCCAGTTCAATGAGTTGTTTAAGTTACTACTGACAATCGAATGCTTCGAGCTGTCTGGTGGGATCAATGGCAGATCCTTGGTGATCAGGAGGTTACTGCAGCGACGGGCTGGGCGTCCGCCATCAATTCGCGCGGAAACATGTCCGGTCGCTCGACAAGTTCAACTTCGGCGCGTGATTCCTTCACAACCCGTTCCGCCTCTTTCCGGCCGAACAGCCAGAATAGTGCCGGGTGAACGAAGAAGTCGAGCAACGTCGAGCTGATCAGACCTCCGAGGATGACCGTGGCGACGGGGTACAGGATTTCCTTGCCTGGTTCACCCGCGGCAAGCACGAGTGGGACCAGGCCGATCCCGGAAGTCAATGCGGTCATCAGCACCGGCGCCAGCCGTTCGAGGCCAGCACGCACAATCATCGGTTTTGTCCAGCTCTCTCCTTCGTACTTGACCAAATGCAAGTAGTGGTTCAGCAGCAGAATCCCGTTTCGCGAGGCGATACCGGCCAGAGAAATGAAGCCGACCATTGCGGCGACCGTCAGAGTTTGGCCTGTCACGACCAGGGCGATAACCGAACCGATGAACGCCATCGGCAAAGCCGCCATGACCTGGAGGGAGAGGTTCACGGAACGAAACATCGTATACAGGATCAGGAACACGCCGAACATCGACACCAGGAACAACGCCCCGATGACTCGTGATGCGGAACGCTGACTTTCGAACTGTCCGCTGTATTCGACGAAATAGCCGGGCGGTAACGATTGGACAACTGGTTGCAAGCGTTCCCTTACTTCCTGAACCACGTCGACGACGCCGCGCTCGGTTACATTGCACTGCAGGATAATTCGCCGCCGGACGTTTTCCCGATTGACCGTATTCGGGCCTCCTGACTCGTAAATATCCGCCACGGCTTCCAGTGGCAGCTTTCCACCGTCCGTCATGTCGATCGTCAGCCGTCGCAGCGACTGGATGTTCTCGCGGTAGTTTTCGTCGAGTCGCAGCAGCAAATCAAAGGTCCGCTGTCCAACCAGCACGTCCGAGACGACTTGCCCATTCATTGCGGTTTCGATGAACTCGTTGACTTCCGCGGGTGTCAGTCCGTACCGCAGCAGTTTGTCACGGTTCAGTTCAATTCTCAGTTGGGGGATGACAACCTGCGGTTCCACCAACAGGTCGGTGACACCTGCAATGGATTGCATCGCGGTTTTCATTTCCTGGGCTTTGCGCCGCAATACATCGAGATCATCACCATAGAGTTTGATGCCGATCTGCGCTTTTACGCCGGACAGCATGTGCGAAATCAAGTGGGCGATCGGTTGTTCGACGGCTGTAACAATGCCGGGAATATCGACCATCGCTTCGCGGATCTCTTCCAATTGCTGTTCACGATTGCGTGGCGAGTCCGGGTCGAGTTCCACAATGATCTCACTCATGTTCACGCCTTCCGCATGCTCGTCCAGCTCAGCTCGGCCAGTGCGGCGTACAAACTGGTTGACATCTTCAATCTCTTTGAGGCGGTCCTCCACGCGTTGGTTGATGTTGTTGGACGTCTGGAGTGATGTTCCCGGCGGTAAAATCACATTCAACTGCATCACGCCTTCGTTGAATGGCGGGAGGAAGTCGCGTTCTAGATTCGCGAGGAATAGCGCCGCAATCGCCACGCAGATGACGGTCACCAGGAGATTCAATTGAGGAAACGTCAGGCTGAAGCGTATCACTTTGTCGCCGATCCACTTGAGCCCGCGGAGGAAGAATCCATCCTGCTCCGCTGCGGTCGACCGTTGCGTGCCGAGTAACCAGTACGACAACACCGGAGTGACTGTTAGCGACACGAGAAGCGAGGAAAGGATGGAAACGATGTAGGCGATTCCAAGCGGAGCGAACAAGCGGCCTTCCATCCCGGACAAAGCGAACAATGGAACAAAAACGAGAATTACGATCATCGTGCCGTAGACGATCGAATTTCGAACTTCGACGCTGGCCCGAAACACGACCAGCAATGCCGGCAAAGGTTGAGGTTTGCTGTCGATTCTCATTCAATCGACGATAGATGTTTTCCACGTCCACGATTGCGTCATCGACCAGCTCGCCGATGGCGACCGCGAGGCCGCCCAGAGTCATCGTATTGATTGAGAGTCCGAATACTTGAAACACGATAGCGGTGCATACGAGCGAAAGCGGGATAGCGGTCAGCGTAATGAACGTCGTCCGAACGTTCATGAGGAACAGCATCAGGATCAGAACGACGAGAATGCCACCGTCGCGCAGAGCCTGGACAACGTTAGAAATGGCGCGATCGATAAACGACTTTTGAGAGTAGAGCGGTTCAATCCGCAGATCTTCGGGCAGCGATGGCCGCAGATCGGCGATGGCCTGTATCACGTCATCCGTGACCTGGCGGGTGTCGGCCGTGGGCTGCTTGTTGATTGTCAGGACGACGGCTGGTCCGCCCGAGAACTGCCCGTCCTGCTCACGCTTGAATGCAGCGCTGTCGCCACGTTTTTCTTGAGCTCCTTCGACGACGCGAGCGATCTGGGATAACGCAATCGGTCGCCCCTCGCGCATGGCGACCACCACTTTCTGCACGTCGGATATTGATTGCACGCGACCGAGGGCTCGCACCAACAGCTCGTTGGGGCCTTGTTCGTCGAGGTATCCCCCCGTCGCGTTGGCGTTGCTGTTCTGCACGGCCAGCTTGACCTCGTGCAACGTCACGCCGTATCGCCGCAGTGCGTCCGGGTCGACCAGCACTTGAAACTGCTTGCGACCGCCGCCCATCGTAAACACCTGCGCGACGCCGGGGATTGTCAGCAACCGCTGCCTTACCACCCAGTCGGCCAGCGTCCGCAACTCCAACGGGTCGGAAGACCGGTTTTCGCTCCACATTCCCAGCATCAGGATCTGGCCCATGATCGACGAGATCGGAGCCAACTGTGGTTGAACGCCCGGCGGCAGCCGCTCTGCGACCAGCTGCAGTCGTTCGTTGACAATCTGTCGATCGTTGTAAATATCGGTGCCCCAATCGAATTCGACGTAAACGACCGACATGCCGACGCCCGAAGAGCTACGTACGGCTTGTACACCGTTGGCTCCATTCAGGGCCGTTTCCAGCGGGAAGGTAATCAGCGATTCGACTTCTTCTGGTGCCATTCCCGGCGCTTCGGTCATGACGACGACGCGCGGACGATTCAAATCAGGAAAGACGTCGACCGGCGCCTGTACCGCCTGCCAGCTGCCATAGCCCACCAGCAGCAACGCGACTGCAATGGTCAGCAGGCGTTGCTTTAGCGCGAAACTGATGATGCCATTCAGCATAATGCGGCGTTCTCGTCCTCAGTGACTGTGACCGGCGTGCGGATCGACGCCACCGCCCGATTGGTTCTTGAGGGCCATCTGCAGTTGATGGGCGCCCCGCATGGCGATCACATCGCCCGAAAAGATCGAGCCGTCATTTTCAATGACGACGGAGAATTGGTCGCGATACTTCACGTGAACCGCGACTCGGTCAAGGTGGTCACCATCTTGCTGGAAGACAAAATATTCTGCTCCCTGCTTCGCAATCGCCTCCACTGGTAAAACGATTTGCTCGGTCCACTCTTCTACGGGGACTCGCAACTGTAGCCGCTGGCCAGGAAGATATTTCCACTCGATGAACCGGCTTCCGTTGGCGCGTTTGTCCTTGGTAATCTCGTTGGGCAAACCGACGTAGAAGTTCAACGTGCGAGATTCGGTATCGATCCGATTGGCCAGGTAGATAATCTCGAGGTTCTTAATCGTCGGCCCCGAGACTCCGGACGCATCGAGGATAGCCTCAACCTTCCAGCCGTTGTCCGAAGCTTTGCGGAGTTGGTCGATATCCTGTTCGAATGCCTGACCTTCGATGTAGAGCTCATCGTAGGCAGCCAGCGTACACAGGGTCGCTCCTGCGACGACTGTTTGACCCTCGTGGACGTTGAGTTCCAGCAGCAGCAGTGTCTTGGTCGGCTTTCTTGCAGCTGTTGCTGTGTCTTGTTGATACTGGACCGGTTGAACCGAATGGTGTGACAGTTGAAATTCACCCTTGTCGTTGTCGTCCACCGCAGGAACGAAGATTTGGAGTTCTCTGAGTAATCGTCGATCGGTCCGAATGTGTTGGACTTGTTCGGCAGACAGGCCGTGAAGCCGCAGTCCTTCTTCCTGGGCTCGTAGCAGTGAATTCAGCTTGTCCCGGGCATATTGACGGTTGAGCAGTAATTTGCCAGCGATCGCGCCACTCTTTGTCACACCCTCCAGCCGTGCGATTTCACGCTCCTCAACATCCAACTCGCCCAACGTTTTCAAGAAATCAGTTTGGGCCTGTACCAGGTCCTCGTGCGTCAGACGCATTGTGAACAGGCGGGCTCCCGGGACAACCGCTTCTCCGTTGACCACTTCGACGCGAGTGACAACCCCTGTCATCGGAGTTGAGATTTGAAAACGCGTCCGCCCTGGCTGCTCCACGATAACAGCGGGTACTGTGAGCGATTTTCGAAATGTCTCCAATCGGACCGGTCGGACGTAGTCGGCCGTGAGCCCCACGTTTCGTAGCGCTTGCTCGGAGAGCTCCAGTGAAGTCGCATCCTGATGCTTCGCGTGGCTGTGCTCGTCCGCGCGTGCTGATGCACGCCAGCGTCGATAGCTCCGGCGTTGACGCCTTGATGGGCCAGCGGTTCGGCTCCAGTTGCCGATCGAAAAAAGGCCACGGTGCTGTTGACCAGGCTTTGGGTCGTCGGCCACCACAGGTTGAACGTGGTTGCACCGACGAGCGTGGCCAGGACACCGATGGCTGGCCACTTCCAGGTTGCAATGGGAACTCGGAGCTTCATTCTCAGTCGTCCATCCAATAAACTCTTTTGCAAGAGTTGGCTTGTTTGTGAATTTCGGCAGAAACGGCCGCGTTGCGACATGGCCCAGCGCGTGGTGCAAGGCTGGCAAGCATCGCCCATTATCGGTCGGGAATGCAACGCGAAAAAATCACGGTTGCCCGGTTTGCCTGCTGCAGAAGCCGGTTTTAGATACGCCACACCTGCAAGATTGCCCGGAGTGAATGCGGTTCCATGAGACATGCGGGATCGCTCCAGCCTGCAACGTGGACTACAGGAGAATCTTCAGTGCAGGCTTTGTTGAAACTCGGCAAACCTCTTGACCAGTTCACGAGGAGCCTTACATCGCGGCCCGCGTCGATCCTGTTCGTCGCTACGAATGCACATTCGTGCTCATTGCAATGGTGCGGATCATGTTCAGTTCCCTCATCGGCAGGATGATATGCCGGTTCGTTTCGATCATGCCCGCTGCAGTGATGTGCCGGTTCGCTCACTGCGTTAACAACGCAAGCATCCAGACACACGGCATGAGCATGGTGGACGCAGCAGCCCAGCATGGCATGAAGCAATACCGAGGTCAGAGTGCCAAGGACGGCGATGCTGTGCAGCATGGTTGTTCCAATCGGCGCGGGCTGGCAGATGAGTCGGCCAAGGCGGGATTTATATCGGTTTGGGCTGGTAGGTCTACGGCGCCAGCTTCGCAACGAAGTGACGCCATACCGTCATGGATCACGAAACAGGGACTGAGGGCCAATTCGATGTCATCTCCGGCCGATTCCCGAACTTCCGGCCTGCCGGCGTTACTGTCCACTTAGTGCCTGGCCTCGCAATTCGTCGCTGGCATCGTAGTTGACCATCTTGGACAGGCCGCCCGACAGGAGCAGACCTTCGATACGCGTGTCGGCCTGAGCGAGCTGGCTCAAGGCGATCACGTATCTTTGATTCACGTCGAAGAACGTCCGCCGCGCGGTGAAGACTCGCAAGAAATCGAACTCACCGGATTCCTGGGCTAACAATAACAGCTCCAAGGACTCCTTGGCTTTGGGGATCACCGTCGATTCGTACTGTTCCACAGTGGCCTTTGCAACTTCGTATTCCTGCATTGCCCGGGCGAGCTCTCGCCGGATCTGCAGTTGAATCCGGCGTTCGTTCTGGATGGCCTCGCAGTATTCGGCCTGCGCGGCGCGGATATTGCCTTCATTGGCATTGTGAATGGGAATCGGCATGCTTAATTGCACGTTGGCAAATTCATCACCCGTGCCGTTGTCATGACCTGCCCCCAGCTGGGCATTGAGATTGGGGAAGGTTTGGGCTTTCTGCCTGCGAATGTTGGCATGGGCCCGTGCCACGCGGGCGCAGGCCGCAGCCAATAATGGGCTTTGCGCTGAAATCTCGGCAAACGTCGATTCAAATTCGCGTGTGCGTTTGGGAGCTGCCAAGTCGCCAATCAGCCTCGTTTGCGGCAGATCACAAATGCCCGTGATACTTACCAGCTCATTCCAGGCAGCCTGCAATTCAATCTCGGTTTGCCGGATGGCCAGTTGCGCTTCGCTCAGCTGAATTTCGGATTGCAATACATCGGGACGCGCCGCCTCTTTCGCGGCGACCAATTCTTTTGAGATGGTCACTCCCTGCTGAGCTACCTTCGAGAACTCTCTCGCCAACTCAAGTCGTTTCTGTGTTGCAAGGGTCTTGAAAAACTGCACGCGGATGTCGTTGCGGACTCGAAATGTCTGAGCGTCGTATTGCAGCCGCGCCCACCGGACGTCGTGGCTTACGACTTCACGATTCAGTTGCAGCTTGTTGCCCCGGACGATTGTTTGGGAAACAAATATCCCCTGCAATCCCGCCGAGTCGTCATTACCAATTTCTTCACCAAAGTAGCCAATCGAAGGGTTGGGCTTGAATCCAACTTGCTCGTGAATTCCGAGCGCCTTGCCGACGCCGGCCGAGGCCTGTGCAATCGTGGGATTGTATTGAGCTGCCATCTGTTCCAGTGCGGCAAGCGTCAGCCCTTGTTCGCTGATGCCAAATTCAAGTTCACTTGAGCGACTGAAATCTTGGGCGGAAGCCGGCAATAATTCCGGCCTCAACCTGCTGGCGTCGTACGGTCCAGAATCGCCGCCTTGTTGATCCGGGGTGCTGCTGTTCCCCGCCGTGGGAACGGCGGGAACCAGCAGACCTGCCGGTTCAGGATCATCGGCAAGCAGGCTCAGCGGGTCGGGTTTCTTGGCTGCGAGAACAGCCGATTGGTACTGTGCGAGTTGGATTGGAGCCTTCCTGTGTTGGCGCACCGCTGCGGTGGGCACAGGCTGGACGCGTGGTTTGTTGTTCACCCAAACCAACGACGGCGGTGCGGGTCGCCCAGCGTCACGGACATCCGACGAATTTGTCGCGCAGCCGGCGCAAAATGAGCGGCAACCAGAGGATCATGATCAGACGGGGCGAAGTAAGGTGGGGCATGGTGAGGTTGCTGCTAAGGAGCCGAGGCAATGGCAATCAGACGACGGTAGCCGATACTGATCAAATATCGGAATTTGCGGATCGTAAGGTGGGTGACGGTATTGTCGGTCCCACAATCGTCACAACACGTACAGGTTCACACCGGCGAAGACGGATTCCGTGCATGTTCTGCGGTTGCAGATCAAAGAAAACGTGGTAGCCAGAGGCATCCGGCACCTATTTGTCGGCGGGATCGAGGCCGAATTTGCTGCGGTCCGGGTAGGCGGGACGTTTGGGCGGCGTGTAAGGGTTTGTTTTCAGTTCGCTCAGCATGTGTTCGATCGCTGCATCCAGTTGCGGATCCCCACCCTCAACCATCTTCGCCGGATCGTCGATGACATCGATGTCGGGATCGACACCGTGCCCTTCAATTCCCCAAGTGCCGTCCTTCTCGTAAAAGGCAAAGGTTGGCGCCGTAACCCCGGAACCGTCAATCATTCCGGGATTACCAGAAATGCCCACCAATCCGCCCCATGTGCGACGGCCGATCAGCTTCCCCAAACCGGCCTGTTTGAAAAGCGCGGGGAACATGTCTCCGCCACTACCTGCCATGCCATTGATCAGCATGCATTTGGGGCCATGATGGGCGTCGGGTGGCCACGTCCAATCGCGGCCGTCGCGCTTGGCCCAGTAGTTGGTGACCGGCCGGTTCAACAGTTCGATGAATCGCGTGGGGATCTGACCACCGCCGTTCCAGCGATCGTCGATGATCAGTGCATCCTTTGCGATTTGAGCATAATACTGCCGGAACAGATCATTCTGTCCTGGCACACCGGTGTTTACCACGTAGATATAGCCTACTCGTCCATCTGTTTTTTCGTCGACGTGCTTTCGCTTGGACTCGATCCAATGGCGAAATCGCAGTGTGTTGTCCGATTTGAGCAGTTTGACGACAACGGTGCGGTCGTCGTCGTCGACGATTTCGTCGTCGCTGACGAGTCAATGTGGCGGAACGTACCGGCCAGTCCTTCGAAGGCCGCATAGGGATTGTCTTCATCGGTTAGTGCGATGTTGTTGACTTCCAGGATGAACTGGCCTTCTTTGATGTTGGCGACTCGCAGCGGATTCCTCGCGTCGGTATCCCAGACAGCGCCTTCGTAGATTGTTTTCACTCGGTAGCGACCGTTGGCTGTTTCGAAAGTACATCCCAGGAGTCCGACGTCGCTGCCGTCGTTCCCGTTCTCTTCAGTCCCGCCGGCGCGGTAGTACGCATGGCCCACATTCAACTCGGCAATCATTTCCCGAATCAGGAAACCGACGTCCGACCGCGACGTGCAATCATCCAGCATCCTGGCGTAGCGATCATGGATCGCTTGCCAATCAACGCCATGCATCGTGGGGTCGTAGAAAAAATCGCGTTCGATCCGCCAGGCGTCGGTGAACACCTGCTTCCATTCTTCGCGAGGATTGATGCGTACCAGCATTCCCGAGGTAGGGACTTTGTCTTCCAGCTTCTGGCCCGCGGATGCTGCCACGATGTAGCCGGATTCGCCGCGGAACACGAGTAACTTTTTGCCGTCGGGTGTGATGGTGAATTGGGACGTGCCCGAGACGACCGTCTTTTCCTTGGGGTCATCATCGTGCATGTCGTAGATCATGATCGACCCTTCATCTCCGCCGCGGGCATAGATCAGATGATTCTTGTGGTTCACGGCCAACTTGCCAAAGGAGCCCTGATCGACCGGAATTTGGAAAATGCGTCGCGCAGATCGTCAAACTCGATCTTCAGCGGTTTCACCTTCTTGCTTTTCTTTCCGCCTGCGGATCCCTCCGAATCGTCCTCGCGGGTCGCCTCGAAATGCAATCTCCATGCCACCCATGTTCACTTTGCCGGTCATCTCGTTTTCTTTGACGGTCGCCTCGACAGTTACGGTTTCATCGTCGTCTTCGACTTCGAAAGTCAGTTTCCCTGTGTCCGCGTCAAACTTGCCGTTGGAAATTTCTTTCTCACCGTCTGGCGTATCGGCCGAACCGGTTACGGTACCGTCGTCAGCCAGTTCAAGGGAAAAGATGATATTGCGCTGCTCGGCAGGAATGCCTTCCGCCTTGATCTCGGCCGACCACGTTCCCGTCAGCGGGTCGCGTTCGTCCGTTTTCCCGTTCGAGTCATCTTCATTGGAATCTCCACCGTCGTCCTCATCGCCTGCTTCCCCGTTCTCGTCCGATTCCTCTTCCGCATCTTCATCGTCCTGTTTGTTTTTGCCTTCTTCTTTGTCCGAGTCTGACTCATCTTCCTCGGAATCGTCAGCTTTGTCTGCCTTGTCGTCTTCCCACTCTTCTTCGTCGCTCTCAGGCAACATCGGCAGTTCGACGTCCGCTTGCAACGGCACGGCGAGAAGAACTTCTGTGTCGGAATAGATGAATGTCGTACCCACATCTTCGTATTCCGGCTTGTTGAAAGCGCGAGCACTCGCGAAGTAAAGGAATTTGCCTTCGCGGTCGAAGACCGGAGACGCCGAATTGAAATAGCCGGGCGTTACCTGGTGTTTCGTACCGTCTTCGACCTGGTAGACCCAGACGACAGCAATCGCCGACTTGTCGTCTTTGGTTAACGCGTACGTCAGCCATCTGGAATCGTGTGACCAATTCACTTCCGACTTCTTCAGCGTTCGGATCGGTATCGACCAGTCTTGTTTCCCCGTCGATCGTGTGCAGGTAGATCGCACCTGTCTTGTCGGTGAATACGAGGTGCTTCGAATCGGGAGACCAAGTTGGGTTGTAGCGGAAGCAGTCTCCGTCAGTCGTCAGTTGCCTGGTTTCACCGCGACCGTCCGATTGGGTGATGTACAATTCGTACTCTCCCGATTCGTCACTAAAATAGGCGATCCAGCGACCATCAGGGCTCCAGGCGGGGGTGCGTTCGGCGACTCCGCTGGTTGTTGTCAGGTTGCGTGCCGGACCTTTTTCGGCGGGAAGCGTCCAAATGTCGCCGCGGGCTTCCACACACACCCGTTTTGCCTTCGGAGAGATGTCCCCCGCGGTAATGAAATCAGACGCGTCGACTTGTTGAGCTCGGAGGGTTGGCCGGTCGCCCGGGATCGTGACGTGAATTGTCTTCGAGTCGCCCGTTCCCAGGTTTAGTAGCTTGAGTTCAGAACCGTTCGAGAAAATGATCTCGCCTTCGCCGTTGGAGCCGGGACCCATCGCCGGCCACTTGCAATCGAATTCCTTGAAGCGAGTCATTTGCGTACGATCGCCATTCTTGGTGTCGTATTTCCAGATGTTCAGACGAGCTTCATCGCCTCCGTCGGAAAGGTAATAGACATCCGTCCCGTGCCACATCGGGATACTGTCGGTTCCCTCGAACTCGGTAATCTGTTTCGACGAGTTATCCTTCAGGTTAAACAGCCACACATCGGAGGCCATGCCACCGCGGTATCGCTTCCAGGTACGCGTATCCCGTGAGTGGGGAGTGTACGCCAGCCATTGACCGTCGTCGCTGATCGATCCATTCGTTCCATAGGGCACCGGCAACCGGGTCGGCAGTGGCTCCGACTTGGAGACAGTGAACAGCTGCGGTTGCCGCCCCAGCCCTGCAAGTCCGTTGGAGTAATACAGGACCGACTGGCCGTCAGCCATCCAGTCGCAGACAACTTCGGTGGCTGGGTGGTATGTCCAACGTTCGGCAACGCCGCCAGTCGTTGGGATCACGTAAACATCGTTGTTGCCCTCGTAGTTGCCGGTAAACACAATCTGCTTGCCGTCGGGACTGAATCGCGGCATGAGTTCCCGGCCCTGCGGGCTGGCGAGCGGACTGGCGATACCACCGGCGCGGTCCACGATCCATAGATCATCGGCATAGGCGAAGACGATGTGTCCTGAGCTGACATCCGGAAATCGCATCATCGCTGCGGCAGGTTGAGTTTGGGCCGATGTAGCGAGGCTGGGCGCGAGCAGGAAGAGTAACGAGAGGATTGCCGTGCGAGACGACGAAATTCGTACAGATGGATGCATAAATCTTCTATCGAAACTTGATTAGGTTTTTGGGCAGGCTGGATTGGAAGAGAGTTCGCTCTAAAGTTTAGTTGCGCATTCGGCTGAGTGAGAGGCTTCTTGGACAAAAAAACGGCCGAAATCACTACAAAATGTCGCTGCCACGAATGGCACGGCGAGCGAATCGAAAGCCGCAACTGCCCCTTAATTTGGTCAACCACGTCGCAGGACAAGCACATTCCGACAATTGGAAGGATGTTTCCAAATCGTACTGGTGAACTCAAGCGATAGACATTGGCCGGCGGCATCCGACCGTTGCCCCCCCTGCTCTGCGGGCTGAACTCAATGCCGTGAGCATCGCCCGATCTCAAAGTCGCTGTATGCAGAATGCCTGTGAAGCGGAGGCGGCGAATGGGAATCGCTGGCTGCCGGGTGCGAGGCGTTGTCAATTTACCTTCGAACGGTTGATTTCGTGACTCGTGCCTTTGTTGCTCCTGGCGGCTTGGTGCCCAACGACGGGCTTCCCGTTCTTTGCTCTGGAATTGAAGCAACTGGCTGTGTCGACTAAGATCCGCTCGACACCGGGGCCGCCTGGCCGCTTTCTCCTTACCCTGTGGTCGCTGCTCAACCGTTGCGGTGTCGCCGCCAGGATACGATCGCTGTAACAGTGAGCATGCCATTGCAAGTTGGATACGTGTTCTGGATCGAGATCCCTTGAACAATCATGACGAATTCCAAAGAACTCGGTGTTGCGGCCCCTGCTCCTGTTTCCCTGGCTAACTTGCCGCAGGACGTGACCGCAAGCGTTGTGGTATTCCTGGTCGCGTTGCCACTTTGCCTGGGCATCGCGCTGGCCTCAGGAGCTCCACTGTTTTCCGGTTTGCTCGCAGGGATCGTGGGTGGCCTGGTGGTTGGGTCGCTCAGCGGTTCGCATACCAGTGTCAGTGGACCGGCTGCCGGCTTGACCGCGATTGTTGCTACGCAGATCGCGACGTTGGGCTCGTTCGAAGCATTCCTGTTGGCCGTGGTGGTGGCCGGCGTATTTCAAATTGGCTTGGGGATCGCAAGGGCTGGAGCACTATCGGCATTCTTTCCATCCAGTGTGATCAAGGGACTATTGGCCGCGATCGGGGTGATCCTGATCTTGAAGCAAATACCGCATCTGCTGGGTCACGATGCTGACCCGGAAGGCGACATGTCTTTTGCACAGCCGGATCACGAGACCACATTTTCGGAATTGGGATCGGTCCTGTTTGGTGACATTCACCTGGGTGCTGCCGTGATTGGCATCGCATGCATCGCCGTGCTGATTGCTTGGGGGAAAGTCAAACTGCTGAAGAATTCCATCGTCCCGGGACCGCTCGTGGTGGTGCTCTTGGGCGTGGCCTTGCAAATATGGTTTGGTCGCCTTGGGGGGAGTTGGACGATCGAGGGCAGTCACCTCGTTCAGATCCCGATTGCCGAGAACGCTCGTAGCTTCGTTGGATTCTTGACGTTTCCCGACCTCTCACAATGGATGAATCCAGCGATCTACGTGGCCGGATTCACCATTGCGGTCGTCGCGTCGCTGGAGACGCTGCTGAATCTCGAAGCGGTGGACAAGCTGGATCCCGAGCGTCGAGACTCACCTGCCAGCCGGGAATTGCTGGCCCAAGGTGTTGGCAATATGGTCTCCGGTTTGGTTGGCGGTTTGCCCGTGACGTCGGTGATCGTCCGCGGATCGGTGAATGTAGGAATGGGAGCAAAGTCGAAACTCTCGGCGATTCTCCACGGCGCACTACTGCTCGTATGCGTCATGTTGTTTCCGATCTACCTGAACATGATCCCGTTGGCTGCGCTTGCCGCGATCCTGCTGGTCACCGGATTCAAGCTGGCAAGCCCGGCACTGTTTCGACAAATGTGGCAAGAAGGGCGATACCAGTTCGCCCCCTTCATGCTGACGCTGGTGTCGATCGTGCTAACCGACCTGTTGATTGGAATTCTAATTGGGCTTGCCGTGAGCGCTTTATTTATCTTGAACAGCAACATGCGTCTACCGATTCGGCGGATTGTGGAAAAGCACCTCACCGGGGATGTGATTCATGTGGAACTGGCCAATCAGGTCAGCTTTCTAAAACGCGCCGCGTTGGACAAATTGTTTGCCGGAGTGCCATCGGGCTCGCATATCCTGATCGACGCCAGCGACACGGATTACATCGACCCGGATATCCTGAGTCTGATCCGTGATTTCAAGTACAATCGCGGGCCAGCGCGTGGAGTCAGGGTCAGCCTGCGGGGTTTTCGCAACAAGTACAAGTTGAATGACGATATCCAATTTGCCGACTATTCGACTCGCGAGCTGCAGGATCGTGTTTCGCCCGTGCAGGTTCTTGAAATACTCCGCGATGGCAACCGACGTTTCCAGGAAGGTCGTCGCCTCACGCGTGATTTTGGCGCCAGGTGAATGCCACCGCGCAGGGGCAGACGCCGCTGGCGGCCATCTTGAGCTGCATCGACTCGCGTGTCCCCGCGGAACTGGTCTTCGACCTGGGAATTGGAGATATTTTCAGCATTCGTGTGGCAGGCAACGTCATTGGGACGAAATCGCTCGGAAGCATCGAATACGGTGTGATTGTCGCCGGCGTCAAGCTGGTACTTGTGTTGGGCCATACACATTGCGGCGCCGTCACATCCTCTGTTGAGCTGCTGGGCGAAGACAGCAACATCGAAGCGTCCACGGGTTGCCAATACTTGCAGGCAATCGTCGATGAGATCTCGCCCTGCGTTACCGATGCCGCCGGCTACCGGCGGATGAAGCCTGAAGATCAGGATGCTTTTGTGGACGAAGTCGCGAGGCGAAATGTGCTGCGCACGGTCAAAGAGATTGTGGATCGCAGCGACGCAATTCGAAGGGAGGTTCGCGAAGGCAACTTGATGGTGGTCGGCGCGATTTACGATGTAAAGAGCGGCAGCATATCTTTCATGGAAGACCAATCGCTAACATCGGCGACGGTTGCTGACTGAGATTGTGAGCCGCGGCGGCAAGGGCGCGGCTGCCGAAAAACCATGCCACGAATGTGTTTTTTGCGACGCAAGTCGCCTTGAGGCGAGCAGCAGTCAGGCAATCAGCACGGTGGTCGGTTCCGGAGTGATGGCCGCGTCGTGGGCATTGCGTCGGATCCTGCAATGGAATGGAACGAGGAATTTTCGGTACTAACCTGGCAACAGTTGTTCTGCGGGAGCGTGGCTGGGGCGAATTGGCGGCGTCGCTTCGATTTGTCGTCCAAATAAAAAATCAATGACGGCGGATTTGGCATCGAGCGTCAAACTGAACATGGTGGGCACGAGTAGCAGGGTGAAGATGGTCGAAACCAATAAGCCTCCCAGCACAACACTGCCCAAACCACGATACAATTCGCTGCCGGCGCCGGGAAACAACACCAACGGAAACAGGCCAAGTACGGTAGTAAGTGTCGTCATAAAGATCGGGCGGATGCGCGTACGAACACTTTCGAGGATGGCAGCAGTTGGCTGCATCTTTTCTTCGCGCATCAGATTCAACGACTGGTGAATGATCAGAATCGGGTTATTGACGACTGTGCCAATCAGGATGACGAACCCCAACATCGTCAAAACGTCCAGCTGTTGCGACATCTGTCCCGTTAGCCCGAGGTAGATATTCAGCAGATTCAATCCGAGGATGCCACCGACGGCTCCCAAGGGGACGGTTAGAATGATCACGAATGGATACAACCACGACTCGAATAACGCCGCCATCAGCAAATAGGTTATCAGCACCACCAGCACAAACTGACTTGTCAGAATGCTGATCAGGCTCTCTGAATTCCAACCGGTCCATCTTCCAAGAAAAGTCTCCTGCATCTTGCTCAATTTATCGGCCGTTCCCGCCAGGTTGACCTGGTAGCCGCCGGCCAACTGACCGCTATTCACCAGCGGCGTGACAATTTCCTGCTGTATTTGTGTCATCGCATCTGCCAGGGCTATATCGTTCGGCGGCGACACTTCGATGGTGATGGCACGAACTCGTTCACGGTGGTTGACCTGCTCTGGCCCGCTGGCAAGCTCGACGTTGGCGAGAGCCGATAGCGGAATGAGCTGGCCACCTGGAGTGGCAATCGGCAATGCCTCGATCTCCTGCGTTGCGTCTGCATACTGCTCCTGGCCCATAATCGTCAGGTCGACTTTTTTGCCCGCGAGGTAATAGTCACCGGCATAGGCGCCGTCGATCAGGGCGTTCGCCGAAAATCCCAGGTCGCGGCTGCTGACACCGAGCTCGGCGGCCTGGATCAGTTTTGGCGTAATGTGAATTTCCGGAGTCGAAAGGTCGAGGCTGGGAATGGGCCGCGCCTGCGCGGTCGGCATCAGGCGCCTGACTTGGCCAAACGTCTGTCCACCGAGTGCGACCAGCCTCTGAAGATCGGGCCCGGTGATTTCGATGTCGATTGTCCTGCCGGCGGTTAGCCCCTGTTCAAACAGACTTGACTGCTTGGCGACCACGAAAGTACCGGGCATTTTCGAGCCAACCTTCTGTATCAGCGGGACCAACTCCCCAGCTCGCTGTGCGTCGTCAGCTCGGATTCCCATGAACACCTGACGTCCGCGGGCCACAAAAAAGAAATCTCCAATGATCGGAAAATCGAGTTCGTCGGCTGCCGCGCTCCCGGGATCAGTGTCCCAGTACGGCCGTAATTCTGCTTCGACGGTCTCGCCCATTTCTGTCAGTTGATCGAGATTGTAGCCCGGTGGGGGTAACAAGATGCCAAACACCAGATTGCGATTTCCCGTTGGCAGGTATTCCACTTTCGGCCACAACGCGTAACTCAGGCCGAGCGCCATTCCGACCAGCAACAGGACGACAGAAACGCGGCGTGCGGTCCCTTGCTGGACCCAGCGATTCAACCAGACCACAGATTCCACGAAGTGCTCGCCCATCCAGTAGATCGGGCCCATGACGACTCGCGCAGGGTAAGTCGACTCTGGTACCGTGGCTTCCGAAGTCGATGAACGTTGTTCGTGCGAACTCGCAGTGTGAGCTCCTGCAGTGCGGAAAAGTCGTCGCAGTAGTGAGCCTTGCCGTGTCTTGGACAGGTCATCGCCCGCCGGTGCAAACAATCGCGCTGCTGCGGTTGGAATAATCGTCATGGAAACAAGTAGCGACAGCGCCACGGCGGCGCTGATCGCCAGTGCAATATCCCGAAACAGTTGGCCTGCCTCTTCTTCGACGAAGACGACGGGAAGGAAAACGGCGACGGTTGTAATCGTCGAGGCAGCGACCGCCCCCCAGACCTCCTGGGTCCCACGCACGGCTGCGGTGAAGGGTGGTTCGCCCAGTTGGTGCCGGCGATAAATGTTCTCCAGCACCACGACCGCGTTGTCCACCAACATTCCAACGGCAAACGCGAGCCCGGCCAGGCTGATGACGTTCAGCGATCGACCGAGGATACCCATGACGAGGAACGACGCGACAATGCTGGTAGGAATCGCCAGTGCTACGACGAGTGCGCCGCGAGCAAACCAGAATCCGGCCACGACGATGATCGCAGTGCAAAGTATGAAGAACAGCGGCGAGAAGTAGGCGGCTGCCAAGGCGCTTACGATGATCAACGGAACGGTCAGCAATGTTCGCAGACCCATGTGCAGAAACGACATCAGCACGATCATCGTCAGAGCGCCGCCAATGAAGATGTTCTGGCGTACGAGGTTGATCGACGAATTGATGTACTCCGTTTCGTCGTAAACCTGAGTCAGCTGCAAACCTCGCGGTTTTAGTATGTTTTCGTCGATATCGGCCGTCGCGAGTCGCAGCCCATCCATGACGTCCAGGACATTGGCGCCGGTTTCACGCAGGCAATTGATGGCGATGCTCGATTCGCCAAATCGTCGCACCAAGCCATCCGGTTTCTTGTATCCAACGCGGACTTCGGCTACGTCACGAACGTAGACCGGAGCTCCCTGGTTCACGATCAGCAGCTGATGCGAAACCTGTTCCGGACTGCGGAATTGACCTTTGGCTCGGACGACCCAGCGGCGCTTGCCCTCCCAGAAGTTGCCAGCCGAGGTGTCGGCGTTCTGTCCCTGGAGTACGTCTCGCATGTCGGAAAGTGTCAGCTGCCGCGCCGCCAGTTTCTCGGGGTCGACGATGATCTGCAGTTCATCCTCCAGCCCACCAATCACATTGGACTGGGAAACGCCAGATACGCGTTCGAAGCGAGCTTCAATTTCGTCCTCGGCAAAGCGACGCAGTTTTTCAACGTCTAACTCTTTCGGTGGCAACAGCCGTTGCACTTCGGGATGTTGTTTTGCCAGCAATCGCAACCGCATCATCCCCAAGCCGACATTGTGTGCTCGCCGGGCCGGTTCCAGCTTGGTGGCCAGCTCGGGGTGTTGTGCGACAAACGCTGAAAAGTGTTCTTCGGTCGGTACTCGTGAGCTGAGGATAAACCAGGCGATCGGACTATCAGAAGAGTTGGCGGTCGAAATGACCGGTTCGTCGGCGTCCTCGGGGTACTCGCGAACCTGTTGCAGGCGGCTGTTGACTTTGAGCAACGCCTCCTCCATATCTGCGCCAACCTGGAATTCGAGCGTAATTGCACCGCGTGAATCGCCACTTTCCGATGTCATCTTGGTCACACCCTCGACGCTCTTCAGCTGCTCCTCCTGCTCCATCGTGATTTCCTGCTCGACCTCCTGTGGACTTGCGCCGGGCCAAAGCGTTTCGATCGTGATCGTTGGGCTTTGCACTTCGGGGGTCAGCTGCATCGGCATGCGTGTTAGTGCGACAAGTCCGAATAGAGTTACCAGCAGCGCAGCGACTGTAACCTTAACCGGATTGCGAACAAACGAATCAATCAATTGCATGGCACGATGCCTTCGAGTTCAGAGGGCAATGCTGCACTCAGGGAATGAAAAACTAAGGTGCTTCGGATGCAGCCAACTCTGGCTGCAGGATCTGGGCAATGTTGACATCCTGTCCCGGCCGGAGACGTTCGTTTCCTTCGACGACCACCCATTGCCCCGGTTTCACATCGCCAATGACCTGAATCAGGTTGTGCGAGGCGACACCCAATTCGACGGGCACAGGCATGGCCTTCCCCGTTTGGCTGCCGGAGGCTCCGGTCGTTTCGTCTTGCTGCACGATGTAAACCAGTGTCCGCGGACCTCCGAGCACCAAGGCGTCCTTGGGAACCAAAATGCCCTGTTGGCGGGACCCGGTGGGTAAGGCGACGCGTGCCACCATTCCCGATTTCAGCAGTGGCCCGCTGTCCGTGATCTCGTTGATTACTCGGATGTTGACTGGAAAAGTTCTGGCTCGCATGTCGGCTTGAGGCACGATCGTCTTGATCACGCCCGTGAACACCCGGTTGGCCAACGCCGGCACTTCGACCCGGACACTCATTCCGGGCGCGACGTTCGTCACATGCTGTTCCGTTACAAATGCCTGAATTTCCACTTCGTCGAGTGCAACAACTTCCATGACCGGGTCACCTACCTGGACCCAGGCGCCTTCCTCGGAATATTCAGTGACGACAAAGCCGTCGAATCGCGAGACGAGCGTGTATTTGTTGATGCGGTCCTGGATTTGTTCGATCAGCGCTTGTTGAATCGCAACCTTTGCCTTGGCTTGCGCAATCTGTTCCGGTCGCGGCCCTTCGTCTAACAGGCTATAGGCCGCCTTCAGCTCGTAAAAATTCTGGATCGCTGCACGCATCACCGAGTCGGCATCATCGAGTTCTTCTTCGGAAATAGCACGTGAACTACGCAGGCTACGCCGTCGATCAACGCGAGATTTGGCGTTGTCGAGCTCGATCTTGGCGGCCATCAGCTGGGCCTTGGCCTGTTCAAGTTCGTTGGGGCGCGAGCCGTTTTCCAATTCCAGCAGCTGCTGACGTCGAAGTTCAAGTTCTGCCTCGGCAGCCTTCAGTTCCAATTCGATTGTGGCGGTCAGCAGTTTGGCCAACGGCTGATGTTTCGTGACGCGTTCTCCCTTGTGGGCCGCCAGTTCTACCACTCTGCCCGCGACGGCACTACCAATGACAGCTCGTTTCAGTGGCATGACCGTTGCTACAAACGATTGTCCGGCAGCAACCTGCTGCTCAACCGCTGCGATCACAACCACCGGCACGGGTGGCTGTTGAGCGGTAGCCAGAGTGCCATGCGCGATCATCATCCAGCAGGCAATCGTCAACTGTGGCGACGGAGTCTTGTGCATTGTGAAATTCTGAAGCAAGGGTGAAAGGTGAGTTCACAGCAGGCAGGGCCGCATGCGACATTCAAGTCGGATCGGCGATCGTCATCAGACTGCCGGTCGCTTCGAATATTGACCGACAGGATGGAGTCCCTAGTAACTATGAGCCAAAGCCTGCTGCCTGGCAACAAGGATCCCCCACCGAGCCCCGTGCCTTTCAGGGCAGCTTTCGAGCTGCCTTGTTCCCGCGAATTTGGCCGCAGCGGGTGATGCCTGTCCCAAGCAACCGAATCCGGTGAGGGTATACTGCTGCGATGAATATTGACACGAACACGGTCTCGGGCATTGCCGGGGAGCTGGCCTTGCCGCCGGGACCGGTGGCTGCCGCGATCAAGCTGCTGAGTGCCGGGAATACGATTCCTTTCATCGCCCGGTATCGAAAAGAGGCGACGGGCAGCCTTGATGAGGTGCAGCTGAGGGCGATCGAGGATGCACTTGAACGGGCCCGGGCATTGGCCGCTCGGAAGGCGACGGTGCTGAAGTCGATCGGAGAGCAGGACGCACTGACGCAGGAGCTGCGTTGTGCCATCGAACAATGCGATGACCTGCGATCGTTGGAAGCGATCTATCTTCCCTTCAAACCGAAGCGACGAACGCGTGCAAGCGTCGCTCGCGAAGGCGGGCTCGGGCCACTCGCCGCGTTGCTGCAGCGCCAGAAACCGCTTGGTTGTTCCCGCAAGGAAACACTGAATCGCTTCGTCGATCCTGGCCATGAAATTCCGGATGTCGAAACGGCATTGCAAGGTGCGCTCGACATTGTCGCGGAAACCTGGTCGGAAGATGCCGATAATCGCCTTTGGCTGGTGGAACAGGCCATGAAGTTCGGGAAAGTGAGTTCGAAGGTCAAGCGTGGGAAGAAAACGGCGGAGGGTGCGGACAAGTTCGAGCAATATTTTGATCGGCAGGAATCGGTCGCTCGCATACCGGGGCATCGCGTGTTGGCCATGTTGCGGGGGGCTGCCGAGGGTGTGTTGCGTGTTGGTCTGGAGTGGGATGCGGCTCGTGAGGTGACGGAATTGAAGCGGCGCCTCGTGCACAACCGGGAGTTCGAATTCGGTCATGAATTGCTTGAATGCGTCGTGGATTGCTTCGAACGTTTGTTGATGCCAGCGACCGAGTCGGCCGTGTTAGGGCAGCTCAAAGCGCGAGCGGACGACGAGGCGATCAGCGTCTTTGGGAAAAACCTTCATGAACTGCTGATGGCGGCTCCGGCCGGTCCGCGCGTGACGATCGGCATTGATCCCGGCTTTCGGACCGGTTGCAAAGTGGCGGTCGTCAATGGAACGGGGCAGTTTGTGACGCATACGACGATCTACCCCACGGCGCCTCGCAATGACACGAAGACTGCCGGCGAAACGCTGCTGAAACTCGTCGAGGATTACGCTGTCGAATTGATTGCCATCGGGAATGGGACGGCTTCTCGGGAGACCGATGCCTTTGTTGGCAATCTGGTCAAGGAACACGGGTTCAAGATTACCAAGGTGATCGTCAGTGAATCAGGAGCATCGATCTATTCGGCCAGCGAATTGGCTGTGAAAGAATTCCCTGAACTGGACATCACCGTGCGGGGAGCGATCAGCATTGCCAGACGATTGCAGGACCCCTTGGCGGAACTGGTGAAGTCGGACCCCAAGTCGATTGGAGTCGGCCAATACCAGCATGATGTCAATCAGACGCAGTTGCGAAAGTGTCTGGATCGGGTGGTCGAGTCATGCGTCAACAGCGTTGGCGTTGATTTGAACATGGCCAGCGCTCCGCTGCTGGCACACGTCGCTGGGATCGGCCCGAAACTGGCGGATCGTATCGTGGAGTATCGCAACGAGCATGGCCGATTTACGGACCGCCAACAATTAAACTCGGTGGCCAAGCTGGGGAAGAAAGCGTTCGAACAAGCTGCCGGCTTTCTGCGCATCCGCGGTGGCATGCAGCCGTTGGACGATTCGGCAGTTCATCCGGAGAGCTACCCCGTCGTAGAGCGAATGGCGAGTTCCTTGCGAACGGACCTGAAGTCGCTGGTGGGGAACGCTGCCTTGGGGCAGAAATTGAACGCCAAGGAATTCGTGGACGACCGTTTCGGCTTGCCGACGATCGAAGATATTATCGCCGAACTGATCAAGCCCGGCCGTGACCCGCGGAGTGAGTTCCGCGTCGTCAAATTCCATGACCAGGTCAACGATTTGAAAGATGTGAAGGCGAATATGGTGTTGGAAGGTGTGATCACGAATGTGACGCATTTTGGAGCCTTCGTCGATCTTGGGGTCCACCAGGATGGCCTGATTCACATTTCACAGTTGTCGAACGAGTTCGTATCGGACCCGAACACGGTCGTCTCTGTGGGCGACGTCGTGAAGGTAAAAGTTCTCGAAATCGACGTGGCCAGAAAGCGGATCTCGGTGACGCGGAAATTCTGATAGCATCGCGCACATTTCCTGACCGTCACCAGCGACAACTGCCTGCGGATTAGGCGTTGATTCGCGTAAAGTCACTTTGACCAGTCCACTGGCGGGTGATCCCTTAACGCCTCAATTTGTTGAAAAGGACTCGGTCTTCACGCAGAATAACAGGACCGTTAAACCTGGCGGCCCCGTCGGGCCGATAAAACGAAGTCGTAATGTCGCAAGTGCTGGAGCCGCCGTACTTCCAAGTCTGAACAACACCTGAAAACATGTCGACGACTAAAGCTTCCCCGACAGCCGCAGGATCAGCATCGAAGAACGCTACAAGTTTTTCATTCGCCGAGGCACGCGGCCTGATCGGCGACTTGACCAGGCCGAAGCCGTGGATTTACTGGATCGACTTCCTGATATCGATCCTGGTCGGGCATACGGCACTGCACGCAGTTCGTTTCCTGCCCCGATATTTCCCGGACGCTTCCTGGTTGATTCCAGCGATGATTGCGGCATACGTTGTGACCGTCGTAGCCTACTTGCGGGCGTTGCTGTTTACGCACGAACTTGTCCATTTACCTAAGGACGGATTCAAGGGCTTTCGAATTGCCTGGAATGCATCTGTGGCATCTTCTTCCTGGTGCCTTCCTTCATGTATTACCCTCACGTCGACCATCACCGTCGTCAACACTATGGTACGGAACACGACGGCGAATACCTTTCGCTCAGTCATCACAGCCGCTGGTTCATTGTTGGCTTCATCTTACAAGCGCTGGTGATTCCGTTCATCGGGTTTGCCCGCTTCTTGATTATCAGCCCAATATGCTGGGTCTACCCACCTGCACGTCAGTGGGTCCATCGACACGCTTCAACCATGGTTGTGGATCCGTTCTATGAGAGGAAAGACGGTTCACCGCGACTGAGGCGAATCGTGTTGTTGCAGGAAGCGTGTTGCTTTGCGTGGTGCTTCTGGTTTTGCCTACGGTTCCGTTTTTGGAACGGCGAGTGGGGCCTGGACCCGTTTTGGCTGGTCGCCTACCTGGTGGGCGTCGGTGTGTTGACGCTGAATGAACTGCGAACACTGGGAGCTCACCGCTGGACGAACCACGGCGACGAGATGACTTTTGAGGATCAGATGTTGGATACGTTGAATTATCCCAACGCTCCCTGGTTCAGCGAACTATGGGGACCGACCGGAACACGCTACCACGCGATACATCACCTGTTTCCCCGCTTGCCATACCACAACCTGGGCACAGCGCATCGCCGACTGGTTGCGGGCTTGCCGGCTGATTCGCCTTATCACCAGACGATCGCCAAAAGCCTCACTAGTGAAATCGTGTCGCTGTGGCGCTGCGCCGGGATTGCCGGGCAACATGCGAATCGCGGCGTCGGAACCAGGACTGCTTAGGCTTGCGCTGCTGGGATGCAGTCGCAGAAAAATGCGAAAACGCCGCGTCAGCAACTGTCTTTCGCACTCGCCGCCGGTTGCTTGGACTGATTAAAGAAAGACGAAGTGTTGGTGAGCAGAGGATATTAGCGGCAACCTTCAATGGCCTGGTTGGTCCCTCACTTGCGTTGCGGCTTTCATTGAAGTGCGTTGCCGAAACGCGTTTGCTGGTCAGCAAAATCGCAGGCAGACGGTGTCATGAATTCGACCACCGGGTGAGCTGTGCGTGCTATTCGTGTAGATTGCCGCGGCGCAGTTCGAGCTCTGCCCGAATTTCGTTGGCTCGGGTTTCGGTAATGCTGTATGTGTAGATGATTGCCAACGCGATCAGAGACGTCGCGACCGGGATGAATACGTCAAACACGCGGAGGAAGTACAGCGTTCCAGCTTCCTGGTCGGCTCCCAGGGCGACATCAAACCCAGACAGGTTCAGCAGGATTCCGGTGAGCAGGCCGGCCAA
Source organism: uncultured Planctomycetales bacterium (assembly GCA_963821085.1). Classification (GTDB taxonomy): domain Bacteria; phylum Planctomycetota; class Planctomycetia; order Pirellulales; family Pirellulaceae; genus CAWGCE01. The sequence goes on along the minus strand of CAWGCE010000013.1, from coordinate 183,112 downwards.
CGCCATGCCAACCTTGACCATCCACCAATAGATGGCACCAAACATGCCTTCGCGCCGTTGGTGACTCTCCAGTTCGTCGTAGTCACAAACATCGGAAACCATTGATCCCATCAGGGTGAACAGAGAACCCGTTCCGAACGCGACCAACGGAGCAGATGCAAGCAACCAATAAGGGTGTTCCGGGTTGTATCCAACCCATTTCATCAAGTAGCCGACAATCGATAGTGAGATGGTGACGAGGAACGTCTGGCGTTTGCCGATTTTTGTGGAAATCCAGGCGGTCAGCGGAATGACGGCGACGGTGCAAAGCGCGGTTAGCGATCCGAATGATCCGTTCAGCTTGCCGGCCTGAGAGTCATCGCCGTTGAACAGGTAGTAGATCATTACGTACAAGGCAAACGACATTCCGAGCTGGAAACCGTTGAACACCAGGAACGTGGCTGCGCATAGTTTCACGAACGGTGGGCATTTCAGGGCGGTTTTGAAGCCGCGGAAGAATTCCCAGGTGTTGGCAAGTAGTCCCTGTTTTTCTGGCAATTCCTGCGCAGCAATCGTTGCCAGTTTTTCACGGCAGAAAATCGCCGGAACCATACCAAGGATCATGATCGCTCCACCGACCCAAAGTGCCATCACTCGAGCACCGTGAACGGTGTTTTCGAACAGGTCGCTGGCCATGATTGCATAAAACCACGGCACCCCGAGCCAAGCCAACTGCCCAGCTGTGTTGGCGAAAGCATGAAGACGGGTTCGCTCATGGTAGTCGGCCGTCATCTCGTAGCCAAACGCCACGAATGGCGTTGCATAAACCGTGTAGGTCAGGAAGTAGATAATCGAAGCCGTCAGGAAGACGTAGAAGTAAAAACTCTCGGATCGCCCTCCCGGCAACTGCCACATCAGAGCAAACACGAGACCCGCAATGAGCGCTCCAACGAAGATATATGGACGCCGTCGTCCCCAACGCGAACGCGTATGATCCGAGATGTAGCCCATCAACGGATCGGAAATTGCGTCGAAGATGCGCGGAGCAAAACCGATAATTCCGACCAGAACTGGATCCATGCCCAAGCCCAGGTTCAGAATCACCATCATCGCCGGCAAAGCGGCCGCTTGCAGGTTGTTGACCAGCATTCCAACGGCGTAGGCCAGTTTTTGACCAAGCGGAATACGGTCCGACTCAAGCGGCACTGCGTGGGTTGATTCCATCTGCGGATTCGGTCCTTGCGACGTAACAGTTAACCGGTTTTGTTACGAGAGAATAGCACTCCGGCGATGGGGTCACAACCGTTTCGGACTGCAGCGGACGCGTCTGCCGGCCACGACGCGAAGCTGGTGAATTGGCAAAACCCTGGGTGGCTTTGTTGGTTTTGTCAGGGCGTTCGCGCGTTCAACGCGTCGTTCGACGGAGAGTCGGGCGACGATGAGGGCGTGGGCTGGTAGCCTGTACGATGTGTTGGCGATTCGCCCCTCCCGTTTCTTTCCCATCTCAAGCAACATTTCATGACTTCCATTCAATGGTTTCCCGGCCACATGCATAAGGCTCGGGTGCAAATCAAAGAGACGCTGCCCAAGGTCAACTTGGTGATCGAGGTGCTCGATGCACGGATTCCGTATAGCAGTGAGAACCCGATGCTGGCCGAATTGCGTGGGAACAAGCCGTGCCTGAAGCTGTTGAATAAGAGTGACCTGGCCGATCCCGAGCGAACTACCGAGTGGCAGGATTACCTCGAGCGCGAACAGGGTGTCCGGGCGCGGTCCGTGACGTCGGGCCAGCCAGCTCAGATAAGACGCTTGGCGGAAGTTTGTGAACAGATGTTGCCCGAGCGGAAAGCGGCCGGCAAGTCGATCACGGCGATGATTGTTGGTATTCCAAATGTTGGCAAGTCGACGATCATCAACAAGTTGGCCGGCAAATCGGTCGCCAAGACAGGCAACGAGCCGGCGATTACGCGGCAGCAACAAACTGTCAGGATCGGGGACTCGATCCTGTTGCTCGATACTCCGGGCGTCCTGTGGCCCAACGTGACGAATCCGCAAAGTGGTTACCGGCTGGCAGCAACCGGGGCCGTTCGCGATACCGCCATGGACTACGCCGACGTCGGCTACTTTGCGGCCGCGTACATGCTGCAGCATTACACGGAGCCCTTGATTGAGCGATACGGATTGGAAGAGCTGCCGGAATCGAATGCTGAGCTGATCGAGGCGATCGGTCGAAAGCGTGGCTGCCTCAACAAACGCAATATTGTCGACATCGATCGAGCGTCGCGCATTTTCCTGAACGAACTGCGATCGGGCATGTTGGGCCGTGTGACTTTCGAGACTCCCGAGGTGATGGAGCGGGAACGCGTCGAAGTCGCGGCCGCGATCGCTGACAAGGAGGCGAAAAAGAAGACGAAAAAGGCGGAACGCAAAGCGCAGTTTCAAGGCAAAGCAAAAGTCGACTCGCCCCCGTTGACCATCTCTTCCGCTGTCGCCTTGCATATCTCAGCGTTATTTGTCGCTCGCTCCTGCCCCCGCAGTACGGATTAAGAATCGCATTCCAATGCGTCGAGCCCGTCCAGCCACCGCGCGTCGCTGCTGCAGAGCGCCCGATGGGCCATCCAATTGTGTGGCAAATTCCAAAGGCGGGCCGTCGCCAACAACGTCCCGGACACACGCAATAGCATCCTGTGGCCCATCGAAGCCCGCGTGGCGCCGGGGACGTCGCCCCGCACGAGCACCAGCGGATCCCAGAAGAATCGCCCGTGCGCCAGGCGAAAGTGCTGTTCCTGAAACAATCGCAAGCTACCACTGTAACGCCGATTCGATGACAAATGCGTAGGGCACATTGGACTCACAAAGAAAAACGGCGCATGGACAATTAACAGGCCGTCGGCGCGTAAGTAGCGTGCCATATCTGCCACCAGGGCGGGAGGATCGGTCACGTGTTCGAGTACATCCAGACAGACAACCGCGTCGTAAGACGCGGTGGGAACTTCAGACAGTCGCGTGATCATTTGGATGTCGGCTTGAGAGTGCGCAAACACCTGTCGCGCACACGCTTTGGCCCACCGAGATAACTCGAAATAGGTGACGGCATGTCCACACAGATGGAGATAAAGACTGTCGAAACCTGCCCCGTCCCCCACGACCAGCACGTTGAACGGACGCTGGAACCGAGCCAGGTATTGTCCGATCCAATGCCGGATTTGCAGTTTTTCCGGACGCCGATTCCACGTCACCAGCGAAAGTCGTCCGGTCCGGGACTGCTCGTAATATTCCGCCAACCGGTCGCTCCACACGTGCGGCGGAGCTCCGAACTGGGCAAATTCCTCGCGATGATGCTTGCCCATGCAGAGCTCCTCCTCATGCAAGTGCTGTCGCACCCATGCGGCGGGCCGATCGAGCAAATCCGCCAGCATCGCCACAAGCGTAGCGTTGTCGCCCAATGGCGGGACCAACGGTGAAGGCAGCGATGCGGCGTCCCGCGAATGATCCTTTGGCACGGCAGCACTGCTCCTCAATCGAACGGGAAGGGATCGCCCGCCGCCGTCTTTTCTGTGTTATATTCGCGGCGCATTCGAGCCCATGGATACCATTTCTCGCCACCACGACAACCCATGCAATACGATCCACGGTCGCAGCGCGGTCGACCACTTGGCTACGTGGAACACGTCTTCAAGACATCACACGATCTCGGCTCTTTTATTGCCGTGCGTGTCATTCGCCTTACCGGACTGCTTGACGTACCGCAGTTGATACGGTCCTTGAGCGAAGCGCAGCAAGAGATCGCGGCACTTCGCGCTCGCCTGGTCAACAGTGCAACGCGATTCAGCGTCAGCGACAGTCCAACGTTACCACTGGAAATCGTTCAGCGCACGGCCGAAGACCTATGGAAGCATGTGGCAGTCGCGAACTTGCATCAGTCGTTTGCCACCGACGGGCCGCTATGGCGAATCCGTCTCTTGCTGTCGGGGGACGGTACGCGGCATGAATTGATTCTGGTTTTTCATCATGTCATCAGCGACGGGGCAAGCGTGACGAGTCTCGTGGATCGCATCTTGACGAAATACCAACAACGACTGGCGGGCCAACCGAGCGAAGCAGCGTCGCAGCCACTATTTCCGTCCATCGAGCAACGATTGCACCAGCCTGCCTGGGCACGCTCCGCACGATTCCTGCTCCATCGCCTGATAAGACTTCTGCGGGGGCATCATCACGCCATCAAGAATTTGATCACTGCTGGGAAACTTCCTGCGGAAGAACGCGTCACGAACGTACGATTTGTGACGGTCTCCAGCACGTTAAGCCGCCAGTTGTTGGACCGAACAAAACAAGAACGCACGACAGTCCAAGGAACGTTGTGCGCCGCGATGCTGTCCGTTGCGGCCTCGTTCGTTCCCGAACCGCAGCGGCCCTTTGCGTGTTTTTCCAACATCAGCCTGCGGGCCGCCTGCCGGATTGCTCCCGAGGTATTCGGCTGCTACGTCTACTGGGTCGAGACGCTGCATCGCGTGGACACCAGCACGGAATTTTGGCAGCTTGCCCGAGAGTGCTCGCAAAACGTCCGTCTAGCCGCCCGGCATTGGGGCCTGCCCCCCGGCCGGCGTTGGAAGTCGGCGGCAGCTGCCGCAATCCGTCGATCCGTACGGGCAGACTCCGAGGGGCGAACCAATGCCGTCGGCATCTCGAACCTTGGCCGCATCAACGTCGCTCAATGCTACGGACCGCTGCGAGTCGACGAGGTGTATTCACTGACCGGCCAACACGCGATCGGCAACGCGGCACATCTTATCGGTGGAACTTTGGCAGACCGGTTGCTCCTCTCGTTGATGCTCACGTCACCGTTTGACGCCACGTCATCCGATCTGTTCGTCCAACGATTTCGACAGGTCGTGGAAACCGCATCAACGCTTCCTCGCCCGCGCGTCATGGAGTTGCTGCCACAGGAGTAGAACGCATCAAGCATAGGTGTAGCGGCTTTTCGCCCGTTGGAGACAGCTTTACCAGCGCCGCACACGCTACTCGTCCGCGCTACTCGCAATAGCGAATCTGGGGCAACAAGTTGCACAGGCTGAAAGTCGAGCTTCGCAGTCGGGAGTTGCAAACCTTGCCCTGAATCGCTGAGAGCAATTTAGATCGAATCAAGCCGACTTGCCACAACGGGAATGAACGGTGCATCGTCCAGTCGATGTATCGACCACGCACTGGTCACGCGGTAGCTCACTCCGCGCCACACGACGTGCCGTTGGCAGTAGGTGGCCAGGATCGCAATCAGCGTGATCATGTGCGATGCGGGCAGGCACAGGACGTGTTGCCAAACACTCGCTTGACCTCCTTCATCCGGACCAACTCTCCGTTTTCCATGCATCTCTGAAATTCTTCGGTTGACAACGACCTGTAGTGTCGCCATCACAAACAAATAACTCGCCAGCGTTGATCCAATGACGGCTGCCGTCGCAATGTCCGCGTGAAGCACACTGAACAGTAATAGACCGAATAGCGCAAGCAGCACGCTGATAAACGACAACATGACGAGCCGAGTTCTCCAGCGAAAAACACCGCTATAAAGCGATGCACAGATCATCTGGCGGCGCATGAACTCGTAGGCCTGTCCGACGGAACACGTTTCGCGATTGACCATCATCAATTCCGGCAAGACCCGTAGTTTCCAGTTTGCGCTACGGATCACTTCCGACACCATGATGTCTTCCGTCAACGCCAGGTTCCATCGAGTCACGATGCCGACACTTTGAATGGCTGTCGTGCGCAGCGCCAAACAACCACCCCAGGCCATATTATTCACGACCATCGTAGACGTTGCCGCCGAATTCCAGTGACAACGCAGCATGGCGCCGAAAGATTGTGGCGGCGGCACATACCACCGACAACCGCTGACTGCTCCGACCGCAGGGTCGCCAAACGGCGCAACGAGCTCGCTTAGCCATGTGGGGTGGGGGATGACATCGGCGTCCACCAGCGCTACAACGTCCGACTCTCCTCCGAGGCTTGTAATCACCTGCACTAACGCGCTGCACTTCAAGCTGCATGTGGCTGAGCGATGGGTGAGATATTCAATCTTGATCGGCAAGCCCGGATGATTGCGTTGCCAGGCGTGCACAATTCCGCTGGCAGAATCATTCGGATGATCGACAACAATCCGAATGTCGTACGAATTGTACTTAAGCTGCGCCAGTGCGTTCAGGCAATCGCGCAGAAACGGGTCCGAGCCTCGTAGCGAGAGTACGATCGTCACCCATGGTGGCGTGCCGTCCGATTGCGAAACCACTGTTCGCCGCTTCAGCTTGCGGCAAAACCAGCCGGCAATCATCGCGTCTAACAGCACTGCCAGCAGAACGAGTGCACAGAGTGCACCGACCGCAAGATTCATAATGATCCTTCTCCGTGCCATTCGGCATCGCCGGTTTTATTGCTCCTAGGGAACGACCGAATCATCCCATAAACTGACCGAGATTCGGCTATCCAGCTGTTGAGGCAGCGTTTCCAGAAATTTGGTGGCGAGAACAATGTGCCGCAAGGCAGTGTAGGCTTTGCGAAACATCTGAACCTCGTTACCCGATTGGGTTGGCAACCACAGCCTGCTTAGTCCACGATTCCGCTGTCGAAGTCAAGACAGAATAGGCACCCTGATCATGTGCGATCCCAAGTTGCGAATCACTGCCGCCTTCCGGGCGGCACTTTCCCCGGGGCATAAGCTGAGCTGGCGACGCTAAACCATCATGAAATGCGGTCCAGACTAGAGTGGGATATAGCAGACCGTGTTGGAAAGCAGGATGGTGATAAAGATCAGGCACATGGCCATCGGCCCCAGGTAGATGCGTCCGGTCATGAGGAAGAAGTAGCGGTGATAGAACGGCAAGATGAACATCATGGGGACAACGCCGAAGAGCAGGTTGACGTAAAGCCAGCTATCGGTCCAGTAAACCGTGCCGGTGGCAGCGAAGACGGAATACTGAATGACTTGAATCAGCGCCAGTCCCATCGTGTTAGCCAGTCCGGCCAGCAGCATGCTCCACCAGAGTTTTGTGCCTTCGAATCTCATGGCGCCATTGACGCGCAATGAATTCGCGAGGAAGAAAACGAAGAAGATCGGCGCGTACATCGCCAGCAGTGCAAACGTGGCTGGCCGGAAAATGCGAACTCCAAGGAAAATGAACCGGTAATCGACGTGCAGGAAGTAGTAGACGGTAAACAACAGGGCGAAATAGCCGGCAAAAATGACCAGCGCCAAAATGAATGTCTTCGTCAGTTCGCCCACCGAGGTGCTGCAGCCCCACGATTCCGGTTGGACACCGTGACGCTTGCCCCAAAACACGTAGGTCAGGCCGAACAGCAGGAAGCCTACCGTTCCATTGACCACCGCCCACAGCATGACCGCGTTGTTCATTCGTTGCGGAAAGAACCAGGTCGCTTCACGGTTGGAAGCTGCCCTAAACAGCTTTTGCGAAAGTTCGCACATGGGAATGTATGTAAAGCAGGCCAGTAACGCCGAGAAGGCAAACACGCCCCAGAAAACCCACCTGCCCTGGCCCGACGGACGGGTTTGAGCTGCGGGTACGGGATGCACCAGGGATGTGAAAAAGTTGAGTTGCAACAAAAGCTGGCCAAACGGAATGACGGCAACGAATGCCGCCGTCAGCGACAGGAGCGTGAAAAATTCCTTCCAGTACCAGACCTGGTTGGTGCTGGGAATCGGCTCGTCGAAGCCAAAGACCCGGGCGAAGTAATCGAGTTGGTTGGCAGTGGCTGTGCAGTCGTAGGGCTGAAAAGGATGCAAAGTGCGTTCATTGTGGATGACCCGCAGAGTGCCTTGCTCCTTGTCTCCGTAGTAACGATTAATCTCCAATAAAGTGATCGGTTTGACCGATTCGGTTCGACCAGAATTTACGAGTCGCAGTGCTTCCGGCGCAAATTTCATGTCTCCATGTTTCAACTCGTTGCGGAATGCTCCTTCGTCATAGAATGCGTAACTCATGCCGACATTACAGTTGACATTCTTCAACACCTTGTCGGTCAAGGTCAGTACGTAACCTGACATAAACACGGAATGCAACTTGCATCGCGTTTTTGACTTTCGTGCCAACTTGCCGAAGTAGTTGGCCGCGCGGATGGCTGCGTTGCCGCCGGCCGAATGACCAGTCGTCCCGATGCGGCTCTTGTCAACATAGTTCAAATTGTTCGTATCGTGGACGTAATCGACGACGGCAAACATGCCGTAGCCTTCCGTCGTCGCGGCACGACGACTTGTCGAAGTGCTTGAATTGCCCTGCGCGTACGGGTCGATCGCAATGACGACGATTCCTCGACGTGACAGTTCGATGGAGATATTGGAAAGTGTTTCCTTCGAACGTTGAAATCCCGGCACAACAACGACAAGTGGCGCCGGATTGTCGGCCGTGGCCGCCCTGGGCTTAAACAGATCGGCAGCCAGCCATTGCCCATTCTGCATCGGCAGCGTGATGGCCTGGACGTCGACTCGACCGCCGGAAGATTGAATGCGTGCGGCGAAGTAGCTTGCTCCGAGTACGACGAGCAGGCAAATGAGCAGCAACCATTGGCTTCCGAGATGGCTTTTTGTAGTCGAATTCATCCACGGAACCTGATCGAGTCGGCGCGGTGCCGGATTGCCGTCAGCGACCAGTATAGTTCGGCTTCCGGCAGTGGGCAGTGGGCCGCAACGTCGCCCGCAGCGCAGAGAAGAAGACACAAACGGGGCCAGAGGCACATCTGCTGTCAGTGCTTGTTGGCGGATCAGTATCTTGTCCAGCCTCGCGACTAGGTGGTTATGGCACCGCCAACAAACTCTGTTGCTGAACGCCCGCATCGTCTGTAGATACTCTTTTCGAATTTTCGCAAGTCAAGTCGAGAACCTAGTATGCTTTTGCGCTCTCAAAAGGCAAAATGGGCGAGGATTTGCCTCACTCTGTGTGCGGCACTGTCCGCCGGTTGCATTACAGGGAAAAGAGCACCTCTGCCGTCATTTGTCTCGATGCCAATGCTGGATTCGCAACGTCAAACGGCGGGCAAAGACGAACCAACACCGTTGTGGGCGTCCAGCAGCTCATCACGCGTCAGTCGCGGCGACTCAAACTGTGGCTCTGGCTTTAGCTGACAGTAGTCAGATGGCACATAGTCTGTGTGCCCGAAGTTGCCGTCGAATGAGCCAGTACGTGCGTGCTTGGCTCGCTTCCTAATCGCAAGAACGTCTTGCACGAAACTGCACAGGTCGTTGCGTCGGAAACCGAAGCGAGGGTCGAGTTTGGAGCGGTTGTCGACATGTCAACGTTGGTCCCTTATTGGTCAGCCAAGGACCCACCGCGATCGTCCGTCCACCGCGTCAAGGCCGTCCCTCATCTAGGGTTGCCATCCCATGGAACTTGCATGTTGGCAACCTTCCAGTCGAGTCGTCCTTCGGGGGGGCAACCCATCGTTTCCTGGCGAACATAATCGCTTCAATCGCCAGTATGGTTACCTCGACGAATTGACGGAACCGGGTACGAAAGGAGGTCGATCTATGCGGTAGGGAGAATCGTAAGCAGGCTTACCGCAGGGAGGCGGTCATGAAGAAGCTCGTACTCGCCATCGCGTTCCTCACGCTGGTTCAGGTGACAGTTTCAGCCGAATGCGTTCAGTGCGTCGCCGAGAAGAAAGCCCGAATAGCAGCCAATCGGCTGATTAAAGGTCATGTGGGCGGCAGCTTGGGCGGGGCCCGTTTCGAAGGCGTCGGTTGGGGAACGTCTCCGAAAATCGCCCTGCAAAAATGTTGTTACGCCGGCAAACGGCCAGTGATGGCGCAAGCCGTTTACAAAGGACGCGATGGTTTCTATTACGCCTGTCGCCTCTACCGGTAGAGCACGCTGGATCGTTGTATTCGTTCGAATCGTTAGCTTCAATTCCGATGAAACGTCGATCGAAGTAGGGCTTTTCTTGGTGCGCGAGAGCAATTGCCCTTGGGTAGCGAGTTGCTGAAGAACGCGGGTGTGGCCTTGCTTGACGCGAAGCGAACCGGGGCCGGCGGTTATCAATTCTTCGATGCCGCAGCGAATCAGCGCTTCGAGACAACAAACCTGATTGAATGTATCGGCTGCTCACTTTCGCACTCAAAATCTGTGTCACGATGTTGACCATTCTCTGCTGGACAGTGGGCTTGCCGCAGACCGACTCGAACTGGAGATTACGGAGACGATTTTCCTGAAGGACGATCGGCAGACCATGCAAGAACTGCATCGACTTCGTGATCTGGGCGTGCGCATTGTGATGGACGATTTTGGGACCGGCTATGCTTCGCTGGGATACCTGCGCTCGTTTCCATTCAGCAAGATCAAGCTCGATCGCACCTTTGTTACTGGTTCGGTCGACAACGCCGACGGCCGGGTGATTCTACGTGCCGTTGCGGGATTGGGCGCGAGTCTGGGGATCGAAACGGTTGCCCCAGGAGTCGAAGAAGCGGCCGAATTGGAACAGGTTCGGAACGCCGGATATAGCCAGGTTCAGGGATTCTCTTTCAGCAAGCCCGCACCCATCGACCAGGTGATGGACGGCGTTGCCGAGGTGAGGCATCCAGTCGCCGAACCCGTGACGATCATGGTCGCGGAATGATCGTCGTCTCTTAGCCTGTGTCACCCGCCTTGCACGCGACTATGCCCGGTGCAAGATCGTATCCTCCCACGGTCCAGTGATGGCGAACGTGATTCCAGGCGTCTGGATGTTCACGAACAGCCACTTGCCGTCAGGGCTGAAGGTGGCACCAGCCCACTCCTTGTTTCGGAAATCGCCCATGAAGCCGTTCTTCTGTCCTTCTAGTTGGACGTTGTTCTGGGCGAACAATTCCAGTTGGCCATCTTGCGAGAGAAGGAAAATTCGCTGTGGGTATTCGTTGACGCCATAATCGTTGTCTTCGCAAAGCACCAATCCGCCAGCGGGACTGACACAAAGGTTGTCCGGCATGTTGAGCTGCCGCTTGTCCGGGCTTTCCAGCACGAGCGACAGCTGTTGCTGTTTGGGATCGTACTGCCAGATCTGCCCTGCCTCGGCCGCTCCTCCACTGGTTGCGTCGAAATAAACGAGACCATTTCCAAACCAACAACCCTCGAGGCGCGAAAACGTTGTGGCGCCCAAGGCCTGCCCTTGTTTGTAGACCCCCAGTTCGTCTGGTGGATCGCTGCCCGGCGAATGCGCCTGCATGGGATCGGGAATGTCGTGCCAGACCACGTCAAATACTGCTTCGCCCGACACGCCTCCTCGAACGTCTGGTTGCCCCACCACTTCGGCCACCTGCAGTTGACCGCCGTCCGACAGCTTGCCTGGGGTCTGGGGAACAAAGCGATAAAAGCTGGCCGTATCGCGGTCTTCGGTTTCGTAGACGACGCCACTGTGGTCGATGGCCACCGCTTCGTGGACGAAGCGGCCCATCTCTTTGATCGGTTGAGGGTCAGCGACGCCCATCGGATCGACTTCAAAAATCCAGCCATGTTCTCGCTGGAATCCGCGGGTGACGTTGCCTTTGTAACGATCAATCGAGTTCTCGCCGAGGACCGTTTCCTCGCAGCTGAGCCAGGTATTCCACGGCGTGATTCCGCCGGCGCAGTTACGGCTGGTCCCCGACAGGCTGATCCAGCTGTCGAGCCATTCGCCACGTGCCGAATCAAATTTCAACGTACAACAGCCGCCTTGCGCCTGGGGGTCGTACGGGCGAGCGACCTGCGAAACCAACGCGGCACCATCGTCGCTGATCTCGTGGTTTCGTACGAGCGTCAGGATGTCGCCGTCGGCACGGACCACGCCCATCGCGTCGTGCTCACTCGGTGTGCTGGTGCCATCGGTCATCGGATCCCCCGACCATCCCGAAGAGCGGTATCGGAAACCGGCCGGCAATCGTAGCAGCGGCAATCCCGTGTTCTCATCGAGCGTAGGTACGAGGCCTCCAATGGATGGCGCCTGGCCGATCGCCAAACGTGAGCCGAGGGCCAGCAAGGCAGCTGTTGCACCAAAGGTCGAGCAAGCGGTGAAGGTCTCGTTCAAGAACTGTCGTCGATTCGTTTTCATGGCTGATTGTGGAGTGGGAGGTTTGGCGGAAGATGCTGCTGCCTCGCCACTTTTTCTGAGATATCTGGAACGTAATCTGGCCTGATCCTATGACCGCCATTGTAGGTAGAACGGCAGTTGGGGCGAGCGGGTCACCAGAAATTGTCGAATTGTGAAGACACCTTCATTTCCATGATTTTCGCCACGCAGGCGGTCGTTTGGCTGGGGCCAAGTGAAACACCTCGGGATCAGCTATTTTGAGCAATCCCGTGGCAATTTTTCTGAACTTCCGGTGGTTTCCGGGTGGCGCGTCGAGTCAGTTCATTCAGGTCCGTTTGCCAGCCGCCGGCGTTGACATCTGACCACGGATCAAGGCAGACGTTGGTCAGAAGAGCAGCCGCAATGCTACGTCCAAACGCCAGTCTTCCGACTTTTGCCTGGGCCGCTTCGCCCGGACCCATGTTGAGCCGGTATGCAATCGCCGGACGGAAGGTCGACCGCACGCAGCCTTACATAGCTCCCCCTTTCTTAACGTGATCTTTGCGCCGCATAATGCGGTCAATGTTTCGCTGTCCGGAGCCTGAATATGACACATCGACTGATCTTCCCCCTGATCTCATTTTCCTTTCTCGCTTACGGCCTGATATTTTCGTCGACTGCGATCGGTGAAGACTGGCCAGTGTGGCGAGGCGCCGATGGGACCGGGATTGCACGTGCCGGCGCGACACCGCCGATTGAGTGGAGCGACACCAGGAATGTGGTGTGGAAGACGAAATTGCCTGGCCGGGGTCATGGCTCGCCCACGATCGTTGGTGATCGCATTTATCTTGCTTCCGCCGACGAAGCCAAAGGCACGCAGTTCGTGATGGCGCTCGACCGCGCGACAGGAAAGATCGTCTGGCAAAGCGCAGTTTATGAAAATGTGGAATGGCCGCAGATTCATCCCAAAAATACACACGCCAGCTCGACGGTTGCTTGCTCAGGTGAGGCGCTATTCGTGCCTTTTTATAGCGATGGGATGGTTCGCCTGGCCAGCTTGAGCCTGGACGGTTCGCTTCGATGGAAGCAGGATATCGCCGATTTCGATCAGAAGTACCCGTTTGGTTATGCGGCTTCGCCGGTGTTGTACGAAGAATTGGTGATCGTCCCCGCTGAATCGGAAGCGGAGACCGTGCTGGTGGCCTACCGTCAGGATACCGGCGAAGAGGTCTGGCGTACCGAGCGAACACAGAATTCCAGTTACTCGTCGCCCATCCTGCTGAACGTTGGCGGTCGCCTGCAGTTGTTGATGAACGGCGGTCGTGAAGTGGTGGCGTACGATCCGGCCAGCGGTGAAGAACTGTGGCGCGCCGAGGGGGCCGCCAAGCACACGGCCGGTACCGTCTCTGGTGAAGGCAACCTGGTGATCGCCAGCGGCGGCTACCCCCAGTCTGAGACGTTTTGCGTGAACGTAAAGTCGGGAGAAGTCCTGTGGCGCAACAAGCAGAAGTGTTATGAGCAATCAATGATTCTGTCGGGCGGCAAAGTGTTTGCTTTGAATGACAACGGGATTGCCTTCTGTTGGGATGCCGATTCGGGCGAGGAGCAATGGAAGGAACGACTGGCCGGCCCGGTCAGCGCGTCGCCAGTACTCGTCGGCGATCGCATCTATGCCAGCAATGAACTGGGCGAAACGTTTGTCTTTCGGGCGACGTCAGAAAAATACGACGAACTCGCCAAGAATCAGCTAGGCGACGACGCCTTTCCGACTCCGACATTCCTCGATGGCCGGGTCTATGCACGCGTTGGCGTAGGCCGCGGACCGAACAGGCACGAAGTACTCTACTGCCTGGGCGAAGAGTAAGCTTGCCTCGGGGACTCAGGCAGAGCCACGATGCGCCATTGGGGCGTTGCAGCAGATCAGGAAACCCGACGCGTCAGCGAGGCGCCCGGGCTCCAAGTCAGCAAGGATAATCCGCGATTGATGCTTGCTGGCTCGCAGTGAAATGACTGCTTATGCCCTGCCCTGTGGTGTCTCGTCGGGCTCCTGAGCCGACACTAATCTTCCGTGGCTGGTTCGAGTTTGTCGAACCAGTTGAACTTCAACATGCCCGTCGTGACGACGATAATCGCCAGCGTGATGATTGCGGCTTTCGATTCGCGGATCACGATGTAGATGGGCAAGACGACCATCGCTGTCTGCCAGATGGTGCCGATCAGGCAGTTGAACATATCTCGCCCAAAAGCGGTGTTGCGTTGAAAGTCGGGTTGCTCGGCGCGGCATTTTTCGTAGATCGGACCCCAAAAACCCCAGGGTCGGACCGAGCGGTAGAAGGACTTGAGCGTTTCGTCGCTGTCGGGAGGCGTCAACCAGCTGACGACAATCGTGCAGACGAAGCTGGTGGCCAGGATAATGGGAAACGCGTGCATGGGTTCTGCAGGCAGGAAGGCGTACTCGGAGCCTAGCAGCGCGTTCTGCAGAATCGCGAGGAAAGTGCCGGAAATCATGCCTGCAAAGTAGCCTGCGCCGTTCAATCGCCACCAGTACCATTTCAGTACATTGGGCGCAATATAGCCGCCGCCCAGACCGACCGTGACCCACATCAGGATGGTGTCGATCATGGCGCCATTGGAGCTGTTGCTGGAGTGTAGTCCCAAGCCGATTCCCAGCACCACGACTCCGATCGAACACAGGTAGCTCATTGTGATTTCGCTCCGCGCCGTCGAGTTGCGATTGATGTAACGCTTGTAGATGTCGTTCACCAGGTAGGCGGCGCCGGAATTGACCGTTGAGTCGAAGGTGCTCATGAAAGCGGCCAATAGTCCGGCGAGAACCAAGCCGACCAAGCCGACCGGCATGAACTCTCGAATCACAAACGGCAGCACCTGTTCGAAATCGATTGAATTCGATTCGCCAAGTAACGCGTCGTTGAAGTTGACCAGAGCCAAAACGGTAATGCCGGCCACCATGAAGTATCGCGGTAGCATCAGGATCGGGGTGATCATGCCGCTCATGAAGGAGGCTTCCCGCGAGTTACGACAGGCGAGGATGCGTTGCATGTCGTAGCCAGGGGCCGGGCCGGCCATGCTCTTCAAGACGCCGTTAATCACGGCCACCATGAAAAAGGCGCCGAACGCCTGGTACAGCGCCAGTTCGGGCGAATTGATCTGCGTTTGGACCTGCTCGATGTGGCCGCTCCAGTCGATCCCAAGCTCCTGGCCGAACAGCAAGCTTTTCCAACCCTCAGGAACGGCCGCGTCGATCTGCTCGGCGGAAACCTGGCGAATGGCAATCGTTCCGACCCAAATTGAAACGATCGTCATCAGGACGAATTGCACCAGGTCGGTCAGGACGACTCCATACATGCCGCCCGCGGTTACGTAGAGTGTCGTGATGCTGAGGATGATCAGCGCGTAGGTGTTCGCTGACAGCTCCCAAGGGAGGAACACTGCTGCAAACTTGCCGATGCCAATGAAAGCGTAAGCGATCATGCCCACGACCATGACCAAGGCGTAGAACACCGTTGCCAGGTGCGAAGCTTCACGCCCGGTTCCTGGTGAGAAGCGAGTTGCCAGCCATTCGGCGCCAGTCAAAGCACGCGACCGGCGCATCCACGCGGCGAGGAAAATCATCAGGAAAATCTGATTGAACGACGGCCAGACCCAAGGCAAGAAGACGCTCTTCAGCCCGTACATGAACAGGATGCCCACCGTCCACATCGTTCCAGTGATGTCAAACATGCCTGACGCGTTGGAAACTCCCAGCAAATACCACGGTAATTGCCGGCCGCCCAGGAAATAGCTGTCGACGCCTTGGGCAGCTCGTTTCGAAAAGTAAAAGCCGGCGAAGATGATCGCGACGACATAGGCCACGATGATGCCGATATCGAACGGATGCAGAAAGTTCATGTCGGGCTGCTCGATTGGGCGAGATCACAAACGCACAACGGTAGCGGCTGCTTTTGTGATCGGGTAGCCAAGGTCGATATCGTTTTTGCCGGGATCTTTCTTCACCAGGACCATCGGACGCAGAATGATTCGCTGATGATTGACCGATTGGCAGCAAAACGTCGTAATTATCGAGGACATGCCGTCGAAACAGGAATTTGAAAAGGCACCCATATGGGTTGTTTTTTCTTGGCCTGGGTTAGCTTTCGCTGGACGCTTTCGATTTTGCAAAACACAATAGGGATCGGTGTTTAAGGGCGAATTTGCGGCGTATAATGGAGGGTGAAGCGGTTACGAAATGATGGGGCACAATTTCGTAATGTTGAGGAAACCCGGCACGTCTAGAATTTTCTTGCCTGGAACCCTAGAATCGGGCTATAACAGGGCAAGAGAAGCTTGTAACAATTTCATGAACGCGTTACGCTTCGCCGGTCGACCGTCAAATACATCCATAAAATTTTTCTTGGTGCGGAGATCATTCATGCTTGCACGGCTCCCAATGAAGAAGGCGTTTACGCTCGTCGAGCTGCTTGTCGTTATCGCGATCATTGCAATTCTGGTCTCTCTTCTGTTGCCCGCGGTGAACTCTGCCGCAAAGCAGCTCGTCGAACCCAATGCATGAACCAGGTTCGCCAAATCGGCTTGGCCATCTTGAATCACGAAAGCGCTGCTCGAAAATTCCCCAGCGGCGGTATCGAACCATGGCCTGCCATTGAAAACTACGCGGAAGGTGGAAGAGCGAACAGCGCCGAAAAGCAGGGGCTCAGCTGGGCCTTCCAGATTCTTCCGTTCCTGGAGGAGGACGCGGTTCACGACATTGCAACGACGCAGGAGATCGAAAACACGCCGATTAGTGGCTACTTCTGCCCTTCCAGGCGGCCTCCCACGCAGTCCAACGGGAGTACTTCGCAGTTCTCGACGCAGCCCGCCTGGCTGATGGACTATGCGGCCTTAGCGCCGGCTCCCAGTCGCGCAGAAATGTTGAGGACCTTCAATGATAACCAGAGTTTTGTCGACGATATGATTGCAGGTCGGGCCTGCAAATCGATCCCGATTGGTTTCTGGGGAGTCCGAACCTATTCCAATGATTTCAATCCAGTGCCCAAAGCCCAGCTGGGTGCCGGTTACGTCGGCTTTAATGGCATCATCGTTCGCAGCAGTTATCATGTCAGCCGAGACTCGGGCGCTGTAACGAATCTGAATTACGACCGAATTGTCACGACAGGGAAGGTTCGGGACGGACTGAGCAAAACCGGCTTGGTAACGGAGAAACGAATTCCGCGCGTACCATTGATGCTCCCACCCCCGGTACCGACCCAGACAACGATGATCGCGGCTGGTCGGACGGTTGGGACTTGGATACACTCGTGTATTGCCTTTGTCCACCGACAGCCGATACCAGCGAATTGTCATCGCAAGCCAGCGGTGGTTTCGGAAGTACACCCAGCAAGATGACGGCTGGTTCGGCCCACCAGGGTGGTATGAACATGGTCTTCGCGGACGGAGCCGTTCGATTCATAAACTACGATACCGACACGGAAATCCTGAACAATGTCGGTCATCGAAATGATAAAGCTTCCTACACCCTGGACTAACAACCATTCCAGAATCAAGGACACGACCACACGTGAATCAGCTTAGACTTGATACCGCCGTGACGATGTTTTTCGTCGCGGCGGTTTTTGTTTCCGGTTGTGGCAAACCACCGACGATCGAAGAAGAAACAGCGTCGCGTCTGGAAATCGTTGCGACGATGTACTCAAAATTCAGCTATGACCACCAGGGCGTTCGCCCCTTCAGCGAGGCAGAACTGAAACAGTTCATCACGGATCGCAATCAAGCGATCTTGGATGGCGCTGGCATTGCATCGGTTGACGAGCTGTTCGTTTCGGAACGTGACAACCAGCCATTGGTGGTCTTATTCGGCAAGAACACGATCACCAAGGACTATATGGAGATCGTTGTGCACGAGGCAACAGGCGTTGATGGCAAGATTATGGTTGGCTACTCATCTGGCGAGACCGAACTCATCGACGCCTCTTCGCTGAAGGAATAGCCGCTTGCGGACGGTTCCCCTGATCCTCACTTGCCTGGCTTCTTCTTGCAGCTGAACTTCTTTGTTTCGAAGTCCTTCGCGTTCCCCCCCCAATACGGCTCCGTTGCGATCGTGACATAGCTATACTGGAGGTTGATCTATTCCACCTCCCGCTCGTGGTCATGAAGCAATTTCCCATTCGCCATCAGCAGTTTACCCGTGGCATCATCTCTGACGTTCGTGTTGTGGAGTTGCAGAAACACCACGACGGGCGCGGTTGGCTGATGGAGCTGTACCGCAGCGACGAGATGCAGAACATGCGCTTGCCGGCCATGGCGTATCTGAGCGAATCGTCTTCCGGAGTGACGCGAGGGCCGCACGCACATCGCTTGCAGACCGACCATTTCATCGTCGTTGGGCCTGGCGAATTCGAATTTTGCTGTTGGGATGATCGGCCCGAATCGGACTCAGCCGGTATCCGACAAGTATTCTTCGCCGGCGCGTCCCGCCCTGCACGGATCAGTATTCCGCCATTGGTTGTCCACGCCTACCGAAACACGGGTGACGAGCCGGGTTGGTTGATGAATTTTCCGGATCAGTTGTATGCGGGTGACGGACGCCAGCAACCGGTCGATGAAGTTCGTTTTGAAGACTGTCCCAACCACCCCTTTCATTGGTAACCCCCCTGTGTGCGGTATCGTTGGCTTCGCCGGATTTACCGAGCCGCAGCTGCTTTCGCAGATGTCGCTGGCGGTTGCTCATCGAGGCCCCGATGCATCGGGATCCTGGGAATCGGACCGGACCGGCCTGGCACCTGCGATTTCGCTCGCTGTTCGCCGCCTGGCGATCATGGACCCGGCCGGCGGACATCAACCAATGCAGGGCGATTCGGCAGTCGTCGCGTTCAACGGCGAGATCTACAACGACGGTGAGCTGCGGGACGAATTGAAATCACTGGGTTCCCGGTTTCATACGACGTCGGACACGGAAGTGATCCTGCGGGGATATGAAAAGTGGGGTTTCGAACAGCTGATCGGTCGATTGAACGGCATGTTTGCGGTCGCAATCCACGACAAACGAAGCGGCGAGCTACTGATAGCTCGGGACCGTACCGGGCAAAAACCGCTGTACTACGTCGAACGGAACGGCCGCTTGGCTTTCGGATCCGAGATCAAGGCATTGTTAGAAACGGGCCTGCTCGAGCGTCGATTGAATCACGCGGCGATCGACCAATACCTGGCGCTTCGGTACGTGCCGCAGCCCGCAACGTTGTTTGCCGATGTGCATGTATTGCCTGGCGGGCACTGGCTGAAGTGGCAAGACGGCCAATTGAAAGTCGATGCGTTTTGGCAGCCCATAATTATCGCTGAAACCACGCAGCATGACGTCGAGCTGTTGGAGGAACTGACGCATCTGTTTGACCGAGCGATCGAACGTACGCTGCGCAGTGACGTCGCCGTCGGTGCCTACTTGAGCGGTGGCGTTGACTCGAGTTTGATCGTGGCCACCATGACAGCCGCCGCAGAAAAGGGACTTCCATTTTCCGGCCAGACGTATTCGGTCGGTTTTGGAGCGGCTTCCGACGAGACCGAACTCGCGGCCGTACTGGCGGGGAAGCTGGGCATTCAAAACCGGTGCGTCGAGCTGAGTGCCGCAGCGTTGGAAGACCTTCCGCGAGTACTATGGCACCTTGAACGACCGATCGGCGAGCCGCTGATTCTGGCTTACGACGCCCTGGCCCAATCGGCAGCGGCGGATGTGAAAGCGGTGTTCAGTGGTGAAGGAGCCGACGAGCTATTTGCCGGTTACTCGTTCCACCGAGTGCTGAGCCACGTGGAGCGGATGGTCGACCGTGTCCCAGGTTCACAGAATGGCCTGGCGATGCTGTTGAAAATGATTCCGGTATCGATGTTGAATCGACTTTTCCCGTTTCCAGCGTATCTTGGTGAAGCCGGCAAACAGCGTGTCGTCTCGTTCGCGCAACAGTTTGGCCAGCGCCACACCGGGGAAAATTATGCAGCGTTGCGCACGCTGTTCGACGTGGCAGAACGCAGGAACCTGTACGCGGCCGACTTTCGTCACCACGCCTCGGAAGAGTGGATTCACGGCAATGTTGGCGCTGCCGATCGACCGCTGGAATGCCTGCTTAACCTGCAATATCACGATTGGCTGCAGGATTTTGCCCTCCTTCGACAGGACAAGCTGTCGATGGCTCATGGAGTGGAGGTCCGCTTGCCGTTTTTGGATAATACCTTGATCGAGTTTTGCGGAAAACTGCCCCGCCGCTGCAAGCTGCGAGGATTGCAAAACAAGGTACTGTTGCGGCGACTGGCGGCCGCCCGATTGCCGCGAGACTACGCGCACCGCAAGAAACAGGCGTTTTATTTTCCATTGGAGTCGATGTACCAACACAAGTCGTTTCAGAACCTTATTGCTCAGACGCTGAACAGGGAGACGATCGTCGCCCGCAATATTTTCGATCCGCAAGCGATCCGCTCGTTGTTGCAGCGGGCTGATTCGGGCGAATTCCTTGTACTAAAGCAGGTCATGTCGCTCGTCATATTGGAATTGTGGATGCAAATGTTCATTGACGACAGAAAGTTGTGGTAAAGGTGTTTGCTCGCCTTGCGAAGTACGAACGAAACCACGGTCCGATCCGGGTAGCCCTCGTGGGTGCCGGCTCCATGGGGCGTGGTATCGCTTGGCAGTTGCGGCGATCGCCTGGTCTGCAGTTGGCTGTCATCTGCGATCGCAATCCGAATGCCAGCTCGGCAGCGTGCGCTGCATACGGACTATCGCCCGAGACAGGCAAGGAGCCCGATGCGGAGAAACCCATCCGTGTCGTTACCGACCATGAGGCGTTGAATGATGTTGAATTCGATGTGCTGGTCGAAGCGACGAACACGATCGGGTTTGCCGCCCGTGTGTGCGAACAGGCGCTGCAGCGAAAGCAACACGTGGTGCTGATGAACGCCGAAGTGGACTTGGCGTTGGGACCGTGGCTGCATCGATTGGCAGAGGAGCACGGCGTCGTGCTGACGAGCGATGCTGGCGATCAACACGGCGTCCTGCTGCGGATGCTGGACGAAATTCGCCTGTGGGCCTTTCGGCCGGTGATGGCAGGAAACATCAAAGGATTCTTGAATCGCTATGCGACGGCCGACACTCTGCAGCACGAGGCGCAGATTCGGCGCTTGAATCCGGTGCAATGTTGCGCGTACACCGATGGCACGAAGCTGTCGGTCGAGATGGCGCTGGTGGCCAACGCTACCGGCATGCTACCGCACGTCACGGGCATGGAGGGCCCGCAGGCAGAAGACGTGTTGGAGGTGTTGCACAAATTCGACTTCAACAAGTATCCGGAAAGCGGGGTCGTCGATTACATCCTGGGTGCGCGCCCGGGCGGCGGTGTCTTTGTCGTGGGGCATTGCGACGATCCGCTGCAGACGCCGTACCTGCAGTATTACAAACTGGGTGACGGACCGTACTATCTGTTCTATCGCCCATACCATTTGTGCCATCTGGAAACTCCCTGGGCGATCGCCAGCGCGGTGTTGGATCACGAAGCGATCCTCGCGCCGGTTGCAGGCCGCACAGCCGACGTCTATGCGTTTGCCAAACGCGACTTGAGTGTTGGTGACAAGATTCACCATGCCATTGGCGGCAGCGAGTGCTATGGCATGATCGATCGCTGCGTATCTGCGGATGCACAGCAACAGGTTCCGGTCGCGCTGCTGGAAGTCGAAGAAGGTGATCGGCTGCCAACGCTGACGCGCCCCGTACAGAAGGATCAGCCGCTGACATGGGACGATCTGGCGATCGGGGAGACGGATGTGATGCGCCTGTTTCACGTACATGTCTGCGGCAGTCCATGAGCGATGCGGAAACAGATTGTCAGGCGCAGGACCTACCGCATGTTGTCGTGCTGGGCGCTGGTATGTGCGGTCTTTACGCTGCTCGCAAGCTGGCGGCGGCGGGAATACGAGTCACCGTGATCGAGCAATCTGACCGACCGGGTGGCTTGGCGGCCAGCATGCAACGCGAGGGCAATTTCTTCGATCTCGGCGTGAAGCACCTGCACGCCCACGATAAAGAAATCTTCGACGACATCGAATCGATCATGGGGCCGAAGCTGTTGCCGGTTCCACTTCGAGCGCTGATCAAGTTTGGCGGCGGCTTTCGGAAATACCCGCTGAAGTTTCTGGACCTGTTATGGGGAATTCCGCCTTGGACACTGTTGTGGATCCTGACCGGGCTGGGGATTCAGCAGGTCAAGAATCGAGTCGCGCCGCGAGGCAAAGAACGCGGAAGATGCCTTGGTCGAACTGTATGGAGGTCCGCTTTACCGTTTCTTCTTCCGCGATTTCACACATCGCTATTGGGGACAGCCGGCAGCTGAGCTGTCGGCGATTTTCGTCCGCAGGAAAATGCCCCGGTTAGGCGCCGTCGATTTTCTCAAGCATGCGTTGGCACGATTGGGGCTGAAGGCGCGCCAGGATACTGACGTTGAAAATGCTCTTGTTGAGGAGACGTTGTACTACTCGCAGCGCGGTTCGATTGCGATTCCGGAGATGCTTGTCGAGCAAATCAAGGCGGATGGGGGCGACGTGTTATTAGGTTCCGCCGCGACGCATTTGCATCAGGCGAACGGAAAGGTGGTTGCTGTCGCATGCGGCGGGCAACGATTGGATTGTGACCGTGTTATCACTACTGTGCCCATCACGCGTGTGATTTCCATGTTCGATCCGCCGCCGCCCGTTCAGGTGGCAGCAGCGGCCAGTCGTTTGCAGTTTCGCCCGCTGGTGGTCTACGGCTTGGTCATCAATAGGCCGCGCGTGCTCGACGCTTTGTATGTTTATTATCGCGACAGCGTCTTCCATCGTATCGCCGAACCAACTCAAAGTGGGCTGAAACCGAATCCACCGGATCACGCGGTGTTGCTGGTAGAAATTACCTGCACAATCGGCGATGAGACGTGGAACGATTCGACGCCCGCTCGACATAAAATGATCGCCGACCTGGAACGCGAGGGCGTTGTTCGTCGGGAGGAAATTGTTCAGTTGCATCACCAACGGACCGAGTTTGGTTACCCGGTTTTTGATCTGGATTTTGACAGGCATTTGGTGACGATTCAGGACTATCTGCGAAGTGTTTCCAACGTCGATTCGATCGGACGTCAGGGAGGGTTTTGCTACCCCAACATGCATCAGACGATGAGGTTTGGAGCTGACGCGGCTGCCAAATTGATCACCGATCTGCAATCGAAACCCGGCTGTTGAGCGCCTCATTGTCTGCGTAGCTTTCGGAGCTTGACGTGGATCACAGCCGATACCGCCGTCCCTCTTCCCAATGCGAGTGCCGTCTTTAGAATGCGACCTTACGCGTTTGATGACTCGTTCTTGGGGCGGCAATACATTGATCGACTGGAAAAATCTCAGCTTCGACGACCCGCTGTTGAACATGGCGACGGTCCTCGTAGTGGCGATTATTGCCGGCGAGTTGTTCGCGCGAATCCGTTTGCCCAAGGTCACCGGTTGGATTGCCGTCGGCATCTTCCTTCGCTGGCTCGAGTTGCCAGGACTTGAAGCAGAGAACCTGGGGCGATTCGCGTCGTTCAACTATTTCGTTCTCGGCTACATTGCGTTCACGGTTGGCGCGACGCTCTACGTATCCAATTTGCGCAACACCGAAAAACGAATTGGACTATTGCTTCTTGGCGAGGCCCTGATCACACCATTGATTGTCGGTAGCCTGATGGTGTTTGTGGCACCAATGCTGGGCGAGATGAACACTACCGCCGCAATCCTGCTGGCAGCCATTGCGATTGCAGGTGCTCCGGGGACCACCGTGCTGGTAATTCAGGAAGCGCGAGCCCGGGGCATTTTGACGCGTACCTTGCTGGCTGCCATCGGCCTGATTGACATGGTGGCGGTTGGTGTGTTTGTATTCGTATCGACCTTTCTTGAAGGCGATATCAACTGGGTGGATTCGCTTTCGTTTGTCGTGATTCAATTCGCGGTGACCTTTGCCATCGGCGCCGCGTGTGCGGGTGTGGCATTGATCCTGACGCGTACGCTGGTGGGGCCAGCTTTCCTGGGGCCAACCATGGTCGCGGTAATTTTTGCAGCTTGGGGAGCCGCGGCGAATTTTGGTACCAGCGGTGGTATCCTGGCCTGTACGTTTGCAGGGATCACCGTGACGAACTTGCGGCACGATCTGGTTCGGTCGACCGAAGCCTATCTGCACGCGATCGGCGGCGTCTTGTTCGCGTTGTTCTTTACGTTTGCTGGCATGAAACTGGATTTCAGCCAGGTACCGGCGGCCGCGGGCGTAGTCTTCCTGTACTTTGCCGCACGCCTGATGGGCAAGTCGATGAGCGCCTACACGGCGATGTCATTGGCCGGAGCTCCAGCGGACGTCAAGAAATACCTTGGGATCGCGCTGCTTCCGCACGGTGGTGTCGCCGTCGGCTTGATCATTCTGGTGCAAAACGAGCCGTTATTTGCGCACGTATCGGAAGTTGTCACGACCGTAGGTCTGTCGGCGCTGGCGATCAACCAATTGCTCGGTCCCAGCGCGACCCGCATGGCTATTTTTCGGTCGAATGAAGACCACAAGGATCGACCCCGGCTACTGGATTTTCTGGAAGAAAATCGGATCTCGGTGGGACTGGCCGGCGGTACTCGCGAAAGTGTGATCCGATCGATGGTCAGCCAACTGTATGCTACGACGCCGATGAATCTTCCGCAGAACGAGTTTTTTGAACTTGTCATGCAGCGTGAGAATCTGGAAACGACTTGCCTTGGTGAAGGGCTGATGGTCCCGCATGCGATCCTGGATGAAGGTCAGGAGGTGAAAGGTGTGCTGGGAATCAGCAGCAAAGGTCTGGACCTGGGAGCTCCGGATGGCCGCTTGATCCACGCGGTGCTTTTGTTGGCCACGCCCGAAACGGACCGCAATCGCCACTTGCAGGTCCTCGCAGCCTTTGCGACTGCGATTACACGCGATGTCAATATGTGCGAACAACTGTACCACGCTCGCAGTGCGGCTCACGCCTACAATGTCCTTCACGCGGAAGACGCCGAGGAATTGAACTATTTTCTCGAAGACGCCATCGAACGGGCTGCGTTCGACTGAAAGAGCTGATTTGCCGGCTGCGATACTCTTCAGCAGTGGTAAACTATAGACAACGTCAGTTCGTGAGACACTTCACGCCGAACTTGATCATGGAGTCGTCCATGTCTGCCATCCCAGTATCCGCTCGCCACAAGACAGCCAGTCCGCGGCGCTCGGCGTTCACATTGGTCGAACTGATGGTCGTCGTGATGATCATTGCCGTGCTCGTCGCGATGTTGCTGCCTGTCATTAGCGCCGCCCGCGAGTCCGCACGCCGCGTCTCGTGCCTGAATGCGATGCGGCAGCTGGCATTGGCGGTTGGCAATTTTGAATCGACCCACGGTTACCTGCCGCCGGCCGGTCTTGTTGGTCCGGCCGAGTGTGAACCACGAATCAACACGCTCTACTTCAATCCCCGTTCGGGAAATCAAATCAGCTGGCTCGTTCAGATTCTGCCGTACATGGAGGAACAGCACCTCTCATCGATGATCGATCCGGACCTGCCAATTACGGAACAGAGTAGCGATCCGCAGGCCATCTTTATCAGTTCACTCGTCTGCCCGAGTGATGTCACGACACCGGTGGCCTACGTTTTCGAGGGCAAGGCCTTCGCGAAGTCGAATTTTGCCGGTTTTGCAAGCCCTTTTCGATTGGAAACCGAGGCATCATGGGCGGGGGCGTTCGGTGGTGTTCGGCCGGGAAGTTCCCGCGGGCAAACGATGGGCGCATTCCTGGACGGATCGAGCAAGACTCTGTTGGCTTCAGAGGTTCGCACGCGACCGTCCGAACGAGATCAACGCGGTGCATGGGCTCTGCCCTGGGTTGGTTGCAGTTTGCTTGCCTTGAATCTGATGCCTGCAGGTGTCGATCCTGACGCCGATATCAGCGACGTGCGATACGTGCCAAGCCTTGACCCTCGCGAAATGACGCTGGCTCAGACTCCCAACAAGACGACCGGAAACAAATTTGATCGACTTTATCAATGCGAACAGGAAGCAGCACTGGAAGAGATGCCTTGCGAGACGACGCTGGACGGTCTCGGATTGTACGCTTCGCCACGCAGCCAGCACCCGGGAGGCGTGAATGCGTTGGCCGTCGATGGCCACGCGGCGTTTCTCGCGAATGAAGTCGATCCGGTGATCATGGGTCGGTTGATTGCCGTTGCAGACGGTGAGTTGATTAAGTAGGTAACAGGTAACAGGTAGGTGTGACGGCTGGCGACCGAGGTATGCAGGCTGCGGTTGCGATTGACTCGGTTATAATCCGCGGGGTTGTTCGCAAAATCTTTGGGTGCTCCGAATGTTAATTGGCATTTCACCGGTGATCGGTCCGGAACTCTTGGCAACCATGTATCGCATGGGGCATGGGGATGAGCTGGTGCTGGCCGACGCGCATTTTCCAGGTGAAAACCTGGGCCCGCCGACGGTTCGCGCAGATGGCGTGGCGATTCCTGCATTGTTGGATGGCATTCTGCCGCTGTTCGCGCTGGATCAATACGTTGAAACTCCGTTGGCCATGATGGCGGCTGTTGCCGGTGACGAACTTGACCCGACCGTCGAAGAATCGTATCGGCGGGTGATTGATCGCCGCGTGTCGGGGGCTGCCATCAAACGCGTTGAGCGCTTTGCTTTTTATGAACGAGCTCGGCACGCGTTTGCGATTGTCATGACGGGAGAAACTGCGAAGTACGGGAACATCATTTTGAAGAAGGGTGTCACACCTTTCCCGAAGTCGTGACCTCCGCCACCGTGAAGGTGTGTAATCAAGGAAGCAAAGCTTGTCCAATCCCGTTACCTCATTACGACTCTGCGGTTCCCAGCGCATTGATCCCGGCAGTAGCGAAGATTCTGTCATTCGTAATTTGAGCGTCGAGCGGATCTCGCTGCTTGATCCGGCGGAGGGCGAGGTGTTGGTCGAGCCGCTTTACGTTGGTATCTGCGGGTCAGACAACAGTGCCAGCCTTGGAAAACCGAATTTTGCCTGGGTCGATCGGCCTCGCACGATCGGACATGAATGCATGCCCGTATTGTAGCCTTCGGTCCAAATACCGCAGGAACGACTGAACTTCAGCTGGGTGATGTAGTGTGCTGCGTGCCTATGCAAGGTTGTGGCATGCCCGAGTGTCGTGGCTGCAGCCGGAATCGACCAAACTACTGCCGGCGAAAAACGATACTGGGATTTCATCGCGACGGAGCGATGGCTGGCAGGATGGTCGTCGACGTGGCGCGATGCGTGAAATTGCGAGAGGGGATTTCGCCGATGCAGGGCGCCGTGGTCGAGCCGCTTTCGGTGGTCGCCCAGGCGATTTACCGCAAGTGCAGCATTCAGCCGGGTATGGATGTCGTTGTGTCCGGCTGTGGCATCATCGGGTTGCTGGCCGCCGAATTGGCCCGCGTTGCCGGAGCCCGCGTAGCTATTACCGGGCTGGAGTGTGATCGGACGGTACGGCTCGCCCTGGCCAGCGAGCAGGGGTTCATTCCCATTGTCGTCGGACCCGAAAGGGCGTTACATGATGTCCTTCAGGACGGTGTCTTCGATCTGGAAGGCCATCGTTTTGGCGATGTTTACGAAGACGGCACGGTCGATTTGTTGATCGAATGTTCAGGCGCGCCCGCAGCTTTGGCTGAGGCCGGTCTTAGCGTGCAGCTGGAAGGCGAAATCCTCGTCATTGCCACGTTCCCGACTGACGTTCCGTTCGATGCCACCGCGTTCACACGCGCTGGCCAGAAGATGATGGGCGTCATGGGATCAGACCGAGTAGACTTTGAAGTCGCCCAGTCGTTGTTGCAACAAAGCGTGATTCCTGTTGAACGCTATTCGCAGGTATATCTCTTCGCTGACGCATTGATTGCCATGGAAGATTCGATCCTCGCGAAAACGACAAAAGCCATCCTGAAAATCAACTAGCGAGTTCGTCCCTGTTACCTTTCGCCTGTTGCCTCTCGAGACAAAATGAACATCCTCATCACTGGCGCCACAGGATGCATCGGCGCCACGACGATTGACAAGTTGTTGTTGTCTGATCGTGCATCAGACATCGAGAAAGTGGTTGCCGTTTCGCGTTCTTGCCAGCCGCAGCTCTTGCAACTGTGGCAGGGTGAGCAACTTGATCCGCGCATCCTGTTGCAGGCGGCCGATCTTGGCGACGGCGCGGCCATGGAAAGAATCGTCCAGGAGACGAAACCGACGCACGTGATTCACCTGGGAGCCTTGCAGAGCCCGGCCTGTGATGCCGAGCCAGGCCGTGGCCTGGAAATCAACCTTGCGAGCACTTTGCGGTTGTTCGACTCGGTGCAGACTCATTGCTCCGAGTTGGCTCGTTTTGTCTTCGCTAGTTCGGCGGCCGTCTACGGAAAACGGACCTGGTACGCCGGCCCCACCGTTTCCGAGTCGGCAGCGCTGGCGCCCCCGAACCTTTACGGCGTCTGGAAGTTGGCGGGCGAGCAGCTTGCTCGACTGTTCCACGAGCAATCGGGTTGTCCTACGGTTTGTCTGCGATTGAATACGACTTACGGACCTGGCCGCGACCTGGGTAAGACCTCGGCACCGACTCTCGCCATGAAACACGTGGCTGTTGGAGCCGTACAAGGCAAGACGCTACCCTTTCAGATGCCCTATTGCGGTCGTGAGAACTACCATTACGTGGAAGACGTGGGAGCTCATTTCGCTGCTTGCGCCTGCAACCGTTTGATGGCTATGGTTGCTTCAACATCAGAGGACAGACGATACAAATCGATCGTTTCCTCGACACGATCAAGCATGCCGCGGAACAGCTCGGTTGGATCAACGCGATCGATTTGAGCATTGCAGTTGAGGCAGTTGAGAACCTGTTTGTGTGCGACCTCGAGGATGATGTGATCCAGCAGTCGTTTGCCAACCTGCCACGCACGTCGATCGAAGCGGGAGTGCACAAATCACTCGTTCGTTTCCGCGCTATGAGCGAAACGGGCCAGCTCGTCTTGTGATGGTCGCAACAACTGCGACGAGGACAGGCAGTGCATCTTCCTGCAATCGACGATCAGCGCAAGTCGTACCGACGTGTTGCATGAGTGGCGCTGGTATGGCAGTCGTCAATCGGAGAACAGCCGCGACTTCCATGGCTCGTACCCTCTAGACGTCGACCCACTTCGCACCAGTAGCACTCTCCAGCACCGCGTCACAGACTCGCTGGGTTCGCAAACCAGATCGCAGATCGGGTTGCGCCGCCCTGCCCGACTCGAGCCCTTGCAGGAAATCGGCGAGCGCATTTATGAAGGTGTGTTCGTAGCCAATCGTGCAGCCTGGCACCCACCAGTGATCCATGTAGGGATGCTCCGGGTTGGTTACATGGATCTCCCGCCAACCCGTCGTGTGGTCATCCGTTTTCTTGCCGGTCGTCCGGTTCGTGTACTCGAAGATACTGCAAGATACTGATGATCTTCGAGGTCAAAGAAGACGCTCCCATCTTCGCCGTTCATTTCGAAAGTATTGTAGTTCTTGCGGCCGCGTGCGTATCGGGTCGACTCAAATGTGCCTGTCGAGCCATTTTCGAAGACGGCCAGAAACATGCAGGCATCGTCGATACCAACGGGCTCAACCTTTGCCGGTTTCGACATGCTCCCGCTGCTTGATGAACGTCTCTGTTTTGGCGACGACTCGCGCGAATCGGACCGTTTAACCATTCGGCCGTATCGATCGAATGGGCCAGCAAGTCGCCGGTCACTCCAGAGCCGGCTGCGGCCAGTTCCAATCGCCACAACGTCTGTCCACCCTGCGGTACATCCGCTGCGATTGTCCAATCCTGGTTGTAGGTTGCACGGTAATGGAACGTCCTTCCGACACGCCCTTCGTCGACCAATTGTCGTGCCAACGCGATGGCCGGGACTCGGCGGTAGTTGAACCAGATCATGTTGGCCACGCCAGCCTTTTCTACTGCCGCCACAATCTGCTCGCCCTCCGCCAGCGTTCATGGCCAATGGTTTTTCGCAAAGGACCATCTTGCCGGCTGCCGCCGCTGCGCACGCAATCTCGCAATGCGTGTTGTTGGGTGTACAAATATCGATAGCGTCGATGTCATCACGTACGATCAGGTGCTGCCAATCGGTGTCGTACGATTCAAAGCCCCAGTTCTCGGCAAAGGCTTTGATCTGGCCGGCCCGGCGTCCAGCAGCAGGCTGCCAGCACGGGCTTGAGCTCCAGGTCGAAAAATGCATTCACCTTGCGGTACGCATTCGCATGGGCCCGCCCCATGAACCCATAGCCGATCAAACCGATTCGCAATGGCCTTGCCATGGTCACTCCTGCCTGTCTTTATTGAATCCACCGAAGTTTTCTATTTGATGAGGAAAGCAGGAATTCAGGAGAAAAATAAGAAAAGGCACTTTGGTATCTCTTTAATAAACTCTGTTGCCTGTTGCCTGTTGCCTGTTGCCTGTTGCCTGTTGCCTGTTGCCACGTCACTCTTCCCACCCGTGCGCCATCCGTACCTTGATCATTGCCTGCAAGACGTCGCACCATGTTTGTTCCTGCAACATCACCTCGTTCGGAAACATGCAGCCATCCCAGCAGATGTGGCGGCAAGCCTTTGTCAGCGATCCTGATTCGTCGCGCAACCAGAATCCGGCGTGTTTGGCGATGTCGAGCTTGCCTTCTGGGTCGTTCGCCGGGCAGTGCCGACCCGTTCTGTCATGCGTGCCGGTTCCGTGCACCGTTGCGTCATTCTGAGCCACGTGAAAGTCAATCGTCCACGGCCTAAGTGCATTGGCGACCGTCGCGTAGGCTGCGTCGAAAGCATCAGACTCCGACCAATCGAAGTCCTCCGGCAGCAAACGATCTTCTGCCGCGTTGTAGCCCATGCTGTAGAGCAGTGTGTGCGCAATATCGGCTTGAAAGCCCAGCAAGTCGGGTTGCTCGACTTGTTCCAGCACGTCGACCATTTTGGTCCACGAGTGCATTCCACCCCAGCAAATTTCACCTTCGGCGCACAACACTTCTCCGTGATCGGCTGCAATCATTGCCGCTTGTTGAAATGTTCGCACCAGCCGTCGTTGATTCGTTTCGGGGTCGATCGACCAGTCTGTCGGGCTGGCCGCCGAGTCGATTCGCACGCTGCCGTAGGGGCGAATTCCCAGGTCGCGCAACTGTTGGGCGATCGAACTGGCCTTACGAACTTGCGTCAGGAACCGCTGTATTTCCTCGTCGCTGCCGATGGCCGAGCCCCCTCCGGTTGCGGCCCAAACTGGTGCGACGACCGTACCCACGACCAAGCCATGGCTGGAAACTTGATCTGTCAGCCGCTGGAGCTCATCGTGACTGGCATCGATGTCGGTATGTGGCGCCGAAAGAAACAGGTCCACACCGTCAAACTTTTCGCCGCCCACCTCAACCGCCGATGTCAGCTTCAGCATGTGCTCCAGCGAAAGGGGCGGCTCATCAGAAGCAGGGTCCTTACCCACTACGCCGGGCCACATGGCATTGTGCAGCTTCGGAAATTTGCCGGGCATCTCGGCTCCCATTGAGACATCACAGCGATTGAAATCGCTGTTCGCTATCCGTGCCAGCCATTATGTTCTCGACTTCGGGCGACGTGAAGTAGCGATGCAGTTCAAATAATCTGCCGCTTCATTGGTTCAATGTGCAGTTCGTTTCGTTTACGATCGCGGGTAGAGACCCGCGGTTCGACGGGTTTGTTGCCCACCTAGCAATTCTTCAATGAAACTGGCAGCGCTATGGCACTCACTCTGGGAACGTTCGTTTTCTTTACCGGCTTGGTCGCTTTTCTTACCTGGACGTTGACGAAGAACGACGACCACGATAGTTCGAGCGGCTACTTTCTGGCGGGACGTCGACTGACCGGTACGTTAATCGCGGGTTCGTTGTTACTGACGAACTTGTCCACCGAGCAAATGGTGGGCTTGAATGGCGAAGCCTTCAAGGACGGCTTGCATGTGATGGTGTGGGAGGTTGTGGCAGTCGTCGCGCTGGTGCTGATGGCGATGTTCTTCCTTCCGCGGTTCTTGAAGAGCGGTATTGCGACCGTACCACAATTTCTGGAGGAGCGATTTGACAAGACGACGCGTTCCATTACGACGATCATATTCTTGTTGGCGTACGCAGGGATCCTGTTGCCCATTATCCTGTACACAGGTGCACGTGGCCTGAGCGGGATGATTGACATGCAGGGACTCACAGGCCTGCAGTCGGAGTGGCAGGTGTTGACGTTGACGGTCGTCCTGGTCGGTGTCATCGGGTCGATCTATGCATTGTTCGGTGGCCTGCGGGCAGTCGCGGTTTCCGATACCCTCAACGGTGCAGGATTGTTGCTGGGCGGGATGGCGATCGTTTATTTCGGCCTGACCAAAGTTGCTGGCGGTGGTGGCGTGCTGGAAGGGTTCGAGCAATTAAGGACAGCCAATCCTGAGCGGTTCAACTCGATCGGGTCCGATTCACAATCGGTCCCCTTTCACACGATTTTTACCGGAGTCTTTCTGCTGAACGTTTTTTACTGGTGCACGAATCAACAGATCATTCAGCGAACTTTTGGTGCGTCAAATCTGCGGGAGGGCCAAAAAGGTGTGTTGATCTGCGGAGCCCTGAAATTGTTGGGGCCGCTGTATCTCGTCATCCCGGGCATCATCGCGTATCACCTTTATGCCGACGACCCTGGTGTCAGCAATGACTCGGCGTATGGCCGACTGGTCAGCGACGTATTGCCGCCGTGGCTGGTTGGTTTCTTCATGGCAGTAATGGTGGGAGCCATTCTTAGCTCGTTCAACTCGGCACTGAACAGCGCCTGCACACTATTTAGCCTCGGTGTCTACAAGGGAATGATCCGGCCTGACGCCAGCGAGGCAAACATCGTTGCGTCCGGGAAAGTCTTCGGCTGGATTGTCGCCATCGCGGCCATGGTGGGAGCTCCCATGCTGATGGGACAGGAGAGTATTTTCGGTTACTTGCAGAAAATGAATGGTCTTTACTTCATTCCGATCCTTGCCGTTGTGGTCGTTGGCATGACGACGCGGCGGGTACCAGCCCGCGCTGCGAATGTCGCGTTGCTGTTGGGACTCGCCACGATCGCGGCCGGCTATTTCCTGCCTATCGGAGAAAAAGAGGCGATCGCCACGATGACGATTCGGACCGCCGACTCAGAACCGCTCGGTGCCAAGCGTTTTGTAGTGATCGATGGCAGTCGACAGATGTTTGAAGGAGTGGAATGGCTGAGTTTGGAGAAGTACGAGACGGTCGGCAAGATGATTGCAGGAGATGTGGTCCACGACTTCCACTTCCTGGGAATCGTTTTCGCATCGTTGATCGTGATCATGTTGGCGATCGGTGTGGTCAGCCCACGCTCGGAACCGTGGACTCAGCAGCATTCGGGCGATGTGGATATTACACCTTGGCGTCTCGCTTGGCCCTTTTCCCTCGCGTTGATAGTACTGGTGTTCGCGATCTACTGGTATTTTGCCGACTTTTCGGTGCTGTCCTGATTCCGTCCCGCATTCGCCACCACGGCAACGACCATTTGATTCTCGAATGCCGGACGGCGACACGATGGTAAAACCCAAACCCCATGGACCCTGGATGGTGAAGTCGACCGATAGCGTCTACCAGGATGCGTTTGTGGATGTCACCCTGGATCAGGTCATCAGGCCGGATGGTATCGACGGGCAACACGTCGTGGTCAACATGAAGCCGGGAGTTTGTGTCATTGCGCTTGACCGTAGGCCGCAGGGAGATTGGCAGATTCATCTCACAAAAGAGTTCCACTACGGGATAGGACGCGATTCGATCGAGGGTGTCAGTGGGGGGATCGAGCCCGGCGAAGAAGCGGATGAAACCGCGCAACGCGAATTGGCGGAAGAGCTGGGGCTCGTTGCGGTTCACTGGGAAATGTTGGCTACTGTTGACCCATTCACGACCATTGTTGTCTCTCCCACTCGCTTGTATCTTGCCACCGGGTTAACCGTTACGGAAACCCGTCTTGAGGGTACCGAGTTGATCGAGCCGGTCGTCATTTCGCTGAGGTCAGCGTGGATTTAGTCCGGAATGGCGAAATTACGCATGCTCCGACGTGCGTCGCACTATTGCTGATCGAAGGCAGAGTTAACCAAACAGGCGGTTCTTGGAACACTAGCGACGACCGAAATACGCCGATATCGCCGTGACGAAGTCAGATTGCATAAATCGGCGGAAAACATCGACAAAACTGACTCACCGGAACGAATCGACTGTGTATACTCGGGAAACCTAATTGAACGATTTTGAGGGGAATCATGAGATCAGTATTCGCAGCTTTCGTTGATCGTCGGGCCGTTGCTTCGTTTTTTCTTCTTCTACTTCTGTGTGGCAACGCCAACTGCTACGGCTTCGAGCTGAATGGTCGCTGGAGCACAACCGCGGTGAATGGTGGGGGGTTGCAACAGGGCGATCCGACAACGATTACCTGGGGATTTATTGCTGATGGCACCAACATTCCGAATATTGGCGGCAGTGATTTTATCGAACAGTTCGACCTGAGGTTTGGCGCGGGACCGGGAGGGTCCGATCTGACGCAAAGACCGTGGTTCACTTATTTCCAACAGTCGTTTGATCGCTACGAAGAACTAAGCGGTCTGAGCTACATCTACGAGCCCAACGACGATGGCGTAGAGCACTCAACCAGTCCCGGCGTGCTAGGTGTTCGCCCTGACGTCCGAATTGGCGGTGGATTCTATGATGGTCCGAGCAACGTGTTGGCGTACAACTTCTTTCCGGACAATGGCGACATGATGATTGATACCGCCGACATGGGCGCGTATGGCTCGCCGAGCAATAACTTTCGTTTCCTGCGGAATGTTGTGATGCATGAGCATGGCCATGGCACCGGATTTGGTCATTCTGAATCATCCAATGCGGAACTGCTGATGGAGCCGTTCATCAACACTGCGTTTGATGGACCTTCGGTTGAAGACATCCGGGGAATCCACCGGGGATATGGTGACTTCTACGAAAAGAGTAACGACGGGCAGGGAAACGAAACCGCCGCCTTGGCCACCGATCTGGGGGTGATTGCACCTGGTAGCAGCGTTGATATTGGGCGTAACGCTGTGGGTGACAACCGGATCTTTGGCACACTGACCGACCTCGTTAGCATCGACGACAACTCCGATACCGATTTTTATTCGTTCACCGTCGATGGACCGACTTCGGTTGACGTGGTGTTGAAACCCGCTGGGCCTCCAATTCTCTCGATTGGCCCTCAGAATGGCACCGAATCGATTATCGATACCACCACCATGAGCAACCTGACGGTGGCGATCGTCGCTACCGACCAAACGACGGAATTGGCGTTTGACAACTCGGGCAGTTTTGGCGAAATCGATGAACTTGTCGGCGTTACCTTGCCGGCAGCAGGTGAGTACTTCATTCGTGTGAATGGGCTGCAGAACGACGTGCAACTCTACAGGCTGGATGTCTTCAATAACTCGTTCGCGGGCGATTTTGATAACGATGGCCTGTTTAGCTGCAATGACATTGACGCATTGGTCGGTGAAGTCGCAACCGGATCGTCCGACCCTCAATTCGATCTGGATGGCAGTGGAGCGGTAGACGTCGATGACGTGTCGTCCTGGTTGGCAATTGCTGGAGGCGCAAACCTGCCCAGCGGTAATGCTTTTAATCCGGGGGATGCCAATCTGGACGGAGACGTTAACGGTGCGGATTTCCTGATTTGGCAAGGAAACAACTTTTCAGAAGCGAGCGGATGGTGTCAGGGGGACTTCTCGGCTGACGGTTTCGTCAATGGAACAGATTTTCTCGTGTGGAATGACTTCAAGTTCACATCGGCCGACGTTTCTGCAGTGCCCGAACCTGTCTTGATGTGGTTGCTGCCGCTGTTTGGAATCGGACTTCTGAGACGTCGGCGACGATAGCACGATACGGAGTTGCGGCGTCGGACTCCGTCGCTGTGGGGTGCGGTGACTTCGCGTCTCCCACTTCCGGGATCTTCAGCAAGAGCCACGGCAATTTGGCTTGAATTGATGTTGCTGTGTCGAGCACGCATCGTGACCCGGATGTCGAAATTTCGGTGGATATCGGGCGTCCGCAGCCAGTTTGGAGATGCCGTTCGAATCACCCTTGTGGCGGGGTTTCGTCACCTCTACTATGGCCCTCCTTGTGCGTCGGGTACTTCTTGCGGAATATATTGCAAGTTACATCGTGGGTACGCCGGCGGTATTCATCGGGAGCGCAAAAGTCGGCGGAAAAAATTACGATGACCGCCGGAAATTCTGCAGGAAAAAGTGGGTCTTGGTAGCTCCTCAGCCCACAAGACGACTGGTGCTGCACAGCCAGCTCGCCGTAACATCTGTTATCGAAAAATTAAGGAAAAAGCATCGAGCGTCGTGAGGGCAAATTGCGCAGATCGAGGAATTCTGTTCGCCCCACGTTCTAACGCTATTCAAAAGGAATATCTGCGAATGTCGAGTCACGAAGTCGAGGGCGTTCCGGCCCAGGAACCATTAGCCATCGTTGGTATTGGTTGTCGGTTGCCCGGTGGAGTTGTTGACGGCGAATCGTTTTGGCAATTTCTCGCCGAAGGTCGTTCGGGTATCGTCGAAGTCCCAACGGACCGTTGGACGCTGGACCGCTATTATCACAGCGATCCGTCGGTGCCGGGGCGCATGCACACCAAATGGGGTGGCTTTACCGACAACTTGGCTGATTTCGATGCAAGATTCTGGGGGATCACCCCGCGGGAAGCGCAACGCATGGACCCGCAACAGCGTTGGCTGTTGGAAGTTGCTTGGGAAGCGATTGAGGATTCGGGGACTCGGCCGAGCAAATTGCGGGGCGACAAGGTCGGTTGTTTCGTTGGCATCTCGACGCACGACTATTCGGGCATTCAGGGCGAAACGATCAACAACAGCGATGCGCATACGAACAGTGGCATCACGCTGAGTATCGCTGCGAACCGTGTCTCTTATCTGCTCGATTTGACCGGTCCGTCGTTGGCGGTGGATACGGCATGTTCTTCTTCGCTGGTAGCGTTGTCGATTGCCTGTCGTAGTATCTGGGCTGGTGAATGCGATGCGGCTCTGGTTGGAGGAGTCAACTGCATGTGCACTCCTCACCCGACGGTTGGATTCGCCAAGGCTTCCATGCTATCGCCAGATGGTCAGTGTTTCGCATTTGATGCGCGAGCGAACGGTTACGTTCGCGGCGAAGGTGCCGGCATGGTTTACTTCAAGAAGCTCAGCCAGGCGCTGGAAGATCATGACCGAATCTACTCGGTCATTCGCGCTGCCGTGATGAATCAGGACGGCCATACTACTTCGATGACGGTCCCGGGAGCCGATGCTCAGGCAGCGATGTTGCGTCGCGCCTACTGCGAAGCGGGGCTTGCGCCAACGCAGGTCATGTACATGGAGGCACATGGGACAGGAACGCCGGTTGGCGATCCTATCGAATTATCGGCACTGGGCCGCGTTCTTTCCAAAGGCCGCGCCGACGATAATCGCTGCCTTGTCGGCAGCGTGAAATCGAATATCGGACACCTCGAGGCTGGATCGGGAATTGCCGGATTGATCAAGGCTTCGCTGGTCCTTCATAAGGACCAGGTGCCACCGAATGCCAACTTCCAAACACCAAACCCGAATATCCCGTTCGACGATTTGAAGTTGAAGGTTTCCACCGAATTGCAGCCGTTGCCACACGTCGAGGGGCAACTGCCTGTGACCGCGGTCAACTCGTTCGGTTTCGGCGGGACCAACTCTCACGCCGTTTTGCAAGCTCCGCCAGTCGGGGCAACGTCGGTGATGGGCGTGCAGCCGACTATCAAGGCCGAACGACCCTTTGCGCTGCCAATCAGCGCACGCGGAAAACGGAGCTCTGAAGAGCTATGTCGAGGCGTACCTCGCCAGTCTGCAGTCGACCGAAGAATCGCTTGCCGACATTTGCTATACCGCCGGCATCGCAAGGAACATCACGACGAACGACTTGTATTTGTCGCCTCGAACAAGTCGGAAATGTGTCAACAGTTGCAGTCGTGGCTAAGTAACGAGAACCGAGCCGATGACACCGAGCCTGCCGAGTTGCCGGGGGTTTATTCCGGGCGGGTGTCTGCGGAAACGAAACCGATCGTCTTCGTCTTCACGGGCCAAGGGGCTCAGTGGTGGAAGATGGGCCAGGAACTCCTGCATCGCGAACCGATTTTCCGGGCAGCCATCGAGCGTGTCGACGACATACTGAGAAAGTACGGCGACTTTACGCTCGTTGAGGAAATGAGTCGAAGCGAAGCGGAGTCGCGAATCAACGACACCAACATCGCTCAGCCAGCCATCTTTGGACTGCAGGTCGCGTTCGCGGAACTCTGGAAGTCCTGGGGCATTGAACCATCGAAGGTCGTGGGGCATAGCGTTGGCGAAGTCGCCGCCGCTTACCTGGCAGGAATCTACAGCTTGGAAGATGCGGTCAAAATCATCTATCACCGTAGCCGACTGCAGAACATGACCCAGGGTCTAGGTGAGATGATCGCCGTGGGCATGTCGTCCAAGGAAGCTCGCGAATTGATCGGCGACAAGGCCGCTGCAGTGCAGATTGCTGCTGTGAACAGCTCGAACCTTGTCACTATCGCCGGCGAAACAGGGCCCCTGAAAGAGATCGAACAAAAGCTGAAAGCGGACGGCACATTCCACAGGGTTTTGCCGGTTGAGTACCCCTTCCACACGCACTTGATGGAACCGATCAAGGACGAGTTGCTGGAAGTGCTTTCCGATATCGAACCCCAGCCAGCTCGCATCCCTTTCATCTCGACGGTAACTGGTGGCGTCTACCAGGCTGAACTCATGGACGCCAGCTACTGGTGGGCCAACGTTCGCAATCCGGTCCTGTTTGCTCCCGCGATCAACAACATTGTTCGCGGTGGCGATGAGCTGTTCCTGGAACTCGGACCTCACCCGGCACTCCGCAATCCGCTAAACGATGCCCTGTCAGGTCGCAGGGTGTAAAAGGAGCGGTTTATCATTCGTTGATGCGAAAGACGGACGAGTCGCAAAGCCTGTTGCAAAATGTTGCCGGTCTGCACGCGTTCGGCGTGGAATTCGACTGGGCTGCACTGAATCAATCAGCGGGCAAGTTTGTCCGCCTGCCGCGGTACCCTTGGAATCGTGAACGGTTCTGGTTGGAAGGTGAAACAGGCCGCAATGATCGTATCCGGCCCAACACGCACCCGCT
Source organism: uncultured Planctomycetales bacterium (assembly GCA_963821085.1). Classification (GTDB taxonomy): domain Bacteria; phylum Planctomycetota; class Planctomycetia; order Pirellulales; family Pirellulaceae; genus CAWGCE01. The sequence continues at coordinate 143,823 of CAWGCE010000013.1, read as the reverse complement.
GCTGGGCAAGCGACTGGAGAACGGAAATCCCACCTGGGAATTCCAGATGGATCCACGAATTTACACCTACCTGGAAAGTCACCGCTTCTGGGGTAGCATCCTGTTCCCGGCCGCCGGCTATGGTGAGATTTCGCTGGCGCTGGCTCGTGCCGTTTTCCCGGATCAGGATTACACCGTGGAAGACATGGTGGTGAAGAAGGCTTTGTTCCTCAGTGAAGAAGCCGTTCCGACGGTGCGTGTTGAATACAACCCGATCGACAAGAGCTACACGATCAAGTCCAGCACCGACCTCGTTGACTGGGACCTGCATGTCGAAGGTCGCCTGACGCTATATCAGTCGGATGTTCCCGCCAGAATTGAACTTGAGGGGCTCAAGGCCGAGTTGCCATTGTTGACCGGCCACGATCAGTACTACAAGGAGCTTGACGATGCAGGCTTCCACTTCGGACCACATTTCAAATTGATTCGCAACGTGTACCACGATCGTGGGCGGGCGCTGATCGAAGTTATCGTTCCGGATGGAACGGTCGGCCCGACAGGCGAAGCCTACCCCGAAGGTTCGGTCGTCGATTGCGAACCGGGGCATCATTTTCATCCCATCTTGCTTGATGCCTGCCTGCAAGTTGGCAAGGCAGCCATCGATGCGCCGGAATCGAACACTGCATCGAAGAATTTGTACCTGCCGCGTCGTCTGGGACGGGTCCGACTCTACACGGACGATATCCCGCCACGATTCTGGGCCTATGGCCGGCAACGCGTCTTCACCGAAGACATGATCAGCTTCGATATCGAAGTTTACGACGATGATGGAAACCGGGTCGCCGATATCTTTGATTTTCGTACCGAGCCGATGGAGCACATTCGCGACGATGATGATGTTGAATCGAATCTGTACAACTACTTCTGGCAGTCGGAGGCCGAATTGGCGGGCGACGACAGCCTGCAGATGGCCGAGAGCCGAGAGGAAGGGAATGCAGATTCCCCAATCAAAGTCGTCGAAGCAGAGCCAGCCGAAGACCCGATCGCCGGGTCGACGTTTGCCGCCTTTATGGATGCGAACGGCATCGCCGAGGCGGCGGCGACTCAATTGGAGTCTCGCGGCGCGAGCGTCTTGCGATTGTCGATCGGCAACGAATTCAGTGCCGGGGACAATGGGCAGTTTACCGTCACGCTCGATGCCGAAGAGGACATCAAAATTGCACTGTCGAGTGTTGACCAGTTGGACGGAGTCCTGCACTGCTGGAGCCTCGAGCATAGTGATCGACTGAGTCCGGAGTTGAGCGAGGCCGAGATGAGTCAGGCCCAGCAGACCGGCGTCCTCAGTGCCTTAAAATTGGCGCATGTGCTGGCCAATCTAGGCAGGCAAACGCGTGTCTTCGTTGTCACCCGTGACGCACAAGCGGTCTGCGACGAGGATAAGGTCACGCGTCCGCTTTCCTCGGCGATCAACGGAATGGTGCGCGTTGCTTTCAATGAGAATCCTGATGTTCGTTGGCGGACAATTGACTTGCAGGCCACTGCCACCGATGACGATGCGACACAAGTAGTGGCTGAGCTGACCAAGGCGGATAGTGAACCGGAGGTCGCATATCGCAACGGCGTGCGGATGCTCAAACGCATTCAACGAATTCGCGCAACCGAATTCCCTCGCCGACTGCAGAATGCCGTGAAGCCGGACGGCACGGTCACACCGTACCAGTTGCAGATTGAGACTCCGGGCATCCTGTCCAATCTCTCCCTTGACGAAACTCGTCGGCGAGAACCCGGTCCCGGCGAAGTGGAAGCTCGCATTGTAGCGGCCGGTATCAACTTCCGTAACGTGATGAAAGCTCTCGGCATGCCCATTGGCAATACGATCGCTTTTCCAGGCTACGGCGAAGATTTTGCCGGCACGGTGTTGCGCGTCGGAGACGGAGTAACTCACCTGAAGCCAGGCGACAACATCCTCGGGATGGGTGCAGGAACGTTCCGCGGCTACGTCACGACTGACGCGCGAGCCGTCTTCAAGAAGCCGGACGCGATTTCATTCGCCGACGCCGCGACCATTCCCACTGTGTTCTCCACCGCCTACTACGCGCTCGTTTGGCTCGCCAATATGCGGAAGGGCGAAAAAGTGCTCATCCACGCCGGTACCGGTGGCGTCGGCCAGGCAGCGATCCAGATTGCCAAGGAACTGGGGCTGGAAGTATTTGCGACGGCTGGTACGCCGGAGAAGAGGCAACTGCTGTTGGAACTGGGTGCGGATCACGCGATGCACTCCCGTACGCTCGATTTCGTCGACGACGTCATGCGGATCACGGAAGGTAAAGGGGTCGATTGCGTACTCAATTCGCTCGCAGCTGATTTTATCCCGAAGAGTCTCTCGGTGCTGGCTCCCTTTGGTCGCTTCGTCGAAATCGGGAAGGTCGACATTTACAACAACACGAAGATCGGAATGGAACTGCTGAAGGACAATATCAGCTACTTCATGTTCGACCTGATCGAATACATCGTTCAGCGGACCGACCACATCGCCGAGATGTTTGTTGAATTGGGTCAGAAGTTCGAAGAGGGAACGTTCAAACCGCTTACGCATACCGATTTCCCGATCACCAAGGTCGAGGAAGCGTATCGCTTTATGGCTCAGGGCAAGCACGTAGGCAAGAACGTTTTGACTTTCGAAGTCGACGAAATTCCGATTGGGACTTGCAACGAAGATGGCCATTTGTTTCGCCAGAATGGCAGTTACCTGATTACAGGAGGTGCCTCCGGTTTTGGCCTGGAAGTGGCGAAGTGGATGGCAATGCACGGTGCGGGCCATATTGTGCTGATGAGCCGCAGCGGACCTCGCGACGATGAGTCGAAGGCGGGTGTGGAAAAAATAAAGTCATTCGGCGCAACTGTGACCGATGCCCGAGGTGATGTCACGAAGCTGGATGACGTACAGCGGATTGTAGACGCGATTGCCGCTGACGGGCATCCTCCGCTGTTGGGCGTCATCCACGGAGCGATGGTTTTGCGGGACGAGTTTATTGCCGACCTGAACGACGAATTGTTTCAGACCGTCCTGCGGCCGAAGATGAACGGTGCCTGGAACCTGCACCAGGCAACCCTCGAATTGCCGTTGGAGCACTTCATCTGCTTCAGTTCGTTCTCGGCAGTGATAGGAGCTCCGAAGCAGTCCAATTACAACGCTGGCAACGTTTTCCTCGAAGGCTTGGCCCATCATCGTCGCAGTCTGGGGCTGGAGGCGTTGACGATCAATTGGGGAGCACTGTCAGGTGCCGGGTTTGTGGCTCGCAACGAGAAGACGGCTGCTTACCTTGATGCGATCGGAATGAAGTCGATTAACATCGAAGAAGCACTGCGGGTGATTCGACGCATGTTGCAGCATGAAAGTTCGCAAGTTCTGGCGAGTCGTGCCGATTGGCGGCTGTGGAATCGCGCGATCGCCTATGTTGGTGAGTCGAATACGTTCGAATCCGTATCGAAAGAACAGGGTGAAGAAGCCGCGGGCGGCTCGATCGGGCCACGCGTCATGGCGGCGCCTCCCGAAGCTCGTGCTCCGATGGTCCAGACTTTCATCGCCGACAACATGGCGGCCGTATGCAGTATTGATGCTGACGGGATCGACTTTGATACACCGTTGACCAGCTTGGGACTCGATTCGTTGATGGCTGTCGAGTTAATGAACCGCATCGAAGGCGATATCGGCCTGAGCGTGCCGATGGGTAAGGTGTTGGCCGGGCCAAGCGTCCGTGAACTCGCGGAAATAATGCTGGAAATGATGATAGGTACGAGTGATGGCGAAGAGTCGGAAGGCGGCCAAGCCACTGCTGCGACGGCCGCGCTAGCGCCACTGGAAATTGCAAAACGTGAAACTGTCTTCGGGTTAAGCAGCAGCCAGCAGTTGTTATGGGAAAGTTACCAGGCCGCGCCTGCCAGCGCAGCGCACATCATCGTCTTCGCTGCTCAAGTGCAACCTCAATTGGACGTGGAGTGTTTGAGGGCAGCCGTTCGCGAAGTGGTTGCTGCGAACCCGATGTTGCGATCGACGATCCGGACGTCAGTTGCCAACTCCAATGGTAGCGCAGACGGTAACGTGTTGTCGGCGCCGGTGGTGACGCAGCAATGCAACGCCGAGCTGCTCTGCGAATTGCACGAAGCCAATGGCATCTCGCCAGCCGACCTGTCGGAAATCGTATCCCAACGGTCCAATCGTCCCTTCAATCTGGAAGTGAGCGGTGCCCGGTTCGAATTGATCCGCACAAAGAATCACGGCGACGCGATTGTGTTTGCTTGTCATGAAATTGTTGCGGACAAACGTAGCGCTGCAATCGTCATGGACGAATTGCTGACGTGCTACAAGAAATTGCGGGATGGTCAAATCGCCGAACTGCCGAAGCAGGAACACAGTTTCCAGGATTTCGCCGTTTGGGAAAGCGAATACCTTAATACCGATCCGGCTCGAAAAAATTACGAGTACTGGCGTGACCAGTTAGACGGCGCACCGGCTGACCTTTCGTTTTCAGGGGCGGCAGCAGCGTCCGCTGAGAATGCATCTGCGGGGACGACGGCCCTGCTCCGTTTCCGATTCCCGCCTGCGATCAGTCAGCGACTATTGGCACTGGCTGCCGAGCAGGAGACGACACTCTACAAGACTGTTTTGTCCGTCTACCAGTTGCTGCTACACGCAAACTGCGGCCAACAGGACATCCTTGTTGGCTGTCATTTGCCCGGACGGCAACATGCCGAATTGGCATCGGTGGTTGGTCCGCTGGAAAACTCGGCCGCAATTCGAAGCAGCGTTGCCGACGACCCGGCATTTGCCGACCTCCTGACGCGGACTGGCGAACGCATCGACTGGGCCAAGTCGAACCAGCAATATCCGCTGGCCAAGGTGTTGAGCCGGATGAACGTGCCCACGGCGTCTCCGATACGTTTTCACTTCGAGATGGAGCTGGAAACAGGCCTCGATTCGCGTGGACTGCCGACGTTCCTGCTTGGACAGGCCGGTCACAAGTTTGTTGTGAATGATACTACGTTCGCTTCGATGAATATTGAATCTCACAATAACGGCAGCGACCTCACCCTCATGGTTGAAGAAACCGGTGGACTGATCTTTGGTACATGGCGGTACAACACGCAGAAACTTAACGAGACGGCTGTCAAGGAGCTCAATGATTCCTTCCTGACGGTGTTCACGCAGTTGCTGGAGAATCCACTGACGAAAGTTTCGGCATTGGAACTGACGCAGTGCACCAACGGAGCGACGTCCACACCTTTTGCCGAGTGGACGCCGGCTAGTGAGAATGAGCTGACGATCCAGTCGCTGGCGGACGATGTTGACCCGATTGTCGAATCACGCCTGGATGAATCGATCCAGTGTGAAGACAGATCATTCGATTTCGACAAATGCAACAAGATTTTTCTAACGGGTGCCACCGGGTTCGTCGGTGCCTACCTGATGGACACGCTTTTGAACTCGACCGAAGCTGATATCTACTGCCTCGTTCGGGCGGAAGATGAGGAACACGGTTTCAAGCGGCTACTGTCGAATCTGGAAAAATATGGCCTCGATGTCGGCGACCGCACAATTCGACTCCGTCCAGTCGTCGGCGACCTGACAGAGCCGTTGCTGGGGATCGCCGCCGAGCAATTCGAACAGCTGTGCAAGGAAATTGATGTCGTTTATCACAACGGCGCCGACGTGAATCTGGCAGGCAACTATGCCACGCTGCGAGCCGTCAATGTGAATGGCACTCACGAATGCCTGCGTTTGGCTTTGACGCATCGAGTCAAGCCAACCCATGTCGTGAGCAGTTACAGTGTACACGCCAGCCATGAAAAGAAAGTCGGCGATGTTGTCACCGAAGCGGAGCCGTTGCCGCCGTTTTCGCTGTTGCAGAACGGCTATGCCAAGACAAAGTGGGTCTGCGAAACGATGGTCGCCGAAGCACGACGACGTGGATTGCCGGTCAGTATTTATCGGCCCGGAAATATCACGGGACACAGCGAAACAGGAGCTGCCAACACCAATGACATCATGCATACGCTGATGTTGGGTATCCTGCATGTGGGCAGCGTCCCCGAGGTAAACATCAAGATTGACCTGACTCCAGTTGACTTTGTGGCCGATTCGATCGTCTACATTTCCCGGAAGCAAGAGTGCCTGGGAGGTGAGTTTAACCTGCTTAACCACGAGCCATTGTCTCTGCACATGATGGCCAATTGGCTGCAGTCGAATGATTTCTCCATTGGCGTCACCAGCATGAGTGAGTGGCGAGCTGCGTTGGCCGACTTGGCAAGCAGTGTACCGGCGGAAGTTGTCGGCTTGCTGGTCGAGGTGCTGGCGGAAGAAGGTAGCGAAGATGACGATTTTGTGCCGCCAGCCTTTCAGATTAACTTCGATTGCAGCAGAGCCCAACAGGTGCTGGCCGACAGCAAGATTCGCTGCCACCCTGTCAACGAAGAGCTCTTGACAATTTATCGGACGAATCTTGACAAAGTCGGGTTCTTTGAGCTGGTCAGTGACGGCGCGAACTGAGTCGATTTTGTGCCGTATGGCAACCAGGATCAAAAGAATGCCGCGCGATGCGTTCGCATTGAGCTGCATGCTCGTAATTGTCGTTCAGACCGTCCGCGCTGCTGCGACGTCGGACGAATCCCAATAGCTGAGATCCCGACAGCGTCATTGCCGCATGTTGAGGGATCGAATGAAGTGCAATCTTGCGAATCTGCGTGTTGAGCGCAGTTTGAATCGAGTTGAACACGTCACGGTCAAAGTCCTGATTGAGTTTCAAAACGATAAATTGCCTCAGGCAACTGCCCCGTGAACTCGTGTAATGTACGGTTACCCAGTGAGATATTACGTTCAATCACGGTGGCGCAGTTCAGCAAACCACCATTCGAGTTACTAAAGGCCAGGCATTGGGTGACCGTCCGGACGGCGATTCGCCGGGGTAAATCGGCTTCCGACAAATTGAACAGCTCCTTGGCCTCCCCCATTTGTCCGGGGTTCGCGTGGTTTCTGATCCCAAGTCCGGCCCGGGCAATTCAAGGTTCAGCGGCAGCGAAGACCGCTCGACGGGCCCGGAAAGTCGAAGAAACTCAATTCGGTCAACCACTGCGAATCTGATCACAAAAGCTGGTATTCGATTAATGGGGCTTGATCGATAGGATTTACCTTTTCGTGGCATCCATGACGAGGGCGAACCCATGCTAAGAACGTTTTCCGCCGAAACTCAGTCGCGGTCGATGACCGAGATGCTTGAGACGGTGGCCCAGAATCTCAACCTTCGTTGCTCCGTGCGACTGTGGGATGGAACAATGATTCCTCTGGGGCAGCAGGTCCGGCCAGACCTCTTCCTTTCCCTTTCGAGCCCTGGCGTCGTGGGCACGGTGCTGAGGAAACCATCGTTGGAGACTTTGACTCGCCTGTATGCCACGGGAGAAATTGACTTCCATGGCGGTGACTTGCTCGACTTTCACGAAGCGCTGCAGGTTCACGGCAGTTCAAGAGCAGCGCTGCGAGCGATCGGGAAAAGTTACTTTCTGAAGCGAGCCGTGCCATTCTTGTTCGCCAGGATGCCTGCCTCCAGGCTGGAGCATGGATTTACGGACGATATGGTTGGACGCCGCGAATCGAAACGGAACAACAAGGACTACATCCAATTCCATTACGACGTTGGTAACGAATTTTACAAGTTGTTTCTCGACCCGGAGTTGCAGTATTCCTGCGGTTACTTTACCGAATGGGAGAACTCACTGGCGCAGGCACAACAGGACAAGCTGGAAATGATCTGCCGGAAATTGCGGCTCTTGCCTGGCGAGTCGATGTTGGACATTGGTTGTGGTTGGGGTGGTTTGATTTGCTACGCGGCTGCGAACTATGGTGTCAAAGCGCATGGGATCACGCTTTCTCAGGAGCAGCATGATTTTGCCCGGGAAAAGATTACCCGTCTTGGCCTGCAAGACCTGGTATCGGTGGAGTTGCGGGACTACCAACAGCTTGATGGCTGCTACGACAAGATTGCCAGCATTGGCATGTTTGAGCATATCGGCGTAGCCAATTACACCAAGTACTTCCAAAAGGTCCGGTCGTTATTGCAAGACCGTGGAATTCTGTTGAATCATGCGATCGCTCGAAGCTCGAAGAATAGCAGACGAAAAGCCCGCCGAATTCGGCCTGAACGCAAACTGCTGCTTAAGTACATTTTCCCCGGTTCCGAATTAACATCGGCTGGTTTTACTCAGGATTCGATGGAGCAAAACGGTTTTGAAGTGCATGATGTTGAATCGTGGCGCGAGCACTATGCCCTCACCTGTCGATTCTGGTGCAAACGCTTGACCGCGAACATGGAGCAGGCGGTCGACCTGGTGGGCGAGGAGCGATATCGAATGTGGGTCGCATACCTTGCGGGAGCCAGCACCGGGTTTCAGGCAGGATCGATCAAGATCTATCAAATCCTGGCAACCAAGAAGGTTGGCAAGGGGTTTTCTGGGTTGCCGCCAACGCGAGCCGATCTCTATGCGCCCCATCGCAGCACGGTGCGCCATGGCGGGCCAAGAGCCTATCGATTGTTGCAGTCGCTCACCTCGAAGGGATAGAGCACATTCGCCACAAGTGTAGCGACTTTTCGCCCATTGGAGACTGCTAATTCAGCGCCGCAAATGCTACACGTCATGAGTCGCACTGGGCACTCCGCCGAGCTTGGTGTCTGCCAGGTCGCTGGACCGGGAAGGTCAAACGCACTGCTGTATGACCAGAGATGGCTGCTGAAAACAGCGGGGAGCCTTAAATGCCGACGTTGTTTGGTGTACAACGAAGCGTGTTACGCGTGTTGCTTCGAGGAATCCCATGCCGGTTGGCCAAGTCGTCTCTGTAGTTCTCGACAAAGGGTTTGGCTTCATCAAGCCTGGTGGGGGAGGCACCGATGTTTTCTTTCACAACTCGGCGTTGAATTGTCCGCTTGATACACTGGCCGTTGGTCAAGAGGTCGAGTATGAAGTTGATCCTGCGGCGGTAAAGCCACGCGCCAAATCGGTTACCGTCAAAGGCGGGGCGGCGGCCACGAATTCGACCGCTCGTTCCGCAGCGACAGATCGTCCACGTGCCGATCTCTTGGAGTATGGCTTTGTCACAAAAATGCATTTCAAGCAGAGCCGGGGGTTTATCTCGGCCGATGCAGGTGGCGCCGAACTTCTGTTTGAGGCTACCGACGTTTTGGGCGAGAGACCTTACCGGAAGTTGAAGGTTGGCGACTATGTCCAGTTTATTCGCAACGACAGCAGCGCAATTCGAAATCCATTGATTGATCCGCCGACGGTCCGGAAGGTGCAGGCTATCGAACGAGTGCCTAAGAGATTTCCCAAGCCGGGGCCACCGGCGAACCCCAAAGCTCGACGCAAGAAACCGACTTGGCGGTGATTTGCCTTTTGAAGTTCTGGACGCTTGGCGCAAGAAAATAGCCGGTGAGGCCCAGCCAGCACCGGCTATTCGATGGATCAAAACTTGACCGTCCGCCTAGACAACGCTGACCGATTCAGCTCGCGGGCCCTTGGGACCGCTGCCTTCGGTGTATTCAACCGCTTGGCCTTCGCGAAGCGTTTCGAACTGAGCGTTCTGCACCGACGAGTGGTGGAAGAAGAGTTCGCCTCGATCGCCTTCGATGAAGCCAAAACCTTTTTCCGTGACAAGTTTCTTGATCGTACCTTGTGCCATTGAAAGCACTCCTGATACCGGCCCTAACAAACAAAACCCTCGAAATGAATTCGAGGAAAAAACATCAACCGCGAGTAAAAAAGCCACGCCGGACCGGGAGGATGAGGCGACTCACACGTGAATTGACTGGCGACTCTGACGCCAAACTTAAACTTATACGTGATGCGATTCCAATACAATCGGGTTGAGATCAGAATCCCGTGCTATCGCCAAAGAAAAACCGAAAAATAGTCAAAAAAGGAGGGTATCGCCGTACGTTCCAGCGATTTTCCAAGCTGGAAATTGTCCACCTTGGATGATCGAACAAGCTGCATTTCATCACAGCCTTTTAAATCGATCAAGGACATCACGTTGAGACTTCAAAATACGCCTGCACCGGGGCAAATCGCCTTCGGTTGGGCGGCAATGGAGCCACCAAGAATATGGCAACGACTTAGAGCGCAGGCAATTTATGTCGTGCCAACCACCGCCAGGCCGGTATCCATTGTTCCCCTGCTACCGTTCCGCTTGTGCGAGGCTCTACCGCAATCGTGCACGAGCCCGTTTGGCGGTGGCTTCCATTTTTTCTTGTTGGTGTAGCTCGCAGGAATTTCGTATACCTTGTGGCCAAATAGGACGATACTGCTTTGAGCAATCCACGACTGCAACCTCCGAGAATCATTGATGACCACAAGCGAACTGACGGAAATTGAATTTACGGTCGAACCGGGCGATGTCGACGAAGAACGTTTTGCCAGTATTTGGAACATCGCTTCAGCGACGATGGGCGGTGACACCGTGAAGGCCCGAATGATCGCGAGCAAAGTTCTCGGGTTTCTTTGCAAACACCGGTGCGAGTTCGTGATTGCCACTCCCACCGATGCCAAGTACCTGGATGAATGGTACGAGCGCAATCACAAGCTGCTGCATGATTGGTCGCCAGAAAGCGACAAGGTCGATGTTATCTCGCAGCACTGCCAAGTGCCCTTCGAAACGTTCGTAGAGTTTCTGCAGAACAAGAAATTCTCGATTGAAAAGAACTACAGTCCGCGCCGCGCCGATCGTCTGGCCTGGTTTACCGATGACTGGAATGTCGGTTAGACCGAGGCAATTGGACGATCCGCTTGGTCGGCTTTGATTCACATCGGTTGCGTCGTCACAATTGTCAGAGAATCGATGCTGCGAACTCTTGTGCATCTGCTTTGGCTGCGTCCCGAAGCCGACTCGGGAAATCGGGCAGTGCTGTTATTACCCTTGTCCACGTTGGCATTGCAGCTGCTCCAGCGGGGTCGGTTCGGTAGAACTGCCCCGCTTCAATGATCAATTGAGCGAAGGCGTCGATGGTCTGTTCTTCACTGTGACGGTCATACGCCAGGCTATTCAGCAGCGAATCGGCATGGTACTGACGAATGGCGTCCTGGGCGTTGCGGAGGTACGCTGCCCGCAGGGTCAGGAAATGCCCCTGTTCAAACACAATTCCGCGACTGGCAAGAGTGCGATAGAGGCTGGTCAGGATATCCGACGTCATTTTCATCAGCCCTTGTTTCGGGTTTTCAATCGATAGCTCCTGATGTTTGTGCTCGTAGATTTGGCCAATATCAATCTGACAGCAGCGCTTCGGCGATGTGTTCCTGAAGACCTCGGCCAAGGTGCCTACCTCCAGACCCCAGTCGCACGGGATCCGGTTCGAGCGGGCCAATGTGGAAGTCACAGCAAACTCGCCCGCCAGCGGGTAACGGAAGCTCTGCAGGAAGATCAAGAAAGGATCTGGCCCCAACAACGTGATCATGGCCTTCAGAAGCGGGATCATCAGCAGTCGAACGACTCGACCATGCATGCGATCAGTACAACGAGCGTAGTACGCCTTGCAGAAATCGAAATCAAGGCTTGGAGCCGCCATCGGCAAGCACAAACGAACCAGCAAGTCACGCTGATAGTCAACGATGTCGCAGTCGTGAAGGACGAATGCTTTCATGCCGGGGTCGGCCAGCAAATACCCAAAAGCGTACCAGACTGCCCGTCCTTTCCCGGGGACATCAACGTTAAATCCATAATCAGCCAACTCGCCATTCAATGCCTTTCCACGCGGACCATCGGTCCATAACAAATGCCCTAAATCACCCAGCTGCTTGATCTTTGTGGCCGCCTCCTGGTAGTCAGCCACGGATTCGGCCCTGTTCAGTACGATCACGATCGTGTCGAGGAACTCGGCACGCGTCAACTTGTCAATGATCCGAGCAAATGGTTCGGCGCGCATGTCGGCCGCCGTCACCGGAAGCACGAGCCCAATCGGATACTTTTCGGCTGCTTCGTTAAGCCGGGACTCTAATTCGCCGGTCCGTACTGTATCCAAATCGTGGATGGTCGTGATCGGTCCATCTTGGGAAAAGTCTGCCATGTCGTTAGTTCCTTGTTTCCAGCCAAACGGTATGCCCTGCCGGCAATTCAATGGCGCTTTCCACGACGACGCTGGACGATCGGCCCAGCAGGTCGGATGCGTTACGATACCGTGCCGGCACCTGCATCGATTGCGCTTCACGCGAGACATTGGTAGCGACGAGAATCCTTTGTCCCGATGAATGGGAATGTCGTTCGAAAGCAATCACCTCGTTCCTTCCGCTTTCGAGGTAGTCTTGATTGGCATCCGGGTGAAACGCGGTTTGTTGCCGACGGATACGTAACAATCGCTGCATGCCCAAAAATACAGTGTTTTGAAGCGAGCCCGCGTCGGTGATCAATGACGACAGTTCGTCACGGTCATACTTCCGTCGGTTGATTCGACGATTGATACCCGACTCGGAAACCCCCTGAAGGTAGTTTGGCGAGCCCACGAGGCTATGGAAGTAGATTGCGGGCATTCCCTGTAACGCCAGCATCAAGGCTTGGCTGGACAGGAATCGTTGCAGCTGAAGTTGGTGGTCGATTGAACCGCCTTCGTCGTTAAACAAATCGGCCATCGCGTCAAAATAGGAGATATTCAATTCGTAGGGTTTATCGCCAGATGCCGAGCGACGTGTGCTTACCAGTCCGCCTCGCTGTTTCACCATCTTCACCAGCGATGATAGTCGTTCGGCGCTGATGCGACCTTCCAACGGACGAACTCCGATTCCATCATGGGAAGCTGTAAAGTTGAAATAGGTTGTCCCAGGCCGCGGGCTCTGCAAATTACAGAGCCACTCTTTTAACGGTTGTGCGTCTTCATGCAGGAATGCATCCAGCAACAGCGGCGGAAGACTGAACTGGTAGACCATATGAGCTTCGTCCGCGTCGCCAAAATAGCTGACATTCTCTTCATGTGGGACATTTGTTTCGGACAACAACAAGACGTGCGGCGCGACTTGTTCGAGGATTTCCCGAAACAGCTTGACAATTTCGTGAGTCTCGGGCCGGTGAATGCACTCGGTCCCCAATTGCTTCCAGAGATATGCGATCGCGTCGAGGCGGATAATTCGCGCCCCCGCTGGACGTACTCCAGCAATATTCCAATGGCCTCGGCCAACAACTGTGGCTCTTTATAGTTCAAATCCACCTGGTCCCGACTAAAAGTGGTCCAAACCCACTTGCTGCCCCGGCTCGTTTCAAACTCGTTTAGTAATGGCAGGCTGCGAGGCCGGGTGACTTTGCTGACGTCTGCATCAGCAGCGGCCTCGATGAAGAAACGATCGTACGGAGCGTTTCCGGCGAGATAGGATTGAAACCAATTACTGTGTTGTGAGGCATGGTTCACCACAAAATCGAACATCAAGTCGAAGTGCTTTCCAATCTCAGCGATGTGATTCCAGTCCCCGAACTCGGGCGCCACTTGGCGATAATCGACGACCGAAAAGCCGTCATCCGAGGATGACGGAAAGAACGGCAGAAAGTGGACGGTGCTCAAGACGTCGGCAATCTGATATTCCTGCAGGAACGCCGCAAATGTTGCCAGCGGGGTTTCGCCGGGAGACGAAATCTGGTCGCCATAGGTGATCAGGACGGCATCCTGCTCATCCCAGCGATCGGCTCCATTCTGAGCCTCAACACATGTTTCGAACGACTTCAGTCGAGTCATCACCAGTTCGAACGCGACGTCGGCGTCGTTCCCGTAAAGCCGTTGCAGCCTGAATCGCAAACTGCTCTGCAGCGATGCCGCGATATTCATACAAAAACCTTGCAGTACGCGAGCAGGTGGCTCGCTAGGTGATCGGTGCATTCTCCAGGTCATCTGCTCCCGCGAAGTTCGAAATCATCGCTGTCAATTTCCGTCTTAGAACGGAGTAACTGAAGAATGCTCTCCCGAGTCGATAATTGTCACTCACCATTTCTTCGCGGTATGTGTTGTCCGTAATGACCCGGTTTACGTGAGCGACAACGTCCTTGGTCAAATAGCCATCCATGGTGATTACACGAAAACCCTTGGGTTCGATGTCGGTAACAAAAATTGAATATCGATTTACCAGCACGGGTTTACGATGGTAGAACGCTTCGATTAATGCATTTCCGAATCCTTCGTAGCTGCTGGGATAAGTAATGAAATTGGCATGCTCGTACGCGTCGGCAAGGTCGAACGTCTTCTTGCCATCGATCAGTGAGCGTACATCGCCCACGCGATCAGCAACAAATCGAAGGTCGACCCCCTGATGCTCCGCCATGTCAATCAACGCCGACATGTACTCATCGCCCTCGTCGCCGGATTCATGGGTAATCACCAGTTTACAGCGAGGGTCTCGCAACTGAGCCACCAGGGAAATCGCGTGCTCAATTCCTTTCCGCGGGACAACGCGCGTGGGTTGCAGGAATAGGATGTCATCGTCTTCCACGCCGATCGCCTCACGGAAGTCTTGATTGAAGTCGTCGGAACCCAGGCATGGCTCGTCAAAGTCGAGCACATTGGGGACTTGGATCGAGGCAGCACCGCAACGATGAGAGAGTGCCCGCTGTGCCGCAGAATTAATCGTTGCATGCTGAATCGATGGCAAGTTGGGCGGAAACGCCATCGACAGGAAATCACCTACGGCATTGACTGAAAATCGATCGCGTTCCCAGTAGAAATCATGATGATGCGCGATCGTTGGAAACCCGGTTTCACAAATGAAAGTTGTGATGGCGAGTCCCAGCGGAATATTCATGGGTATGCAGAGTGCATTCTGCACGCAAAAGATATCGATCTCAAAGCGATCGACAAAATCATACAGGCATCGTTTCAGATGTTCGCTTAGCGCATAAATACGACCGGTCACCTCCGGGGAGCGCCTTGTAGTGCCGAAAACCCGGCGATTGATCCACTCAATATCAGGATTGCCGAAATAGGCATGTGGCACGAGCATGCTGCTGCCGGGATTTGTCTTGAGCAGTCCTCCAAACCAAAAAGTACGATGGCCACTTTCTTGCAGGATCTTCGCCCACTTGGCTGCTTCGAGAGAAACTCCATCGGTGCCAGCGAAACGAGTCCCGACGAATCCGATGTTTTGTCCTGTTGAGAGAGTCATTTATGGATCGTGCTCGGTCAGTTAGACGACGCATGGCGGGATTTGATTCAATTGAGTTACGACGATGTCCGGAGTGATGCGAGCGACGTCCGCATCTTCCAAACGCAGCCGAAGGCTTCGCTGATCGCCAGCAAACAGCGCAGTCCTGAAGCCGACACCGGCGGCTGGAGCGACATCGTTCCGCATGTCGTTGCCGACAAACAACGTTTGGGTTGCCGCGATGCCGTATGGTTCCAATGCGTTGCGGGCCAACTCGTACAGGTAAGCTCCCGGCTTGGCGTGACGATGTTCAAAGGAAAGGAACGACAATTTTGGATCACAACCGAGCGTCTCGAGCGATTGATCAACGAGAGCCGGAAAGAGTAGCGGAGTATAGAACTGCGAGTTACTGATAATGCCAAGCTGAAAGCCGGCAAGTCGCAAGGCAGCGAACATGGAGACGACTCCCGGCATTGGCCAAACCGGGTTGGCTCGCAGTTCGTACTCAATGGCAAATCGCCGAAAGTCGGCTGGCTGCCATTTCAGGCTCTGTGCCAGTAAGGCAATCTTCAAACACACGCCGCCAGACGTCGACGATGTCCACCTCGGGGAACTCGATGCCTTCGCTTTGCAGTCGACAATGTTCCTCGGAGACTAGCTGTCGGTGACGCAGCATGGCTGCGGTGGCATCCATGCTGCTGCCCAATCCAGTGGCAGCGGCCGCTTTCGCAAATGCCTCCACCTGCTGCGTCCGGGATTGGTTCCCAATATCACCGGTCCCGCTGACCATCAACGTGCCGTAGACATCGAACAGAGACCGCACGGATTCCGGGCAGTCGCTGCAATTGCTCCTCGACGCCGGCCGACTCGGGGCTGGCAGCCTGAGAATGGCTTCGGATTAGCTGTTCCAACGACGAAACCATAATCACTTGTTTGTTGTCCACGTGGCGTGTTCGTCTGACGGGGCGTTGGTTGTTGCAATACCCGCGGAAAAACCAATGGTGCATGATACAAGTAAATACAAACGCGTCATTGAATCTCCAGTCGAATCGGCAGAATTCGCTCGATGTTCAAGAATTGCGTCCAGTATTGCTTGTCCAAAATTGGCGTTCAGGGAAACATCTGTCGCCGTTGAACTCAGGACTCGCTGAAAAACGTCTGCCAATTGCTGTCCAATCGCGTCGAAGGAATAATGCTCGGCGATCGCCCGAATATTCGCGGTATGATCGAAACGGCATTCACTTTGTACATGCTGAGTCAATCGTCGGAAACATGGATTGAGCTTTGAAACCTGTGCCCGAAGCTCAACATCGGTCGCAACCTGGTGGATGAATTCAGTCTGAGCCTGCCTGTCCAAACGCGCAAAGTCAATCAATGCCGAATCGGACAATGCATTCCTGCCTGCTCCCTGGTCGGCCGAGGCATGATAGGCATTTCTCAAATAACCCTCGTAACTCGTGTATCGTTCCTCTAGCGCATCGACGTCAATGGATTCCGTGGGAATGTGAATGGCATCGACCAATTCGGGGAACCTGATACCATGATCTGCAAAATCGGTGGTGACCTCCAATTGCCGCCCAAAAAGTACTTTCTGTGCGATCGACGATTCCAGAAATACCAATCCGAAACCTTCCGCCACGCTGGTGGTAATGATCGCGTCCGCGGCGGCGTAATTCTCTTCGAGCGACAGGCCTCCCTCCCCCCCGACATCGAATAGCAGAGGCAATCGGAGCTCGACGGCCAGTTTGTTCCACGCGTGATACGATGTCAGTTCAATCGGATTCGTGGGCGCCAGGGTGACTGCAAACGTCACTTCAGGCAACATTGCTGACCAAAGTAGCAATTCACCGATGTTCTTGCGTCGGATGCCCCGCACCGGATAGATAACGTACGGACGATCGAGCGGCACCGCAAAGCGTCGAGCCAGTTGGGATCTTGCATCCTCGCGATGTGAACTGGTGTCGCCGACAATCGGGACAGGGTTCGGCAACAAGTGGACTCGGTTCGCTGCGAAGCCTGCTTGGGCCAGCATCCCGGCGGCCATATTGGTTAAAGCCGCATAATGAATATGTCCCGCTTGGGGGTAGAGGGACGCCTGCATCTGTTCCAAAGATCCTGCGCAAGCCAACAGGTGCTGATAGTTCTCAGGTCGCAGCTCCTCGGCAAAGTCGTGGACCTGCAGGAGGAACCGCCAGCCACGGTCTGCGAGGCGGCAGACAGCGTAGGGTAGCTGACTGTTCTTTCCGAGGCTGTGGTTATGAACTTGGATTACCGTTGTATTGAGTTGGCAGTTCGCATTTTCCAGCGTTGCTAACAGGGCATGCGAATAATGATCTGGACGGCATTTTCGCGGCGTCAGCTGAATTGTCGTAGCCCAGCTCACGAAGATTAATCGTGTCGATCGCAAATGGCAGCTCGCGGGGAATCTCCCAGCCATCGGCCGTGCCGCCGTGGACGAGTGTCACTCGCGCTGGTTGCTGGCCGGTCGCTGCCGTTGCCAACGCATTTAATTGTCCGGAAATCACCCGCGTGACTCCTCCACGGTCAAGGTGGTAGTGGAGAATCACCAAGTGCATTGAATTCGGTGTCGTTGCCAAAATATCCCATCCAAACGCGACGCAAGCTGGTACGTGAATTGGAACCGACACGCGGACGTCGGTCAATTCGTCCTCTACGTTAGCAATTTACGATTTTCAGTTTGCCATGAACTAACGGTCGAAATGACGATTTCGTGGAAAGTGAAGCTCAGGGCAGGCATTGGCAACTCGACGTTTACCGACGCGGAACCGCGTGAGCGCTGAATGTTCCCTGGCCATACGTGTAGCCAAATTCATCGCTTCAAGAAGGTTGACTTCGCTTGCTTCGTTTTTTCCTGCAATGTCGAATGCAGTGCCGTGGTCAACAGAGGTGCGGATGATAGGGAGTCCCAGGGTCACGTTCACGGTGTGTTCGAAGTCCATTAGCTTCATCGGCGCGTGACCTTGATCGTGGTACATCGCGACAATCAGGTCGTAGCGGTCTTGCGTGGCGAGGTAGAAAAGTGTGTCAGCTGGATGTGGGCCCGTACAGTTGATGCCCTGCGCGTGCCCTGGCAACAGCCGGCGAAATGAATGCGGCTTCTTCGTTGCCGAACATGCCGCCCTCACCGGCGTGAGGATTCAAGCCGCAAACAGCGACTCGAGGTTCGTCGAAGCCCATTCGCTGGAGCGCATCATCACCGCTGCGGATCGTCTCGAAGATGCGATTGGAATCGAGTCGTGTAGCTTCCACCAGGCTGCAATGCGTCGACACGTGCACGACACAAATCTTGCGGTTGTAGAGCAGCAAGTGTGGTTGATCGATGCCGCACAGTTTGCCAATGTATTCGGTATGTCCGCAAAAATCGGGCATCCCGTTCAGGGCGACGGATGCCTTGCAGATTGGAGCCGTCACCATCGCGTCGATCGATCCGTCGATGCACAATTCGGCTGCCGTCTTGACGTAATGCAACGCGGCGGCGCCGCATGCTGCACTCACCCGTCCAACGACGTGATCGGCTTTTGCCAGTTGGTTCGTGTCGAGCAAATGAACACCGCGACCTGAGACATCGCCGATGTCGCTGATTACGGTACACTCGGAAAAATTCCAGCCGCACGCCGATGCTTCCTGTGCGACCAGCCACGCATCGCCCACAATCACCCACTGGGCAAGCTCTCGTAACCGACCGGTGGCCATCGCCTTGCAGACAACCTCGGGTCCCACTCCGGCGGGGTCCCCGAGCGTAATGGCAACGGTCAACGGTACATTCATGCTTGTTTCGGGTGGCGGCAAGGACCGATTACTTCACGATCGCGTCGCCCTGCTCCTCCGCAGGCACGCCTTCTTCGTCTTGCTTACGGTAATCGGTCGGTTCATAGTCCGGTTTGCACGATCGGTCGAGCCAATCAAAAAACACACGGTGCCAAAGGACGCCGTTCTGCGGCCCCATGACCCAGTGACCCTCTTCGGGGTAGTACAGGAATCGTGACGGAACGCCTTGAACCTGCGCGGCGGTAAACGCTTCCATGCCTTGCGTTACCGGTACCCGAAAATCCTTCTGGCCATGGATCACCAGCAAGGGCGTCTTCCAATTGCCGACGAAACGGTGCGGAGAGAATTGATCGTACTTCGCCTTGATCGCAGCAGTCTTCCAATAAGGACCACCCATGTCCCAGTTGACAAAGAATAGTTCTTCGGTGGAGCCGTACATGGATTCCAGGTTGAAGACGCCGCAGTGAGCGATGATGCTGCAGAAGCGATCTTCGTGGTTGCCCATCATCCAATAGGCACTGTAGCCGCCGAAGCTGGCTCCGATCGCTCCAACTCGCTCTTTGTCGACATAAGGTTCTTTCCGCATGTCATCGGTGGCCGAAATCAGATCTTGCATCGCTTGTCCGCCCCAGTCGCCACTGATTTGATCATTCCATTCGCGGCCGAAGCCCGGAAGGCCGCGGCGATTGGGTGCCACGACGACATAGCCGTTGGCAGCCATCAGGTGAAAATTCCATCGATAGGAAAACCACTGGCCGATCTGTCCCTGAGGTCCGCCCTGGCAATAGGTCAGCATGGGCCACTTTTTGGATGGATCGAAATTCGGGGGATAGATCACCCAACAATGAATTCTCTTGCCATCCGTGGCGGTGACCCATCGCTCTTCCACCTTGGGCAACGCAAGGTGCTTGTAGACGTCATCATTGATGCTGGTGATCGTCTTTGTGCTGCCGTTGGCCAGAGTCATGATGGCTAGTTCGGCCGGGCGTTCCATGTTGGTGAACGAGACGAGCGCCGTCTTACCATCGGGAAATAGATCGATTAACGACCAATTGAAACGACCACTGCTGATCTGTTGAGGCACGCCGCCCGTGCGTGGAATCTTGAAAATCTGGTTCGTGCCGCGATGCTCCGAGGTAAACAACAGCGACGAGCCATCGGCGGCCCAGATTGCTCCATGAGCCATCTGGTCCAACCCTTTGGTCGCCTCCGTAATCTGTCGAGTTTTCAAATCGAGAAGCATGATGCGATTGCGGTCCGATTCGAAACTGGCGCGTTCCATCGAATGAAATGCGAGGAACTTTCCATCCGGTGAGAAAACAGGATCGTTGTCGTAGCCTTCCATGCCCTTTGTTACGTTGGTGGCAGGATTCGCCGAGCCTTCATCTAAATTGCTGTAGTCCGCAATCTTGGCGACGTAAACGTCGCTATTCGTCGACTCGGCCCAACGCTGCTCGTCCTTGATCGTATAGGCGATCTGCGTCCCATCAGGCGACCAGCTGAACTGCTCTGCACCACCAAAAGGTGGCACGGGACAGTCCACTTTCATGTCGGCCATCAAGTCGACGGCGTCCTCGGCTTTGCCGTTTTCTCCGATGGCGGCGATCTGCAAGTGGCTGTATTTGAAGTCGTGCCATGCATTCCAATGGCGAAACATAAGCGAGTCAATAATGCGAGCATCGGCTTTGGGAAGGTCTCCGTAGAGCTCATTGACGTCATCGTCGAGCTTGATGTCCTTGGTGAACGCAAGATGCTTGCCCGTGGGCGATACTTTCAGGTTGCCAAGTCCATCTTCGACCGACGTCAGCTGCAAGACACCGGCGTCGATGGTGTTGAGCGAGTACGCTTGCGGAGATTCTTCGTCGGCGAGACCGGGCGTGCCGGTGAAGTATAGCCGCTCGCCAAAATTCGAAGGAGCAAACTGCAAGTCGCCAATCGACGGCCAGTCGGTCATTACTTCCCGCGTTGTTCCGCCTTGGACGTCGTAGATGAAGAGCAGGCGACTTGCCCTTGTTGTCGTCGAGAAGATATCGTCGCACCGTGTAAGCCACGATCGCACCATCGGACGAAACGGCGGCCCCGCCCAAGCGTCCGAGTTTCCAAAGCAGCTCGGGCGTCATCCGGGTTTCCGGCTTGTCATCTTTGGCATTGTCAACTTCACCGCGAGCGGTCGCAGCACCGATGGTCGAGACGGCCATATTGGCGCTGAAACAAGCAAACGAGAGATAGTCTAAACAAGCGAATCAAGGTGAACTCCGACTAGATCTGGATTGCATTGCGGTAGGACTTGGCAATCGGGGGCTTTCGCGGGTGGCCAATGACCCCCAATTGTACACTTCGGCGAGGGCGGTGAAACGGTTGTGAGTAGTCGCTGGTGATGCAGAATCGCAAAAAACCGTTCGCCAAAATTGCCTGTCTTGGGGTAGTCTGTCAGCGTTCTGCTTCGTCAGCGTTATTCCAGCAATCCCGGGCTGGAATACAATACTGGTTGCCAGTCCGTGAGTCACCACGACTTTTGGTATTCAGTGTCGCACCAGAATCTATACCTGATTGTTGAGCCATTTTTATGACCACAAGGAACCAGTCCCTCATTCTGTTCCTTCATGCATTGCGTCATGGCCGCTTGCGTCTCCTTTGGTGTTTTCTGCCCGGCGGCCGAAGCCCAGTGGTTTGACGACTACAAAGACCTCGCCGTCAATGCAATAGTCGGCTCCATCCGTTCGCGGCCGATTTCCCCGATCTGGTAACGTCAATCACGATCGGCCAGAGCTACCAGGGACGGCGATATTCGTCGGAATTCGCATTGCGGTACCGAATCCCACTCGTGCCAATCGGCCGGCGATCCTGCTCAACAGCCTCGTACATGCCCGGGAGTGGATTTCGGGGATGACAACGATGTACGCGGCCGATCAATTGCTCAATGGCTATGGAACTGATCCGCAGTCATTCAGAACGTGATGGACGAGGTGGAGATCATCGTGCTTCCAGTCGTGAATCCGGACGGCTACGAATACAGCTTGGACCAACAATCGCGATCTTGCGACAAGAACCGTCGTCCCGTCGGTTTTGGCGGCGACTTTGGCGTCGATCTGAATCGTAATTGGGGGACCGGATGGGGGATGGAAGACGGGTCGTCGTCCGACCCAGGCAGCGAGGTTTATCGCGGTCACGCCCCTGTCTCGGAACCCTGAAACCGTCTGCGATGCGCTTAGACTTTTACCAGGAAAAAACGCAAATCGTCAGCAACATCGATTTTCACGCGTACTCGCAACTGGTGCTGTACCCAAACGGTTACACAACCCAGCTGCCGGAAGATATCGATATTCTGTCTCCTGCCGAAGGAATCGGTGATTGAACCGTCCGGTGAGATTTATGCGCCGCAAGCGGCAATCGATTTGTACCCGGCGAGTGGAGTCAGTATCGATTGGACGTATGGCGATCTCAGGGGTGTTCAACTCATGGACGGTGGAAGCCTGCGCCCTGAATCCTTCAATCCTGGCTCTCCAACCGCCGGCGAATCGAGATCTTGCCCACTTGGCGGAAGAGAATTTCGCCGCCATCCTCGACCTGGCCGCAACACGGTTTCGATATCCAGGGATGCTATGACAACGAAGGCGAATTTGATTGCGTCGACGCAGATATGTTGACCGCTGCTATTGCAAATCGGTCGAACAAGTATCAACACGATTTGAGCGGCGATGATTCATTGGACAATGCGGATATGCTGTCCTGGTTGGCGAATGGCGGTTTCCTCCCGGGCGACGCCAACGTGGATGGGGTCGTCGATGGCGTCGACTTCACATTGTGGAATGCCAACAGGTTTCAGGCAGTGAACTCGTGGTGCCAAGGTGATTTTAATTCGGACGGCTTCGTGGATGGGCAGGACTTCATCGTCTGGAACGCTTTCAAGTTCCAGTCTGTGGACGTAGCAAGCAGCCTAGAGTCAACGGGGCTTGCCTGGATCGTCCTGCTCAGCGGGTTGGTCTATTTTCTTCGTCGGTGATCGGCAGTCGCCTCAGCGACGCATAACAATTCGGTTCTCATGAGACAGGACGCCGGGCTCTTGGCTTGACGTTTGTAGAGGTGGAACGGCGGGGAAACGCAGCTTGCTCCTCTGCCAGTGGCCCTCGCTGGGCTCGATTCTCGGCATTCATCTGACATAGCCAGTTGCCGATCGAGGTGTAGAATACGTCTCTACTGATTCAAGAATTACGCAGCTACAGCTTTGGAGTTTTTCAATGGCGTTTCGATTCAATTTGTTTTGCTGTTTGCTTTGCTTCATCTTCGTTGGTGAGTCGCTGGCAGATCAATCGGGACTGGATGCCGCCACGTTTGATCGCAACGTCCGAGTCCAAGACGATTTGTACTTGGCGATCAACGGAAAATGGCTGACGGAAACCGACATTCCATCGGACAAATCGAATTACGGTTCTTTCACGGTGCTCGCGGACCTGTCGCAGGAACGGATCCGAAAGATTATCGAGGCGGCAGCGGCCGACGACCATGAGCAGGGCAGCGATGCCCAGAAGGTCGGCGACTTCTACAAGAGTTTCATGGACGAAGCCCGGGCGGAACAGTTGGGCTACCGCCCGATTAAAGCGGACCTCGAGAAGATCGACGCCCTGAAGACTCATGAAGACGTCATCAAATATTTTGGCTATGCGCAAACTGTCGGTGTAGGTACTCCGATCGGGATGTTTGTCACACAGGATGACAAAGATTCGACAAGGTACATTGTCGGCGTCGTGCAGAGTGGAACGTCCTTGCCGGACCGTGACTATTACCTGGAGGAAGACGAACGGTACACCCAGGCGCAGGACGCGTTACGAAAGTACATCACGGAGTTATTTGCTCTGGCGGAGTTGCCGAGCGAAGATGTTGCGGATGAGATTTACGAAGTTGAAAAGCAGTTGGCCACCGCGCAGTGGCCCCGCGTTCGTCTGCGGAATGCCGATGAACGTTACAACCTCTTTACGTTTGAGGAAATTTGTGAAAGCTCTCCCAATCTGATGCCCCGCGAATTCTTCGCGGCCGCGAAGCTGCCTGCTCCCGGGGACATCAATGTGATGACGCCGAGTTACTTCGAGGAACTCGAAAACATCGTGGTTGAGACTCCTGTTGAGACCTGGAAAAACTACCTGCGGTTCAACTTGTTGGACTGGGCAGCGCCGTATCTTTCCAGCGCTTTTGTTGACGCCCGATTCAATTTTCACAGCAAGGAACTGGCTGGGGTGCCCGAACAGAAACCCCGCTGGAAGCGAGGTGTCGAGTTGGTTGCTGGCGGTGCTGGGAGTTTTGGTGCTTTGGGTGAAGTGGTTGGCCGGCTCTATGTCGAGGAGTATTTCAAGCCGGAAGCCAAGGCGAGAATGCAGATGCTTGTCGACAATCTGTTGCGGGCCTACGAGACCAGCATCGACGGTCTCAGCTGGATGACCGATGAAACGAAAGCCAAAGCGCAGGAGAAGCTGGCCAAGTTCACGACAAAGATTGGCTACACGAACAAGTGGCGAGATTATTCAAAGTTGGATGTCGAGCCGGACGACTTGATGGGGAATATCAAACGTTCCACGACGGTGGAATATGAACGAATGACCGGCAAATTGGGACAGCCGATTGATCGTGAAGAATGGGGTATGACGCCCCAGACTGTCAACGCTTACTACAATCCGGGCAAGAACGAGATCGTGTTCCCGGCGGCCATTCTTCAACCGCCATTCTTCAACATGGAATCGGACGATGCGGTGAACTACGGCGGCATCGGCGCCGTTATAGGTCACGAAATCAGCCACGGCTTCGACGATCAGGGCAGCAAGTACGATGGCGATGGCAACCTAAGAAACTGGTGGAACGCGAAGGATCGCGATGCTTTCAAGAACCTGACACAACAGTTGATTGATCAGTACAGTGAGTACAGTCCGCTGCCTGGAAAGAACGTCAACGGCGAATTCACTCTGGGAGAAAACATTGCTGACTTGTCGGGATTGTCGATCGCCTACAAAGCGTACCAGTTGTCGCTCGAGGGGCAGGAGGCGCCGGTAATCGATGATTGGACCGGTGATCAACGGTTCTTTATGGGATGGAGCCAGGTGTGGCGGCGCAAGTACCGCGATGCAGAGATGATCCGCCGGCTGAAGACCGACCCGCACGCACCATCGTGGTATCGTGCAAACGGCCCCGTGATCAACATTGACGCGTTTTACACCGCTTTCGGAGTCGAACCGGGAGACGCTTTGTATCGAGCTCCGGAAGAGCGGATCTACATCTGGTAGGCGGTAGAAGTCGATGGCGTTTGGCAAACTGGTTGTCCGGTTTGTGCAACGCCTTGGGCGTTCGCCTGTTGTGTGCTGACATTACTTTCAGCGGTGGGTAGTTTGACAATCAAGGTGAACAGTACGGAGTGACAAGATGTCAGCGGCGATTGAGTGGCGTTACAAGGCAACCGATCTTCCCAGTTTGAGCCCCTTTGGTTCGGTGTTGGCCGCGACGATGCCTGTATCGAAGTTTGCCGATGGGCGGTGGTCCAAGACGGCGATTATTGATCTCGATGACTTCCGCCTTCACCCGGGTGCGCACGCGCTGCACTACGGAAGTTCATGTTTTGAAGGATTGAAGGCTTATCGCTGGGAAGACAACACGCTTGCGCTGTTCCGCGCCGACCGTCACGCGAGACGATTGGGCGAAAGTGCCCAAGCCTTGCGTTTGCCGCCACCGGATCCGGACATGTTGGAAGCAATGTTTGTCGAGGCTGTGCGTGAAGCCGCAGCGTTGGTGCCACCGGATCCGGGAGCTTTATACCTGCGTCCGGTCTTGTTGGGTGAAGATCCAAATATCGGCGCGGCCAGTCGACCTTCATCAACGGCCGTACTGTATGTGCTGACGTCACCCGTCGGAGATTACTTTGCGGGTGGTGAACGGGCGCTGCGATTACTGATCGAAGCTGAGCACCCGCGGACGACCGATCAGTTTGGCAAAGTGAAGACCGGAGCGAACTACGCGTCGGCTTTGGGAGCCACGATGGATGCTCGCGAGAAATATCAAATTGATCAGATCCTGTTCTGTCCCGGCGGCGACGTGCAAGAGACGGGTGCAGCCAACTTTATCCTGATCGATGACAATCACGTCATCACCAAGCCACTTTCTGACAGCTTTCTGCACGGTGTCACGCGCGATAGCGTACTGACGATAGCCGGTGAAATGGGATACTCGGTGGAAGAACGCAACTTCACCGTTGCAGAACTGCTCGCATGGACGCAGCATGGCGAAGCGGCGCTGACGGGCACGGCAGCCGTTCTGACCGGTGTTGGAACGTTAATCCATGAGGGCCAAGAGTATCATCTGACCGGCGGAGACACCGGCCCGAATGCGCGGCGGCTTCGGCAGGCGTTGAACGATATTCAGCGCGGAAAGCAACCGGACAACCACGGATGGATCAAAAGGGTGCTCTAGAGCACACGAACCAAGGATGTAGCGGTTTTCGCCCATCACAGTCCGCTGTGCCGCAGTCGCACAAGCTACACCTCCGTGCGACTTGAGCTGTTCGCGAATCCGGCCAGCCATCAGGCAAGATGGCTCCGGAATTCCTCGTTCTTCCATGGGCAGAGCCGACAGTGTCCTGATGCGGCAGGTCGGCTCAAGTGCGCCGCCTCCAGCAGCAATTACCGGCTCGTGTTGGCAGGATTCGCAAATTCAGCGAGTCCAGGCTTCAATCTGGCGGAGTGCTGTCGGGAGTCAGGATTTCTGCCGATTCGAAATCGATAACGCAGAAGCTATTGCGGTGTCGGCAATAGGTAATGTTGCGTAGGAACTGATCGCCGTGGCGAATGCCGAATTGTTCGAGTGAATCAAAAATGGCCTGCGTCTTTTGCTCGTTCATTCGCTGAACCGGTTGGCCACAGTTGCTGGTGCACATTTCCAGCAGCTGATCGTCCTGTCCAATCAGTTGGGGGACAAAGTCGCATCCTTGACTTGCCAGGTGCTTCAGGACGCGCACTTCATTCTCATAGCGTTCCTTGGCGTTTGTACCATGAAAAGTCTTGTACACCTTGCCGTCATACGCGATGCGAACGCGAGACCGAACGGTGTCTTTGATTTCCTTCACGGCGATGCCTGTCATCGATAACACGGGGCGCACATATACATGCTAGACGTTACGACGCCCGAAGTCGAACCCGGAAGGTTACTTGGCACCGGGAACAAAGCGGATGAGAATCCTCAGGACACAGCGGTATTCGCAACGTCCCAACAGGTGCAAAAAAAGGCCGGAGAGCAAATGCTCTCCGGCCGCTCGCTTTTCGCGATTTACTACGAACGTCGTCGACGGAATCCCAGGGCGACGAATCCGATCACGACCATTGCCAACGAACCTGGTTCGGGAACCATAGTGGGCTGTGCAAATCCGACCCAGTTTGCAGCTGCTTCGCCCGCTGTCATCACCAGGTTGATTTGACTCAGTCCACCTACGTTAAACAAATATGCCTCGCGATCGTTTTGCTTTGTAGCCACAGAGAGCAGACGTTGTTGGGTCTGACTCCATAGCGCGAAAGCCGACGCGCCCTGCGGTGACGTGCTCGGGTCATTCGATTCAATCTCGATTGGTGCAGCAATTGGTCCGTCCGTGGAAGTAACAGCAATTCGCTCGTTAATTCCGTCGAAGTCCATGATTACCATATAGGCGTCGCTGGGCATCGGTTCGCTGAAGACAAACGTAGCGGTTGTCGAAGCGGTGGACTGATCATTAAAAGCTTGTAACGCAATGAGCGAACCCGAATTTCCGAACATGTCTACAAACGCCGGATTTGTGAAAGGCTTCGATTGTGGCGTCCAGCGTACATCGGAACCCGATGAAAAGCTGGACGTAAAGGATGCCTGAACAACGCCTCCAAAAGCGCTTGTCGTCCAAGTTGGATCGTCCGCAGTTTGACTGCTGAAGTCAACGAACTGTGCAAAAGACGTAGTCGATAGTGCAAATACGATAACAACAGCTGCCAAGTTACGTGTGGTGTTCATTCTTCTCTCCTTGGGGGCCGAGGCCCGGGGTATACGTATGTTTTTGATAGTTGAATATGTTGATTGCCGAGTGCGCACAGGCGACCCGACAAGCGAAGCCGAGGTAAGTGTGGCCCAAGAGAGGAACCGGGAAGTGCACCAACGATCGTTTGGCTGCCAAAGGCGCACGCCAACGAAAGTACAATTTCACGGACTGTTGGGCCTGAGCACAGAAGCTGCCTGGTGAAAGAACTGAGCGAACAAGTCGTCAGTTCTGAGCCAGCACATTGCTACACAACAAACCCGCTGGTTTGTGTGTCCTCTGTGCTAGATGCTCATTAGGCAGAGCCCAACCTTTTCGTTTGGTCGAGTAAGAATAACTATGCCCTGAGAATAATGGGTGCTGGCACTGCCGTCAATAGTCTTTTTTCGGATTGTCACGAATATCCGGAATCCGTCCGCTTGGGGGGTGGGGGCGTGCCAAGATACTCATAAAACACGGTTGCGGCGCATAAATGGGTGTCGCTGGCCGATCCGGGCAAGCAGCTGAGCCAACCAGGCAACCCTCGAATGGAGCCTCAGGGACCCACGCGGCGCGTAGCAACCCTGTTTGATGGGCCAAAATCGCCGTGTCGCGGGTCCAGGAATCACCCGTTGGCCGCAGCTGGACGCTCGCGTATCGGTCTGGCGTGCTCGCCACCGGTATTCGAGATGGAAATCCCTGCGATGTGGACCGAAGTGTTGCAATAGGTGGGGGTAAAATGCCAAACTCACCATGGGAGTGCGGAGGCTTGCTCCGGTGACTCGGTTACGCAATGAAAGGGAACAAAGATGCGTTTTGCAATGATGATCGGGATGGTGTCCGTCATGGCTTTCGGAACCACCGCAGAGGCGCAGTGTGAAGGCGGCGGTACTCCGTTGCCCGCCAGCACCAGCACATCACCGGCGGTTGCTTCGCCAGTGTCAGCTTCGCCGGTGGCGTCGAGTGCGACTCGGTCAGCCGCACCCGTGCCAGCTTCTTTCGCTGGGGCAAGTCGGTTCGCTCCGACAATCGCCATGCCGCAACTTCGCGTGGCCGACAACAGCGCGGCCATGTCCGGCCTTGCGGCCTTTCACGCACATCAGGTCTCGAAGTACCAAGCCCTGGCAGAGTCGGGCGTCAGGAATCGTCGTTCGCCAGCTCGTCATCAGGAATTGTTGACGATGAACGCGGAACGCGCGTATCGGGCTGGAATGAGTGCCGAAAAATCCGGCCGCACTTACTCGGCCCTCAAACAGTATGAACGAGCCGCCACGATTGCTCCAGGTTCTATCGCGGCGCAATATGCGGAAGATGCGATCTCGCGGTTGTCCCGCGAAAATTAATCGCCATGATTGGCGCTGCCTCCCCCGTGGCCGGAGTGCTTGTTAAACGTCCTGTTTATCCCTTGGATCATGCCAGAAACTGCTCCCCCTGCCGAACCGGAAGTCGCGCCCGAATATCGACCGCGCGATACACCCGGGCCCCGCGAAACGCCGCAACCGGCCAGAACACCGACGCCCGCTCCTTTCGACCCTTCCTGGCCTGAGACCAGGCCCGAGCCTCAACCTAAAGCGTGAGTGATGTCGAGTGAAGTTGATCGCGGTATGACACCGCCATCGGATGGAGGTTCGGTGAGCGACCGTGAACTGATTCGCCAGATCAACAAGCGACTAACGTTGAACCTGCTGATTCAGGGTTCGGCTGCACATGCCTTTCTATTTGCTCATTACCTGGTTGAAGACGAATTGAAAGCGATCGATCCGGCGCTGGTCTCGTTGTACGATCGATTTTCAGTCAACGTTAATCTGGCTCAGTGGATCAGTGACCTCGCGCTCGTGTTTGGTACCTCGCGCAAGTTCTGGTCTCGCATCGCTGAGCCGGACCATCCGTTTTCAAGCCACCCGCTATTGGCGAAGCACGGCCCGATGTTGGCCGTTGAATCACGCCGGTTTTGCGAACGTCGGGCGAAAGAAAAACGCACCAGTTCGACGCCTGGTCTGCACACGCTGGGCACCTACGCGTTGCTCATCCGAGTCTATTCGCGCGAGCGTCAACACCGCTGGCGACTACAGCAATTGGCAACGAAAGCGGTCGCTGACGTTTGGGGCATTGAGCCAGAGCGGATGCAGGCAAAACTGACGACCGACGTGGAATTCGGCAGTATCCGTGAATCAAGCTGCAAGGCCGGGCGACTCTACCGACGCGCCGCGGCTGGATGGGGAGGCGTGCAACGGGTCAATGGTCGATTCGTTGTCGTCGCCAGGGCCTGGACCTGGTCGCTGTTGGTGCATGAGCTGATTAAAGGGACGACCGAGCTTGTCTGTTTGCACGGTCTGAATCAGCTTGACGACGGTACCTATGATCAGGTGATGCGGCAGGCTGACCGAATTGAGTATGAAGTCTGGATGCTGCAGGCGGGCGGAGAACTGTGGCGTCGATTGCTACGCGTGCTGCCCAAAGATCGTCCACTGGCGGAGTGCATCATGCGTATTGCGAGGCTCGGACCGGATGCCCTCGAAACACTCATGATCAATGTGATTGAATCCCCGGACGTCGCGCGCACAACGTTGCAGGGTCTCGGTGCGGGGAATTAGGTCGGCCATTCCAGGCATGCGGATACTAGCGCAGCGTCGCTGATAGCTGCGCCGACTCAGCCGGTTCTTTACGGCGAGTCAGGTTGACCAGCAATGCACCCAGCGCCGTACCGAGGATCGACATGCCAACCCACTTCAGCGGCAAGTCGGAACTCTCGGTGACACCCCAGCCCACAGCGGCCAATTCGTCACGATAATAGAAGATCAGGACCAACAGGCCATTGTGACACGCGTGCAACAGCATGCCTGGAAAAACGCTGCCTGTTCGCCAGGCGACAAATCCAAGCACGATTCCCATGCAGGTGCTGGGCAAGAATCGTTCCGTAGCGAGGACGCTTTTTGCCAATACATGAAAGATTCCGAAGAGTAGTGCTGTGATCAGAATGGTTCTCCACGGCGTGAACTTCTTTTCTAATGCCGCAAACAGATAGCCACGAAAAAAAAGTTCTTCAAAAACGGCCGGCACAATTGCCATGCTGAAAACAATGACCAACGGGTTCAACTGTCGACACTCGGCAAGCAGCTTTTCCACGATCGCGAACTGATCGGGGCTGATCGAAAGCACTTTGACTGCTCGTGATAAGACGACCAGCTGGTGCAACAAGGGCCAGAGGCTGACGCCCAGGATGGCGGCGCCGGCGAAAGCCAACAGGTGGGCACGCCGCAGGCGAAACGCAGATCTGCGCGATGATCCGTCCGTAAACTCCGGCGAGCCACGGCAAGACACCGAACAGAAATGCCGTGATGATCGACGAAAGAACGAGCCGCGCCATGATTGAGTCGGGTCGCCATACATTCAGCGAATTGATCATCAGAATGTAAATTGGAAAGAGCATCGCCAGGAACAGGAATGCTCCCGAAATCGTGGCTTCACTGCGTCGTTCCATCGGCCGTTTGAACAAGTCGGACCAACTGGCCTGGCCTCCGTAAATGACCGTGTCGCCGCCAAACACTTTGGCAGCGACACTGATCGCACCAAACGCATAAAGGACCGTAGCAAAAACAGTAATCAACGCCAGCGGCAATTGCACGGTCCCCTGCAGAACGTCTCGGGCCAGCAGCACGATGTTTACCAGCGGGCAAATTGCCAACAGGCCGTTCAACTGAATCCCGGGAGCCAGGCACATCAGGCTCGGAGCCAATGAGAGGAGAATCAGCGGAATCAGGTAGGCCTGGGCTTCTTTGAAGGTACGCGCGAAACTGGTGATCGACAACAGCACTGCGGAGAAGAAGAGTGCGAAGACAACCATTAGACTGAAGACCGCCAGCACAACTCTTAACGTCAATGCATCCGGTCCGAAAATCGTGACTCCCAGTCCCGTGCTGAACAGCGTTACTGTCATCGCAACGACATTGGCCGAGGCAGTGAACATGGCGACGGTCACCACTGCGACATACTTGGCAAGCAACAGTTGCATGCGGGGAACCGGTGCGGCAATCAGGGATTCAAGCGTTCCACGCTCGCGCTCGCCAGCGGTCAGGTCAATCGCCGGATAGACTGCTCCGGTAATCGTCATCAACACGAGGATCATGGGCACCAACGTTGCCAGCGACACTGCCATCGATCTTGACGATGGAATGGGCTGATAGATCATCTGCGTTGGCAACAGCCCTGGTTCGCCGAGATCCTTCAAACGCGACTTGGCGTACGACTCGTTGACCGCGCGAAGACGTCGGGTCACCGTGTCCAGTGCACGGCGACTCATATTTGAACCACGCTGGTGCAGCACTTCAAACTGCAGCGACTCGGGCAAATTGACGCCCTGCCGGTTCAATAGTCGGATCCCCAGGTCGACGGTACCGTTGGCGACATCCGCTTCCAGGTCCGATGAGCCAAAAAAACCGAAATTCGAAGCGCCCAGGCTCTGAATATCTTCAACCGCCGACGTCGCCGTCATGCGGGAAGAAGTTCTTGGTGCTGGTTCTTCGCGGCTCATGATCAGGTCGCCCTTTTCCAGCAGGGTTTGTAACGCTGCCGCATCGATTTCGGCTTCGTAGCCAATGATGGTGGGCATGGCGCGCGACGAACTGAAAGTCGACATCAAAAACGACTGGAAGAGGATGCTGAGCATCGGGTAGGTCAGCAATGGCATGATAATCAGCGTCAGGATCGTACGACGATCTCGCAGCGTTTCCCGCAGCTCTTTCAGGCACAGACGCCACAGTCGGCCCGTATGCATGCGCCGCACCGTGTCGACTCCGGTCGATACGTCGCTTGGGGAGACTGGGGATTCTTCTGCAGTGCGGGTCATGCGGTGTTCATTCGGCCTGTTCAATGGCTAAGGCTGGTCCGTCGCCCGCGGTAAGTTCTTCAAACATCTCGACCAGCGTCTGTTTACCGGTGTTCTGCCGTAATTCCTCCAGACTTCCTTCATGCCTGAGGGTTCCTTCATGCAACAGTCCGAATCGATCACAAAGACGTTCGGCCTCATCGAGACGATGCGTGCTGAGGATCACTGCCTTGCCGCGGGCTCGCAAATGTTGCATGTACTCAAAGACGGTTTGACTGCCGATCACATCAAGCCCACGGGTTGGCTCGTCCAGCAACATCACCGGTGGGTCGTGAATCAGGGCTCGAGCCAGGATCGCACGCTGTTTCTGTCCGGTACTCAGGACATACGAACGTCGATCGAGCAAGTCCTCGATACGGAAGAGCCTGGCGAGTCGTTCTGCGCTGTCTGCGGCGACCCCCGGGGGAACGTCGTAGAGGTCGGCGAAAAACAACAGCGTTTCACGCACGGTCAGCCACGGGTATACGCCCTGGGTCGCCGTAACGCAGCCGAGCTGGGCCTTCACCTTGTCTGGTGACTCGACTGTACGGTAACCATTCACTTCAGCGTAACCATCGTCGGGTGCCAGCAGCCCAACAATCATCCGCAGCGTCGTTGTCTTGCCGGCACCATTCGGACCCAGCAGACCATAAACCTCGCCCGGCGAGACATTGAAAGAAAGCCGATCCACGGCAACGATCGTCCGGTCCGTTGACTCGAATCGCTTTGTCAGTTCGTGAACGGAGATCATGAGATACGGTAAATCCGGCCTTTGATTGGATGCCAATGATCGATCAAGTGTATGCTCTGCCCCGCGTGTCCTGTCATGCCTCGTGTCGGCCTCATGCAATTCAGGGAGCCGCGGCGTTTTTGATGGCATCCAGGGCGTCGTTCAGCGTCTTTTCATACTTGGCGAATTCGAATGCCTCATTGGCGTGAATTGCATTATCGATTTCGCCGTATGCGGCCATCATTTCTTCCGCATCGCCGGTAATTTCGGCACGCGCCTTGTTTTCCAAGCCGGAAGTACCATCCAGTTGCTTCAGCGAATTCAGGCAATTCCCCACGGAATGTAAAGCTGCATGACCGTCGACATCTGCGCCCTTTGCAAACTCCGTAACCTTGGCGTGAAGTCGTTCGAGTTCGCTGACGGCCGCCGTGATATCGACAGGTTCAGGCGATGGGGCGGTGTCGCAACCGGAAAAACAAAGGACCGCACCCAAAGCAATCGCGAAGAGTCCGGATCGGTACAACCGGGGATGGTAACTTTGCAGACAAAACATGTTCGCCTCGGATTCTGGTTCTCATTCCGCACGACATGATACATCAATTGTCGTGATCCAGCGACGATTGCATACGCCTTGCAGGTGGGCAGTGAAGCTGGCTTCTCCGGGCAACGAGGACACCTGCGGCAGCTGCAACGGCGACCGTCACTACGAGCGTTGGTAGCAGTCGCAAGGCTGGAACGAGCAGCTCGAACCAACGCCAGCCGAGCAGGAACAGGAATGCTGAAATGGCGATGGAAGTGGAGGCTCTTATCAACGTGCGTCCGAATATTCGCGTTCCAAGCATCAAAAGAATCTCTACGTAACAATACCACGTCAGAAACAATGGTACGGATCGCCAACCGAGTGTTATGCCGGTGAGGGAACAGCCCAGGAACAGGACGGTACGTTCTTGGCGGTCGAACGTGTCGTCTCCGCCGACTCGCACTGAGGAAACCAGGACGGCAGCCGCAACCAATCCCAGCAGGATGCTCAGACCAACTTCAGCGAGACCGTCCTCAATGCTTGGGCGGAGGGTGGACGTTGTAAGTCGACCGGCTGCAACGCAGTGAATATTGGGCCAAACCAGCGTGCAGCCTGCAATGATCACGCCGGCCAGTGTGGCAACGCGTTTTGGTATTCGCGCACGATCTCTCGAAATCAGGGCGTACGTCGTGAACACGGAAACCATCAACACGTGGCAACCATAGATTGCCGCCAAGGGAAGTGGATTCTGCTGCAGATTGACACCAAAGCCCTGTCGGAATCGATGATAGTGAGGCAAATTGAAACCGCCCCATGAAATCTCGACAACGGCGAGTACGAAAAATGCTGTGCCGACGATTAGTTCGACGATTGGATAACGCGGTGAAATGGGAAGTGCACAAATACGACACACCCCACGCAGATTCAGCCAGCCGAAAATGGGAATGTTGTCGTAGGATTTAATTGGCATTTCACACTTGGGGCAATACGAACTTCCGGTGATGGAAATACCTCGCGGCAGTCGGTAAACGACCACGTTCAGAAAACTGCCGATGCAGGTCCCAAGCACAAAGAACCAAGTCGCAATCACCGCCTCGACGGCTCGCTCGGCGACCGCGGTGGAATAGTAGATCGGTTGGAACTTGCCGTGCGACCATTCCGTCATCAATGGAATGACGGCGCAGTAACCGACCATCGCGACGCAAATGACCGAGATGGCTTGCTGCAAAGTAACCGGAGGCGGCTTTTGCCCTGGGGTTTCACGGTCAATTGGGCGATTCGGTTTGTTCACACCGATATCTTAGGCAAGGAATGCGATTCAAGTCAGCAGGCGCGTGCCCGGTCGGCTCGCATTGCCGTTCCCGCCCTGGTTCGTCAGGATTCTGGAATTCGCCGTGCATGGTATTCTATAGGCTCGGTAGTTCTGGTTTCCACATTGGCGTTTGCTGAATCCCCGTTATGGACGTTCCCCAGCTGAAACCGCGGTTAACGGATTCGCATAAGGGCTCCTTTGGCCATGCACTGATCATAGGCGGTTCACGAGGCATGACAGGCGCGGCCAGTCTGGCCGGCGCCGCTGCAACGCGTTCTGGAGCAGGCCTTGTAACGGTGGCCGTCCCGGATCGCTGCCTGGAGACAGTTGCGAGTTTCGATCCGAACTATATGACCGTTGCCATTTGCGATGATGATCAAGGCCGTTTTTCAGCAAACGCAGCGGAAACGCTGCTCGAACTTTGCAGGAAATCAACGAGCGTTGGCTTGGGGCCAGGTCTGGGCCGTGGAACGGAGTTGACCAGGCTTGCGGTGGAACTTTACCTCCGGTGCCCCCGTCCGATGGTCGTAGATGCTGATGCATTGAATGCGCTTGCCCTGCACGTTGATCAATTATCTCAAGCTGTCGCGTTGCGTATCCTGACACCACACATTGGCGAATTTCGCCGCCTGGTTGGTGAAGAAATCCCAGTCGAGGCTTGCCGAAAGCAGGCGGCGAAGTTCGCTGCAAAGCATGGAGTCGTCCTCGTGCTGAAGGGACATCAGACCTTGGTGACCAACGGCGAGAAAACGTACCATAATCACACTGGAAATCCGGGCATGGCCACTGGTGGGGCCGGTGACGTATTAACGGGTGTCGTTACGGCCCTGTTGGGCTGCGATTTGACTCCGCTGGAAGCTGCGGTTTGCGGGGTTCACGTTCACGGGCTCGCAGGCGATTTGGCTCGCGACGAGCGTGGCGAAATCGGGATGGTAGCGGAAGACATCAAGAACTGCCTGCCGCAGGCATTCATGCAACAAATGGCGAATCAGGAGAGGTAGCAACATGGAACTCGGTTTCCTGATAGATGGCTGGTCTCGTGCGGTCGAAGCGATTCGAGCTGACGTCGAACGGCACTATGCCCATCGCCTCACCGCAGCATCGCCGGATGACGAACAACGGATCCGGGTCGAGATCGAGACCAGAATTCGAGAACGGATCGCTCTGGAAGCTCCTCGAGATGCGCTTTATTGAACCTCTCTGGCAACTCGCCCGCGGAGTGCGTGCCGCGGGCGCCTGCTTCCACACTTCGCTTGTACGAACTACTTGCCGATGCAGTACAGAGCGGCATGCGAACGCAGGAACATTTGACCGTTGCTGATCGCCGGCGTCCCGTTGAAACCACTGGCGTCGAACGACATGTCATTGGTTGCCAACACTTCGAATTCTGGTTTGGCGGCCACGACATAGATGGTCCCTGAGGCATCGGTGATGTAGAGCTTGCCACCGGCGATCACAGGAGAAGCGTAACTCTGGCCGCCGATGCGGCGTCGACGCCCTTCTCGGCCACGACGCCCTTCTTCGGAGCCTTCCCTCTCTGTCGGCTGCTTGCTGCCAAACTTCTGTGGCAACCGTTCCGTGAATATTTCGTCGCCCGTCTTGGCGTCGTAGCAACTGAAGATGCCGCCCGCGACTGCATAAATGTGCCCACCGTAGACGATCGGTGTGGCAAATCGGCTGGAGGCCTTTGTTTCCCAGGCGACATTTTCGATTTCGCCCTCGCCGCCCAGGGGGACCGCCACAGCCGCCGCGCCACTTCGGCTGCCACCAACGGAATACGCGAAGTCATTGGCAATGACAATGCTATGGGATCCGCCACCATTTCCTGCGCATACCAACGGACTTTGCCGTTTTCCGGATTCAACGCCCACGTCTCATCGGGTACGGCAACGACGATTTCCGTGCCCTTTGCCCCTTCGGCCAATGCAGGTGTTCCCCAGACACTGGCAAACCCGGCCGCTTCAGACCGCCACAGCTCTTCACCTGTTTTCTTGTCGAAACCATACATCGTTTCCGACTCGTCCGAGGCCAGCACAACCAAAACGTCATTGTGAAGTATGGGGCTGGAAGCTGAGCCCCATTGCATCCGTCCCGATTCCTTGCCGACCTCTTTATGCCACAGCCTGTTGCCGTCCATGTCATAAGCGAAGACGCCCGACTTTCCAAAGAAGGCATACACGCGTTCACCATCACTGGTGGGTGTGTGGCTGGCATAGCCATGCGCCGGTACACCCATTCCGGAATATTCATCTTCCGGCATCGTGGCCTTTTCGGTGGCTGTCCAGTCGATCTTTCCGGTGGATCGATCAATGCAAACGAGATGTCGCTCGAGGTCTTCGACGGCGGCCCCTTCGGACCCTTCGACTCCGTAGCCCGAATAACATGTTACAAACACGCGATCGCCTATAACAATTGGGCTCGAGACGCCTCGACCGGGGAGCTTAAGCTCCCATTTGATGTTGGTGTCTTTGCCGAACTTCGTCGGAACCTCCGCATCGCTGACTCCCGTTCCATTGGGACCGCGAAAGCGGCTCCAGTCATTTGCCCGCAATTCGGAGTGTCCGCAAAGGACGAAGCTGATCGCCACCATGGCAATGGAAACAGATGTTTGGAGCATGGCGTGAATCCTGTCTGGACAAAACTTTGTGGAGATAACGTTGTCCCACAACGCATAGGCGGCAGCATAGCAAAATCGGCCGCCGGGGTCGCATCCGATCCTGCAGTACGAAGCACTCGCCGCTAGAAGGTGTTCGTGTATTTGAACAGCATCGCCATCCCCTGCCCTCCACCGACGCAGAGACTCGCCACCCCCAACGCTTCCGGGTCGCCCAATTCGTGCAGTCGATCATGCAGCGTCATGACGAGTCGCAGCCCGCTGGCTCCGAGTGGATGCCCTAACGCCATCGCTCCTCCCCAGGCATTGATCCGTTCTTTGGGCAGTTGAAGTTCCTCCGCCGAGGCGAGGACCTGGATGGCGAACGCTTCGTTGATCTCATACGCCGTCACATCGCTCGGACCAATCTTGTTGCGGGCAAACAGCCTTTTCATCGCTGGCACGGGCCCCATTCCCATGACTTCGGGCTCGACGTGCGCAGTCACAGCGTCCACGACTTGCAACCCATGGGTAGCTCCCAGTTGGTGCGCCACGTCCATGGCGACTACCCATCCGCTGGTAGCTCCGTCAGTGAGAGGTGAACTCGTGGCAGCGGTCACGATACCATCATCCGCAAACGCCGCTGGAAGACTGGCCATCTTTTTCCGGTTGGCCGGAAAGCGGATGAACTCGTCACGCTCGACCAGGTAGGGATGAATTTGGGCGCGATACTTTCCCGCCTCGTGAGCCTTATGAGCCAGTTCGTGACTGAAGCGCCGCCAAGTCTTCCTGTTGCATGCGGGTGATGTGTGGAAAACGAGCCGCGACAATTTCGGCCGTCTTTCCCATTGAGATGTAGGCCTGTTTGCACGTGGCCTTGATGCGGTCCGACTCCGAAAAACCAGCACCGCGGCGCGGAATGCGGCTCATCGATTCAATACCGGCCGTGAGATATACGTCGCCCCAGCCAGCCGCAATCCGCGCCGCCGCCATCGCGACAACCTCCAAGCTGCTTGCGCAAAGCCGGTTCACGGTAACTGCGGGGACCTTGAGCCCTGTGCCAATCGCTGCCATGCGAGCAACGTTGAATCCCTGTTCTCCTTCAGGGTATGCGCAACCCACAAGCAAATCGTCGAGTGGCAATTCGGCCAGGTCCGGATGCACGGCCAGTTGCGTTGAAAGTAACTCGACCAACAGATCGTCCGCGCGTGTGTCCCTGTAGGCTCCTTTGAAGGCTTTGCCAAAGGGTGTTCTCAGTCCGGCCGTAAAGAGAGCTCGTTCCACGTCCCTGTTCCTTGGTATTGATCCACCGATTGTCCAGATAGGGGTCTTGATGATGGCAGGAAGACAGAAGGCATTGCCGAGCCACCAATCCCGATCGACTTCATTCAGAGAATTGTGCGGTTCCCAGGCCTTTTTTGGAAACGCCGTCCGCCAACTTTACGATTTTGAATGCGGGTCCAGTTGGTTTGAAAACGCCCAGATCGGTGACGACGGTCGTGACAACCTTCAGTCCCGTCAGCGGCAGGTCGCATTTATTCACCAACTTGGACTGACCGTCCTTTGAAAAATGGGTCAGCATCACGATGACATTCTTCGCGCCGTTGACCAAATCCATCGCGCCACCCATCCCGGCGACTTTTTTACCAGGGATCATCCAATTGGCCAGGCTGCCTTCGACGTCAACTTGCATGCCTCCGAGGACGCAGTAGTCGATGTGTCCGCCGCGAATAATGCCAAAGCTGGTCGCGCTATCAAAATAGCTTGCTCCAGGCTTGACCGAGATGCTCTCCTTTCCGGCGTTGATCAGGGTCGGCGAAATGGTCGCGTCGTCGGTCGCCCTTCGACTCCCAGGACGCCGTTCTCCGAGTGGATGAACATTCGCTTTGATGATGGCATCCGCTCGGCGATCAATGTAGGCATGCCGATGCCAAGGTTAAGACTGGAACCATCGCCCAGCATCGCAATAATTTCGTCGGCCATCTCCGCTTTGGACCAGCCGGTGGGAGTCGCAATGTTCATGGAAGCTGGCTCACTGAAAAGAGTTAACGTTGGCAGATCGGCTCTGTCTGGAAATCTGGAAATCGCTGATCTGTTGAGTTTGATGGAACACGTGACTCCAAGTCGCACACGCCGAGTGTGTCGAAGCGAACCGGCAGCAGGCCACCAGGCAATCACAGCTGGATGTCCAGTCGAGCCGCCAGTTTCTGACGTTCTTCGCTGCCAAGATCGCGGGTCCACCGCCTGGATGGCCGCTTCAACCATGGCAACTCGCTGTTCGGCGTCCTGCCACCGCTGTTGAGCGGCGTCCGACAGGCGATGGAGCGGATCGAAGTAAAGGAACAGTTCGCCCGGCTTGACATTCGGAGCCCGCCAGACGCTGATCCCATTCTCCTCGTCGTAGTATTCGTAGGAGGCGACGTGCCGTTTTCCGCCGCCACCGGGAGCGTCGCAGACGAACGTCGGGACATTGAAGCCCGCCGTCATGCCTCGGACTCGCTTTTCGATTTCAACTCCCTCACGAACCGTCGTCCGCAAGTGCTCGCAGCCGGGCACCATGTCGTGGATGTATACGTAGTACGATTGAATGTTGATTTACGAAAGCTTCTTCGTCAGCATGATCATCGTCCGTTCGCAGTTGTTGACTCCCTCCTGCAACACTGCCTGATTGCGAACGATGACGTGCTCGCTGAACAGGCGGTCCATGGCATCCTGACTCCATTTGGTAATCTCACGCGGCGACGGAGAAATGGGTGTGAATCACCACCTGTTTGCCCAGTCGTGTCCCTTCTTGATGGACCTCCAGCAAAGCGTTCATCCATTTTTCATCGCTCGTGATTTTCATCGGCAGGATGGCGATGCCTTTGGTGGCGTAACGTAGTCGCCGGATATGAGGGATGTCCAGCAACGTGTTCGCCGATATGCGAAATCTGTTTGGCAGTCATATTGAACGCATCACCACCCGAAATCACGACGTCTTCAATCTGCGGATTGTGCCGCAGGTACTCGAAGGCCTCGTCCCATCTCTGCATGTTGGCCCCGTACGTGTCTTTTTCGACCGTTTCGGTCGAGCCACCGATGATGCGACTGCGAGTGCAGTAGGCAGCAGTACACGGGACATGTTGTCAGCGGCAGAAACAGCGTCTTGTCAGGATAGCGATGCGTCAGCATCGGACACCGGCGCGTCTACGTCCTCGCTCAGGGAATCCTCGAGGTAGAACGGATGGTCCGGCAACATCTGCGAACCGAGTGGCAGGAACTGTTTGCGCAGTGGATCGTCCACCGGGTTATCCCAGTCGATCAAGGCAAACACATACGGGGTGATGCGAATGTTCATCGGGGCGATATGCAGACCGGCTTCGATGTCTTCGATCAGCTCATCGTCGATCCGGTCTCGCAAGCATCTCCTTCACTTGTTTCAGGTTGATCACCGAATTGCGGGACTTGCCACAGGTGCTCGCCAAACTGTTCACGCGAGACTTCTTTCCACGCCGGTATCTCCCGCCAGAATTCATCGTCGCGAAAGTCACGATGTTCGAGTAGGTGCAAATGCAACAGGATTTGGCTGAAGCATGGCTAATGCCTTTGAAAAGCTACGAAGGGAGCGTTGTGAATATGAATGGCAAGTTCGGTCATTGCGCTGCCGGCCTGCTATACCAGTCTAGGCAAGGTGGCCGGCAACGTCGAAACCGATTCCTAGGTATCTGTTTTGTCGCTGTTTTCTGCGTATACGGGAAACTCCATGGCGTTTTCGTATTCGTGCCCCTGATATATCCTCTGCACAAAAATGCCGGGCAAATGCACGTTTTCGGCGGGAATCTCGCCCAGCTCGACCAGTTCCTCCACTTCGACCATCGTTGTTCTTGGCCGCCATCGCCATCAACGGCGAGAAATTGCGGGCCGTCTCTTTGAACCACAGGTTCCCATAAGTATCCCCGCGTTGAGCCTTGATGATGGCAAAGTCGGCTGTCGAGCGGAAGTTCCAACAAGCATGGCCGATCAAACTCCCGGATCTCTTTGCCGTCGGCGACGATTGTTCCGTAACCGGTCGGAGTATAGAACCCGCGAATACCCATGCCGGCAGCCCGGATACGTTCTGAAAACGTTCCCTGCGGTACGAGGTTGACTTTGACTTCCTTGGCCAGCATCTGTACTTCCAGATCTGGATTACCACCGACATAGGAACAGGTCGCTTCCGAGATTTGACGCTGCTTCAGGAGCAGTGCCAGGCCACGACCGGAATTTCCAATGTTGTTGGAAATGGCGTGGATGTTCTTGATGCCTTGCCGGACCACTTCTTTGATACTGTTTTCCGGGATGCCGCACAGGCCAAACCCGCCGCTCATCAAGGCGATACCGTCCCGCAAATCAAACAGAGCGGCAGCGGCGTCGTCATAGACTTTGGATTGAGCTTTCCTGTTCATCGATCTTCACCTTCCCCGAGCCAATACCTGCTGCAGCACGTCCATCGCCTGCGACAGTCGCGCGGGAGTCGAGACGAACGGTGGGGCGACAATGACGCTGTTGTTCTTGCTGTAGAGATGCAAGCCATGGTCAAAGAAGGTGTCCCCGGACGGAATCGCTTCGCCTGGCAAATCGATCGCCGCGAGCAACCCGAGACAACGGACGTCGGCCACAGTATCCCATTCAGCAATGTTGTTACAGGCGTCTTTCAACGTGGATTCGAGAACGAGGCGTTCCGCTGCAAATTCCGCGTCGGTCATAAGGTCCAGTACGGCGTCGAGCGCGGCCAGTCCCAGTGGATGGGCGTAGCTGGTCAGGCCGCAAGCGAGGAGTTGAGCGTCGTAGAATCGGCCGACGCTTGCGCTGGTCCAAACGGCTCCAAACGGAATGTACCCACCCGTGATGCCCTTCGACATGCAAACGAAATCGGGCTCAATTTTGTAAGCCTGAAACGCAAAGTCGCTGCCCGTCCGTCCAAAGCCGCACAAAACTTCGTCAACGATCAGCAAAATGCCGAATTCGCGACACATGGCTTGCAGGTGATCAAACCATGTTTGCGTCGGTATGCAGACTCCATTGGCGCCGCTGATCGTCTCCACAATCACGGCGGCGATATTTTCCGCACCCCGGGTGGCGACAATCCGCCTTGTTTCTGCAAGGTCAGGGTCGTCGCTGGGTTCTGGAATGCGGAGCGTGTATTCGTTGAGTGTAAGATGCGGTTCGTTT
The DNA here is from genome assembly GCA_963821085.1 of uncultured Planctomycetales bacterium. Taxonomy (GTDB): domain Bacteria; phylum Planctomycetota; class Planctomycetia; order Pirellulales; family Pirellulaceae; genus CAWGCE01. Next base: position 100,692 of record CAWGCE010000013.1, on the reverse strand, counting down.
CGCCAGTCGCCGGTTACGGACAGGGCCCCCAACGAGGCACCGTGGTAACTCTTGCGACGAGCCAGCACCGTCTTGCGCTGCGTCATTTGCCGCGCCATCTTCAGCGCGTTTTCCACCGATTCGGAACCGCTGACGGTGTAAAACAGCCTGCCTTCCGGCAACTGAAGATACTCCAACAGGCGGTGCGACACACGTTCTTTTAGATCGAACGAAGCCTTGGGCGAAGCGATCGGCATGATGTCCAGTTGCCGCTTCATCGATTCCCGAATTGCCGGATGGCTGTGCCCGAAGTTCGATTGAAAACTGGTCGACAGGAAATCGTAAACACGTCGACCATCGTCGAGAATAAACTCATCGTGTTCGGCACGCTCGACCGGAAACGGAATTCCTTCCGGCTGGTGCGCCCACGTGTAGTAGTAAGGATGAGTCATTTTCATGTCGAGCCACTGAACTGCAATTGGCAACTGGTTTCGAGTTCGCCAAGCAAACTAGGTCGTTAGCTCGGTAATGCACTCGTCCATGATCTTCAAACCAATTTCGACGTCCTCGGCATCGATGACCAATGGCGGAGCAATTCGAATCACGCTGGCTCCACACGAGAGCAGCAGTAGACCTTTGGTAAATGCGAGCTGGCCCAATTTGTGGACCAGGTCGCTGGCTGGCTTCTTCGTCTGTCGGTCTTCTACAAATTCAACGCCGATGTAGAGTCCCGTGCCGCGGACGTCGCCGATGCATTCGTGCTTGTCCTGCAGTTTGCGCAGGCCCGCGAGCATGACTTCTCCAACTTCCCGGGCGTTATCAATGAGGCCGCCCTCGAGCAGGTCGAGTGTCGCCAGCGCCGAAGCACAGGCAACCGGATTGCCGCCGTACGTGCTGCCGTGTGAACCCTGTTGCCAGTGCATCACCGACTCTTTGGCGATGATTGCTCCGATCGGCATGCCGGAACCGATTCCCTTGGCCGTCAGCAGCACATCCGGCTCGATATCAAAGTAATCCGCCGCCCACATGTGCCCAGTACGACCAGCACCGCTCTGTACCTCATCAAATACCAGCAGGATCCCGTGCTCATCGCAGATGGAACGCAGGCCCTTGAGGAAGTTTGTCGGTGGAATTACATAGCCGCCTTCGCCCAACATCGGCTCGATGAAGATCGCCGCGATGTCCTTCGGGTAGAGATGCCGCGCCAGCAGGTCATGAATCTTGTGCAGGACAAACTCGCCCACCTCCGCCCCGCCGGTTTGCAAGCGGTAAGGATCGGGGTAAGGCACATGATGTACACCGGGCACCATTGGACCAAACGTGGAACGCTGCTTCGCCTTGCTCGACGTCAGCGACATGGCACCATACGTTCGACCATGGAATTCGCCCTGGAACGCGATCAAGTCCTTGCGGCCCGTAGAATTTCGGACCAGCTTGATCGCTCCTTCGACCGCCTCTGCGCCCGAATTGGTCAGAAACACGCGTTTCTTGCTGTCACCGGTGACGCATTTTGCCAGGCGTTCGCACAACGAGGCCATCGATTGGTAGTAAAAGTCGGTGCCGCAGATGTGAAAGAACTTGCCAGCCGCCTCACGCACCGCTTCGACAACGTACGGGTGGCTGTAGCCTGTCGAGGCCACGGCGATGCCGGCCATGAAGTCGAGGTATCGATTGCCATCGACATCTTCAATGACGGGGCCTTCGCCGTGTGACACGGTCAACGGGTACTCTTTAATGTAGGAAGTGGACGAGTACATTTCGTCCTGCGCGATGATCGCTTTGGATTTTGGACCCGGCGGCGGAACAACAATCTTGGGGTAATCGCCGCCAAAAGCGCGGTTTGCCTTGCTGGGAATCGTTGTGGTGTTCGACACGTTGATGAGCTCCTTGGTTGGTCGTCGTCCGCACGGCGGCTGATTTCCACACGGCAGATGTTTATTTATGAGGAAGGCAGGAAGGCAGGTGTGTTTCAATTTCGACTCAAGCTGTTTCCTGATTTCCTACCTTCCTCATAAGTATATTCACAAATGTTTGGATAACCGTTGCAGTGCGTAGTTCGTTTGTAATGCGTTTTTGCTGTTTGTGGGCGTTGGCCGCGATTCAGGCCTCGCGGATTCTGGTGCGGCACTGTTCACGCATGAACTGCATGACGTAGTACGGGCCGCAGCCGCCCTTGCCGCTGCCGCCGGAGCCTTTCCAGCCGCAGAACGGTTGAGCGCCAGGCCAAGCTCCAGTGGTTGCCCCGGACCGCTTGTTGACGTAGGTAACTCCTGCTTCAATCTCGGCCCAGAACTCTTCAATTTCCTCTTCCCTGGTCGAGAACAGACCGGCCGTCAGGCCGTATTCCGCTTTGTTGGACTCTGCGATCGCTTGATCGATGCTTTCGATTTCTCCGACGGCCAAGATCGGCACGAAGAACTCATCGGTGAACAGCGAACTGTCAAGCGGCGTCTTGACGATTGTTGGGGCGACGTAGTTACCCTTGGCCAGCTCACCTTCGAACAGCCGTTCGCCACCGATAAGCACCTCGCCATCCTGCTTCGCCCGAGTAACCGCCTGTTCATACGTTTTAACCGCCGCAGCGTTAATCACAGGACCGAGGTAGACATCGGCCTGCGTTGGATCGCCAATGACGATGTCGCGGGTGCGAGCGATCAGCTTCTCGAGGAACGGTTCCATGACGTCCTTGTGGACGTAAACCCGTGAGCAAGCACTGCACTTTTGATTCTGCAACCCCCAGGCCGATTTGGCGACACCGTCGGCCGCCGCCTCGAGGTCGGCTGAATCCATGACAATAGCCGGATTCTTGCCGCCCAGTTCCATCAAGCACGGTTTGACCCACTTTTCGCTGAAGCTGTGGAACATCCGCATGCCAACCTTCTTCGATCCTGTAAAGACAACTCCATCGACGTCTTTGTGCAACACCAATGAATCGCCAATGTCGGCACCTCGTCCCGTGACGAAGTTGAAAACACCGGCGGGTAAACCGGCGTCCCGGTACACTTCGTACAGTTTCAGCCCGGTCCAGGGCGTGTCCTTGGCCGGCTTGTAAACCACCGTATTGCCCGCAATCAGCGCGGCCGAAGACATGCCACAGGAAAGCGCCATCGGAAAATTGAAAGGGGCCACGCAGGCGAAAACTCCGTAGGGACGCAACACATCGGTGTTGGTCTCGATGGGTGTGATGCGATTCATCTCTCGGACAAAACCATTGGCCTCTTCCATCTGGTCGCAGTAATAGTCGATCAGGTCGGCCGATTCCTCGGCATCACCGATCGATTCGAAGCGATTCTTGCCGACTTCAATCGCCATGATCGCGGCGATCTCGAACTTGCGCTCCCGAATCAGTGCGGCAGCTTTCCGCATCAAAACGATGCGTTCCTGCCAGGGCATGGCAGCCCAACCCTTCTTGGCACGCTTCGCAGCCGCGACGGCCAAGTCAACCTCGGCTGGTGTAGCCGCCTGGAAACGCCCGAGCTCCCAGTCAGCATTGATCGGTGATGTGTTGACGATCGGTTCGGCATCGACCGTCAATGCTTCGTTGCCGATGTGAAGTGGATGAGTGACTCCGCACTCGCCGCGGATTTTCGCCAACGCTTCATCGAAATAGTGATGAAATGCCGACATATCAACGTCCGCGGTGGTGTAAGTAACTTTGATTTCTGCGGGTGGAGGATAAGCCACTTCAGTCTCCTGAATCAGTTTCAAAAAACTCTTGTTTCATGGTATCGAATATCTGTGCGGACATCATTCATAGGCCGTGCAACTGCCCGACCGATTCAATCATTGCGTCACTGTCCTGCTTTCCAAGGTAGCCGCCCACCGACATGGCGAGTGCACTGATCGGCAAGGCGATCAAAATCGGGCTGCGTTTCGGCAAGCCAGGAATGTTGATCAAGACGACATACGCGATAACTCCCAACGCGAACGCCGCGACGCCGCCGGCAAGGTTGGCGCGTTTCCACCATAACCCGGCGATCACGGGCACAAACAGGCCGGCGCTCAAGGCGCCAATGGCGTCCGTATAGTATCCGGTGATCAATGGTGGAGGATTGTATGCCAGGCACATTGCGACCAACCCGACAATCCACACAACGAGAATGTTGATCCGGCCGATCGCCTTCGGACTGAGATTCTTACTCCAGACTTTCGCAACCAGGTCGTGAGCGATCGCCGAACTGCAGGCCAGCAACAGCGCGTCGGTGGTCGACATGACCGCGGCCAGCACGGCCGCTACGGCAAGCCCCCGAACGATCGGACTAAACTGGCTCTGCATGATCATCAGGAACACTTTGTCTTTGTTCTCGATATCAGGAAACATGACCTTGGCGACCGGGACGACAATCATCACGGCCGCAAGGATCAAGATGGCGTAAAACACCATGGCCAGGTTGAGTGACAGTTGAGCGCCGTGCGGATCCCGGGCAGTGTAGACGCGCATGACGACGTGCGGCACGATTGGAATCGCCGCCGCCCAGATGACGAACGCTCCAAGTCCGGTCGCCCATGAACCCTTGGGGGCGGCTGCCAGTTCGGGGGCCGCCGCAAAGCCTGCCTGGAGAATTTCTGCCGGAGTTCCGTTGCGTGCCATTAACAGCCCCGCCGTGCCGACCACCACCAACACCATCAGCGAGCCCTGGATGACGTCGGTCCAGGTGATCGCCAGCATGCCGCCAACAGAAACGTAAAGCACAAAAACGAGCGTCGCGAGGGTCAGCGAGACGTTGTAGGGAATTCCGAGCAGTTCTTCGGCCGTGTCGCCAGCGGCCTTCATCTGGGCCACGATGTACATTGTGAAACTGATCACGATCAGCACGGGGACTCCCAGTCGAACAATCGCGTGCGGATAACGCCAGCTCATGAAGTCGGTAATCGTAAATTTTCCGAATCGCCGTAGTGGCTTGGCGACCAGGATGGAAGCGAGCGGGAAGCCCACAATCGCACCGGCGAAGAGCGACAGCGTCGTGGGGATGCCATATTCGTACGCATAGCCCATGACGCCAATGATCGATCCACCGCTGGCCAACGCCGCCATGATGGCCATCGCATTCACCCAAGGGCCGATCCGCCGTCCGGCGACCCAGTACTCGTCGTTGGAATTGCTGACTCGCCGCGAAACGTAGACGCCGATGCCGACGCAGGCCAGCAAGTACAGGACCACCAGAACTCGCTCGATCATGATCGGGGTGCCTCCGAATCATGATGCGTTGTGACCAATCGTAACAATGCGATGCTGGGTGAAACGACCATCAGCAGCGCCATCATCCATCCTTGTGCGGCCATGCCGCCCCACGTGACCGACCGCGACCAGGGTAGAAACGAAACAACCGAGATCAGCAGCAGCACGACGATGAACAGCAGGTCTCCGCGGGACATGGGAAAGAAGTGGTTCATCGCGTTCGCCGGCTCGACAGTTTGTTCAAGTTGCAGTCGTGTCTATTTGTTTGGATTCAAAAACTTGTGGGTCGGTTCAAACAATAACGATCTTCTCGGCGCGTTCACCGAATTGGGCCAGCTGATTCATCCAGTCGTCGACAATCTGTTTTTCCTGGGGAGCTCCCGAGACACCCGGCTGTATTGTTCCATCAACGGCAGAATCGACGGCGATACTTGCGGGCAAAGAGACCAATCGGGCCATCGCCGAGCCGCGTTCGTTGCCTGATTCATCCAGGCTGTATACTTGATGCCAGACCGGCTGATTGTCGCGACGAACCTCTAATTCGACAGTCAACGTGACTCGATCCGCTTCCCCGTCCTCGAATCGGTGCTCCTGCCAAAGTTGTTCGCTTTTTTCGGTCAGGACCCGGTCACGCTCTAGTTCGTCGGTTGATTCAACGAGTTCGAAAATGTCACGCCAGGCGTCGGACCAGCCGTCGTAACGTAGAGTTCCGCGAACAAACTGTTGAACATTCCAGTCGGAACCAAAGCCATACTCCTCGACGTAAGGAGTGGAATCGCGATTGGGATAAGCTTCAAAGACTTCCGCTCCTCCGTCCGGTAACCGAACCGTCTGCTTGGTGATCGCATGCCAGGGCCGCTGCGAAGTTCTGATGTCGCCCTCTTCAAGCCAACGAGCCTGTGACGTCAAGGCACGCAGAACTCCCAGTGGTGACCAGGAGAACTTGTAACGAAAATCGTTCTTTTCTTTCGAGAGGCCGCCGCAATACGATCGGAAGTAGTGAGCATTCTGCTTGTCAAACGTGCCGGAAGCCTGGTAGTCGGCCATCATTGAATGGGCCATCAGGTGGTCGATGCCGGGGTCGAGGCCACTTTCGTTGACCAGGCACAATCCGGCCGCGGTCGCTTGGTCTGCCAGCTCGTGCATCTCGGGCGAAATGTAACTGGTGGAAACAAAGTGGGCCTTCCGATCCAGGCAGATCTGCGCGACCTGCAGATGCATCGTGGCGGGCAGCATGGAGACCAGGACATCTCCCGGTTTAGTCGCGCTTGCAAGCTGATCCCAATCCAACTGCCGCGCCGAAGCCGTTTCCACATGAAGACCCGCCAGAATGGACTCTGCTTTCGACAACGTGCGGTTCCACAGCACCAGCGAGTGGCCCTGTTCGGCAAGTCGGCGGATTCCGGGACCGGAACTGAGTCCGGCTCCCAGCCAATGAACGGTAGGCAAACTATGACTCCTGTCGTGTCATCGCTGATTTTTCAAGAAAGACGTCGCGGGCTCGTTGCCAGACTCCTTGGTCGTCGTGCGGGAGTTGCAGCAGGTACGGCGTCAGCTGCGAGCAAAAGTCTTGGCTGCTCTCGACGGGTAAGAGTGACGGCAAGTGGTCGATGGCGATCAGGTCGAGTGGGTTGGGCCCGTCGATCCGTCGTGCAATGGGCGCATCGAACGTAGTGCATGCGTCGTAAATTGGCAGCGGATTGTACTCACCATACGGATCGCAACTCACATCGCAAATGAGACTCAGCTGCCGCTCGGCTGACGAGAGCAAGTCGCGGGTAACGAAGGGTGGGATCATCTTCTGTACGAAGACACAATTCAGCAGCAGGTCAAAAGCCAGCACTTCGGCAAACGGACCGCCCTTGCGAGTCTCTTCCAAATCCCAGCGGGTGACGTCGACACCAGCCTCATCACAAAGCTGGACCGCCCCTTTTCCACTGCGTCCCAACCGCGCCGATGACAAGCATTCGTGGTTGCCTGCCGCATCCCTGAATTGCCGTTTGTACCTCTGCCACCAGAGCGTCCTTACTGGGCCGCGACTTGACCGGCGCAAGCACCGGCGACGCCCCACGTTTTTGGCCCGCCCATGCCAGTAACGCAAGAGCCGCACCCGCGAACCCTGCCCAGTATCCAAACGCGGCCACTCGCCGTGCGTGCTCGTCCACCAGGTATTCAAGGTCCAGTAGCTCGCCACCGCCGTCAATGAAACGTTTCAACTCCAGCTGCCAACCCGACTGCTCTTTGTACAAGTGGGCAAAATGAATGTGCCGGTGATGCAACGGCGTGTCGCCCGCTGCCAGTTCTTTGAGGCCCAAAATGTATGCGTCGGCCGGTGCCCTGGTGATCCATGCATGTGCCGACTCGATCGCGCAGCCAACCGTGCGATAGGCGTCGATATCAAACGCACTCTGCGGTGAGTCTTCCACCGTAACGTCAAAACCTGCGTGCAAAAGTTGTTTTGCAAAGTCGGGCGTCAATGCCGTACGCTCTTCATTCGGTTTCGATTCCGCTCGGAGCCAGAGGTGTGTCATCCTGCCCTCCGATCACCGCCGAGACCTTGCGAAATTCGGTCGCATGTCTTGAGTAGCGGCCGGACATATTGCTTTTGCGGCTGATTGCCCAGGCGAAAGTTGGGCACGCTGACACTGATGCCGGCGATGGGCATGTCGCGATGATCAAAAATGGCCGCACCGAAGCAGGTAACCTCCAATTCACTTTCTTGTTCCGCGACGCTGTAGCCGCAGGCGTGGATCGCATCTAGTTGTCGCTGCAGTTGACTCTTGCTGGTGACGGTGTACTTGGTGATCCGAGTCAACTCGAGGCGGTCGAGTAATTCGTCGCGTTCGTCGCGCGGCAGGAACGCCAGCAGCGATTTTCCAATCGAACTGGCGTGCAACGCGACACGGCCACCGACGCTGGTCGCGATACGCAGTGTCTGCGGGCTATCCTGTTTGAGCAAGTAGACCATTTGTTGACCACTGCGAACGGCCAGGTGCGTTGTCTCGCGAGTCAGCTCGGCGAGCTGCTTCAATTCCGGCTCGGCGCGGCGGACGATCTCGTTCTGCTCGATGGCGCGGCCCGCAAACTGAAACATGCGAGCCCCAATGCGGAAACGGTTGTCGGCCGTTTCTTCAACCAACTGTTCGGCGATAAGTGCTCGCAGCAGACGATGAGTCGTTTGGCGCGGTAGCCCGCTGAGTTCAACGAGCTGGCGTTTCGTGGGTGCTTCCCGAGCATCAGCGATCAACTGCATTAGAGCAATCCCCTTGGAAAACGCCGCGGCCCCTTGGACAGGTTGTTTCGGGCAAATCATGAGCGGGTGATCCCGGCAAGAGTGGTGCTTCCAGATTGGACAGTATATTCCTGCCGCCGCAGCGCATCAATATGTGAGCTATATGACCACTATATGGTCGTCTGATGGTCGTGGCATTGGAGAGGCCAAGCTGACCAGGCGGCCCGACTGGCAGGCAAGTTCTGGCATCCAACCCAAGCGGTGGCGTCGTCAATGAATGGTCCGTCGCTTATGGTGGGAAGCTCACTTCGCTGACACGCCATTGAAGTCGCGCAGTGATGGGCCACCTACGATCCCGCTGTTCTTGGAGCTAAATCAAATGAATTTTGGCGACTTCAACACAAAACTTGCCGCCTTGGGCTTGGGACTGCTGGTCGCTGCCGGAATCTGTTTTGCAGTACTAAATCGAGAGCCCAGCCTGCCGCCAGAACCGTTGCATCGCGTGGGAGACCGGGAACTGCCGGTCACGGGCCTTGAATCCATGGAAAAGCTGGATGCCGACGATTTTCAATTAGTCCAGCTCCCGGACGGGCATGACTACTGGGTGTTTCGACGTCGGGCTAATGATCGTGGCTATGGCGGGATGGCTCATTCGCCAGCGTGCGCGAAGTGCACGCAGGCGGCCCGTTTGCAGAACGTTGAAACATCGGTGCGCGGTCCGAAATGAGATGTTTTGATGAAGTTTAGCTGCTTTCCAGATCAAGCAGTCGTCGCTTCATGGTCACCCCTCCAGGTGCACTGAAACCACCCAGTGCATTGCCTGTGGAGGCCACGACGCGGTGGCAGGGAACGATTAGCGGGATCGGATTATGGGCCATTGCGTTGCCCACGGCGCGGGCGGCATTCGGGCTACCGGCCAGCTCCGCTCACATCTTGTACGGAAGCGTCTTGCCCCTCGGAATGCGGCGACAATACTTGTAAACGCGTTCTTTGAATCGCGTTGTCGGTCCCATGTCAAGGGGTACGTCAAGGAAGTCGTCCTTGGCGCCGCCCGAGTAGTCGATCAGTCTTTTAACGAGAATTTCCTGACTGCTTGTCAAGTGCTGACTGTCCTGATCTTCTCCCTGCAGACGGCGCAATGCCTGCGCTTTATTCCGATGCCCAAAGCTGAGCAGGCAGACTTTCTCTCCCGACCAGCAGATCGAAATCCAACCCAGCTGCGTATCGAAGACGGTGCCAATAACAGGCGATTTCACGTCGTTCATGGGAACTCCCAGGTCGAAGGCCGCAGGCAAGGATGACCGTTCGCCAAATCGTCGACGGAAATTCCGACCGGTCCTTTGACACCCTTGTAGGCGGTTTTAGAATAAGGGCTGTCCGGCTGCGGCATTACGTCTGAAATTAGAACAGCAGATGACGTGGCGATCAAGGAGATGGTGAATGCCTTACGGTACGTGCAGTGATGATTTTTACATCAATCTGAATTTCAATACAGAGATGGAGCTGAGCCAGTCGCGTGAATCCGTATTGCACTTCTTTGAGTTAATTCAGAAGAAATATCCGCTGATGCGCAACTTCTATTGCCGCGATCAGGGCGAGTGCGTGTTGGAAGAAGAAAAGAGCCGTGGCCACTATCGTTGGGTCACCGTCGAGAATCGTCGCGTATGTTCCGGCCACGTGAATCCGGATTCGATCGAAGAGGTGCTGGCGCAGCATGAATTGATCCTCGAGACCGCTCCGTTTGCCCTGTCGGTGAGCCCCATCGATTGCGAATCGTTCAATTTGATGTACGGCTTCGACTTCACTTATCGAGGCAACCACAACCAACTCGTCCGCGAAGTGCTGGGCGCCCCGACCGCTTTCGAGAGCGTGGCGGACCTCGCAGGCGCGACAACGATCGCGTACGAACCGTCGATCCAGTTCGCACTCGACGAAGATTGCCGCATCCAGTGTCGCTTGAGTGTGGAGACTCGCACGAGTGCATTTCACGTTCGCACGGGTGACTTTCCGGAAGAGCAATTGAGTGTCTATGTGACAGCGCGGCGATACGGCAGTTTGGACCCGGGCGAATCGATGGTCAGCGTGCTGCATCGCCTTGATGATATCTGTCGTGAGGTCGTCGACAATCATGTGATGGAGCGAGTGCTGCTTCCAATGCAGCAGATGATTGCCACGCGTTAGTTGCTGCTGGTTTCAAGAATGACCGAAGGCCCAGACCGCAAGGCAATGTGGATCAATTCTCAAAGTCACTGCGGACGTTTGTGTCCAGCAGTCGCTGATTGCGATCGCTGGACATCGTTTCGCTGTCCACCAAGTGCTCGCCGGTGACAATCAGGTCGCTCATCGGTGCTTTGTCTGATGGTCCTTCCAAGTGGTCCACCAGGGCCATCACCGCAGAGTAGCCCATCATGTAAGGGTCTTCGAGGACGATTGTCTGGATCTCACTATCCCGTAGCATCCTCGCAGTCGCCGATGTCGCTCCAAATCCAAACACCTGCAACTCGCTTCCCTTCTCGATAGTCTTAACAGCTTCTGCGGCCGTTACGGTATCCCCAGCGGTCAGGGCGCAGATTGCAGTCAATTCGTCGTCTTCTTCGATCCACTCCTTGACGGCATCCATCGCTGAGCCATTTGCGTCGGACAATTCCTCATCGGATATCACGAGCGTTACGCCTTCGAGGTCCTTTGCGGTGGTTTCGATTCCCTGTTGTCGCTGCACGGATCCCAGGTGTCCGTCACGATGTCGTAGCACGAGAATTTTGTTCTTCTTTTTGCCTGAGACAATGGCCTCCAACAGCACCTTGCCACAATGAAAGTGGTCTGTGCCGGCGAAGGTCACGAGTTTGGGGCCCTGCGCCATTGGGCGTTCGAAGACTGCCAAGGGGATGCCAGCCTCGTCCGCAAGCTCTGCGGTATCCATTAGAGCGACAGGATCGACGGGACAAAGGCAGATGCCGGCAACTTTGTCGTTGATCGCCTGTTGAAGTCTCTCGGCCTGTTCTGCGGGCGGGTCGAGATTGGGCAGATGCCATTCCAGTTCGCGTTTGAATTCCTCCGCGGCCGCTTCAGCGCCTGCCCGCACGGCCGTGCTAAAAGGATCGTCACATTGATAGTACACGATAGCCAGTTTGTCAGAAGGTGCAGCTGCTGGCTTTGCACTGGCCGCGTCGGCCTGATCGTTTGACGGCGAGCTGCAGCTGATTGTCGCGGCACAAAGCAAAGCGATGATCAGCAAGGATGGCCATTTGGAAAGTCGGTTTTCAACCATCGGCGAGTGGATGCTCATTTCGAATCTCGTACGTCGGGTTGCTGCCAGATGTATGAAGCGAACGAACTCTGCGCTAGCGTTGGCTCGAGCTGTTGCCACCGCTCCTTCGTCGTCTCCGCCGTGGACGGCCTTCGTTCCCACTATTCTTGTGGTTTTCCATGTTGCTATCGACGATTACGCCGACGCAATCCAGCCAAGAAGGGATGTTCCGGCTGCGGCCGCGACTGACTCCCGACTCGGGGCCGTCGTCCAGTTCGGTGTCGTCACCATGCAAGGCGACAAATGCCTCGTCTGCTTCTTCTTCGAACTTCTCATCGTCGTAGCTCGGTTCTTCCGACTCGTCAGGTTCACCTTTTTCAGCAGACGCTTCGCGACTACGGCTTCGACCACGGCCGCGACTTCCGCGCCGGCGGCGACCTCGGCGTTTCGGCTCGTCGTCTCTGTCTTCTGATTCGTCGATTTCCGATTCGGTGTCCAGTTCCGTGCCGAAGTCCGAAATAAATTGATCCTCGACTAATTCCTCGTCTTCGATCGAATCCGGTACAACAGGGGATTCCGGATCCAGCGGTTTCGTCGAGTCAGCGCCGAAGATCGAATCGACGAACTGTTGAGAGGAACGGCTCTTGATGACATCCGGATCATTGGAGAATGCGTCGAAGATCGAGTCAATCTTTGGCTCGGCCGGCAGTTCTTCGGCGACGACTGGCTCAGGGTCTGGTTCCGGAGCGGCGGTCTTGCTGCCACCGAGACCCAGGAATCCAGCGATCATGTTCCAATGCGAATTCTGTTTCGGTTCGGCTTTCTTCGGAGCAGATTTCACCGGTTCGGGAGGCTTCTTTGGCGCGGGCACCGATGCCTTGGGTGGCTGAACTGGAGGCTGCCGTTGGGTGGGGCGACGTTCTTCCGTTTTAGGTGCCTCTGGCTGACGGTCGGTCGACTGTCGAACTTCCGGCTGACGCTCGGCTGGCTGCTTCGAGGGCTGCCGGAATTCAGCTGATGGTGTGCCTTGATCGCGCGATGACTTCGAGTCCCTGCCGCCACGCTCACGACTGCGTGGTCGATCGTCCGAACGAGGACGGTTTCTAGGCCGCCGTTCGCGAGAACGTACCTCACGCGTCGATTTCTCGGTTGGCTCGTCGACGGGCTTGTCGGCTGCCTTGCTGGTCGTTGGTATTTCGGCGACGGGCGCATCGTCCAGCAGGCCGAGGCCGAAGCTGTCCTTTGCCGCGGGTGGAGTCTCCGCAACCGCGGGCGGTGCCGATGTTGGCAACGCGGGACCCGGTTCAGCCGACGTTGTCGTTAGTCCCTGTGTCGTTGTAGACGGTTTCGATTCGGACTCGGTCGTCGTTGAATCGCCAGATTGCAATTCGAAAGCACTCCCGGCCGATTCCACCGAACCTGGTGATTCGGAGGGCAACAGTCCTGCTCCAAATCCGCCGCTCGCCGTCTCCGGTTGCTGCCTCTCTTCTCGGCGAGGTTCGGGTGCAGCTATGGGTTCTGCAGGCTTCGTCGATTCGGCGGTCGCGGGTTCGATTGCCTCCGCCTCCGCAGTTTCGGCTTTCGTCGCCTCTGGCTTGGTGGCCATGTCCGCTCCGAGCAATTCGGCCAGGGACATCCAATGGTCCCCCGAGTCATCTTGTTCGGGACCGCGTGCTTCGTCGGTCATCTGCTGTTGTCCTTTGGTCAGTACGTCGTACTTATCAGGCCAAGTAGTCTCGGCTCCTGCGAATCGGACCGGTTGTCCGCGCTCTTGTCTGCGTAACCCCTGAATATAGCGTTCGCTGCCAGATTCAGGAAGAGTTGACTCCCGGCAGGCAAAAGCGAAGCCAGGTACAGGCCCGCAAAAGGCAACAGGTACGGGGCTTTTGCCGCACGCGTGACCGATGTAGCACTAACCATCTTGGGCCAGAGTCAGACGCCGAAGCGGCTGGTCTCCAAGTCGTGGCCGATGAGGAACGTCAACGCGTTGATGCCCTGTTCAGAATGAAGTTGCCGTTCCCGGCGACGTCCAGCAGCGGGGTGAAGTTGGTTTGTGGACATCCGGGTCGCACGCCGCGCAGGTTGAAAACCAGTTGAATGCCCACGTTCCAGGCATCGTCGGCGCCGTTATTAGGGCTGTCATCTGGTCGCAGGTACATTGCGGACGACCGCAGTGTCACGAAATCTGACAACGGGAGTTGAGCGTCGGCACCCAGGAATCCATCGTTGTTTCCGTCAGCTCCATGCTGTCCCGTGAAACCGGCAAACGCGGTGACGAGGCCACCGGGAGTCCAGGTTAGCCGCCTGCGGTAAAAGAATGCATTCAGATTGAAGCCTTCGAACGTGTCGAACTGCCCGTTGACGATCGGTGAACGCACTTCATCGTCTTTCAGATTCGCAGTGAATCGGTAGCCCCATTCGTGGACGCAGGCTGCCTTCCAGCTGATCTCGCCACGCAGCTGGGTGGCATTGGCCTCGGAGTACCAGTCGTCTTCCAGTGCGTCAACCACGAGGCCGTATTGCAGGCCTTCGTTACAACGTTTGAAGATCCCTGTGGTGAAGAATGTTTGCTGTCGTTTAATCGTGCTGAAACTTCACCGTCCAGATTCGACTGCGTCCAACGGGCTCCAATTTGCCAACCGAATCCTGAATACGAGAAAACAGGCAGCACGGTTCCGAAGTTGAAACCTTCCTGAAAGCCGAAGCTGCCCGAGCTCCCCTGATTATATGGACCAACAAAGCCTTCGACGCCAATAAAGGCTTCCAGGTTGCCCAGGCCCCACAAGTAGTCAAATGGGTATTTGCAGATGTCCTCGCAGCCGCCGCCTTGGCACCCACCGCAACCACATCCGCCGCCACCGCAACCACCGCCCTCGCCGCACATGCCGCAATCGCAGTTGGACCAGGCATCTTCCTCATACGGGCCTTCGACGAAGCCGTCGTCGTATCCCTCGCTGTATCCGTCGTCAGTGTAAGTTTCATTGGAATAATCCGCGGGGTACGGTTCATAAGCCGGAAGGTCGTACGGATCAGTCGCAACTTCTCGACCCCGCGGGATCGGCTCCATCGGGAACTCGGCGTTCGCGAGTCGCTCGTGCTGAGGAACATAGCTGCGTGTCGGCGCAGGCTTGGAATGCAGCAACGCTTGACGCGCTCGATCGGCTTCCAGGCTGGTCATCGTCGACCTGCGTCGTTGGACGCGCGGTTGCTGGTGTGGAGTTCGCCGCCGGACTCGCGGTGAAGGCATTTGCAAATCGAACCGCTCAGGTTCATAGTCCTGACCAGCGCCAACACTGGGCATCAGCATTATGAAGAGGGTGCCGAGGACGAGTCCGCTTCGTTTGAAATCGTGGCTTCGTAGCATCGCGACATCTCGATGGGTGGGTGTTTTTAGGGGCCAATCGAAGCCCAGCGGGCAATCAACTGGCACGCTCTTTCGAGCGCATTCGCCCCGTCACCAAAGGTATCGACGCCTGCCTAACCCGAACTTTCCCCTAAATCGGAAAAGTTGAGTTCCGCATTCGTAAATTGCCTCGACTGCCTGGTCGAAGCTGGCGTTGCTTGCAAGCTGGATGCGCACTGTTGGTGAAACCGCTGGAAATCGTGTCTTGAGTAGGCAAAGGATTGTGTTTGAGTAGACCTCGCAGGTTAGGTGGTGTTTGTCATGAACTCGGAAAGTTTTGTTCCTCTCGCATTTGCCGGAACGATGACATGTAACAACGCGGTGAGTCCATCGTGTTGTAACGACAAATCACACGCCGCCAGGCCGATTCCCGCTACGCAGGCCTGGCGTTCTACTCAGGAGGAGTAAGACGATGAGTTTCCGAAGTTTTTGTGTAGGAGCCCTCGTCGCACTGCTTGCGATCTCGACGGCGCATGCACAGAGCCGTTCGCGATCCGAACAGGATCGGGTTCACAAGTCGCAGGTTCGTGCACAAACGACTGCGTCACCCCAATCCAAGGTGCGTCGAGCCAATTGTGAAGACTGCGAATCGACGGTCGAGCTGGGTGATGAGCTGGCCTACAGTAACGTAGGCAGTTACGGCGACGGTTACGCATCCTGCGAGAGCGGTGGCTGTGGTGGCGGCTGCGGTGGCGGATGTGGGATGCGTTGTGGATGCAAGCTTGGCTGCAAGACGCAAAGTGTGGCCTACCCACGTTGCTTCAGTTTTAACAGCCCCTGCCTGGATCAACCGTGCAGTCCGTGCTGCGGGACGATTTTCTCAGAGATGGCTTGCGACGTCGCGAACTTCTTTAACCGGTTGAAAACCAAGGGCAGCTGCGGTTGCCCCAGCCGTCCCTTTGGTTTCCGCGATTGCAATTGTGCAGGCGGCCACAGCTTCCAGGATTTGTTGTCCTGCGGCGGTTGTAGCGACGGGTGCACGTGCGGCGATTGCGAACCCGCTTGTGGCTGCGAATCGATAGAAGATTGCTCCTGCGGTGCCTGCGAGCCAGCCTGTGGCTGTGAGTCGGTGGATGGCTGCTCCTGCGGTGCCTGCGAACCGGCCTGTGGTTGTGAGTCGGTTGAGGGTTGCTCTTGCGGCGCTGCGAACCGGCCTGTGGTTGCGAGACGGTCGGTGGCTGTTCTTGCGGTGCGTGTGAGCCCGCTTGCGGCTGTGAATCGATTGATAGTTGCAGTTGCGGAATGATGGTTCCTGACTGCGGCTGCGAATCGACTGGTGGCTGCTGCGGATGTTCCGGCGGTGGCGTCCTGTCCGGCCTGGCAGCCAAACTGTTCGGTGGCTGCGGAAGAGGTTGTGGCGTCGGTTGTGGCTGCGATTCCGGCTGCTACAGCGGAGGCGATGTCTTTACGGGTGGCTGCGAAGGCTGCAACAGCGGCTACGAATCCGGTTACGGTGGCTATGCCAACGAAGGCAACGGTCGATCGCTAAAGTACTACGCGTCGTCCGAATCGGGCCCGAACGGGCCGGCATATATCAGCTCAAAGGCCGTCGCGCATCAGCGCGAAGCGGCTCGCGTGGCCCGCTTGCCACGGAGTGGCGAAGAAGAGACACGCGAAGCGCGAGAAATTCGTGGCTCGCAAGAAACGCCCGAAGTCGCGTCGCCGCCTCAGGAGATGCAAACGGCACCACAGGCACGCCGCGAGACGGGTTCAGCGGTTCGCCGGGCAGGTCATGATGACGGCCGGGTTCGCAAGCAGCCCAAGCAGACGCGACGAAAGGCTCCGACAAAGTCGCAATCCACGCGTCGACGACCGAGTTACAGCTCGACAACGCAACGTAAGAAAGGTTCGCAATCGGTTCGCCGCGGCAGCCAAGTTGAACAAGTACGCCATGAAGACGACCTGTTCGATCTTGACCGATCGGCTTCGACGGTCCGGTTCGCAGAACGCGACGAGTAATCACATGCGATTACAATGGATGCAAGGCGGCCCCAACGGTGTTGGGGCCGTTTTTCGTTGCATCGACTGGATGACGATTAGCGATGTTCAGGGGGCACGTCAAACTGTCTGGAGGGCCTGTTCGAGATCCTCCCGAAGGTCGTCGACATCTTCCAGGCCAATGGACAATCGTACCAGTGAATCGGTGATGCCATGAGCCAGGCGGTCCTCACGAGCGTAGCTCGCGTGCGACATGGATGCCGGTTGCTCGATCAGTGACTCGACCGCTCCCAGGCTGACCGCCAACTGAAACAGCTTGGTCGATTCGACGAACGACTTCGCGATTTCGAATCCGCCGGCAAGCTCGATGCTCATCATCGCGCCAAACATGCCGTCCATCTGTTGTTTCGCGACTTGATGCCCGGGATGATCTGTCATCCCCGGATAGAGGACGCGGCGAACTTGTGGCAGGGATGACAGGTACTCTGCAAGGTGTGCCGCGGATTCGCACTGATGCCGAACGCGGATATCGAGTGTTTTCATCCCTCGTGATAGCAGGAAGGCTTCCCATGGATTGAGCGCATTTCCGGTTGCGTTGGTGATGAAGTAGAGTTGATCGAGCAATCCCTGGTCCCGGGTTACGAGCGCTCCGGCCATCAGGTCGCTATGCCCACCAAGGTATTTCGTGGCCGAGTGCATGACGATGTCTGCGCCGAGTTCCAATGGACGGGTTAGAACCGGGGTGGCAAACGTGCTGTCAACTCCCAATAGGGCGCCGTGCCGATGGGCGATTTCAGCGCATGCCGCGATGTCGGTGATGCTCAGCAGCGGGTTGCCGGGCGATTCGATCCAGACGAGCTTGGTTTCGTTGGTCATTGCAGCATCCAACGCAGCGAGATCATGCGTCGGTGCATGCGAAACGGTGATTCCACTTCGGTCGCAGATCTGATGCAGTAGCCGGTAGGTGCCGCCATAGGTGTCCGTGCCCGCAACGATATTGTCGCCCGACTGGAGCAGCATGGTCACGGTGTGCGTGGCAGCCATCCCACTGGCAAACAGCAACGCACCGCAACCACTTTCCAGGGCGGCGATCGTTTCCTGGGCGTTCGTTCGCGTCGGGTTCCCGCTGCGCGAATAATCATAATCGCGCCATTCCCCCGCCGCGTGTTGGACGAAAGTCGAAGCGGGATGTAGCGGGGGAACCACGGCGCCGGTCGCCTCATCGCGACGGCAACCGACATGGATGGCTTTGGTGCGGAATCGCATGAGGCAGTCAACGGGCAGGAGGCAATAGGGAACAGGCAGCAGTTACGAGTGTTACGTCTTCAAGGCTTGCTCAAGGTCGGCGATCAGGTCTTCGGCGTTTTCGATTCCGCAGGATATCCGGATCATGTCGTCATGAATGCCCCACGCGGCGCGATCCGCCGGCGAAGCTTCGAAGTAGCTCATCACGAATGGTTGTTCGATCAGTGTTTCGACGCCACCGAGGCTGGGAGCAATCCTGGCCACGCGGCAGCGGTCCACGACATCAGCCGTGGCTCGCCAATCGGCGCCGGCGACGCGAAACGTCACCAGTCCACCATATCCTTGCATGGTTCGCTGTGCCAATTCGTGCTGGGGATGACTTGTCAGTCCAGGATAGTAGACCTGCTCAACCCGCGGATGCTGATCCAGAAATTCGGCCACCGCCTGCCCGTTGGCGTTGTGCCGCTGCATCCGCAATTCAAAAGTCTTCAAACCGCGTTCCAGCAGGTAGGCTGTATGAGCGCCAGTGATTCCGCCGGTGACTCCTCGCAGGTACGCAATCGGCTCCAACTGTTGCGTGCTGCCGGCGACGCAGCCGGCCAACAAGTCGTTATGGCCGCCGAGATATTTCGTGGCCGAGTGCACCACGTAGTCGACCCCGAACCGATGGGTTGCAGGTTGTGAGGTGTTGCCAGCGTGGCATCGATCATGGTCTCCACACCCAGGCGTTTCCCGATGTCCACAAATCGTTCAAGGTCGATGATGCTCAGGTGCGGATTGGTTGGTGATTCGCTGATCAACAATCGAGTCTCAGGTGTCACGGCCGGCTTCCATCGCTTCGTAGTCGCCGGTCTTCACCTGTTTCGTGACAACGCCGAAACGAGACAAGTGTTGCGAGCAGTATTCTCGAGTCCGGTGGTAGCACTCATCAAAGAAAATCACCTCATCGCCTGCTTTCAGGATGGCTGAAAGCAAACCAACGATCGCCGACATACCACTTCCAAACAGTACGGATCGCTGTGCCCCTTCGAGCGACGCCAGCTTCTTTTCGACCACCCGCGTGCCAGGGTTTCCATAGCGACCATACTCTTCGCGGGTCTGCTGTTGCTCGATGAAATCCAGAATCGCCTGGGTGTCAGCGAATGTGTAGGTCGAAGCACAGTAGATCCCGTCGGTGATCGCGTCGGCCGGCTTTTGCCGGGCCTCGCCTGCATGAACGGCCTTCGTGGAAGTGCCGGGTGAGGGGCAATGCGGCTCGTGGGAAGGTTGGTTTTCCAGATTTCTCATCGTTACGTCAGTCGTGGTCATGGTGGTCGACTCGCTGATCAAAATTCGGTTGCTGATCGTTCGGTTAATTCCTGCGTTTGTGAGTCGATCCGCGGGGCCAAAAAAAAACGCGGCCGAATCATCGGCCGCGGTTTCTCTGTATCCAGCTTGAACTGCCGACTGCCATGACACCGTTTGTCTGTTGAGCAAAAGGCCCGGGCTGGTCGACGGTTGGCTCTTTAGCAGAAAAGGCTGCAAGCGGCCGCAAATCCCTAATAGTCCTAGTAGAGTAGTCATCCAATACCCTTTTGACAAGTACATTCTTTCGATTTCGTTTCGCTTGTGGTAACTGCGGATATAATCAGGGTTGAAATGCCGCAACTGGCGACTGTGGGGACGGTACTCCGGACGTGACCAAGTTCGAGCCTGAAATACAGCGAGCGGAGGATGAGAACGAACGATGAAATCTGCAATTTTGAAAATCTCCCGCAGGCCAAGTTCGCTGAACCGATCTTTGTCTGCTGGCCTGCCCATGTTGCTGGCGATTTCGATCGTAGCAGCAGTGATGGGAGACGCTCGCTCGATGGCTCAATCGTCCACCACCCATTCGGCAGGGATATCAGAACTCCTGGAGCAGCTTGCTGCGTCATCCTTCGCCGAACGCGAAGCGCAACGCAGCAGTTGATTGAGCTGGGCCAGTCTGTACTGCCTCACATGCAATCGTTGCGCGAAAGCGATGATCATGAGCTTCGACTGCGTGGCAACCTGATCGTGAAAGAAGTCTCAAGACGCACGAGAGCAGATCGATCTCGCCGTTTCGCGGATGGTGAGACGCTGGTTGGCGAAATGCGAGTCCCCGGTTGGGACTGCGTGATCAATCTGACGAACGACGAAGACTTAACGCGGAACGCATGGGTCGGTGTGCTGCAGCACGAATGGGACTTCCTACAGGCTATTGAATCATCGCCGCGAAACGCCGAGCAGATCATCAGGCAGCGGATGGCACAACTAAACACCACACGAAACTGGAACCAGAATCCACTTGAAGTTGAATCGATATTGGCACTGATGGTCAGCGCCGTGGGTCGGTGCGATTTGATGCACGATCGTTTGGCGATTCAGATTTACGGTGTGCTTAACCAGATCAATACAACAACGCAACAATCACCCTGGAGCCAGCAACCATTTCGAGAGATTGTGGGCGCATTCATCAAACATTCGCAGGGCCCTACCTCGTCATATCAGGGCCTGACGTTGGCCATGCGGCACGATCTGGAGCAGGAGGGACTGGAGGTTGCAGAACGAGTTATCCGCGATGGGACCGGTCTGCCTCACGTACGACAATATGCAATCCTGGCCATGGCCCGGTTCGGTGACAAGGCACATGTTTCGACGCTGGAAGAGTTGCTGACCGACACCGGTGTGTTTTTTGCCGGTAAAGTGAACGGTGGCAAGCGCCAGAAGATCGAATGCCAGGTACGTGATTTGGCGCTGGCGTCACTGATCCACCTGGCCGGCGGCGATCCACGTACGATCGGATTTCAACACTTGCGCAGCAACCCGGCCTATGTGTTCCTGCCCCACACCGTTGGCTTTACCAGCGAAGATGTTCGGCAAACTGCGATGGCCCGGTACCACGGCGATCTGATGTTTGAAGAAGCCATCCAGGACGAATCATCTCGGCCGGACGTAAAACCTCAAGACACCGGGGAAACGGCAGAAAACGGGCGATTGGAAGATCTGTTTCAAGAGGTGTTTCGAAATCCGTTCGGGACGTAAGTCGTTCGACGGCAGCTTGCAGGGTCTCGATGATCATCGACCTTGACAGCGAATGCCCGGTATTCCGCCCGCGCAATCTCGTCCGACCTTGTCCCCATGCAGGTTCACTGGCTAAGGTTGGCGGACCGGATCTCTGATTTCCTGGCCGTTGTCCGGCGTTGTGTCCCTTGTTGGATCGATCGCCGCCCGTGATATGGGAAGTCGACTCTGTATCGTGAGCCCTGCCGCCCCGATGAGCGCGAGCTGCACCGATGTGTAGCCTGCGAAACGCAGGGATTGAAAGTATCCATGCAGAAATATCGCTGAACTACTCTAAGCGTCCCGAAGACCATGGACGCCTTGGGCAACTCAGGAATCCATCGATGAATGACGAACAACGAGTCGATCAATCTTATGAGTCGGGTGGAATAACGCCTGAAAAGGTTGCATCCCCCAAGACCAGGACCAGAGTGCCGACGAAGTCGTTTTGGATCATCGTCGCGCTGTCCATTGCCACGTTTGTGACCGCTGCATTTCTTAATGACGATCCAGCCGTGCCACGCATTGCCATGGCATTCGGATCGCTATTCTCCTCACTCGCCTTTATTCGATGGTTCTGCTTGCACAGCGTCTATTCATTGCGGGCTCGCCGTGCACTGTTCATGTTCGTCGTGGGGCTGGTCGTCGCTGGACTCGCACTGGTTCGCATTGAAAGTTTTTCCGGCAGTCTCAAGCCTGCGTTTCGCTTCGTGTGGCAGAAACCGCATGACGAAACCCTGGAGCATCTTCCCGCTGGCAATTCAGTTGTCGACCTCACGATTGTCAGCGATTCCGACTTCTCGCAGTTCCTGGGTCCGAATCGAAATGGCGTTGTCCTGGGAACGAACCTTTCTCGCGACTGGGACAACTCACCACCCAAGGAGTTGTGGCGACGTGAGATCGGAGCGGGCTGGTCCGGCTTTGCTGTGGTCAACGGTTTCGCGGTCACGATGGAGCAACGGGGCGAGGATGAATTGGTGACCTGCTATGCGGTGGAGACTGGCGAACCTCAATGGAGTTCCGCAGTCAAGTCTGCGCCACCAGGATCCGTTGGGTTTCCTGGGGCCACGCAGTACGCCGACGATTCACAATGGTCTGGTCTACGCTCAGGGAGCTGCCGGGATCCTGCGTTGTTTGAATGGAGCGGACGGTCAGGAAATCTGGCAACGGGATCTGATTGCTGAAAGGAAAATGACTCAGGCGGAGGCCGAAAAAGCGGTCGCCTGGGGTCGGTCGAGTTCGCCCCTGGTTGCCGGTGGGATGTTGATCGTGGCGGTCGGTGGGCCCATGGGTGGCCCGAGTATCAATGTGGCTGCACTTAACCTGGAGACGGGCGCAACGATTTGGGAAGGCGGTGATCAGCAGATCGGTTACGCCTCTCCTGCGTTGGCCACGCTACAGGGGGTCGAGCAGGTTGTAGTGATGAATGAGAGTTCGGTCAGTGGGCACGACCTGCAGACGGGTAAAGAGCTATGGGAGTTTGAACGGATTGGCCATTCGAATATGGACGCCAACTGCTCCCAGCCTATGATCGTTGACGACTCTCACGTGTTGGTGTCGAAAGGTTACGGTGCCGGCTCGGAATTAATCCAGGTCGAGTGTGACGATGCTGGCGCCTGGACAGCGAAAAGCGTCTGGGCCAATCGTCGCGCGCTGAAGACGAAATTTTCGAACGTCTCAATCATAGGAGACTTTGCCTACGGATTGGATGACGGAGTTCTTTGTTGCGTCCATGTGAACACGGGCGAGCGTGCATGGAAAAAGGGACGTTACAAGTACGGTCAGATTCTTGCGGTTGACGACCTGTTGCTCGTGCTGGCCGAATTCGGTGAACTCGCCCTCGTCGCCGCGTCACCGGATGGTTTCCAGGAGTTGGCAAAAATCCCGGCGCTCGAAGGGCAAACGTGGAATACTCTATGCCTGACCGGGAATCGATTGTTGTTACGCAATGCAAAAGAGGCAGTGTGTTACGAATTGCCGACGAAGTGAAAGTGACGTCGCGAGAATCGCTGGCATCCTTTCTGGATGCAGGTGGTTACGGGGAACGGTCCCGTGGGGATCGTCAACGCAACGGAAGCCTGGTCAAGCGGAAGGTCATTGCTGCACGGACCGTACGATGCGGGTCTTGTTCGTCGCCGGCAGTTGGTCCAGCAACCAATCTTCCAGGTTGAACTGGCGGATTTGAGGAGCACGCAGCAGGCTGGTGCGGCGCGGCAGCATCGCTTTTAACCATGGCCGATTGGCAATCGTTGAAAGGGCACGCATGCCCCGACTGAGTTTCGTTTGATTCGCGACATTGGTTGCAAGTCGACTGAAAGTTGCCGGAATGATGTTGGGTTGCGGGCCGACGTGGACGATCGTTTCAATGCCCGACGCCAGCGTGTAGTCGACCGCCTCCCATAGTTGTTGTGGCCGATCAACCCATTCGCCAATAATCCTCCGGGTATTTGAATCATCGTAACCGATGCTGCCCGTGACGAGGCTGAAGACCGGCGGGTTTGGCGGTTGAAATGCTCCTGGCATCACATGCATCAGGTTCTGCGATCGATTCGTGATGTTCCGCTGCCAGACAATCGCCGTATGTAGTGGTGGCCAACGATGCTCGTTAAGGCGGAGGTACAACCGTTCGGCTGAAAGTACTTTCATCTGCTGCTTGAATCGTTTCAGCGTGTCGCCCTGCCCGATCATCAGCATCGAGTTGGGAGCCAGATAGGCAGAGACACCGATAACACCATTGCCTTTAAGATTGATTTCCTGGCAGAGTCGATCGACGGCTGTTCTCGACAACTGACCCCGTCGCGAAAATAGTACTCCCAGGGTCACGTCATGAGCCAGTTCGGCTGCGTCGGATGACATCATCAGCGGAATCCGCAACGCCACTTCCAGCTCGATGACTTTCCCAGCGACGAGGGTCGCAATCTCGCCGAGGCTGAATCCAAATACAAAGCGAGCTCTTGACAGGGCGATGTCGTGGACCTGTTCGAGCATGGCAATTTGCGCCATTTCGACAGAGACGACCAGCGCAATGGCCTCGTCGTACGTCGAAAGTGATGTCTCGCGTTGCTCTTCGACGCGAGCGACCAGGTCGACCGGTCGCCGTTTGACCTCGCTGCATGCGCAAGAGCCTCGGTGCAACCAATCACGCAGGATGCCGCCGTACTCTGGATGCTGAAGCAGCTCATAGGTGCGACCGAGGTTGGTCACGTTGTAGCCGCGAAATGCAAACGTTGCGTCGTCCATGGACTCAGCAAGCTCGTCTCGACTCAACGGTAGCATTTCGTCGCTTGACATGGCTTCTTGACGCATGCGAGACAAAGTTCCGCCCCCGCCAATTCGTGGGGCAACGTCCAAGGATACGTTATTCCAAAGTCGACGCCCGGGCCGTTACAACGTGAGTATTTTGACATTAGGCTTCCCAACCCGCATTTTCGGAACCGAGCCATTTCAGCGAACGTCCACGGTGGCCGCGTTGTCAGGTACGGATTGCGCCGACATACTCAGCTCATGTCAGGCCCAGCCCCACAAACCGCCGGAACTCTCGCCGGGAAGATTGCCGTTGTAACGGGTGCGTCGAAAGGAATCGGTCGCGCCATCGCGATTCGGCTGGCCACCGCCGGAGCCGACGTGTTCCTGCATGCCCATGCGAATCATGAACGACTGTCGGAGACGGCGGCGATAATCGCAGGCATCGGGCGTCAATCCAAACGCCTGCTCGGTGACCTTGCCGAAGAAGCCGATCGGGATTGTCTGATCGAAGCGGCTTTCGCCTGGCAAAACCATATCGACATCTGGGTGAACAACGCCGGTGCCGACGTGTTGACCGGTGATTTGGCGAATAGGTCATTTAACGAAAAGCTGATCCGACTGTGGAGCGTCGACGTACGAGCCACGATCGATCTGTCGCGTTGTGCGGGCCAGAAGATGAAGTCGCAGGGCGACGGCTGCATGGTGAATATCGGTTGGGATCAAGCGGGCAGCGGCATGGCAGGCGATAGCGGCGAGATGTTCGCGGCGACGAAGGGCGCCATCATGAGCTTCACTCGAAGCTTGGCGAAGTCGTTGGCGCCAATAGTAAGAGTCAATTGCGTTGCGCCAGGTTGGATTCGAACCGAGTGGGGTGTGTCTACGAGCCCCGAATGGGACGCGCGTGCCCAGCGTGAGTCGTTGTTGGGCCGTTGGGGCACTCCTGAGGATGTTGCGGCAGCGGTCTGTTTCCTCGCCTCGCCGGAAGCTGCGTTCCTAAACGGCCAGATTCTGGAAGTCAACGGCGGCTTTCGGGGAGCTGAACCGTGGTGAACGAACTGCAAGGCAAACGAATTCATTTCGTTACTGGAAAATTGGCTGCCGAGTCGCTGCGCTCCGTCGTGAACGCGCTGGCCGAGCAACTGTTGTTCCTGCCAACGATCCAGGTCCTGCCGATTACCGTGGCAGCACTAATGACCACTGAATGGATCGAGAAGATGTGGGAGGTGCCAGCGGACGCGGACCGCATTGTCCTTCCAGGCTACTGCGCTGGCGGACTGGCCCGTTTGAACGAGAGGACTCCGGTGCCATGTGAACTGGGGCCTCGCGACCTAAGTGCTCTTCCAGGGTATCTAGGTGCCGCGCCGACGCCGACCGACTACGGCCGGCACAATATCGAAATCATCGCCGAGATCAATCACGCGCCGCGATTGTCGTTGATCGAGCTCCTGGATCAGGCGCAGCGATTGATCGAGGAAGGAGCTGATGTCATTGACGTGGGCTGCGATCCGGGCGCGGTGTGGACTGGTGTCGGCGAGGCGATACGAGCATTGCGGGACCACGGGATTCGCGTATCGATCGACAGCTTTGAACCACGCGAAGTTGCCGCGGCGGTTGCGGAAGGGGCTGAACTGGTGCTTTCGGTGAATGGAATGAATTGTCGGCATGCGGTCGACTGGGGTTGCGAAGTTGTGGTGATTCCCGACTCGCCAACCGACTTGAGCAGCCTGGATGCAAGTATCGACTTTCTTTCCTCTGCCGGAGTTGAGTTTCGAGTCGATCCCATCCTCGAGCCAATCGGCTGCGGATTCGCGGCGAGCTTGCGGCGTTACCTGGATGTACGCGATCGCTATCCAGAAGCGGCGATGATGATGGGGATCGGCAATTTGACCGAACTGACCGATTGTGATTCAGCGGGCGTCAATATGGTGTTGATTGCGATTTGCCAGGAGTTATCGATACGAAGCGTGTTGACAACCCAGGTCATCAATTGGGCTCGTTCGAGTGTTCGCGAGTGCGATGTCGCAAGGCAACTGGCTTATCACGCGGTAACCAGGCAAACGGTACCCAAACGGCTGGATGATCGCCTTGTGATGCTTCGCGATCCGCAGCTGGTTGCACAACCGGAGCAGCTGCTTGATGCATTGGCAGATCAAATTCGTGATCGCAATTACCGCATCTTTGCCGAACGGGGCGAGGTTCACCTGATCAGCCGTCAGTTCCACGCCCGGGACAGGGATCCGTTTGTGGTCTTCCAGCAGATCATGGACCAACGCCCCGACTCGGTCGACCCCGCACACGCTTTCTACCTCGGTTACGAGCTGGCCAAAGGCCGCGACTGCGCTGACATTGGGAAAGCAATACAGGCAGGATGAAGCGCTCGATTGGGGCATGTTGACGGAACCGGAAGACAGCCATCGCTTGCTGCGGACAGTAAAATCGCGTGGAGCGTCGCATGACAAGTCGTGATGCTGGTCTTCCACTGGTCGAGAGATTGGATCCCCGGTGGAATTCGGTTGATGTGTTCCGTCGAGTAAGCAAGACCGCGCGGGTCTTGTTTCTGGATAGTTCACAGCTGCACCCGGAACTTGGTCGCTATTCGTTCATCGGATACGACCCTTACTCGTGGACAACGGTGCCCGCCGACGGCAGGGCGACCACGGTTCTCGCCGAGTTCCGCACCGAGTTGGCGCGCATCGAAACGGCGGCTCGACCCGACTTGCCGCCATTTCAGGGCGGGCTCGCCGGTTTGTTCGGGTACGAACTGGCTCACACGTTTGAACGCTTGCCGCGTCCCGAGTTTGACGAGTTTCGGGTGCCAGCTGTCTCGGCCGGTTTTTACGACCTCGTTGTTGGGTTCGACCATGTGCTGGGCCAGGCCTGGATCATCTCCCAGGGATTCCCGGAAATGGAGCCGGCCGCACGTGCCGAGCGAGCTCGTGAGCGGTTGAAGCATTTTCTGGAACAACTGGATAACGAGCCGCCGCCGAACGCCCCATCGAAGATCACGCGATGCGCACTGCAATCTCCGGTTCGTAATCTTCCAGGTCAGGAAATGCTGGTATCGAACTTTTCGAGCGAAGAGTATTCAGCAGCCGTGGCGCAAACCATCGAGTACATTTGTGCTGGCGATATTTTTCAGGCGAATTTATCGCAGCGACTACTGCACCCAGCCGTCGAGTCGGCCGACACAATGTATGTGAAGTTGAGAAATCAGACCGCGTCAACGTTTGGCGGCTACCTGAATACCGGAGACTGCGAGGTCATGAGTGTCTCGCCAGAACGCTTCGTGCGAGTCCACGATGGTCAAGTCGAGGCGCGCCCGATCAAAGGGACTCGTCCGCTCGCCAATTCGCCACTTGCCGACATGTATTCGGGTATGGCCTTGCAAACGAGCGAGAAAGATCGCGCCGAAAACGTAATGATCGTTGATCTTCTACGAAATGATATTTCGCGAGTATGCGAGCCGAACAGTGTTCAAGTACCGGTGCTGTGTGGCCTGGAGTCGTATGGCTATATCCAGCACCTGGTTTCTGTTGTCTGCGGTCAACTGAAGGCAGGGAAAACTGCGCTGGATTTGCTGCAGCACGCATTCCCGGGTGGCTCGATCACGGGAGCACCCAAGATCCGCGCGATGGAAATCATCACGGAGCTCGAACGCGTTCCGCGAGGCGCCTACTGCGGAAGCCTCGGCTACATTTCCGCCAGCGGCGACATGGATTTGAATATTCTTATTCGCACAATAACGGCCAAGAATGGCTGGTGGCAGTTGCCCGTCGGAGGCGGAATTGTCGCCGACAGCGATCCGGCACGAGAGTACGCTGAAACCTGGCACAAAGCAGCTGGAATGCTGCGGGCCCTCTAGATCACGCGGCGGCGTATCGCCGACGACTTGGATGCCATTCGCCCTCGTGCAAGAAAGTACGCTTCTTTCTTTCGGGAGCCTGAGAACTTGTCGCCAGAGTGTTGTCGCCCTGGGACCGCGATGCTGTCGCAAAGCGACCATCAAATCGGTTCGATTGCAGTCGCCTCGATCCAACCGGTCATTCCATCGTCCAGGGAAATCTGGAACCAGTCTTTGCGCCGTGCAAGGATACCGACAAGTTGACCTTCGCTGGTCGCGAGTCGTCTCTTTTCGGCGAATTCACCTCCGTCTCCTTCACGCAATGCTACATCTTGCTTTACGAGGACGCCTACCGGGTGATCATACGTCGCAGCACTCTGAGCCAGTGCGATTTCAATCATGCCCAGGAGCAGTGCCGGTACGACGGCGAATCGCCAAATCGATCGGCAGTAGCCCAGCGCACGCGCAATCAGCAAACCCCAGAATACCACTGAGGCGACGGCAGACATCGCCCAGAGCGCACGTACGCCGAGAGCGTTGGTTGCCTGGCGATTCAGTGAATGGATTCGGCCAACGAACGTGTCCTCTGAGGCCCATGAACCGGTGTTTTCACCGTGCGTTGGACTGCCATCGTACGCCAGTCCGAACTTCGTCTCGGCAAACAGCAGGTTGTTCCGTGCCTGATGGTTGGATGGGTCGAGCTTCAGGCTGCGATGATAGTTGGCAATGGCCTGACCGAACTGACCGCTTTGCAAATATGCAGTTGCCGAGGTTCACGTACAAGCGGCTGTTTGCTACACCATCCTGGATAAGGAGGCGGTATTTGGCAGCTGCTCTGGCAAACAGGTCATTCGCCTCGGCTTGATCGTCGAGCTTGATTGTTTGACCGCGTTGATACAGGTCATTTGCCTCGTTAAGCAGGGATTCGCGTTGAGCACGGTGAGCAGCATGGTGGGCACACCGCGGACGCGCTGGATTCGGAGCAGGAGAGCGCCAAGAGGCACACAATAATCGTCGTGGCCTTCACGTAGCTCGGTCGGCGTGGTTCTTCAGCCGCTTCTGCCTTCGCTCTTCGTAGTCCGATGCGAGGCTTCCGTCGTGCTCTCTCGAAGGCCAGTTGCCACGAGGTCCTCCAAATGGTGGCATGCTGCCTTTTCTGCGTCGAGGGAGGCTGTGCACTCCGTTTTCGCTGTTTCGCTTCAATCCTTGAAGAACGATCTCCACTTCAATGGCTTCGGCGGATAACATAGGCTCGTCGCAGGGCGCCGACCGCCGTCGAGTGCGAATCGACCGGAGCCGCCGCCAATGAACGATGTAGCGAAAAGTGCGTCTGACAACTGGGTCGGGATTGTGGCTCGTTCGATCGCATTGAAACAAATCGCTTTTGGGGAACGGAAGTTTGGCAATCGCAGTGGTCAACAGCATCCGTCCAAGTTTTCGACACAATGAGAGGCCCATAACAAGGGGCGGTAGCAATCACCCAGCTCGCCACCAGGAATCTGTTCGGCTCAGCAGCTTGTGATCGCCATAGATCGGGCGACGAATCATTCTGCAGCAGTGGCGCAAGTCAGCATTATTTGCAGCCCTGCTGGCCCATTGCCTTGGCTGCGAGTGTTGACTTGGGCCGAGTTGCTGACGATCGCGTCGAGCGAAAGCGTCTCGGCAGCGTCGACGGTAACCGGGATGGGCCTGCTAAACACCGTTTCGAATTGCCCAGATTTGGGGTCGAAAAAGCTGAAGGGAATTGCCGGGATTTCTTTGGTGCCGGCCCGTCTGGGGCGAATCGTGGTGATGAACACTTTGGTGTCGTCCTGAACGAACCCAGCCAATGACTGCTCCTCGACTTTGAAGTCCTTTGTGATCTCAGCGATGTCGCCCAGCGGCGGCGCTTGCACCAGGTCCATTGGGCCATCACCGACGACGCCAATTCTCAAGGTTATCGGGTCGCCTGCATTGACCGATGTTGGATCGGCCTCGGTTACAATTCGATATCGCCCGACGGCACCTTGATAATCTTCCGGTCGTCCGTCAGTCGGCACCGGCAGCACCTCTGTTGCATCGACGTTCGCTTCTGCCACGATCGGGCGTGCCGATGTCACCGTAAGTCTGCTCGCGAAGGGCGATCCAGGAAAGTCATCCCCATCATCCTTTTCAGCATCGAACTGCCACCAAATGTGCGATCGAGCCGGCTGTCACCAAAAAAGTCTTCGAATGGATCGCGTGCTTGCCCAAAGCGGTTGGATAGTTGACGACGATATGAACATCGCTCGCGTCGATGGTTCCTGGCCGAGTCGGATACACGGTGGCGTCGATTTCGTATTGGTAATAACTGCCTTGCTGCCCTTCTCCGTTTTCTCGCAGCACTTCCTTGCTGCGGGTCGCTGGTTGTCGGCCGCCATTTCCTGCAGGCGTTCCGCAAAACTTCCCCACGACGATTGCTGGCCAGCAACTGCCACATCTGCGCTTCGTCAACTTGATATTCTGGCGGGGGTCCTGAAATGGCTTAGCCAGATCCGCAGCGTCAAGTCGAGCGGCTCGCCAACGTAAACCGTATCCTTGCCGCCATCGATTTCAACAAACAGTAGGTCGCCGGTTTCGCTCTTCGTCGCGACAAATGAAGTAGATCTGTTTCCTCGCGTTTCCATCGACGTCGAATTTCAGGGCAGGGATTTCAAACGTCCCTTCCTTCTGGGGTAATGAGGTACTGCATTGTGATACTGCGACGTTCGCTACGGCGACCGTTGATGATCGTGACCTGCGAGCTTTGGGATGGCGCTCCGGTGGAGGTCATCTCGCAGCCGGAGATCGTCGGAATTCTGGCATCTCGTAATCGTCCGCATTGGAGATTCGAACTTGCAAGATCACCGGCATACCGACATAAGCTTCGCGCGTCGACAATTGCGCAACCACTTCCTGGGCGGATGCACAGTGGCCACTGGCCGGATGCCGAAGGCAATTACCAGTCTGCGATCGCTTTAAGTGTTGATATAGCGCTCATTACCAGTCCTTTTCGACAGGTATGTGTCGATATCGTTCTCGTTGTTGTTGTCTGAGACGGCGAAGCATGTCTCGATCTCGCACCGCCTGCAACAGTTTTAGCGCCTCTTCGCGAGTCATCGAGCCATTCAGTTCGTCTGGCTCGATCGCGCATAGCGCTTTTCCGTCGGCCTCCGAGGCGTCCTGATCGTGTGCTGCGGTTAATTCGCCCGTTGGGTTTGCTTTCGATTCGGAGTCGTAATCGCCGGAATCGACGGGCTCTGAGGAGGCAGATTCCGTGTCGGGCGATGGCTGCGGGCTCCGCTGCTGAGGACCATCGTGTTCGATGCGGTTTGTATCATCCGGTGCCGCATGATCGCTGGGTGACGGCGATGCCTGGGATTCCGATTGCTGTTGGGCCGATTCCTGTGGAGCTTGCCGGGACTGTTCGCTCGTCGGCTCAGGACTCGACGCGTCGGATGGCTCAGCCCCAGATTGATTCGAGTCTTCAGAACTATCATCTTTGGGACCGTCCTGGGACTCACTGGTCGAATTGTCCGAATCGGATGATCCTGATCCTTGGAATTCCCGCCTTGCTGTTGTTCGCCGTTCGAAGAGGAATCGTCCGACGCTTCTTGCTGCTCCTGCTGCTCCTGATGGTCTGCCTGTTCAGCTTTCAGCTGCCTGATTAATTGGCTGGCAAGCTCGATATTGGCTCGGGCGTCGGAGTTGCTTTCGTCCAATCGCAACGAGCTTCGGAAGTGTGTGATGGCAGTTTGCAGTTCGGTAATGGCGGCTTGAGGTTCCTGATCTTTCCGATTCAATGCCTGGGAATAATGGCAGTTTCCCAGGTTGTAGCGGCTCTGGGCGGCGATCTTGATCTGCTTTGATTGAGCCGAGTTGGCGAACAGCATCTGTGCGGCTGCAAAATCACCGTTTCGATAGTGGGTCACACCGAGGTTGTAGTTCACCGTATCCCGATACTGCCCCTGCGAGTCGTCGATCTCACCAAACGCGTCGATTGCCTCCGTAATCTTCTGTTCGCGTAATAGCCGATTCGCTTCATTAATTTGCTCCACGATCGAAGGATCGGACTCGGCTCGAGCCGTCG
Organism: uncultured Planctomycetales bacterium; assembly: GCA_963821085.1. Classification (GTDB taxonomy): domain Bacteria; phylum Planctomycetota; class Planctomycetia; order Pirellulales; family Pirellulaceae; genus CAWGCE01. Next base: position 68,232 of record CAWGCE010000013.1, on the reverse strand, counting down.
CAGCCACAAGTGCGGAAAGGATCAGGGCCGCTGCACCAACGTGCGACCGTCGAACGCGCGACTTGGTCCTGTGTTGTGGGCCCTCCACGGGCTGTGACCACTTGGAACGTTCGACTCATTCGTAGCCGATGGACGAGATGACTTTTCGTCGAGGCGTATGGGGTTCGCCGTCGTGGTAATCCAGGCATTGAACAACAGGCAGATAAGTGCGGGCCCGGCGAACCACTGAAAACGAGGCACGTAGGCATCAATTGTCGCCGTCTCAAATTCCGTTTGGCGGATGTTTGCCACGTAGCCGTGATAGACATCGGCCATGTCGACTCGCTTGGTGCCGGCGGGGATATACGCTGCGTCGGTCTCTGTGGCAATGGAACTGAGTACTTGGCCATTCAGCTTGGACCAGACCGTCTGCCCTTGATGTTCGACGAATTCACCGCTGTTTGAATCGGGGTCGGGAATTCGCGAGCCTTGCACCAGGTCGCCCAGCCCAACCGTAAAAATCCTCGTGCCGTTTTCCGCGTGCAGTTCACGGGCCAATTCGACAGGTTGGCTCTCCTGATCCTCGCCGTCCGTAAAAAGAACGATGGTTCTGTGGCCATTTGTCTTCCCAATGAAGCCGTCCGACGCTTTTCGCAAGGCTTCGCCCAGTCGCGACCCACCTCGCGGGATCGAATGCGGGCCAACCGAGTCGAGCACACGTTTGAAATCATCGTAGTGACTGGTCAGCGGTACTGCTTGTTTGGCGTCGCCTGCGAACACCACGAGACCAACTCGATCGCCGGCCATTTCGTCGACCATGTCCTTGATTTGCTGTTTGGCACGTGCCAGTCGGTTTGGCGTAGTGTCCTCGGCCAGCATGCTGCGCGAAACATCAAGAGCGAAAATTACCTCGATGCCTCTTTGAGGGACCTCACGCGTCGCCTTGCCCCAACGAATGTCCATCAACGCAGCTGCCATCAGCGCGATGCTCGCCGTAATCAACAGCGACGACAATGCCTGCCGTGATGACGAAGATGCATGGAGAGAGGCCTTGCGGGGGGCAACGGTGGCAAACGTCGCCGCTGCCCGTTTGCGGGCCATGGTGCTAAGCACCGAAAGTAATACGGTCAGCAGGCAAAATGCAAAATAGAACACTGCTTGTGAGTTGCCAATTTGGATGTCCATTGCCTATGAAAACTCCCTTAGCCAGGTGTTTTGCAGGACAACTGCTGAAATCATGGAGGCGAGGGCGATGAGAAGCAAAGGTGGCACCGTGAGAAACCCCGCCCTGTAGGGTTGGACGGCCAATTCGCGATAGTCGACATAGTGGGTGGCTTCGACTTTCGTTTTTTCCAGCTTGTCGATCGCTTCATAGATTCGCGTGAGTGAATCGGTGTCAGTTGCGCGGAAATACTTGCCGCCCGTGGTATCCGCGATTTGTTTCAAAGTCGCTTCATCGATGTTGACGGGCATCCAGCGAATCACCTGCCGCCCGGTAAATGGATCGTTGACCGGAATCGGGGCCTGCCCCTTCGTGCCGACACCGATCGTGTAGATCTTGATCCCCATCGTCTGTGCGATCTCCGGCAGCCTCCAGTGGCTCGAGATCCCCCGCGGTGTTTTCACCATCCGTCAGGAGAATGACAACTTTACTCTTAACTTTGTCCACTTGACGATCATCGAGCGCATTCAGCTTCTCGACGGCCAAGGCGATCGAATCACCAATTGCCGTCCCGTCCTCGCTGTTCTGTGTAACGATTTGGGTCTGATTCAGGTTGGCGATCAGGAAGGCATGGTCCAGCGTAGGTGGAGTGATTCCGTCGGCATGTCCGGCAAACGTAATCAGACCAACCAGGTCACTGAATCGACCGTCGAGTTCACTTTCCCCGGCAACGAATTTGCTCGCCACGTTCTTGATGGCGGTCAAGCGATCCACATGGTCTCCATCGATCTGGAAATCCATCGCTCGCATGCTGCCGCTGCGATCGACTACCAACTCGATGGCAATTCCTTCGCTGTCAATTACTGTCTGCTCGCGGCCCTCCCGTGGTCGAGCCAGTCCGAGAATAAGGGCAACAATCGCGAAAAGCATCAATGCTTGCGGCAGCCAGGTAAGTCGTTGTCGCAGCGTTGGTGCAATCAACTTGACAATACGGACTGAGCTGAAGTGAATCGAGGGTTTCCTGCGGGCGGCAAACATCCGCCATCCAATCCACGGCAGCAATAGCAGCAACAGGAGGTACCAGGGGGAGTAAAACATCAGTTCACCTCGGTCAAGATGTCGGCTGTGTCCGCCTCGTCAAGCACACGGATGATGGCTTCCGCCTCATCAATAGCGCCTCGCCAAAGAGCGTGAATCATGCTCATGAGCCGCGTATCGAGCACGCTCGGCCGTTAGCAAGAACCCTTGAAGCCTTTCGATAACCGCGTGGGGCTGCTGCAAATGCTCGAGTGATTTCAACAGTTCTGCCGTCGATTGTGTTGCCGCGGGCATCCCGAAATGTGCCTCCAGGAAAACTCGTACGATCGATTCCAGCTGCGCGAAAACAGCATTGGATTCCACACGCTGCAAAGTTTCGGAATCTCGCAACAACTGGAACTCAACTTTCGTCCAGTTTGCCGGGCTGATCGATTCGCGATGGGCAAATTGTGCCGCGGCCAGGAAGACGACCGCAGTGGCGGAAAGTCCCCCAAGTAGCCAGGCGACCCACGCATGGGAAACCTGTTTCGGAACATCAACGTCGATCTCGTCTTTGATGTCGCGAATACTGAGCGGGTCCACGCGGTTTTCTAGAACGCTGGTCACATCCATCGCAATCTCTTCCGTGTGTAGCGTTTCGACGCCGGCAGCTGAAGACACCCTGATCTCCATACTGGGTACGATTTGATGTCCGGGTACCAGGTGCTCCAGTATGAGGCGGCGCGTCCAGCTGCGCATTCCGTTAGCGTCTTCCAGGGGAATATCGAATAGGTCGTGGTTATCCGTTACCTCGAAATTTCCCAATTTGTCGGGCAGGACGGGGAACGTGACCCGCGTGTTGTCCGGCGCAAGGACGTGAATGGAAACCTCAAACGGCTCGGCAACCTGTACCGATGACTTGTTCGCCGCGACGGTGGTAACCACTTCGCTGGCAGAAAGTTGCAGCGCAAATATTGACGCAACAATGAAGCTCGCGAGGGCAGTCGTTGATTGCCGTATCTGGCCGAATCGCATCACCTGCGGTCCTCCCTGCCATGGAAGTACCGTCGCAGCGGCTCGATCAGGTCGGTTCCCGTTGTGAGGTGAATCGGTGTCATCTGCAATCGTCGAAACATGGCATCGCGGTTCTCGTTACGCTCAAGGCACAACTCCTCGTAGCGCTCTCGCGTATGGCGGCTGCTTGTATCCAGGGCCACGGTTTCGCCTGACTCGGCGTCGCGCAATCGAATCAGACCGACATTGGGCAAAACGCTCTCCCTCGGGTCGCTGACCACAACCGGAATGATGTCATGCTTCCGCCTGGCGATTTTGAGTAGCGATTCGAAGCCAGAGTCTTCAAAATCGCTGACCAGGAACACCACCGAGCGACGCTTGCTCGTGCGGTTCAAATGTTCGATCGCCCGCCGCAAATTGGTCCCCGTGCCTACGGGCTCACAGAAAAGCAGCTCGCGAATCAGTCGCAGGACATGACGCGAGCCCTTTCTGGGTGGAATGCTCTTTTCCACTTCGTCTGTGAAAAGCGTCAAACCAACCTTGTCGTTGTTCTTGATCGCTGACATTGCCAACGTCGCACCCAGTTCGGCCACGAGTTCGCGTTTTGTCTGGGAGTTCGTACCGAAATCCTGGGAGCGGCTCAGATCGACCAGTAACCTCACCGAGAGCTCCCGCTCTTCGCGAAACAGCTTGACGAATGGCTGGTCGCTGCGTGCCGTGACATTCCAGTCGATCGAGCGGACATCATCACCGACCTGGTACGGTCGCACCTCTTCGAACTCAACACCCCGCCCCTTGAATGCAGAATGCCACGATCCGGCCAACAACTCGTCAACTTTGTGCGAGCTGCGAATCTGGATGCGGCGAATCTTTTGGAACATTTTTGGTGGAATCATGGAATACTCGGACTCAGGGCATGGGGATGTGATTCAGGATCTCGGTGACGATGGAATCCGCGGTGCGATCCTCGGCCTCTGCTTCGTAAGTGATGATGACGCGATGCCGCAGCACGTCGAGGGCGATCTCCCTGACGTCCTGAGGAGTAACGTAGCCGCGACCGGCGAGAAACGCGGTGGCCTTGGCCGCGAGCGTGAGATTAATGGTGGCACGGGGTGAACCACCGAATTGAATCATTTGCGACAGGTTCAGACCATAGGATTCGGGCGACCGGGTCGCCATGACCAGGTCGACGATGTATCCCTCGACTTTTTCGTCGACGTGGATTCTGTCGATCAAGTGGCGAGCCGTCTGAATCTCCGCTGGATCGGTTACCGGCCGTACTTCAAATGTCGTGGCGGTCTTACTCATCCGACGCAGGATCTGCAATTCTTCGTCGCGATTTGGATACTCGACTACGACTTTCAGCATGAAACGATCGGTCTGAGCTTCCGGTAGCGGGTACGTCCCTTCCTGTTCGACCGGATTCTGCGTCGCCATCACGATGAACGGCTCATCAAGCGGAAAAGTCTCGCTGCCGATCGTCACCTGGTGCTCCTGCATCGCTTCCAACAGGGCGCTCTGGACCTTGGCTGGTGCGCGATTGATTTCATCGGCCAAGATCAGGTTTGAAAAAATGGGACCCTTCTGCACAACAAATGTCTGATCCTGCGGTCGATAGATTTGTGTCCCGATCAAGTCGGCCGGCAACAGGTCGGGAGTAAACTGGATGCGTTGAAAGCCTGTATGAATCGCCTTGGCGAGACTGGCGACCGCCGTCGTTTTGGCCAGCCCGGGAACACCTTCAATGAGCAAATGTCCTCCCGTCAGCAGGCCGATCAACATTCTCTGGACGAGCATTTCTTGTCCGACCAGTACTCGACCAATCTCCTCTTCGATGCGCCGAAACGGCTCACTGTGCGTTTTAATTTCGCCGGAAAGCTGGTCGATGGCTTCGCGTGTAGGTGTCATTTGTTGTTTCCCGTAGTCTGCACTGCGCTGGTAAAGCTGTCTCTAAGAGCGGCCGCTAAACGTATGGTCAATGCGCTTTAGAGTCGATACCCAGTTAGTTGTCGCTGCACTGGAATACCCTTCAGAAAAAAGTCGGTCGTTGATGAAAAAGTTGGCCAGACTCGATGGCTGCGGCGAAATTATTGCTGATTTGAAATGATCAGCCAATTGCACCGATTCGAGATTTGCGAATCACTCGCGGAAACCCGTTCAGGCAGGCATAATTATCGGTCAATTACCGCCGCCAGGTTGGGCGTGATTCGGCGCAGACGTTCCCCGAAAAGTCCGTCGAGGGCATCAAGACTCTACCGCGACGATGACGTAGTTAGTGGACACGCGAGACGGCGAATCCAGGAACGAGTTTGTTATCATCATCCCACGAGCGGGGCCGGAGTGGCTGGTGGCGCGGGTATGTTGTCTGGACAGTTGATAACTGTTCGAACCCGTTTCGAATATCGTTAACCGGCGCCTTCAGCTTGGGATCACGGGCCAACGGAAGTTCGATGGTTTTGCCGGTCTCTGCTGCTTTGTAGATGGCCAAGATGACTTCGACCGATTTACGCCCTTCAGCTGCATCGATCAGCGGCCGCTGGCCTGACTTGATTGCTGCCATGACGTCCTTGAACTGGGCCGCATGCCCCTCAAAACCGATCGCCGAAGGATCGGAAGCCCCGCCGCCGGTGGATGTAGCGCCGGAGAGTTTCTTCAGAACTGCTGCGTCGCCGCGTAGTTTCTTGGCAAAGTCCCACGAAGCGAGGTCTTCTTCCTCGATGACGGCGCTGCCTTCCGAGCCATGAATTTCGATTCGCTTGAGGTAACCGGGATACGCCGCAGTGGTCGCCTCGATAATGCCCAGCGCTCCGTTGGCGAACTCCAATGTCGCTACGGCAACGTCTTCGACAGCTATTCTCTTGTGGGCCAATGTTGCTGTGCGCGCGGTAATCTTCCGGACCGGTCCCATCAACCAGAGCAGTAAATCGACACTGTGAATCGCCTGGTTCATTAACGCACCACCGCCATCCAGTTCCCAGCTGCCACGCCAAGCACCGCTGTCGTAGTACTCTTGTGTGCGGAACCACTTCACCGATGCATTGCCTAACGTCAACTTGCCGAAACGCTTTGCGTCGATCGCATTCTTCATCAGTTGCGAAGCGGTGTGGAAGCGGGAGTGAAAAATCGTAGATACGATCACCTTCTTCTTTCTGGCTGCGGCAATGATCTGGTCGCAGCGTTTGAGCGTGATCTCCAACGGTTTCTCGACAATCACGTGCTTGCCAGCTGAGATGGCTGCCAGGGTTGGTTCCAGATGAGCACCACTGGGCGTGCAAACCGTAACGATATCGACGTTCGGATCAGCCGCCATTTCTTCCACGGCTTCGTACGCCAAGACCCCGTGGTCCTCAGCAAAGGACTCGGCATAAGAGAAATTGCGGTCGGTGCAGGCAATCAGTTTGGCGCCACGAATCGAGTCGATCGCTTTGGCATGGAAGTTCGCGATCATTCCACATCCAACAATTCCAAATCCTGTAGGCATCAATCATTCCTGTTTTGGTAGCGAGCGTTATGGCCTGACGAACGATCAGCCCGGTGCGAAACGAAAACTTGGAGCATACGATAAAGGAACGCGTGGCTCAGAGCTAGGATAAATAGCTGAATCGGATACGGACTATTCGGAACATCATCGTGGAGCATGCGTGTCCCGGGCCCATGCGGCTTCGCCCCTTTAGGGGCCGCCCGCGAACAACAGGACATCACATGTTGACGCTTTGAGTCATTAACCAGAGTTGGCTGATGCTCAGCCCATTCAACAGCATGTGAACCACGATGCATGGCCATACGCGATGCGTTTGTCGATAGAGGTACCCCAGTCCCAGTGCCAGGAGGAACAACGGAATCGGGTCAGGCCCGTTTCCGATGTGGGCCACGGCGAAAATGATCGCACTAACGATCACCGGCCAAATCGCGGGCGATGGTTGCAGGTCCGCGATGGTGGCAATTTCTGTCGGCGAAGACTCGAGCGCAGTGACCGCAGCGGCATAAAGATTGTCGTCCGGCAACTCGTCTATTAATACATCTTTAGTCGCCTCGGTCGCTCGGGGACAGTCGTGACGTGCCCAGGAAAACAGAATTTGCCAGTGCCGGCACGATGCGATCGCCGCTCTTTCGGTGGCTCAGCAAGTCAGCAATCTTCTCCAGCCAACCCTGTATCAGATACTCGAAAAAAGAATTCTTCCACCAGGGGAGCCACAATTACCGCAGCACACGCGCTGACCAGGAACGTCAGCGTGTCCGATCGCTCGCGCAACATGTCGATCAACGGGTGCTGCGATTCCTGCCATAATTGCGACAGCACCCATTGGGTTCCGAATACTGGCAACAACAACAGGCAGAAAGCAATGGCACCGATTGTAATGTCACTGGAATCTGGCTTTTCGGCTCCGAAGTCCTGTAAAGTTGCGCCCGTACGAGCGGTGATGAAGCTCAGCCCGGCAAACCAGGTCAGTGACGGACGCGATCGAGAAAACGATCATCCCCCCTGCCGATTCGAAACTCGCTCCCTGAATCGTACCTCCAGAGCCTGAAAGACGCAACGAGCCCCCTTGAATGAAGATCGCCAGTAGAACGACGGCGATCAAGTCGATGACGCCCCATGGCACGACCTGGCGATGGGCGTACTTCAGCAGTGTTTGCTTTTTGCTCGCGCCGAAATCAACCAGCCCCAGGCAACCAGGGCGGCCGAAGCAACAGCCAGTACCATGACCATCGATAAAATCTCTGGCCATTCTTCCATGCTACGACTGCTCGATGCCTGTTACTGAAAACAAGCGACCTCTCGCCCGTTCAGCGTTTTATTGTAGCTTGGTAGCGTCTAAAGATCAGGCAGGATGCGACCGGCGGCCCGAATGTAGATCGACCCCGAATAGATTGTTGAAAAAGTGGCCAGCCAGGCAAGTGCGGATACGGTGTACGGCAACCAGGCCGGCGGGTCGGGTTGCCAGTGCAACAACATCAGGCTGGCGACGGCGAAAGCACACTGGAAGACCATTTTCAGTTTTCCAGGCATATTCGCGGAAAAGTCACGTCCCTGCTGTTCGAGGAAGCTGCGGATCACCGTGACAATCAACTCCCGAGCCATCACCACCACGGCCATCCACGCAGGAACTTGCGAAGCGGGGTCCGCGGCCAGGAAGACGAACGTTCCACAAATGAGGATCTTGTCAGCCAGGGGGTCGAGGATGCGTCCTAGCTGCGTTACCAGGTTACGAGAGCGGGCGATGTAGCCATCAACCCAATCGGTACCCGCAGCCAGGATGAACAGGGCGAGCCCAATATCGTAACGGCCGAAATGCAATGCCACGAAGAGAAACAACGAGACAAAAATTCGGGCCGCCGTAATGCGGTTGGGCAGGTTCCAAAGCGAGCCGCCAGTTGGTGAGCTTGAGTTGTTCACGAGTGTCGTTGCCACATCTGTAAGTGACTGCCTTAGTGCTAACCGTTCTTGCGGAGAATGATTCCTGCATCAACTTCTTCAAAGCCCAGTTTTCGGTACAGACCGATGGCAGACGCATTGTTCTGCATCGTTTGTACCTCGACTCGCTTGATTCCCGCATCTCTCAACGCCTTCAAGGACTCGGCATTCAAATAGGTCGCGAGCCCTTGACGCCGTCTCGACTCGACAATATTCAAGCGCGTCAACCCGGCGATGGCCATTCCGCGACTTGTGGACAGTGGTTCAATCATCCAGAACATCACGCTGCCGAAGAGTTCGCCTGATGTGGAACAGACAACTTCAAAAATCGTCGCTTCGGTGGGTGGTCGGGTGCAGGCTTCCCACCATGTGGGAGAAGGAGGAACAGCTCGGCGGCGCACGGATGCGATGCGCTTGACCTGCATCTGCTGGCGGTCGACCGGTGGTCGAAACGATTCAAGGTCACAAGCCATGATGATGCAGCGGTCCACTTCCTGGTAACCGGCCTCCAGGTAAGCGTCCAGCACGTCCGCATCCGACGCGACAACGCCAGGTAATTCGCTGCCACCATAGAAACCAAGATAAAATGGGTTCAGTGGATAGACGCTGCCCGCATACATCAGTTTCGCGCCACGACTGGCAAGGTACTCTTCCGATTTCTCGAGCAATGCGGCAAACGTTGACGACATTTCGACCTCGGGAGAGACCATCGTCAGGCAAGTGACACCGACTTCCGTATCGACGTCAGAGTGGTCTTCATTCGGACCAAAGGCGGCGTGGGAGAATCCGATAATTCTGCCGTCGTCCGACTCTGCAATCGTCAACCCCTCCTTATCAAAGTAGGGCTTCGAAAAGACCAGGTCTTCCAGCAACTGCGCCGTCACGTAGTTCGCTGTCGAATTGCGTCGTCTGTTGGCGCCACAATTCGGCAAGGCCAGGTGGGTCGGAGTTGAGGAAGGAGCGAAGCTTCATGACTGGCAAGCAGGCGACGTCAGGAACGAACGTCAGGCGGAGGAAGCAGGACTTGAACGGACGAGCCCTTTACTCGTACACGAAAAACCGGCTGGCGAACAGCCGGGGTGACTTGGCTTTCGCCATTGGTCACGTCGAAAACCAACCCGTGCCAAGGGCACGCGACGCATGCATCCTTCACGATGCCTTCGCCCAAGGGGCCTCCTTGGTGGGCACAAACGCCGTCGATCGCGTAGAACTGCCCGTCGACATTGAATAACGCCACCACACGGCCCAACACGACGCGTTCGAGTCCGGACCCCGGAGGACAGTCGTCGATCGACGCAAGTTGCTGCCAGCGCTCCGACTCCGAAGCATTGGTGAATTCAATCGGCGTGGTGTGATCCTCGTCAGCGGGCATCAACTGGCTCGATCTCGTTCGTTAACGCTTTCGCTGATTGAAGTTCGCGTATGCAACTTGGGATGCAACTGATCGGCCTGGTCCTTGCGCTGGCGACGATTGGCTCGATGGGCAGCTCGCGTGTCCTTCCAGCGACGATGCAGCCACCAATACTGTTCCGGAGCGCCACGAACGAACTGCTCGACGTGGTCCGAATACCATTGGGTAAGTGATTTGACACTTGCGGCTTCACCCGCCGCCTGCGGATCGAATGTGGCGACGCAATGCAGGCGGAAATGCATCGGACCGGTCGTTCGTTGCGTGTATACGACGACCAGCGGAGCCTTCTGCGCCAACGAAAACAAGGCCAATGCCTTGTGGCAGGAAGCTGGTCGATTGAAGTATCGAATCCAGCAACCTTTGGGACCACCATAGTGATCTCCCAACGCGGCCAGGGTCTCACCCGCGTCGATGACATGCTCGGCCAGAGCAGCAGTATTCTTTGTGGGCAGGATGTACTGGCCGGTCGCTCCACGGAACCGGCTGAGAAATCGGTCCAGGTACGGGTTGTCAAGCGTACGAGCCAGCGTGAACGTGGGGAATCCCAACAGCCCGGCAATGTAGCCGTTCATTTCAAAGTTGCCGTGATGGGCCGTCAACGCCAGTACGGGGCGTGGCTCAAGCATGGCCCGGACCAGGGGTTCGCCGCCAACCAGTTCAAAGTGATCTCGCCAGTTGGTTTCGTGAATCTTCCGCTGGGCATGCGCAATTTCGCAGACCATCAGAATCAGATGTTCGAACATGCCTCGCGAGATATTCAATCGTTGAACTTGGTCCAAGTCAGGAAAGGCGTGGCGCAGGTTGTCGTCTACGACCTGTGCGCGAATTCGGATCACGTCGTGGAGTAACCATGCCAACCCGCGGGACAGCGATACGCAGGTCGACAGTGACAGCGACTGCACGACGCAAACGAGCAGCCGAACTACCACGTACAGACCATAGTCGGCGACAGGCGAACGACGCTTGTTCTTTTTAGCGGTCGGATTCAAGGTGATCGTGTCCGTATCCTTGCGAGAAACGACGACCGATTGCCAATCATCGTCAGGGTATGCTCTTTTCCATCGGTTCGTGAAGTTTCTCACAGTGGCGGGGAACAGGGAAAGACCAACTCATATCTCAAGACGCAAAAAACCCCGCTGATCAGGATCAGCGGGGTTGCGATAATTGGCGAAAGCCAGGTGGCGTTGAATTGGCGAAGTTCATTCAACGTCGTGTCAATGGAAGCTGGCCCACGCGCGTCTTGTTGTTTCGAAGGACGTAAAACTGCACATCATCGTCCTCTTCCAGGCTCGCCCTGTTCAGGATGTAGTCCAGGTCGTCGAGTGACACCGTTTCCCAAATGTGCATCCCGACCAGGATGTCGCCTGCGCGAATTCCGTGTCGGGAGGCCAAACCGTCGGCACGCACCGAAACGACACGCAGGCCACCATTATAGCTGGCGTCCATGTCTCCGAGTTCCGATCGGTTGGCGGTCGTGAGACGAAGTCCCAGGACTCGCCAGGCGTCGTCTGCGATATCGGGTACCGATTCGGTGCGGTTCACGGTGCGGGCCGGAACACCGCTGCTGGCCAATTCGATCCGCATATCCGCAATCGACTTGGCTCGTCGAGCCTTGATGTCGACCATCTGGCCCTCGCGTTGACCGATCAGCGAGCGATGTAAATCGAGTTCGCGTTCGATCTGCAGTCCGTTAACCGACGCGACGACATCGCCTGCCTTCAAACCGGCCTTGTCGGCAGGCGAACCACTGGTAACCCGGCGGACAACGTATTCCCAATCGTCGCCGCGACGGCGGGTTCGACCGCTAAGCCCTTCCCATGTTCCGCGACCGAGGTCGTTGCCCATTAGTTTGGCCGTGACTGCCATCGCCGTATCGACCGGAATGGCAAAGCCGATGCCTTGAGCTCCGACGCGGACCGCGACGTTGATCCCGATCATCTCGCCGTCGACATTCAGCAGCGGGCCGCCCGAGTTGCCGGGATTGATGCTGGCGTCGGTTTGGATCAAGTCGTAGTACTTCTGCGCTCGTTGACGTCCACGGTTCGCTTCAAGGCGCTGATGATCCCGCGCGTGACCGTATTGTGATAGCCGTAGGCGTTGCCGACCGCGATCACAGGTTCGCCCGGCATCAGGTCACTGGAGGTTCCAATGCGAATCAATGGAAGGGGCTTCGGTCGCCTGAATTTTGATGACCGCGAGATCGGTCTGGGGATCCCGAGCGACCTGACGAGCGACGTAAGTGCGCCCGTCCCACAGGGTTACTTGAATGCGGCGCACGCCTTCAATCACGTGATGATTGGTCACGATGTAGCCACGCGGGTCGATGACGACGCCCGTGCCCATTCCGTTGACCTGCCGGGTTTCTTCCGTGCCGGAATCCTGCGACGTGATCGTTTTTGGTCCGTGGATGTTGACAATGGCCGCACTGGCCCCTTGGACTGCCTCGACGACGGCTGTACGCCGTCGTGGAGACGCATTGGCCGGTATAATGCTGGTGATCACGACGCATACAAAGATGGCAGCAGTCGCCACCTTGCGCAGGGACCAAGCAGGTCGGTGGGTATTTGATGGCATGTTTTGAGCGGTTAGAAGCAACCGTTGGTAGGTGTTGTTGGGTGGGTCATCCCGCCAGCACGCCTGGTAGCAGTGGGACTGCTCAGTGAAGTCTGGCGGGACAGCAGGATAGATCGGCGCGTGTGGAAGATGCGATTAATGCCCTTCCTCGTGCCCGCACAACCGTTGCAGGTTTCAGAAAAGTCAGCCGACGCTTCCCGTGTTGGCGGTCGAGACAGCTGCACAAGCTTTACCGTCCCCGCAAGATGGGGAATTCAAGGCTCGGATTCACGTTTCAATGAATGCATCGAGGCTTGATCCATCGGCTCGGCTGGAAGGCTGTTCCAGTTAGGAAATCTGTGCCGCTTCCTGTTCGTCCTCGTCGCTGGCGCTGTTCTTCCGATGGAACAGCAGTCGGAGGAACTGCAGGGAAAGGAACAGGAGGAGTCCGCAGAGCAAAAGCTTCCACAACCAGTGCGTCCCGGTGGAAGTAATATTCGACGGCAGGCCGTTACCAGATGGCGCAAACGGTCCGAGCGCCGCGGCCAGCAGCGTCACGCAAAACGTAAGCATTAACGCCAGGCAACCGCCCGCGGCCATGATGCTCTTGAACGTGCCCTCTTCCGTGAGTTCCTCATGGTGCAAATCGATCGTGCGGCCACGCCGGCAACTATGCACCAGGGTGTCGGCTAATTCAGCGGCTCGGCAGGCATGTTCAAATCGCCGGTTCGCCAACGTGGCATCGCCATGAATTGCTTGCTGCAGCACGTCTAGCGTCGAATCCGCCGGGCCGCTCCAGGCGGCCAGTTCGACAACGCGTGCCTCAGGTGAAGCAAGCCGCAATTTCCAGGTTGCCGGGTCTGGGCCCAAGTTCCACGATGGCCGAGCCGGACTCGCCGACGATCCGCAGTTCGCTCCATCCGGATGTTGCAGGACGTACCGCCCAACGTGTCAGGATGCCCTGGTCATTGTCCATGTGAGCGCTCGAGCTGAGACCAGTCGTTCGTCTTGTCCGCCGGTTCACGGCCGGAGAGCATTGCTCCAAGGCGTTGGATGGGGCCGATGATGGTTCGCTGCAAGTAAGCGTCACGGGCAAATGCCTGCTCGACACTGGGGCGAGTTCGATCGTCGAGGCTGCGATCCCACTCGAACTGCTCGAGTTTCCCGATGGGGAGATGTCGGGGATACTCATCCACGATTCAAGCGTATCCCAGATGGGATGATCCGACCCGGCAAAGAACGGGACGACAATTCCGGCCGTGTCCTGTTGAATCATTTGAAGCTCGAATCCCAGCAACATGTCAGCGATGGGATGAGCGACCGCGATGGGGACTGCTTCCTGGATCAAACGACGCAGCTTCTCGGGCAGTGCGTCAACGTTGCCACCACGTCCGACGACAACGGCGTCACAGCTGATTCAAGCAGCAGTTCCTCCCATTCGGTTTCGCTTTCAGCTCGACACCCAGCTCCAACAAAGGTTCGCGAAATGCTTCGGCATCGTAAGCACAGACGACCTTGTACTCGTCGTTTCCGCTGCCGCCAGGGCCAACTCACAGACCGTTTCGTCGACGCCGATGTAGTGCGAGCCGCATGCGGACCTCGAAAAATGTAAGGGGATGGTTCAAGGAACATGCGTTACGTTAACGCGGAACTCCTCTCTAAAGAAACCGGACGCGTTGTCCATTGCTAACCATGGTGTCGCATCGTTCGTCAAATGAAAATTGGTCCGGTCAACTGTTGCCCGTCAGAAAATGCAGCCCGGCAAATCGCCGGGCTGCTGCGAATTTCTGAAAAACGTCGTATCAGCTGAGGTCGCTGCCGAGTTCGGCAAAAAACTCATCCGCCACCGACGGGTCGTTGTCGTCCCGACGTTCCGTAGTTTCGGCGACTCCAAAGCCGACTGTTGGAGCGGCGGTCGGCGCTGATTCAACGCTTGTTGCAAAAGCGTCTTCCGCGGCCGAAACCGCGGCGACCGTCGAAATCGCCGCCTGTGTTCCTGGCGAGGACAGCACTCCGATGGCGGCTGGAAACCGCTGCTGATCGTTAATGTCGTGCTTGCATAATCGGTGAAAGCACGCTCCACCGGCGTATTTGAACCAAAGACGAGCGTTGGGTGTTGCACTTCATCGTCGGCAAAGTCGGTGACGAAAGTCGCAATACCTTCTGCCGATCGGGCTTGCATCCGAATGCGGGCAACTTCCTGAGGTGCGGTTCCCAGCGGAGAAACTCCGTCAACGCCACCGACTTCATCGATCAAACCGGTATCGACAACCGAACCGGTTTGAGCCGCGGAGTACGGCGCGACGATGCTGATTTCGCCCGAGCCACACTGCCCATCGCTGAAACGAGCGACGATTGGTAAACGATATCTGCAAACGCAGAAAAGACACCGCCTTCATCAGCTTCCAGACCGGATCGAGTATCGGTGGCGAACATTCGCAGTTCGAATTCCTGTCCGGGCATGACCGTCGTGATGGCGTTGCCCATCAGATCAAATGTGCCCAGCGTGTATCCGACCGTGGCTGCATCATCTTCCACCGAAATAGTCACCGGGCCGGACCCTGTGAGTGTTGGTGTCAGGGAATCCGTGGCCGTGACAGTCAGCACGACGGTGGTCCCGTCTGTGAGTGCCGTGGTGTCTGCCACCGTGACCATGCCCGTATTCGAATCGATGGCAAACGCACCCGAATCGTTGCCTCCGGTAATGGCGTAGGTCAACGTGTCATCCAGGTTCGGGTCACTGCCGACGACAACGCCAACGTTCGTTCCATTCGTAGCAAGGGAGCTGACACGCATCGATTGAGCGAAGAATTGGGGAGCTTCATTCATTTCATTGACAACAACCGCAAACTGGTCAAACACTTCTCCAGTGTTGTTGCTGCCGGATGCGGTAGCGGAAACCACCGACATGCCGATATCACCGAACGCGGGAGTGCCCGACAGAACATTCGTCGTCGTGTCAAACGTCATCCAACTGGGGGTGCCGGCAAGCGTGTACGAAATCACTCCCGGATCAACGGTTCCGTCCAAAGTGACAAAGTCATCAAGGTCGATCGAAAACAAGGATCCAACCGTCGCCGACTGGGCCGGCACTTCGAAAGTGAAACCGGTGTTTGCGGACAGGACGTTGATGGAGAACGATTCTGTACCAGTAAGGCCTTGGTCATCGGTCGCGGTGACGAGGACCGAGGTGGTGCCAACATCGGATTGGAGTGGCGACAGAGTAAAGATGCCGTTGTCCGCGTCAAAGTCGATCCATGAAGGCAAATCGGACCCATCCAGCAGCGTAGGCGCTGAGCACGATCGGGTCGCCGTTGGGGTCGCTGGCGGTCACCGTAACGGTGTCGGTGGTGTTCGCGGTCAACTCCTGGTCGGCAATCGGGTCAATGGTCGGCGGGTCGTTATCTTCGCGGGCCAGCGTGTCAACGAAGCGAGCGAAGATGCCGCGTGCATCGGCCGAGCCCCGACCTTGCCAGGCGATGATGTAACCTTCGCTCGCGGCCGTCACTCCAGGCTTTTCCTGGGTCGCAGTCGTTGTGGTGTTCACCAGTGATTCGTTGCCCAAAGGAGTCCCGTCGTCTGCGAATTGGCGGCTGAAAACGCCGCGGCGATCGCCGGATCCCCGGCCGTTCCAGGCAACCAGAAACGTGCTATCGTCCAGGTAGGATACGGCCGGATTTTTTTGTGGACCTTGGGTGGTCTCATTCACCTGAATCACCGACCCTGCGCTGACGTCAAAAAGTCCGCCAGAACCCTCGCTGGGAAGGATGTCGTACTGACGAGCTCTGACTCCCGTTCCTGGCTCACCAACATTCGTCATCCATGCCACGACAACCTGATCCCCCGCCAAGGAGCCTCGGGGTGCGATCGAAATCGATGGATTTCTCTGCAGACGGTTCGATGCGTCGTTGACCAGAGTCTCTCCCAGCAGCGACGTGCCATTGGGCGAGAAGACATCCATAAAGATGCCGCGTCGGTCACCAACTCCGCGTCCTTCCCAGGCAATTGCCAAGAGCCCGGCGTCCGAAGTGTCGATGGATGGGTTAGATTGGTTTCCGCTCGTGGTTTGATTGGCCAGCACTTCACCTGAAGTATTCGTTGAGCCGAAATCGACAGATGTCCAGAAGACGCCGTTGTTGTCACCAACGCCGCGTCCCTGCCAGGCAATGTAGGCCATTTTGCTCCGGACGAAGTCGGATGCATCTTGTACGGCGACGACCGGACGCGTCTGGCTGCCTCGCGAGGTGTCGTTGACCTGAAACTCGCCCGTCATCGCTTGGCCGTCTGCGTCGTACATTCGAGCCGCCACGCCATGGCCAGACCCGTCCAGATGGACCGAATCCCAGGTGACGATAAACGAACCGTCCTCCCAAATGGCGACGGCAGGCCGTTGCTGGGCGCCACGAGTCGTCTCGTTAATCAGGAATTCGCCGCCGACCTTCTCGCCGGTATCGTCATACCGTTGGCCGACGATGCCAAACCCGCTGCCGTCCCGTCCCCGACTGGCCCAGACGGTCACCGAATTGCCATTCAGGGCGCCGGCGACGGCAGCGTCGGCCGGTCGAATGTTGGTCGAATCGCTAACCATCGTGTCATGCGTAATACCCTCTGCATGGGAAGCGGGCATGCCGACGATGACCGAGTCAGCCATTTGAAAGCCGGTCGTGACAACTTCTTCGTCTCCGCCCGTGGAAAGCGCGTTGACGACCAGCAAGGCATCCAGCGGACTGACGAAACCATTTCCGTCGACATCCAGAAACGGCGGCGGGTCGTTGGTCAACGAAGGCAATTCGCCCGTAATGGGATTGCTGATTGTCGGTGTATTGAGTTCGTTGATCACAAGTAACGCATCAACGGGAGTCGGGTCTTCACCGCTGGCGTCCACGTCAACCGCGCTAATTGGATTCTGCCAATCGGCGGCCAGCATGACTCGCGTTTCGAGCGACTCAAGCGAGTAAGTCCGTACTCTGAGACTTCTCCTGATGGAATTGCGTACCATGTGACCTCTCCTTAAGTTCGCAAGTTGTTTGCGCCGCGGTGTTCCGGCAGCCGGCGGCATCGCTTTAAAATAGATAAACAAGGTAACATATTCGTACATTCAGGTCGCGAATGTATACTCGGCATTCTCCGAAATATAATCAGCCGGTCTCGTTGGATTCAATTCAATTGTCATGCATCACGGCTTCAGGGTCGTGAAGGAGCCACCATTCTATGTCACCCGTCACTCAGCTGCAAAAAAGCCTTCTTGTCTGGTGCTTGCTGTGTACCACACTGACCGCGGACCAATGGCCACAGTTTCGGGGACCGGACGGGATGGGGCACTCGGCAGCCGTTGGGGTGCCAACCGAGTGGAGTGAAAGTCACAATGTTGCGTGGAAGACGCCGATTGAGGGCACTGGCTGGTCGTCGCCGGTGATCTGGGACAATCAGATCTGGATCACGACCGCCACCGACGAGAAAGTCTTGGGCGACGAGCTAAAGGCGGCTGGAGAGGAAAAGCCGTTCCCTGTTGCGGTAGCTCGCAACCTGAAGATGTTCGCCGTATGCGTAGACAAGGAAAGCGGTGAAATTATTTACAACGTCGAAGTGTTGGCGGAAGAAAGCCGGCCCCAATTCATACGCTGAATTCGTTTGCCTCTCCGACCTGCGTAGTTGGCGAAGGACGTGTCTATTGCAACTTCGGTAACAGCGGCTCGGTTTGCCTGGATACGACCGATGGGTCCATCCTTTGGACAAACACTGAAGTGAACTTGAAGCACTCGACCGGGCCCGGAAGTTCACCCATCCTATGGAACGAATTGCTGATCATTCATTGCGACGGGACAGACGTTCAGTATATCGCTGCACTCAACACCAAGGATGGCTCACTGGCCTGGCGTACGGATCGTAGCGGCGAGCTAAACGAAACTCCTGAATTCAAAAAGGCATTCTCGACGCCGATATTAGTCACGCTCGATGGCAAAGAGACGCTTATTTCTTCGGCCAGTGACTGGGTCTATGCCTACGATCCGGCGACCGGTGAAGAGCTCTGGAAGGTCGCTTACGGCGAGCTGGGATTCTCCACGACGCCACGTCCGATCGTTGGTGACGGTTTCATCTATCTTTGCACAGGCTACATGAGGAGCCGTCTATTGGCGTTGAAGTATGATCCTGCCGAGCGATCGCAGCCACCCGCCATCACGTGGGATTATGGCAGGCAGGTACCGACGATCACGTCTCCGATCTTTGCTGCGGGAAAAGTATTCTTCGTATCCGAAAACGGTGGAGTCCTGACGGCACTCGACGGTGTTTCAGGCGAGAAACTTTGGCAGGAACGGCTGGGTGGCAATTACGCGGCCTCGCCAATCCTGATTGAGGGGAACGTCTACGTGTTCAGCCGCGAGGGGATTGCGACCGTTTTCAAGCCGACCGAAGAATTCAAAGTTCTTGCAGAGAACGAGCTGGATGGCAGCTTCATGGCTTCACCGGCGGTGACCGGCATCGCCCTGATTCTTCGTACGGACAAAGCGTTATATCGCGTTCAGAAATTGAATTAGTGGGACGAGTGCAGAATAGGGGCCTGCCGATTATTGCAATAATCGAGGGGCTGACCGCATCACTGTCACAGATTGCCCGACATGAGATGTTTTTTGGCTTTTGCGGACGAAAATATTTGCCTGTACGCCGCTTAGGTTTGTAAACTTACGAACGAGCGCGGTAACGCGATTTTCTTTTCCTTTTTCGTTCGTAATCAGCTCAGAGACAGCTGAGCCCGGGGCCCAATGATGTCCGTTCAAGAAATGGCTGCGACGCCTGGTGGCAGCCGCGTCATCTGGCTGATGCGATTTGTCGCGGTCGGCGCTTTGCTGGTTGCCATCTACCTGGCCTGGTCGACGCTCGTTGTCGGTAGCGTGGCGGGCTGCGGCGGCGGCGCTGTAATGGACTGCAATCATGTGCTGCAAAGCAAATACTCAAAAGTGTTGGGCGTCCCCGTCAGCATTCCCGCGTCAGCACTCTATGTCGTGCTGATCGCTGCATTGTTCATGGTCAACCCAAAAAACAGCACGGAAAATCGTTGGGCGTGGAAGCTGTCCAGCCTGTGCGTGCTGTCGGCCGCCGCTGCGGCAATCTGGTTTATCGCCGTACAAATCCTGATCCTTCACAAGCTGTGTTGGTATTGCCTCGTCGTGCACAGTTGCGGGTTGTTACTCGCTGGTTTCCTGCTGTGGCTCAAGCCGCTTGACTGGAAAACAATCGCACGATGGGCCACGCCGGGAATCGTTGCAGCTGCAGTCGTCGCAATGATGCAGTATGCCAGTCCCGAACCAGACCATTTTGAAGTGATCACCGAATTGGCGGTCGTAGAACAACCGTCGATGGTCTTCGACATGCATGCCTGGGACGGCGACTTCGTCGATTCGGGCAACTCAACGGAAACCAGTTTGGTCGAACCGGCGGCGTCTGCTGATCAGTTCAGTCCGAATGGCGAGACTTCACCAATGACCGGGTCCCCTGTCATCGAGGCGCCGAGCCCAACGCTGACACCGACCATAACGCCTTCGTACACACCGGTCCCTGACGAAGCCGACCCGGGTGAGTCGGCGTTGGGGAAGCCCGCGCCACCGCGGCGTTACATTGATTTTCGATTCGCGAAAGTGAAATTGAATACGTACGACTGGCCGATCCTCGGCGATCCCTGACGCGCAATACGTGTTGCTGGAGATGTTTGACTACACCTGCCCGCATTGCCAGGAGATGAACCTGCAAATCAAGCAAGCCAGGCAACGTTACGGCGACAAGTTCGCCATCCTGACGTTGCCGGTGCCCTTAAACAAGAATTGTAATCCGCACTACGACAAGGTCGATGCGCGTCACGCAGACGCCTGTGAACTGGCTCGGCTGGCACTTTCCGTGTGGCAGCTGGCACCCGAGTCGTTTGCGGAGTATCACAATTGGCTGTTTACAGCAAAACCAACGGTTGTCGCTGCTCGTCAACGCGCAGAAACGATCGTCAACCCGGAAACTCTTTCAAAATACCTGGCAGGTACTCATGTGTCTCGTTTCCTCGCTGCCCACGCCAACATCTTGCAGCAGGCCGGCGGAGCTCCTCTGCCCCGTATCGAATCGGAATCCTTTTCGCTGAAAGGCAAAACGAACCACGCCAGCGATCTGTTTCGGACTCTTGAAGAACAGCTCGGCATGACGCCGTAGTTTGCCACCGGCAGACAAACGCGGATCAACGATAGTCATGAATCCTGGTTCTTGTCGCGAACTTGCTCTCGGATTTGTCCACATCATGACCTGGCAAATTGGCGATCAAAACACGGTGTGTTCGTGCCGTCGCCCTGACTTCCTGGTTGGTCCGCTTTTTGAATCAAAAAAACGGAGCGAACCCTTCCGAGTTCGCTCCGTTTTGATCTCTGGGACACCGGGACGGAATACCGTCCCGGTGCCCAGTATCGAGCTCCACCGCGAAGCATTTTGCCGGAGCGATTGACCCAGAAATCGCTGAGCCCGACAAGTTACGTTGCTTCATTCCCCAGGAGGGAGGGAATGTCTGATTCCCGCAAACCAGACACACTACGGCGAAGCCGATTAATGGCTTCCAAAAAGTTCAACAAATCCTTCACTTCGTCCCGTCGACGTTACGCTCGCTTCCGTTCCTGCGCCTTGGCTCGCGCGATTTCCGCTTTGATCTGTCGTTCTTTTTCTGCTTGGGCAATGGCCTCCAGTCGCTGTTGGACGTTCAACATCGTACGTTTCGCCAATTGTTCGCTCTGCGAGTCGCCGTCAAGTCGGGGGCCATCGCTGATCACAATGATCTCGGAACCACGTTGATGGGCCAATTGCCACAGCACTTCATCGTGGTGTGGCAAGATCACTGTCCCGCCACGATTGATCGACTTGATCATCTTTTCTGCGAGCTTGGTATCCTCTTCGGTATTGGAATCACATCGGTCGGCAAAGACGATTACATCTGGTTCACAGATCGCCAGCGATTCTCGGCAAGTTCCCTCGAGCGTGAAATTTATCACTGCGTGCGAATCTTCCTGATTCAATTGGATCAACTGCCAGGTCAACCTGTCTTGCAAGGGCGTGGTGATGCCAAGGGTTTCGCTGCGAATTGCATCTGCGACGGAGGTATCGCCATCCCGCGAAATGGTTGCGACTCGAACACCGGGAAAGCGGCGGTAGCACCAGTCCGAGAGCCGAATCAAGCCCGTCTTGACCCGGGGTATGCGAATGACGAAACATCCATCCCACGGCGCGACCATGCGGTTCGCAATCACGCCGATGGCGCCTTTCGCGAATGCCGCTTCGGCGAAGAAGTCATTTTTCTCGTCATTCGCATTCTCAAATACCACGACATCGCGTTCACGGATCTCGGCGGTCTCGGGAATGACATCGTGAATCGACTCCAACGCGCCCCCGAGAGGAGGCATCGAGCCAAATTGTAGCTGTCCGCCGATGATCTCGTTCAGTTCCCTTATGGAGATGTTTAACATGGGCTGAGTCTTTCCAGAATGTTGCAGAAGCTGTTCGAATGAGTTGTGGGTGGTGGGCCTGCCCGCCGGAATCAGGCAATCCGTCGGGCCGGTTCCTGGTGCTTCTCCATCTCGTCCAGAAAGAACCGGGTAATCTGGCGGTCATCCAGGATAGCGCGTTCGCCATCGTCCAATTGGAATTCTTCATTTCCTCGGCCTGCAATCAGCACGGTGTCGCCCTCCTGCGCTTCGGCTAAAGCCCAACCGATGGCGCGAGCCCGATCCGGCAGCAGGTGTGCCTGAGCAGGACGGTCATAGCCATCCAGAATGTCGTGAACCGTCTCCATCGGCTTGCCATCTCGGGGTTCGCTACGCGTCACTACGCCCACGTCGGCGTGCCGCTCAACAACGCGCCCCGATAAGCGGTCGGTCGGTGCGATCTCCATCGACTGGGGCGCTGTAGACGCAAATCAGTCTGCCCGAGGTAACACGTCGAAGTGATTTCAACGCCGCTGCCAACGAATCGGAGGTCTGGCCAGCGTCGATGTAGGTTGCAAAAGGGTGCGTCTGCGTCATGCACTCCATACGCCCCGGAACCAATTCCAGTGCTTCCAGACCTTGGGCGATCGTGGGCAGTTCGATACCCCACACCAATCCGACTGCGGCGGCCGCCAGACAATTGTAAACGTGTTGCACGCCAACCAACCTGGTGCGAACGGGTATCGAATCGCTACCGGCATTCAGCAGAATGGTCTGCTCGCCGTGATTCATCTCCAGGATGTCTGCGGTAATTTCCGCAGGTGAGTTCATTCCGTAGGTGATGAGTGGATTCTGTACTTGCGAGACGAACATCTTGCTGGCAGGGTCATCCGCATTGATGACGGCAACGCCCGTTGGCTTTAGTAAATCCAGCAAGCGACCTTTGATGCGGCGGTAGTTCATCACCGAGCCGTGCTTGTCCAGATGATGCTTGCGCACGTTCGTGATGATGGCCGCATCGAGTTCGGTGCCGGACATGCGATGTTCTGCCAGGCCGACGCTGGAAGCTTCCACCACGGCATGATTGCAGCCATTGCTTTGAGCTGCAGACAGCCACCGAGCCAGTTCGGGACTGGTGGGCGTCGTCATCACGTCCGTATTCACCCTGTGTCCGTCGCAATATCCCAGCGACGAGAGGATGCCTACCGAATTGTGATTCGCTTCGAGGATGGATGCGATCAGCAAGCTGGTTGTTGTCTTGCCGTACGTGCCGGTCACCCCGGCGACTCGCATTGCCTGAGTTGGGTTGCCGGTCAGCGCGTGGCAAATCTTCCCATACGCTTGTCGCGTGTCATCGACGATGCAGGTCGGCACGCCAATCGGCAAGGGCCTTTCAGCTAGAACCGCTGCTGCACCACGCTCGACCGCCTCTTTGGCGAAGTCGTGGCCATCGTGTTCTTTGCCGAGCAAAGCCGTAAACAGATCGCCGGGTTTCACTTGACGTGAGTCACCGCAGCATGAAGTGACCGGTTGCGGGTCGCCACCGAAGAATTCGCAACTGCCGAGTACATCGCGGAGTTGTACACCGACAGCCTTGTTGATTGCAGTTCGCATGCGTAGGGCCTCCCTGCCCAAAACACGCCTATGGATCATTCGCGTCCACGTGAAACGTCCATGTCTCACTATCTGGTGAGCGAATATCGAATGCTCGTCTGGGGCGAGTCACATTCGATGAAGCGGATTCTTGTGATTTGCCGAATCGCGTCAAGGCGAGATCTTTCGACAGCGATGCTGTCGCCTCGGGAGGGGTCGGGTATGGACGCGACAGGCAATAGCAGTGCCTTGGTAATCGTGCCTGTTGCCTGCTGCCGGTTGCCTTTATCATTCGGTTATGCAACACGAAGACTTTGACGTCGCGTCGCTCGCGGCCTACCTGCATATTGATCCGCAGCAGGTAGATCGACTCGCAAACCGAGGCAAGCTGCCTGCGCGCAAAGTAGGTGGCAAGTGGCGATTCTCGCCAGCCGAAATTCATCACTGGATGGAAGAGCGACTGGGCGTGCTCGATGATGTCGAGTTGGCGCAAGTCGAAACTGCAATGGATCGCCGCCAGACCGATGATGCTGATCTGACGGTCAAGTCGCTGCTCGCGCCTGAACTGATCTCGGCGCAACTGCCCGCCAGGACAAAACGTTCGGTCATTTCGGCGATGTCCGACTTGGCAACGTCGACCGGGTTACTGTGGGATGCGGAAAAAATGGCCGAGGCGGTGCGTGCTCGCGAGGATATGCAATCTACGGCGATGGATAATGGAGTCGCCCTGTTGCACCCGCGCCGCCCGTTGCCATCGATTTTGGGCGGAGCGGTCCTGGCGGTGGGTCGTACCGGGCAAGGTATCCCATTCGGCGGCAGTCGCAATTTGACCGATGTGTTCTGGTTAATTGCCTCGCTGGATGATCCGTCGCATTTGAGAATGCTGGCAAGGGTCAGCCGACTGATTGCGGATGAACAGGTATTGCAAGGAATACGACAAGCGGCCGATGCGGTCGAGATATTCGAATTGCTCTGCGCCGCGGAAGAAGATCTCAGTTGAGTATTCCAGTCGACCATCGTCCCGACGATTGCGTCCGCGGGCAACGCCCGCGTTTGACAGCCTGGGTCGTCGGTCAAAAACGGCAAGCCGAATTCTACGACGCGCTTCGTAGCCTTGAGGATCGGACGACGTTGGTATCTGGGTGCTCGTTTGAGGAAATTCGGCAACGCGCAACGAACACCGACGCCCCAATGCGGGCACCTGACCTGATTGTGCTGCTGCAAAGCTATGCTGGCGAGTTTCGTTTGACGCAACTCATGTCCACCGTCGTGCAGTACCCACTCGCGCCGGTGATTTGCCTGCTCGGCGCCTACAGCGAAGGTGAGACACGCAGTGGGCAGCCGATCCAGAACGCGCACCGGGTTCACTGGTACAACGCCGCCGAGCGAATCGAAACAGGATTCGACGCCTGGGATAACGGCCTTTGTCCCTGGTGGTCATTGCCGGCCACGATGACCGCAGAAGACCGCTGGTTGGCTCGGTCCGGCGAGCAGCAGCCACGGATGGACGGCCGAATCGTCATTGCCGCAGCCTTGCCAGATTTCGCCCGGCCGACGGTCGAGTGGCTCGAGCGGCATGGCGCCATTGCGGAGCTCTTTGCGGATCAACAATCAACGGCTGCGAAATCGGTGGAACCTTCTGCGGACGCCAATCCCATCGTCTGTGCCGTCTGGGACTCGGCGGCCGCTCCACGCCATCGGCCACCGGCGTTAGAAGGGTTTGTTGAACGAGTGGCACCCGCGCCAGTGATTGCCCAATTCACATTTCCGCGAACGCAGGATGTCGAGTTTGCCCGTTCAGCGGGTGCCGCCCGGGTGTTGCCAAAGTTGATCGCGGCCGACGAATTGCTGTGGCATATTCGCGATCTAACGAGCGACAAGAACAATCGACCGCTTCGACTGCATGACCCGGCGGCCTGAGGATTGCAGTGAGGTTGAATCGGTGGGGTGTTCATTCACATTCCGAATAGGCCAGACGATCAGCTTTCTTTTTCTTCTTGCGTGCAATTTCGTAAGCTTTCATTTTTCCATGCTTTTGAATCGAGACCATGATCGTCATCGGTGTGCCGTTCGGATAACGACTGCTGGCGCAGACGTACGGAAATCCATTCGACTCTGATTCCCACAAGCCGCGGTTTTTCCTTTGGCTGCGAACTGCTCCGACCTGGGAACGTGGGGGACCCAGCTTGTCGAGCAGCGACTGCTCATATGCGATAGCCGCCTTTTTTGCGCCGCGCCACCTTCTTGAAGAACTTGCTATAGCATTTGCCATCGCGCGTCACGCGCACCTGATATCCTTCACACCCGTTTCTGTCCGCCAACGAAATCGACATGGATTCACTCCCCAGGAAACGAATGCCAGCGGAATCGTAAAGCCAATGCAAGCAGCGATGGGGCCGCTGCGTGGTCTTCGAAGAAACGAATCAGACTGGTGAATAGCCATAGCACATCCTGTTCACTTCGACACATCGCGTCAAGTGTTTAACGTGATCATGCACTCGAAACTCCGATGCGCGACTTGCGCAAGCCTGGGTGACTTGAGCGGTCAGAGGGCCGGACTCCCGTCGATCCTGCCTGTTGTCGGACAAGCGGGTTGTTGTGGTTCTACCGTCGAATTGACGTTGACGATCGGGATTCCGGTCCGGCGCTCCTTGCGAATCGAACAGAAATGGCGGATATTCAGGGATTCTGTGCATTCAAAAAAGTCTCTCCGGGAAATGCCCTCCGCATGGCAACGACGACAACGAAGAACGCGACCGAATCGAAGGGCAGTTATGCCGTCGTCAGCCTCGGCTGCCCGAAAAATCTGGTGGATACAGAACGCATGCTGGGCCTGCTGCAGTTGGACGGCTACGAACTGATTCAGGAACCTGATGGAGCCGACTTCGTGGTCGTCAACACGTGCGGCTTTATCGAACGTGCTCGTGCGGAATCGTACGCAGCGATTCACGAGATGGTGAAGCTCAAGAAACAGAAACGAATCAAGGGCCTGATCGTCTCGGGCTGCCTGGCCGAACGCCAGCAGTCAGACCTGCTGGAGGAGTGCCCCGAAATCGATCACCTTGTCGGTGTCTTTGGCCGCGAGCACATCACCAAGGTCGCGGATCGCATTCTGGGTGACATGGTCGAGCAACGCACCGTATTCCGCCCGGCGCCGACGCAGCCGCTTTCGGACCGAGCCCGTCTGCGTATTACGCCGCGGCACTTTGCCTACCTGAAGATTTCCGAAGGTTGCGACCGGTTGTGCACCTTCTGCGCGATCCCGCAAATGCGAGGGAAACACGCTACCAAACCGATGGAAGAGGTGATCGCCGAGGCAAAAGAACTGGTGGCCTCGGGCGTCCGCGAGCTGATCATCGTCGCGCAGGATACTACCTATTACGGTATGGATCTCTATGGCGAACCTCGGCTGGTGGAATTACTGAGGGAATTGGATCAGGTGGAGGGGCTCGATTGGATTCGACTGATGTACCTGTACCCGATGTACTTGACCGACGAGTTGATCGAACAGATTGCAAGCAGTCAGCGAATCGTCCCCTACATCGACCTGCCATTACAGCATATTAACGACACGATGCTGAAACGAATGGCTCGCAAGGTCAACCGGAATGAAACCGAAACGCTGCTGGCGAAGTTGCGAGCGGGCATCCCGGGTCTGTCGATGCGAACTACCTTTATCACTGGCTTTCCCGGCGAAACGGAAGAGCAGGTAGACGAGCTTGCCGAATTCATCCAGCAACAGCGATTTGAACGCGCGGGCGTGTTCACTTACTCGTATGAACCGTCAACGCCTTCGGCCAATCTACCGGGACACCTTTCGGAAGATGTCAAGGAAGACCGCCGCAACCGCCTGATGGCAGCCCAACAGGAAGTCGTATTCGAACGGAACGATCAGCTGGTGGGTCAACAGATCGAGGTCATTCTGGACGTGCCGGTTGAGGGGCAGGCAAACGCCTGGATTGCACGTAGTCATGCCGACGCACCTGACGTGGACAGCGTCGTTTATGTCACTGGTGAGGGACTCTCGTCCGGCCAGATCGTTCCTGTCGAGATTGTGCAAGCGCATGAATACGACCTGATTGCCGCAGCGGTTGGCGAACCGCGATAGGTCCGAATTGGCCAGGCGATACAGGCGGCCCGCTTTGACCTTGATCTATCGCGCTTCTACGATGAAAACTTCGCAAGGAGTCTGATTCTCATTCGGTACAGCCATATGACCGTTGCTTTGTACATATTGGTTGCCTTTGGTGTGCTGCTGGCAAGTGCCAGTTTGACGGGCGTCTTATTTCCGATGTGGTTGGTGAACAAAGTTAAGCAGGCGTGGCAAACCAAAGGCGCCATGTGCCTGGCAGTCGCCGTGCGGATTGTCTTGGGAGTGTTGCTGATTGCCTGTGCTCCGCAGACGCTTTACCCAACTGTCTTGCGCGTCATTGGCACGCTCGGATTGGTCGCGGCCATTGGTCTGCCACTAATCGGCTGGCAAAACATCGACAACCTGATGGGTTGGTTTCAGAGCTGCCCTCCCATGCTGATTCGGGCGTGGTGCGTGTTCGGGATGATCGCTGGAGCATTTCTTGCCTATGCGAGCATTTGAGGCCACTTAGCGTCGCTTCGCTGGGTTCATATCCCGAGTGTTCAGGAAACGCTCGTCAATGTGGGCTTTCACCGTGCGTCGATCCAGTCCGAGAGCCTTGACCGTCTGCTCGTAGCTGCCCATTTTGGCGTAGACCCATGTGCAGTATCGGCTGGTAATTTCAGCCAGTGTAAGGTCGCTTCGTCTTACGGCCTTCAGCCATCCGCCTGATCGCGAGGGCGCCGCGACTCCTCGGACTCGTATGTTTGCCGAATCATTACGCTGCGAACACGCGGTTCGAGCTCGCAAACATTGCCCGTCCAGGGATAGGCAGCTCCCAATTTGATTTCAATGACTTTCCCCAGTTCTCGTGAATCGCTTCCGACTCTTCGCCTCAACCCGTGTCGTCACGTAGCGCACCAGATTTTCGACGCCGTCGGGCCGGTCGTCCCCATGGTCCCGCAGCGAGGGAGTGACGATGCGATCAGAGCACAGGCGATAGTAGAGGTCGTCGCCTGAGGCAGCAGGCGCGGCCGGCCTGTCGTGTTTGGCTGATTGCTGCAGCAAACGGCATTTCCGACCCCGCGGTTGCGATTCAGGTTGAAATCCCCAAGAATACCGCCTGACCTTGCTTGGCCGGTGACGGCCTGTATTTCTACACAAACGGCGAATTCAAATGACGAATATTCACAGGCGTGATTGGCGAACGACCGTGCTCTGCGGGTTCAGTTTGGCAATGTTGGCTTTCGGTAATCTGGCTTATGGACAAGACGGAGGAACAGCGGTGGGCGATGCAGCAACGGCTTCAGTTTTGATTCGCGAATGGGACGGACCCTTTGGCGGCGTTCCACCGTGGAACCTTGTGCAGCCCGACGAGTTCGTGCCTGCGATCAAGACGGCGATGGAGATGGCTCGTGAGGAAATTGATGCCATCACTTCCAATCCGGAACCGGCTACTTTCGCCAATACGTTTGTTCCGCTGGAAAATTCCGGGCGAGCACTGACTCGCGTCGTCAACATGTTCGGTGTCCATTCCTCGAATCTCAACATCGGCCCGATGCCCGATATCCAGAAGGTCGTGATGCCGATGCTGGCCGAATACGAAGACAGCATTACGCAGGACGAGAAACTCTTCGCACGCATTTCGGCCGTTTACGAAGGTGGTGAGATGGAACGTCTCACCGAGGCACAGCGACGCATGGTTGATGATCGCTACAAGTCGTTTGTCCGCAAAGGAGCTCGGCTCAGCTCGGAAGACAAGAAGACGCTGTCACAAATCAACCAGCGACTGGCCACGCTGTTTGCCGACTTCAGCCAGAACGTACTGGATGATGAACAGAACTACGTCACCTGGATTGACAACAAGGCCGACCTCGCGGGGTTGCCCGACAGCGTGATTAGCGGCATGGCAAGCGCGGCGAAAGAACGAGCCCGAGCTGGTATGTGGGCCGTGACGAACACGCGTTCCTCGATGGAACCTTTCCTGACTTACGCCGACAATCGTCAACTGCGGGAAAAAGTTTGGCGTACGTACTACGATCGCGGCGACAATGGCGATGCCAAGGACAACAACGCAATCATCGCCGAGATTCTCAAGCTGCGAGCCAAACGCGCCAAGCTGCTGGGCTACGAAACACACGCGCACTGGCGACTGGAGCCGCAGATGGCCAAGAACCCGCAAAACGCGATGGACTTGATGATGAAGGTCTGGCCCAAGGCGGTCGCCCGCGTCAAGGAGGAAGTCGCCGACATGCAGAAAATCGCCGACGATGAAGGGGCCAAGATCACCATCGAACCGTGGGACTACCGCTACTATGCCGAAAAAGTGCGCAAGGAAAAGTACGACCTCGACTTCAACGAAGTCAAGCCTTACATGCAGCTAGAGAAATTGCGCGAGGCGATGATGTGGTGCTCCACGGAACTGTATGGCCTGCAGTACAAGCCGGTAACCGGCGTGCCCGTATTTCACCCGGATGTGCGAGTTTGGGAAGTCACGGATGCCGACGGTAAACATGTCGGGCTGTGGTACCTGGACCCTTACGCACGAGAAGGAAAACGGAGCGGTGCCTGGATGACCGACTACCGCGCTCAGGAGAATATCAACGGAAACGCGATATCAACCATCGTTTCCAACAACTCGAACTTCGTCAAAGGCGAGCCAGACGAAGCGGTGCTGATTTCCTGGGATGATGCCACGACGTTGTTCCATGAATTCGGTCATGCTCTGCATGGCTTGCTATCGAAGGTCGAGTACCCTTCGCAATCGGGAACGTCCGTGGCACGCGATTACGTCGAGTTCCCCTCGCAGGTGAACGAACACTGGTTGCCGACACCCGAGGTTCTGAACAAGTTCTGCGTGCACTACGAAACGGGTCAGCCGTTGCCGCAGGAACTGGTCAACAAGATCGAAAAAGCGGCGACCTTTAACCAGGGTTTTTCCACGGTCGAGTACCTCGCCAGCGCTTTGGTCGATATGAAGCTGCACCTCGCTGGCGATGAGGACATCGACCCCGATGCCTTCGAGAAGAAGACGCTGGCCGAATTGGGCATGCCGAAGGAGATCGTCATGCGTCATCGGACTCCGCAATTTTCACACATTTTTGCGGACGACGGCTACTCTGCTGGCTACTACAGCTACCTCTGGTCCGACGCGCTAACAGCCGACGCGGCGGAAAAATTTGAGGAAGCCGGCAGCTACTTCAACGAGGTTGTGGCCGAGAGCCTGCACGACAATGTGTTCTCGGTGGGCGACACCATTGATCCTGCCGAAGGTTTCCGCCGCTTCCGCGGTCGAGACGTGGACACCCGTGCCCTGCTGCGAAAGCGGGGCTTCCCTGTCGAGTAGGACACGCCAGCGCAGGGACTGGTACATTTTTCGGCGAGTGCAACTCTGCAATCACCAACCCGCGTTGGCCGAAAACATGTACCTGTCCCTTTAGCGCTTTCGCTAACGACGAGAGTAAGCGACAATTGTCCAGTCGAACTAGCACGTTTTGTCTGGGCTTAACGCTTCCTCGTGCTCACGGCTGAAAACGTGACGCCGTTGGTGATGCGGTCTTCTTCGGCCATCGATTAGCGGCGATTGCAAGGCGTGCGCGCCAGACATCGCTCGACTTTTGCGGGCGACGTTGCGGGCATTCTGCAGCTTGTCTTTGAATAGTCCTGACCAGCCCGCCCGCGGAAATCAATCGGCCGCGGCTGCACGTCGAGATGCAATCATCGCGTCGAGTTCTGACTTCAACTTGCCGAGAATTTCGTTATACGGGTAAGCGCCCAGTGCCTCGGTGCCGCGTTTCAGATTCACGTGCGTCGGTCCGCACCATAGACCAAGATCCGCATCATCGGTCTCGCCCGGCCCGTTCACTCGGCAACCCATCACGGCGATTGTCAACGCATGCTCCTTGGCATAGGTCGTCATCTCTTTGACTTGCTCGGCCAGATGGATGAATTCCTCGTTCTCCACTCGCGAACAGCTGGGGCACGCTATGATGTTGAGCGTGTCCAATCCAAAGTCCACGACCGAACGGACTCGACCGTTGGCGATGTCGTCGAGAATGCCCTGCCCTGCTTCGATCTCTTCCGGCTTGCGGTCATTCGGCACGGTAAGCGAGACTCGAATCGTATCCCCGATGCCGCGGCCGATCAGCTGCTCGAAGGCAATCCGGGTTTTGATGATACCATCCGGAGGCAGGCCGGCCTCGGTGACCCCCAGGTGCAACGGCACATCCGGGCGTCGTTCTGCAAAGCGGTTGTTGATCTCGATGACCTTGCTGGGGTCTGAATCTTTCAGTGAGACGCAATAGCGAGTGAAATCCAGCTCGTCGAGCAACTCGCAATGCTCCCAGGCGCTCGCCAACATCGGCGAGATCGAGTCCGATTCGTCGAAGGCGTTCTTCTTGTCCGGATCGACGCTGCCACAATTGACACCGACGCGCATCGCGCAGTCGTTGTCCTTGGCGATGTCGACAAGGTAGCGGACTTTGTCCTGCCACGGTTTGTCCCGTTCGTGATGGTAGAGGTGGCCCGGGTTGTAACGCAACTTGTCGACATGCGGAGCAACCAATTCCGCGAGACGATAATTTTCCTGCAAATCGATCGACAAATTGGCTTTCGTCTGCTGACGTATTTCAGCGACTGCCGCGGCATCGGCCTTGCTGTCGACCGCAATTCGAACCACACCGGCACCGGCTTCATGCAACGCATTTACCTGAACCACCGTCGCTTCGATATTTGTCGTATGCGTCGCCGTCATGCTTTGCACCGCGATCGGATGGCCATCGCCAATCGTCACTGAGCCAATCTTTACCGCCCGAGTCGCATTCCGTTGAATCTCAACCATCATTTCTTTCTGCTTACGACGTTCATCGTTCTTCCAATGAAGCTGGAGGTAGGCATGATCATCCGGATTTCCAGCCCCCTTCATCAAATAACCGCATCAAAGTTCCCCACGCCATTGTTCCTAACCGCACCCTATCCCACAATGTCACCACCAGTCCACGATTGCCGGTAGCCCTTTGATGACTCCGCTTCCATGAACATTGTCCTCTACCAGCCTGAAATCCCGCAGAACACCGGCAACATCGGCCGCACCTGCGTGGCGACGGGTTCCAAGCTGTGGCTGGTCCGACCGTTGGGCTTCCGGCTGGATGAGTCGCGACTTCGTCGAGCCGGGCTGGACTACTGGGAGCATCTTGAATTCGAGACGGTGAGCAATTGGGCAGCGCTCACGGAACAATTACCTGTGCCCCGCCATTGGTACTTCAGCCGCCATGCAAAGCAGGACTTCCGCGAGGTTCAGTACGGGGCGAACCCGGTATTGGTTTTTGGCAGCGAGACGAAAGGACTCCCGTCGACCATTTGCGGTCCCGGCGATGACCGAGCCGTCCGCATCCCCACGACCGATGCCGTCCGCAGCCTGAACGTATCCAACGCCGTTGCCGTCGCCATTTACGAAGCGCTGCGCCAAAATGGCAAAGGAACTTTCGCAGACCGTAACGGCCAAGATGAGTTGAGTTTGCCCCGCCGGGCCAAGCGCCCTGGAAAACTCGGGAGCAACAGTGAAAAAGTTTGAGGCAGACATTTAAGACCAACATGTGGGAACAGGCTGCCGAGTTCTGAAGCATTAGCGAGGTCGGCGTTTCTCCCGGCAGTTCAGATGTTGATCGAGCAGCGTGCGAAAACAACGCGACGGACAGGGAGGAGGGGTTCACTGCTCTGATGCACGCGTCGGCTGAGCGGTAGTAGAAGTGGTAAAGATTCTCTCTTGCAGCACAAGGCAGACTCCGCCATCAAGGACGTGGATGGGTGTACCGCATTGGATTGTGCCCGTCGCAATGGCCACACCGAAATCATGCGGTTGTTAACTGGGCCGCGCGGCGAGCAATAGCGCAGGATATGTGTCGGGCCGGCTGCCAACCGAAAGGGCCAGGTGCGCATGTCGCAGCACAGCGTTTGGCGCATTTCTCCTCGCGCTGATCGACCGCCAATTGTTGATCCTCAATGGGAGAAATATTCCTGTCTGGCCTGAATTTCGCTGCAATCGGGTGCCGAATCGCGCACGAGTTGATTCGACAAGTCGCCGACAGAACGCCCGTCCACCTCGGTTCTTGACGTTGGAGGAAGCTATGTCCGTTCATTCACTAACGGCTGACCAACGCCGTATCGTCAAAGTCAAATATCAGTTCACGCTGCTCACCGCCTTGGAGGCTAACATTCTGCTCTTTGACGACTACACGCCCACTCTTGTTCAGGCTCACCCGCACGCTTAGACCTTGTGATTCCTCACCCACGGCCAGACGCTTGGTCGTCATGACCCGTCGCGGCCCGGTTGTAGCAGTCTCAATTCCCTCGATTTGAACCTTGGCGTCGGTCGGTACGTGCAAGATCAGTGCGGTTCTTACAGGTTCTGCGGTCTCTCCAAAAGACAACTTGGCCGTATGTCCTGACTTGACGGTGACGACTTTCGTTTCGTCCATTCCCTTCCCGCTTTCTACCACCGTACGGATAGCAAATCGCGCGGACTGATTTGCCTTAAGCTGACGTGACAGGTAGGTGCGATGTTCGCCGGTACTCTCGGTGCGGTTGCCGTTCACGTAGACAATGGCATTGTCAGGAACCGCGACGGCCACAGTCGCGTGGTTACTGGTAGACCTACTCGTTGGCTTGGATGCCACCTTCACGACGCCGCGAGCCGCCGATTGCTTGGCGGAAGTGGAACCTCCCGATACCGGAGAAACTACTCGGGTGCGGTGTGCAACACCCGGCTTGGAGTAGGACGTGTAGTAATGGATAGCTCGACGATCACCACTGTACGAACCACGACTTCGATAAGTCCAGGAACCGTGGCGACTACCATAAGAACCGCCGCTGCCGTGCGATCCCCAGGAACCGTAGCGGCCACCATACGAACCGCCACTGCCGTGCGATCCCCAGGAACCGTAGCGGCCACCATACGAACCGCCGCAGCCGTGCGATCGCCTGGAGCTGTAGCGGTTACCGTAAAAACCGCCACGACCATGCGATCCCCAGGATCCGTAGCTGCCGCCATACGAACCGCCGCTGCCATGCGAGCCGCCCCAACTGGCATGAAGGCGACCGAAATGCCCCCCCAAGGCGTCGGCTTCTCCGGCGAACAACAACGACAATAGCGTCGTTGCAACGACGGCCAGTCCCGGGATTCTAAATTGTTTCACCACTTTGCTCCTTAATTTGTAGTCCGAGGACCGTCATCCTCCGCGTTGTCAACATCCTGATGCGGTTAAATTCCCCCAGTGGGTTAGGCCTTAGTTAGCATATCCGCATTTTGCCTCCAAATCACCCACCCTTCCAATCCATCCCACATTTGGACGGACCGTGATAACCGCCGATAAAACTCGTGGCGTTGGCAAGAATCGCAGGCCTGAAATCGATTCGTCCGACGCGGAAGAACCGCGCATAGCGACCGTTCGGGCGAGCGCTGCTAAGGGTGGATCAACGGGACAAAAAATGCGCCAGAACTTGTTCTACGCACGTTTCTACAGCGCAGTCAGGACTCTGTTTCGACGAAAGCCGCGCGATAATGCAAAAAGTTGGCCGAAGTAAGCAATCCACCAGCAACGCTCGATGTTTTGCACATCGGCGGCCAAGAACCGATTTGTGATATTCGCTCAAGCGACTTCGGATTGCATCAGCCCGAGCTGTTGACTCAC
Source organism: uncultured Planctomycetales bacterium (assembly GCA_963821085.1). Lineage (GTDB taxonomy): Bacteria > Planctomycetota > Planctomycetia > Pirellulales > Pirellulaceae > CAWGCE01. Next base: position 32,884 of record CAWGCE010000013.1, on the reverse strand, counting down.
CTCGACTGACAGCCACAACAATTCATCATCCGTTCTTTCGGAAAGCACCCCGAACTTTCCGTTCCCGGAGTGAAACTGCAACTCCTTCACGGGAACGTCATTGACGCTCAGCCCGCTAGGGCCGGTGACAACGTATTTCAAATCGGCGGCGTGCCAAGTCCGAGTCTTTTTGCCGAATATCCCTTCCGAAATCACGAACACCTGGTCGCCAGCAGTCACGATAGCTGTTTTGCGCCATCCCATATTCATCACGGCCAGGGCCGTGCCGATCCCGACGCCGACAAAAGGAATCGCGACCAATGCCATGATCAGGTTGGCCCCTTGGGGGTCGCGCAGGAACAGGAACATGGCGAACAAGAGGAACGCGAGAACGAAAGCGTTCCAGAAGACGGCGAACCCGAAGAGGCCCTTGGAGCCTTTCCGAAGTCCGGCGGCAGGAATACGAAATGTTACGCCGTCGCTTCGAGTGTCCACTTCGACTTCACTGAATTCCGGCTTGCGAATGTATTGCGTATGAGTCCTCGGCGTGCCATCGAATTCATTGGCAGGGCGAATTGCATCGGACGCGGACTCCTCTCGATCGATGCGCCCCACGTGTTTCATGTGTCCCACCAAATCGCGAGCCAGTTTGTCCAGCATCGGCTTGGGATAACAGTCGGCGATTGCCATTGGTTTACCCTTGCCTACGGACGCGAAGATCGCGCTATCAAAGTCGGCCAGCATCGAGCTCTCGTACTCGTCTTCGACCAACGAACCATCGACCCGAGCCGGGCCGACTCGCAGGTGGCGGAATTCGCTCAGTGGCGTGCTGATCTTTCGAGTCCACTTGCGTTGAAAGAAAAGCTCATGCACCAGCAACTTCTCGTCGCGGATTTCGATCTTACAAGAGGTCCGGTCCTTGACGATTGCCAGCCCCGCAACGATGACCAAAACGCACTTGTTGACTCCCGCCAACGCCAGGCAGCCGAATGCACAAAGGAGCCAGCCGAACGCATCGCCGCCTTGAATCATCCGCCAGCCGGGAACCATTGGCACCGCCATCCAGGCGGCCAGCATCGTCGCAAAGAGCAGGCCACCTGCGACAAGCAGAGCTCCAAACCAACGTGCCTTGCCCAGCCGCCGGTCAGGCAGGGTATAGATAGCTCCGCCAACGAAGCGTTCGCTGACGTAACCGCGTGAAGTGTTGTCTGTTCGTACCCGTTCGAAAGATTCCACAGCCTGCATCGCGATTCCCACCGACCTGAACTGACTTCGATTTGCTCCTGCAAAAGTGTAGCTCGCCGAATCGACGGTGCTGTCGACCGATGGAATGGCGTTTTCAAGGCGATTGGCGCCGAAAATATCGCGTGGACGCACGAATCGTCTCGTTCACCCGGCGACCATTTGCATTGCAGCAGGCGACACAAATCGCACTCCGCCCTACCCTTCGTAAAGCGAAGAGTACAACGGCAGATGCCGATAGTAGACTTCCAGCATGTAGATATGGAAGCAGGTTGAGAATAACCTGCCGGCGTAATCGCCCCAGCGGTCGTTGTGCGGAGCCCAGCTGCCCCGTTCTTTGCCCATTTTCTCTTGCTGTTCTGGCAACTCCTTCCGCATCACCACATTCCACTCTTTCCAGAAATCTCCTTCCATGTGATGCAGTACCTGCGTGGCGTAGTACCAGTAATAAAGATTTGAGTCCTGCATGTTGATGGGGTTATCGAGCAGGTGAGTGACACCGGTCAGTAATGGTTGATGGTCTCGATGCCAGCCCAGGTATTGGCGACAGAGCAAGCCTTCCGCCGTCATCGATAGCGTGTCGACCTGGCCGGTTTGATACGCGTACCGCGAACCATAGTCGCTCGTGACCGAGTTCAGGAACTCGCCGATCTTTGCAAATGTGTCCTCGGGTACTTCCAGTCCGCCCATCTTGGCACTCTGCAACGCCATCACAATCCAGCCCGTCACCGACGTGTCTGATTCGGTATTGCGCAGGTATCGCCAACCGCCATCCGGGTTCTGATTTTCAAGCAGGAAGTCGACCGCCATCTGTGCGGGGTATCTCAGCGACTCGTCTTTCGTCATGGCATACAGTTCGCATAGCGCCATCGTCGCCATGCCGTTGGTGTAGAACGTGTGATTGTCGGTACCGCGAAAGAAAGCGTTCCGTGCCTGATAGAAACTGCCTTTGTCATTGCCGCGAGTTTCCTGTTGCTTCAGCAGCCAGGTCTTGCCGAGTCGCACATTGTTTTTGAACGTACCCACCTTGTGCGTGTGGCCAGCGCCCTGGAACGCCAGCAGCGCCATGGCGGTTGCTGAAGGTTTGTTTTCTGCGGTACAGCCATCTTTGTAAGGTCCGGAGAGACTCCAGCTGCCGTCTTTTCGTTGGTTCTTGGCGAGCCATTCCAAGCCCATCTGAACTGCGTTCTCGGTCGCCGCGTTGCCACCGAAGACTCGCAGCAGTACTTTCTTCTGCCCTTCGTCACGGCCGCTCAAGGCCATCCCCACAACGGGAGTTGCCAGATCGAACTGTTGATGAGCCGCGTTGGGCGACGGCTGCAATGCCGCCGGCGCGGCCAATGGCAGCTCGACCGGCGGTAACTCGTGATCGACGACGTCAATATTTTCGAGTGCTTCATCAAAAGCAGAGGCTTCGAACGATTCGATATCAAGCTGTTCACCGGTGCGGTCGGAAAACACGGCGTCCAGTTGCAGGACTGAATTCGCGGGTAACTGAATGGCGACGAGCGCCAGGATCAAGAACAGGACCAGATGCGTCACCATACTGATCAGCCATGCGGGGGTGCGGTAGACGAACTCGCTAAACCGATCCAACCAATCTCGACTGCCAGCTTGCTCCGCCATGCTCGGGCCCATTTCGAACGGGTCTTTTTCGAGCAGGATTGGTCGAGCAGCTGTGGTTGTTGGTGAGGCAGCCGTTGTTTGGCGAGGTGGCTCAATCTGTGGAAAATCCTCATGAGGTGCTGCCGCGGCTGCCGCGTCGCTGAGTTGAGCTTGGATAGCACGAGGCAGCGGAGGCGGGGTTGAGCGTACCGGAGTAGAAGTCGCGGTGATTGGCGCAGGGGGACCATCGCCGCCTTCGCGGTCGGAGAAGATCGATGAGTTGGAAGAGTCCTGCGTTGCCACGCCCGAGCCTGTTGTTAGTTTCTACAGAAGTCATGGCCGATTGGGCCGGGCCGGAAAGTTGACAGTATTGCCACAGCACGGACGGGCCTTCCGGAGCCCGCCACTTCTGATCCGATCCCGAGCCGATTGGCTACTCCGTTAACTGCCATTCGCCCGGAAAAATGCCCGGAAAAATCTCCTCCCACAGTCTAGTTTGTTACGGCGTGCCCCGGCTATTTTTCGGGCGGTTTCCGCTGATCGTAGCGGTTGCACCGCAGGATTTGCCAGATTCGGACCGAGTCCGCACCTCAGAGGGCCATGTCTTAGAATGCACGAAGCGTTTCTTGTTGCCGTGGCGACGCGTACCTTGGAAACGGAGTTGATGCCGGACAACGACCCTGCCGATCGGATAAGTCCGCTGTCCCCTTTGCCAGCAGGAATTGATTGCGTATAAAGGGTTCATGGACGCGGGGTGGAGCAGCCCGGTAGCTCGCGAGGCTCATAACCTCGAGGTCGCAGGTTCGAATCCTGTCCCCGCCACTTTTTAACTACCTATGTCGCAAGGACTTAGGTAACCTGCCTCGAGACGGCAGTGATTTCCGTGTACTACCGCTGTACTACTTTTTGCAAGTACAGCACGGAGATCACTGCCATGTCGTCTCGAAGAATTCCCGCCTATCGGCACCAAAAAGCCCGTAATCTCGCCGTAGTACGACTCGACGGGAAAGATATCTATCTGGGCGAATTCGACTCGCCCGAATCCCACGCCAAGTACGACCAGCTCATCTCCGACTGGCTGCGACGCCGTGACGTCCAGTATCCCACCCCGCAGAACATCGCGCTCTGCCAGCTGATGGCAGCCTACCTGGTATTCGCTGGTGAGTACTACGTGAAGCACGGCAAACCGACGCGAGAATTTGGCTGCATTTCCGAAGCGCTCGGGCTCCTCCGCAACGAATACGAAGACCTTCTCGTCGCCGATTTTGGTCCTCGGGCCCTGAAGAACGTGAGGCAATCCATGATTGATCGCGGCTGGTCTCGCAGATACATCAATAAGCAAGTTGGCCGCATCCGTCGCATGTTCAAATGGGGTGTCGCGGAAGAAATCGTCCCCGTGACAATTCATCAGGCACTTTCGACAGTGACTGGGCTGAAAAAGGGCCGCACCGCCGCGCCGGATCATGCGCCGGTTCTGTCTGTACCCGACGACCAAATAGACCGCACGCTCAAGTATCTACCCCAGGTCGTGGCAGATATGGTTCGCCTTCAGCGTTTGTCCGGGCCCGCCTGGCGAAGTCGTCAGTCTTCGTCCGTGCGACATCGATCGTACGAACAAAGTCTGGGCGTATCGGCCTTCCTCGCACAAGACGGAGCATCATTCGAAACAACGCGTGATTTTCTTCGGCCCCAAAGCTCAAGCACTTCTGTCGCACTACTTGGACCGCTGCGACACGTCCGCTTGTTTCTCGCCGATGGAAAGCGAGCAGCGGCGGCGAGCCGACAGCCACGCTCGCCGAACCACACCGCTAAATCAAGGTAATCGGCCAGGTACCAATAGAGGCAGCGGAAGTCGCCGGGCAAAGAGTGCTTACACCACCGGCAGTTACCGCCGAGCCATCCAACGCGTATGCAAGAAATTTGGAATCCCAGAATGGTCACCCAACCGTATCCGGCACACTGCCGGCACCGAGATCCGTCGACGGTTTCGGCTTAGAAGCCGCCCAGACCGTGCTCGGCCACAGCAATGCTGCCGTGACGGAAATTTATGCAGAACGCGATCTGAAATTGGCAGCCACAATTGCTGCGGAACTTGGCTGAAGTCGAATGTTCCCGACGAATCAAAACGAGGCCGCTCGACCTGCCCTAGATGCCGTAATGATCAAGAATGGTCTTGGCTTCGTCGCTGCGCGTTGTTTTCCCGCTGAGGGTTCGCTTTTTGCCGCTTTCCGTGCAACCTTCAATGAACCGACTGATCGCCGCCTCGGTGGTATAACGTCGCCCCCCAATTTTTATCGATTCCAGCACAACACCCCGACATCCTCTCAATACCCATCTCCAAAGCGTCGCCGTCGAAGGCTGCAAATTTGGCGGAAACGCTCTTCGCGCTTCTTTCATCGTCAAGAGAGTCTCCGCCAATGGATCGATCATGCGACCACCCTTTGCGTTTCATTTTCTAACTCGTTCGACCATCCTGGTTTGCTTTTGCAAAAACTGAGCGAACTTTGTGTTGAAGCTCGCGAGCCGACCATGGCGGAAATGCGTGTTGGGCCGACCAGGCTTCCAGTTCGGTCAACACTTCCTCGGGAGACATTCCTGCGTCACGTAAGATGCAGGCGACGCGAAACGTCTTGTTGTGGCCACCGTTTCCAGAAACCGCATCGATGCTGCGAACGTACGATCTCGCGTTCCGAATGTGGCCTCTCGCTCCGTTCGGCGGAGCACGTGGTATCCAGCCTGACTGCATCCGACTCAGTAATCCATCGCACGTCAAAATGGGGTACGTCGTGCAGACGGTACTCATCGAACGGTTGAGCCACCGATACGGTTGCCCTGACTCGGGATGCACTGACGGTGGCGCAACGACCATGCCACCCTCCCCGCGAATATCGATCGAGCGTTGCAACACGCGTACGCGATTGCCTATCGTTTCGCTCGTGGGATACCGGTAGTAGAAGTGGTGTCCGCCCCCGCCTGTTTTCACCTCGATGGGCGTTCTCCGGACGGTTTTCGCTCCAGAAACAACGCCCGACTGCCTGGCGGTGCTCGGACCGGCGAGTTGATCCGCGACATCGTTGGGCTCCAGGCCGACGACAGTTTTCACGCATTGTCGTTTGGAGATCGGCTTGAGTCGACAATCTCGCTCGAACGCCTCCCCGATGTGACGCTGGAGGAGCTGTCGAACCTCTCGCCGCATTTCGGAAAAGCCGAGCTTCGCATTCTGCTGTCTGCGGTTGAACTTGGGAGACGTGTTTCGGAAGCCAAACAAGCGACTCGGGTCACAGCTCGCCTTTCATCGTCTCAAGCTGCAATCGCATACTGCAAAGAACGGTTTTCTCGATTGATCGAAGACGGAGTCCAGGAAGAATTCCATGTCGTTACGCTCGGCACCAAGAACCAAGTCCTCAATTCTCATCTCGTGACTGTGGGAACTCTGGACGCGTCTCTCGTGCATCCCAGAGAAGTCTTTCGACCGGCAATTCGCGACGCGGCCTCGTCCATTCTGGCCGTTCACAATCATCCGAGCGGAGACCCGACGCCCAGCCCCCAAGATATCTCGGTCACAGAGCGATTGGAGTCATGTGGAAAGACTCTTGGAATCGATGTTCTCGACCACATCATCGTGGCGAGGCACGGTAGCAAGAGTATTCGCGAGGAGAGGTGACAGCTGAAACGAAGTGACCTTCTGCGGATGGTGGGCTTTGAACGCGCCGGTAATTGAAAACAAGGAGGACAATGCTTTCCAAGAACCACAACAACGTCGAGAGGATTCAGCCGATCCAGCTTCCCGGCCCCGACACGACGACAAAGCAAGATGCAATCATGTCGACGGACCCAAGGCTCCAGGCGATGCTGAAAGAGGCTGCTCGTATTGGATGGCCGAATTGTTTTCAGAACGACCTTTATCTCCATGACCGCGCGATCCTGTTGGACCGTCCCGGCGAGCCATTGGTCTGGATACTTCGCGACCATGGGACCCACTTACTACCCGTTGAGTGCGAATCGAACGGCCAAGCGGAATACGCCAGGGCTGTCATCCATTATTGGTCAGGTGATGATCGACTGAATGTCATTACCAACGTTGACGAACGGCCACGTTTCTATCTCGTCTCAGATTCCGGTTTGATCGAATCGACAGCGACGGAAGCTGCGTCGCTAATTCGATTGGCGGCGGCCGAATGAGCATCGAGTCATGCGGCATGCATTCCACTGCGGTGCTGTTCTAGCTCGCTGCGATAATCCAGATCGAGAAATCGTCGCACGAATTCCTGCCGAAGAAGACCGGAACTCCGCACCGAAATTCCGCCGCTTACGCTGTTCCAGGATTTGGTCGCGTTCAAACTTCGATCCAAATTGTTCGCCCAATGCTCGCGACTCGGCATCATACAGATCGCTCTCGATCTTGTCGGCAATCCACCGTTCAGTCGAGCTCAATTGGCCATCACCACGCAGCTCATGTTGTTCCGATAGCAATTGAACAGAACGTCTTACCCGACGTTCCTTTCGCTTCACTCTCTTTTTGCTAAACGCCACTTCAACGTGTGGCTGCCCCGTCCCCGAGATGAACGACACATCTTCCATGAATCCGCAATCAATGAGGACTGCCGCCGCCTTCTCAAGCACCCGAACGAGTTCACTCGGGTATCGGCCAGACAGTCCCAATGTTCCGTTGCCCAGTTTCACGACATCCATTCGGACGGTGTTCTTTCGGTAGAATTGTTTGTCGAGCCAGCGATACAGCCGGAGCGGAACCTCGCGTCTTCTTCCCTTGGCAATCTTGCGAAACATCTCCATATCAATCCGCTTCATGTAGCCATCCTGAAAACTCTTCCACACGACTTCATTCCAAACGAAGTAACAAAGCGATTGGTGTTTTTTCCCGCTGTCTCTCATGGCTTTGCCATATCGCTCACTGGAGCACAGCTCGACGTTGTCGATCAGGTGAAACGTGTGGGATCGCCAAATGCCCTCACCCTTATCCCACCAACCGTTCTTGAACTTCAGGGTTGAACCTGCAAGTCGATCGAGTCCCTGCTCGAGTCGAGCGTACGACCGACCATCGGGTCTCCAACCGATCGTGCGGCAGAAGTGATATTGGCTGAACCAGACCTTACGCGATTCAAAACCCGCTTCTTGCGTCAGCGCCTTTCATTCCGACCAGGATCTGATCGTCGATCGGCTTGGGAAGTCCGAACGCGTCGCTGCCGGTAACCGTAAGTCGCCGCACGACCTCTCGCTTGTTCTTCTTGTCCCACACGACATGATCCACTTCGAACGTCTTCACGGCGCCTGCGGTAATGGGCCCAATCGGAAATTCAACGATGTTCATTTCGTCTCGCCCGAAGGGCGGAATCACGTTGTGTTCCCTTTGCCTCTGAATGCTCGCAGCGAGACGGTGTGTCATCGTCGTCGCTCCAGTTCTCGGCGAGTGTAATTCAAGAAAAGTTCAATGAACGTTCTTCTATTTCTTGTAGTTCTTAGAGTTAGGGCGACGTAAGTGCCCGACATCGCTGATGATTTGCGGGGAGTTTTGTCTTGCAACACGTGCATCGTTGTTTCAGAACACGGACTTATTGCGTTGGCGACACGTGCAAAATCGTTTCGGAGCACGGGCATCGCTTGTCTGAGAGTGCGACGCCGTTGTTTCGCAACACGTGCATGTGGCCATTGTGAATTCACATCCGCTCCAAACTTTAACCTGTTTGAAGCAAACTGCCTCAGATGTCGGTGGCTGGCAAGAGTGTTTTTGCCGAATCGGCTTGCCAGTATTTTGCCCATCAGTCCAGTTCACCGCGCTGACAACAGGTTTGTTACCCGAGATTTGGATTTACTGAGCCTTCCGGCCGAGTGTTTCGGACCGCACAAGCTTTCCCGGCCGATTTTTCCGCAGCAACGGGCCGCTCTCCAGGGGCGATTCCAATGTGCACCCACCCTTGGATACCTCCTTCACGAAAGTTGCCGACCACGGCCCGCCTGGGACCGAGAATCGCCAACCCACATCACAGCCCAACCTCTCCGTCCGGCACAATGCCATGCTTGCGCTGATTCAGTCATGCCTGGGTGAATCAAGAATCAACCAGGCATCCTTCCTGATTCAGTCAGGACTCCGGGATGAATCAGGCATGCTCGGATTGAATCCCGCTAGAAACCATCTTGCCTGATTCATTCTTCCGTGCGATCCATTTAGCGATGATGTATCTCTTCGCGAACGAAAAAGGCGGCGTAGGCAAAGTCGACCTTGGCGACAGCCCTAGCCGTTTACCTTCACGACCTCGGTCGAACGGTTGCGGTGATCGACTCCGACAAGCAGATGCACACGGCAAGGGCACTGGCTGAAGCCGAGCCGAAGATCGCGATACACGCTCTTTTTGAGGCAAACCAGATTCCGGCGACGGTCCAGCGACTCGTCAAAAACTATGACGATGTTGTCGCAGATGCGCCCGCAAAACTCGAAGACGAGGCACGGGCGCTGATGGTAATGGCCGACGTCGTCATTTTTCCCATGGAACCAACCATCAAATGCGTGCGTTCGACGAAATCGTCAGTCGAAGTCTTAGAGTTTGCTCGCAGTCTGACCGGCGGCAAGCCGCGCGAAGCCTGGCTCGTTCTCAACAAAGCCAAAAGGCGAACGAAGATGCTTACTGACATTCGCGATAACGTCGCGCCCAAACTCGGCCTAACTCTCGCCGCGACAACCGTTCGACAGCTCCAGGCGTTCCCGGAGGCCGACCAGCAGGGGACCGTCGTCACGCGGATGGATCCTGCCGATCCGTCAGTTGCAAATGCGAGCAAGATATCAATTCATTGTTCGCCGAAATCGTTCGGCCCCAAATGAAGAAGGCAGCCAATGACTAAGCAAAGACGATCCGCCGCCGAGGCCCTGGATGCTCCCGTCAAAATCCGAAGACTTCATTGCCAAAGGAGTTCCCGACAAACTCGAGCGAGCTTAGAGCAGTTCACCTCCGACTGGCGATCGAGAGGAAGTTGACCCCAAACGCTGAACAATCAGACAGCAGTGAATCTAAAAAGCACACGGCCGATACGCCGCAGAGGCAAGACAACCAATCGTCGACGCACAGCCGACAATCAGTTGCCAGAGGACTTGGCAATGACCTACGCCAAGGCAACGATCCAAAAGACCGTCCGCTTTCGTCCCGAACTCATCTCGAAACTTGAGCGGTGGTCACGAAACCAACAGGCCAGCGGGCAGTCCCCCAAGTCTTTTCAGCAAATCCAGAACGAAGCCCTGTCACTTTGGCTTGAGAAAACAACTGACGGTTGATCTGACCCCTCCGCGAACACACTAAGTCGGTCGAAACCACGATTTTCTGGCTTCCAGTTACTGGCGGAAATGTTTTTTTGTAATCGGCAGTCCATTTCGTCAAAAATTCCACCGCTTTCGTCGTTTCCAACCGGCCTGAGTTGGCATACCTGCGTTTGCATTCATGAATGGAGTTCCAGGTAGACATCCGCCGATTGTCCGTGCTGTGATGCACCATGCCTGCATCTGAAATATTCGCTCCTCCTTGGTTTCGATTCCGGAAAGGCTCGCAATGCTAACTTTGTTTACCGTGGGTTACAACGCTTGGATACCCAGCCAACGCATCCAGCTTATGGGCAATGCACTTCAGGATGCCGGCGTGACGTTGCTGGTTGATGTGCGTCACTCTCCATGTGCTTCTGACCACCTCGGGAAAACGAAGACTTACGGGCCCAAACCGTGGAGTCTCGCAGCCAAGGGCGGTATCTTATCCTGCCGAGCTTTCGGCCTTTCAGATCGACTACGTCTGGGTGCCCGAAGCTGGGCAATCCTCAGAAGAACGACAAGGCAATGACCATTCTGAAGACCCAGCTGGCCGACCACAAAGGGGCGGTGGCCGATTCATCGTGGTCTCGACATTCTGCACCAATTCGTCAATGCGGGGAGCGTTTGCTGTTTGATGTGCGGATGAACAACTCGATACCACCAATGCCATCGTCAGCTTGTGGCCGAGATGGGCGAAACGCCTCGCGGCCAGCTTTTCGATTGTCAATCTTGGTGCCCGTGGCCCCGAGCAACTTTCAACAGGAGGTGCGGCATGAAAAACTCAGCAATTGAATGGACCCATCACACTTTTAATCCGTGGATTGGCTGCACCCAAGTTTCAGCCGCTTGCGACCATTGCTACGCGATGGTGATGATGGACCACCGTTACAAGCGAGTAGAGTGGGGGGCCGGCAAGGCTCGCGTCCGAACGACCGTCGACTATTCGGCGGCAACCGCTACGATGGCATCGCAAAGCCCTGGCCGCTGGCGTGCGGGAGCGTGTTTTCTGCGCATCGCTTGCCGACGTGTTTGACGGCGAATCACCGGAAACACTTGACGCTTGGCGAGCCGAGTTGTGGGGGCTGATCGAGGCCACGCCGCAGCTCGACTGGCTGCTGCTTACCAAACGGCCGAGGAATGTAAGTCGTATGGTTCCCTGGGGCCAAGAGTGGCCTCGCAACGTATGGATCGGGACTTCGGTCGAGAATGAAGATTGGGCGAATCGGAGACTGCCCGTGCTCAGCGAGTTGCCGGCGACTGTCCGCTTTGTTTCCGCGGAGCCGCTCTTGGGCGATTTCGATATTGGCGGCTATCGGGTGGACTGGCTCATCGCGGGAGGTGAAAGCGGACACGGTTGCCGACCGCTTGATCCGGCACATGTCCGGTCGCTGCGTGATCAATGTCAGCAGCTGAATATCCGATTCTTCTTCAAACAATGGGGCAGGTCGCACACCTAAACAACGCGGCCGCGAATTGGACGGCCGGGAATGGAGCGATGTTCCCACCCGGCCACTTGATTGAACGACAAGTCAATCACAGTCAGAGAAGCACAGCGTTTAAGACTTCGCAATTGCCAACGAATGGATCTCTTCGGCGGCCTGCAGCAATCGGTTTCATTACATTTCGCCTGTGATGGTGGCAATAATCGGTCATCGATCCCCGATTAGCGGAATCCTCCTCAGGCTTAAGGAATGAAGTGGACTCAAGTGTGAGTTCTTTACGCTGCGTCATTCCATCGACGTCAAATGGCCCGAAAAAAGTGCAGCTCATGCATGGGCAATGGCCTGGCATCGTTCCACGGAGTTTGGTCTGAAAATGCAAGACGACAGTTCGGCTACTTCCTTCGGTCAACAAGAGCACACCGCGTCCTCTGCCGAACCAGTCATTTCCACGGCTGGTCGTCGAGGCGGCGGACTCATTCAATTACGCCGCCTGGCAGAACGCTGTGCCGCTTCTGCACCGAGTGACAATTGATAACAGCGAAGGCCGTGAGCTCTCTTCGCTGATCGTTGAATTGAGCGCTCGACAGGCTTCGCACGAAAGAAGCGATGGATCATTGACCGCGTCCACGCCCATGAGACGCTGAGTCTTCGCGATATCGATCTCGATATTCACCCCGCGTACCTTGACAATTGGGATGAAGCAGAGAGGGGCATCTTGAGCTTTCGGCTGCTCCAGAATGACGAGGTCCTGCACGAAACAAGCCACGTTTTGCGAATTCTGGCTCGCGATGAGTGGGGAGGCATGTCGACAATGGGAGAGCTGCTCCCGGCCTTCGTCACTCCGAATGATCGGGCACTCTCTCCACTACTCAAATCGGCCGCGACGGTACTTGGTCAACACGGACACCTCACGGCCCTGAACGGTTACCAGTCTGGTGACCCGAACCGTGCGTACCTACTGGCTGCGGCACTATGGTCTGCGGCAGCCGGCAAATCAATTACCTACGCCAACGCACCTGGAAGTTTCGAACAGGTCGGACAGAAGGTACGCCGTGTCGGGACTGTGTTGAGCGATGGTCTGGCGACCTGTCTGGATACGACACTGCTCTTCGCGTCGGGCCTGGAAGCCATGGGACTGAATCCCGTCCTTGTGATGATGAAGGGACACTGTTTTGCCGGTGTCTGGCTGGTCGAGAAGACGTTTAAGCGGTTGGTCGAAACTGATTGCAGCGAGCTTCGAAAAGCGATTGCGGCGAATGAGTTGGTCGTTTTTGAAACAACCATGATCACACATCAACCCGCCGGGAGCTTTCCCAATGCCGCTATCACCGCCAAGGATGCCATTTCGGAAGCAAAGGAAGATGAATTCGTTGGCCGTTGTCGACGTGGCCCGGGCACGGATGTCTCAGGTTCGCCCACTGGCTTCACCTGTCGCAAGAACGGAACGCGATTCGGCGGAATTCGAATCAGCTCCGCCCCCGCTACCGGCTTCGCCCGGATTTGGAAACTCTACAGCAGCGCAGGTTGAAGAGCGGCCCCACACTCCGGCAGGCCGGATCGAACGCTGGCAACGAAAACTGCTTGACCTCTCATTGCGGAATCGATTACTGAGCTTCAAGCCCTCGAAACAGACCGTCCCCGTCTTGTGTCCCGACTTGTCGCGGCTGGCGGATCGCCTCGCGGCTGGCGTTCGCCATGCGGTTGGTCTCGCTCGCCGAAGGAAATCCGTTGGTGCAGCGGGACGCAGACCTCTTCCAAAAACGGACTCAAAAAGACCTTGACTGGGAATTTGCCAAGAAGGCACTCGACCGAGACGAAGTTGTTTGTCCAGTGGACGCCTGCGAACTCGATGTCCGGTTGACTGCGCTCTCTCGGAAAGTGCGTAACGACTTAGCAGAAGGCGGGTCGAACACGCTGTATCTTGCGGTTGGTTTCTTGCGGTGGAAGCAACGCCCCACCGATGAAAAGACTTACCGGGCTCCGCTTGTGTTGGTTCCCGTCAAGCTGACTCGGCGAAGTACCTCCTCCCCCTATTATCTGGCCAACCACGAGGATGATGTCCGGTTCAACGCAACATTGATTCAGTTGCTAAAGAAAAACTTCGACTGCGACCTCACCCGGTTCGAGTCCGATTTGCCGACAGACGATAGCGGCGTCGACCTGCCATTGGTGTTGAAGCAAATGCGACACGCGGTCCGCGACATACCTGGCTGTGAGGTTGTCGAGGAAGCGGCAATCGCTCCCTTTTCTTTCGCGAAATACCTGATGTGGAAGGACTTGGTTGATCGGATCGGACAACTAGAACACAACCGCGTCGTGCGCCACCTGATTCACGAGCCTGACAAAACCTTCTCGACGGAAGGGGCGGGCCCGATGCCTCAGCCCCACGAGATCGACACGCGGTACTCGCCGGAGGAGATCGTTCATCCACTCCCAGCCGATTCATCCCAACTGGCCGCAGTCATGGCCGCTTCCGAAGGGCATGACCTGGTGATCGTCGGGCCGCCGGGGACAGGCAAGAGTCAGACAATCGCCAACATAATCGCGCAGTGCCTGGCAGTGGGTAAGTCGATGCTTTTTGTGGCAGAGAAGACGGCGGCCCTAGACGTGGTCCATCGGCGACTCCGGGAACACGGGTCTGGGCGATTGCTGCCTTGAACTTCACTCGAACAAGGCCGAAAAACGCAGATTTCTGGATCAACTGGAGACTTCTGGAAGAATCGTGGCGACGAAGATGCTTCGCGAGTGGTTGACGATCACCGAGCAGTTGCGGGTCCGCGCGACCAGCTTAACGCATACGCGGCGGCTGTTCACACACCGGATGAAAACGGTTGGACGGCTTATGGTGCGATGGGCGAGTGTGTGCGAGGCCGCCACATCAGCACACCCTCTCTCACGTGGCCCAACACCGTCAGGCACAATCGCGCGGAGTATGCAGAGCTGCGGGCGACGGTTGCGGAGCTCGCTTCGACATTCGCCGCGATTCCTACCGAGTCAACCCTGCCACGCGTGCTGGCGATGGAATGGTCGATGGCCTGGGAATCCGAACTTCTGGAGACCTGCCGCGAACTTGAGCAGACGTCCGAGACCCTGGCTTCCGCCTTGAACGCGTTTTCGAAGATGCTGGCGACCCCATCGCTGGCCGACGTTTCCGCGGCCCAATTCGGACAACTTTACCGTTTGGCAAAAGCGCTGAGTCAATCTCAACTGCCGCCCGAAGTGCTCCTAAAGCATGTTCGCCTGGATGCCCTAGAAACCGCGTTGAACAAACGCGGTGAACTCCTTCGTCTTAGCGGCCAGACCAATCAATCGCTGGATATTGCACTCGTCGAGTTTTGCAATGTCCTTAACGCTTCGGTCGCGGGGGTCGTACCGAAGGGAATGAAACGCCCAATCTATGGCCTGGTCAATGAATTGATGCGTGATGATCTCCCGCCAGCCCAGCTCGTATTTCATACACAATTCGATGTCTTGAAAAAGAGACTCGCTGAACGGCCGGCACTCCTCCGTAACCAAACTCAGGCATTTAAGGCGCTTGAAGCGCGATCGTTCAACACGACACTGATCGACCGCATCCAAGTGGAAGAAGTAGAACGATCGTGGGGAGATGCAGTTGCGTCGTTTTGGCCTCTGTCGGCATTGAAGAAAACCGCGATTAAGAAACGGCTGACAGCGTACATGACACCGGGTGGCGCCACTGAACCAGAGGTCGACCTGCCGCTGCTTTGCGAATATAGAGATAGTCAAGCAGGACTGTTGGCGAATCTTCTCTCCCTTGGCCTGTCGTCGAAACTTCAAGCAGCTGTCGCCAGGGATATTCACGCACTCGACGACCAGATCAAGGGGGCGATTCGACTCCGTCAGGCCATTGGCAACGCCGGACTTGCTCCGGCCCACGTTGGCAAGGCTGCGCGGGGCTCACTCAAACCACTTGTCGACGCGGCGCACCGATTCTTTTCGAATGCGAAAACCGTCGCGACCCTGCGGACAAAACTGATGGAAAATCTTGTTCAGCTTGGCTTGCCGTCCGCCCTGCAAGCAGCGGTTGAAACGAATGCCAGTGGGCTGGAGCCGCAAATGCAAGCGGCCCAGAAAATACGCGAGGGGGTCCTCGCACTTGGAGTTTCGGGTGACCGCGTTTTCGACGTTCTGCAAGGAATACTCCTGACTCCCGAACAGGAGCGTCGCCGCACGGCCGAGGAATTGTGTCGATCAGCCAGGGCTTTCCAGCAGGCATGGGGTGCGTACTCCCAGCAGGCTGCGGTCGCGCCAGTCGCCTCAAGAGTCGCGATCCGTGGTCGCCGATGCGGCCGTCCAGGCAAAACAGGTGCTCGCCCGACGAACCATGCTCAAGCAGTGGACGGCTTGGGTAAGCGTGCGGAAGCGTGCCGAACAACTGGGCCTTACTGCGTTTATTGACGCGTTGCAGCAGGGAGATTTGCGAGCGGACCAGGCCGCGGCTCGATTTGAGTTGGCCTACGCCCGCTGGTGGTTGCCGGCGGCGGTCGACAGGCGCGAGCCTCTGCGTGCGTTTCAAAAATTCCTACACGAAAACGCAATCGAGGAATTTCGCCGTCTTGATGATCATGCCAGACGAGCCGCGGCGGCCCGAGCGCGCGCGCTGTTCTCCACGGCCTACCACCCAGCGACCAGGTTCCTCGAAAATCAGAATTGGGTCTTCTTCGTCATCAGATGAGTCTGAAGCGTCCAAGCAAGTCCATCCGCGAAATCATCGCGGGAATGCCAACGACTTTCGGGAAGTTGGCTCCCTGCATGATGATGTCTCCGTTGTCGATTGCACAATACTTGCCGGCGAATCAAATTCAGTTCGATGTCGTCATATTTGACGAAGCGTCCCAAATCGCTACCTGGGACGCGATTGGTGCCATCGCCCGTGGAAAGCAGACCATTATCGTCGGGGACCCAAAGCAGCTACCTCCGACCAACTTCTTTGGCAGGACCGACAGCGACGAGGATGACCCTGACCTGGAGGATCACGAAAAGGACCTGGAGAGCATCCTCGACGAGGCAAAGGCTTCGGGACTGCCCACTCTGCAGCTCAACTGGCACTACCGCAGCCGGCATGAATCATTGATTGCCTTCTCGAACTGGAATTACTATGACAACAAGCTGGTGACGTTCCCAGCCGCGGAATCCGCCGACCGGGGCGTATCCTTGCGGTACGTCAAGGGTGCGTTCTACGACCGAGGAAAGAGCCGGACGAACCGTCAGGAGGCGGAAACGATCGTCGCGGACGCCGTCGAGCGGATGAAACGTTGTCTTGCCAAGCCGGAAAACGAAAGGTTGACCTATGGGGTGGTCACCTTTAACAGTCAGCAACAGGAACTGATTCAGGACTTGTTTGATGAAGCCCAACGGCAACATCCGGAACTGGAATGGTTTTTCTCGGACGATCGCATTGAACCAACGGCCGTGAAGAATCTTGAGAATGTTCAGGGGGACGAGCGAGATGTGATGATGTTCTCGATTACGTTCGGATTCGATGCCGCAGGAAAATTCCCCGTGGATCTTGGTGCCATCAACCGCGATGGGGGCGAGCGACGCCTGAATGTGGCTGTTACCCGCGCGCGTCAAGAACTGGTTGCGTATGCCTCTTTCCTGCCGGAACAAGTCCGTTCGGAGCGTTCGGCTGCTCGCGGAGTGCACGATCTCAAGGCATTTCTAGAGTACGCGGAAAAAGGACCACAAGCGATCGTGGCCAGAATCGAGGGGACGTTGGGCGGACATGAATCACCGCTCGAGAAAACGATCGGGAATGTGCTTGCGGAGCGAGGCTGGCAGGTGGATACCCAAGTTGGCATCTCTGGAATTCGGATTGATCTCGGAGTCGTGCATCCCGACAAGCCGGGTGCTTATCTGGCGGGCGTTGAATGCGATGGTGCGACCTATCATCGGTCGGCGGTGGCGCGAGACCGCGACAAGACCAGGCAGCAGGTATTGGAGAATCTTGGCTGGACGATTCTCCGCGTTTGGTCGACGGATTGGTGGTACGATCCGGATACGGCAATCGAGCAAATCGATGGTTCGCTTCATGAATTGCTCCAGCGGAGCCGTGAAGAAGCGGCACAAGAAGCAACCATTGTTCCTTTGGACTTAGCCTCCCAAGAAACCGGTGTGCCGGAGGGCGAACCTGTTGTGCTCGCCGCCGCAGGGACCGACACGACTACGGAAGAGGTCGATTCAGACGATTTCGCCGCCAGACCTAAACGGTGCCCCGAAGATCGACACTCAGATAGTGGCCCTCGCCCTTCTCATCCGAGCAGGAAAATGGGCACCTGACCCAGAGAGGCCAGATGTGGCGTGACACCCTCGGTTGTATCAACCGAGGGTGATTTCGTTCTAGTCGTCTGCAACTCCCAAATCACCCAGGACACGCCCTCCTGTGCGGGTATCTCCAAACTGATTCGACGCTTCGGTCGATGAATTCGAGGCGTCGAAGCAAATCGCCGAATCTGCGTCGGTCTATTACACCTCTGCGATTTAGCAAGCTGGCGTTTTGCGCGTCGGTTGGTCCAGCCGCTGTCAGTTCGAGGAGCCCCAAACTGAACGAGGATGTGCACACCGCCGCGCATTGAATTCGAAGTGTTTCCTGCCCTCGCGTGACATGCCCGCCACGCGGCCAGCGGCGCCGCCTAATCTCTCCGCCGATGCTAATGATCTTCGACACAACCTATCTGCAGAGCGGCAGTGCTTTTTTGAGTTCGCGAACGCCGGCAGGTGTCACGTCAGTGTTATTAAGCGTTAAGGTCTCGAGCTTACTCAACCCTCGAAGCGAGACTAATCCAGCATCCGTGACCTGTGTGCTCTCGAGCGAGAGGTGTTGGAGATCGTTGAATTTTGACAGATGCGCAAGTCCGGCATCGGTGATCTGGGTGCCGCTCAAAAATAGGTCGCGAAGGTCTGAAAGTCCTTTCAAGTGCACAAGTCCCGCATCGCTAATTACTGTATTCACCAAGTTGAGTCTTCGGAGGTTGTTGAGACCCTTCAACTGCAAAAGTCCAGTGTCAGTCACCCTAGTGCCCGAAAGGCCCAATTCTCCGAGCTGTACAAGCTGCTTCAGATTCTCCAGCCCGGCATCAGTGATTTCAGTACCGTTAAGCTTGAGACAGCGAAGATCCTTGAACCCGCGGATGCACACAAGTCCAGCATCGGAAATTCTTGAGTTTGTCAGATCAAGCTCCTCAAGACCTATCAACCCGCGTAGGTGCGACAAGCCAGTGTCGTCGATACGGTTGAGGCTCAATCTGCGTAGGTGGTGGAGGTTTTTGAGATGCACAGCCCATCGGCGGAAATATCGGTCCTGTTGTCCTGTAATCTCAGCGTATGGAGGTTGTTCATGCCCCCTAGTATTTTCAAACCGGCGTCCGTGATTTTTGCGTTGTTAAGCGCTATATCGGTTAAGTTTGTCAAGCAGGCCAAGTGCTCTAATCCGGCATCTGTAATGTTATACGCGTAGTTGTGACTAAAGAGTGCGAGTTGGGTAAAGTCTCGCAAGTGCTCCAAGTCGTCATCCACGACATCGGGGTCTGACAGGTAAACCATCGTCACCAATTTGTGTTGGCCCGTCTTATGAATCGCGCCCATTCCTTCGAATATCGCTATCGCCTGTTGCTCTCGCTGCTCCTCCTCTGTGAGAGTTGGAGGCTCTGTGAGAGTTGGAGGAATCTGTTTAGATTCGAGTTGCGGCGAATTCGACTCACAGCCCAGCACGACTATGATAGAAAGTAGTACTAGGCACCAAATCATCGAGGCTAAAGTACGCATAACTACATCCCCAGTAGCCGTAGCCAGCACAGCTCAACACGTGTTCATTGTATCACGCCCTATCGCGGTGGGACACACTTCACTCGGATTGGGGATAGGCGAACTGCCAGCGGATGCATCGCCTCATTGTCTTCGGTTCCTCACTTGGACGCTGAGGTGGTGGCAACCGCTGTCTGGAATTGACCTCTCGTAGCCGCGTCGGTGCACCAGACCTCGCTCAATTCGGCGATGGGCCAAGTGACAGCGGGTGCATCGACTTCAGCAGCGAAGCGATAGGCAAAGTCGCTGAGGTGAACAGACCGACGCACTTTCGGACTTCGGCTTCGTCTACCTGTGAAACGCCGAACGCAACTCAGGGTCCGTCCGTGGGCAGCCCTTTGACGGTAAGAAAAGGGTTCGCTTGGGCACTCGTGACTAACCGACATTGGAAACATCGGTACGTACCAAACTCGAACCAAACCCTTGCGAATCGTTGAAATCCTTGTACGATCTGGACATCGTTTGAGCTGAAAAACAAAGGGTTTTCGGATCTGGCCGCGACCTACGGAACCGAAGGTTAGAGGTTCGAATCCTCTGGGGTGTACTTCCGACCGGTGACTTCTTTCCGGTCGAGTCTTCTACCGATCGATGTCCACAGGCGCTCTCTGTTGTTCGCGATAACTATTCTGCCCAAGTTGGTTGGCTCCATCCGCGTGAGACCTCAAAACGAGATGCCCCAAACCTCCTATTCCTCTCTCTCGAGGTCTGTGTCTTCCTCTTCGTTTCTCGGATTTCATCGGGCAATGGCGGCCTTCCCGGTTTCTTTTCTCGGCGTTTGACTGCAATCCCACTTGTCAGCAACCAGCTTGCGATGCCAACGCAAGATCGTATCGGGTGTGAACAAGGTGCCGACCTCGTAGAGCCGTTGGCGTCCCAGGATTTTGCCTTGGACTGCCAGGCGACGCCGCTGGTCGTCGTTGAGCAAGATGCGTTTCTTGCTCAGCTTTTCCTTCAGCACTTGATTCTCAGTGCGTAAGTAATCGATTGCCTCTTGCTGCTGACGATTATCCAACCGGCGAGGATGCCAATGTAGAGCTGCCAAGGATTTAGAAGAAAACTCATGGTGTCGGCTCGTCGCAAGATCGAAACCACTCACCATGTTTGACGGGCCGACAAACGTCAATCCTTGTTCTCGTCCGAAGGCCTGAACGTCGGACAATCGCAAGCCATGTTGTAGAACGACTTTGCAGGTCGGCCGAATTAATTGACCCCACGGTATTACCGCAGCTTGTGAAGGATGATATCTTCGGGTGCGGAAGAAACGGGGACGTGTCCATTCTATACAACTGACAAATCGACCTACACATGTCAACAATTGGACCTGTCCCCGTTTATCCCGTTGACAGAGGGAGAATCCGGCCAGTAGGAACGGTGCAAGTCAATGCAGTCGGCCGCCCGCTCTACGTCTATTGCAATTTCTGGAGCGTACCTGGCAACTTGCTCGCGCACGAGGTGCAGCTAACCGACGTACTACTGGCACTAATGCCTGATCCGTTCGATCACGTCATACGCGGCCCGCAAGTGGACAAAAAGATTCGCTACGACGCCTCGATCATGATCGCCGGTACGACCTACTTGATTGAACTTGACACTGCCGAGGAAACATTGACGCAACTCGAGAACAAATTTCGCCGCAACTACGCAAGAGTGACCGAGTTGATGCTATTCGTAACAACCTCGCAGCGTCGGATCGAGAATGTACGCCGCGTAGCGGCTCCCTTCGTAGCCGACATAGCTTTGTTCGCGGTACTTCCCGAGGTATTGGCCAAGCCCAGCGGCGTTGTCTGGACAGATTGCTCAGGAGAACGCACAGCACTACCAGAACTTGTGAATTAGAACTGTTTTTTAGGTAAGTAGTCTACTTAGTGGCACGCTCTATTGAATAACCATCGAATTGATCAACAGGTTTCTCAGCCATTTATCCTATCTCCTCTCCTTACCTTCAGAACCGAAAATGAATGAATTTCAATTAAACGAACGACTGGACCGAATCGAAAACCTGTTGGCGGAACTCGCTACGCGCAGACAGTCCAAGGAATTCTACTCGACGTCTGAGGTTGCCAAGAAATCCTCGGGCGAGCCGAGTTCACTTGCCGCGAGTGGTGTCGGCTAGGTCGCATTCACGCCGTAAAGCGGATGACCGGCCGCGGTAAACACAACGAGTGGATGATCTCGCATCAGGAGGTTACTCGAGTTCAGAATGAAGGGCTCCTGCCAATTCGATAGCGAGCCTGTTTTGCGACAATTGGTTTTCTCGAACCGAACGGCTAATTGTCGCCGAACAGAGCCGTCTTTATTTGCTTATTCCACCGTAGAAGAAGACAAGGTTACGCAACTGGCCTGCTCAAAATATGATCCATGTGTCATGAGAGTCTCAGCAACGTCTAAAACCGCGTATATTTGGGGCCAGTGGGGATTAAAATCCCTATCAGTTCTCGAGGATTCACATCGCCTTAAAGCGCCGTCTTCGCCTCCTTTGGGAGGGGTCCAGAGGATGTTCTGATAGGGACATTTGACTTCACAGGAACCGTCGTGCAGGCAGTTCGAAGGGCTGGGGATGCACTATCCCCGTCTTTCACCCGATAGACCTCCCCGGGGCAAAAATAGACGCAGGGAGTGCCGTAGGTCTGGCTGCATTCCTCGCAAACGCTGGCGTTGATGATCTTCAGGTGGGAAGGCTCGTCCTCCCGGTGGGAGGCTCCGGAGTAACTGATGAACTGCGCTTGTCCATGCCGACGTCTTCGTCGCGATCGATGGTCGCTCCGCCTTTCATGGCTTCGTGATCCTTGTGCATGGTCAGGCGGGCGGGGAGGAGGGACTGTATCTGGGAAAGAAGCGCACCCGCAGAAAAAGGCCGAATTTGAAGGCCTGGCGAAACTTGCACCGCGCTTGATAGAGGTCCGGCAATATTTGGGATTCCTCGAGCCCCTGGCGGTAAGCCTGAAGCGTTACTTTGGAGTAGTCACCTTTTTGAATGGCGTCAAAGGCCGTGTCGGCGGCGCCCATGCCGGCTCGGATCGCATAATGCACTCCCTTGATCTTCTTCATATTCACCATGCCGGCAGAATCCCCAACCAGCATGGCGCCGTCGGCGTAGAGCTCCGGCAGGGCGTAATACCCGCCTTCGGGAATGGTCTTCACGCCCAATAATATGACCTTGCCCCCTTTGAGCAAGTCCCTGACAAAGGGATGCCTCTTGAGCAGTTCCAGTTCTTTTTGCGGATCGAGATCCTGGTATTTCCAATCCAGCCCCAGGATGAGCCCAACCGCCACGACATCGCTGCCCATGCTGTAGAGAAAACCGCCGCCGAAGACCTCAGGCCGGTTCGGGTAACCGAGGGTATGGAGGCTTCGATCGTTGCCGAAGCCATTGCCGGCGCGGCAGTTTGATCAATTGCTTGACGCCAAGAGAATATACCTGCGGATTCTTTCCGTCTCCGATCTCTTCGATGAATTGGCGGGAAATCATGGCGAGCGCCGTCAGCCAGTATGGTCACGTCGGCGGTGATATCCTCGCCTTCGAGGTAATTCGGCTTTGGTTTGCCTTCGCGGTCCAGCCCTAGGTCCACCAACTTGATGCCTTGCACTCGGCCGTTTTCCATGAGGAGCTTGCCACCGGCAAAGCCGGTGTAAATCTCGACGCCTTCTTCTTCCGCCAAGCGGCCCAGCCAATCGACCATGCGCCCCAGGGCGATCGTGTAATCGCCATCGTGCCGCATGCCTTTGGGAATGGCGAAGCGGGGAACGCGATGCGCCTTTTTGGCATTCAGATAAAAAAGCTCATCCCGCTCGATCTTTACCATGCTCTTGACGAATGAATCTCCGGACTCGCGCCATCCGGGCATGAGTTCATCGAGACAATCGGCTTCAAAGACGGCCCCCGACAAGGTGTGGTACCCAAGCCGTGCCGCTTTTTCGATCACCACGACCGATTCGTCGCGTCCGGCTTCGTTGAGTTTGCTCCGAGCTGAATTGCCGTGGCCAAACCGGCCGGCCCCGCTCCAACGATGAGAACATTGATCTTGTTCATGCCGTTTTCTTTGAGTTGATGATTTTTGTCAGTTCAGGGAGCACGGTTTCGTGATCTCCCACGATGCCGAAATCGGCGTAATTAAAAATCCGGGCCTGGGGATCTTTGTTGATCGCAAGAATAATATCCGAATTCTGCATCCCGGATACGTGTTGCACCGCTCCAGAGATCGCGACCGCGATGTAGAGCTTGGACTGAACGGTTTGCCCCGTCTGCCCGACTTGATGGTCATGCCCGATATACCCTTCCTCGACCGCCATCCGGGTCGCGCCCACTTCAACTTTACCTTCCAGGAAACCGTCTAATGCTTCCGCCAGAGGGCGGATCAGCCGGTCGTAATTGGCCTGGCTGCCGAGTCCGCGTCCGCCGGCCACGACAATGTCGGCCTCGGAGATATCGGTTTTGGACGGCAGTTCTTCCAGAGAAACAATTTCGGTTCGAATATCTTCGTCCAGGATTTCAGCATCGTGACGCACTACCTCGCCGGATCGGGCCGGATCGGGGGTGGTGGCTTTCATCACTCCGGGCCGGATGGTGGCCATTTGGGTTTGGGAATCCTTGGTCATGATGGTGGCCATGATGTTCCCCCCCAAGGCTGGACGTGTTTGTTTAAGAATGCCGGTGAGGGTAACTTTTTTCCTTTCGAAATCGTCGATTTCCAGCTTGGTACAATCCGCCGTCAATCCGGATTGGGTTTTGTAAGCGACCCGCGGGGCGAGTTCCCTTCCCAATGGAGTGGCGCCGAACAGCATGATCTGCGGGCGGCGCTTCAACACCAATTCGCCGATTTCTTTCTTATAAGGAATCGGTAGGAAATTTTTCAGTTGGGGATCCTCGGCCAGGTAGACGGTGTCGGCCCCTTTCGCCGATGAGACCCGGCGTTAGTTTCTCGACTTCGTGCCCGACCAGCACCGCGCCCACTTTTTCATTCAGGCAATCCGCCAACTCGCGGGCCTTGCTGATCAGTTCCAGGGAGACGGGGTTCACAATCCCTCCTTCTTGCTCCGCGAAGACCCAAACTTCACCCTGATAAGACGCCTCCTTCCCGTCGAGGCTATAGGCCGAATCCGTTTGCGCCGTCTCTTCGGCCGGCCCTTTTTCATAACTTTCGGAGAGCTGGGCGACCAGATCCTCCATTTGTTCCGGATAAATACACTCCTTATCGCGATCTTCGCTCGGGGAAAAGATGCGAAAGACTCTCGTTTTGGAGCCTTTCATGCCGATGCGTTCCTCTTCCGCGCCCACCGCTTCGGCGTTCCATTCCAAGATTGGCTTTTTGTTGGCTTCCCGGGCCTTGTGGAAGGACCGGTAGAGTGGCTCGGTACAGGCCGTGGCGGTGACCAGCACGGGGAATTCCTTGGGCCGGATTGTTTCCACGCCTTGCGGGCCAATCCGTTGGATGGTCAGGCCCTCTTCACCGGAAAAGGCCTGGGCATACGCGATATGTTCCACGCCCAAGTCTTCGGCGATCTGGGCCGGCACTTGTCGCCGTATCGCCATCCACCGATTGCATGCCCGAAAGCACCATATACTCGCTCGACTTCAGAATATCTTTTTCAATTTTTCGGATCCCCTGAGCCAGGGAATAAGCCGTCGCCACGGTGTCCGCGCCGGAAAAGGCCCGGTCAGTCAACAACACCGCTTCGTCCGCCCCACGAGCCAGCGAATCGTACAAGATCTCCTTCGCCTGCGGCGGCCCCATGGTGAGACAAACGATTTTGGAATCCGGATCTCCGACGGTTTGCTCAATACGAATCGCCAGGGTGAGTGCGTGCAGGTCTAGCGGGTTCAGTACGCTTTCCAACGCTCCTCGTTTCAGGGTCCCTTTCTTTTTGTCCCAAGCGTCTTCCGGGATATTCGCGATATCCGGAACCTGTTTCACAAGAACGATGAAATGCATGAATACTTCTTTCTAGCTGGGAACTTGCTTTAGGAATCTGCCTTTTCAAGATCTAAAAGGTGGTTCGCACTCCGCCCGGGGTGAGTGGGGGCGTGAAATAATGTCAGGTCCTCAAAACCGGAAATCACCAATTCCATTTTACGGCGGCGAGCCGCAGGAGAAAAACGGCAGAGACTCCCGCGGTGATGCCCAGACTTCGGACACCCCAAAATGCTGACACAGAATGAACAACCACGCCCCGGCGAATGAGCAGGTGGCACAGAGAGGAGCTGGTCTAAACAATGTGGGAATCTGGTTGCACACGATATCGGCAAGGACTCCGCCAAAGGTTCCCGTGATCGTTCCGAGCATCGCGGCGATAAACCAGGGCGAACTTTCTTCGAGAGCAATTGCGGTCCGACGACAGTGAACAATCCCATCCCCAAGCATCGGGACTCAAAAGGAGAGGTTTGATCTCGGGAGAAAACGGATCATCGCGCCCGCCGATGCACATGAAAAACGACCACCTGGTAGCCTCGCATTTCCGATCCAAAAGAGCGGTTGCCGGTCCAGAAAAAGATCCGCAAGGTGCCGCCCCCGAACGCTGCCAGAAAGCGACCGCGAACGCTCCCACGAAATCCATTTCATTCCGTGAGGCGAGAAGAATTCCGTAGAGCGCGGAGACCACCACGGCAAGAAACTCGATGTAAACGACCAGGTTCATTTTTCGGACTTTTACTCAGAAACTTCCAAATGGAGACAACTTTGTTAATTAAATCAGACACCGTACCCTATTGAATCGGTAAATACTCACCGCCGGTATTCCTTCATAGCCGTTGGAAGGTAGGCCTGCAGTTTATTTGGGGCTATCAGTTATTTAAGGCCAGTGGGGATTAAAATCCCTATCAGTTTCAGTCGGAAACTCAGGTCCAGTAGCATTCCGAACGCGAAGCCGAGAGAGATGCCTACGAGGAAACGCAGCAAGAAGTCTTGGAGTATCAATTGGTGTGAGCTGTCTGTACTGATGTAATATTCAAAGCTCATTAGGGCGATGAATACACCGATTGGATCGATTAAAACACCCTCCCAATGCAAAATGTCGTGCAGTTTCTTTTGGGTACGAATTCGACTTACATCGGCCCGATGACTGTTGGACCGGTGATGATAACCAAGCTCGCTGCAAGAAGGCAGAAATCCCACTCGAAACGGAAGATGAGACGTAAAAGGACGGCGGTCCCAATCCAGGTCACTAAGACTCCGATTGAGAGAATTCGCAATATCTCTTTACTCGCCGTGCGGTAGCCTTTGAGATCAAGCGTCAGTCCTCCCTCGAACAATATCAGAGCGACCGCAAGTGAGATGATTGGGCCAAGCCCTTCGCCCAGGGCTTTCGGGTCCACCAGCGAAAGTCCCTCCGGTCCGGCAACAACACCCCCAACGAGCAGAACGATAATCGCTGATACTCGCAGGTTGTGTGCCAACGTAAACAGGCATACTCCCAGCGCAGCTGCGGCCGAAAACGTCCAGAGTGCTTCAGGCGTATGCATCGCTTCTTTGATCGCCGCGGCCGCAAAGCCGTGTCGTTCAGACCCTCGTTATTGATCGTGTTGAGGAGCCGTCGGCTGGCCGATGGTGTTCCTGCCATCGCTGGAAGCGTCCACCGTCACGGAGCTGCGACGCATGTCTCTCGCGATTGAAGCGGCCGTGCAGTGATTCCCAGTCGATCACCAGTTTGCCGCCCGTTGCCTCGTGTTGCTTGGCCCACGTCATCAACAGGTCGAGACAGGCGTGGTCGATGTAGTCAAGGTGTTGGAAATCAACGTGGAGTTCCGACCGGACTGGCACCTTTTCCAGTTCACTCGCCAGCCGCGGCAAACGCACAAACGTCGCCGCCCCGTGAAGCCCGAGCGTGGCTCGGCCGCTTTCGCGATCGACCTTCAGTTCCGCTGTCCAGATGGGAAAATGTATAGAGCAACTTGGCTGCAGCGAGCGCGATGCCGACGATCACGCCGGTCAGCAAATCGGTGACGACGATCGTGACGACCGTCGCGACGTAGATCGCCACCTCGCCCCAGCCGTAGCTTCTTCAGCTCTTGATCGCTTTGAGATTGACCAGCTTGTAGCCGGTGTAAACCAGGATCGCCGCGAGGGCAGAAGTGGGGATCAGCCTCAGCACGAAGGCCAGGAAGGCAATGAACACCAACAGCCACACTCCATGCAGAATCGCCGAGAGCCGCGTCTTCCCTCCCGATTCCACGTTCGCGGTGGACCGGACGATGACACCGGTCATCGGGAGCGCGCCGAGCAGACCCGCAAATCATGTTGCCCACGCCCTGGGCCGACAATTCCTTGTCGTATTGCGTCCTTGTCCCCGATGCATCTGATCCACGGCGGTGGCGGCACAACAGCGTCTCGGCACTCGCCACCACCGCCAGCACGATGCCGACTGAAACAGCGCGCCCAGGGGTATCTGATCAAGATCGGCCAACGAGGGAAAGTGAATCTCACTCCACAGATTGTCCGGCACCTCGACATACAGCACCGGCATGCAGAGTGCCGTTGCACGCCGGCGCGACAACGACGGCCAGCAACGGCGCCGGTAGAAGTGACTTCTCGCGGTGCAAGCGTTTGCCACAGAGCATGACGCAGATTGTCAAGATACCGATTTTGGCAGCCAACATGGTTTTTCTTGAGGGATGTCCGAAACCGTGCTGATACCGGCCGCAGCCACGTATCTGTGCCTTCGCTTCCGCACATGGCCCGTCACTGAGACTCATGCGCTCTAGGGCATCCTTCGATCGCCTCCTTCAGGGCCGCAGGATCCGCTCGGACTCGCTGCCGTTTCCGTTACTCCGCTCAAAGAAATCAAGAGCTGGATCGCTGTTGCTTTCAGCCGGCCAACGCTGGTCCGACAGCAGTGTCTTCAGCGGGCTAGTCTCCGTCGATTTGACCGGCCTCTGTGGGTCCAACTCCGGCCGAGGCATGATCCGGGATCCGCTCAGCGGCCAGTTCGCGCAATGCCGCCTGCTGCTCATGCAACTCGCCGAACTCATGCAGCAGCTGCCGCTGCGAGCTGCCGCATTTCGGCGGGCCAAGGTCGGGCATGGGCATGCCTTTCTGATGGCAGCCGGAATTGACACGAGGTTCTCAATGCCGCTTCCCTTTGGGTTGTCGTCCACCATCACATGAAACTGGCTCGCGAAGATCAACACGCCAATTCCGGCCAGCATTCCTTGGATGACGGCAGGCGACACGGCCCGAAACCAACGGCCGAATTTCAACAGACCCGCTGTCAGCTGCAGCGCACCGCAAATCAGAACCGACGATGCCGAGCATCTCAAACCCGAATCGCGGGACGATTTCGAAGACAATCACCGTCAGGCCGGCTGCCGGACCGCTTACCTGTAACGGACACCCCGCCAACGCGCCGACCATCATTCCGCCCACAATTCCGGTGATCAATCCCGCCGCCACGGGTACGCCCGATGCGATGGCGATTCCCATGCACAACGGGAGAGCGACCAGGAATACGACGATTGATGCGAGAAAGTCCTGTTTAAGGTGCGAGCCGATAGGAGCGCTTGGTGGACTTCTTGTTGTCCGCTGACATGCGTTGTTCTCATGAGGGACGTTTGCGGATGGTTCGGTCAATTCATTGAGCTAGGTTTCGTGCATGCGTGTCGATCCTTACCTGGTGCGTTACTGGCTCAAGAACAGCGGAACGGTTGCGTTGCGGATGACATTCAACGCGGTTTCGCCGAAGAGTTTCCTCATCCACAGACGCTTGACGCTGTTGCCGACGACAATGACGTCTGCTTTCCAGTCATTGGCATGCTGCAGCAGAAGTGCCTTCGCGGAACCCGCCACACGTTCAGTTTCGACATCGTATCCGTAGGAGCGGCAATCGCTGGAAACATCAGACAACAGTCCATCCGCAAGGTCGGGTGTGTGCTCGAATGTGACGACTTTGACGGAAAGATTTGGCCACAATTGCATTTGCATGAAACGCCTGATCGCCTTTGCCGACTCCATCGAACCGCTGTACGCCAAGAGTGCACGCTGGATGGGGCGATACTCCTGCGACACGGCCAGAATTGGTCGCACGCCCCGCGAGACGAGTCGCGTCAGCACGTCAGTGGGAGCTGTATCTACGACGTTGTAGTCAAACAGGCTTCGCAGTCCGAAGATCATCAGGTCGTAGTAGCGTGCCTGAGAGATCATTGTCTCGAACGGATCGCCGCTCTCCTGTGAGACATCATATTGCAGGCCCGCATTCGTACAAGCGAGTTCGAAGTCGGCAATGGCCTGCTCCTGTTTCTTCTGTATCGCATCGAGAGCCTCATCTCTTGGATCGCCTCCTGAGCCGTCCCAGAAGCCTTATGTAATGCCGCCAGTCTTCGGCGATCGATGACCGTCATTCCAAGGACATTTGCCTGCTGGACTTGCGCCAGTTCGACCGCATAGCGAATGGCCGCCGATGTGAACGGAGTCCCGCCCAGCCCGACAAGGATGCGTCTGATCATTGAACGAACTCCTGCGGAAACCAGCCGACAATCAGGTCACCGATAATGTCAATCGCCATCGCAACGCCTGATGCGATAGCCATGCCCCTACCAAGCCGCGCCACGAGAAACACGACGATGGATGCGAGAAGATCCTGTTTGAAGTTCGAGCCGATAGGATGCTCTTCGGTGGGTTGCTTGTCCGATGTATGTGCGCTGTTCTTCCCGCAAGAAGCTGTGTTGCCGGACGCGAAACGACGCTCACCATTTCTTCAGCGACGGGGTCGACCGGGAACAGCGTTCCGACGACTTTTCGACACCGTCGGTAACTCGGACCGTGATTTGCTTGATGCGAGCGCTGAATGGACTGAAAGCGACGTGAAATCCGTTGCGGCAGTGGCTCAACTCGCTGGACAGCGGGCGCCTCCATCCTCATTTTAACGGCATTTCGCGTCCGTAGACAGAAAGATTGTTTGACCAATACAATTAGATAATATCTACATGTATTGGACGCGTATGCACTGGCTCAACTACCACCACCTCTACTACTTCTGGCTCGTCGCCCGCGAAGGCAGCATTGCGCGAGCCGCCGAGCAGTTGCATCTGTCGCATCCAACGATCAGCAAGCAATTGCGCCAGCTCGAATCGTCGTTCGGGGACAAACTGTTTGAACGTGTTGGCCGAAACTTGTGTTGACGGAGTTTGGCCAAACCGTGTTTCGCTATGCGGAAGAGATCTTCTCCGTCGGCAGCGAACTCCAAGAGGCCGTACGAGGGAGACCAAGCGATCGACCGCTGCGGTTTGAAGTCGGCATTCTTGAAGTGTTACCAAAACTGGTTTCTCATCGGTTGCTGAAGCCGGCGTTTCGGCTGGGCGAAGACATCCATCTCGTCTGTCACGAGGGCAAGCAAGACGATTTGCTTGCGGAACTAGCCGTGCATCGCCTGGACATCATCTTTTCCGATTCTCCCGTTAGTCCAACGGTTGGCGTGCGGGCATTCAACCATCTGCTCGGCGAATGCGGGTTATCGTTTTTCGGCACGGCAGACTTGGCCACGAAGTTTCGTCGAAAGTTCCCGCAGTCGCTTGAAGGAGCCCCTCTGTTGTTACCGGGCGAGCGGACGGCCGTTCGGCGCGATCTCGAACAGTGGTTTGACGGCCAAGAGATTCGGCCCAAAATTGTCGGGGAATTCGAGGATACGGCATTGATGAAAGTCTTTGGCCAGGACGGGGTCGGATTGTTCCCGGCCCCAACCGTGATCGAAAAGGAAGTATGCCGCCAGTACAAGGTACGCGTCGCCGGCCGCATCGATGCAGTCCGTGAACGCTATTACGCGATCTCCGTGGAACGCCGGCTGAAACACCCCGCCGTCATCGCGATCTGCGCAGCGGCGCGTGCGAAAATCTTCGCGTAGCCTTATCCCGTGAGGTCAAAAAAGTCAGCCGAAGTGTAACAGGTTGTCTTGCTGGGACTTATGGCTTCAGAAAAATGGTGGATTCGGCCGACAACAGCGGTTGACGATTGTCAGGCCGGGCAACATGGTGAAGCTTTTCGCGCCATTGTTGGACTGAACAATGCACTTCATTCTTGAACCGTGGCAATTCTTGTTGCTGATTCTCGCGAGCTGGATCAACCAGCAACAACAGGAAGTCATCGACTACCTACGAACCGAGAATCAGGTGCTCAAGGAAAAGCTCGGAAAGAAAAGAATTTTACTCAACGACGAGCAGCGACGACGACTTGCCGTCAAAGGAAGCGTTCTCGGACGCAAGCGACTGGAAGATATTGGGACGTTGTTCACGCCCGACACAATCCTCCGCTGGCACCGCCTGCTGGTCGCCAAGAAATGGGGCAGCCCAAGATGTCGAAACGGTGGTCCTACCGGCGCGAAGCCCGAACTTGAACGCGACACCTCGAGCGTTTTTTTGGCTCTCTCAAATCAGAGTGCCTCGATCGCATGATATTCTTCGGCGAAAATTCGTTGCGAACTGCCGTCAGGGAATTCATGGCACATTATCAAGGCCAACGGAACCACCAAGGGCTTACCAACAGGATCATCGAGCCCAGCGACGAGGTCGGCCAGACTGACGGAATAATCGCTTGCAAGGAACGACTTGGCGGCTTGCTACCTTACTACCATCGCCAGGCTGCGTAGCGTACTTTCACGTCTTGCTTCATTTGACACTCATCGTATGCGCCGCATCGGTTCGATTCTTGCTCCATTGTCCCGCCGGAAGAATCGCGTCGGCCGAGATTCGCATTCGACGCCGCGCTAAAGGCCGCATTTCCAGGGAGCGTCGGGATCGTTCGAGTATTTTGGCCGGACGGGCTTGTGCTAGGGACAGTCGATGCATCGCCCTCCCTAATATTCTCGGGCATCGGTTTGGCGAAGTCTTCGGCGAAGCGTGGATCCGCCCCGATGAGGTCGCCGAACCAGCCGCGACCGCTGCTCGGCACTTAGTTACGCCGCGACGGCGTAGTTCGCGAAAACGATTGCGTCCGTTCTTCCACTGTCGCCAGAGATACATTGAGTGGCAGACATTTGTTGCGGGCCTCCTTGCAAGGAATCTAGGTCGCTGGAATCATGCCGAGCAGGAAGACCATCGCGAAAATACCTACCGTCTCGACAATGCCCATGGCGATGATGATGAGTGCGAGGCCCTTCCCTTCGCCGTCGCTGAGGGCGCGAATGCCGGCCGCTCCGACGAGACCCTGCATCCACGCGGAGAGCATTTCGGCTAGGCCGGTAGCCAGGCCGATGCCCATCAGCAGCCCGGAGTCGGCCACAGCGACTTCAGTGTCGGCAAATACGCCGCTCATGTTCACCATGACGATCATAGCGTAGAGTGTCTGGCTGATCGGCATGCCGACGAGAATAATGTACGTGAAAGCGAGGTTCCGGTCGGCTCGGGCTTCCTTGGCCCAGGCCCCGGCGGCGGCCTGCCCGGCGATGCCGATGCCGATGGCACTGCCGAGACTGGCCATGCCCAAGCTCATCACGCTGCCCATCTCGCCGAGGAACCGCCAAATGGTGTCGGCCGCGGCCAGCAGGATCGGGTGAGCATCGGCGATTT
>CAWGCE010000012.1:0-115618 GCA_963821085.1 uncultured Planctomycetales bacterium | reverse complement strand
GAAGCCGTTCCTGTAAGAGTCTGTCAAGTAGAAAAGATTGAAGCGGTTTTCTTCAGGGTTGCTGCGTACGGGTAGTGGTTTGCGTAGTCGCCTGTTTTGTTTAATTCGTTGGTGGTTTCTTGGGGCAGTAACTCAATTTGATTGGGCTGGTCTTCGTCGCCGCTGCGGGAAGTTGCGATCGTTCTTTTCAAAGGCGATTGCTCCCGACACATTCCTTCGCAAGGCACCGCTCACGTTCACCGTGAGCGACTCTGCCTGGTCGTGGCAGATGCTGATTTATCTGGTGCGAATTCCTCACTGTAAGGGCCACTCCATTCAAAGCGACGTGCTGGCTGGCAAGTGCCGTGGTTAGCTTAAGCCACCGCATCCACGGGTTCATTCGAGTTGGCCCAAGCGGGAGGGATCTCGAGCCGCCTACGCAACTCGGATCGAACAACCGTTGCCGAATCCTGTCAGGGGTCTCCTTTCCATTGATCATTGCTGAAGTCTGTTTGTACGTTTGATCGGATGACTCAATCAGTGGCGAATGCTCGACACTCGGCATACGTTTTTTGTTTGGTCAGCATATGCCAGATGATCGTGGCCAGTTTTCGCATCACCGCCACGCGGGCAATGCCGCTGCCTCGTCGGCGTTTGATTCGCTTATACCATTCCCGCAACTTCGTGTCCTTTCGGAGCGCCTTGTTAGTCACTTGCGCCAGTAGCCAGCGAGCCATGCCGCTGCCGGCTTTGGTGATGCTGCCCAAACGTTGGTTGTTTTCACCGCTGTTGCGACATCCAGGAGTAAGTCCCCAATAATTGGCCAAACTCCGGGAACGAGGGAAACGATCTACGCGACCGACCCGACATGACAAAGCGGTCGCAGTGTAGTACCCGACGCCCGGCATCGACGAGAGCAGCGTTGCTGCTTCGCTCGTGCCGCACCGCTGGGCGAGCTCTCCTCCAGCTCCTCAATTCGTTGTTGGGAAAGTTCTAAATCGACGAGCAAGTAATTCATCTCCAGCTGGTCAATCTCGGGCAAGACCAACTTCTTCAGCCAGGCGATGGCAGGTCGGGTCGGAAACGTCTTGGTCGGCATATCCCATTGGAGGTTGTGACGTCTGAGGATGTGTTTGATCTGATTGATCAAACGAGTTCGTGCTCGGCTGGCATCTTTGCGCAAAGTGGTGAGTCGTCGGTTTTCTTGATCGATTGTGGAAGAAATGTCGACCTGTCGAAGGCCCCGCACGGGCTTGCCTGCCAGCAGACGCTGCCGGTTGACCCACAGCAGTTCGCTCAACGCCGCAGCGTCTCGCCGATCGGTCTTCTGCTTTTTTCGTTCTTCGGGCTGGATGAGGATTACCTTGTGGCAGCGGTAGTCGCGTAGCATGCGGATCAGCCAATCGTTGAAGCCACACACTTCGAGCACAACCACAAACTGATCGTCCGACCGAAGGCGATCCCGCGTCAGGCGTTGAAAGAACTCATTGACCTTGTCCGGCTGAGTCGAAACTTGGCGAGCCAGTATGACGTCGCCGTCCTCGTTGCGAAGGGACACGGTAAGTTGACGGGCGTGTTGGTCGATACCTAGAAATAGCATGTTGGTTCTCCTGTTTATGGGAAGTCAAACTTCCCAAGTCTGGCATAGGAAAACCGCTCCACATGAGACGGCTACTCTTACATAGATATCAAAGCGTCGGAGCGAATGGCCGAATCTGCTTAGGTCGTTTTGTCAGACGCAGATCCGGGATGCCCTCTTCTGCACGAAGCGTGTCAAACCAAGCGGCTCAATTCAGTAAAAGGCGGAAACGTGGACTCAAACGCTGACATACCGCCGATATGCGACTGCGGCCAGTAATAAAGCAACGCCGAACCCTCCGATGAAATAGGAAGCGGAAAGACTGTTCGACTCATCGGGTTCAGGAAGGCCGTACGTCGAAAGCCAACAATCCTTCCTTCCGCAGAGGGATTTCTCGCTCCGCCCCCCAATCGTTAGCGAACCTTCGTTCCTCGACGGAGCCGTCATTGCTCACTAGCTCAATAATTGCTTCGGTCCATGCATGGTGTCCGTTGACCTTACGCCACCCGGTGTAGTTGGCCGTCGCCACCACGCCATCGGGGTATTTGATACGCCTCTGAACTGGAAGCCAATCCAAGTCTTCCGCAAGTACAAACTTCATCGCCCCAAGTTCGGCAAGTGGATGCGGTGGAGGGAATCTGAACACAACTTCGTGCAAGGGGCCGTGTTGTCCAGAGGTTACCTTGTGACTAATCGTCGTAAATCTGTCGGGCTCTCGAATGGCGTCTACCATGTCTTCCTGCCAGGTGGTTAATGGCGAGAAGATTGGATACGGCGTAGTTTCCAGCCGACTTATTCTCTCGACGACTCTGCCTTTGCAGCAATTTAATGCTGTAATCCGAATCCTCGTCTTTCTCGATAACGGCGAAGTACTTCGAGTTACGCATTGTAACGGACGAACGGATCGTACCTTGCGGCGTTTCTTTTCCGTACTAACGAAATGGTTGTCACTGGCAAAAGGCGAAACTCACTCCCTCCTGCGGCGACACCACCGTTAGAGGTGCTATCGATATAGTCGGTGTCAAACGTCGTTTTCCAATCGCTCCACTTGTCGTGAATCAATTTCCAGTCAACGTCGTCCTGTCCAAACGCATGGACGCTCATCGCAAAGCACCAAATAAGAAACGCCCTCAGCAACGTTAAGTTCATTCACCCCCTCCTGGCCCAGAGGGGCCGCCCACAGTAGTGCCTGCAACGGTTGCTTCACAATAGCAATCGTTTGTACCGGGCTTGACCTTACACGAACACTCAAAATCTGGGTTATCTGAAAGGCAAGCAGTCGTACAATTCCCTTCCCTTTTCTTACAGGCTATTCCCGGGCCGTATAGCAAATGATCGGGCGTCCCCAACCAGCATTCGGCTGATCTCTCCATCTCCATCGAACAGGCAGCCAAAATTAAAACAACAGCGAGTAGCTCGATATACCGCACCATGATCCGTCTCCCTTAATTATTCGAAAATGACAACCTAAAAATTGGGCACGCCGCGTAATCCGTAAACAGTTTGAGATGGTGACCGCTCCCGACAACTCCACTCCGGACAGCGAATTGAGTTTCACTCCAAGAGCGGGCACCCAATGTGAATGGCACATCCTCTTGCAGTGCCGCCGCACAATTGTCTGCACTGCCAACCAGACTGACTTGTTTGAAACTTCGATTCGATAGCCAAACCTGATCAACCCCGCCGCTGATTCGCTTTCCACATAGGAAACTAACGGGGAGCCAAAAAAACGTCGGAGATATAACCGGAAGTCGTGTTCTTTGAGATGAGAAAAAGGCGGCGTATCCTGCTGGTGATTTGCATTATTCATCAGCGGCCCAACAAGGGCACAAGGAGTACGCCATGAGGAAGGTTACGACAGAACGACGCGTGAATCCAGTAGAGCACACCGATCCAGAAGTGCTGGCCTTTCGGGCCCAGTTTGATGACAAGAGTCCGTTGGATGAGATCATTCGCACGGGCGCTGAGCAGATGCTTCAGACCGCGATCGAAGCCGAAGTGAGTGAGTTCTTGCTGCAGCATTCAGACCGACGCGACGAGCAAGGCAAGCGGCTTGTCGTGCGTAATGGCTACTTGCCGTCACGTGAACTGTTGACGGGAGCTGGCCGATTGGAAGTCAGCCAGCCTCGCGTTCGCGACAACTCCTCAGAGAAGGAAGGCCGCGTGGCGTTTTCGGCTTCGGTCCTGCCGCCCTACTTGCGTCGCAGTAAAACGATCGACGAATTGATTCCCTGGCTCTACCTCAAAGGCATTTCGACGGGCGACTTCCAGGAAGCTTTGCAATCGCTGCTGGGTAGTGACGCGAAAAGCCTTGGACCGAATGTGGTCGTTCGACTGAAAGAGAAATGGGGCAGCGAGTACGACGAGTGGAGCCGCCGCGATCTCTCGGACAGACGATATGTTTATCTCTGGGCCGATGGCATTCATGCCAATGTGCGGCTGGAAGATACCGCCCAGAAACGCCAATGCATGCTGGTTTTGATGGGCGCCACCGCCGATGGTCGCAAGGAATTGATTGCCATCGTCGATGGCTTTCGCGAAAGCAAGCAGAGTTGGTACGAGCTGCTCATTGACTTGAAGAGTCGTGGTCTTACCCAGGCTCCCAAAGTCGCCGTTGGCGATGGGGCACTCGGGTTCTGGGCTGCGCTGCGCGAAGTGTTCGGGGAAACATGTGAGCAACGCTGCTGGTTTCACAAGACGGGGAACGTGCTCAACAAGATGCCCAAGAGCGTACAGCCCAAAGCGAAGGCAGATATCCATGAAATCTGGATGGCAGCGACGCGAGAAGATGCGAACAAGGCCTTCGACACCTTCCTGGAAAAGTACGGCCCGAAGTACCCGGAAGCGTGCGAATGCCTGAAGAAGGATCGAGATGTGTTGCTGACTTTTTATGACTTTCCGGCCGAGCATTGGAAGCATCTGAGAACCACCAATCCGATTGAATCCACCTTCGCTACGATTCGATTACGGCACCGACGAACCAAGGGCTGTGGAACCAGACGCGCCAGCCTGACGATGATGTTCAAGCTCGGTCTGTCAGCTCAACGGAAATGGAGAAGACTCAACGGACACGAGAGGATCATCTCTCTCATCGAAGGAAAGAAATTCGTGAACGGAGAACTGCAGGAAGTCGCCGCCTAAAAATACCATCCAGAACACGACTATTGCCAATATCTCAAAACGTCGGGCGTGCGCCTGCAAAGTCGATGGAAACAAACAACACTAAAAGGCTAGAAAGAATTATCGCCGCGTGACCAATGCCACGTCGGTATTCAACTTTGTCCTGATTCCGGTTTTCGGAGAAACCAGACATTATCAATCCGAGAAAACACATTGCGTCAATCACCATCACCGCAACAACTGAAACAGGCACTGGGCCGAAACAACTACAATGTTCGCTACCGTGCCACCAATTGACGCCGTTAAAGGTTAGGAACGTCAGAAATACAACCGCCCCGAATACGACCAACCGTCGCGATTGTGGGTGACGAAAGAGCAGGATTGCAAGTGCAATCTCGAAGTACGCAAGGCAAAACAATCCAAACTGGCGTAGCAACTGGGCGGCAGAAAAGTCACTCCCGAAGGCCAAGACAACCGCAGTAGCGCGACTGGCTTTACAAACCGCAGCAACCGCAAGTGCGGAAACTGCAACCATCAGAATAACTCGCCCTAAATGGTGGACCATTCTGCGAACCTACAGTAACAACTTTGGCGTGTCAAATGCTACCTTTGGGAATTTAAGCCTTTGCCAGTCTCTTCTCTAATGCCCGACGATATCTAATGGCCGCAGTTTCTCGGAACAGCGATCAAGCGTGTTTTGCGAGAAAGAGTGAGCGGAGGGCAACTTCAGTTGCACGGGTTCCGATCGTTGGTAAGCTAGTCAGAACTACTGGAATGCTGGAGCAAAACCGAGCCAATAAAAGCCACTGCTGTTGTGCACCCGATGCGCAGCAGTGCCCTTGCCTATCGCGCCGCCGATGCGGGGACTGGGCTAATGACGAGGTGATCGAGACCGACGCGAGTTTCTCGTTTCGAGCCTTTCTTCAAGCCAGCGGTGGCATCGCCAGATCGCAGAATGGAATACCGTTAAACTGCAGAGGTGCAACGGACCGGCGCACTTTCGGGCTTTGGCTTCGTGACATCGGCGTGAAACATCGAAGGCACTTCGGACGATGCGATCGCCGACGCGGATTCCGCATTACCGTCCTTTAATCGCCCAATCCGTGCGGTTTGAAAACGGCCCCGCCTCCCCTCGGATTTGCCGCCCGCAGGGTACGCCGCTACCTTCGCTGGCTGTTGCGAACAATTGCCAAGACGCCACACTTGGCGGCCTCAGACAGGTCCGGCCACGCTTCGATGATGGCGAGTAAATCGCTGTCGATGCCCCCACCTGTTGCCCCACCGAATTCGAGAATTGCCCGAGCCTCGGCGTTTTCGCCGATAGTTCGACACCTACCGGGCGTGCTAGGCCGTTTCGTTCAACGTCGAGCGAAGCGGCCGTTTCTCGTTGTCTCCCGAGAATTCTTCGAACGACTTGCGAGCCGTTCTTGCCGTGTGGGGATGCAGTGCCAGCCGATGCAGGTTTTGGCTGGGCCTGTTTTCACGCGCGGCGCTCCCAAACGTATCGCACCGTTTCAATGTCTGTTGCGGAATGCAACCAAGCCAACAACCAGCAGCAACAGGCCCCAAGAACTCGGTTCGGGGACCGCGGACAACGCGGTTTCTACCGAAGTGAACTTGTTCTGATTCCAAATGATGAAATCCTGACCATCAGTCAGTCCGTCGCCATTGAAATCGCCGGTCGTCCAGTTGCTGCCGCCCGAAAACTTGTTCTGGTTCCAGATGATGAAGTCCTGTCCGTCGACGACGCGGTCGCCGTTGGCATCGCCTGCCAATGCTACGTAGTTAAACAGAATAACTTCGGTATCCGAGTAGTCGATTCCGCGGAACATCCCATCCAGCCCACCATCGCTCAGTCCGTCGTAGGCCACCAGCGGATTCACACCACCGAGCGGCGTGAGTGCTTCCCCGTCGTAATTGAGTGAGTTAAAGGTGCCATTGATCGAAGCCGCGGTCAGCACGACGAACTCATCCACGCTTCCTCGGCTCGCGGGGTCCGACAAGGAACCGAGCGTCACGACGTCCAGTGTGCCGTCGAGGTTCGCGGCTCCCGTTACACTCAACTGGTCCAGTTCGGTCCCCGGGGTTGTCCCACCCACTTCGATTTCCAGTGATCCGTCTGTGCTCTGGTTGTACGTCCCCGTGACGCTCAATACGCCCGTCGACAAACCGGGTGCGACCACGCCGCCATTGATGAAAGTACCACTGACGACATCGATGGTGCCGTTTCCTTCGACACGCCCACCCGCACCATTGCGGAAAGTGGCAGACACCACGAGCTGCACCGTGCTTTCCACAATGAACCGGCCATTGTCGTGGTTCAAGAACTCACCACCGGCATTGCCAGACAATGCAATTGTGCCCCCGTTTCTGGCGCGGACAATTCCTCCCGCCTCATTGGTAAACGTGGCGACGCCGGCCCCGTTGTTGCGCGGGTCGATGGTGAGGCTCTCGCCGCTGACATTCGCCTCGATCAGGCTATTGTTGACGATCGCTGCCGAACCCGCGCCGATGTTTCCATTTCCTCGAATCGTGTTGTTGACATTGGTCAGTGTAAAGTTGCTGGTCGAGTTGATCTGTGCCAAAGGTCCGGAGAGGCTCAGGGTTCCTCCGCCGGTCAGGATCACGTTGCTGCCGATCTCGAAATCACTTTGCAAATTCACAGAGGCGAGCGTGATCTCGTCGTTGTTGGTGATGGTGCCATGCATCCGCGCATCGGTGTTGTTGCCCACCTGGAACTTGCCGTTGTTGGTGATGTCGAAGAAGGAGACGTTTTCACCGTCGCCGGTCCGCACGATACCGCTGCCGCCCGTCTCGAAAGTAGAGTCTCTCACCGTGGCGCCCGCGGTGATGACAACTTCCGAGCCGTCCAACGCGCGATACGTTCCCGCCCCACCAAATTCGCCTCCGCCAAAGCCGGATACGACAAGCGTGCCACCGCCACTCGCTTGGGTGATACTGTTGTTGGTAAAGGTGATGACGCCGGCCCCGTTGTTGCGCGGGTCGATGGTGAGGCTCTCGCCGCTGACATTCGCCTCGATCAGGCTATTGTTGACGATCGCTGCCGAACCCGCGCCGATGTTTCCATTTCCTCGAATCGTGTTGTTGACATTGGTCAGTGTAAAGTTGCTGGTCGAGTTGATCTGTGCCAAAGGTCCGGAGAGGCTCAGGGTTCCTCCGCCGGTCAGGATCACGTTGCTGCCGATCTCGAAATCACTTTGCAAATTCACAGAGGCGAGCGTGATCTCGTCGTTGTTGGTGATGGTGCCATGCATCCGCGCATTGGTATTGTTGCCCACCTGGAACTTGCCGTTGTTGGTGATGTCGAAGAAGGAGACGTTTTCACCGTCGCCGGTCCGCACGATACCGCTGCCGCCCGTCTCGAAAGTAGAGTCTCTCACCGTGGCGCCCGCGGTGATGACAACTTCCGAGCCGTCCAACGCGCGATACGTTCCCGCCCCACCAAATTCGCCTCCGCCAAAGCCGGATACGACAAGCGTGCCACCGCCACTCGCTTGGGTGATACTGTTGTTGGTAAAGGTGATGACGCCGGCCCCGTTGTTGCGCGGGTCGATGGTGAGGCTCTCGCCGCTGACATTCGCCTCGATCAGGCTATTGTTGACGATCGCTGCCGAACCCGCGCCGATGTTTCCATTTCCTCGAATCGTGTTGTTGACATTGGTCAGTGTAAAGTTGCTGGTCGAGTTGATCTGTGCCAAAGGTCCGGAGAGGCTCAGGGTTCCTCCGCCGGTCAGGATCACGTTGCTGCCGATCTCGAAATCACTTTGCAAATTCACAGAGGCGAGCGTGATCTCGTCGTTGTTGGTGATGGTGCCATGCATCCGCGCATCGGTATTGTTGCCCACCTGGAACTTGCCGTTGTTGGTGATGTCGAAGAAGGAGACGTTGTCACCGTCGCCGGTCCGCACGATACCGCTGCCGCCCGTCTCGAAAGTAGAGTCTCTCACCGTGGCGCCCGCGGTGATGACAACTTCCGAGCCGTCCAACGCGCGATACGTTCCCGCCCCACCAAATTCGCCTCCGCCAAAGCCGGATACGACAAGCGTGCCACCGCCACTCGCTTGGGCAGTGCCTATGTTGTCGAACGTTACTACGCCCGTCCCGTTGTTACGAGGATCAAGGATAAGTTGCAAGCCGCTGGCATTTGCGTTAATCAATCCAAGGTTGCTGAATGCAGCCAAATTGCTGCCAATATTCCCGGCGCCTTCGATGGTATGGCTTACCCCATTCGTGACGATGAAGTTCCCGAGCGCCGAGATTCCGTTCGGTCCACCGATACCGAGTACCATGCGTCCACCACCGGTGATTGAGAGATCAGAGCCGTCGGCGCGAATCAACGATGAGCCGCCCGAAGAGTCGAGCATAATTCGGCCGTCATTGACGATATCCCCGTGGACATCGAGGGACGTGCTGTTGGGAATCAACAACTCGTGAGGATTGACTCCATTCGGATCGATGGTCACGTTATCGATGTCGCGAGTGATACCCGATCCGACGTCAACAATGACTGGATTCGTCGGTGTGATCGAATTGCGGATCAAGATGTTGTCGACGATTCCGGGAACCCCAACAGGGTCCCAATTGCCATCTGTGGCCCAGTCACCACTGCCGTCGATGTTCCAGGTGTAATCGACGCCCAACGTCGGGACGGTCACGGTCAGGCAAAGCGCCAGTGCGGATACGAGAGCTCGAGTGCGCATGATAAGATTCCTCAGAAAAGCGGATGTCTTGGTGTTTATCTACGGAGGCGCGGGTTCTTGGATATGGACCCCCCTGATACTTAGGAAACCGTTCACGTAACGTTGTGACGAAGATTGTGAGCGTTCACCATTCAAAACTCCCAAGAAACCTCTCGGCAGCTGGATTGTCAGGTGTTTTCGAGATGGAATTCACTTCGAACCAGCAGTCCAGCAGTATTGAAAATTCGTGTTCGCTAGAGGCGTCGGATGTCCAATTTCCGGCCTTTTGGACCAAACTTTGGCGCCTGGATACCGGCCACCATCAGCAGCCGTACGACCCGCCAGCGATGACCGGCAAACGGTTCCAGCAGCTCAAGCATGCGGTCGTCGTCGGCGCGAGGTTCGCGCTCGAGTGCCCAGCTGACAGTCGATGGCAGATGGAAGTCACCGGGCACCACAACGTCGGGGTCGCCCAAGGTTGTCACGCAGACGAAATTGCTGGTCCATGGCCCGATGCCTTTTAAATGTCGCAAACGAGCGATCAGCTGCGCCGACGTCATGAAGCCAACGTCGCCCGCATTGCCAATGCGAGTTACCTCTCTCGCCGCACGAATCAACGTTTCGGCGCGTTGCCGTTCGATTCCGAACGGGTGGAATTCGAAATATCCTTTTCGCGCCACGAGCGCTGGTGCGGGCGGCAACAACAAATCGACTTCGCCAGGCGCAGCCTCGCCCCATGCACGCACCATGGCTCGCCACTGTTGGGCCGCCGCTTTCGTGGTGACTCGTTGCTGAAGAATGCTGGCCGCCATGTCGTGCCACAGGGTGTGGGTCGCTCCGATCCGCAATCCGGCGTTTTGGCTATAGACGCGGCGGATGGTGTGGTGCGTGGGGTTGAACGTCGAAAGATCGTCCTCCATTCCCAACAACCGCCCTGCCCCGTGGATCAACCAATTTGCGCCCGCCCCCCAAGCTTGGGCTCGCGCCTTGTTCCCGTCCCACTGGACGACGACCGAGCCCGGACCGTCAGGCGTCAACGTGGCCCGTTGGAAGCGCCCCGGTTGCAGATGACAGGTTGGATCACCCCCTAAGAAACTGACGCTCCGTAGCGTCTTGTACAGGTCGATCCCGCCAGCAGTTAGTTCCCGAAGGGCCATCTTGTTCCAATTCGATCAGGCGGGAATCCGAGCGTGAAGTTCCATGCAAACAATCGCAGCAATCTACGCCAGGCGGAAGCCGTTGGCAATTTCTCCGCCCTCCGTGTGGACGCAATAACCTGGGCCTGAACTGAAACCGAACTGCAGTGGTCTGAGAGAGGTTGTTTCAGGTAAATTCTCCACGGAACCGGATGATGGAGATTGCTGCCATGCGACAGTCTCTTGGCCTGTCGAGAGCTTTGCTGCTTTCTGGTCCAATCGTCATTTCCATTCCCGCCTTCGTTCGGCCCGACTCGGAGGCCGACCTACCGACCTCTGCGGACGGGCCAAACACGCCGGGATTGCTCCCGATTCCAGCGTGGCTTGCGCTAATCGTCCTGTTTAGCTTCTTGCTGCGGGGGTGGTATACCATCGGTCAAAGCGTGACCTTTGATGAATACTACGAGATTCAAATGGCGCAGGAATCGATTCCTGACATCCTGGCCCAAGGTGACGGCTCCAAGCTGATTTTGTGCAAGAACCAGTGAGAACGGACAACAGACGTGGTAGCGCCAAGTGACGTTCGTTCTTTCTTGGCCTTCGCCAAAAAATTACCAGACTTTGTGGCTTCGCTGTGCTACCAGAGGAACAGGGAATGATCAATGAATAACGTCGGTCGGGTGTTGTTGGAAGTGTGCGTGGATCGCCTCGAGGATGCCATCCGAGCCGAGCGTACAGGTGCTGATCGGATTGAATTGTGCGCGGCGCTCGAGCTGGGTGGATTGACGCCTTCGATTGGCCTGATCGAAGAAGCCTTGGCCGCCACCGAAGTCGACGTGGTTGTCATGGTCCGACCGCGAGCGGGCGGCTTCGAATATGACGACGAGGAACTTCGAGTCGCCTGGCGCGATGCAGAGCGAGCCTTGGAAGCAGGAGTTGCCGGGTTGGTGTTTGGCTGTCTGCATCCGGACGGTGAGGTGAATACCGAGGCGTGCCGGACGCTGGTACAGCTGGCTGGAGACAGGGCAACCGTGTTTCATCGAGCGTTCGACTACGTGCCGAACGTAGAGATCGCACTTGACGAATTGATCGGCTGCGGGATGACTCGTATCTTGACCAGTGGCCGACAGCAAACAGCGATGGCCGGTGCGGAGCAAATCAGGCAGCTGCACCACCTGGCCGCGGGCCGCATCGAAATTCTGCCCGGTGGAGGAATTGGTCCCGGGAACGCCAGGCATCTGATCACCGCCACTGGTTGTACGCAATTGCACATGAGTGGATCGAAAGTCTGTTCGGACGATTCATTGTGTCGAAACGAGTCGTTGACGACAC
The DNA here is from genome assembly GCA_963821085.1 of uncultured Planctomycetales bacterium. GTDB lineage: Bacteria > Planctomycetota > Planctomycetia > Pirellulales > Pirellulaceae > CAWGCE01. Next base: position 103,772 of record CAWGCE010000012.1, on the reverse strand, counting down.
GTGATTCGCGGAGGTTCGCTGCTGCCGATTTTCGAGGCGTGGATGTCGAGCTGATTCGTCGTGTGCGAAACGCAGTCGACGATGGAATCGCGTAGCGGCGATTTGTTTGCTTCCTTCGTGGAGCCGGCTCGGTGACTGGCGCAGCTTCGGTGACAGACGTCAATCGGAGGCTGGGCTTACTGATTCGCGTTGCGAATTGTGGCAGCGACTTGGCGTCCTGATTATTCGACGGGTGGATCAAATCGCAGGGCAGCCCGTTTCATTTCGATTTTGGTTTCGCGCGAGCTCTGGTCGCGCCAGCCGTGGATAGCTCGCTCCCACCCGCCGTAGGTTGGGTTCGGCAGGCAAAACCACTGTTTGCCAAAGCGGTCACCGTGCTGTTCCATCAAGGCAAGGCGAGCCTCCGGGCTGGGCTTGATTCCGACCGAGACAAAATCGTTCAGGTCGTCGCCAATCAACAACAGGATTCGATACGATTGGCCAATGTGAGCTCTTCGCGTCGTCTTATCCGATGTCCAGGTCTCACGGTCATTCTTGCAGAGTAGCGTATCAATGTCGCAGTTCGTTGAAATCAGGTTGTATTTTTCCAGGTTCGCGCGAGTTGCGGCCTTTGCTACGTGACTTCTATTGGTGACAAAGAACGTCGTGACGCCGGCCGCTTTGCAGGCGCCGAGAAACTCCTGAACGCCGGGAATCGGCGGGGACGGGGCATCGGCAATCCACTGATTCCATTCGTCGGGTGAATATTGACCACCCGTTTTAATCAGGTGCGCCTGGAAGCCCGAATTGTCCAGCACGGTTTCGTCGACATCCAGAATAACCGCAGGTGGCAGTGAGCTGAGATTCGCTGCCGGATCATGGACGGCGGCCTGCTGTTCCAACGCGGCGCTCGCCTGCCGATCAACCAGGGCGAGTCCCAGTTGATGAATTGCGGAACGGTATGTCTGCAAACAGGTCGCGCGATACTCGGACGAGGTTTGCATCCACAGCGTCGCGTCGAGGTCTTCGTGTGCGTGTCCCAGGACTGTCGGCGAGACGATTGGCTTGGTTGTTTCCAGCGTGGCTGCGACGTCACCCGGAGCGGAAACGGTCTCGGTGGTAACCTGAGCCCAAGCACAACGCGAAGTCAGCAAAACGCAAAGCGCGACGATGCATCGTCGTTCAGCAGCTAAGTATCGAAAATTCTGCATCGGTCAGGGGTGCTCCTCGAACAATCCAACAGGATACCGATTTTCATCTTACCGCGAATCCAGGCGCCCATGTGGCTTAAAAGTGGGTTGCCCGGCGACGGGTCGACCGTCATATTGCGTTGGCTCGCAATTCCCATTTGGTTTTTTCTGCCTTGGTCATTGCGCGCCAAAGATTTGTTTCGAATCCGACTTTTTTGCCAGCGATCCTGCTGCCGAGGCCGCCTTGTCCAGATTTTCAATCGCCACAGCGTGTCGACGAGTACTGTGGCTCGCCTGCGTGTGCTTTCCCCTGTTGTCCTCGCAGCCATTGGCAGCTCAAAAAACGGCTCCGATTGGCGATACCGAAGGCGTGCCGATCATCACCTGGGATATGGCGGACAAGATTGTTGGACGGAAGGCCGTGGTGGGTGGTCGCATTGTTGATATTGGGCACACCGACAGGATTCACTTCTTGAATTTTCACGAGTCGGATCGCCAGGCATTCAAGCTGGTAATTTTCAAGGAAGCGATGGAGGGGTTTGATAAGCCACTGGAAGAGCTGTATCAGGACAAACTGGTAACTGTGACAGGCATCATTACGCTTTACGCGGGCGCTCCTCAGATTGTTGTCCGTTCGCCGGATCAGATCCGGGTCGTGTCAAGTTTGCCAGAAACCTACCTTCCTGCGTTTGCCAACGTCTCGGTTGGTAGCGAGATCACGGTCGCAACGTTTAACGTGCGCAACTTGTTCGACGACATCGATGATCCCTACCGACAGGACGAATCAACGCCAGCCAAGCCGCGTAATGAAATGGTTTTACTGGCGAGTGCGTTACGAGACATCAACGCCGATGTTGTCGCGCTGCAGGAGGTGGAGAGCCGCGGTTACCTGCAGCGATTCCTTGATGTGTTCGTACCCGAGATGGGTTATCGTCACGTGGTGCACTTTGAAGGGAACGACTTGCGTGGCATCGATGTGTGTGTGATTTCCCGAGTGCCGATCGGCCGAGCAATCTCGCATCGGCATTTGCGTCACAAGGATGCCACGGGTAAATGGAGGTCATTCAACCGCGATGTGTTGCGTGTCGAAATGTTGCCCGGCGGTGGTGACCCGTTCGAAGTGTGGGTCTTGCATTTAAAAAGTAACAGCGGTGGTCGGGACGCGGCCGAACCAATTCGCGTGGCGGAAGCCCAGCAAGTACACCGACTGTTGCAAGCGAGATTGAAGCAAAACCCCGATGCCAACCTGATTGTTTGTGGCGATTTCAATGACATGCACGACAGTCCGACGGTCAAGGCGATCACCGGCGAAGACTTGGGTGAGCCCATCATGAGGAAACTCTTCCAGACGGTGCCGAAGGATCAGCGGGTTACTTACAACCTCGAGCCGTACCGGGAAATGATCGACTTTATCCTGGTTTCCAAGGGGATGGCCAGACGCTACGTGCCCGACAGTTACACGATTCGCGACGGCACGCTGCAAGAAATAGGCTCGGACCACAACCCGGTTTTCTGCAAATTCTATAAAACGACGCCGCCGCAGTCCGCCGGCAACTAGCTGCCTTCGCGGTCGAGGTGTCCTCGTGCGGTAAATCCAGAACATGAGCCCCTGATCGGTTCGCTTGTCTTATCGCGCGAACGGCGCTTACTTTTCGTCGTTTCCATTGGTGACGGCGAAGACGCCGGCGGCAACGGCTCCACCGGCAAAGTTGGCCGCCAGGTAAACCCAGATCAATGATCGATTGAAGATGCCCATAATGCTTCCTCCTAAAGCAACAGCCGGGTTGAATGCTCCTCCAGTCAACCCACCCACTGCGTAGGCACCTGCCAGGACCGTGAAGGCGATCGCCAAGCCATAGTACGAATTGCCGGCCGTGGCATCGGTAGTGGCAACATTCAGCACGACGAAAGCCAACGCGAACGTGAACAGAAATTCGGCGAGCAACGCCGCCGGGATGATGTCGCCGATTGCAACAGCTTCTACCGTGGCTTCTGGAAACAGGAACATCGCGATCAAGGCAGCGGCTACGCCACCAGCTATTTGAGCTATCCAGTATGGCACCACGTCTGAACCCGGGCACTTGCCACGCAGGAAGATGGCCAGCGTAACCGCCGGGTTGTAGTGAGCACCCGAGATGTGTCCCCCCGCATAGACCATGACCATCAAAGCTGCGGCAATCGCCAAGGGAGCGAGCGCACCTGCCGATCCGCCCAAGACGACGCAACCGATGGTCAACACCAGGAAAAATGTCCCAACAAACTCAACGATGTACTTATTCATGGTTGTTCTCCGCAGATGAATGTGCATCGTGAACGATGCCAAGTGGGGATCATTTTGCCGTCACAAAGTGGCATGCCTGTCACGATCAAGGCAGGTAGAGCTTTGCAGAAAGATAGCAAAAAGCGAGTTGGAAGTTCAGGTTGATCTGCTCCTAAGCCGGTATTTGTTCCGGAACTCAACCTAGGCTAGTGTCCGCCCGGAAATGTCCTTCGAGCTTGTTTTCTAGGCGATTTGTAGCACGGATTATTGCGAAGGTTGTTCGTGTTTTGCAACCGTCGGCGGATAGGGTTTGAGGGGCGCGGCTTTTTCGGGTGTGTGCGCGTACCTTCAGACAGTGGCAACATTTGCGGATGGTGTCGAGTCCGTCAGGCGGCTTCTTTGCGTTTGCTGTGACAAGCGGCAGCGTACTCCGAGGATCGCATGATCAGCAGCTTGCCCAACACGTGTATGTTGCGGCCCAGGATTGCCAAGCCAAGATAACGCTCGAAGCCTTTCTCGGTTTTGTCGCGGCATCGGTCCAGTCCGTTGCCACTTTGTAGAGCGCCAATTGCCGATTCGACGCCGGGATGACTCTGGCGTGATTTGTGGAACTGAACCGATGCGGTCTTCATAAGTTTGGCATATTGATTACGGTGACTCGGCGGTAGACACACGTGCTCGATAATTTGTTGGAGGTTCTGTTCGTTGTCCTCGGAGTAAAAGCCACGATCGAAAGAGGCTTCGTTAATCTTGCCTTGATGTCGTTTTTTGCGCGATGCGAGTGTGTTCACACACCACGCTTCGATCCGTCGCGTCACGGCTCATTAAGTGGTAATGACTGATGAATCCAGCGTCATCTTCATAAATCAAGGCCAAGCGGCCAAACTGATTCGGCTGACCCGCTTTGCCGCGACGATAGAGTTGCGTGTGAGTCTCGAAGATGCTGAACAGTTTCTCTTCGTTGGAGACTTGTTCGCCAAGTTGGGTTCGACGATAAGCGGTGTTGCAGACCTTCGCCGTCAGCGTGAGCCAGTCGCTTAATTGGCTGGAAAGAAGCGCGATTTGTGGCGTGCTGCCGTTACGCAAGGCGGCGCTCTGGGTCTTCTTTTCAAGCGTGCGGGCTCGCTCAATCAAGTTGCCCGCATGCTCCAGGAGTTTGGCATAGGCTTGATTCAATGTGGCTTTGACTCGCGGGTTTTGGCTGGCACTGATGCGTGAGATTTCACGAGCGTATTGCTTCACCTTCTTCTTCAGGTACTTTGCCTGTCGCCAGCCGGGTTCACCGACCAGCGGTACAACTTTAGCGCACAGTGGAATGAGCTTCCGCATGCCATCCCAAATCAAACTGCTTTCGGTTGGATAGTGGATGTCGGTTTCGATGACAAACGAGTCGGCCCGTACTTTGGTTGCTGCGGTGCCATGGAGATTCTGCCCATAACGGACAATGGCGTGGTTGACCTTTTCAATCGTGGAGGGTTTGAGCATGCACAAGGTGTCGCGGATTCGCCTCGCCGCAAACCCCGTCGTCTCATCCCAATCACCAACACGCAATAGACATCGCAGAGCGCGATGATTCTCGCAAAGATCTTGGAGCTTGTCGTAATCAAGGTTGCAACCCAGTCGAACGACCGCAAGAACCACGATCTGCCAGTAATCGAGACCTTCTCGACCAACGTCATCACGAGTCGATTCGTTGATGTCCGACGACACCAGCTGAATTATTTGATCTCTCAACTCGGATTGACCAAAGACATGTTTCAACGCCTCAAGAATTGGTACAATCTCGTCACGACAGTTGAGATTCAGCTTAAGTTGTTCAATCGACTGACAATCCAAACGCAACTGTGAAGAGTAAGCCTTTCGCATTGATTCATTCCCTGAAGATTTTCGTGTCGAATCCGTATTGGTCTATGAATTCAACGCGCGAACCATGCAAATGGTTCGATCTTCAGGGAACTTTTTTCAAACTTCGTCCGATTATTTCAACGCCAAACCGATTTCCGGGCGGACACTAGGCTGAGCGTTTCACCTTGCAGAGGGTCAAACCGTCTGTTGAAATGCACGTCAGTGGGGGATATTCGTGGCGGGTTCGGATCCCATTTGGGTGACCGTGGACCATCTCATTTCATCGAAAGAGAAACCAGATGATTATTGGTGTACCCAAGGAAATCAAACGCGACGAATACCGCGTGGCCATGTTGCCCGTCGGTGTTGATTCGATGGTCCGCGCGGGACACACGGTGCTGTTCGAACACAGTGCTGGGATGGGGTCCGGCTTGATGGACGAAGAGTACGCAGCGGAAGGCGCAGAAATGGTCTCGGATCGCGAGGAGATTTTCCAGCGGGCCGACATGATCATCAAGGTGAAAGAGCCCCAGCCGGATGAATTTTCCCTGATCCGAGACGGCCAGATCATATTCACGTATTTTCATTTCGCTGCCGACCGCGAACTGACGACCGCGATGATCGAGTCGAATTGCTCGTGCGTCGCCTATGAAACCCTTTCCGATGCGCAGGGGCGGTTGCCACTGTTGACGCCAATGAGCGAAGTTGCCGGTCGGATGAGCGTCCAGGAAGGAGCCAAGTACCTGGAACGTCCGCAGATGGGACGCGGGATTTTACTGGGCGGCGTTCCGGGAGTTGCCCCGGCTCACATTACCATTCTGGGTGGCGGCGTGGTGGGGGCAAATGCGGCCAAAATTGCTGCCGGCTTCCAGGCCGATGTGGCCATTCTCGACATCAACGTCGACCGCCTGCGCTACCTCGACGATATCATGCCGGCGAACGTCAACGTGCTGTTCAGCGACAAACACAACATTCGTAGCCAGCTGGTGCTCGCCGATCTGGTGATCGGTGCCGTTCTGATTCCGGGTGCCAAGGCACCGTGCCTGATCAATCGCGAAGATCTCCGCGCCATGAAATCGGGTAGTGTCATTATCGATGTGGCGGTGGATCAAGGCGGATGCGTCGAGACCGCCAAACCGACGACGCATAGCGAACCAACCTATATGGTCGACGATGTGTTGCATTATTGTGTTGCCAACATGCCAGGCGCCGTCGGCCGTACCAGTACGTTTGCCCTTTGCAATGTAACTCTGCCGTGGGCCCTCCAGTTGGCGAACGGCGGTATCGAGGCCGCAAAACAGTGTCCCGCTTTGACGTCAGCTGTGAATATTCACCAGGGAAAAGTCACCAATCAACCGGTTGCCAATACGTTCGATTTGGAATTCGTTCCGCTGTGTGCGTAGCTCAGTCGACAAAGCTTGGTCCAACTGCGTTTCGTGCTTTCGAACACGAATAAGACAAGCGCCAACGATGATGGGGGAATGCAGGAATGGGGGTAACCCACGCGCCATTCTGATGGGCAGTGACAGCGACGGGCCCAAAATCAACAAAGCGGCCGCCGTGCTCGACGAGTTTGTTGTCGAGTACGATGTGCCGATAGTTCAAATCCGAGCTGAACGGCAGGATAGCCAAAAAGAACCAACGATTGCAGAATGAAATCAACCCATCGGTTTCGGGCCTGGCGGCTTGGAACAACTGGCAAGCATAGCGTGCGGTTGATCAACGAGTCGAATTCGCTGCAGACAACGGCCCTCCCCCTTATCTTATTGAACAATGCAGGACGAAACACGCCGCATGAACTCGATCATCAAAAATCGTCCTGATACGATTTGTTGGGAAGGTGAAACCGAGGGCAAATTGGTGCTCATCGATCAAACCCGACTACCGGTCGAGCTGGTTCAGCTGACATGTGCTGACGTCGAGTCGGTGTGGGACGCCATCAAGCGATTGAGCGTCCGGGGAGCTCCAGCGATCGGCATCGCCGCGGCTTATGGTGTGTGTGTCAGCCTGCAAACGGTTCCCGGGCAAGTGATGACGGAGCTGTTGTCGCGGGCAAATGAAGCGGCCGATTACTTGGCGACCAGTCGCCCAACCGCGGTGAATTTGTTCTGGGCGTTGGACCGGATGCGGGCCAAGGCGAACGAGGCGGCCGCGCTGGAAGACGGCCTCCTGTTCCGCACGATGCTGTTGGCCGAGGCTCGGGCGATTCACGAGGAGGATCGAGCCGTCTGCCACGCAATTGGCCGTTACGGGGCCGCACTACTTTCTGACGGAGCGGGTGTATTAACGCACTGCAACGCCGGCGGCTTGGCGACGGCCGAATACGGCACGGCACTTTCTGTGTTCTTTACGGCTCAAGATAACGGCAACGACCTGCACGTGTTTGTCGATGAAACCCGTCCACTATTGCAAGGAGCTCGATTGACCGCGTGGGAATTGACGCAGCGAAATATCCGAGCGACGTTGATTTGCGATTCCATGGCCGGTCAGGTGATGAAAGAGGGGCGGATTCAGGCGGTGATCACCGGCGCCGATCGGGTCGCGGCCAACGGCGATTCGGCAAACAAGATCGGCACTTACAGTGTCGCTCAACTGGCCAAAGTGCACGGGATACCCTTTTACATCGCAGCCCCCGTCAGCACGTTCGACCTCTCGCTTGATAGCGGCGATCTGATTCCTATTGAAGAACGGTCAGCGGTCGAAATCACTCACGGCTTTGGTCGTCAGACGGCCCCCGAGGGGGTTGATGTCTACAACCCGGCTTTCGATGTGACTCCGGCCGAGTTGATCAGGGCGATCATTACCGAGTCGCGGTGTCATCGAACCGGTGACACGCGAGAATATTGCGTCAGTGATTGGTTGAAGGGTTAGGTTCGTGGAACCTTAGATCTCAAATCCGAGATCGCGAAACTGGCATTGATTGCCATTCAATTCCGCGCCGAAAACCGTTCAACTTTCACCTTTCGAGTGTCTCACAGTGCAAGGGAGCCGGGATGGCCGGTACAAGAGACCCCACGATACCCATGCGAAAGAAAGCCCGCAGTTACCCCGGCGTCGATGAAGGGACGGCCTGCACGCAAAGCTCATTCAAAATTGGCAAGCAGGCATTCCTGTACATTGGTACGCAGGGCGGTCGTTACAAGGCCATGTTCAAACTGAAAACGTCGATGCCGGCGGCGTTGAAGCTGTCAAAAAAAGAACCGGATTGCTATGCCGTCGGCAAGGCCGGTTGGGTAACCGCTCGGTTCACCGCTGACCGACCGATGCCGAAAAAGCTATGGGAAGCATGGTTGGATGAGAGTTACCAATTGAGTCTTGCAGCCGGCGGCGGAAAATCGGCCAAGGTTGCTGGAAAAAAGTCGGCGGGGCGTTAGAAAACCAGCCAGTCTGGGCATACATCAGAACTTCAGTAGCTGCCGACAAACAGTCCAGTGGCATAACCTGGATCGGTGCCGAAATGTGACCTCTCCCATGCGCCAGCGTCCGGGACCCATACGTGTTTGGTAAAGTCCCGGAAATCTTGCCACTTCGCAGTTCATTTGGCTTGGATTTTGCTGTGAATACGGAGTGACAGGTGAAGTGTCAGGCCAGCCGCGGCCAGCTTCCCGGGAAAGTGACCAATGAATGCCCGTCAGACCAGGAATCGGACGAGTCAGGAGACTCGTGTTGCAGGTACCGAATTCAGCCGTTTTGGGAAAGAGCCGGTTTCGGTGAGCGGCGAGCTTGGGCCGAGCGAGTCTGTCCGGCAATTGCTTACCCGAATGCTCAAGCTTCGTGAGCAAATTCTGGCAACCGAATACGCCTACGCTGATCGCCTCTCTGGCGTCAGTGGTCGTCGTACAGCCAGCGCGAAATCTGGTGCATTACGTCTCGCTACGACAACAGGACCTCAGAGCGCTGCAACAGGAACTGCTGGGTCTCGGGCTGTCATCTTTGGGGCGTTGCGAAGCGAATGTACTTGCGACACTGAATGCGGTTATCGCGATCCTCTACCGGCTAATCGATTCAATTCAGTCGGACTTAGAACCTGCCGAAGTGAGCTTCCGTTCCAGCAGGGAATTGCTGTACGAGTCGACGGCTGCCCTGTTTGGCGAGCGGCCATCGGTCGGCGGCGGAACGCACATCATGGTGACCATGCCGAGCGAAGCCTCGCGTGATGGTGGGCTGGTGTTCGACTTGTTAGCGCAGGGCATGGACTGCATGCGAGTGAACTGTGCGCATGACGAGCAGGCCGATTGGCAGCAGATGATTGCAAATCTGCGTCAAGCCTGCGACGAGCAGAACCGCACCTGCAAAGTCATCATGGATCTGGCAGGGCCCAAGTTGCGCACCGGACCAATTCAATCAGGTATCCCGGTGATCAAGTGGCGTCCCTATCGTGACGATCTTGGCCGCGTGATTTTTCCGGCGAGAATCTGGCTATACGATAGAGCTAAGCGTTGCGGCCCGCCCGTTCCCGGTGATGCAGCGCTTCCCGTCGACGGCCGATGGTTGAAACGTCTACAGAACGGCGACATCATTCGTCTTCGAGACGCCCGTGGGCGCAGGCGACGTCTGAAAGTTTCGCAACGACGAGCGGACGGGGCCTGGGCAGAAGCGGCAAAAACGGCCTATGTCGTCCCCGGCCTGAAGTTGTTCCATGAAGTAACGCTGCCTTCGGGAAAGCGAAAGAGTCGTCCTGTTCGCGTTGCTCCTTTTCCTGCTAGAGAACAAAACCTTTCCCTGCGTCCAGGTGATCGGTTGTTGCTGGGCGATGATTGTCTGGAGGGTTCCCCTGCACAACTTGACCTACACGGGCAGGTCTTTCGTGCGGCAACGATTGGCTGTACCCTGCCGAGCGTTTTCCGGGACCTGAAACGCGGTGATCGGGTGCTGTTTGACGATGGCAAGATCGCCGCGCGAGTTGAAGAAATCCATGATCGCCATGTTGTCTTGGAAGTGACATCTGGCGATTCGAAGGGCGTCAAGTTGCAAGCCGACAAGGGGATCAACTTGCCCGACACCGATTTACACCTGGACTCGTTGACCGGGAAGGACCTGTCGGATCTCTCCTTCATCGTTCAACACGCTGACATGGTTGGCTACTCTTTCGTACGCCGTGTGGAGGATGTGGAGCGTTTGCAGAAGGAACTCGCCCGGCTGGGCCGCCCTGACATGCCCATCGTTCTCAAAGTCGAGAATCGGCAAGCATTCGAGCACCTGCCTTCTCTGCTGCTGACCGCAATGCGCAGTCCGGTGATTGGAGTCATCATTGCTCGCGGGGATTTGGCAGTGGAACTTGGCTGGCAACGATTGGCCGAAGTGCAGGAGGAGATACTCTGGATGTGCGAAGCGGCACACGTGCCCGTCGTCTGGGCCACCCAGGTGCTGGAAAGTTTGGCCAAGACCGGGACTCCATCAAGAGCTGAGATTACGGATGCAGCGATGGGGGTTCGTGCCGAGTGCGTCATGCTGAATAAAGGCGATCACATTCTGGATGCGGTGCGGGTTTTGGTGGATATTCTCCAGCGGATGCAGGACCATCAGGTCAAGAAACGCCCCTTATTAAGACGATTACGGCTCGCTGACGACCTGACACCAATGTCGTCAGGTTTTCCGCCCGAGCCGTAGCCCAGGGGCGAGACAACGCCAAAATTGGAATACCCGCCGGCCGTCCTGTTGCCGCCGTTGCCGTTCTGTTGGACACCACTTGGGCGTCACATTCGAGCGAATTTACGACAGCCATAGCGACTTTTCGCCCATTAGAGACACCAACGACGCATACGCTACAAGTCCGTGCGACTCGGATTAGCGTGTTTCTGGAATCGTGAACTCGTCCGCGATCGTACCGTTCAGCCGGCGAGTTTTAATTTGCAGCTTTTCGGGAGTAAAGCTCAACAACTGAATGTGATGACCACTGCCGGCGAAACCCGGTGGGCGGAGGAACCACCGGTTCGTTTTGGGAGTTCGTTGGGGGACGCCCATCCCTCCTTCACCGATGTAAACAATGCCACTTGGGTCGTACGTGCCGGCTCGGATGGGCAGCGTTCGCTTCATGTTGTGCCCGTCAGCTTCGCACACGAGGTCCACATCGTGCTTTTCAAACAGCGGAACCCAATGCGTAACGCGCCGCTGGGTGATTTTACCGCTGGATAGGCGGGGCGATGATATTGGGCGATCAACCAACGATATGCGGGTCGTGAATTGGCAAGCTCGTTTTGCAGCCAGACCGCCTGGTCTCCGGCAATGCTGGCTTCGGTGTTCAGCGTGACTAATCGCAACATCGGTCCGAAGCTGATCGCGTAGAAATTCTGGTCCGCGGGTTCGAAACCAAAAATCTGGCTGAACAGACGCCCACGGTCATGATTGCCGCGTGCAGGAATAATTGGCAGCAGCCGGCCGTCATCGCCTGTCGTCAGTTCGTGGGCGGCCAGCCATTCATGCCACATCGATGGGTTGGTGCCTGTAAAAACGAAATCGCCGCCATGGACCAGCGCGTAGATTCTCTCGCCTTCTTCTGCGGCATCCCAGCTCTCGGCGACAACCTCCGCAATCATACGATTGATCTCGCGTCGTTTTTCCAATCCGGTCCGCGAATCGCCGCCAAAGAGGAGGCTAAACGGGCGTTCGTTCGAATTGGCGGTATCGAAATAGAACCACCGTGATACGTAACCGTCGCTGTCGAACTGCAGTTCGTACCGGGTACCGGGCTTCAAGTCACTGAGCGTGACCCCATGACGATAGAAAGCGCGATCCCCGGGCTTCAGAAAAGCATAAACTTCTGTTCCGGCGAGCAGGATTCGCGATTCGTCGATGCCTCGTTCCCGGATTGTGACTCGATGTTGCTGCCCTGCCTCATGCGTATCCCAGGCGATGAAGGCATCTGTCGCGGGGTTGGTCAGCCACACGACGCGCCAATGGCAAGGGGTCAGCGGACCGACCGGAGTAACGGTTTCAGCTACTGAACGTTCCGGTCGTGATTCCGTTTGAGCTGACAATTGCGAATCGGAAACGCCAGCGGCGAATAATGCCGTCATCATGATTAACGAAGAGCAGCGCATCTTTGAGTCATTCGCCTGTAGCTGGAGTCTGCTGCGGTCGAGCCTGCCGCCTCCATTCTAGGAACAGCGCAAGGGGGCCACCAGCGTGAGCAACCCGGAGGAATGTCTCTGGACAGTGTAGCCATCCACCGCCAATCGTACGTCCCATCGCCGACACAGCGCCCCACAAGATTACGTAAGCGAGTACCAATCGCCAGCGCAGAACAACAAGCAAGGCGGCAAACAACAGGTCGAATCCGCCAATCCAGCGAAGGATGCGTTCCGCAGTGGGCTGTGACATGGAAAGACCGAACGTGTTCTGCCAGCCGCCAATCACCAGCGTGGTGTATTCAGGCGACAATTCCCATGCTTTCCAACCGTGAGCTGCGAATGTGATCACTGTCGACCAGCGTAAAATATTCAGGACCGAAGGCCCCAGTCGATAGGAACAATTTGTAGGTCGATCCAGCATCAGGAGCGAACACGGAATCGCGATACGCAAAGCGTGCGCAGGCAGCGTCAGCTGGGAATAAAACACGCCGCCACGGATGGTGATCGCCAGAGCAAACGCGACCTCCCACGCGAGCGCAAACAACAACAATAACGTTTCCGCGAATTGGATGATTCGTTGCCAGCGTTCCGACAGCAAGCTGATCATCAACGGTGATGCGATCGCAACGATGCCGGCCGTGACCATCAGCACGATAGCGCCGTTCTCGAGTCGCATGGCTATGGACTCGGGCCAGGACCAATCGAAGAGCAGCAAGCCGAACAGTTCCGAATCCCGCTCCCAGTTGCCCCACAGGAAGGCCTGACCGAGTGCCAGGCAGCGTACCCCGAAACAAACGCGGAGGACCCATTCGGCCGAACTTGGCCTTGTTCCGGAGAACGGAGATTGCCGGGGAGCATGATCAACGTGCATGGTTAGAGTATCGGCAAACGCCTGTCCTGCGCGATCGTTTCTGAACGGTGCCCCAAGACGCTTTCTTGATTGAACCTGGGCGCTTATCTTTTCTTTTCTTCACCCGTATCGAGGACCGCCATGAAAGCTTTCTGGGGGATGTCGACCTGGCCGATCGACTTCATTCGCTTTTTGCCTTCCTTCTGCTTGGCCCACAGCTTTCTTTTTCGAGAAATATCGCCGCCGTAGCACTTGGCGGTAACATTTTTCCGCAGGGCGGGTACCGTTTCGCGGGCAATGACCCGAGTGCCAATGGCCGCTTGCACCGCAACTTCGAACATGTGCCTGTCGATTTCCTGTTTCAGCCGCTTGGCGACGGCCCTGCCACGCCGGTCGGCGTCGCCGCGATCGCAGATGACGGAAAGGGCGTCGACGCGTTTTCCGTTGACGAGCATATCGAGTCGTACGAGGTCAGCCGACTCGTAGCCCTTCAATTCGTAGTCCATCGTGCCGTAGCCCTTCGTGGCGCTCTTCAGTTTGTCGTGCAGGTCGTAAATCACCTCGGCCAACGGCAGGTCGTAAGTCACCACCGCACGTGTGGGCGACAGGTATTCGGTTCGGACCAGCGTTCCCCTGCGGTCCTGACACAACTTCATGACGGCGCCAATGTACTCGGTCGGTTGAACCATATTGACGCGGACGATCGGTTGACGAAACTCGTCGATCTGTCCGGAATCCGGGACGTCCTGAGGCTTGTGGATTTCGAGCGTCTCGCCGGTCGTCGTCAGGATTTCATAGGTCACGTTGGGTGCCGTCTGCACGAGGTCGACATCCGATTCCTGTTCCAGCCGTTGCTGAACGATTTCCATGTGCAGCAGTCCGAGGAAGCCACAGCGGAAACCAAAACCCAGCGCGTCACTTGATTCCGGTTCGAACTCGAAACTGGGATCGTTGATCGACAGTTTCGAAAGCGCATCTCGCAGCTCTTCAAAATTCTGACCGTCCGACGGAAACAGGCCGCAGTAGACCATGCGTTTTGGATCCTGATAGCCCTTCAGTGGCGCGGCTCCCTGGTCACCAGGTACACTGAGCGTATCACCGATATGAACTTCGTCGAGCGATTTGATATTGCAGATCGCATAGCCGACCTGCCCCGGCCCCAGTGAATCGGTGGGTGTGCGTTGCGGCTGAAAATGCCCCAGTTCAATCACATCGTGCGTCGTGCCGGCGCGCAACAGCTTGACCTTCTGCCCCTTGGTGACCCGCCCGTTCATCACGCGGATGTAAATGATCGCTCCCCGGTAGTCGTCATAATTGGAATCGAACACCATTGCCTGCAGCGGGGCTTCCTCGTCGCCTTGTGGAGCCGGAATCTGTTCGATGATTCTCTCCAGTAGCTTATCAACACCCATCCCCGTTTTCGCGCTGACGGGCACGACGTCATCCGGATCGATGCCCAGCGTCTGCTGCATTTCCTGTTTGACTTCTTCGGTCCTCGCGTGAATCAGATCGACTTTGTTCACAACGGGCAAGATCTCCAAGTCATGCTCCATGGCCGCGTAGGCGTTGGCCATCGTTTGTGCTTCCACTCCCTGGAACGCATCGGCCAGCAGCAGCGCACCTTCACAACAGGAAAGCGACCGTGAAACTTCGTAATGGAAATCGACGTGGCCTGGTGTATCGATCAGGTTCAGCTGGTAGTTCTTCCCCTGATGCCGGTAGGGCATGGTGACCGCACGCGCTTTGATCGTGATGCCACGGGCACGTTCGAGCTCCATATCGTCGAGCAGCTGATCTTTCATTTCTCGCGAAGATACCGCGCCGGTCATCTCCAGGATCCGATCTGCGAGCGTGCTCTTGCCGTGGTCAATGTGAGCCACGATGCAAAAGTTGCGGATAAGTGAGCAGTCGGTTCGGGCCATGCGGGTGGGCTTTGGACGAGAGGAATTACAACGTTGCCTGAGTCAACGACTCGCGAGCAAGTCCGGCGGCGCCGATATAGCCGGCATCACCGCCGAGAATGGCGTATTCGATCCGTGTCCGCTCGGAGAGAAAAGGAAAGGCACGACGACGAAACTCGCTGCGAACCGTGGCGATGAATTTCTTGCCGATTGGCGCGGAGGCGCCGCCAAAATTCATCGCCCCGCCCAGAATGACAACTTCAGGGTCGATGATGTGTACCACATTGACGATCCCAATGGCCAGGAAGTTGGCGCCCTCGAGAATGACCTCCAGCGAAAGTTCGTCCCCTCGTTCCGCTTCTTCCGACAACATCAAAGTCGTTAATCGTTCCCCAGCGTCCATGCGGGCTTGTACGGAACTCTTGCGACCCTCATCCAGCAACCGTTTCGTTCGCTTCACCAGCGCGGTGGCACTGGAATATGCCTCCAGGTGTCCTGTGCGACCGCAACCACACGTTCGAGCACTCTCGCTCATATCAACAAGCGTGTGCCCGTTCTCTGAACCGTGACTATGGAAACCGTCGATCGTGTGCCCATCGATGATGATGCCCCCACCAACCCCGGTGCCCAATGTCAGGAGCACCAGCGAAGAGTAGTCGCAGCCCGAGCCAACCCAGAACTCGCCAAAGGCAGCTGCCGTCGCGTCGTTGGTAAACTTCACCGGTATGTTGAGCGTTTTGCTTAGTTGCTCCCGAATCGGGAAATGTTCCCAACCGGGCATGTTGGGTGGTTCAAGGATTTCGCCCGCTTTCAAGTCCATCGTGCCCGGCGTGGCCAAGCCAACGATCGGCACGTCATCCAACGAGACCTGCGATTTTGAGATCAGCTGGTCGACGCCAATCGTCAGTCGCTCGATGGCAATTTCTTTTCCCAGCAGCGTCTCGTTCGCATAACTCGCCGTGTTGATTGTGCGTCCCCGGTTATCAACGATTCCCAGTTTCACACTCGTACCGCCGACATCGATGCCGACGAAGTACGGTTTCTCGGCTTGGTCCACAATTGTGGTCGGTGGTATCGCCATGATCTTCTTTTTCAGGTCGGGATGAATCGAGCAAGTATAAGAGTTGTGCACCGGGACAGCAATTGCGATGCTTGGGGCGATCGGCAATGAGGGCGGGCGACAAGTGACCAGGGAACTGCGTGTGACGATCTCGACAACGACCACCCCGTCGATCTCGGTTACGCCGAGCGTACTTCTGGTCGGAGAATACGGCGCCCTCAACGGCGGGGAGAATTCGCTGCTGGCGGTCTTGCCTGCCCTGCAAACGGCCGGTTGCCGCTTCGTGGCGCTGGTCCCGCCAGATACAGATTTCTCGCGTGAGCTGCATGCTCTGGGCGTCGAGTTGGTACCCTTCGAGCCGGTGGCTGGCCACTCGCGCTTGCCGCAAAACGAAATTCGGGCGGCCATCCAGCGCGTGATCGAGGCAGTCCGACCCGATCTGCTGCACGCCAATAGTCTATCGATGAGTCGCCTGTGCGGACCGGTAGCGGCAGCGACCGGGACGCCAGGCGTCGGCTATCTCCGAGACATTGTTGGCCTGAGCCAGCGGGCGATCGCTGACCTGGGGCAGCTCGATCGGCTGGTCGCCGTTTCCCTGGCGACGCGGAATTTTCATGTGCAGCAGGGCCTCGATCCGGAAAGGGTGGTCGTGGTGCACAATGGAGTCGACCTTGAGCGTTTCTGTTCAAGTGGGTCTGACGACGCGCAGGGTGTTCGCGAAGAACTGAACCTGCGTATGGACTCGCCGCTGTTATTGAGCGTTGGCCAAATAGGAATGCGCAAAGGACTCGACACGCTGTTGCAGGCTTTTTCCATGCTGCGAGCCAAATCACCGCAACTTCACTTGGCGATCGTGGGTTCACGCCATTCGCAAAAACAAGAAGCGATCGAGTACGAGTTGCGGTTGCATCAAGCGGCCGATCAATGCGGTCACGTTCATTGGCTTGGGCGCCGTGACGACGTTCATCGTTTGATGCGTGCAGCGACCTTGCTGGTCCATGCGGCTCGACAAGAACCCCTCGGCCGAGTCTTGCTCGAAGCGAGCGCTGCCGGCTTGCCCTTCGTGGCGACCAATGTCGGCGGAACAGCGGAAATTGTGCCGGAATCTCTGAGCAGCGACCTGCTTTGCGACAAAGATCAGCCTGCTGCCATGGCTACGACCGCGGAACGATTGTTGAAATCTTCCGCGCTGCGAGGGGCGATCGGCCAACAGCTGCGAAAATCGGCCGAACAGAGATTCTCGCAGATGCAATGCGCGTCCGGACTCGTCGCGATCTACAACGATCTGCTCGAGTGAGCTCAGCGACCGAAGCCCATTCAATGGTCGAGCGGAGCAATCGCTACATCAAACCATCGCGCAACTGCGTCGAAGAAACGTCTTTGCGAAATTCGGTCTGCGGGATTTCGTCGCACAGGTTTCTCAGCCGCGCCGGCAAGTCGATTTCGGATAGAACCACGAAGCGATCTTCGATGACGACTCGCCCGAACACCAGGAAGTGACAGCCGGCCGCAGCGATCTGCTCGAATGCGTAGTGCATTTCGGCCGGCCCGTCGTAATAACGCGGATCGGCGACACGGACGATCGTGTCGGCCCCGACGACAAAGGTGGATTGGGGGAACAAGCGTGATTTCTCCACAAAAGTAGCGGCCCGGCTGAGCCAAACCGTCGATTGGGCCGTCGATTTCTGGAACTGTGACAACCGATGTTCACAGGTGGCTCGATCCAGCGTCTGCTTGTCCACGTTGGTCACCGACAATTCGAAATGGACGGGCCGCCCCAGTTTGGAGCCGGCGATCTCGGCCATGGTGAGGTGACCAACGTGTAACGGGTCAAAAGCTCCCGACAAAATTCCCAATCGTTCGCGAGGTCGGCTTAACTGTGGGCCGAAACCCACGATGTCCGACTGACCCTCAAGCAAGGATTGCAATTTGGGCATAAGATGGTCCGAGCAGGAACGTCGGGATGTGGTTACACGTACGAGCCGAGGCTAACGGAAGATGGCGACGAAGTCACTGAACCAGGATTATACGACGCGAGACTGGGTGTTTCTGCTGCTTTCGTTCATCCTCTGTTTTTCTGCCGCCGCGGTGGGCGGACAGTTTATGCCTGGCGAGTGGTACGAGAAACTTGTGCGGCCCGGTCTGGCACCTCCCAACTGGATCTTTGGTCCGGTCTGGTCATTGCTCTATTGCCTGATGGCGATTGCGGCCTGGCTCGTATGGCGTCAGCGAAACGAGCGTGGAGCTCAATTGGCATTGTGGGTGTTCGTCGGGCAGTTGGCGTTGAATTCGTGCTGGTCGTGGCAGTTCTTTGGTCGTCATCGGATCGATCACGCGCTGATCAATATTGTTCTTCTACTCGGCGCCATCACGTTGACGATCGTGCTGTTCTGGCGGCATAGCCGCTGGGCTGCCCGACTGATGGCGCCCTATCTTGCCTGGGTCAGCTTCGCAACGTTGCTCAATTTCGAGTTTTGGCGGCTAAACGGCTAGTGCGAATTGCCCCAGCGCGTCGCCTGTGCGGCGTTGGTATCGCATCCCTGAAAGGGCGGATAGCCGCCACATTCAAGGTTAATGCAATCGAAGCGGCCAATCGGGCTTGATCAACGCGCAAAAAGACAACGTCCGCCACCCGAAAAGGTGGCGGACGCGATCACACAATCCCGCTTCAAGGGATGCTTGCTGCTGAAATGCAGTTACACGAAACGGGAACGCAGGGGTTGCAGAATCGCAAAGGCAGCCAGCAGTAAGAGCATCGGCGAGCCGGGCTCGGGAACGGCCGACACACCATCGGCCGACGTGAACTTGTTGGCATTCCAGACCAGGAAGTCGGCACCATTCGTGTTGCCGTCCGCATCAAAGTCGCCACCGCACCAGCCGTTGTTGCCGGTGAACTTGTTGGCATTCCAGACCAGGAAGTCGGCTCCGTTGACGTTGCCATCCAGATTAGCATCACCGAGCAGGTAAGGATTGCCCGAGCCCAATTCGGCAGCCCCGGCTTCGGCCAACCATGCGGTCAGATCGGCACCATTCACATTGCCGTCGCCCGTCAAATCGAAGCTGGCACTGTTGGTTCCGGCAACGATTTCTCCGACCAGCATATCAACGTCGTTGCAAGCGTAGTCGCCATTGCCGTCGAAGTCGCCCGAGATCATGTCCTGGATGACTCGCAGCCAGACGGTCAGCGGGTCGCTATAGTCAACTTGCCACGCCAACTCGCTTCCAATCGCCGGCAGGTCGACCGTGTCAAACTGTCCAACGACAAAGCCGGTTGTCGATTGCAGTAACACAAAGGCATCGTTCAGTGAAGGATTGAATCCGCTGGCGAGACTCACATCCAGACCAGCGCCAACTTCGGCGTTTCCCAGGACAATAGCGTGGTCGTAATGGGAGACATCCGTGCCGCCGAGTCGAAATTGCATTGTGCCATTGGCCAATTCCAGCGAAGCCAAATCGACTGTGCCGAGCCCGGCTCCGAATCGTAACAAGCCTTCATTACGCAGGTGGACGCCGATATCCGATCCGATATTCATCGTAAGCGACGAACCGTTCAAATTGGCAACCGCACCGTTTCCTTCGAAATCGGCACCCGGTTGCACCGTTGTGTTCGCCGCCAATTCCAGCAGATCGTTCCCGTCGGGGATCGAGTACATACCGGTGGGCCGGAAAGTTGCGGGCGCTTCGATTCGTCCCGTCCGGTTCACTTCGACGAGACCATTCAACGTGGCCTGGCCGCCGCGGAGAATGGCCTTGCTGGAGGCGCTACCCAGCAGGAACAACTTGCCGCCCGGTCCCAACGTCCAACCCTGCTGGAATTCCATGGCTTGACCTGCCTCGACGAGCGCAATCGCATCAAATGCGTCTGCGAGCGTGCCGGCAACGACGAGGTCGGCACTTCACGCCTGAATCGTGGGCGTGCCGGACAAGCCATCCAGGTCAGGTGCGTTTACCGTGTTGATCACGAGTTCTCCGCCGCCGCTGGCCTGAAGCAGATTGTGATTGATGAAACCTGACGTGGCTACCTCACCGTGTCCGGTCGTCGCTCCAAAGTTTTCGATACTTGACGAGGCAATTGTTCCACCGGACATTTCCACCGTGGTGCCGAAGTTTGCAGTTTGCAGGGCCTGACCCAGCAGCAAGGTGCCGCCCGTGGCTGCACCAATTTTGTCGACCGCGAGTACTTCGCCATTCAGGACCAGCGTGCCGCCTTCAGCAATCAGGTCGGACCCACCGTTAAAGAAGATGTCGTTATTAATCTGACCGTAGCCGCGGACACCGGAACTAAACGCATGCAGTTCGCCGTTACCGCTGTAGATACCGCCTTCCAGTCGGTTGGGATCCGCTTGCGAACCACCCTCAAGGAACAGCACAGTCGTGCCGCCGTTGATATCGACAGTACCACCAGTCTGGAGATCAATCCTTGCGTCAAATCGGGTGCTATTGTTGACATTGATATCACCCTGCACGTTGACGGGTGAACCATCCAGCGAAGTCTGCAAGGTGGCCACGCCAGCAATGTTGATCACGCCGTCGGCTCCCAATGTCCATTCATTGCCCGGGCTGAGATTGACATTGAGCGTAGCATCGGTGTTGTCGATGTTGATGGAATAGGTGCCGGCGCCGGACGCCCCTACGCTGGAACGCAGGCTAAGTGCGTTGATCGTCAGGTCGTTATTCACGGCCAATGTCTGATTGGCGCTATTCGAGTCAATTTGCACCCGTCCCGTTGGCATGTTGATCGTTGTTGGTGCATCGACCGTAATGTTACTGCCAAACGACAGTTCGCCGTCCAATGTTCCGGTATGCGAACTTCCACCCTTAAACGTAACGGGTTGAGTGAAGAACAGATCGGAACCAGCCTCGACATGTGTCGAACTGGTCGGCTCGAATTGCACGGCGGTCGTGATTCTCGATCCGCCGGCGTCGGCCACGATATCGCCCGTGACGAAAAGATTCGTGCCCGTCACGACAGAGATACTGTCGGTCGAAGCCAGATTCAACGTGCCGGCCAGATTCCAGGAAGTGGCCGCCACATCAACATCCAGAACACCGCTCTCAATGTTGATTGTTCCGTCATAGTCATCATCGGCATCGATCGTTGTCGCATTGATCTCCAATCGACCGCCGCTGTTGATCGTTGTTGTGGAGGTTCCAGCGCCATCCCAGTTGAGATCATTGTCGTTCAATGTCAGGTCGCCGTTTACGATCAGCTGATAGTTCCCAGCCGCGTTGAATTCGCCATCGATGGTCGCTGTCCTGTCAAACCGGACCGAGGCACCGTTCGCAATATTCATGGCGGCGGCGCTGCTAACGAGAAAGGAATCGGAATCGACGACCAAGGAGCCCGAATTGACATTAATCTCAGAACCGAATGTCGCGTTGACTCCTGCGCCACGGATCGTAGCGAGTGCCGGGATGCCCAAGCTACCGACGCCGGCGTTGATTTCCATCGTTCCGCCGTTTCCGATTTGAATAACATTGTCCGAGTTGAATTCGGTAGCTTTGTTCATCGTGAAGGTGCCACGATAGTTGAGCGGTTGGATGCCAAGATTCATTGTTGTATTTTCTGACAGGCTGACCGGACGGTCGTTGTTGACACCGTCCAGATCAATCCGGGCGTCTGCATCGTTGGCGGTCAGGTCCAATGTAAAATGTTCGGTCGCTGCGGAACCCGCTCGTCGACCCGTCGTAAGTGAACCGTTGTTCGTAAATACGGTTGTTGGCGATATCAGCCCATTGAGAAAATTGAATTCACCAAATCCGGTAAAGCCGCCACCGAGGTTCGTCGTTACGCTCCCTCCAACCGCCGCCTGGCCGCCATTCATGCGAAAGAAGGCCAGGTTGTTGATCGTCAGTCCCGTGATCTGTAACGCGCGTGTTCCAGCAGAATGTTCGGAGACGGTCAGGTTGGTCCCCAATCCCAGCTCGACGTCGCCAGCAGTTAGTTTGAACCCGGCCGTATCAACGCCGACAAAATTGGAGAGCGTCAGGTCGCCGATGGTAAAGTCCTGATCCACAATGGTCAGGTCGCTTTGAGCATTTGCCAGATTACCGATGAATACATTGTTGCCCGAGCCGGGTGTGCCGTTGGGGCTCCAATTGAAATTGTTTGACCAGTTCTTGTTACCGCCGCCATCGTCCCATGAAACGTTCTGAGCTGTGCTGGGCTGCGGCAACAACAGCAATGCGAGAGAAAACGCGATCAGAAGTCGCGACAGGACATGTTGATTTGTACTCATGGTTCTTACCCTCGAAGAAGAAAAGCGAAGCGAGTTTGCGGATACCGCTACTGGGTGAGATTCCACGCGTTGGCCGTGGTAGCCGCCGACGGGGCGTTTTTTCGAGCGATTTGGAATAATCAAAACCAGAAAGAAATCTGAAGAAATAGCTTTAATGCGGGCGGCATTTGGCAGATCCCAGATACAATGAGTTTCCATACTGCCGCGTACTGGTGATTTCAGTCATTCGTGGCCAATTGGAACCGCAAGGGCTCCTCTTTCCCCGAGAGCGCAACGGTGGATAACGAAAAACCTGTTCCTGACAACAACCGGCACGTTGAACACCATCCCGACGTCGATCTGGATACGGTCAGTCTGCTCGTGCCGCGGGCCAAGGACGGGTCGAGCGAAGCGCGTGAACAACTGCTCGAGCACATACAGGGCTATATGAGTCTGATGGCGAAACAGAATTCGCCGACCAACCTGCAGGGGAAATTTGGTACCTCGGATATCGTTCAGCAGTCGCTGGCCCAGGTGATCCGCGGGTTTGACGGCTTTCGTGGGTCGTCAAAGGGCGAATTCTACGCCTGGCTGAAGACGATCGTGGCAAATGAAGCAAAGAAGCTGCAACGCGATTTTCACCGGGACAAACGCGACGTAAAACGAGAACGCCAACTGGCAAACGATGTAAGCGGCAGTGGCATCGGCTTTGTGCCCACCGACATGCAGCCGACGCCTCGAGCGAATGCGATTGCCGCCGAGCAGATTCAGCAGTTGCACGGAGCGCTCCAGCGGCTACCGAACGACTATGCGCAGGTCATCCGATTGCGAAGTTTGGAGCGTTTATCCTTCAAGGATGTGGCGCAGCAAATGAATCGATCGTTCGATTCCGTAACCAAGTTGTGGTATCGAGCGATCCTCAAGCTGCAGCAAGAGCTGGAATCTGACAACGAATCGGCGGTTGAATAAACGGCTGATTCTGGCAGCAGCTCATGCTGCTGGGCCTAAAATGAGGTCGACCTGATTTGGCCAGCTGAGTACCCTATCCTGCGGGAAAATCGGGCATCAGCAGGAATCTTCCATGAATTGGTTCGTCAGAAATCGGATTTCTTGTGGTTTCGTGATCGCAGCGATGCTGTTGGTAGGCGGATGTGGACCCTCGAGGGAAGCCAGTCCGCTGACATTTCAGTACGCGAAGGTGATCTACGCCAACGCCAGCAAACGCGATGCGTCCAGAATGGACGACATCGCGCTCGAGATTGAAGAGGCTGTGGAAAAAGGCGAGATGACGCAGCGCGAAGCAGATCGCTTGATCACGATCATTGCTAATGCCGAGGCGAAGGAGTGGGAAAAAGCGACCACGGCTGCTGAACAGCTGATGAACGAACAGCTGCCCAAATAAATTCACCGGTACGCCGCCGCTGGAAGGTTGCCTGTTTTTGCGTTTTCAAGACGCAAGGTTGGGCTGCCAGCGGGCAACACGTTACCGAGCCGCCCAATTCGCCCATTCGGGACTCGAGCCGCTGCTGTAACTTCTTGCTCTCAGACGACTTCCGCATCGTCGCGTTTTTCTCCGAATTGCCCCAAGATCGCCCGCTCCAGGGCGAATTATTGGCAGAAACAGATTTTCAGTTAGACGGAACGAGGCGTTTCCCGTCAACATTCGCCGCTTATTGCTTTGGAGGAAAGACAGATGTTCAAGAAGTCACTTTACGTAGGCCTTAGCAGCCTTTTCGTTCTGGGATTGGTTTTTGGCTTTGATGCCGCCAGTTATATCAGCACGGGTGCCGGCCTCGTAAAGGACACGGTCAAGGATTCCGTGCCACTTGAGTTCGAAATCGAACGCGCCCGCAAGATGATCGTTGCCTTAAAACCAGAAATCGAAAAGAACATGCGCACGATTGCTCGGGAAGAAGTCGAAGTCGATCGCCTTCACCGGGAAGCGACTCGCACCGCCAAGCGGCTGGAAAAGGGCCAATCCGATCTGGCCAAGTTGATGGTCGACACCAAGAGCGGCAAGACGCAGCTGACCTATGGAACACGCAGCTACTCGATCGACCAGGTCAAATTGGACATGACTCATCGCCTGGCTCAGGCCAAA
The DNA here is from genome assembly GCA_963821085.1 of uncultured Planctomycetales bacterium. GTDB lineage: Bacteria > Planctomycetota > Planctomycetia > Pirellulales > Pirellulaceae > CAWGCE01. The sequence goes on along the minus strand of CAWGCE010000012.1, from coordinate 79,298 downwards.
ACGACCAAGGACACTCTGGATTCGTTGGACAAAGTGCTTTCAGCCCGCCAGCGAGGTCTCGATGCAGCTCGAGTCAAGCTCGAACAGATGCTGGCTGCCAAGCAACAGCTGACGATCGAGATCGAGAACCTCGAGGCCCGTCGACGACTGAATGTCGTCGCTCAAGCAGCCGAAATGACCGCTTTTGATGAGAGCAAGCTGGCCCGTCTGCAGGACTTGATCACCGATATCGAAACCCGGATTAACGTCGACGAGCGATTGATCCATTCCGATATCAACTACGAGTATGAAATCCCGGTCGACGTTGAAGTTGATGAAGATGTGGTAGCTCAGGTTGCCATCTTCCTGGGCATTGCTCAGCCGGAAGCGTCTTCTGTGGCGGATGCCGAGTAGCACTTTGGATTCCATCCCCCAAAGTGCAGACGCACCCCCGGCATCGGCCACTGCAGCCCGGGGTTTGGCCACAAACCCCGGCGCTGATTTTTTCAGCTCCTCCCGAAGAAACTAAAAAACCAAGGTAGCCAGATGATCCAGCGACTGCCCAAGTTTTTTGATTCCTGGGAAAACGGACGACTCGGCCGGCTTGTTCGGCGGTGGGACAACCGGGAAACAACCTATCTCCCCAACTTACATTCGACATCGCATCAGGGAGAATCGATCATGGCAGGTGGTGTGACCAGTCGGTGTGGAGATTCGTCGCCTCGCCGCGGCACAACGAACCGTCACGATCGAAAGCATGCACAGCAAGGTCCCGGCATGGAATCGCAATTGAGAACCCGCGGAGTCTTCTGGGTGGATGCTGTCGGCGGTTTTCTGGTCACCCTGAAAGACGAGATCATGTTGGGGCAGGCGGTGCCTGATTCGGCGCCGATATTTCCATTCAGGCTGACATCAGTCGCCGCCACGCCAAGATTCAGCGCGTTGGTGAGGATTACCTGATCCATCCGCTGGCCTTGGTTACTGTCGATAATGCACCGATCGTCAAGGCAACTCCTTTGCACCAGGGCGCCGAGATCGGATTGGGTTCTGGCGTTCGATTACGGTTCAGCAAACCGCACGCACTTAGCAACACGGCTCGGCTTGATTTGTTAACGGGCCAACGGCTGGAACCGGCGGTGGACGCGATTTTGTTAATGGGCACCACATGCCTGCTGGGGCCGGCTCATGACAATCACATCCGCTGTTCCCATTGGGATGGCAGCGTCGTGTTGTCGCGAACCGATGGCGAATCACTGCGATTTCGGGCGGGAGAACGCGTAGAAATAGACGGTCAGGACGCAGGTGACAAAGGGCAAGTGGACTGGGGTTCGCGGATCTCAGGAAAGAATTTCGCGATCACACTGGAACGCCTGTAAAATGAAAGGTTGGTTACGTGCTATGCCTTCTGCAGCAAACATGAGCCACGATAAAGCAGGAAAGGGTAAGCGAAGGAAGGCCGGTATTTCGTTACCATTACTCCAGAGGATCGGGGCTGTCCGCTCGGACGACTCGCGAATTGAAACCATGAAGAAGCCGGGGCAAGTGTTGGGGCCAGACCACGCAATAAACGCAGATCCATCGTCCAGCGACCAGCGCCGGACCCGCAAACCGGTTTTCTCACTTCCCAGTGGAGATCGTTCGCTGGATGGTTACACGATCAAACGTGGCATCGGCGTCGGCGGCTTCGGTGAGGTCTATTATGCCCAGACCGACGGCGGCAAGGAGGTTGCGCTCAAGCGCATCCAGCGCAATCTCGATATCGAATTGCGCGGCGTACGGCAGTGCTTGAACTTGAAACATCCGAACCTGCTCGACCTATACGACATCAAGCGTGATGAGCAAGATCAGGCCTGGGTCGTCATGGAATATGTTTCCGGCAAGACTTTGCAGGAAGTGGTTGAGGAAAACAACGGCGGTATGCCGCTGTCGGCGGTGGATGCCTGGTTCGATGGCATCACGGCCGGTGTCGCTCATTTGCACAAGAGCGGAGTCGTGCATCGTGACCTCAAGCCGGGCAACATCTTTATTGACGAAAGCACGGTCAAGGTTGGTGACTACGGCCTGTGCAAGTTTATCAGCTGCAGCCGACGCAGTGGGCAGACTCAAAGTGTGGGCACACTGCACTACATGGCGCCGGAAATCGGCCAGGGTCGATACGGCAAAGAGATCGACGTGTATGCCTTGGGTGTAATCCTCTACGAGATGATTACTGGCCACGTGCCGTTTGACGGCGAGAGCAGCCAGGAAATCATCATGAAGCACCTGACCGCTCAGCCCGATCTGCAGCTGGTCCCGCAACCGTATCGTACAGTTGTCGCTCGAGCATTGGCGAAAGATCCGGATAAACGGTTGCGCGATGTCGACGAGATGCGAGCGGTCCTGCGGCAGTACAAGGATGGGTCGGTCAACAACGACGCCTACGTGGAGAAGGTGGCACCGGCGGCCATGCTGGCCGATGTGAAGTCACCCGAGCCGATGTCCAGTGACAAGGAACTTGCTGAGTTGATGGACGAGCCAATTGCTCGCGCCGTCAGGACGGCCTACCGTGAAGTGGCGGAAGGGTTTCAAACTTCGGGCATGGGCAGCAACCTGCGTCTGGCGTTGATGGCCGGAGCGGTCTTGTTACTGATCATTAATGCTCGCTTCATCGTTCCATATCTGGGGCTGCTGGCGCTGAGTTATGCCCTGTACCTGGGGATTCGTACCGCTCTGATTTCCAAGGAAATCAAGCGTGCTACCGTCAAGCCGCGAAAGATCAAGGTCGTTCGTCGGCAGTCACGGCGGATGAGCCGCAAGATGATCGAACGGCTGAAAATGGAGCAGCTGAGGCGATCGTTGGCTGAAAAGCCTGAACGTCAGCGAGTCACGGAAACACTCGGCTCGATGCTGATGGCCGCATTAGTCGCAGCCATCGTTTCGGGGCTGGGAGCGATGCTCGTCACCGTCGAAGGGCAAGTGGGCGTTTACGAATGGGCTCCCAACTATATTTGGTTGGCGATATCCAGCACCATTGCGGCCTGGGGCGTGATCGCCGTCAGCAAGAATTGGGAATCCTCTGCTGGCGATGCGATGCTGCGTCGCTTCTGGATGGTTACAACGGGCATCGTTGTCGGAGGTGTGTCCTTCGGGGTCAGCCAATGGTTGCAGGTGGAACCCATAACGTTACTGAAAGACATTCAGGCGATCGACGCCAACGATATGCCCTCGGCGTTGCATTTCCAGAACGGTTTGCCATCGATCCTTGGTTACATGGTTTACTTTGCTGCCCTGTTTGGCTTGCTCGGTTGGTGGAAGATCGCCGATCCGACCCGCCGCGCGCGGTTCAGTATCTTTAGTACCGCCTTGTGCCTGTTCATGGGGATCGTTGTGCAGGCGTTCTGCCCGTTGCCACAGGGATTCCTCGTGGCCATGACTGCGTGCATTGCAATACAGTTTGCCACGCCCTGGATCAACAATGACGATCGCGAACAGGCTCGCTTGTTGGCATTGGCCAGAACCGCGGAAACGAGCGCGGGCAACGTTTAAGATTACGCATCGATCCGGCACTGCCGGTCAACGGAGAAGTGGATATGAACCCTGTAAAGAAAAAACATTCTTTCCCCTATTGGGTCGTGGCGATTCCACTGGCTTGCCTCGCATTTGTCGCGATTGCTGAGGAACTGGCGATTGATGAAGGCATCTTCGTCCCGGCGATGATCATGACGATTGGTTCGTTGGTCGTGATCTCGGTCGTCAGAGCGAGGCAGCGACGGTCGTTGTTTCGCAGTGCGAATTGGGGTTGGTTGATCGCAGGGCCAGTACTGCTCTTGTTGGTAACTGTCTTGATCAGTGAGTTGAGTGTCGACGAAGATTTCTACATTCCAGCATTCATTGCCACAGCGGTGGTGTCGATGTACGTCTTTACGCGCAAGCCTGATGTCGAAACGATACCGGAAGGCGATGACCTGGAAGCTCGCGTCGAAAGGCTGGTAGCCGCGCCGCTGGCCAAGGTGAATTGGCCACGCGGACGTCGTGGAAACAGTTGGTTCTGGGGCATGGTGACGATCGTGGCCACGGTAGGGCTCATCGTCACCGCCGGCATACGCAGCGACTCGCGGTCGAACGACCGCGAGGAAGCAATCTCGTCGTACGCGCTTGACGATGATTTCGGCCGCCCAGGAATCGAATTGCAGCGGGAAGCACAGCTGGCGATGCGACAGGCCGAGCGACAGATCAGGGATCTGGAACGCCGCGTCGAACGCGCTCAGGAACATCCCGAGTCAGACGAGCAACAATGGGCGGTTTTGAAAGAAGAGCAGGAAAAGACAAAGCAGAATCTGGTCAAGGCCCGGCTGCAGGTTGCTGCAGCAAAGGCAGCGGCTCAGAAGAATCTTGAATTGGCCCGCGCCCGTATTGAAGATGCGATTGACGAAGGTGAACTCGACATCGACCTGAGAGGCCTGTCTTTCGATGCGTCTGGTGTTGCCGCTGATCTGATCCACGACGCGAAACGGATGACGATCCGGTTGAACGGGAAGGGGCTGACGGTCGAGTCAGTCGTTGAAGATGCGGAATCGATCTGCCCGGACGACGAATGGTGTGATGCTGAGGGTGGTACTTGCGAGCTTGCCTCGATCGAATCGGAGGGTAAGGCACACGTCGTCGTCAACAACCAGAGTGATACCGCTCCAGCGATCGCGGAAGTGGATGAAGAATCATGGGAGAATGACGAGAAGTGGGAAGAGGTTGCCGGCAAGCTGCTGACGTTCATCCAGGAGGCAGCCGCCGAGGAAGAAAGTGACGACGAGAGTGAGAACGATGCCGATGTCGTCGCCCAGGATGCCGGGCAGGAACTCCTCGGGCCATGGAAAAAGTGTTCCGGCAAGCCAACTCCACAGTGGGCATTGGACGGAAGTGATACCGACGGTTTGATGCATCGTCTTGTCGTTACCACAGGTCCCTGCGAATCGCAGGCCGCCTGCCTGGATTCACGCGCAACTCAAATCGACGACGAAGTGGCTCGGTACACGGCCGACCTCGTCGGTGCGAAGGTCAGTTTGTCGCGGCCGAGGATTAACGAGCAGATCGTCGATGAGTACTACGGTATCTTCAAGTCAAGAACTGAAGGCGTAGGGGAACGCCCCGTAATCTATACGCTGCTCGAGTTCGACAAGAATTTTCAGGATGAACTCGTGGATACCTACTTCAAGCAGACCGTCGTCAGGTCGAGGATGGCGCAAGCGGGAATTGGTTCCTTCGGCGTGCTGGGCATGCTGGCTTCGATCTTCGGTTATTTGAAGATGGATCAGCGGACCTACGGACGGAAACGCGGGCGGCTGAAAATTGGTACCATGGGAGTGATGGGCGTCATCATTGCATTGTGTGCACTGGGAACGATTTTTGTCTGATCCCGCGATGCCCGGATTACCGTTGCCACTTCACCACCCTTCCCGCCTCGTTGTACCGGAATTGCAGTTCCATGGAAAAGTCAGCCGATCAATTGCTGATTGAACGAGTGCGCGCGGGCGATGCAGACGCATGGAGTCAATTGATTGGCCGCTATGAAGGCCGTTTGCTGGCCTTCACGGAAAGTCGTTTGGGCCGCCGCGGGGTGGCGGAAGACGTGGTGCAGGAGACGTTCATCGGGTTTCTGACCAGTTTGCCGAATTTTGACGGTAGCCGTCCTGTCGAGAGCTATCTGTTTTCTATTTGCGCGCACAAGATGACCGATCATCTGCGCCGCGAAGGCCGCCGACCGGCGATCCCCTTTTCGGTGACGCAAAAATCAAACGATGGCCCGATGGCTATCCCCGGCGGCGTTCGCGGAGCGAGCACCATTGTGCGTAGCGGCGAGCGGCGCGAAATCGAAGGGGAGTCGGTGGCGGCCACCATTGGGTCTTTGGTAGATCGTTGGCGTAAGAAGAAAGAATGGACGAAGTTGATGTGCCTGGAGCTGCTCTTCGTCCGCGGCAGGTCCAACAAAGAGGTCGCCAATCGACTTCAATTGAGCGAACAGCAGGTTGCCAACTACAAATCCGACTTTCTGATTCAGTTGCGCAAAGGAGTCCGTAAGATGGGACTCAACGCCGACATTTTCCCTGAACTCTATCCGGGAGAAAAGACATGAGCGGCCCAGCGTTCAGTGAATCGGATTTGGAAGCTTACTTGGACGAAGCGTTGCCTGTTGACGATATGGGAAAGGTTGAACAGGCGTTGCGTGGCGATGCGCAACTGTTGGCTCGACTGGTCGAGATCAATCGTCGCCGTGATGCGGGCACACACACACTGGGTGAAATCTGGCGGCGGCATCGATTGAGTTGCCCGCCACGCGAGCAATTGGGCAGCTACCTGCTGGATGTATTGGATGCTGAAACGAGCAACTACATCCATTTTCACGTTGTGGAGATCGGCTGTCGCGTCTGCGAAGCCAACCTGGCCGATATGAAGCAACAGCAGGCTCAGGCAGCGGGCGAGATCGAACAGCGCCGAACTCGTTATTTTCAATCGAGCGTTGGTTACATCGAACGACGCTAGTGCGTGTCGCACATACGTGTAGCGTTAGCGGCGCTTACATCGCAGTACCAACTCAGCGAAAAGACGCTACAGATAAAGTAAATGCGCTCTCAGCGCTGAGAGTGACCCCAACCTCGTTTGGAGTTGTTACGTGCCATGTACCGAGCTCGCTGGGGCTTGCGAATCGTGACTCGGTGCGAATTCATATCATTGTCACGAGTGGTAATTCGCGTTACGGCAGGTCGGCGTAGCTGCGCGAGGCCACCATCCCGAAAGGATGTTGTGATTTTCAGGTTACTGCTCGGCGCCTTGCGGATCGCCGCCGTTGACTTCTTCCAAGGCTTGCATTAACGGCAGAACGGCTGCCTCGGCATCCGGTCCAATTTGCCCCAAGGCACGAGCCGCCGCCTTCCGGACGGGCTCCTGGTAATCGGCCAGCGCAATGATCAGCGCCGGCACCGCTTCGCTCGCTTCGGGGCCAATACGAGCCAACACTTCGGCGGCCCGCTGTCGATACACAGGATCCTCATGCTCGAGCGTCTTCACCAGCTCGGGCACTGCGGCCCTGCCGATTCGGCCGAGCGAGTCCATGGCCGTTTCGATCAGATCCCAGTCCGGGTGAGGGCGTATCAGGCGCATGGTGTTTTCCAACTCCTCCAGCAGTAAAGGTGAGCGTTGGCCAGGCAACGGCAAGGTGCGGATTCCACCATCTGGATCGACCACCGGAACTCCTTGTCGCGTTTCGATCAGGGCGACTTGTGGAGCTTGATACGGCGGCCAGGACTTGGCCATCTCCGGAACATTATGTGATCTCTGAGTCACAACAAAGCCATCACAACCTGCCAGGCAGCAGGCCAACGCCGCGGCGGTCGACAGTCCGGCCAGCCAGGAGATTCGAAAGACCGGGCGTTGGTGGTCAGAATGGGTCATTTTTTCAGTTGAATCACAATTTAACGGTGGCTCGACGAGCGAAACTTCGCAGCCACCTTTATACTCAGTATGGTAATCCTCATTGTAGCTGGAACTGCTGGCTCATCTGCCCGAAAACGACTGGAAAATCATGCCGTCCCGGAACTTGATGATCATCGTGCTTTCGGTCATTCTGTGCCTCGCATGCTATCGCCGCGCGTCGCGGAACCGCTACGCCGCAACAATCGCCGAGGCGATGGGTCGTGTCGATGATCATTTTGTCGAATCGGTCGACCATCGCGAACTTTTCGAAGGATCAATGCGGGGCATGGTCCGCCAGCTTGATCCGTATTCGGGTTACGTCTCCGAAGAACAGTACAAGCGACTGCTGGAAACGATGGAGCAGCAATTCAGCGGCGTGGGCATGGTGGTCGACGTTGATGAGGATACCGGTCGACCTTTGGTTTTGAGCCCGCAGCTCAATTCACCTGCCTACCATGCCGGCGTGAGAGCAGGTGACGTTATTTGGGAGATTGATGGCGTCGACACGGCGGAACTCGATCGCAACGCCGCCATCGAGTTGATTCGCGGCGAGCCCGGTACTTCGGTGACGCTGGCAGTGATAGGTTCGGGTGAGAAAGAAACTCGCGAGTTGACGATCAAGCGCGCCATTATCCCGGTAGAATCGGTGATGGGATTCAGGCGCCATGCTGATGGCGGGTGGGAATATCGTCTGCCTTCAAACCCGGAAATCGGCTACCTCTGGATTGACTCGTTCGGTGAGGACACGGTCGAAGAAGTGCGTCGCGCATTGGACCAGATCATGCCCGAGATCCAGGGACTGGTCGTCGACGTTCGTCACAACGCCGGCGGGTTATTGAATGCCGCCGTGGATCTGTGTGACTTGTTCATCAGCAATGGGGGGATCGTAACAATCAAGGGTCGCAATGGTCGTGTTCAGGCGGCTTTCGTCGCGGATAACGATGACGATATGGTGCCGGCGTTGTTGCCGATCGTCGTCCTGGTGGATCATTTTTCCGCCAGCGCGGCTGAGATTTTTGCCGCTTGCCTGCAAGACCATCAACGCGCAGATCGTCGTCGGCGAACGCAGTTGGGGTAAGGGCACCGTGCAAAACGTCATCGAGCTCGAAGGTGGCCGCAGTGCAATGCGGCTGACAACTGCAACTTACTGGCGCCCCAGCGGAAAAAATATCCACCGCACGAGAAAAGCCAACGATGAAGACGAATGGGGCGTCAAGCCGGATGAAGGCTTCAAGGTCACGTTGGACGAAGAGGAAACCCGGCAGTTCCTGTTAGCCCAACGGGCTCGCTTTGCGGCCGAAGTTGCAGCGGCGAATCAACCCGGAAATTCCGCCAAAATCAAACCCGGCGCGGAAGCAGACGAAGTATCCGAAGGCGATCAGGAGCCGTTCGTTGATCGCCAGTTGGACAAAGCCGTCGAGTACATCCTCGAACACATCAACCAGCCGATCGATTCGGCCGCCGAAAAAGCGGTCGCCTGGAACGCATCTTCCTCTTAGCTGGAGTCGCGAGGCTTCAGGCATGCGCGGCGGAATTCTGCCAATCCGGCTGCCTCATTGGCCACGTGTCCAGGTAAGTTGCTCACCGGCGACGGTAGACAGCAACAAGGCACGTTCTTCCCAGCCTGTTGCCTCATGCCCCCTCCTTCCCACGTATCGGACTCACCGATTTCCTAATCTCCCGCGCTTCCACAATCCGGTTCGATTCGGTCACCGCCGGCGATATCCTCACGGCCCACTGCACCGCATTGGCCAACACGCGTTTCACATTCTCGTCGTAATAGATCGGATAGGTCTCGTGACCCGGCCGGAAATAGAAAATCCGACCGCTTCCTCGCTCGAAGGTGCAACCGCTGCGAAACACTTCGCCGCCTTCGAACCAACTGAGAAAGACCAACTCGTCAGGTTGTGGGATATCAAAATACTCGCCGTACATTTCTGTCTGCGGCAATTCGAAATATTCACCCTCGATGCCCTGCGCGATCGGATGATCGGGGCTGACGACCCAAATCCGCTCCTGTTCCGCTGCTTCACGCCAACGCAGCATGCAGCCAGTGCCCATCAGTCGTTGAAAGATACGGGAGGCGTGTCCCGAATGCAGCACGATCAATCCCATGCCGGCCATGACGCGTTCCTGCACACGTTGTACAACGTCGTCGGCAACTTGATCGTGAGCCAGGTGTCCCCACCACAAGAGCACATCGGTATTTGCCAGCGTGTGTTCGTCGAGTCCGTGTTCCGGTTCGTCCAGCGTGGCCGTTTTGACGGTGACCCGATCGGTTAGCAGAGATCGCAGTCCTGCGGCGATAGCCACGTGAATTCCGTCCGGGTAGATCAAGGCCACATCTTCCCGTTCGCGTTCATGGACAAATTCATTCCATACCGTAACTCGAATTGGTCCTGCTGACATCTGTGGCATTCCCGGGCTGGATATAATGGAAGTACGGCGGTTTTACGTGGAGCCACAAGCGGTGACAACCGCAGCCGATTGACCAGCAACAAGGCAACCTGAACAGCGTTTGGTTCGTTGATCGACCGGTTCAAAAACGCTGCAGGCCGAGTTAAATTCAGATTCTGGCAGGAGCGATCGCTGGATGCACATTGCCCATGAGGGGCCACACTGGAGGACGAATCAAATGGCCAAGTTGTACTTTTATTACTCGGCGATGAACGCCGGCAAGAGCACGACGTTGCTGCAGTCGGCCCATAATTATGAAGAGCGCGGTATGCGCGTGCTGCTGTACACCTCGGGCCTCGACAATCGTTATGAAGAGGGTGAGATCACTTCGCGTATCGGTCTGAAGGCCAAGGCCACTGTGTTTCACGATGAATTCGACATGTTCGTCGATGTTCGTCGCGAGCATCTGTACCATCCGGTCAGCTGCGTGCTGGTCGATGAAGCCCAGTTCCTGACGGGCAAACAGGTCCTGCAGTTGTCACTGGTTTGTGACAAGCTGAAGATCCCTGTGTTGACGTATGGAATCCGCACCGACTTTCGTGGCGAGCCGTTCGAAGGCAGCAAATACCTGTTGGCGTGGGCGGAAGAGCTGTGCGAAATCAAGACCGTTTGTCCATCGGGAAAAAAAGCCACGATGAACGCACGCCTCGACGCGGAAGGAAATCGAGTCTGGGAAGGCCGGCAGGTCGACGTCGGGCACCACTATATTGCGCTGTCACGCAGAGAGTTCGAACTCGAACGCGTATCGCCCATCGAATACACTCCACCCGAGCTTGTGGATGAAGACCGTGATCCGCTGGAAGGCCAGCCGGAACCGGTGGTCAAGTTGTCGGCGCCTCGCTAACACGGGTCCGACGACTCACCAGGGCATCGCCCGCGGAACCCAGCGTCGCACATTCGCCTGAAATGAGTTCCACGCAGCGGGGACTGCGTCGCCAGGATGGGCTCTTCATACAGCACGATGCGTAAATGAAACGCCAAAGACAGCAGGATGGCGTAGGCCACAATCAACCGGGAACTGAAATAAATCGCCCAGCCAAAGATCAATAGCAAGACGCAAACGTACATCGGATTGCGCACATGGCGGTAAAGCCCGATGACGACGAGGTGCTTTGGCGGGTCCCAAGGTGCCCACGTGCCTTTGCCGGCCCGGTAAAAATCACGAACGCAGGACAGCAAACCGGCACAGCCGATCGAAATAACAACACAGCCAGGCCACCAGCGATCGCCGCGCATCCAGGTAAGATTATGAACGCCAGCAGTGCTCGAGCAAACAAACTTACCCTCGCTGAAAATATGACGGACGCTGTGCAAAGCGTCGTTGACGCTTTTCAAGTTGTGGAATGGTGCGGTGCCGACGGTGACTTGCCGCCGGCCAACACCGCACCTAGGCAACCCATCGGCAGATAGGCTAACGCCAGGTCCGCCACGTTGAACCACATGGGACCTCCCACGGTTTGCACCATCGTGATGCCACCGAGCAGGAAGAACGCACCAATGGCCAAAGCGAGGGACATCGGTCGACTGGCGGCCAGTTTGGCGGCAGTGAAGCGCCTGCCAACGTCCCCAAGGCGTGCCCCAGGAACGGGAAAATGAAATTGGCAGGCGTGAACAGCTCCATGCTATCGCGCAGCGCCTCCATCGACGAAACATCGGCGCCTTCGGGCAGAGGAACGATCGCTGGGCCGGCCGTAACCAGCCCCATGTTGACCACCATACCAACGACGATACCACCTATGACGGCGAGCGCATTGCGAAGAATTGGGTGCATGACAGATCCCTATGTGTGATTTAGTTGGACGATTTTTAGTGGATCGCAGTTCCTGTTACATTGTTCAAGGGCGGGGGCATCAATATATCTGGCATATGGCGTCGGTTATACCAGTGCGGACGCAGCTGAACCGGTTATTCGGACGGTGTGTGATAGTCCGAATGACACGCCGAAAAGGGATTTCAATCGGGCAGTTGCAGGGGCCAAGGTGCTCCGTATTTCCTGCCACCGCGCACAGGCCGATGGGCTATAATTACGATTATGAAAGCAAAGAAAACCACTCCGCGAGCCAGGAAAACCCCGGACAAGAAATCGAGCCGGAAGAAACCGGCCACGAAACGCAAAAACTCGGAGCCTGCGAGTTCCAACGGAAGCGCGAAGGAACGGTCGCGACGTGTGTCGAGCGGCGACACCTCGCCGTCGCATGCGGCCTCCGGGATCCAGAGATTTGTGGTTTCGGAATCGGTCCAGGCAGCCCAAGAGGCAAAGATCAATGCCGTCAAGGATATTGTGTCAGGAGTTCCGCCGCATGACTCGGATACGTTGGCCAAAGTACTGACCGCGATCATGGAAGGGACTTCTTCGGATGATGCCGAAGTGCTGCGCAATGCGTTGCTCATGCAGCCGATCGATCGGCCGTCGGGTCAGCGACCCAAGCCGGATGATGTGCTGTCCAGTTCGTGGCGCAAGGGTGGTTACCCGTACAAGAACCTGTTGTCCCGGAAGAGCTACGAAAAGCAGAAGTACCTGTTGCAGGTTGAGCTCTTGAAGTTGCAATCATGGGTACGACATACCGGGCAAAAATTGGTGATCTTGTTCGAAGGTCGCGACGCTGCCGGAAAAGGGGGTACGATCAAGCGATTCATGGAGCACCTGAATCCGCGGGGATCTCGAGTTGTGGCGCTTGAGAAACCGACCGATAGCGAACGCGGGCAATGGTACTTTCAACGTTACATCGAGCACTTGCCAACGGCGGGTGAAATCGTGCTGTTCGATCGGTCTTGGTACAACCGTGCTGGCGTCGAACGAGTCATGGGTTTTTGCTCACAGGAAGAGTACGAGGAATTCATGAGGCAGGCTCCGGAATTTGAACGTCACCTTGCGCATAGCGGGACCCAGTTGATCAAGTTCTGGTTTTCTGTGAGTCGTAAGGAACAACGGCGCCGGTTCAAAGAACGCGAAGCACATCCTCTCAAGCAATGGAAACTGTCGCCCATTGATATGGCTTCACTCGACAAGTGGGAAGAATATACGAAAGCCAAGGAGGCGATGTTCTTCCATACCGATACGGCTGACGCTCCCTGGACGGTCGTCAAATCGGACTGCAAAAAGCGGGCTCGGCTGAATTCCATGCGGTACGTGTTGCGCAAACTGCACTATACCGATCGGGACACTAAGGCTGTCGGCGAAATCGATCCACTGCTGGTAGGCCGAGCGAACCTGGTCTATGAGCGCGGCGAATCAGCGATTCCGAACCTCTAGAACTTTCCAAATCTGCTTCCGACGAAGCGGTTCATTGTGTCGGTCGGCCGGTAGCTTTGGTTAGTCGGTCATCGATGCACGAAGAAGCCAAAGCTGACAACCGGTCACCCTCCCCAAGGCCCACGCCATGATTCTGGCTGCCATCGTGTTGGCGAGGATGAGGCAGGTGTCCATGGCAGCATTGGAAGCAAAGGAAAACCTGCGTGGATCAGGACCGATGAAAATATCGTACAGCCCATGAATCGCGGTCGCCGCCAGCATACCGCACGCAATCAACGCCAAGAGGCTGAAGCCGACACGATTCGCGGTGTTGCCGTTAGGCGATAATGCGATTGCGTAGAACGCGGACGCTCCGACAAGCACGCTTGTGCAGACCAGTCCCATCGCCCAGTTGGGGTGCTTGCCGCGGCTCAGGACAAGCCAACAAGCGAAGTCAGCGAGCCAGAAGGCCAAATGAAAGACATATGCGGATTTGTTCAAGGCAAATGGTACCGCGAGGAGTGGCCCGGGATAGCTGACGGAGAACATGTTGAGGGCTGTCGCTGATCCAAGGCATTGTTCCACGATAGTTGGCAGGAATTCAACGCCAGGATTATCATCAGCCAGAGACTCACGTGCTGCGATGGATGCCGGCACGGACAAATCGAGCTCTCGCGTAGCGGGAAGACGTTATGCAGCACGGTGCGAATCCTGGATCCTGCCCAGGAAGATGAACACGATCAGCACCAAACCGCCGACAAATCCGGTCAAGTAGCTGGTGCTATGCGCAAACAGGTCGATCAGGAAAGGAACATGCCTTTCCTCGGGAACTCGGTCGGCAAGGGAACCGACGAGACTCACCCAACCATTCGAAGCAGCAACCCAAGCGGCGACTCCTGCGATTGTTGCCAACGCAAACGACAAGACCATCAAGCGACTCAACGGCTGCCAAAGCGATGCTGGTTCGCGTTTTGGCCAACGTCCAAGGCGACTCGCGGCCCCCAAGAAGCACACCAACCCACCAGGTGACGATGACGCCCCAGCCCAGACCCAGCAGCGTCGGATCATCCGTACCGAAGATTGGCGGATGCCCGATCGTGAAGTATTCCACGCAGATTCGTGCCGTGATTTGGTCGTGGAAGATGCCATATACGACACAACATGCTACGCACATCAAGATGATCGCGATCCATTTCATGGCATGCCATTCTCCAATCTTCCACGAAGGGTATTGCCAAGTGAGCGAAGCCTCGCTTCATGGATACGCAGAAGACTACCAGTTAATGGGCTTCCAGCCAGTTTTTCCCGGTGCCGATTTCAACCTCGATGGGCACGTCCATCGGCAACGCCGAACGCATTGCTTCGCGAATGATCGGCACCACGGAATCTTCTTCCGACTTCAGCATGTCGAACACCAGTTCGTCATGCACGGTCAATAGCATCTTGGTCTGAAAGTTGCCTTTCTTGAGCGCAGCGTGCACTTTGATCATTGCCAGCTTGAGCATATCGGCGGCGGTGCCCTGGATGGGGCTGTTCATCGCCAGTCGCTCTGAAGCATTGGCCAAGCCGCGACTGCGCGAGTTGATATCGCGCAGGTAACGGCGGCGTCCCGTGCGGGTCTTTACGTATCCATGTTCCTTGGCAAACGCGATCGTTTCGTCGATGTATGACTGCACACCAGGATACTTTTCAAAGTAGTTTTTGATCAGCTCGTTCGCTTCGGTGCGGGGGATATTCAGCCGCTGCTGCAGACCGAACGCCGAGATGCCGTAGATAATTCCGAAATTGACCGTCTTGGCTTTGTCTCGCATCTCGCGAGTTACCTCGTCCAGCCCAACTTTGTAAACTTTGGAAGCGGTCGCCGTGTGAATGTCGATGCCGTTGATGAAGGCTTCCATCAGTCCTTCGTCCTTGCTCAGTTCGGCCATGATCCGCAATTCGATCTGGGAATAGTCGGCAGCGAGCAACAGGTAGTCGTCATTCCGCGGCACAAACGCCGCCCGGATCTCTTTGCCACGTTCTTTGCGGACCGGAATCGTTTGCAAGTTCGGATTGTTCGACTGCATCCGTCCCGTCGACGTCCACGTTTGACTGTAGTGCGTGTGCACTCGCCCCGTCTGCGGGTTGACGTGATTCGGCAGCTGATCCACATATACCGATTTCAGTTTGACGGCGTTGCGGTAATCGAGCACTTCCCGCACGATCGAGTGCCGCCCGGACAATCGCAGCAGTTCGGACTCTCGCGTGGAATACTGCCCCGTCGCCGTCTTTTTCGGCTTCTCTTCCAATTGCAATTCTTCAAATAGCACGACACCGAGTTGCTTGGGCGAGTCGATATTGAACTCGTGCCCGGCTTGCGAAAAGATGGACTCGCGCAGGATTGTGATGTCGTCGTTCAGTTTCTCGGAGAACGTCTCCAACGCACCCGTGTCGAGCCGGATTCCCTCGTACTCCATGTCCACAATTACCGGGATCAGTGGGCACTCCACCTCGTAGCAAACCTGGCTGACTCCACGTTCTTCAATCTCCGGTTGGATTGCTCGACAGACCTGCAACGTGATGTCGGCGTCTTCGCAAGCGTACTCGGCCAACTGCGGTCAGCGGCACGTCGCGCATGTTCTTCTGGTCTTCGCCCTTTTCACCAATCAGCGCGCTGGTCGGAATCGGTTGGTAACCCAGGTACAGCTTGGCGAGGTAATCCAGGCCGTGTCGCATTTCTGGCTCTTTCATCGAATGGGCCAGCATCGTGTCGATCAGAGTTCCGGCTACCTCGATGCCCTGCCATTTCAGCAGCGACACATCGTACTTGAGGTTGTGACCGACCTTGTCGATATCGGTAGCGGCAAAGAACGGACGGAATTCTTCCAGCACTTCCTGGGCGTCGTCGGTAGGAGAGCCGTTCTCCGAGCAAACGACGTAGTAGCCTGTATGGGGCTTGAACGAGAACGCGATACCCAATGGCAACGCCTCGCGCGGATCGAGACCGGTTGTTTCGGTATCGAAGCAAACGGCTGATTGCTTCAACAGTTGCTTCAACAGTGCCTGGCGTTGCTTTCTGGTAGTGACCGTTTTGTAATCATGTTTCACATCCTTGATTGTCTTTTCCTGCACCGGTTCGTCGAACATCATTGTCTGGATTTCAACTTCGCGTTTCTCGCGAATCACAGCGGCTCGAGACTGAGCCGACGAGAACGAACTGCCGAACAGTTTCTTGCCCAGCGTGTCGAATTGCAGTTCCTCAAACAGCTCTTTCAACAGTTTCTTGTTGCATGGTTTCACCATAAGGTCATTCAGGTTGATAACATGCGGTACGTCCAGCTGGATCGTGACCAGCCGCTTGGAAAGCAGCGCCTGCTCGACATTCTCTTCGACACGCTCTTTCTGTTTGCCCTTTAGCGCATCGGTGTTGTTGAGCAGTTCTTCCACGGACCCGAACTGCGCTGATCAACTTCTTTGCTGTCTTTGGACCGATGCCCGGGATACCTGGGATATTGTCACTGGCGTCACCCATCAACCCCAGGATGTCGATGACCTGGTCGACACGCATCGATGTCCCAATGAGCCAACACTTCATCCGGTCCAAGGATCTCGTGTTCACCGCCCTTCCGGCCGGGCTTGAACACGAACACGTGATCGCCCACCAGTTGGTGATAGTCCTTGTCGGGAGTTACCATCCAGGTGTTGAAGCCGTCTTCCTTGGCTTGATGGGCGATGGTGCCGATGATGTCATCCGCTTCGTAACCCGGCATGCGAATGACCGGAATGTTGAACGCGTCGAACAGGCGATCGATGTAGGGCAGTTGCGCCGCAATGTCTTCCGGCAACGCATCGCGTTGCGCTTTGTATTCAGGGAATTCTTCATGCCGGGCGGTGGGTTCCTGCGTGTCGAAGGCAACGGCCATATGCGTCGGCTCGCCCCTGTTCATGATGTCGAGCAGCGTATTGACCATGCCAAAGACGGCCGAGGTGCACATGCCACCGGAGGTGAACCGGGGGCTGCGGATCAAGGCAAAGTGAGCTCGATAAGTCAGCGCCATGCCGTCGAGCAGATACAGTCTTTTTTCAAGTGTGTTCATAGCCCGATAGTCTAGCCGGGGCATCGGGCTATGCCGCAGGGGGCACGTCCCGTGACTGTTGAAACCGGTGATCAGCAGGTGGGGAGCATTCCGGTGATGGAAGCGCACGGATCAGCGGCTGGCCTGCGGGGTCCTAATCCGTCGGTCAGCGCTTCGTGGGCCTCTTCAAGGGTCTCCAAGGACCTTATCATTTCGGGGAATGCCTGTTTCTTGGTTTTCCCCCAAATCACTGCTTGTTCCGCTTCTTGTAGGATGTTACCGTAAATTGGCTGAAAGCGTTCCTCTGAGACGCCTGCCCCAACATCTAACGCGAGATTTTGCTAATGACCACTCGATTTGAATCAATTCTTCTTTCTCAAGGAATCTCCAAGTATGCAACGATTCTCTTCGTTGCGTTACCAATTGCAGTTTTTTCCAGGGCTGCGCTCGCCAGCGACGATTGCTCCGACACCGGGGTTTTTCCGGTTTCGCCGAATGTTTTTGTTAGCTGTACGACAAGCGGACAAGACTCGCTTCCCAACGCTCAGGCCGGCGCTGAACGCCGCACTTGTCCCTGATGTGGCGCTGGTTGTTGATGGATCATTTTGCACTGCCGGCACGTGTGGCGGAAGTGAGTTCTTCGGAACGGACCTTGCCAGGAACTTCGAGATTAACCCCTCCACCGTTGGCGGTAGCAACAGCTTTGAATTCACGGAGATTCCCCCCGGCACTCAGTTCATTTCCATTAAACAGGCTAATGGGTTTCAGATCTTCAGTGTCCCTGGTCCCACTCCATTTGTGCTGACTCACAAGCTCGGCGGCAATAGCACTTCCCATATCAGCACGTACGTCCCCGAGCCGACTGGGATGACGCTGCTCATGGTCCTGATCGCATTGGGTACTGGGTTGCGACGCCGTCAAGTTGTTTAAGTTGTGCCGATGACTGGGCGTCGTTTCCGACGCGAGTACTGGTAAAACGTAGTGCATCCACGCAGGACTGGCAGTCTGTTCGGCAAATAGGATCAACCGTGACTCTCAGCCGAGTCCATGTGCCTGTTTTGCTTCAAGCTCGCCGGCCGGAGATTTTGCAGCGGCCTGATTTCAATGGGGCCGCTGCACCTTGCTATTGCGTCGCACGGCCTAAGACTTGTGAGTCAAGTGGTTTCAATTGGCGCCAGTTCACTCGATAAACCCGTGTTGCGACCGTAGCCTGAATCGAGCAATTCGTTATTCTGAATTCCTGTGAGGGGCTCTCAATTTGGACGTCGCGATGGCAAATTTGACTTTGCACTTGCCGGGGGCGAAATGAAGCGACGTAAGACGGTTGCTGAATTCATTGCCACGTCGGACAAGTGGCAGCAAGAGCTGGAATTGCTGCGCAAGATTTTGAATTCTTGCGACCTCGAAGAGACAGTCAAGTGGGGCAGTCCTTGCTACACCTTCCGCGGAAAAAATATCGTCGGGATTGGCGCTTTCAAATCGTACTGCGGGTTGTGGTTTTTTCAGGGTGCCCTGCTGGCAGATGAAGCCGGGGTTCTGATGAATGCACAGGAAGGTGTAACGAAAGCGATGCGGCAATGGCGGTTTCAGTCAAAGAGTGAAATCAAGACGCACTGATCAAACAGTATGTCAAAGAGACAATTGGGCTTGTTGATGCGGGCAAGCAAATCAAGCCGACACCAAGGAAAAACACGGCCGTGCCACCCGAACTGCAGCAGTTGCTCGCCAAGCACAAGCAAGCCAAAGCCAATTTCGAATCCATGTCGCCGGGACGCCAGCGTGAATATGCCGAGTACATCGCGGCAGCAAAGCGGGATGACACAAAGCAGCGACGGCTCAAGAAAATTTTGCCGATGCTTGCCGCCGGTGAGGGCTTGAATGACCAATATCGCTAGTTCCAGGCGGCTGTCGACATTGCAGATCGCGGCGCTCATTCTCTTCAGTTCGACTGCAACCGCGCAGAATCTGGATGGTTCGTCGCTTGATATGACGTTGGCATTGCTGATCGACCAACACGCCGCCAGCCAAAAAACGGCGGTTTGCTTGAAAGTCACCGATCTCGAGTCGGGTGATGTGTTATTTGATCGCCGCGGCGATCAGCTGATGACACCGGCCTCAAACCTGAAGATTTATACCACCGCTTGCGCCCTCGACCGATTTGGCCCTGAGCATCGGTTTCGAACGACGATTCGTCTGGAAGGAACTCTGGCTGCGGGACATTTGAACGGTGACGTGGTATTGGTTGGCGGAGGTGATCCCATGTGCCGTACTGACGACCTACGTGACATGGCGGCGGCGATCGTCGAACGATTCCAACTGAAATCGGTATGTGGCTCGATTCGTGTGGATAATTCACGCTACGCCATGCCCCTCAAGGGGCCCGGCTGGATGTGGGACGACGAGCCCTACTACTTCAACATGTCGATCACACCCATGATGGTCGACTTCAACGTGCTGACGGTGCGTGTCAATCCGGCAACGATTCGCCCAACGGTCGAACTCGTTCCGGCAAGCGATGAACCACCGCTCGTGGTCGAACCGATCGATGCGACTGTGGGTAACCAACTCGAGATAACTCGTCGCCCGTTCACCGAACCGATCATGGTTCGGGGTGCTCAGTCGGCCACCGAATCCAGCGAACATCGGCTGACGATGCACGATCCAGGAAAATGGGTCGCCGGCATGTTTCAAAACATGCTCGTGGAGTTGGGTGTTGAGATATCGAAGCCCGACTCGAATACCAGCAGTCCCGCTGGGCGGGACGGGCAAGAGCTGGCATTTCCTGGTCCACGGCTGGCCGACGTCCTGAATCACTTCAACGAGGTGAGCGAGAATGCGATCGGTGAGGTGCTGCTGCACGAGATTGCCATTGCCGCTGGGAAGGCGAGCCCCAGATGGCAGGATGGAGCGGAGTCAATTTCTGAATGGTTGGTGAACACTGCCGGGTTGGAGCGGGGTTCGTTCCGGCTGGTCGATGGTTCGGGCCTATCAAGATACAATCTGATTTCTGCAGATTCCAGCATTCGATTGCTGCAGTTTATGAACCGGCATATGCATGCCAAGGTCTTTTTCGAGAGCCTCCCGACGTACGACGTGGAAGTTGGCAACGAGAGTAAGGTCGATTCGAAGGCCAACGAAAAGGTGGCACCACGCGTTCGCGCCAAGGGCGGATCGATGTCAGGTGTGTCAACCTGTTCGGGAACGGTCCGCACGTTGAACGGCCGCACGCTGGCTTTTTCTTACCTGACCAATGGTTTCCTTGGAGCGAGCAAACCGCAGAAAGCGTTGCGGCAGGAAGTCTGGCAAACGCTGATTCAATCGCACCCTTAGCAACTACCGTTGTCAGGCGATGAATCGCCTTTGGAAAAGGATAGTCTTACACTCTTCTACGAGGCCGCCTCATCGCTGAACAACGGGCGGTCTGCCAACGAGATAGAGAACCCATAGACGAGCAGCAAGATGCAAATCGCCACTTGCGCCAAGGCAGGTCCGGCGTACCATACAGAAAGGTCCCAAGTGACCCCGGTGTCCAGCGAAGTGATAACAAATTGGGCCACGACGGCAGGAAGTAACCCGAATCGCAGCAACACGTAGAGTGTGGCTCCGTTATAGGCCAGCGAGACAAGGCTCAAAATCGTTGTTCCTGCCAAGCCCGTGGAATCAGTGATGTTTCCAAAAATGGACAGCATGGAAAGCAAAGTCAACACCGCCAATGGCGCCGCCCAACTCTTTTTCAGCAGCACGCGAAAGATAACCAGCAGTACGAGAATTCCCATGGGTCTCATGATGGCAATATGGGCATACCCAATGCTGGAGTCCAAATGGGCTCCCAGGCTCAGTCCCTTGCTGAGGAAATGGTGAAACGGAACCGGCAACGGCAGACCGGCAAGAATGAATGCTTCGTTGCCCAGCCACGTAAGGACATTAAGGACGCCCGCTAATAGACCGCCCACGAGGATGTCGCGCCCTATTTGCGGATCCCGAAGTCGCCCCATTAGCAACCGTGTCCAGGTCACGAGGGTCCAAGGCCAGTAGCGGCGGGCCAGTGGTTCGAGTGCGATATATAACAGCCAAGCAACCAAAGCATGTTGCAAGGCGTGCCCCAAGGGCTTCTCAAAAATGAGATTCTGGAACAGTTTGCTCGGCGTGCCCGAGGCACCGATCCCACGAATTGCCCAGCCGAACATCATGGTCACAACTATGAAGACGGCCAGTCGAAATGCACCGCGTCGGTCGCCCCGTCCCAGCCTGAGATTGCGGATTGCAACGAGGATGACCGTCGCCGTAATAGACATTGCAAAAATCAAAATTGCCAACGGTGGCTGACGCTGATTCACTTCGTCAATCCATGGCGTGACGATATCAAACCAGTTAATTCTGCCTTGGTAGGTTCCTATCTGGATGACTGGTTGCTTGGCCTCGGACGCTGCATTCTCGGCGACGAAGGACCAAAGCTGATCGCAATAGACGGATGGCGCTTTGGGGGACTCGCATGCGCTGAACTGGTCACGTTTCAGCCCAGCAGCTGCAAATACAGGCTCGAGGTCGATCAAAGGGGCTCGCCCTTCAGCCGTACTTTGCGGTTCGTCTTGGGGAGCGATCTTTTCATCGGCGGGGGTGACGGCAAGATGCATTAGCTGGCCTTGCGGGTCTAATTCCACGAGTCCGCTACCTCCTTCAGAAATGGGAGGATCACGGCGAAAAACGTGTGTTACATGCAGGCCGCTACCCATAACCGGCTCTGTATCCATGCGAAACCAGAACAATACCGAAGACCGATCAGCCGTAGATAAGGTGTCCCAGCGACCTGGCGAATCATTGTTTTTTGCGACGTAATCAAGAAGGCTTTTGTCGACGTCAAATCCATCCGAGCGATACTCGGGCAATTCGGCATATCCCAATTGGTTCAACAACTCTCTCGCAGAGAATACCAACTCGTCTCTTGATTCCACCAAGGGCACATAGTGATCGATGCGAAAGCGGGAACCCATTGCCACGTTCACAATAATGAGCAGCAATGCCAAGCCAAGGCCAAGGATTGCGTTGCGCGGTGAGACAACTCCAACGTTGCCCGCGTCCGCGACCAAGTCGGGAGACGGTGTTTCGCCAGCGGCGAGAGCCGCAGTTAATGGATCGGCGCCCGGCAAGGCCCCCAGTACGGCATAGACGGAGGAAGGTCGGCGCTGCGGGTCCTGCTCCAGGCAGCGCTGGATGACACGATCCACCGCGGGGTCCATTTCCTCGACAACACTGGATGCTGCCGAAACACTGGATGATGAGTGCAGCTCTCGTAGCTCGGCAACGCTATTGGTGCTAAAAACACGGCCGCCCGTAAAGATTTCGTAAAATACGAGACCCAACGCATAGACATCGCTGCGGACCGAGACGGTACCTGCAGCAAGTTGCTCAGGTGCCATATAGGCGGGCGTGCCCGCGAGTTCATCGACTCCCTCCAGTTCCTCGATCAAGCCCGCCAGACCAAAGTCGGTGATGCGAACGCGGCCACGACCGTCGATCATGACGTTGGCTGGCTTGAGATCACGGTGCAAGACGCCATTCTCGTGGGCCGCCGCCAATCCGAGGCACAATTGACGGGCGATCTCGACCGCTTTTTCTTTACTTGGTCGGCCCATCCGCTTCAGCACGTGTGCCAAATCCTCGCCGTCGATGTATTCCATCGATATGAAGACATGACCATCCACTTCGCCAATATCGTAGGTGCGGCAAACGTTGGGATGGGCCACCTGTCGCGCCGTACGAACCTCACCGCGGAAACGTTGCAGCGCTTCGCGGTCCTTGACGACGCGTTCCGGCAAGAACTTCAAGGCTACAGACTGGCCAAGTTCCAGGTCATCCGCTCGATACACCTCGCCCATGCCACCACGACCGAGAAGAGCAACAATTCGATAGCGTGCTCCCAGTCGTGTGCCTGGTTCAAAGCGACCGTGCTGCGAGAAGGAGGAACCGGACGAAGGTGCTATGCCCTGAGGAGGTAATTGGCTGCTTGTCGTGGGAACATGATCAACGGTAGGTCGCCTGTCCGACTGAATCTCTACTCCACATGCGGAGCAGAATTTACTCTCATCTGGATTTTTCGTCTCACAATTGGGGCACACGGGCATTGACAGAGTTTCCTTGTCGAGACCTGAACTCTAGCGAGTGTAGTCTGCATGTCTCGCCCGAGAAAGATGCGCCGCGTCAAATTGATACGGGACACCCACTATTCCTGAACTTATCTTGATGCCGGTGCAAGACTTTCATACCCGCTGGCGGCGAACCGAATCGTGGCGCATGCAATTGTTGGATGTGTACGACCGTTGACAAGCGTGCCATCCCCGCGCAACTACGGTGCCGCATTGACCGATTCCACGCGGAATAGCCGCCGATCGGTATGTGTCTTTTTGTCCATCGTGTTTGCCCGGACTTCCAATTCGCAAAGACCATCCAATCCGGCCGGCAAGTTCGCTTTCCACAGGTGCGTCGAGATGGCATCCTTGTTGTAAAGTTTGCGCCACGGGAACTTTGAAGTGTCTCCGTCGGGTCCGAGGAACGTATTCAGAATGTCCAGTTCGTCGTCGTAGACGAGTTCGTACAGTGGGTCGACTTGCAGTGAATGCTGCATCGCCTGCCATGCCCCGCCGTTGACACGAAACTCTACACTCGCATCCGCGCTGGCGTTGAAAACGTTGGCGTAGACCGTGGTGGAACCAAGCTCAGCCGGATCGATCACCTCGGGCATGAAGATTTCCATCTGGTAATCTTTCGGTCGCCCGGCGGCATGGAACTCCATCGAGTATTTCTCTCCATCGAACAAGAGGATCGAATATCCGTTGGGGGCCCCATCACGCATTGTGGCATGGGGAATCTTTCGTTCGTCAGGGGCTCCCTGCCACCAACTGCCGGACACGGTCACGTTCACCACGTGGTGATGGGGTTTGGGACCCTGCCAGCCGTCATCTTTCGTGATGTAGCGATGCTCGTGCGTATGCGTGTGTGCAGAAATGGACATGCAGAACGGGCGGTGTTCGATCAGGCGATACAGTTCCTGTCGATCCTGCACGTCAATCAACGGTATATGCATCATGAGCACGACCAACTGCTTCTCCGGGATTGACGCCAGATCGCGACGGATGAATTCCATCTGTTCCGCACCGAGGCCGCCACGGTACTTGCCCCGTTGTTCGCCGTCGACTTCAGGCGGAGGAATAAACCATTCGACGTCGTCCAGCACCAGGAAATGGACGGGACCGTAATCAAACGAATAGTAAGCTGGCCCGAAGTGGCGTTCGAACGTCTCGTCGCTCAGGCGATCTTCCGTGGCATCAAAATTCAGATCGTGATTGCCAATCACGTTGTACCAGGGGATTCCCAGCGTGGCGATCACGTGCGCCTGTGGTCCAAACATGTTTAGGTCATCGAACACGATGTCACCGAGGGTTACACCGAAGCTTGCATCTGTGCCAACCAGGTCTTCGACGACATCGTGAGCGATGTAATCGACTTCTTTTTGATCCCGGGGTTGCGGGTCACCGAACATGATCGCTTTAAATTGATCGGGTTCGGTTTGAGCATACAGCGGAAAATCGATCGACTCGGGCAATGGCCCTGTTGGTGCAACGCCTGGAAATTCAGAAGCTGGCGAACCACCCGGCTTGTGGGTGTAATAGAACAGCGGATTGTTGTGTTCGTTCAGCGGCGTGCGATAGCCTCGCGGCTTGATCAGGAAAATTGTTGTGTCATTGCGCACTGGCAGTTGATACCGCCCATTTTCGTCGGTCGCGACGATCTCTTTCCCGTTCGATACACGGATATTGGGCAACGCCCGATCATCCGCATCGAATGCCCGGTTCTCGTTCGCGTCGACAAAGACGAAACCGGTGGCTGTTGTTTGGGCCACAAGTTGTACGGACATGGACATCGTGAGCCAAACGATTGCTGACCGGCCAAGAGTGAGTCTCGTGAGCATTTCAAGTTCCCATGTCAGTGATCCAGTGAGGTTGCATTGTAGGGAAGCATGATCTCACGAACAATTATCAGTGCATGCCGGCTGGCCTCTGGGGCGTGAAGTTTTCTTCACGGTGTCGAATCCCGGGAATTGCGGCTTGCGAGACACATCAACCCGGTTGCTGACGACCGACATCACTGGTCGCTTTTCCACCGAATCGATTCAGGGCTTGCCGGCAACACTGACCCGGGAGAGTTACGCTGCATTCAGGTTGCCAATTTCCGTCAGCTTGCTTTTGATCTCGGTTGCGGTGGCACGACCCGTGCCCAGGCGTTGGGGTGTGGAGTGCCGGCCCAGACAATAATCTCGATGCGGTGATTATCTTTGGATTGGTAAGTCCCCAGGAACCATCGCCCTGTGAGCGGCAGCAGAAAGGCGACAACTGCGCGAAGCACTAACCCGCATATTCGTCCAACGACTCATAACGTCACGTCGTACCGAAAGTCATCTGCTGCGGTTGATGGTCAGGATGACCGCCCGCGCAGGATGAGGGGAACTACTCTCCCGTAGCGTCGGTAGCGATTACGTACGACTTGAGGGCTCGGCGGGATAGCGAAACATTGACAGTTGGGTGCTGTGGCGCCGCGCCGGGGCAATTGTCGTATCAAGCGGGAAAAGTCGACAGGCGACCATGGATATAGAGGTCACTGCCGAGTTGATCAATTTCCAGATTCGCGATCGACGCGCTTCCAGCAACGGTGGAAAAACCCCGCCCTGCCACCGCAGTCACTGCGTGCATTCCGCCAAGAATCTTCGGCGCCACGAAGACGTGAACCTCGTCGACAAGTTGTCGATCAAAGAGGCTGCCCAGCAACGTGCCACCGCCTTCCACCAGCAAATTCGTGCATCGTCGCGTACCGAGTTCGTCCAGCAACTGCTCGAGACGATCGTCAGCGTCCCGCGCGTGGAACTCCAGTTCTCAACACCCGCATCTTGCAGCTGCTCGATTTTTTGTTTTGGCGCAGCCGGTCCTGTCGCAAGTAGAGTCGCTGTCGCGCGTGCTGTTTTTACCAATTGGCTCTCGAGCGGTAGCCTGGCAGTGGAATCTACAACGATCCGTCGAGCGACTCTCGCCCCGCCGGGTCGTGCAGTCAATAACGGGTCGTCGGCAATTGCCGTTTGCACGCCAACCATGATTGCGTCCATACGGCCGCGCAGCTGATGCACGCGTTGCCGGGAAGCCTCGCTGGAAATCCATTGGCTGTTACCGGTGTGCGAGGCAATCTTGCCATCCAGAGTCATCGCCCATTTGGCGGTCACCCAGGGACGGCCGCTCTGCATCAATTTCAGATACGGTGCGTTGAGTGTCGCACTGGATGCTTCCAGCAACCCATGCCGGACGTTGATGCCTGCGGCTTCCAGAACCCGCAATCCCCTTCCCGCAACCTGTGGGAAAGGATCGGTCTGCGCGACGACGACTTCGCCGACACCGGCTTCAATCAGGGCGGTTGTGCAGGGTGGAGTCTTTCCTTCATGACAACACGGTTCGAGCGTGACGTAGACCGTCGCACCGCGAACGTCTCCGGCAGAAGAGAGCGCATTGACTTCGGCGTGCGGTTTACCGAATGCCTTGTGCCAACCTTCGCCCAGAACCTGCTCGCCCCTGGCGATGACACATCCGACCATCGGATTCGGCTCAACCCATCCTTGACCCTGCGCTGCCAGTTCGAGCGCTCGAAGCATATGCTGCTGGTCGGTAGAAGAGAATGACATGCGGGAACCGAGAGCACGAATTGATCTGAACGACCGCTATTGGTCAGCCCGGGAGCCACCAAGGAACGAGTCTAGCATTTCGTCGCCAAGTTGCGGCAGGACGACGGGCGATGAGCATACGACTCGCCCTTGCAAAGCCCTACTAGTCCATTCCCGGCAACCAGAGTTTACCCTTGGGCTCACTCGGCTCGGCGGCTGGCGCGTCCAACGCGACCGGGGGTGCGGCGGCTGGAGGTGGGGATCCGAAACCACCGGCCATCATTTCACTCGCGCCGACGCCCATCCCGGGCGCGCCTTCGCCGGGCTCCTGGATCGGTCGACCATCTGGTCGGATCAAGCCAAATTGCGACAGCATCTGGACCAGCAGCTGCGGAATGCCTGGTTCGTTCATATGCCTGCCCTGGATATCGCCGAGCAATTGCTGAGCTTCGGTCGAATCGCCGGTTGCCAGGTGCATTCCGAGTTCCGAGATTTTCCACCGCGCCGGTGATTCGCCCCGGTTGATTTCGAATTGTTGAGCATCGTGGATATAGTCGATGGCGCAGGTCTCGATCGAGCGTGAATTTGGCCAATCGCGCGAACACTTCGGCGAGGTTGACTCGCGAGGCCAACGATTCGCGATTCGTAATCTCGGTGCCCAGTGTCACGACCGGGATCCACACCGAATTCTGGGCAGCGAGCGTGTAGGCCAGCAACAAGTCATCGTCATTGAGCAAGGTAGTGTCCAGGTTTCCCAATCGCATCAGCGGCGTTCGCCGCACATCTTCGAAGGCCGACTTCGAGGTTGGTTTCTTCAAGCCCAGCTTCGATCGCAGGTTATCGTACAGCTCGAGGTTGTCGTGCTGCTGCGGTCCGCTTTCCAGTACCATGATCGCGGCCAGCAGTTTGGTCCGCAATGATTCGTCGTTGGCGGCTTCGGTGGGTGTCTTGCCGCCCAGTACGTCCAGCGGGATATCGACCCATTTATTCAGCAGGGTGTGCTCGTAGCGTCGAGCCAGCATGCGTCCCCGCAAACCGGCCGGCGTTTCCTCGGGGAAGTGAGTCTGAACGCGCAATTCGGCGCCCGCAGCGGCGACTTGCCCCAGCACTTTTTCTTCCGCCCGATCATCGAACTGATCGCCGCCGATCTCCTTCAGGATCTCTTTCGTTGAGTCGTAATCGGCGCCGCGGGCGATAATGATCTGCAGCCGCGCGTCGCGGTCAGTTTCTTTACCGTAGAGCAACAGCTCGCAGAGGCTGTCGGGCAATTGGTCAGCGGTCAGTCCCTCGACCGTCTCGGGCAGTGGTTGACTCAGCAGCCAAAAACCGGCTTTGGGTGGCGGCGAGTCGCCCATGGCCATTTGAGAGAAATCGGCACGCATGGATACTGCGCGACGATCCGATTGCAGCGCCGCCAACACCAATTCGGGATCGCTTACCTTGAAGGTGGCTTCGACAATATCGGTCTGCGTCTTGTACGTGTCGGGGTCCAGCAATTGGGCCAGCGCCTCGGCTTCAATCGCATCTTCTTCACTGACACCGTCCATCGCTGCGTAACATCGCAGGAGCGCCACGGCTTCTTCGTTGCGAGCCAGTCGCAGGCTGAGGTTTGCGACGGCACGGACGTAGGTTGGCTCGCTGCGAAACTCACTGACCAATGGAATGATCTGCTCTGCCGCCTTATCCCACGCGCCGCGACGGGCGTCGTTCAACGCGGCCGTATACCGTTCACGCCCTTCGCCCGTTGGTGGATCCGGCAGCACGAGGTCCTGCTTTAACAACGACGATGCGGTTGACTGTCCGATCTCCATGATTCGGGACAACGGTTCTTTTGCGTTTTCGCCCGCCATGATGGCTTGCAGCGTAAAGAACTCGCGCGCCGCGAGCGTATGTCCTTCTGCCATCAGCCGATGTGCGACGATCGCGATCGCCTCGTAGATCTGGATCGGGACCTGGGGGCCGCAAAGTCCCAATGCCTGTTGCAGCAAATCGATCGCCTGGCGACTCTGCTGCCGAACCGACTGCTGGTCAACCTCCCCCGCTTCGTCCATGTCCGGCTGCAATCCGGCTGTCGTCATTGCGGCCAGCGCCAATGCAATCGGATTCTCGGGCGCCACTTCACGAAACCTGTCGATCTTCCCCGCAGCTGTTTCCAGGTCATCGAGTCGCAGCGACAACGAACACCCAATCGCGCATAGGCATTGCTTTTCGCCGTGCTTCTTCTGCAACTGGTCCACCATCACCCGGGCTGCTTCCAGCTGGTTGGCTTCGAGTTTTCGCGAGACATCGTCCAGTTCACGGACCATGTCCTTGCAGCAGAACTTGATTTTCTTGTCCAATCCGCCGGGACATGGTTGGTACGGATCGAGATCCATCTGACGATTCCTGTCGAGTCAAGAAATGAGTGCGAGCTCTGGATGCCGGGCTGCCACAGTGAAAGCCGCGTCTGAGTTGGCATCGTAACAAATGGTTGCCGGGCTGACGACGGTCCGGCATGGCAGAGGTGCCGTTGAGTCTATTCAGGCAGTGATTTTTCACTTGCCAGCTGTTCCAGGAACTCTGCGACATTGCCAAATTGTTCCATGGAGCGGAACACGTCGAAATTGGGGTCTTCGGCGTAGGGCCGTGGCGGTTCGTAGCCAGAATTGACAGAAGCGGTTAACCAATCGATGGCGCGCGTACCGAACCACAACGCGAGTTCGTTGCTGAGCTGGTTTGGAATTGGCAAATCGCTGACTGCAAAACTCGCCGCAGGCCGCCGCGGCCGTGTGTAGTGAACTCGCGGCAAGTGTTGGATCGTCGCCAATTTGTTCGACCAGCTGCTGTGCCTCACTGTCGAAATCAAAGCGGCCGAGTCCATTGGCAAACTGCATGTAATAGCTGCGCAGCAACTCGGCTAATCGCTCGGATGGTTGGTCCGTGGCATTTTGAATCGCCAGCTCCACGCCGGATCGCATCTCGGCGAGTCCCGCGGATCGATTTCCCATGGCGCAGAGTCCTTCGCCCCGTGAAATCAAGATCAGTGGTCGTTCGTTGATGGACTGCAGCCGCTCCCCTAACGCGTCAGCGATCGATTCCGCCTCATCAAAGCAGTCGATCGCCGCGTCCGGTTGGTGCAGCCGCAGCAAACAGACCCCCTGGTTCATCAGCGTGCTGAATAGTGTGCTTTGGGCTGGAACCGAATCGGGATGACGTTCCAGCAATTCTCGAACTATCCGGGTGGCCGATGCATACTCCGGAATTGCCTCATCAAACTCTTCCAGAGCCAGCCACGTGTTCCCGACAGCTGCGTAGGTGCCGGCCAGGTACGACACGTCAATCACCTTGTTCGGAAAATCGGTGGCGACCTTCTCGCGAACCGTAATCGATTTACGAAATGCTTGCATGGCGTCATCCGTTTGATCCATGCGGCGAAACAGTAGCGCCATATTGTAATGGGTTTCGCCCAGCCGCTGCCGGACCAGAACACTGCCGGGATTCTCATGGGACAGCTGCTCGAGGATCTTCATTGCCGCTTCGTACTGATCGAGTGCCGCTTGCGGATCGCCATATTGCAATACGAAAGACCATGCACAATGCGCGACGGCGAGCCCCAGCCGATCCTTGAAAATCGGCTCGTCTACCTGGACCGCTTCTTCGAAGGTTGCAATCGACTCTTGCGCATATCGGGATTTCTGTTCCGGGTCCTGACAGAGGATCGACAGGTTGCCGGCGTTTTGACCGAGATTGGAAAGCCACGTGGTCCGGTTTTTCGTGTCCGATTCAATCAGCTCGCGCGTGCGTGCCATCAACGCCTCGAACACTTCGATTGCCTCCGGGTAGCGGCCTTGCGCCACCAACCAGTTGGCAAGCTTGTTCCGCGTGACCAGGTCGGCCTCGTGGAACTCGCTATTGCGTTCTCCAGCGAAAGTTTCGATGCGACGGATCGCATTGGTGAGCACTCCTTCCGATTCGGCAACTTTGCCCTGTTCGTACATGACTTCGGCCAACCGCTGCTCGGCGATGATGAGCTTCAAAACGCGTTCGGCATCCTCAGGGTGGTCTTCGGCGAACTGCCGTTGTAGTGCGGCAGATTCCTGCAACAGTTCCATCCGCAGTTCTTCGCCCTGCGGGAGGTCTTCGAGATCAACTGCTCCCAAGGTGTACAGCATGCGTTCAACCGCCTGGGCGGCACGATCGTAATCGCGTTCGGCCAGCTTTTGCGCGTTGATTGCCTGAGCCAGGTTGCCTTTCGCCTCGGCTTCCGCCGCCTTGGTGTTCGCGATTTCCCGGGATAGCCGCAGGTTATGGACAGCACCGCCACCCAGAATCAACATGCCGATCACGGCGAAACTGCCGGCGATGGCCGGATTGTGTTTGCTCCAACGCCATGCCTTGGCAGCGTTACTGACGGGACGCGCAGGATCGGCTGGCCGGCAAGGTAACGGTCCAATTCGTCGCGCAACTCCCCCGCCGATTGGTAACGGGCTTCCGGTTTCTTTGCCAGGCACTTCAGGCAGATCGTTTCCAGGTCACGCGAAACGGCCGGATTCAGCACACGTGGCGAGGCCGGTTCGACATCAACGACTTGCCGCATGGTTTCCACCGGCGTCGCGGCGCAAAAGGGAGCTCGTCCGGTGATCGCTTCGTACAGGATCGCACCAATCGAATAGACGTCACTGGCAGGGGAAACATATTTGCTTTGACCGAGTGCCTGTTCCGGACTCATGTAACTGGGCGTGCCGACCATCGCACCCGATTTTGTCCATTCCTCAGCGGTTGATGTCTCGCTGTCCGGCTCGAACAGCTTCGCCAGTCCAAAATCCGTGACACACGGCCGGTCGCTTTCGACATCGAGAATTACGTTTGACGGTTTGATATCGCGGTGCAGAATTCTGTTGTCATGGGCATGTTGAATGGCGTCGCTGATTTCGCGAATGTAGCTGGCCGCTCGCTCGGTCTCGATCGGCCCGTCGGCAAATGCGTCGCGGAGCGTCGGACCATCGACGAGCTGCATGGAAAAGTAGTGGTGCCCATTCCACTGCCCCGAATCGATTACGCTGACAATTCCCGGGTGGTTCAGCGCAGCGGTGGCACTCGCCTCTGCTTCAAAGCGACCCAGGTCCTCTGCCGTTGCAAGCGGACCGGTGCGGATCAGTTTCAGCGCAACCTGGCGGCTCAGCGCCAATTGCTCGGCGGCATAGACAATTCCCATGCCACCACGGCCAAGCGTCCGCGTCACCTGGTAACCGTCAACTACCGTTCCGGTGTCAATGAAGATGTCATTGGCAACGAGGCGCTGTGTGTCCGAGAGGCCTGCCTGCAGGGTCGAGTCTTCACGCAACAGCAGACGCGCGTCATTCAGTTCATGCAGCAGCTCCAAAAATCGTGCGTCTTCATTGTCGCAGGACAATTGTTCTGCTTCTGCTGGGCGGTCTTCGGCCAGTGCGGTCCAATAGCGATCTAGCAGATCTTCGTCGGGCTTTACTTCTGACATGGCGACTCTTTACTTGCAGGAGTCCCACAGTTGCATCAGCTTGTCCAGCACGTTTTTCCAGCGTTGACGCACCGCCGCTTCGCTGATCTGAAGTTTCTCGGCAATCTCACGGTGAGATCGATTCTCGAAATGCCGCCAGGTAATCAGCAATTGTTGATCTTCACTTAATTGCGAGATCGCTGACATCAGTTGCGTCGCTCGCTCGCGTCGGGCAACGATCTGGCTGGGGGTCGACTGGTCGGCGGCGGTGTTGTTGCGTTGCTGCGAGTCGTGCAATCGCTCGCGGAACGCGTCACGGCGTTGCTGATGCCAGAATCGGACCGTATTTCGAGCTTCATTCTGGGCGATTGCGATTAACCAGGCCTGCCACTCGGCCACCGTCTCGCCGCGAAAATCTTCGAACTTGTTGACCGCGCGAATCATCGACTGTTGCACAACGTCCGAATCGTCCACCTTGCTGACGATGTCCGGCCCCAAATTGCGGCGGACGATGCCCTTGAGGTACGGGCGGAGTTGTTCACTCAAACTCCAAAGTGCCGAGTCGTTCCCGTTGCGGGCGAGTTCCAGCAATCGCTGACTCTCATCTGAACTTGATCGATCAATGATCTCAGACACGGCCCTTGCCCCAATCGAAATAAACCACGCTCAAACTCGGCGAAAAGAGATTCTCGATGCGAGTTTCGAGGCACTGTCTGGGAACCCAGGAAGAAGTAACGTCCGATTGTGAGTCGTCGGATACTGATCGAAGGACCCATGGCCGGGCCCAACTTGAGTCGACCCCTGACTGTTCAATCTAATCAGCAACGGGCGTCTCTGCGAGCTATGTCTCGCCGATTCTCGCATCAAATTTTCAAATTTCAGAATCTGCTCGAGTCGCCAGAATTGAGGCTCACAGAATCGTCATCATGGTTTCTTGCCAAAATCGCCACGTTTCGCTGACTCGTCCTCCGCGCCACGGGAATCGGCGTCAAGTCGGTCGGAACCTGGAATTGCCCATCGTGAACGGTCCTCTGATTCGCCAGACTGAAAATCCAGACTGAGCTCGAATAGTTCGTCAAGCATATCCAGAATGCCCAAAAGGTTGACGTCATCGTGAAAGTGTGCTCGCAATTCACGGCACTCGTCGAGCTCCCCGACTGTTAGTGCCTCCCAGTACTGATTCATCTCTTCGATGGACATGGCATTCGCCGATTTGTGGGAGTGTGCCCGCTTCACCTTGAGAGAAACCCGTTGGCGGTCGGCGTGACGGGATTTCAAATTTTTTTTGAATATTGGCTCGCGTTACACACCCCCCCACGACGCCCTTTGGGGTGGCAACTTCGATATCTGATCGCGTCGAAGTGTGAATGAATTGTTGTCGATTAGGGAAAACCATCCGCTTGTGAGAGGGTCAATGACATGAGTATTTGTCAACATTCCAATCCTGACTCGTCGTTTGTCAGGATCGTATTCAAGACTTCATTATGGTTGCTGCTAATAAGTGCGAACGTAGTTTCTGTTGTCGGTCAGGATCGTACTTATCTTGGATTGGGGTCCTGGACGGACGCTGCCACGTGGAACCCGATGGATGTTCCCGACACGGCCAGTGAAAATGCGATCATTGATGGTGGTGGGGCGTTCAACGTCTCAATTCCTGCGGTAACGATAGGAAACCTCACCATTGGTAGTGACGACGTGGTGAATCAACCCAATGCGATGGACGTAGTACTCGCGGGAACCTCATTCCGCAACGCTGGGCTCTATCAGAAAAACGATGTCGGACTTAACACCGATCTGCTTATGGATTGAGCCAAATCACATTTAATGGCGTCGGGCACAGCGGGACTGTTGATTCGTTGCCGACAAATGGCCGCCCGATTTTCCCCTCGACAGGCCGTTTCCCGCTCAGGCGGGAGGCGGCTTTTCGATCATTTCGGTCAACGCAGACACGAAGGGGACCAATAGTGCACAGCTTTCAGCTCGCTTTTCCCGATCCGTGTTACCCGGTTGCAAGCTCTCCAACTGCTCTTAACTCGCCTTCTTCCCATCGATTCGCTAACATGCACCCAGCGGAGCAGGTTGTCTCGTTCGGAGCTCCGTCTTCTGGTACATCCTGAATTCTGAGGAATCGAGATGAAACGCTTGATGTGGATTTCCAGCCTGGTGGCATGTTGGATCCTGCTAGAGACTCCATCAACACAAGCTCAAATTCGACTTGTTGGCGAACTCGATCCGTCGGCAACGACCAGCTACGGAGATATCTGGGGATCGAACGACTACGCCTTCCTCGGGAGTCGTCTGGGTGAAGGTGTGTTCATTATCGACATTGCCGATCCAGCGGCACCGTTCGTGGCCTCAAACTATCTCCCTTCAGGCGGTGCCGCTCCCCAGGATGTCAAGGTTCAAGGCGACGTTGGCTACTTCGCGATGAACTCACAGGGCGGAGTGGATCTCGTCGATCTTTCCGATCCGACGCAACCGACATTCCTTTCCAACCTTGCCATCGGCGGCGTGCATAACGTCTTCATCTCCGGAGATCACCTGTTCACCGCATCGGGCTCAAGTCCGTTTGTGAAAGCTTTTGATGTAAGTAATCCTGCAGAGCCACTTTTTCTTTACGACATTCCCACCGGCTCGCGGACTCACGACATGACCGTGCTTGGTGACCGGATGTACGTTTCCAACTTCGGCGGTGGGACCCAGATATTCGATCTGTCCTCGATGTCGACAGAGACACAGCCCGAGCTGTTAGGCTCTTTCCTCAGCGGTCCCAACACGCACAGCAACTGGGTCACCGACAACGGTCAGACGTTGGTTTCGGCGGCTGAGATCAATAACGGAACTATCAGCATCTACGACATTGCCGATCCTGCGAATGCACAGCTGCTATCCGAGTTCAATTCCCGTGATTTCCTCGTCGAGGGGATCCGCCGCAGCCACATTCCGCACAATCCCGTGGTCGTTGGTGACCTGCTGTATGTGTCCTGGTATCAAATCGGAGTCCAAGTGTTTGATATCTCGGACCCGTCCAACCCGGTCCACCTGGGACGATTCGACACGCAGAACAATTGGGGTGTCTATCCTTTCCTGGGTCCGGAAACCATCTTGCTCAGCGATATTGAAAACGGGCTCCAAATTGTTGACGTCACCAGTGCTCTGAATGGAACGGTGGGGGACTTCAACGGAGACGGGGAATGGGATTGTGCTGACCTGGATCAGTTGTTGGCCGAGATTGCCAGCGGATCCGGAAATCGTGATTTTGATGTGAGTGGCGACGGCACGTTGAATCCGCTGATCGACGTGCGTGAATGGCTGATCATTGCTGCAAGGAAAAATCTGCCCGACGGTGCCGAATACTCGCCGGCCGATGCGAACCTGGATGGCAATGTGGATCAGGCAGATTTTGATCTGTGGCTGGATCACAAATTCGCCGCCTCGGCGATCTCTTCCCGTTGCGAAGGTGACTTCAACGCCGACGGTCAGGTGGACGGATCGGACTTCCTGATCTGGAAAGACAACCGCACGTTCCTCACGCAGCTGCAGCGTGGCGCGACCGTACAGGCGGTGCCTGAACCCGGGGTGCCGATCCTGCTGCTGGTGTGGCTATGCAGCTGGCATCGCGTGCGACGAAGTCCATAGAAGTCATCCGCCTCCTACACAAAGTCTTTGTGCATTGGCGTTACTTCAGGCGACTTCCTGTTGTCTAACTTCCTGATTCTGCTCGAACGTGCACGTTCACGGCGCTATTGGAAGCCTTCCTTCCTCATTGTTGCATTGCCGCTGAGTTGGTACGACTCACCAAACCAGTCCTGGCCCCAAAGGCTCACCGCAGAAAATGGCATGGTGATTGTGGTTGTCAGCATGTCGCCGGGGTTTGCCGCCGCAACGTCCGCGGAGACCGTCACCGTCGGTACAACGCCGTTCAATTTCGTGGAATGTTCCATATAGGAGCTGATGACATTCTGCACACTTGTTGTCGAAGCACCCAGTAGTACCGATTCACGGGCGCCTTCGCGGGCAGCCATGGTCAGCACATGTTGGGTCATCATTGCCCGGCCAAACTCCATCATCCCGAACAACAAAAGGAACAGGAAAGGAGCAACCATCGCGAATTCGACCGCCGAGGCACCACGGTGCTTCGTTCTTCGTGATTTCTGCCGCCGATTATTTGCATTTCGCATTTCATTAACTCGCGCAGTTGTCTTAACGAATCAGGACGACAGGTGAATAGATATACTCACTTGTGCCGACCACGACTGACGGAATCACTCCGGTAACGATTATTGGCGCCGGTTGAATCATCAGCCGTTTCTGTTTCTTGGAGCCGGTCAGCTTGACTTCCATGACGCGGACGCCCACCCATTTCACAATGGTGTACTGGGCATTGTTTCCCGGCCCAGTCACCTTTTTGTAGATCGGGACCGTGCGGGGTTCGCCGATGATCGCTGCCAACTCGTCCTTGATTCCGGCACTGATGCCAGTGTCGCCGTTCAGGTCGAGTTCTCCATTGCAGTCAAGTTCCAACGAACCGCCATGATGAGCCATATCACTGGGCGAAATGCCATCGGTAATTTGGCGTGATAAATCGGCGGTGCTGTTGTTGTTTGAGCCGATATCGACGGTCCCGCTGTTGCCGGATGAACCGGTGTTGTGCGGGTAAATATCGAGTTCGTTGATCCCATCGCCGCCGGGCGTAACGGTCTTGTTGACCGGATCCCAGGTCCAGTTGTCGCTGCCTCCACCGGATTGCAGAGATTCCCAATGCTGTCGTTTGACGGCGAAGGGCATGATGTGCAGGTTCGAGCCATCACTCGGCGTTGCGAATCCTCCGATGTCCCGCACGACCGCGGCGGTGGCCGATGCCTCGACATCAACGCCGGTAAGACCGAATATTTTGGCAAAGAACAATGGTACCTGGCCGTTTGCCACGTTGTTGCGACTGACCGTAACTTCGACCGCATTGAAAATATCGGAGTCTGACGTGTCCATTGTCTCCGAACGATCGGCAAAATTGTTCAGTCGTCCCCAGGTAACATTGTTGGAGCTCAATTCCAGTCCGGAATTGCAGACTTCATTGACAGCTGCTGTCGTTCTTGCCTCTTGATATCCATTCGCGGCAGCAGTTTGATGCGAGCCAAAGGAGAGTCCATTCGCATACTGCCAACACGCCGACATGGCGGATGCGTCGGCAGCCCGTTGTAGCTCGGCCTTCGCATTAACGAGATAGCCGAAGTCGACGGCGAATGACATGAAAGACAACAGGATCGCCAGAAAGAATACTGCCAGCACGACGACGACACCGCGTCGAGGCTTCGTGCGCATGGAACGATTGCGGAGCATGATGAACCTATCGCTGAATGAAGTAGAATTTGCATTGGAATTAAGCACTCAGTCCCCGATTTCCTCGTTCCAGGGTTCGAGGTCGGTGTGAATATCAATGGGCGCATTTTTCTCGTAAACGCGACCATTGGAAAAGTGCCAGCGAATCTTCATCAGTTTCAAGGAGGCAACACGGTTCCCGGCGTAGCCAATCTCAGATTCTTCGATCGAGGTCAAAGGTGAGTAATGGTTCAGCGACGTGGCACTCGACGGGATGCTGATTTTCAAATAACCTTGCCCACCAAACGCACCCCACGTGACCGAGTTTCCATCCTTGATCTCAAACGTCAAATTTCCGTTTTCCAGCGAAATCGATTGGGTCCACACGAGCGTTTCTTCATTGGTCTGCAATGCGCCACAGGCTGGCCCTGTCTTGTACTGCTCCTGCTTTTCGCCATAGAACTGACTGACTTGCAGGCCGCCGGCCTGGTATTGCGGGAAATTCTTGTAGTTCAAGGAAAAGAGAAAAAAGACTCCGTCCAGTCCGCCGGCAGGTGACATCGTCATCGTGACCTGAGGGCCGTTTTGTTTCAAATCAGGTTCGGCCACCTCCAACGACCAGGTTTCTTCAACACGTACAATCGTTCCAGCGGTTGCCATCTGGCCCCATGAAAGCCAGGCAATAGTTGCCCCCAATGCTGTGATGAAGATGTTCTTCATGCGATTGCCCCAAAAAAGAGTCGTCGTTCAGTTTCCGATGGCGAGAATTGTGTCGCCATCGAAACTGTAGTTCGAAAGTCGTAGTGGTGCCTCCGGAAACTTGCGGAAAATCTGCACTGCAATCTGTTCCTCGTCAGCGGGTTCTAAGCTTCGTTGATGTACGAATACGACTTTTTAGGGCGTGTTCGGCCAGTCGGAATGGCTGAGAAGAGTCGCGGGACAACGTTAGTGAAGTCGTAACCGCTGAAGGAAAGGCACTGCCCGTCTTCAACTGGTTGACGGTCGTATCACTGGTGACGCCTGACAATCGGAACAGACGTCGTAACGCAGTTGCGGGTGAGCATGGCTATCCAGCAAGTGCAGTCGTCCAACCGCAGCTTCAACATCGACCCATCCGACCGATTCAATCAGCGCCCGCTGGCAAAGGCTGCATAGGGTCAGGATCTGGTCATCACGACGTATCGAGGTATCAACAAGCTCCAGCCGGGGACGCGGCTCGGTCTTGACGAGAATGCCATCGAGTCGCACTCGATTGTGCCGGCGAGGCGAAATCGAAAGCCGCATGTAGCGACGCAAACTGGGCGAATCACAACGAAAAGGCACGATCACACGCGACTGCCGCTCGCGAACCTGTTGTAGCAAAGCACGATACAGCTGCTGAGTTTGTCCGCCCGCGATGTACGACCACAAACTGTGACCCACCACAGATTGGGATGTAAGCTTGGCACCGCCATTCTCTCTAGCGAAGGCGAGCCACGTCGTACCAACCCAGTCAACTCGGTCTTCCGCGTCGACTGAATAGGAATAACAAAGTTGTTCGGATGCGGAAACCATGACCAGCCTCCTCGAGAACGCGTTACGACTCTCCTATTGTAGCCTATCTCTCGATGGCGGCCGAGCAAAATACGCCAACCCGGTTCCGCAGTACCGCCAGTCGCCTGTTTGGACATGTTGGAAAAGCGAAGAACAATCTTGATGGTGACGCCTGCGTCGCGGGCCTTGCGGATGCGCTGAAGCAATCCCCGTCTGCGGCAAGCCCCTGGTAACCGTCACTTCAGCTGAGGTTCGAAGTCCAGGTTGTCGACCAGGAAGGCCCATTCGTCCGCAACCTCTTCGATCACTTTGCTGGTCGGCTTGCCGGCGCCATGGCCGGCTCGTGTCTCGATGCGAATGATCACAGGATTGTCGCCCTGATGAGCATGTTGCAATTCGGCGGCAAATTTAAAACTGTGTCCTGGCACAACGCGATCGTCGGTATCGGCGGTCGTGACCATGGTTGCCGGGTAGAGAGTTTGCGGCTTCAGATTGTGGTAGGGCGAGTACTCCAGCAGCGTCTTGAATTGTGCTTCGTCGTCGCTGCTGCCATACTCGTCGACCCAGAATCGACCTGCGGTGAATTTATGGAACCGTAGCATATCCATCACACCGACGCCGGGCAGGCAAGCGCCATAAAGGTCCGGTCGTTGTGCCATGCAAGCTCCGACCAACAGGCCGCCATTGCTGCGTCCCTGGATCGCCAATTTCTTCGGACAAGTGTACTTGTTCTCGATTAACCACTCGGCTGCCGCGATAAAATCATCGAACACATTCTGTTTGTCGTGTAACTTGCCGGCGACGTGCCATTCCTCGCCGTACTCGCCGCCGCCACGCAAGTTAGGCATGGCGAAGACCCCTCCGAGCTCCATCCATGCCAGTCGGCTGACCGAGAAGCTGGGTGTCAGGGAAATGTTGAAACCACCGTAGGCGTAGAGCAACGTAGGGTTGTTGCCGTTTAGTTTCAGCCCTTTCTTGTGAGCAATAAACATCGGGACGCGAGTGCCGTCTTTGCTGTTATAGAAAACCTGCTTGACCTCATAATCGTCCGGGTCAAAGTCGACTTGCGCTTGCGCAGTTTCTTGCTTTCGCCCGTAGCGATGTCGTAGCGGTAGCTGCTGGGCGGAGTTGTAAAACTGGTAAACGCGTAGAACGTCTCGTTGTCGTCCCGCTTGCCACCAAAGCCGCTGGCAGTGCCGATACCCGGCAGTTCAATTTCCCGCTCCAGCGTTCCATCCAGTTGGAATTGTTTCACCTGCGACCGCGCGTCCTTCAGGTAACTGGCGACGAAGCGTTCGCCGACGAGCCCCACGCCAGAGAGCGTTTCTTCTGCTTCGGGAATAATTTCCTTCCAGTTGGCTGCGTCCAGGTTGGCAGTATCGATGGCGATAACCCGGCCTCTTGGAGCGTCTTTGTCCGTTTTGAAGTAGAACACGCCGTCGTCATTGCCGACGAACGAGTACTCGTTTTCAAACTCGGTAATCAGCGATACGAAGTCGGCACCCTCTTCGGTCAGGCTCTTGTAGACCACTTGATACTTGTCGTCGGTGCCTTTCCAGATTGTGATAACGAGGTACTTTCCGTCTTCGCTCTCCTCGGCGCCAAAGCCCCATTCGGGGTGGTCAGGCCGACGATAGACAAGTCCGTCTGCCGATTGCGGCGTGCCTAACTTGTGGAAGTAGACCTGTTGATTCAGGTTCAGTGATTGAAATGTGGCGTCCTCCTGGGGTTCGTCGTAACGGCTGTAGTAGAAGCCGCTGCTATCCTTGGCCCACGATGCGCCACTGAACTTGATCCATTTGAGTTCTTCGTCGAGCAGTTCACCCGAGTCGATATCGAGAATGCGCCAGTTGTTCCAATCGGAACCGGCGTCCGCAATCCCATAGGCGGCGTACTTGCCGTCCTCGCTGACCGCGAACCCGGACAATGCCATTGTGCCGTCTTTGCTCCAACCGTTGGGATCGATCAGCACGCGTGGTTCTTCGTCCAGCGAATTCTGCGTGTAGAGCACGTTTTGATTCTGCAATCCGTCATTCTTGCTGAAGAAGTAACGGCCACCTTGCTTGAACGGCGCACCGATTTTTTCATAGTTCCACAGTTCGGTGACTCGCTCTTCGATCGCGTCCCGTGACGGAATGCTTTTCAGGTAGCCGAACGAAACTTCATTCTGTTGCTTCACCCATTCGGCTACCGCCTCCGACTCACGCACATCGTCTTCCAGCCACCGGTAAGGATCGGTCACCTGTTGACCGTGGTAAGTGTCGGCGTGGTCGATTCGCTTGGTGTTAGGATAGGGAGCGAGCTCCTTGCTCCAGGTGGTCGAAGGCGTCAAGGTGCTGGCGAACAATACGAGTGCGGTGAACAAAACGTAACGCATGGAGGAAGGCTCCGGGAAACAGTCATGGATGGTCTTGTTAAATTAATGAACGTGCGAGTCGGCTAGGGTGTCGCCGTAGCGGGTTGCTTCAGCGGTTTTCAAAGTCGCGAAAATTTTTTCGGGGCTGGGTCGCTTCATCTTTGTCCCCGGAAGGTCGGCCAGGATCGTGGTTTCCGGGCCGACGATGTACGTATGGAATCCATCCGGGCTATAGGCTTTGGTCGCAGTCGCCGGAGTATCCACGACCAGCGGGAACGTCGCGCCGGTTCTCGTCATCGTCTTGGTCAGCCCGTCCCCATCTTTCTCTTCGCGAAAGACGGTGACGATCTGACAATTTTGTTCGTGAAACTGTTCGATGTTTTCCTGCAGCTGGACCAGCTGGTGCATGCAGAACGGTCACCAGTGCGCCGCGCAAATACGACGACAACGTATTCGCCTTGCTGATCGCTCAAAGTAAACATTCCTTCCTGCATCGGCAAAGTGAAATCGGGAGCCGGCTGCCCGACCACAACGGTTTCTTCGCCCGTCGCTTCGGGTTTCTGAGCTGTGGTCGAATGGGCCATACACAGGCAGACTCCCAACAGGACTATCGCCAGCTGGAATCGATGTGGTCGTCGCATGGTACATGCTCCGTGGTCCGGGTCGTTCAAGTGGAACCGCTTTATAGCAAACGGTCTGTCACGCGTCATGCATTCACAACAATCCGATCAATTGACCACCAGGATCGTGTGGAACACGACGAAATACCCATCAGGACTGGGAAGCTGCCCTGATCGCAATAAGATGGAGCTTGTCCCAAGTTCCTGCGGTGTGTCGAATCTCTTACTGGACCCTGTGATGAATCTCAAGAAAGCCCGCTGGCCCATCGTGATCGGATTGGTTCTGTGCGCCATGTTGGTGCAGTTTGGCCGATCGAGAATCGGGCCGGCTCCCCCCGTTCCAGGCGATCTGACGACGATTGATCCGCAAGTTGCCAAGCTCATCCAGGAAGCGTTGGCCCATGTCCAGGGCTCGCCAGGTGATCTGGATCGTTGGGTACTGTTGGGCAAAGTTTACGAAGCTAACGCCCTGCACGATGTGGCTGCCTCAACGTTCGAGCAAGTGCTCGCCAAGGACCCATCACGAGCTCGAATCTGGTTTCGCTTTGCCGTCTGCAACGAACGACTGGGCGATCTTGACCAGGCGATTGCGGCGATGGAGCAGTCGATCCAACTGGATCCGGAATTTGGCGCGTCGAGGTGGCGTCAGTCGATGTGGCTGGCCGATGTCGGGCAGCTCGAGAAAGCGGCGGCGCGAGCGGACGAAGCGATCGAACTGAACCCCAATGACGAGTCGGCCTGGTTTGCGAAAGCCAGAGTCTTGCTGGCGCAACGTAAGAACGAGGAGGCGATGCAGCTGATCGGCGAACGGAATCTCGAAGCGTCCAGCAACGGCGCTTATGCCAAATACCTGCTGGGGACCGCCTATCGCCAGTCGGGTCAGTTGGAGCAGGCAAGTGGATTGTTGGGACAGAGTCAAAACTTCCGACCGGTTTGGCGAGATGATTGGAGCCGTGAACTTAGCAAGTACCATACGGGGTTGACGAAAATGCAAGCGGTCGCCAGTAACTTGGTGAAGCGGGGTCAATTCCAGGAGGCGATTCCCGTCCTGCAACAGGTTGTCGCAGCAGATCCGACCGAGCCACGTTCATTGAACTTGCTGGGAATGAGCCTGCTGAAGACGCAGCAGTACGAGCAGAGCCTGTCGACGCTGGAAAAATCCCTGGCGAATAATCCAGATCACTTCGCCTCGAACGTCAATTACGCGGCTGCTGCAATTGATGCGGCCGTTCGTGGCCATGCCGTTGATTTGGAGCTTGCCCTGCAACGTGCCGATAAGGCAGTGGAGCTGCGTGCGGATTCAGCTGGGGCTCACGAGGCTCGCGCTCGCCTGCTGAAAATATTGGATCGAACCGACGAGGCATTGATGGCGATGTCTGCGCTGACGAATTGGACTCGCGAACTCCTGCCCGTGCCTACGAAGCCGGAATGCTCGAAATGCAGCTAGGCAAATGGACCGCAGCGGAATCGCGATTCTCAAAACTGGTAAATGATCACGGAGCCAGTCCGGCGTTCGTCGTGCGACTGGCCCAAGCCAAATTGGAACTCGGGAAACTTGACGAATCGGCTCAGCTGCGCGGCAAGTCGAGTCACTTCCCAATTGCCCGGCCGACGTACGCCAATTGTCGTCGCAGATCCTGCAAGTGGCTCGTCAAGCGACGGCAAACAGCGATGGCGATTCTAAAAGTGTTGATACGGAGTCCACGCCGTGAAATTGGAAGCCCGGATCTCTCTTTGGCAAGCGGTAACGGTCCTTGCCTCGATCTCCGTATTGGTGATCGGGTGCTCGACCAACGTACCTGAACCTTCCACGATGGTGGATAAGGACGCCGAACGATGGTTCGATGACCAAGCGGTTCCCTCTGCTTTGGACTTCCGCCATGCTTCCGGGCATGACAAGGTCCATGTCTTTCCCGAGATCATGGGCGGCGGTGTGGCGCTGTTCGATTTGGAAAATGACGGCGACCTGGATGTCTATTGCGTCCAAAGCGGCAGGCTGGGGTCGCCCGGGGCGGCGGGAGCCAACCAGCTGTACGTG
Source organism: uncultured Planctomycetales bacterium (assembly GCA_963821085.1). Taxonomy (GTDB): domain Bacteria; phylum Planctomycetota; class Planctomycetia; order Pirellulales; family Pirellulaceae; genus CAWGCE01. Next base: position 35,114 of record CAWGCE010000012.1, on the reverse strand, counting down.
AATGACGGCAGCGGTCATTTTACGAACGTCAGCGATGCATCCGGCGCCGACGATACGGGATACGGCATGGGTGTCACGGCCGGCGATTTCGATAACGACGCGGACACCGATCTTTACGTCACCAACGTGGGTCAAAATGTACTGCTGCGGAATAATGGCGATGGGACTTACACCGATGTCACGAAAGTCGCGGGAGTGGGTGGGGATGACTGGAGCACATCCGCCGCTTTTGTGGACTACGATCGTGACGGCGACCTGGACCTGTACGTCTGCAATTACATCGTCTGGTCGCCAGCCGGTGACCTGCGATGTCGCAACGGAGCTGGCCAGCCCGATTATTGCAATCCAACCAGCTACGGATCTCCGCAGCCGGATGTGCTGTACCGCAATGAAGGCGATGGCACGTTTGCCGATGTGTCTGCCGAGGCCGGGATTCGAACAGCGTTCGGTAACGGGCTGGGCGTTGTCTGTGGTGACCTGAACGGTGATCGTCAGACCGATATTTTCGTCGCTAATGACGGCGTCGATAACCAGTGCTGGATCAATCAGGGCGATGGGCGTTTCAAGGACGAAGCGATGCTGACGGGCTTCGCGGTTGACAAGAATGGCAAGGCGAAAGCCGGCATGGGCACCTGTGCGGCCGATATCGATGGCGATGACGATCTTGACCTGTTGGTCGTCAACCTGCAGGCGCAATCCGATTCCTTTTTCCGAAACGAAGGAAAGTTTTTTGTCGACGATACGCCGATGATCGGGTTGGGAACGTCGACGCGATCGTTCACTCGCTTTGGAGTGGGTTGGGTCGACTTCAACAACGATGGCCAGTTGGACCTTTACCAGGCGAATGGTCGAGTCACCCTGCCCGATTCGGTTCCAGAGGGTCAATCGGATGACTACGCCGAACCCAACGTACTGCTCGTGGGTGATGGCCTGAAATTTCAGGTGGCCGCCGCCGGTTCGCTGCCCGCAACGGTTCGCACCAGTCGGGCGGCCGGTTTCGGCGACTTGAACAATGATGGCGCGAGTCGACGTCGTGGTGATCAACAAGGACGATCCGGCCGAGCTGCTGATCAATCGGGCAGGGAACGCCGGGAATTGGCTGCTGGTGCGAGTGCTCAACGCACAGGGACGCGATGCAGTCGGAGCTATCGTCCGATTTCGTGTCGGTGACCGTACCATTCGACGCGACGTGAACCCATACTACAGCTACCTCGCTTCGAATGACCCCCGAGTTCACGTGGGCCTGGGCGACGCCACGCAGGTTGATGCGATCGAAGTCGAATGGTTGGACGGAAGCATCGAGTCGTTTTCGTGCGAGGAAGTGAATCGTGTGCTGACGTTGAAACGCGGTGGTGCGATGTAGGGCGAGTCTTTCTTGTAGAGAAAATGAACCGGAGTTCAATCGACCACTTCTGTCACCGTCAGCGTCTGATCAGCAATCACATCTTCCAGAATCTGTTCCTGACCGGATGGCCAGGTAATTTTCAGTTGATCGGCCGACTCGCTCTCACCCAGCCCAAAGGTGGCGGTCAGTTCGACTTGCGAGAGGTAGCTGCGGGTTGGCGAAATGTATCGATGCATGACTTGGTCGCCAACTCGCAATTCCAGCTTGGCTCCCAGCGCATCCCGGTTTGACTTTGTGCCGACCAGCTTGACTCGCAGCCAATGGTTTTCTTGATCCGCATCGTTCCGCAGCAGGAGCAGCCCGTCGCCCGATCTGCGTCAGCACCACGTCCAGGTCTCCATCCGCATCGATATCGGCGTAAGCAGCTCCGCGACCGGCAATCGGTTGTTTTAAATCGCCCACATTGGCGTCGGGAACGATCGTGAAACAGGCTCGAGCGTCCGGGCCCTGATTCCAGAACAGCTGCGCTGGTTGCAGGTAATGCTGACTCGGCTGGACCTCGTTGATCTCTTCTTCCAGGTGTCCGTTTGCCTGCAGCATCTCGACACGGCCATCCAGGTCGACATCCAGAAACAGCAAGCCGAAGGTCAGGCGAGCCCGGCTGGGCGCACCGATTCCTTCCATCAACGATTGGTCGGCAAACGTCAAGGCGCCATCCTGTGAAACGTAAAGCGAAGTCATTTCGTTTGCGAAGTTACCCACGCCGATCGCCATCGTTCGTTCGTTCAGGGGAAAGCCGGCGTCGATGCCCATCGCTCCGGTGGCCTGTCCGTTTCGATCAAAGGCCAGCCCCGACAACGACCCGACATCTTCGAACGTGCCATCCTGACGGTTGTGAAACAGCTGGTTCTGTACCGTATCGTTGGCCACCACGATATCGTCCCAACCGTCGTCGTCGACATCGACGAGCACGACCGCCAGCGATTTGGCGACCGGCGAATTGGTGTCGGGATTCAGCACTTGCAGGCCGGCCGAATCGGCAACTTCGGTGAAAGTGCCGTCGCCCTCGTTGCGATACAGGTAAGGGAAGACACCCTTGTAGTTCGTCGGCGGCCCGTAGGCGCGGTCGGTACCATTGAGCGAGAAGTTCAGCTCGAAATCGATCAACCGTGACCATTCGACGTAATTGCAGACCATCAGGTCGAGGTCACCGTCGCGATCATAGTCGAAGAAACCGGCCGAACTGCTCCACGCAAGATCTCCTGCAACGCCTGCTTCCTCCGTCATTTCGGTGAACTTGCCATCGTCGTTGCGAAATAGCCGATTCCTGCCAAGGCACGCGATGAATACATCCTGATCGCCGTCGTTGTCGTAATCGCCAACGGCACAGCCCAGCCCATAATCGGTGATGCCCAGTCCACTGGCTTCTGTCACGTTCTGGAACTTGCCGTTGCCAAGGTTCTCGTACAATTCGGTCGTCGGTTGATCTTGTTTTGTTGATTCGGGCCATTCACAGCTGTTTACCAGTAACAGGTCGGGACGGTCGTCACCGTTGTAGTCCAGAAAAGCAACGCCGCCGCCCATGGTCTCGGGTAACAGTTTGTCGCCGTAAGCTCCATTCGCATGAACGAACGTGATACCAGCCACCTCGGTAATGTCGGTAAAGTTCAGCTGCGGGACCGATTGCTCGTCGACTTCGAACGACTCGATTTGCGTCGTGTCTTTTTCGATCGTTTCTTCAACGACGGTTTTGGTCCGCGAACTAAACCAGACGGCCGCTGCGACCATACCGGCGATCACCACAATGGCCGCGGCGGACCAGCGAAAGGCGACGCCGATCACGGCATCGTCTTGTTCTTCGGATTCGTGCAGATCTTGATCGTTCATGGAGAGATCGTCGGGCCTTGGGACTCAAGCATCACGCGTCGTGCGTGGTAATTAAACGGACATTTCAAATCGGTGGGTCATCACGGAAAAACGACCTCTCAGTTACCAGTTACCAATCGACTATTCGGCGTCGTAAGCGTCCTCGCGATGCAGGTCGTAAATGACAACTCGTTCGGCGGCATGGTTGGCGGCCGGGTATTGTTGGCGTGCTTTGGCGATCGCCGCATCACGAGCGTTATCGTCCAGTTTATACTTCTGATGAAGTTGACTGTGGTACTCGGCCTGTTTCGCGTCGCCAAGCTCTTCGTACACGCGTCGAATCCCATAATGGGCATCGGCGTTCTCAGGATCGAAGGCGAGTGTCTTCAGGAAATAATCGCGCGACTGTTCCATCAAGGCGAGACGCGTCTCTTTTCGCTTGTCCCCGCGCTGTGCAGACCCATCAGGTACAAGGTGTCGGCCAATTCATTCAGCAAGCGATAGTCATTCGCGAAGTTGAAGTTACGGCCGGCTGCCTGAGCGAATCCACCATCCACGATTTGCTGGAAGTTTCCTGCGGCCGCCTCGATTTCACCCAACTGTTTGTTCACCAGTCCGGAAAACCAGAGGATCGACCATTCGGGCGCTCCTCCGCCAACTTCGCGAGCTCGCTTGAGTGCGGCCGGCGCTTCGGTGGTCACTCGGCCCTCGGCCAGGTAGACACGTGCCAGGTTCAACGGTCCGACCGCTTGGTCAAGTTTTTCAACTTCCTGAAACGCGCGCTCTGCCTGCCGCAGCTGGCCACGCCGCAACAGGCCAATGCCGTAGTCATTCCAGCGTTGCCAAGCAGGAATCGCGACGTCGATTGTGACATCATTGGCTGTCGCCCCGCCAGCCACGCCGACGGGAAACGTTACCAGTTGCTCGCACATTGTCACGATCGGCAGGTCGTTCACGTAATCTTCTGCGCTCGCGTTCCAGCCATCACGAGTTGCATGAACTCGCTATCGAACTTGCGGTACTGCAATGCGACCTTGAATTCGACGCTGCCTTCGGCGTCGACCGGGACCTCCAGCTTGTAGTGCACAATGTCGGTGGCACCAGGAGGGATCTGGTTGTTATACAGCGAGACAAAAATATCTTCCGCATTACGGCGATTGATGCGATCACCGTGTCGATCAATGACGAAGGCATTGACGAAATGGGACCAAGGGTCGACTGCGTTATCGTCGGCCCTTCGGCCTCCGCTGCGGCCGACCGTCCCGGTTGCACTGCTCGCTACCGCGTCGAGCCAGACTTCATTTGAATCGACCGTGCCCTGGGTGAAGTGATGCCCCATGGTGAGCGTTCGGATCACGACTTCGATTAGGTAAGTCTTGCCAGGTTCCAGTCGCGGTATCGTCGGTCCGACAACTTGCAGATCGCCGTCGATTCGTCCATTCTCGCGAACGCCAAAGACGTCGACACGCATGCACTCCTGAAGCAACTTTGCATGTGCCGCAATCGCCCCCTCGGCATCTGGCATAGTGTCCCGCAACATATGCGGAACGCCCGTGTTGGCCCCCGGAAACAGGTGACTGAACGTACTTAGTCCTTCTCCTTCACCGCGCAAGGCTGCGGCAAAGTTTGGTTCTTCCGAAGTGTGCTCGACGGGTCGCTGCGGCATGTGACAGCCATTGCAGTTCTCTTCAGCTACTTTCGGGTAGTAGAAACTCGACACCGAATGCCCGGAAACACCGCTCAGCCAGAACGAGTCGTAGTGATTCTGTCCCCGCAGCCAGCGGTAGTGGTTCAGTTCCTCTGGCAAATTCACCTTGTGGCAAGTGCCGCAGAATTCGGTCGACTTGTGCAGCGGCTTGAGAAACGTCTGCTGGTGGAATCGCGGCTTCGCTTTTACCAGCTGTCGATTGATCCAACGCAGCGACTTGTTCTCGCTGAAAGCGAACGGATAGTGGATTGGTTCATCGATGGTGTAATCCGAATTGCCGCGTGGGCTGTTGATGTTGGAAATCGCATGGCACACGGTGCAGGTAATGCCGGCCTGAGCTTGCGGGTCGGAGGCGAGATCATAATCCGGGTCGTCGAACTTGGGGTCGTCGAAGGCACCGCTGAAAAACGGCACAGGATCGTGGCAGCCGGCGCAAAACCGCGAGCCCTGGACGTTGCCATCCCGTTCCATCAGTTGCTTGCGGGTATTCTGAACGCTTAGCAGGTAGGCCGGGTTCCCGAAGGAACTGAAGCGATGGGCGCTCGATGCCCAACTCTCATGCGCATCGGTATGGCACTCGAGGCAGTACTTGTCGTTTTGCAGGACTTGGCTCGAAATAAAATTGCCCGAGGATGTTCGCGCCAGCGATGGGTAGAAATACTGCACTCCCTTCTCGGGTCCAACGATATTCCAGTCGCGGGGATCCTGGTTCTGCAGGAAGACGAGCAAGATGGCCGCAATTGCGGTGACGGCGGCCCAGGTGAGTCCTGCTTTCCAACGAATTCGTCGTCCGGCGAGGCGATGCAAGATGTAAAGCCAAACCACGAACAACGGTGAAAGCACATGAGCCCAAAATGCCACGCCACGGACGGTCGGATCGTTGACTTCGATTAGCCCCTCGATCCTCGTCAGCACGATTCCGGATATCAGTAGCACGAGCACCGCGGCAAAGAGCCGCAAAGCCGGCCCGAACGGCGCGACGGTTGGCTCGACGGTAGGTATTTCTCAGATGCAATCCGACGAAAACCAAAGCCGGCACAACCAGCAGGATTCCCACGATCAAGTGACCGAGGAACATGCCCAGATAAAAAAAGTTCTGGTATGTCTGCCCCGTTCGATATTCCAACGCTCGGACTGCCAGAAGATATACGGCGTTGATGCCCAGCAGAGCAAACAGTGCAAAGACAACGTAAAGCAGCATCTTCAAGCGCGGACCGACCGGGTGACGAGCGCGGCGCGGCGGCGATTTCGCAGGGGTAGGGGTCGGTGCTTCAGTCATGGCATTCGTCGTAAGGGTGTTTCAGCCATGATGGATCCGCAACAATTTGGCGGCAAGGCATGATTCCGATTTTAGCAGCGCCGGCCAGGATTGTGTTCAATCAGGCCGCCTCTCGCGCGACCGATGCACACGGGCTTCGATATTCTCTTTGGTCAACGGATGTTGGCCAGCTCGTTCCATGCGGGGAGCCGACAGATAGCTGTGTGCTTCACTGCGCAGGTGATTTCGCATGTCGTGCCCCACTCGTCGGGTCCGCTCGTATCGCAAAGTTGCAACGTCGATCGGCACGATCACGACCTTTTCGCCAGGTCCGGGATCGGCCTGGGCCAGCACGCGGCCGTCGTAATCGACAATCTGGCTTCCCCCGGGCCAACCGAAAGGCGGGAATTGGGACAACTCAGCTGCCTGATTTGCGGCCACGACGTAGCAGGTGTTTTCGGCTGCCCGTGCGCGGTTGAACAGCGTCCACCAATCGGTCGGTGGCGTCGCTCCCCACGGATCCATGTAGGCCGAGACGCGCATCAGAATCTCTGCGCCGTTGAATACCAATTGCCGAATCGTCTCCGGGAACAGCCAGTCGTAGCAAATCGCGACACCGATGTTTCCCAGTTCGGTTTTGGCAACCGGAAACAGTTCGTCCTCATAGTCGACAAAGTCGTGTGGGCTGGCATGGATTTCCCAGGGAAGCCACGTGTTCACTTTGCGGTACTTCGTCAGGATCCCGGAGGGACCAATCAGTAGTGTCGTATTGAAGACGACATCTTCGTAATCGGGGTCCATTTCCAGGAATGAGCCGGTTTGAATGTAGCAACCGTATTCCTTCGCCGCTTTTTCGTAGCGGTCGGTGTGTTCGTTGGGCAGCGATACCGCCAGGTGTTCACGCAGTTCGGCTACCGACTGGTAAATCGGTGCGACGTGTGCAAATTCGGGAAACACGAACAGCCGCACGTCGTGCAGTGGTTCGTAACCGAGTACGGTTTGCTCGATCATGTCGCACATCCGGTTCGTGCGAGCGCCGATTTCATCGCGCGTTCGCGGACTGTCAAATGCGGTTTGGCAAGCGGCGGCGTAAAACAGTTGGGACAAGGTGATGTCGTTGGTTAGGGATTGAGGGCTTTGTAAGAAACCTATCGGATTCGACCGTTTGCGACTATCCGCCGCGTTTCCGTCGGTGGGTGGAGCGTCGGGCGAGCACCATGGCACCCGTCCAATGATAGGCAAGTTGCGGCGTCAGCCCAGCGTTGCCAGCAGAGCTTCCCGTGACACGATGGCGTGGGCAGGTGAACAAGTTAGAACGCCGTCTTCGCGGGTGACGTATTCAATTCGACGGTCGGAATCGTTGCGGCCCCGTTGCGTTCGCTGAGAATCACCAACACGCACTGCAGCACGACCATCAGGTCAGAGGTCGATAACAGTCCGACCAGGTAACCGTTTTCGACAACGGGTAAGCACGAGACGCGATGCTGCAGCAGGATTGTCAGGGCAATTCGCAAGCTGGTGTCGGGTGCGGCGGTTTTCGGTTTGCTGGTCATGACATCGGCGACCGTCCTGCCACGCTTGGTGGCAAAGTCTTTGCGGCTGACAACTCCGGCCATGCGTCCATCCTGATGCGTCACCATGACACGCCGGTAGTCGTTTTCCTTCAGCAGTTTCAGGCAGGCTTCCACGCTCATCCCGGGTCGAACCGTGACGAGGTTGGTCGACATATACGTCTTGATTGCAGCGCGCCCTTCGAACAGAGCCAACCAGTCCTCACGCATTTTCGCGTGAATGATATTTCTCTTACCCAGAATTTTCGCCAGTGCTTCCGACTGTTTCCGATCCAGCGTGACTTCACAGGTGTCGGCTTCCTCAACACGCTTCCGTTTCTTGTATTGCTTGACGTACAGGAAACCGACCAGCAACATGCAGAAAGTGCTTGTCAGTGCCAGAAACTGAGCGTGTGACGTCATCAGAATCTGCGTATTGATCAGCGGAGAGGGGTCGACACAAAAGTTGTTCGAGTCATCTGCAATTTGCGGCTGATCGCAGACCAGGGCAATTTCATCGGCGAATCCCAAAACGCCCTTGATCGACTCACCCAGGACAACCGCCGAGCCGATGCAAATGGCGATCACCACCGCACAAACCGAGACGTATTCGACCGACGCGGCGCCGCGTCGGAAGGAATTGGGGCGTTGCCCCGTTGCGTGGAGAGATGTGTTGTTCATGGAGTTGCAGGTCGCCGAATAAAAATGCGCCGGGAACCGTCGCACACCCCGGAGGTTGCGCCGGATGACCTGCAACCGTTGCTTGGAATATCCACCGAGTCAAATGGCGGTGATGCGTGTGCGACCGATCGATCCGGGTGTACCGATCGTTAGGCCTGAAGGCAGGCATTCGCATACATTCCAGCGATGAGGACGGTGCAATTCAGCGTTCGTCAAATTCGACGCAATAGATGGGTGGCAGGTCTTGTGTGACCAGCTGCCACTGGTCTCCACCGTTGTCGGTGACCCACAAGCCTCCTGTGGTAGAGCCCATGGCGAGCGAGTTGCCGTCGCTACTGACGGCCAACGCGTGCCGAAATACCAGGTGGTAGGCGTGCTCGATTGGCAGACCGGATGCGAGAACCTCTGCCGTTTGGCCACCGTCCCTGGTCCGCGTAACAACAAATCGCCCGTCTGCCGGGTGGCGGATTTCGTCGCTGATCGCGGGCACGAACCATGCCGTGTCGGGATCCTGCGGATGCACAGCAACCGCGAAGCCGAAGGTGGACGGATTCCAGGCTGGCATTTCGGTCCAGTTCTCACCGTAGTCGGTCGAACGAAAAATGCCGTTGTGATGCTGCGTCCAGAATGTCTCGGGTCGGGATCGGCACTGTACCAACAGGTGAGGATCCTGGATCGTGGGGTCGTGTTGACGCTCGGGCGGCATGTACGAGGCACGCCAACCCTGACCAACGCATCGCCAGTGAACGCCGTGATCGATCGATTTCCAGACGCCACCACAGGATATGCCCAGAGTGATTTGTCGTGCATCGTGGGGATCGATGCAGATGGAATGAATTCCGGGCCAGTCGTAGCCGCCTCCGAACCAGTTGGCACGTTCCGGTGCTTTCCATAGCGGTTCATTCAATTGCCATGATTGGCCATCATCGTCGCTGGTGAACAGGCCCCCGGGAATCGTACCGCACCACGTGCGACCATCACTGCCGCGGGCCAGAGACCAGAGCAACTCAATCGACCAGGGAACCGGTTTGTTCCGAAAGGGTTCCATGACGTCGGGTGTGCCAGCGGGCTTTTCGGGGAACGCCGGAGACGTGACCTCTTCCCACGACGCACCGTGGTCGAGTGAACGTTGCAACTTCGGTCCAAAGTGCCCGTGTTGCTGGGCGGCAAACAGGCAACCATCGCCTGCCGGCAGGACAACAGGAATCTGAACACCGAGAAAGTTGGTTCGGTGGATCGAATAGCGTCCGCCGCGACCGTTTCGATTCAGCTCGAACAGCCCCTTGCGCGTGCCGACAAAGATCGTATTGCTCATGGTGAATGTTTCCTGTCAGTCGTTCGGGAAACCACCGGGCCGGGAACTCTACCGGCTGACCGGTGCGCCGGGGCTCAACGTTGATCTGCCAAACTCATCCGCCGGACAGCGCTTGCATGACGAAAACTGTGTCACCATCATGCAGCTCGTCCGACTGCCTGTCTCGATCGTCGATGGCCCGGTTGTTGACAAAAATTGCAATGTGTCTTCTGACGGCTCCTTGATCGTCGAGCACATAACTGCGCAGCTTTGGCTGCCTTTCAAATGCCCGGCTCAAGACGGTCCTTAACGAATGCGACTCGCATTCCATGGGCTCGATGGGAGCATATCGTTGGATGCTGGAAGCGAATTCGATTCGGACCATGGTTTTTGACCGACATTTTGGTGACTGCCGCGGCAGGCGGCAGCGGGACGTCCGAGGATCGGTTATTTTATGGCAAAATCACCCGGCCTCCCTACCCTGACGAGCTTCCACCATGAAAAAATCCAACTTCGTTGCAGGCCAAATCGTATCGCGGCGGGAGTTTGTCGGCGCTGTGGGCGCGGGGCTGTTGACTGCGGGTGCGGCGCACGGACAGGGAGTCGCGGTTGTGACAGGTAGTGATAAACATAAACAGCCGCTCGACGGGAAAGGGCCAACGATTCTCAAATCGCTCAAGTGGGGCATGATTCAATCGGAAGGATCGGTCGAAGATAAGTTTCGGTTGGTCCAGGAGCTGGGCTTTGATGGCGTTGAGGTCGACAGTCCCGGCGGTGTCGACAAAGAACAGGCGAAGGCGGCCTCGGCGGCAACCGGCCTACCGGTTGATGGCAGCGTCGATTCCACGCACTGGCAAATTCGGCTCACCGATCCGGACCCGGCCGCCCGCGAAAAGGGGCTCGCCGATCTGATGACGGCGATTCGGGAAACGCATTACGTGGGCGGACACTCGGTGCTGCTTGTCCCTGGCCACGGCAAAGACGGTGCGCCCGCCGAGATCTATCCGCGTTCGCAGGCTATCATTCGTCAGGCATTACCGCTGGCCGCCCAGTTGGGCGTCTATATCGTGATCGAAAACGTGTGGAACGAAATGTTCTACGATCCGCAGGGCGGCGACCAGCAGACCGCCGACGCTTTGGCTCGGTTTGTTGACGAACTGGACAGTCCGTGGGTTGGAGTTCAATTTGACATTGGCAATCATCAGAAGTACGGCCCGCCGGCCGAATGGATTCGCACGTTGGGACGCCGCATCGTCAAGCTGGATGTGAAAGACTGGGGCAAGGAAAACGGTTTCTGCAAGATCGGCGATGGTGACGTCGTCTGGCCGGATGTGTGCCAAGCGTTGGCCGAAATCCAGTTTTCGGGTTGGGCGGCAGCCGAAGTCGGCGGCGGCGGGCGGGAACGGCTGGCCGAAGTCTCGCGGCGGATGGACCAGGTGTTCGACGTCAGCTGAAATGGCAGCCGGCGTCGAATATGACTTTCGGCGTCCGGCAAAAACGTGTCAAATAACGTGGTGCGCCGCCGACGTGTGGTGCGATTCTGTGAGGAGCCATCTATGTCGATTCGTGTTGCCGTCGGTTGTGTCTTGCTGTCCTTTTTCCCGTTTTCCATTCTTGACGCTCAAGAGAGCGCTACCGCAGAAGCGCCCGCCGCGCAGGCCGATCTGCCGGATGGAAGGAAACTGTTGGACGAGTTCATCGCTGCCACGGGCGGGCGCGAGCAACGAGCCGCGATCACGACTCAGCAGATGATTGGCAAATTGAAAATGTCGGTACCCGGCGCCGGCGACATCGAAGCGCCGATCACGGTGCAACAGGCCAAGCCGAACAAGTTCCAGATGGTCGTCGATCTTTCCAAGATGGGTGCAGGGACGATGAATCAGGGCACCAACGGTGAAATCGCCTGGGATGTGGGCCCGCAGGGAGCTCGATTGCTGGAAGGTGAAATGAAGGCCAAGACGATGAAGCGAGCCGACATGACTCGCGAAGTCGATCCGGCCGCCAACTACAAGACGATCGAGTGCGTGGCGAAGGAAGAACTCGATGGCCAGACGGTCTACAAGGTGAAGTTCATCGGCAACGACAGCGACGAGGCCGAGTACCGCTTCTTTGACGCCGATTCCAAGTTGATGGTGAAGACGATCACCAAACAAACAACTCCGATGGGTGCGATTGACGTCGAAACGACCGTTTCCGATTACCGGGAAGTTGGCGGGATGAAGATGGCATTCCGTAACGAAGTGCAGGTCGAGTTGCCCATGATGAAGCAAAAGCAAGTCATCGCTTTCGACGAGATCAAGATCAATGAAGAGTTGCCTGAAGGGGCGTTTGCAGTGCCCGAGAAAATCCAGGCGATCATCGCAGAGCGAACGGAAGCCGCAGCGGAAACGGCTGCCGAAGGTTGAGGTGGAATGACTTGAGACTCGCGACGGCGCGGACCACGGATTCAATCGGGACTGTCCAACTCTGATTTCGGTTCCGTGTCGGCGTCGTCGGGATTGTCTGTTGGTGCCGGATCTTCCAGGGGCTGATTCGTAAGCCTCGCGCGAAGTCGCTGAAAGATGCCCGGCTTGTCGGGGTCCTGGCTTGCCATGCGGCTGCGGAGCGCCTCGCCGATATCCATCAGCGGTTGCCAATCCTGCCAACCTTCCACTTCTTCCGGTGCCAATTCGAAGATTTTGCCGTTGGGCGCCGGCTCGCCGGCCGGTTGTGGTGTGGCAAAACCGATCCCACCTGCCGCCAGTGAGGAGAGCGTATCAACGTCGACATCGACGCCCCGCAGGCCGATTTTGAAATCCATGCCCCCGTTGTTCCAGAACTGGCTGTTGGTGCGCACCAGGTGCCGATAGGGCTGCTCGATGATGGCAATGACTTCAATCGACATGGCATTGGGAGACAGCGACGTGGCCACCACCTGGCCGACCCGGAAACCGCGGTATGTCACCGGTGCACCGCGTTCCAGCCCGAACCGGTTTTCGGCGATCAGCAGTAATTCCAGTCCACCTTCGCCCACATCGACCAGCGGTGGTGGCTCTTCAATGCCCACAAACTCGCGCTGGGACGCTGCTGCATCTGGACCGGGCGAGGCTGCCACGTATCGCCCACCGATAAGGGTTTCCAAACCACGTACCGAGCCAAGGCTCAGTTTTGGCCGCTCGATCCAGAACTGAGTCCCCTCGCGAGCCAGCGCTGCCGCGTTCTCGGTCAGGCGCAGCGAAACGTTGACGCCCTTCAATCTCTCATCCAGCTCGACCGCATCCACTTCACCGATGACAATTCCCCGGTACCGCACCAGGTCCTCCGCCTTCAGGCCGTAACCATTCTGAAAATGGACGATGATTTCTTCTCCCGGCGGCGACAGCGACCGCACCGCCAGAAAAATGGCCACACAGAAACAGGCGGCAGTAACAACCCACAGTGGTGCTGTCGATTGCGTCAGCCAGCTGACAAAAGAACCCGAGTCGCTGATTTTCGCTTCGGGGAATTCGGGTTGTTTGGCGGAATCGTTCACAGGTCTTCTTCCCAAATCGCGTGCGGATCGAACATCCACGAGGCCAGCATGCTCATCGCCACGCACAACACGAAGGCAATCACGGCGGGACCGATATGAAAGTTCACCAAAGAACCGAGTTTGACGAGCATTACCAGAAACGCCAGCAGCAAGACATCCATCATGCTCCATTTGCCGGCCAGTTCCATCAGGCGATAGGTCATCGCCTTGTGCCGGCGATGCAGCATGCTGAGCCAGCTAAGTTCCAGCAGCATGAGAATCTTTGCCAGCGGAAGCACGATGGAGAACAACAGCACGACGGTGCCGACAAACAGGCTGCCATGCCGCAACAGATCAAACGTGCCTGCCAACAAACTGGAGGTGCTCCGCTGTCCCAGCGGCTCCATCTGCAGGATTGGCAACAGGATCGCCGGCCAATAGAGAATAAAAGCACCGACGGCCGCCGCTGCTGTGCGTTTTGACGCGGTGCCATGTTCTGATCGGAATCGTTCAATCGTCGTGTTGCAGCGAACACAACGCGCTCGCTGTCTCGCTTGCAACACCGGAACGTGGTGAACTTGACCGCAACAATGGCAGGCTTTGAAGCTGGTCATGTCTTGTTCGACTTTGAGGCCGTGCCCTTACACCGGAGGGGTTTTACGAGGAAGGCGGGAAGACTTGCCACCGGTCGCTTTCCGTTTGGAGCTTTTTTGCAATCTGCAGCAATGACGAAAATAGTCATTCGTTGCCTCTATGCTACCGCTTGGCAAAAAAGAGCACTAATTTGACCCGTTGTGATCAATCAAAAAGCAGTTTCTTCCTTCCTGAATTCCTGCCTTCCTCATCATAAAATCGCCGCTGAGACGGCTTGAGCTCAATACTCGCTCAAGATCTCCTCTGCTGCGTTCTTGCCGCAGGCGCCCATCACGCCGCCGCCCGGGTGACTGGCGGCTCCGCAAAGGAACAGCCCCTTCACCGGGCAGCGATGATCGGCCCAGCCAGGAATGGGGCGAAAGGCAAACAGCTGATTGAAGTTCATCGCTCCCTGCATGATGTTGCCTCCGGTGATGCCGTACGTCCGTTCCAGGTCGAGCGGGCTGAGGATTTGACGGTGCTCGATCGCGCCGGGCACATTCGGAGCATACCGGGCCAGCACCTCCATGCAGCGATCGGCGAATCCTTCCTTAATGTCGTCCCAGCTTCCTTCGGCCAATTTATAGGGCGCGTACTGTACGAAGATCGAAATGATATGTTTGCCATCGGGTGCAATCGTGTTGTCGACGCTGGTGGGCATGGTTAATTCGAGGATCGGTTCTTTGCTCGGCCGGCCGTACTTGGCGTCATCGTAGGCTCGTTCCAGGTAATCCAGCGTCGGCGAAATGTGCATCGTGCCGTGATGATGAGCCGCCACCCCGGTGGATGGATTGCAGGTAAAATTGGGCGGTTCGGACAGCGCCAGGTTGATTTTTGCTGATGCGGATGAGTAATCGATGCGCCCGATTGCAGCGCGGAAGTTTTCCGGCAGATCGCTCGCATCCAGGAACTTCTCGAACGTCAGGTGAGCATCGACCGATGAGGCGACAATTGGCGCCTCGAGCGTGGTGCCATCCGACAGGGTGACGCCACGCGCCTTGCCACCGGCCACATCGATCCGCTTCACTTCGGCGTCGCGATGAATGTCGACGCGCAGGTCGCCGCAGGCTTTCTCGAGCGCGTCGGCCAACCCGCCCATGCCGCCGCGAACAAACCCCCAAACTCCGCGGGCGCCACCCGCCTCGCCCATTACATGATGCAGCAGCACATACGCGGTGCCAGGCGATGAGATGGATGCGAACGCTCCAATGATGGCGTCCGTGGCCAACGTCGCTTTCAACACTTCCGATTCGAACCATCGCTCGAGGATCGGCCTCGCTGCTCCCGTCAACAACTCGATCGCTTCCGGAATTGATTCTTCCAGGCCCGACAATGCCTGGTAGAGCTTGAATGCTTTGGCCGCATCGCGAATACGTTTCTTGGGCCCGATCTTGCGCCATGACCTGGGCAGTGGTAACGGGTCGGGAGCTGATTCCATCAAGGTTGGTTCGAGGACGGCCGCCACTTTTTCCAGGAGTTCGTTGTATTGCGGGTAGGCTCGCGCGTCTTTCTGGCTGAACTTGGATATTTCACGTTGGCACAGCGCCGCGTCCGGACCCAACGTCAACGAACGTCCGTCGAGCAGTGGAGTAAACGAGGACGGGCTGCGGGGTAGGATTTCGAGCCCGTAACCTTTCAGCTTCAGCTCACGAATAATCTGCGGCAAGAACAGGCTGATGACATACGCGGCGGTCGAAACCTTGTAGCCGGGCCACAGTTCTTCCGTTGTGGCACAACCGCCCAGCACATGGCGCCGCTCGAGCACGCAGACTTTCTTGCCCGACTTGGCGAGGTAGGCGGCCGTTACCAGCCCATTGTGGCCACCGCCAATAACAATTGCGTCGTATCGCTGTTGCTGTTCCATATGCTGGTTTCCTTACCGATTATTTTCCATGAGGAAGGCAAGATTGCAGGAATTTCATAGAGGTTGTTGCAGGAGTAGCAATACGTCCGGCTCGCCTCAAGAGCGACACAACACCGGCCGCTTCCGAGTTGTTGCCAGCTCGGCTACGACACGCTTCCTTGCTGCCTGCCTTCCCATAAAAATTCTTCCGCGCTGTTGGTTTATGATGAATAACTCTGATGGAACGAAGGTGCGGTGTCAATCGGAAGCCGAGTATTCAGGCATGAGTGCCCGGTTTACGCTGTGTTCATGACTGATGACGTCAAGACTGAACCGCAACGCGGCCGATTGTTGATCTTGCTGGCCACGCTGTTGTGGAGTGCCAGTGGCTTTTTCGCCAAGGCTCCGTTGATCGACACGTTGCCACCCGAAAATCGAGGTCTCCAACTCGCGTTTTGGCGAGCACTCTTCGCCTGCCTTGCATTATTTCCGTTTGTCCGCAGACCGACTTTCACCTGGCGATTGTTGCCGGCCATCGCCTGGTTTGCAGCGATGAACACGACCTTCCTGTTGGCAATGACCACCACCACCGAAGCCAATGCGATCTGGCTGCAATATACCGCACCACTCTGGGTCTTCGCGGTGAGCGTTGGTTTGTGGGGCGAACCAACCACCAAGGGCGATCGCTGGATGCTGGTGCTGGGCTCGCTGGGCGTCGCCACGATTCTGTTTTTCGAGTTGTCGTATGCACGTCAAACGGGCGTGGAATCGGTCGGTGTTGTTTGGGGCTTGGCGGCAGGCGTTTGCTTTGCAGGAGTGATCCTCAGTATCCGTTCGCTGCGTGACCTGGAGAGTTTCTGGCTCGTGGCAGTTTGCCATCTGGGAGCGGCAGTCGTGCTGGCTCCGCGCGTTCTTTGGGGCGTCACGCATGAAGCGGGTATCACGCTTGGCGCCCTGTCCCTGCCCCCGCCGGCAACGCTGGGCTGGTTGGCGGCGTTTGGGATCCTGCAGATGGGAGTCCCCTACGTTCTGTTCGCGATCGGAACTCGCAGCGTAACCAGCCACGAAGCGTCGTTCATCGCGCTGCTCGAACCGATCCTGGTGCCAGCCTGGGTGTGGCTTGTCTGGCGCCATTCGCCCGGATACCAGTTGCCCGCCTGGTGGACGTTGGTGGGAGCAGTGCTCATCCTCTCCGGCCTGCTGGCGAAATACGTCCGCGATGCATCCTCGGCGTAGAGCTGGCTCGCGGAAGTAACAAACCGATTCTTTCCTGAATTTCTGCCTTCCTCATCAAGCAGTTGCAGCAGCAACAACAAGCGACCCGAATCAAAATTCCTGAATCAACCCGCGTGCCGGGAAGCACAGGATGGGAATGGCCAGCGAAGCGTAACCCAGCGTCGTACGGAACCAACCGAGTGGCACTCGGTCGTTCGCGGTCGGAGGATGATCAACGCCCATCAGCGTTACCAGCACAATCATCAACACCCAGATGACGGCATTGAATAGCACGACGTAAGCGATGGCGAACATCAGGAAGCCTCGAGCGATCCAGTGTCCCTTTTCCAGGAACAAGCAATAGACCACATGCCCCCCGTCTAGCTGACTCAAAGGCAACATGTTCAGCCCCGTGATCAATAGGCCCACCCACGCTGCCATCAGCATCGGATTCAACTGGCTGACCCAGATCTGATCGACTGGCCCCGCGTTTGGGTGCACGTAGGACATCAGCATGCGGACCAGTAGTGGGCAATCGAATGACAGTTGGCCGAATTTCGGAGCAGTCGGGTCGAACTGTTGAATGCCGACAAACAGGATGGGAATCGCAACCACCAGTCCGGCGATCGGGCCGGCGATACCGATATCAAAAATCTGCCGCCGATTCGCCCGGTAACCCGCCATGCCAATCACTGCACCCATCGTCCCGATCGGCGAGAAAGGAAACGGAATAAAGAAAGGCAAACTGGCCGGTATGCGACACAGCAGGGTGGCGATGAAGTGACCCATCTCGTGAGCAAACAAAATCGCCAGGACCGCAACCATGTAGACCAGGCCCTGTTCCCAATTCGTCAACACCGAGTACTGGAAACCTGAAATGCCAGAGAAGGGTAGTTGCGGCGGAAACTGCATCCAGTTGATAGCGCCGGCGTAGAAGGTCGACAGGCAGGTGATCACAAACAACGCGATCGGCAGCATGACACGACGTTTGCGTGGCACTTGGAGGTGTTTGGCCGAGAGTTGTTCCGGTTGAGTTGTGCCGGGGACCGATGGCTGAGCGACTTCGTTCATGTCGCCGAACATACCATAGAGAATCTAGGGGCAGGAGGCAGGAGGCAACAGACATGCATGGGGCGACAGGAAAGTACTCATGAGGAAAGCAGGAACATCGCTTCGTAGCCGGGCTGGCAACAGATCGGGAAATTCCCTTCATGATCGAACAGCCAGAAGTGTTGCCACTCCTGCTAGCTCGGGTATTCACTCTGTTGCTGCCTTCCTCATAAAAAGTCAGTTACGCTCGGCCAACCACCTCACCACAATGCCTGCGCAGCAAAAAACGGCCAGGCACCGTTGTGCCTGACCGTTGTTGAATCTCGGTTGAAGCAAGCTTAACGTTTCGAGAACTGAGTTCCGCGACGAGCACCACGTAGACCTGGCTTCTTGCGTTCTTTCATGCGAGCATCCCGCGTCAGGAAGCCGCCATCACGCATGCTGCCGAAGATTTCTTCGTCGAAACTGACAAGAGCTCGAGCGATTCCCATGCGGATCGCGCCCGATTGCCCCGTCGTGCCGCCACCGTGAACTCGCACGATCACGTCGACATCGGCAGATCGTCCGCTGGCGTCCAGTGGTTGTTTGGCGTTGATCTGATCCTTCAAATTGGGGAAGAAGTCCGCCAGATCTTTCTTGTTGATCACAATTTTCCCGCTGCCGGCTCGCACGCGAACCCGAGCAACCGAAGACTTGCGACGTCCCGTTCCCAAGGCGTCACCGTTAATCTTGTCTTTCTTACTGCCTGCAACCATAATTTTCTACTCAAATGGAATTGTTCTAACGAATCCAGCCCGCTGCACTACTGGCGTGACTAGTTCTTGACCTTTTTCTTGCCCAGCTCAACGGTTACCGGGTTTTGAGCCTGATGTGGGTGTTCTGGACCTGCGTACAACTTCAACTTCGTCAGCATCTTTGTGCCGAGCTTGCTCTTCGGCAGCATTCGTCGCACGGCGTCGTGCAGAATGCGTTCCGGGTGGCGTTCCAATCGCGCTTCGGCTGTCTGACTGCGTAGCCCGGGGTAACCGGTGTACCAGGTGTACTTTTTCTGCAACAGCTTCTTCCCGGAAAAAGCTACCTTTTCGACATTGGTCACGACGACGAAGTCGCCAGTGTCAACGTGTGGAGTGTAGGTCGGGCGATGTTTGCCCATCAGTCGCACAGCAATGTCGCCCGCCAGTCGTCCGACGATTTGATCGGTCGCGTCGACGTGCAGCCACTTTTGTTCGACTTGCCCAGCTTTCGCCATGTATGTTTTGGTCGTTGCCACGGTACTTAGACTTTCATTCAGGCCGTCAACTTTTTCACCCGGCAGGCGGCTACCCGCGTCGGGTTACCCACCGTGCGAATCACTGCACAGCCGGCTTCTACTGCTATATCGGAATCCGGCAGTTTACCGGCCAAAAAGCAGGCTTACAAGGGCGTCATCGGTGCAGGTCATCCATCGACGCCCTCCGGGGATATTCCTCCCGGCTCAATTGTGCCAGAATCTGATGAGTTGGACCTGTTTTGGTCGCTGAAGCCCCATCTGGGCACGGACGTTCCGCGGGAATATTGAGGCCCCCGACTTTGCCTCATCCTCATGAAGGCGCTGCAAACGATATGAAGCTAGGTGTCCCCAAAGAGTCGTTTCCGGGCGAAAACCGCGTGGCAATCGTGCCGGCCGTTGTGCCGCAGCTGGTCCAGCTCGGCTTCGAAGTCCTGGTGGAACACGGAGCCGGTACGGACGCCGGGTTCCTGGACGAACATTACGTGGCGAAGGGAGCCCAACTGGCCGACCGAGCCGCCTGCATCGAAGCGGACATCGTGGTTCATGTACGAGCTGTCGGCGCCGACAAGAACGCCACCCAGTCGTTCCGCAAGGGACAATGTGTCATCGCCATGTGTGATCCCCTGGGTGAAGCGGAATGCATTCGCGACTTTGCCAACTGCGGAGCCAGCCTGTTCGCACTGGAAATGATTCCGCGTATCACGCGTGCCCAGAGCATGGATGTACTGTCTTCCATGGCGACCGTGGCCGGGTACCGCAGCCGTCCTGCTCGCGGCACTCGAATTGCCCAAGATGTTTCCATTGATGATGACCGCAGCCGGTACCATCACGCCTGCCCGTGTCTTTGTGATCGGTGCCGGTGTCGCCGGACTGCAAGCAATCGCTACCGCAAAACGACTGGGTGCCGTCGTCCAGGCCTACGACGTGCGACCAGCAGTACGCGAACAGGTTGAAAGCCTGGGCGGTAAATTCGTCGAGCTGCAGTTGGATACCGGCCGATCGGAAGACAAGGGCGGCTACGCCAAAGCGATGGACGAAGAATTCTACACGAAGCAGCGCGAACTCATGGCCAAGATTGTCGGCCGAAAACGATGTAGTGATTTCCACTGCCGCCATCCCGGGCAGGCAGAGTCCCCGTTGATCACGGCTGCCGCGGTGCAGGGATGCAGCCCGGATCCGTGATCGTGGACCTGGCGGCGGAACGCGGTGGTAATTGCGAGCTGAGCCAAGCCCGACGCGCGGGTGGTTGAATACGGTGTTACCATCCTCGGACCCACCAACCTGCCGGGCCAAATTCCCAAAGACGCCAGCCAGATGTTCGCCAAGAACGTCTGTACCTTCCTGGCCAACATGGCCAAAGACGGCAAGCTGGATATCAATCTCGACGACGAAATCGTCGCCGGCACCTTGATGACGCACGAAGGCAATGTCACTCACCCGCGTATTCGAGAAATGCTGGGTATGGAACCCATGGCCGAGCCCTCGTCGCAAGAAGAAACGATCCCCTTCGATGACGCAGAAGACGGCAGTGACGATAGCCAGGCGGACGGCGGCGACAGTCGTGCGTCGGAAAATTCGGATACCCAGTCCAACCAAGACCAATCATGAACGAATCAACCTACTTGCCACGTTTCACCAATTGTCTCATCGCCAGCTGCCTGCTGGTTGGCTTGCTGATGATGTCCGGCTGCGGCCGGGACCTGCCGACCACCGGCGAGTCGGATACCGCCACTCTGCCGGCCGCGGAAGCTGCCGAAGTTGAAGCGGTACCTGCTGTGGTCACTTCCGATGCAGAACTACCAGTGGAAACAGGCGAACCGGGTTTCACTCGAGAACAGACATTTATCGCCAGCATGACGATTTTCGTGCTGGCCATTTTCGTGGGATTTGAATTGATCACGAAAGTTCCTCCGACTTTGCACACGCCCTTGATGTCGGGATCGAATGCGATCAGCGGCATTACCATCGTCGGCGCGGTGCTGATGGCGGCCAGCAACAACAGCAAGTGGGCGATGTTCTTTGGTTTGCTCGCGGTCATCATGGCCACGGTCAATGTTGTCGGCGGTTTTATGGTTACCGATCGCATGCTGGCCATGTTCAAGAAAAAGTGAAACATCCATGTTGTCACCCAACACGATTAAATTTGCCTACCTGGTTGCTGCCGGCCTGTTCATTTTCGGCCTGAAGTTCATGGCACATCCGCGCACCGCAGTACGCGGGAACCGGCTGGGGGCCGCCGCGATGGTGCTGGCTTTGCTGGTCACGCTGCTCGACCAGCATATCTACGGATACTGGCTGATCATGATCGGTATCGCGATCGGCGGTGGCATCGGTATCGTCGTGGCGAAACGCATCGAGATGACGGCAAATGCCGCAGTTGGTGGCGCTCTTCAACGGTTTGGCGGCGGGGCTTCCGTGCTGGTGGCGGGTGCCGAGCTGTTGAAGAACGACAGTTGCCCGTTCGAATCGCTGGTGGCCATCGCGGCCTCGGGAATGATTGGTGCCGTTACGTTTTGGGGCAGCCTGGTGGCGTTCGGAAAGTTGCAGGAGATTCCGCAGCTTGAAGAAGCCGATCAGCATTTCCAATCACCAGCTGTTCAACGCCGGCCTGGCATTGCTGATGCTGGTGCTGGGTTACTACTGCGTCGATACCGGCGGCAACTTCTGCGTCTACTTCTTGATGTGTCTGGTCGGTTCGGTACTGGGAGTCATGTTGGTCGATTCCGATTGGCGGAGCCGACATGCCGGTCGTCATCGCCTTGCTGAACTCCTATTCCGGCTTGGCCGCTGCCGCGACCGGCTTTGTGATCAACAACAACGTGCTGATCATCGCCGGATCGCTGGTCGGAGCGTCGGGGATCATCCTGACGCAGATCATGTGCAAGGCGATGAATCGCTCGCTGACGAACGTGCTGTTCGGCGTGATGGACGGTGGCGCCAGCTGCGATACGCGATGCCGATGAACTGTACGCGACGGTGCGCAGCACCTCGGCCGGACGATGTGGCGATGATCCTGGATACGGCCCAGCGAGTCGTCTTCGTGCCCGGCTACGGCATGGCGGTGGCCCAGGCGCAGCACGCCGTGCGCGACCTGGCCAACCTGCTGGCAGCGCGAGGGCACGACGGTCGAATACGCGATTCATCCGGTCGCCGGACGCATGCCGGGACATATGAATGTGCTGCTGGCCGAAGCCGACGTGCCCTACGACCAGCTGCTAGGAGATGGATCAGATCAACCCCACGATGGACACGGTCGATGTGGCGATCGTGATCGGCGCCAACGACGTCGTGAATCCCGTGGCCCGGACCGACCCCAACAGCCCGATTGCCGGCATGCCGATCATCGACGTCGACAAGGCCCGCACGGTCGTCGTGATCAAACGCAGCCTCAGCCCGGGCTTCGCCGGCATCCCCAACCCGCTGTTCGCCGCCGACAACTGCTTGATGTTCTTCGGCGACGGCAAGAAAGCGGTCATGGACATCACTTCGGCGATGAAAGAACTCTAGGCGAGCCGCACGGACGCATAG
Source organism: uncultured Planctomycetales bacterium (assembly GCA_963821085.1). GTDB lineage: Bacteria > Planctomycetota > Planctomycetia > Pirellulales > Pirellulaceae > CAWGCE01. The sequence goes on along the minus strand of CAWGCE010000012.1, from coordinate 12,383 downwards.
CGTGTGCGGCGAATCGGCATGGCAGTCTCTAATCAAGGAGAGTAGCCGGATTCGCAAGAATTCGGGCGTTGTGCATGCAAGACTCATCGCCAACGGCTAACTAAGCCCCCAGCACGCCACCCGCCATGCGGGCAGCGGCTGAAGGCTCTGGGTTAGCGGTGATTGTGATCCACGTGCCCACTGCGATGCCAAACCGGATGCCCCGGAATGTAGTCCACATGATTGCCGTGCGGGATGTATCGCCCGGGTGCATAATCCCAATGGCTGGTGTTGTGCCAGGTATGTCGTGGTACGTAATTCCGATACACACCGATCGACACCCCGCCTCCGTAGTAACTCGTGCGGAAGTAGTTCCCGCCGTATACGCCCCGATATCCACCACCGTAGTGCCCGCCGCCATAACCACAGCCTTGGCGCTTGCAGATGGTGACAGACAACTGACCGCGAACATCGCGACAATAGCCAAACCAACATTTCGAATCGTTCGAATCAATGAATTTCTCGTCACAGAAAACTCCATCAGAAAGGGTGAGTCAATAAAACGGGATCCAATGCGATTCAGCCACCAATCGAATCCCCCATCCACCCCATGCCTTGCAACTGACATACCATGCAAGCACTGGTATCCAAGTGTCGAGCTACAGAGACCCCAGCCGGCAAGTCCCAAATCGGCGCCGTACTCACTTTGACGTCACGCGGCTCATTCTGAAACCAAGCCAACCGAACAGGCAGTGCACAACAAGTGAACAGTTCTGAGGATGGTGTCCACCCGCTTGCGCGTTGAGCTTGTATTCGGACGAGTCTGGAGATGTGTGCGCCCCAAAATACCGGCACGCAGGCCGCAAGCAAATGAACCATCAATAACTGCAAGCCAGGTTTTCGGCGAGCTAAACTGATTCGCCCAGCCAACCTTGAAATCAGCATCAGGTAATTCGCTGTGGCGTATGAACCGAGCGCACGTCAAATGCGTTCATTCCCGCGCGCTGTGCAGCTTCCAAACCGATGTCCGTGTCTTCGTAGACCAGGCAGAAATCGGGCGAAACCTTCAGCAGTTCGGCGACGCGGAGGAATACGTCCGGTTCAGGCTTGTGTCGCTCGGTATCTTCCGAGCCGACAAAGCAGTCAAACAGTTCCATGATTCCCAAGTGCGTCAATGTTTGCTGCATCACCGGTTTTGCCGAGCCCGTACCGACGCCCATGGGTAGCTTGCCGTGATGTTCCCTGGCGATGGCGACGATTGGCTCGACCGGACGAACGTGGGTTATTTCTTTCAGGTAGCCGAGCTCCTTCTCTTCAGCCGCCGCCATGACATCGACCGACACCCCCTGCTCTTCGCTCAGCATCTCGATGATCTGCACCGTGGGGACTCCACCCAGTTCGTAGAACCGATCTTCGGTGAATTCGATCCCATGTCGATTCATCGCTTCGCGCCAGGCGACGAAGTGAATCGGCATCGTATCGGCCAGCGTTCCGTCGCAGTCAAAGACCAAGGCTTGAGTTTGCGGAGGCATACTGAAGGCAACAGGCATGGGGCACCAGGCAACAGCAAGCAATTCATGAGGAAGGCAGGAAGGAATAATAAGTTCTTGCGTCGTCGTTTCGTAGCCGGGCTGACAACAGTTCGGGGAATTCCCTTCATGATTGAACAACCAGAAGTGTTGCCACTCCTGCTACGGTATTCAGACAGTTGCTGCCTTCCTCATACAAAACCAGTTACGCTCCCCAACCACAATACCACACCGACTGCGCAACAAGAAACGGCCGGGCACTAATTGAGAGGCAACAGGGAATTGATTTATGAGGAAGGCAGGAATGCAGGAAGGAAATTTAGTTGCCAAGCATCATTGAGTCGAGACCGCGCCTTTTGATATTGCTCGAACATGGGAAACGTAAATTCGCGATCGTGTGCTTACAGCGAAGGCGAGGGTAAAGATGCAGCGGCGCTCGCATCATGGACGGGTTGCCCGCTGTCGTGGACTATCTCCGCCACGCCCAAAGTCCGAATCACCTCCTGATTGCCTGCCTTGCGCATAAAAAAATCCACCGCCAGCCAAGCAAATCGCCACCTTGTCCTGTTGCCTCATTATTCCGATTCTGAGGATTGGGTCATCGCTTCCAATCAGGTTCCATTTTCCGAATTCAGATGACGATGTTGAAGGTTAACGTGCCACTAGATAATGGATTTGGCGCGGCGATGGGAACGGTTTAGGAACAGCTCCCGGGTTTCGGAACGCACGGATGGTTTCACAACATACCTCCGTTGCAAGTACACCGACCGTGAACAAGAAACTCCCCAGCTACATCAAGATTTTCTCAGGCGACGACGACTTCGTCACTGGCCCCACCTGCAAGGTCCCGCATCTTGTCGATGGCATTTCGACAGCGTTTACCAAAGCGACCGGTTGGCAGCTGGCTCCCGAAAGCGTTGATATCGATGAGAATCAGCCCTTTACAGTCGCTGAATCGGCGACCGACGATCGTGTCTCACGCGAAGATGCCGATTGCCTGGCCGACATGATTGGTGGATTGTTTGATGAACTGACACGCACGCAACGTGCGCTGTGGGAGCGTGAAGGTGAGTTGGCGGCTGCAGTGCCGCTGGTATCCCGGCCTGAGGATGAGCAGTTCCAGATGGCGGAACGTCTGCAAGCCGTGCTGCAAGGAGCTGCCGATGCGGTGTCTTGTCAGGCGGCCGGATTGTACCTGTTGGACGAAGACACATCGCATTTAAAACTGCGATCGCACTGGGGATTGCCGGCCGATCGATTGGTCGCTGCGGCCCGGCGACTCCGCGGCAGCAAGGCTGATCTTGAAGCGTTGACTGGACACGCGGTGGTGCTGGAGCGAGCCGATCGTTTTGATGTGTGGAATGCGCCGGAAGAATATGCCTGCGCGATTTGCGTACCGGTTTCGACGGCGACGGTGCCTTTGGGGACGTTGTGGATCTTTGGTACGAACGAGCAGTCGTTCTCGGACGCACAAGTCAACCTTATCGAGATTATCGCGGGGCGACTGGCGTGTGAATTGGAACGCGAGATCCTGTTGCGCGAGCGAGCCGAGTTGGCTCCGCATTGTGAAAGCGATCCCGCCGCACCGGCGAGTTGGCAGAATCAACAGTGGATGGGAGTGGTGGCTGCCGATGGTTGGCAGACGGTGGCGGTGGCAGGTGAGCGTGATCGAACCAGCAAGTTGTCCGGCGACAGCTGGACCAGTTACGAGTTTGAGGATGGCCGCCTGTCGCTGACTTTGGGAGCCGCCCATCAACGGGGAGTCGCCGGTGCTGTGACCTCCGCGATGTTTGGCGGAGCTGCCCAGTTGGTTCGTGCGACGCTGGACCCGGCAGCCCGATTGAATCGCATCAACGACGCCGTTGCGGTGCTGTCGGCAGGTGACCAGGCCTGCACAACCGTTGGCGTCACGCTTACGCCTGACGCTGACGAAATTCAATTCAGTACCGCGGGCGACATTCGTTTGTTTGTGATTCGACCTCATGGCTGGGAAGTCGTTGGTTGTCCCAGCCCTGCCGTGGGAGTGACGACGGACGCGATCTATCAACCGGCGATGGCCACCTTGGAGGCCGGTGACGTGCTGTTAGCTGTCGCGAGTGCGCCGGTTCGAGCTTCAAGGCGTGATTCGGAGCAATACTTGGGTGCCAAAGACCTGGCGGAATCATTCCTCCATCATCACCACCTCAGCCCACGGCAGCTGGCCGAGCTGGCTACATCGCTGCTCGACAGCAAGCCGCACGTGTGGCCGCACCGCCCAGCCCTGTTGATTGCCCGTCGCGAGCCGTAGTCAGGTGGGCGTGCCGTCGTACCTTGACGGCGGGCACGTCGACTCTAGACTGGAAGATTCCCAATAGGGAACAATGCCATACATCGCGGGCGTGGCGGAACTGGCAGACGCGCGTAGGTTGAGGGCCTAGTGGGATTTATATCCCGTGGAAGTTCGAATCTTCTCGCCCGCACTCAAGAAAACACCTTAATTTACGGATGAATCAGAGTTTCTGATCACCTGCCGACGGTCGGCAGAGCGGCCCGTTTTTGACGAGCCAAAAGGGTACATACTGTTTTGGCGCATGAAACGGGAGTCCGCACCATGCCACGGCTCATCAAAACTACTGCCCAAGTACCGCAAACATAAGGCATCTGGGCAAGCAATCGTCTCTTTGGATGGCCAAATCTTCTACCTTGGACCGTTTGGCACTCAGGTGAGCAAACGGAATACGACCGGCTCGTCGGTGAATGGCAAGCAAACGGCCGTCGGTTGCCATCGGACACGCCTGCCAGCATCACCGTCACCGAACTCTGCGGCCGCGTACTGGCGGTACGCTAAGGGTTACTACGTCAAGAACGGCAAGCCTACCGACGAACAGAGTTGCATCCGGACGGCGTTAAGGCACACTCGGCAGTTGTACGGTAACCAGCCCGTGACAGAATTCGGTCCGTTGGCATTGAAAACAGTACGAACGGTGATGGTCGACCGTGGCAACTGGCGCAAATACATCAACAGTAACGTGAATCGCATCCGGCGGATGTTCAAGTGGGGCGTCGCCAACGAGATGGTACCCGTGACCGTTCACCAGGCGTTGATGGCGGTTGATGGGCTGAAGGCTGGCAAGTGCGACGCTCGCGAAACGGGCCCTGTCCTGCCAGTGGACGACGCCGTCATTGACGCCACGATCGAGCACTGCAGTCAGACGGTGGCCGACATGATCCGCTTTCAACGGTTGACCGGCTGCCGCCCGGGTGAGGTTAGAACCATCCGCCCGTGTGACGTTGACCGTACGCACGAGGTCTGGCGGTACACGCCCGCCAGCCACAAGATGGAGCACAAGGGTCGGCATCGCGTAATTCTCATCGGCCCCAAAGCACAGGCGGTGCTCGCACCGTACTTGCTGCGTGATCCGGAGCGGTTGTGCTTCACCCGCCCGCGGAAACGCGACATGTTCAAGCGCTGGACCTACAACGAAGCTATCCACCGAGCATGTGACAAGGCCTTTCCCGCACCTGAAGGCACGGAGGGGCAAGCTCTGAAAGAATGGAAACGTAATCATCGTTGGGCACCAAATCGGCTACGTCACTCCGCAGCAACGGATGTGCGACGGCAGTTCGGCTTGGAAGGATCGCAGGCAGTGCTCGGTCATGCATCAGCCGATGTGACCCAGATTTACGCGGAACGTGATTTAGTGCGGGCCGCTGAGATTATGAAGATCGTGGGTTGAGCGGCGAAAACGCTCCGGCACGGATTGTGGAGGACGGTGGAAGAGTCGTTGACGCTGGCCATACGAGACTTTCGCGGTCAGATTTATCACAACTCATCTGGCACGCTGATGTGGACCATTGGGGGTAGTTGCAAATCGCTGGTCGGCTACTTCGTGACGCTAGGCCGAAGTGGGTGGCCGATTGTTATCTCTGCGGAGCCAAAGCAGACCACCCCGGCGTAGCCAAGGAAGTCTTCCTTGCTCGAGCTCAGAGAGATACGTCGACTGCTGGCCACGTTTGCGGTCAGCAACCTCGCGGTTCTCCGCCGAAGTACCGCAAACACAAGCGATCAGGGCAAGCCTTTCACCGGGGCAGTGCCACGAATCCGAAATACCTCGACGAGTTGTTGATCGAAGCTGACGAAACACTTGTCGATGGAGATGGAGAACCGTTAGCGCTGCCTATTGTCGCTCGGCGGTGACAAAGGATATCGTGCCGACTGGATTGACGAATACATCATTGGTCTTGGAATCACTCCGGTCATTCCATCAAGAACCAACGAAGACCGTGACGCCCGACCGGCCTGCGTTCTATTCCCCATTGAAGTATTGATCACGAACCCGAGTGTTTGGAATTCCAGATAGAGTTGGTCAACAACGTCGCGAGACGAGCCAGATAGAAGCAAAGTGTGCGGCGCCTCGGCAGCCTTCGTGGCTTGTCTGGGCGGACTGGTTGCAGTCGAAGATCGCTGATTGTCCAGATATTTATTTGCGTGAACTTCAAGCGGCGTTGAAGAAAGAACGCGGTGTAGATGTTTGCCTGACGACGATTTGCAAAGCATGCCGTGGGATTGGAGTGACTCGAAAAAAAAGACGCTGATCGCGCAGGAGCAGGATCGCCCCGACGTTGTCGAGAAGCGATCGCAATGGCGTTCCACGCAACAACAGATTGATCCGAGCCCGAGCCGGTTCATTTTTATCGATGAAACGTGGGCCAAAACGAACATGACTCGTACGTATGGCCGCTCCGCAGTGGGTACGCGATTGATCCAAAAAACGCCCAACGGTCGCTGGCAAACAACCACCTTCCTCGGCGCCTTACGAGTAACAGGATTCATTGCACCACTGACTATCGATGGTCCGATCAATGGCCAAATGTTTCTCGCCTGGGTGAAGCAACACTTGGTCCCGCAACTGCGGCGAGACGATATCGTTGTGATGGATAACCTATCCAGTCACAAAATAAGCGGAGTTCGAGACGCCATTGAATCGGCAGGCGCAGAACTACGATACCTGCCACCCTATTCTCCCGATCTCAATCCGATCGAGCTGGCATTTTCCAAACTCAAGAAACTCCTTCGCGACGGAGCCAAACGAACCGTTGACGAACTCTGGAAACTCTGCGGGAACATCCTCGACCAGTTCACCGAAGCAGAGTGCAGAAACTACTTCAAGCACTGCGGATACCGCTACACCTAACGTGGAACCGCTCTAGTACTACAGTCGCACTTTGTTTCACAGTGTGGGTGATCCTCTTGCCTTGAAGTGGAATTTCATTGCTGTTGCTTGATGGGTTCTTCTCCATTGGGAGAATTGCAATGCGTGTTGGATGTCGCTGATGGTGGCTAGGCGATGCGAACCAGTAACCTGCGGACTTCGGGCACGGTTAGCGGGAATCAAAGCTCACCCCTTTTTTTACCACCGCTTGGAGTTTGCTTGGCGGCGAATCGCACTCAGCATTGCGTGGGCAAACATCGACAACGTGATGTGACGATGCCATGCATGCCAACTCCGAACTTCGTATTCGTCCAGCCCCGCTTCCTGCTTGGCGTGCTCGAAACATTCTTCGATCGCCCAGCGACTGCCAGCCACGCGGACCAACTGTTGTAATCGAGTGCGGGGTGGGGCGAGCGTGAAGTAGTATGCAAGATCCGTCTTGTCCTTGAGTGATCGGCGAACAAGCAGGCCTTTACGCATACCATTGTCGGTGGGAACACCAAAACGAACGAATGCCCATTCGTAAACGCGATCTTCCTTTCGTGCCCACACCGCAACTGAGTTTCTTCCATGCTGAATTGCGAAATGCACTCACGTGTTCATCGACGCGACCGTAGGCGTGGTTGAGAAACAAACGCTGTTGGCAGGAGATCGTGACCACGTAACCAAACCCCTGCTTTTGCAGTAAGTTGCGGAATGTTGAGTCGCTTCCGTACACTTCGTCGGCCGTTACCCAGCGTGCCGGTATCTTGGCTTTGACCGCCCTCTTCAACATCTCACGAGCGAGTGCCGGTTTGGTGGCGAACTCCCTGTTGTCTGGAATCTTAGCTTCGTTACAGCGTGGCTGGTCTTCGCACCATGCTTTGGGCAAGTACAACTCGCGGTCGATCAAAGTGTGTCCCCGGCTGGATCGATAGCCCAGAAACACGCCGATCTGAGAGTTCTCAATCCTGCCTGCAGTTCCAGAATATTGACGACCAACACCCGCTGACTTCGTCCCCTTCTTCAAAAATCCGGTCTCATCAACGACCAGCACGCCATCCTTTTCGCCCAGTTGTTCCACCACATACTGCTGCAAGTCGTCACGCACTTCATCCGCATCCCATTTTGCTCGGCCGATGAAGTGTTGGATGTTTCTCGGTGACGCGTCTCCTGCATGCTCGGCCAGCTGCCAGCCGTTCTTTCGTGGCACATTGGACAAAAGGACTTCAAGATAGACTCGTGCCCGGCTGCGGATTTCGGGGCGACCAAATCGCACCCCAATCCGATCACTCACGCGATCCAGCTCTCGCTTCCACTTCTTGATATCGCCCGCTGTTGGCTTCCATGCCATTACCCGTCCTCCTTAAGAACGAGTACTATCAAATCAGGCAATTCAATGAAAGTGCGACTGTAGTACTAGGCCGTGGTGATGCCGACGGCGTGTGCTCCTTTTATTTCGGCTACACGCAATTCGCTAGGCTTGAGACGAATCGGTGTCATTCGGCGGGGAATTTGACGCAAGGTAGTAGCGCCGTGTACATGGCGGAACTATCTGTTCGATGGCACCACAGTATCGATGCCCGATACCGATGCGAATCAACACGCTTATCCGCAACATGATAAGCAACAACCGGGATTAGGGTTTCCGTTGGCACGCATTACCGCCATCTTTTCACTTTCCTGCGGTGCGATAATGGATCTGGGAATTTGCCGTTACGCTGGCAAAGGCCAAGGCGAGATCAGCTTGTTCCGGACTTTGTGGGACTTCTTTCAACCTGGCGATATTGTGCTCACCGATCGCTTGTATTGCACTTGGAGAGAGCTACTAACGCTCAAACAACGCGGAGTCGATTCGGTTTCGCAACTGCAGGCGATGCGGAAAGCCGACTTCCGAAAGGGAAAGCGATTGGGCAAAGAAGATCACATTGTCCGCTGGAAGCGGCCGCTGATTCGATCACTTAGCTGGCATGCTCAGAAGGCGTTACCCGAATACCTTACGGTTCGTGAATGTCGGATTCACATCGAGCAAGCTGGCTTTCGCAGCAAGGCCATTGTTGTGGTCACGACCCTGCTGGATGCCCAAAAATTCACCAAGGAGGAGCTGGGAGCACTCTTTCGAGAACGATGGAACGCCGAGTTGGATCTACGCTCGGTGAAACAAACCTTGCAGATGGATATTTTACGTTGCAAGACGCCGGAGCTAGTTCGGAAAGAAATCTGGACGCACATTCTCGCTTACAATCTCATCCGTACGATCATGGCTCAAGCCGCAACGCAAACATGAAATTGGGCCGCGAACAATTAGCTTCAAAGCTTCACTTCAATTCCTCGATGAGTTTCAGCGGCTGATTGACTACCAAGAGCATCGAGGGCAAGTACATCGAAGGATGCTCTATCAACAACTGCTCGACAGCATCGCCAGTCAACGCGTCGCTGATCGACCCGACCGATTTGAACCACGATTATTGAAACGCAGACCCAAACACTTCGCCTTCCTCAGAAAACCAAGACACGTCATCAAAAGCGAAATGACAAAGGAGTTAGGTAAATCTACGTGCCATTCGTCGATGAAGCCGACGCGTTTTAGGGGCCGTGTTTGGTGCGTTCGGCGTGTCGGGCCGAACGCAACTTGGCGATCTGAGCAGAGACGCACGTCTTCCGAAACCATGGCGGTCATTTGTTCAATGTGCGTATGATTAAGACGATGAATCACCTGTCAGGCTCAGCGGTCGTCAGTCCCGTTAGCGTTGCCGAGCGAATTGTCTCGATCGATGTCCTGCGCGGCTTTGCCGTGCTGGGGATCTTGTTGATGAACATTCAATCGTACTCGATGGTCGGGTCCAGTGACTCGAACCCGCATGCCTATGGCGATCTTAACGGATTCAACTACGTCGTTTGGTATCTCAGCCATCTGCTTTGCGACATGAAGTTTATGGCGTTGTTTTCGATGTTGTTCGGCGCTGGCATTATCGTGATGCAGACACGCCGCCAGCAACAAGGTCTGCCGTGTACCGGCTTTCATTATCGACGTACAGCTTGGCTGCTATTGTTTGGGCTCATGCATGCCTATGGAATTTGGTACGGCGACATTCTGGTCGTCTATTCGATGTCCGCCTTTGTTGTGTTCTGGGCCAAGCGTTGGCGGCCCCGCAACCTCATCTTGGTTTCGCTGCTTATGCTGGCCGTTAGCTCCGGCCTATCGATCGCTTCCGGCCTGTCGATGCAGTATTGGAACGAGGCACAAATGGCTGAGTTCAGTGCTGACTGGATGCCTGACGGGCCAGCGATCCAAGCAGAAGTAGCCGCGTATCGAGGAAGTTGGACGGATCAACTAACTCACCGAGTCCCCATGGCTGTGATGTTTCACACGTTCTTGTTCGGCACTGGGGAACTGACGTACGTGGATCAGGATACCTCTTAAGTCCGCGCAAATCGGGCTTGTGGAGGCGTTCCGCCCGGGATGCCGTGGGGCGCGAATATCGAGTGTGGCGCTCGGTTGTGACACTCTTCCTTCAATTTGGTGACTCGCCAACTGACAGAGGAGGCGTCGACTACGCAAGATGACTTCAACGCGAACTCGCGGCGGTGAGTTCGCCTCATCGTTCCACACAAGTCCTGCTTTCATTGCCAGGCCAGCACGTCGCGACAGCATCGCTATCGATCTAGACGGAATTCGATTTCGTACGAATGATATCTAGCTTGTCATTTTCGAGGGACCGTTGTGAGAAGCAGTTTCTCTCTTTGCTTCTTTCATGGAGGTCCACCGATGTCGATTTCGCTAAAGGATGAAGTTCGAGATGCAGCGCTTGGTGATCAGAGGCTAACCAAACGCCTGGGCGAGTTGATTGAGCAGCTCGGCGCGAAGCCGAACAGGAGCGTGCCCAGACCTCAGTTGCGAGTTGATCTTCGAACCGAGCGAATGGAAATCCGTCTACATGACTGTTCGCAAAAAAGAGCTACCATCGAATCCACCATCCTTGAATGAGATGGTCCGCATGATTGCTTCGCTAGGCGGTTATGTGATCCGAAAATCGACACACCCTGGTACGCAACGTTATGGTTCGGGCTGCAACGAGTCCACGACCTGTCCACCGCATGGGAGGCCTTCGGCCCCGACTCGTAAGTTTTTTTGGCCAAAGAGTTGTGTTGAACGATGAGGCTGTTTCACCGCCGCACGAAAGTCGTGCCCTGCGAAGCGTACGTATATGGCTTCGCCGACCCCGCCCGCGGTCCCCCACCTCATGGGCGTCGTTTCAGGCAGGCCGCTTTCTGCGGGGCCAGGCCGAGAATTAGCTGTCCAAAAACCGTCTCAAAAATACGTTTTTCGGGATTTTGATTTCCCGAGATGAGTGTTCGGGACGACGATGTCCTAACTTATGGCCTGCTAATGGCTTGCGACAGCCTTCGGCATCAATCGAACGTTGTTTTTTAGGTCCAATCAAGCGTGCGCTGGCGGCTCGTAATTTCGACACCGCGCCAGTAACATCTGACACCATGTCACGCATTAGGCAGTCTCAGATTCGTCGCCGCAACGATCCCAGGAATCCGCCTGAGCTGCGGAAGTCTGAACGAACTCGGCAGGCGATCCTTGATGCTGCGCTGAAGTTTCTGTGGACGCGCCCCTTCCGCGACCTGACGGTCGGTGAGTTGATGTCCGGGTCCGGCACCAGCCGGTCGGCGTTCTATCGGTACTTCGAAGACCTGCACGACTTGATGGAGGCGCTTCTCCGCGCAATCGAAGCAGACATTTTTGATATCGCCGCACCTTGGTTGGAAGGAGAGGGTGATCCTATCCCGCTCCTCGAAGAAACGATGGGCGGGCTGGTGCGAGTCTGCTATCAGCAGGGCCCGATTTTGCGGGCTGTTTCCGACGCCGCTCCCATGGATGAACGGTTGGAAAGCGCGTGGTCCGGTTTTCTGAAAGACTTCGACGACGCGGTGACTCATCGAATCGAACAACATCAGAAAGCAGGCTTGATCAAGCCGTTTGACGCTCGCCCAGTAGCGATTGCCCTCAACCGCATGGATGCCTATTTGCTAATTCACCACTTTGGACGCCGCCCGCGGGGAAACCGGGAATCGGTTCAGGATGCAATCCTTCGAGTTTGGACCTCAACGCTGTACGGCGACAAGGTTGGCTGACTCTCAGGAAGTCCAGTCAAGCGCGCGAAGACATAAGATCGAAACACCTTCGCAGCACATCGAAAGGCACGAGCATGAAACGAAAAACAGCAATCGCCATCGGCAATGCGCTGGGATTAGTCGTTGGATTAGCGGATTCAGGCGATCCGCGTTGTTTGCGATTCCTGTCGATTCACCTGCCAGACGATTGACAGTTGCCCCCGGCATCCGTGCTCGCGGAGCAAAGATCTGGATTCACCGCAGCAGTTCGCTGACGCAACCCTTTGTCCAATCAATGAACAAACTAAAGAGGAAATGTAATGAACACTGCACGCCGAATCCCGCTGATTCTGACGGCGCTCGCCATCACTGGTTTGGGAACGTCCGTCCAGGCACAGGAACCCAAAATGAAATACACGACCGAGATTCCAGCGAATGTCGTCACCCCCGATCGAACGGAGACGCGCCTCGGGGCTTTGGAGTTCGTTGACGGATTCCCCACTGAAGCCACAGCGGAGAAGGTGTGGGACCACATGGACTTCTCCCGTGCCGTCGAGGCCATGATTATGACCACGCCCGC
>CAWGCE010000011.1:0-203283 GCA_963821085.1 uncultured Planctomycetales bacterium | reverse complement strand
CGTTGCCTCAACCATATCGAGCATGCTGTCCGCCAATTTCTTGACCACTTCACGTGCTTCGTCGTTGGGCAATTCGTCTGCATCGCCAATTTCGCTCATGGCTTTTGCTTTGAGCGTTGGCATCATGGCAAGGAACTGATCGATGTCCTGTTGTTGCATCCGGCCAGATGAACGGAAACAGACGGCAGCTTCGTCCTGATAAATCCGGCGTAGTCTGTTTTGGCATCACGAATGCCGGCCATTTGCCTGGCGGTTCGAGTGCCGGCAATGGCCATGACTTTGGAATCGAGAACCAGTCGTTTGTTTTCCTGATCGGTGTTCCAGCCGATTTGCAATTGGTCGACTTCATTGAAAATCGACTCCCATTGTCGCACCTGGTTCTCGACCAATTTCCTTTGGAGTTCGGCGTCGTCACCGTCTTCCGGCATGACGTCCATTTCCGCTTGACGCCTTCCTTGATCTGTTCCAGTGCCATATCACGATAATTGCGAGGGATGTTTTGGATGTACCCGCGAACCGCGACATCGTATTTCTTTTCCATCCCGGCCATCAGCGAAGTTGGATCGGCCGGCAGTTCTTTCAGGTCGGACGCATCCGGCGAAATGAACGCCCAGCCGCCTTGTTCTTTTACAAACATGGGGGCCGGTCCGGCCAATTCCAGGACACCATTGCCGGCATCCTGTGGTTCGCCCAACTGTTGAGCCAGTCCGGCAAGAAATTGATCGAGGTCTTTGATGGGCAGCATTCCCAACGGTTTAACTTCCGCACCATCGCTTTGCACGACAATGGAGATCGGTCGCGAATTGTCCAGTCCCTGGATATATCCTTGGGCGATCGCGCCGGCCATTTGTCCGTATTGCTCGTTCCCGGTGGCGGTCGCCAGATAGTTCACATCCGACAGCAGGCTCTCCACCGACGAAACAGTGACAATCAGCACGGGCCGGGTTTCGGCCGCTGGAACTGGCGAAAGTACAAATAAAACGAGAAGAGTCAAACTCATTCCCAGCATGCGCATGGGGGGCTCCTTCAATGATTCGGTAAAACATGCCTCGGCAACCGGTTAACGCCGGAGCGAGGCTGGCTAACATGATCAAACGGATCGCACGGGCTCTGCCTGAGGCCGCAGCAGGGACACCGTGGCGCTGCGATGGTCAGCTGGCATTCTAGATTTCGACGGGCGAACTGACCACATCGAACCTGTAATTACTCGTGGTGGTCAGGGCGGGATTTAGCCCTGATTTGAGGTTTACCTCTCGCGGTAAGTAATTCGACCCTTGGTCAGGTCGTAGGGCGACAGTTCGACCCGCACGCGATCGCCGGGAACGATGCGAATGAAGTGCTTGCGCATCTTGCCAGCGACGTGAGCCATAACAAGCGGCCCGTCATCCAACTGAACGCGAAAACGAGTATTCGCGAGTGCCTGCGTCACGACGCCTTCGACTTCAAGAGCTTCTTCTTTTTTCGACAAAAGGGTTCTCCATGGTTTTGGTGCATAAATCTATTGGCATGATAACTGCTGATTGCAGCGGGTCTAGGTCGATCCGGAAAATCTGTTATTGGCCTCCAGGCAGATTGGACCGAAAAGGCCCAAAATATCAGCCGATCAGCCATGGCTGTGCCAAGTGCATGACGCTGAGCTGCAAAACCCACCATCAAAAAAACGCGGCTGGGTCGAGCCGCGCTCTTCACGTGTTCGCGCATCTGTTCGGACAAACGACTCCGTCATTCCTGCCTTGAAAGCAACAGCCCGCCAACACCGGCCAATGCCATCACCACGCCGCCGATACGAAGGATCAGCTTCATACGAGCTTGGCTCTTAATCGCTTTATCACGAGCTTCGTTCGCCGCAGAAATGGCGGCGATCTTCGCTTGACGCTCTTCGTCGCTGACCTTGGTCGCTTGAGCACCATGAAGGTCATGAAACGCTTTCGACTTTGCTTCTCGCAATTCGGCACCACCCGTAGGGACACCGCCGGAAATCTTGGTCCAGAACATGGATGTCGCGAGGCAAAGAATTCCGACCAGTAATAGCCCACCACCAGCAATCTTCATGAGTTTCCTTTTCGACTTTTGCACCCAATGAGTGGCACTCGTTCCAGCTGACACGTTCGATGCGTTAGCCGGCAAGAGACGGTGCCGGCCAGCGAACAAGACCATTAGTGGCCTTCAGTGTACACCGCTACCTAGGGGTCTGCGAGATGCCCCAAGGCCGGTCTGCCGCGATTTTGAGGCGGTTGGTCAAGTTGGCAAGCTGTAGGCGAAGGGCAAGGTGGTCGGTCAGAACACCGTATGCATGGAGTCCAGGGTGGCATCCGACGCAGACAGTCGCTTGGTTCGCGTCGATTCTAGTGCCGTCCCGGGTCAAGGTCCGGGCCACCAAGAGGGTTGAGGACCCTGCCCGAGTCCGATGATGACACGATGAAAGCGTAAGTCACCGGGTCCACATCATTACTGATCCGCTTCACGTGGCCATCCAGAAAGACCATATCGACAACATCCTCTTGGTTACTGCGAGGAGCCGCGGTCCAGAAGCTCGTGTACCTTTCGCAAGGCATGCCAATCAAAAGCAGCCATTTCAATTTCGGGACATTGAGGAATCGTATCGAAGAGTGGACCAGTACTATTCGGAGTCCAGCTAGGATCTTCAGAGATTGGCGTGTATTGCAAGCCTATCGTCGGATAGTTCCAGCCATCCGTGACCAAAGTCACGTCATGCATATCGTAAGCGAGTAAGTTCGAACCGGCCCAAGGCAACGCCCAGACGTCTCGACTGTCAAAAAGACGATCCCACGTTCGTACTTCAGATGCCAACGCCGAAGTTGCCAGACCATCGCGCACCCTGCTCAGCCTTATACCTTTGGCACTCCCTGGCCGAAACCGGCAGGAACGTGCGCTTGATTCTCGATGTGAACTGGGCTGGCATAAAAAGCAACGTTGGCTTTCGCGAATGCCACATTTCCCGAACCCCTGACCGAATCCATGAATCGCCCTCTGGCATTATCGCTGGGACACATGATTGCGGAGATAAATTGGGATTGAGGTCCCGTGTTCTCGTCAAAATCAACGTCCGTGCGCTCTTGTTGATTGAACATGTTGCATTGACCGTCACAGTCCGGGTCGAACGATATTTGGTCGTAGATTTCTTGCTCGTCCAGGTAGGGAAGGATCAAGACGATGGCGCTGAAAAATGGGTAAGTTGTTGAACCGAGCTTCACCCTGCAATGGGAGGTGGAAACAATCACGACCGGTATTACTCCATGTGTGTGCGCAATTGTTTTCGCGTCGAATGAGAGCGGCCGCCGGTAGCGTGCGGTTCGCTGCTTCAGAACCGAATACTGCGGCAGCGGTTTGCTTCATCATCTGGATGCACGACGTACGCCGCGCGACCTCGCGTGTAGAATTCACGGCGGGCAAGAGCAGGGCGATCATGACAACACCGATGGCGATGACCATCAGCAACTCGATCAATGTAAATGCCAACCTCCGCATGATCCCGGCTCTCCAGTTTGCTGGGTATTCGCGGCGCGAGTCTAACGAATCCTGAACGATGGAAGGATTCGCATACGATTGCCGAGAATGTCGCTGGCTTCGATGAGCGGCAAATTTTCCCCAAATCAATGGGGATTCGGCACGACAAAACACCGCGCAACCCTACCACGCGACAGATACCTACAAAAAAACACCCCGCACGGTTTTATGTGCGGGGTGTTGCGGTTTCTCAAACAATGTGCTGGCACTTGCCAGCAGTCGGCGTTATTGGATCGCGTCGCTACCCGACTGGCCGTCTGTGGACGAAACCGTTAAGGCGTAGCTGCGAAGATCAACATCGTCGCTGATCCAGCCCACGTGGCCGTCCATGGCGACCATGTTGACGCCACCGTCGTGGTTGCTGCGTGGGGCAGCCGACCAGAAGTTGTTGTACTTCTCGCAAGGCATGCCGATCGAAGCGGCGAGATCGACTTCCGGACATTGCGGGATCGTGTCACCGATGCTGCCGTCATTGTTTGGCAACTGCGGAGGCGCTGCATTACCCGTGTAGGGGTCTGCCAGTACGGCAGGATCCGGGTTGTAGCGAATGCCTTTGATCGAGTGACTCCAACCCTCGGTTTCGATGGTGACGTCATGAAGGTCCAAAGCGACCAGGTTGGAAGCTGCCCAAGGCAGAGCCCAGACGCCACGGCTGTCGAAGGCGCGATCCCAGGTACGAACTTCCGTAGCCAATGCTGACTTGGACAAACCATCCCGGATCTTGCTCACACCAACACCCTTGGTGCTGCCTGGCTTGAATCCACCAAGGCCAGCAGGAACGTATCGTTGATGTTCCATGTGGACCGGGCTGATGTAGAAGGCAACGTTTCCCTTACCGAAGGCAACGCCACCCGTACCGCGGTTCGAATCCATGATCCTTCCATCCGCTGCACCATCGCTGGGACATACAATCGTGCCGATCACAGCCGACGCGGGACCAGTCTTCTGGTCGAAACCTGCGCCGTTTCGGTCTTGCTGATTGAACATGTTGCATTGGCCATTGCATTCGGTCTTGAACGTAATCTGGTCGTACAGCGACTGTTCTTCCATGTAGGGCAGGATCAACACCATGGCGCTATAAATCGGCACATTCTGCGTGCGAGCTTGTTGCTGCAACGGCAGGAAGAAGCAAGCTTCAGCTGTATTATTCCAGGTGTGTCCGCAGCCATTTTCGGGTTGTACAACGGCAGCAGCGGGAAGCGCGCGGTTTGCTGACTCGAAGTTCAGTACCGCGAGACCAGTTTGTTTCAGCATGTTGACGCACTGAATTCGACGTGCCGCTTCGCGAGCGGAGTTCACAGCTGGCAACAGCAGCGAAACCAGAATGGCAATGATCGCGATAACAACGAGCAACTCGACGAGGGTAAAAGCCGAGTTGCGACGTCGGAGACTTGAAATACTCATAAACGTCCCCTCCTCTTAAAAATGAACGAAGTGAATGAATAAGTCTTTTCGAATATGGCCCGTGAATGTCGGAAAAACCATTCCAGAAACTGTTAGCTGGGCAACGCACCCCGGTGCGGCGATAGCCGTTTCGCCAAACCACCTTTTTAACATCTTAACAGAACGGAGTCGAGCCTTCGAGCTATGCGCGTGAAAATCCGAAAGTCAGCACGTTTGTAAGGGTTTTCTCGCGGCAAAGCAGCATCAGGAGTCTATCGACACCTAGTGCCGTGCCTGAGCAGTCGGGAAGCCCTTTTTGCATCGCTTTATGCAATCGGCTGTCCCCCGGAAGGGGCATTTTACCTGCCTTCGACCGTTTTTCCTGGACACCCGTCACTCGTGTCCGAAATTCCTCCGCACACCGCAACTCGTGGTAGCCATTCGCCAATTCAACTCCTTGCCAGTAAAGTTCGAATCGGGCGGCGACGGGTGGACTCGCATCTCGTACCTGAGCTAATGCCGCCTGGCTGGCGGGAAAGTCAAAAATCACGATCGGGTGGGCCGAGGCCAGTCGAGGGGTCACCATCATCGACCACAGCAGCTGTACGCAATCGTCACGTGTCAGATTGCCGACGTTGTCGCTTCGCGCGTGTTCTCCGGCTGCTCTCCGTAATTCGTCCAGCGGAGCGAGCTGCGGATCAAAGCCAACCGCGGCACCGAAAGCGGCCGCGTAGCTTTGACGCTCTACGACTTGGCAACCTTCGATCGGATGCCCATTCCATTCCCCCTTGGCAACGGTTTGAATCAAATCGCAAAGTAAGTCAATTCCCTGCTGCATGTCATCGCCGACTCGGTACCATTCGGCCATCGAAAATTCCGGGTTGTGTAACGGGCCTACTTCGGCGGCGCGAAAAGCGTGCGTCACCTGGTAAATCGACGTGGCCCCGCCGCACAGCAGGCGCTTCATGTGGAATTCCGGCGAGGTTTGCAAATAGCGTACAGGCCCCACTTCCCAAGTTGTCGGGTCGCTGTAGCAAACCACCTGGAATGGGTCGAGATGTTCGTCGACCACGCAATCGGCCGACAACAGTGGAGTTGTAACTTCCAGGAAATCGCGATCGTCAAAAAAACGACGAATCTTCTTTAATAAAAGGTGGCGTGCCTTCAGCAACTCCAACGATGCACTCGGCAACGCATCTTCGTTTGGCGAGGATTCAGCCCGAATTGAATTTGCCTCATTCAACAACCATCTCCCACATGAGCCTGGTCCACTTTGTAAGCAGCTACTTATTGACGCGTTCCACATAGCTGCCGGTGCGCGTGTCGATTTTCAGCACATTGCCCATTTCGATAAATGCCGGAGCTTGAAACTCCGCGCCCGTTTCGACTTTCACCGTCTTCGTGACGTTGGTTGCGGTGTTTCCTTTGGCGCCGGGCTCGCAGTATTCGACCGTCAGTTCGACATGATTTGGAGGGGTCATTGTGATCGGCGAACCGTTATACAGCACGGTCGAGCAAACCATGCCTTCTTTGAGGTACTTCCAGTTGTCGTCCACTTGGTCGGCGGTCAGTTCATACTGCTCGTATGTCTTGTCATCCATGAAGACGAACGTGTCACCTTGCCGGTAGAGGTACTGGACGGCAACTTCCTCGACATCGGCGACTTCGAGTGAGTCACCACCCTTGTAGGTTCGATCGAGGACCGTGTTCCTCAGCAAGTTGCGCATTTTGCATTTGTAGAACGCGTTACCCTTGCCAGGTTTCACAAAAGTGCACTCGAACATCAGATAGGGTTCGCCGTCAATTTGAACTTTCAGGCCCTTGCGGAATTCGTTGGTGTTGTAGCTCGCCACAGTTTCTTCCGTATAGTGAAGGTATTCTTGAGTTTCAGGTGCCGGAGCAAAGATGAACATTCTATCGGTCGACTCGCTATCCACGAAAGGTGATTCCAGTCCGCAGCGTGGTGCGGAATCTCTGGCCAGCAAGCTGAGTGTCGAGGTGGATTGGCGAACGGCAATGCGATCCGCCATTCGCGACCGGGCCGAATTGCGGCAAAGGCTTCAGTTACCGCACGATTCGCAGTCAGATGCGCAGCTGGCGAGCGAGCAATTTGAAGTATTTGTCCCTTTGGAATACTTGGCCCGTATCAGACCGGGCGATCCGGCCGATCCGTTGCTGTTACAAGTCCTGCCGCGTGGTGAGGAAGTGCTCCCGCAGCCTGGTTATACCTCCGATCCACTCGCGGAGGCCGACGCGTCACCGGTGGGAGGTTTGTTGCACAAGTACCGTGGTCGCGTGCTGTTTGTCGTCAGTGGCATTTGTCCGGTCCACTGCCGTTATTGCTTTCGCAGACATTTTCCATACGACGAAATTCCGCAGGGCCGCGCACAATGGGAGCCCCGTATCGAGCAGCTGCGGGGCATGAGTGATGTTGACGAGGTGTTATTGAGCGGTGGCGACCCGCTATCACTCCACGACGATCTGCTGGCCTGGCTGCTCGATCAACTGTCGCAAATCGAGCACGTACAGCGAGTCCGTTGGCATACGCGATTCCCCATCATGATCCCGCAGCGGGTCACTGACCAGCTGGTCGCACGGATGCGTTCGACTCGGTTAACGCAGTTGGTCGTCGTCCATGCGAATCATGCCCAGGAAATCGACGCCTCGGTGGCCACCGCGTTCCAACGTCTGACCGATGCGGGTATTTCGGTATTGAACCAATCGGTGCTGCTGCGCGGAGTCAATGATTCGGCGGATGCGCTGGAGCAGTTGAGCCGAATCCTCGTGAACCAGCGCGTACTGCCGTACTATTTACACCTGCTCGATCGCGTTGAAGGGGCGGCTCATTTTGAGGTCGAAGAAGCGATCGGCAGAAGACTGATCATGGAACTGCGTGATCGGTTGCCAGGCTATGCGGTGCCGAGGTTGGCGCGGGAAGTACCTGGACGAGCTGCCAAGACGGTGCTGCTCTGACAGGATCGAAGGACGCGCAGCCATCATGGCCGACGGCCGGGGGGCCCCGACCGACCGAACAGGACCGACGATGCAGCCATGAACAGGCCCAGTAGTGTGACGCCTGCGGCTGCCATCATGTAACGCTGCATCCGTTCCGCCAGCTTGCGATACAGGATGAATGCCGGAGTTCGACGCATCCCCAGGGCCTGGTTACGAAACTGCTTTGTCCAAACGTCCCACGACTCGTTCAAATTGATCGTGGTGATGTCCCGCTGAAAGCTGATGTCTTCGAACTCGGGTCGTTGAATGCCGCGCTTGGCCATGTGCCGATACCAACCAAAGTAAGCCATCGTTGCCAGCGCAAGAACAGCCACTGCCATGCCAGCGCTGAACAGGAGTCCCTGGGCCACGCTCCAGGTTTTTTTTCGATTCCCAAGTGACGCGTCGGTGTCGTCTACCGACTTTAGCGAACGAATCTCACGCATCGTTGGCGCGGTCGTTTCCGTACCGCAAGCATCGCATTTTATTTTTTCGCCGGCCTGAGTCGTCCGAATCGAGATGGACTCGCCACAATGGCAGGGAAGCAAGTAGCTGCTCATGTTCAAGCAATTATTGTCAGTTATGGGTTGGATAATGGCCAAACTGGTTCATGCGGATTGTCGTCGACGCGGCCGATCCAACCTATGCGGGTGGTGTCTCCTGCCGAATGACCGCACTCCGAACGCCGCTTGGTGACTTTTACGGCCGAATTGAGCGAAAAGGAGCCGGAGCACGTTGCCGGAGACGAAACAGTTACCTTACCTGCAGGTCGCCGATGCTTCGGTTGATTGCAGCGGGTGATCGGTGATTGCGTCGCACGGTTAATGCTACTTCGCGCGGCCATGGGAGCAACTCTTTGCTTGGGCTGGCACTAGACCGCCGTCGCCATGGGATTAAAATTAAGGGGCTCGCGACGGCCCGACAATATGTGGCGTTCGAGCAACTGTTTCCGAGTCGACAAGAAGTTGGCCGAGGGAACTGTCCTCAGCGGCGTTCAAAGTTGATCCAGATTTATTCCAGGTTGACGATCAATTCTCGGTTCGATGGAACGAGCTTGTCGCAGCGCAGCTTTAAGGAATCCGGAAGGGGCGGTCGACTCGAGTCGGATGTCCTTCCGACACTGGAGTGTTTAGCGACGAGGGGTGGGCGCGGTTACAGGCGCATCACGTCGAGAGAAAGTGTCGAAGTGATTGATTCCATTCATAGCATGAGAGGCAGTACCGTTCCGGTAAAGTTCAACGGTGATTGTTTGCTGTTCCAACTGCCACGAGCGCTATCTTTTGCCAACTGATGTTTTCCGCCTGCCTGAAACGGCCTCGGTGGTAGAATTCCATTACTTGAACAGAATTATGAAAATTTGATGTAGAGTTTGCCGTCTATAACTAACATCTGGTCAACGCACGGGGGTGCGACTGGAGCGTTTCGAGTGGCTTACAGCGGGTGACATAACGGGCCCCGCGACACCGAACCCTTCACACGAAAACCCCGGCGGAATCCCAGACAACATGTCTAAGAAGTCCGTAGGAGTTTCGACTTGTACAA
The DNA here is from genome assembly GCA_963821085.1 of uncultured Planctomycetales bacterium. Lineage (GTDB taxonomy): Bacteria > Planctomycetota > Planctomycetia > Pirellulales > Pirellulaceae > CAWGCE01. The sequence goes on along the minus strand of CAWGCE010000011.1, from coordinate 193,836 downwards.
TACGACCTTACTTGAGGAATTCGCTGACGACGCCGAGGGTGCCCGTGCCCGCGCCAAATTCGAAGCGACCGACGAAGCCAACGTAACCGCGGAACTGGCCAACGAGGCCGTCGAATCAAAGAAGGCGGAAGAGGCTGCCGTTCCCGACACCGAATCGTGGTCTGATGATCCGGTGCGTATGTACCTGACGCAGATGGGCGAAATTCCACTGCTCACGCGAAAAGAAGAGATTCGCCTGGCGAAAACGATCGAGGATACTCGACAGATTTTCCGTCACCGGTTGCTCGAATGCGATTACGTCATTCAAAATGCATTCAATATTCTGAAGCGAGTTCACCGTGGTGAGCTGCCATTTGATCGAACTGTCCAGGTTTCGGTGACCGACCGACTCGAGAAAGAGCAGATCCTCGGTCGTTTGCCTCACAACCTGGCGACAATTGATCAATTGCTGCGAGATAATCGCCGGGATTATATTGCGGCATTGAACAAGAAAGTGAAGAAGTCCGAACGCACCCAGGCATGGAAACGCCTTGGCCGCCGGCGACGCAAGGCAGTGAAGCTGATCGAAGAATTGGGCCTGCGAACCCAGCGCCTGGAGACGATGATTCCAGTTCTGGAGGATTTCAGCGCTCGCGTCAGTAAACTCAAGTCGCAGATCGATTCGCACAAGCGAGCCAAGAAACCCGCCGCGGATCGCGAGCACCTGCTGAAGGAATATCGCACCATTCTGTTGGCCACGCAGGAAACGCCGAAGAGCTTGAAGAACGGCGTCAAACACCTCAAGAAGGTCTACTCCGAGTACCAGCAGGCCAAGCGGGAACTTTCCGAAGGCAATCTGCGTTTGGTCGTTTCGATCGCCAAAAAGTACCGCAATCGCGGGCTCAGCTTTCTCGACCTGATTCAGGAAGGGAACGCCGGTCTGATGCGGGCAGTGGACAAGTTCGAATACCGTCGCGGATTCAAGTTTTGCACGTACGCGACCTGGTGGATTCGCCAGGCGATCACCCGCGCTGTGGCCGACCAGAGCCGCACGATCCGGATCCCTGTGCACATGGTCGAGACGATGTCGCGTGTCCGCAATGTCGCACGCCAGTTGCTGCAGGAGTTGGGTCGTGAGCCGACGATGGAAGAAACGGCCAAGCGTGCTCAGACAACGGTCGACGAAGCGCGTCGAGTACTGGCGATGAGCCGCTACCCGATCAGTCTCGATCGACCCGTCGGAAACAGCGAAGACAGCCAGTTTGGCGATCTGCTGCCCGATTCGGGTGCTGAGAATCCGTCGAGCGGCGCTTCGCAGGAAATGTTGCGTTCGCGCATCAACAATGTGCTCAAGACGCTTAGTTACCGTGAACGTGAGATCATCAAACTGCGTTACGGTCTCGGTGACGGCTACAGCTACACGCTGGAAGAAGTGGGACACATTTTCAAAGTGACCCGCGAACGCATTCGCCAGATCGAAGCCAAGGCGGTTCGCAAATTGCAGCAGCCAAGTCGCAGCCAGGAACTGGTCGGCTTCCTCGACTAGCGTCTCTAATCCAACGAAGAAATGAAAACGCCGCACAAGCATTCGCTCGTGCGGCGTTTTTCGTAAATCACCCCAAGTGATCAACGGATGCTATTTCGTCTGTTGCGGCGATTGCCATTCCAGGCGTTTTGATTGTCTGAGGTTCAGTGGAGCCGGAGTCTCGAACAGTTCGAAAGTGGCATTCTTGAGATCAGGAGTGTCGGTAGTTTCTTCCAGAACTGGTTTTTGCAGGTTGTAACTCGGCGCGGGGGCCGTTAACTGAGTATCGCGAATGCAGCCGCATTCAACACATCGTTTTTCCACTACCGTTTCGCGGACCAGCTTGGTCACGGTGTAACGACGTTTTTGCTGCTTCACGACGTGCCGCTTCGTATTCTGAATGCCAATCGTCTCGACGCAGTCGCCCGATTCGCAACTTGAATCGCAGAATCGCGAGGTCGACAACTCGGTGTCGATGTAATCTTCTTCGACTTCCTGCTCCTCGGGCACGACGCGCCAGCGTGTCAGCGTAAATTCCTTGCAGCAGCTCTGGCAATTGCAGGGGCCACCGCTCAGTGGAGCTGCCGGCTGCGGCGGCCGTGGCTGCTGTGGCGGCTGCTGAACATACGGTTGCGTCACCATCGGTTGGGAAACAATCGGTACACATTGCTGGGGAATGCAAGGTGGCGCAGTCGGTACATACTGCTGGGGAACGCAAGGCTGCGGTGCGAACTGCTGCGGAGATGTGTAAACCGGTTGAGGCGAGGTGTAGGGTTGCGCGTACTGCGGAACCGCCACGCAGCGGTCACCCCGATTTCGCAGGCGGCTGATGATCCCCAGGCCACAGGCAAGTCGTGTATCGTCACCAAAACGGGTATCGGCAGTGCTCGAGTTGTCAGGTCCCGCGGGTTCGGGAGTCATTGCCGGAGCTGGTCGTTTTGTCAATTCGCCCAATTCGTCCGCTGAGACTTCGCCGAATGGTTCGGCAAGACTTGTATTCTCAGTCAGACCAAGGCGATCCAACCAAAGTGGCCCGGTCATTCCAAAGCACAACAGCACGGCGATGACGGAAACGTAGTTTGAATTCTTCATTGGAGGGCTCTACCGCTTTGCATCAACGATTGGGTGTCGAGATTCGACCTCGTTGCGAAACCCTACGTTGAGGATTTGCAGGACAGCAAACCACAGCGTTGATTTTCTGCCGCAAATGGCGAGAAAAAATCTCGATTGTGCCGATTATGAGGATCGGCGATCCAGAGAGGCGATCAGCAGAATCAGCAGGCATTCGATGAGCTTCGTGGCCGGTTCGGGAACGGTCGTTGCACTGGCGGACTGAAACTTGTTGTCATTCCATAACAGGAAGTCGCTGCCGTCCACCACGCCGCTGCCGTCAAAGTCGCCACGGCACCAGGCGGCGGCCGCTTCGAACTTATTCTCATTCCACAGCAGAAAGTCGATCCCATCAACTGCTCCGTCCAGGTTCGCATCTCCCGGCAGGAAACTATTGCCCGAAGGCAAGTTGGCTGCTCCCGCGGTCGCCAGCCACTGATTCAAGTCTGAATCGTTGACGAACCCGTCGCCAGTGATGTCAAAATCAGGATCGTTGGCCCCTGATGCGATTTCGACAACCAGGGCGTCGACGTCGTCGCAGCTGTAGGCGAAGTCGGTATTGAAGTCGCCGATCAAAGTCGTCAGCGTTAAATCGTCGATCGCAAAGTAGGCGGGTGTGTTCATTCCGAACATGCCTGTGTCGGTCGAAGACATTTCGAACGCGAGCGAATTGACGTTGGTGCCAAGATCGCTCAAGTCAACCCAAGTCCAATTGTCAATCACCGTCGTCGCGCCGCTCCGGAAATCGGCCAGGTAGAAGGGTACCCGCCCGGTTTCCGTTCCCGATTCATCGCGGCCGACGACCTGCAGCAGGAACCAGTCATCGGCCTCGAAGGGCCCTTTGACAAAGATCGGCGGCTGGCCCGGCTCTTGTCCGTCATTCCCGTTGGCGACCGCCAGGTAGGCGTAAGTTGTATTCGTCACGTAGAAGCCGTTCACCATGGTGGATGCCGGCAAGGTAATCACCGCATCGCCAAGAAAGGTGTTGTTGGCGACGCCAAAATTTGCCGACCCATTCACCCCGCCTCCGGGCATCGCATATGCCGAGTAAGGATTCAGGAAGCCGGCCGTTAAGAGGTCGGTCTGGTTGCTGTAGGCCCAGGCGCCAGGGCAGCAGTCGTAAGTATCGAGATAGGTTCGATTGAACGATGTGAGCCGACTTTCAAACGGAGCCTGGGAGGCATCGCCGACGACGGCCGATTCCGATGCAAGGTTCAGGTCTTCAAAATCAACAGTCCATTGGGCAGTTCCTCGCTCCGTCAGCAGGAAAATCAGCAGAAAACAAAAGCACGATACAGCTAGAGGACGCATGATCAAGGGAAGCTCCTAGGGGGAATTCAACTCGCCGCCGGCACGCGTGCAAAAAGCGGCCACTACGGATAGATCGGTTGATTCGTCAAGGAAGTGAACGGAACCATCTGCGTAGACGCCGTTGGCTCCACCGGGATGCCGACTGCGAATATCATTCTCGAGATCGGGTGCCTGATTGATTGCATAGGCTTGGTCGAAGATGTTTCGACCGTTGATCCATTGTCCATCGGCGAATTTGGAATCTTCCGAGACAATGAGTGTGTGCGACGTCCCATCGGTGATCTGCTTGATACTGACGGTACGGTCGTAAAGCATCGTCCCTTTCGGCGGGTCGTTTCGTGAAGAGATGCGTTCGCCAAAGATACCGCCAAAGTCACACGGACCGCGGCCATGGACCAGTTGAGCGCCCCGTTCGCTGACAGGACAAAGATAAATCGGAAGAATGGTGGCCGCCGGTTCGGTATTTTCTGGACTGTCAAAAGCAGTTTCCAAGTTCAGTCGATCAAACAATGGCTGCTCTTCGACGAATGGCAGCAGGAATGCTGACCACGCCAGTTGACGCGCAGTGGGGTTATGCATGCCACGCCATTCCAGGCCGCCGGCCGGAAATGCGCCCATCGCCGCGTGATACGAGTGGAGTCCGATGCCAATCTGACGGAGGTTGTTGACGCATTGCATTCGGTGAGCAGCGCCGCGAGCGTTTTGAATTGCTGGCAGCAGCAGGGCCACCAACATCCCAAGGATGGCAATGACCACAAGCAATTCGACCAGCGTGAAGCCGTTGTCGCGAGGCAGCGAAGCTGCAGCGCATTGACGAGCGATCGGTTGTGATGGTGGCGGGGCCATGTGCGCGTCGCACCGTACCGGCAATACTTACGCGCACGAACCTGACGGAGCAGGGCTGCGCAAGCACCATGGGAAACGGCAAAAAATATCCATGTTGGTCAGCAGCTGTCCCTCGCAGCAGCTGTCCTCAAACGCACCTGGCAGGTCTTCTGACTTCCGCACTCATCAACTCAGGCCTTCTCGCCCCGTGTCACGACGCATGGCGTCATGGGACAATGGCATCTTCAATCGTGGAAAGATAGAGTTGATTTCAGCGTACGGTCACAGCGGCGGGGCCGTCCCGGGATTTCACCGGAGTTCCCTCTTGTCGTTCGCCTCAGCAAATCGCAAACAACACCAAGTACCCGAGCAGGCGTTCTAGCAAAACTTCGATGGGGTCACAAGCAACTGGCTGGAATTGGTTGATGAACGTACACGAGCACAATGAAAAAGCGTGGAATCGACTGGCACGAGCTGGCCACCGTTTTTCGAAACCTGCTTCGGATGGGGAGTTTTCCCGCCCTTTGGAAACGATTGATCCGGCGGGCTGGTACGGCGGCTCGGTCCGTGGCCTCGATGTCCTGTGCCTGGCTGCCGGAGGCGGGCGGCAGGGGCCGCTCTATGCCGCTGCGGGTGCCTGCGTCACCGTGGTCGATATCAGTTTCGAACAACTGGCGATCGACCGGCAAGTGGCCGCTGCCAAGCAGCTGGAGCTGACGACCATCCAGGCTTCCATGGATAGCCTTGCGATGCTTCCCGAGGCGAGTTTTGACCTCGTCATTCAACCGGTCAGCTCCTGTTATCTCGCCGTGCTCGCGCCGATGTTCGCCGAGATTGCTCGCGTGACACGGCCGGGAGCACTGTATGTGAGCCAACACAAATCGCCCCAAAACCTGCAAGCTTCGCTGCAACCGGCGGCGGAAGGGAATTATCGGCTGCAGCGGTCGTATTACGTTCAGGAGCCAGTTCAGGCCCCTGGGTTCCAGTCAAGTCGATTGCGCGAAGCGGGCACACTGGAGTTTCAGCACACGCTAGAGGCGATCCTGGGTGGGATTTGTCACGCTGGTTTCGTGATCGAAGGATTCGTCGAACCTTTCCATGCAGACAAGAACGCTCCTTCAGGGACGTTTGGGCACCGTTGTCAGTACGTGGCACCTTACCTTCGCATCAAAGCACGAAAGTCCAGCGCGCTGCGACCTGTGCCACGAATCTCGCAAGCCTGATCCGCACCGATCGACCGATGAAGCACCGGTTCGCGTTTGTCCATCGTGTGAAAACTTGTACGATGTGAGCGAATTGACAGGCAAAACTACGGTCTGTCGGCGTTCCATCAACTTTGCCACAGGCAGGCTTTCCTTGTCGGATCCATCACTCCAGGAAATGATCGGTTGCTTGGGACATCCCATGGCAGGGAATCCGACGCAATTCATGATGGAACGTGCCTTCGAAGAAGCGGGCGTGGATGCTCGTTGTCTGACGTTGGATGTTCCACCGGAAGGATTGGCAGCGGCATTCGCCGGGATGCAAGCCATGGGATTTCGAGGGGCAGTGATCGCAAGTCCGCACAACGCTCCCATCTGCAGTCAGCTGGACGATTTGACGACTCCGGCCCGATTCATCGAGCGTGTCGACTGCGTCTACCGCGACGAGACCGAGCGGTGGATTGGCGAACACACGTTGGGGGCCGCTGTGGTAGCCGCTGTGGATGCCGATTTGGCCGGTAAGCGAGTTGTCGTGGTTGGTGCTGGTCCCGTCGCGCAGGTCATTGGACTCGCGTTCGCTCAGCGGGATTCGGTCCATCTGGTGATCGCGAGTGTCTTAGCGGAGGGTGAGGCGGTCGTGGAGCGACTCGCGGCTGCCGGTACCGCGTCGGTCGAGTTTGAACGTATCTCGCACAATGTTGATTTTGAACCGAAGGCTGATGTGGTGATTCGCGCAGAAGGGTACAGCACCGCCGACGACCCTCACACGGAGCCGCTACCGTTGCCAACTCACTTCATTGATCAAACCATTGCAGTTGATTTGCCCTATCGTACGCCACGCACCGATTTCCTGTATTCCGCAGAACAGGCCGGCAGTCAAATTGTCAGCGGAGTGGACGTGTTGGTCCGTCGAGCGAATCGCGCTTTCCATGCCTGGACGGGCGGCGAGGCGAGTGTCTCGATTCTGCGCGATGCTGTGGAAGAGTTCTTCATGATTTAGATCGCAAGACGCGGACGGGCCTTGCGGTGTCACAGAACGAGATGAATGGATGATGAGCCTTCAACATGACACTGCCAGAGTCCGTGGCGTTTTCGTGACCGGTACCGACACCGAAGTAGGCAAGACCTATGTCGCCGCGTTGGTTGCCAAGGCTCTTTACGCCAAGTCAGTGCGCGTTGGTGTGTACAAGCCGGTTGCCAGCGGTTGCCGGCTGGAGATGTCGACCGGGCAGTTGATCAGCGAGGATGCGGTCGAGCTGTGGGAAGCTGCGGGTCGGCCGGGCACACTGCATGACGTATGTCCCCAGCGGTTTGCCGCTCCCTTGGCTCCTCCGGTGGCTGCAGCCGCCGAATCGAGATCCGTTGATGAGGCGCAGCTAATGGACGGGCTGGCGCCGTGGGTGGATCATGAATTCGTGGTTGTCGAAGGAGCGGGCGGACTGTTATCACCGTTGAGCCGAGGGATGTCGAATGCTGACGTGGCCCGTGAATTGGGGCTGCCGTTATTGATCGTGGCGGCGAATCGATTGGGGATGTTGAACCACACCCGGCTGACGGTTGAAACAGCCGCCAACCGTGGGCTCGCTCGCGCCGGAATCATCGTCAGTGACACACACGCAACGGCTGATGCCAGTGCCGCGACCAATATCGACGTGCTACGCGACGATTACGACCTGCCCGTGCTGGGCCATCTTGGCTTCGGTCAGCCAGAATTGTCCGCAGATTTTAATTGGGCGGCTCTTGGCATTTCGTAATCTGGAAGAACTCGAGCCAACGCGTGAAACGGGGTGCCAAACAGCTTTCGCCGGTTGCTGGCAGTAATGCCGCCGCCGCACTCGCTAAACGTCAGCGCGACGCGGACTACGAGACAATGGTCGCTGGTGGAGCGATCAATTCTTCGACTCGCGATTCAGCCATCGACGTGTCGAGTTCCATCAGGATCTTGGTGCTCCACAGACCCTTATCGTCGGCCTGTACATTCCACAGCGGATGTACACAAACCGACTGGTGCACCATTTCGAAGCCGCCTTCGGACTGACTGACCGTCTGAATCGGGAATGTCCAGAGTGTGCAAGACTGGTCAATGCCAAGGCCGACTCGAAGTCCCAGCCACTCGTCCGTCAGGTTCAAGCCGCTGGCATCGTGCAGCTTGAGCTCCGTCTGCAGTGGCCCCAGTCGATTTCCGTCGGCGTCGCTGAAGTAACGATCATCTTGACCGGATGGCATCCCGGCAAAATTGAACTCAACGCCGAAATTGAAACTGCGATCCTGTGGTAGTCCCTCCAACAGGTAGGCGATTTCCAAAGTCGAAGTGCCCGCATCGAGCGTTACGCCTTTTGTCAGCTTGATCGGTACGCCGTAAAGCTGGCCAAAGTTGCTCAACATCACTTGCACGCGACCTTGTTTTCGTCGCACGCGGGCATCGAACGGCTGGTCGAGGAAGTTCAATGCTTCGGCCACGTTACCGTCACGGAGGCCTTCCAGGGTCACGCCGTCGTCGTAGAAACGGTCGATCAAGCTCTTTCGCTGTCCAGCGTCGTATTGCAGGTGATTTTCCAGCCCTTCCTGCTTGAACACAACCAGGTCGTGAATGCTGGCGACTCCGTCACTGTGGTCGCTGGGTCCCGACAGTACTTTCTCATGATAGGTTTCCGGGCGTCTGGTGAGTGTCGCGAGCAAATTGTGGCAGATCGATCGCAAATCGAGTTCGTAGATCTGTCCGCCCTGACGGGGAGCGATCAGGCAGACCAATTTGTTGTTCTCCAGTCGAATTTCCTGGCTGCCATCGAAGTCGAAATCGGCGGCGGTCGCTTCGACCCAATTTACCGGACGTCCTTCGGCTCGATCCATCAGGTTATCGGCGGCAATCAGGTGTTTGAAAATGGCGTTGCGCAGGTGCGGCAGGTAAACGCCACCAAACGCGCCATGCCAATAGCTGCAATTGCACTGACCGCGATACAGTTCCTTGCGTGCTTGCTGCAACAGGTCGCGATCATGTCCGGCCTGTTCGGCCTCACGCAGTCGCTTGCTAACTGCCATCATCCGGCTATACATTTCATCCGTCTCGGTGTACTTCACTTTGAAGTTGCGCCAGTAACCTCCGCGCACAAACGACTTCAACTCGCTCCAACGCGGATCGGACTCCATGCTGTGCGATAAGCGATCAAAGTCGGCCTGTTTCTCACGTGGCAATGCCCATTCGGTCATTTCCCGGTAACTGCCCTCCGGCAGGTAGACTTTGCCGACCGGTGGCACGTTGTCGAGGGCTTCCGATAAGGTCGTGGTCAGCAGCCAGTCGCGGTTATCGTTGAGGGCAGTAAAGAAACTGCGGAGCCAGCCATTGGTGTAGACGTGTTCCTTGGTATTCGGCCAGGTACCAAACTTCTCGCCGTCGTCACCAAATACGAGCACCGCATTCTCGTGCGTCTCCCCGACGTGGCGGAGATAGCCGATCGTCTCTTCGGCCGGCTGGAAAGGTATCAGGTATCGGAGGCGCTCGCTGCCGGGAAAAATGTAGATCAGGCTGCCTTCATCCTCGGTTACGTAGTGTCCAAACAGTTTTTCACTGTCGACGCCGGCGTTTTGAAAATGAAAATCGTCCAACAGCGTGTAGGTGATCCCGGCGGCGGCGATGTCTTTGGTAAGTGATTGTTCCCATACGCGTTCTGGTACCCACATGCCCCGAATGTTGGCTCCCAAGCGCGATCCGAGCCACGCCGAATAGTCGGAAATCTGCCCGCGACGGTCACACGCGGGAATCATCGTCAGGATCGGTTCGTAATACGCACCGCCCAGAATCTCAATCCGGTCATCAGTCACCAAGGCGGCCAATCGGTCCAGGTACTCGGGATGATTCTCCTGCAACCACTCCATCAGAGGGCCGCTGGTGTGCAGGCTGATCTTCAGATTCGTAAATTCTTCAAAGATGTCCAGAAAGGGGAGGTAGCTGTCGACATATGACTGCTCGAAAACGCCGTCGAAATTTCCAACGGGCTGATGATTGTGAAGTGCTAAGCAAAGTCGTACGGTATTCGGCATATTGGACTCGGACGGGTGTTTGATCTATCTTCGAGGACCGTCGGGATGAGGGCAAACCACTACAGCTTTATCGGTAAGATTGGATGATGCAGAGTCGGTTTTCCAGAGGAAACAATTGCTCGTTGCGAGGGGCACTCGCCACATCAGCAGAGCCGTAACTGCTCTGCTGCCTTTTCGGGTGGCACCGGGTTGATCAATTGACCTGATCCCCATTCAAAACCGGCAGTCGTCACCAACCTTGGTAACAGCTCAATATGCCAGTGATAGTGGTCGCTGGAAGAACTGTCAAACGCGGCCGAGTGGACCCAAAAGTTGTAGGCGACATGGGGGATGGTGGTCTCCAGTCGTCGCAGAAGGCGTAACAGCAACTTCGCCAAAATCGCGCATTCCTCGTCGTTTTGGCGTTCAAAGTGGCTCCGGTGTTGACGCGGCATGATGCACATTTCGAATGGCAACCGGCTGGCGAACGGGCAGAACGCGATGAACAGGTCGTCGATCAGGACGAGACGTTTTGCCAGTCGAGTTTCTGTTGTGACGATCGCGCAAAACAGGCAACTTCCGTGTTGTTGTGCATAAATGTCGGCGGCTGCATATTCCTGTTTCAATTCGGGCGGCACGGACCCAAAGCCAACGAACTGACTGTGAATGTGTCCCAGCGAAGCGCCCGCGCGAGGACCAAAGTTCTTGAAGATCATGCCGGCCGCCACCGATGAATGGGCGGCGACCGCTTGCCGATCTCGGTAGGCCTGCACGACCAAGGCCGCCTCTGAATCCGTAAGTTCGGAAAACGAAGTGACATGTCGAGGTGACTCGATGATCACCTCATGCTGGCCACGCACGGCGGCCGCTGGCAGCAGTTCTGACTCGTCATTGGCAACCTCGACCGTTTCCATGAACATCGCCGGGTAGCGGTTGGGAACGACTCGTACGTGCCAGGGTTGCTCATCGCCGGGTAGCCGGTAGCTGGCCAGTTCGGTTGGAGTTTGATCTTCGCGACCTGAACAAAATGGGCAACGGTCCTGATCGTCTTGGCACCAGGGCGTGAGTTGGATGGCGTTGGGTCGCTCGATCCTTTGCGGAGCGATAATGACCTGGCGGCCGCTGACAGGGTCGGTGCGAATTTCAGGCACAAACAGTTTGCTTTCCACGAGCCACGGTGTCATGGTACAGTTGCGAGTATCGTCTCGCGCTTGCACGCCAGGAGAAGTCCTCCTGCATGCCGGTCTCGACAACTTGCTGCCACGCTGCTGGCTGGTTCAGGAACATGTCCACCGCGCTGCGAAGTACCCTCTCGCATTCTTCGACGTTGTAGAGGTCGAACGAAAAGCCATTCGCTGTTTTGTTTTCCAGGGTCTCAGGTATGGCATTGCGGACGGTGTCCGCAAGCCCTCCCGTAGCCGCCACAACGGGCACTGTACCGTAGGTCAGGCTGTACATCTGGTTCAGCCCGCAAGGTTCGTAGCGGCTGGGCATCAGGAAGAAGTCGCTGCCCGCTTCGATTTGATGAGCCACGGCGTTGGAGAATTCGAGCCGGGCCGCAACCCGATCAGGGAAAGATGTCGCGATTCTATCCAGTTGTTTTTCGTATTCACGCTGCCCCGTTCCCAGCACAACCCACTGAACGTTTTCGTACCGCGCCCACCGCTCCATAATGTACAGCACCAGGTCGATCCCTTTTTGCTCGGCCAGGCGACTGACAATGCCGACCACGGGAATGTGTGGATCGACCGGCAGACCGAGTTCGCGTTGCAACGCTTCTTTGCAACTGGCCTTGCCCGCCTGCCAGGTTGTCACGTCGTAGTGCACCGGCAGGTGTTTGTCGTTGGAGGGGTGCCACTCGGCGTAGTCGATGCCATTCAGGATTCCAGACAGGACTTCGCGGCGTTGGGTCAGGACTCCTTCCAGTCCGCAACCGAACCCTGACGTCTGGATTTCTTCGGCATAGGTCGGGCTGACCGTGTTGATCGAATCGGCAAAGACGATCGCTGCTTTCAATAAATTCAAGTCGCCATGGAACTCGAGCTGTTTCCAGTTAAAGTACTTCCAGTCCAGACCGGTTAGGAGCATGTCCCAATGCCAGAAACGGCCCTGATAGGCCATGTTATGGATCGTAATCAGCGTGGCGAGTTTTTCGTACTTGGGCAGCGTGCGGTACTCGGCCTCAAGGTAGCAGGGGATTAGCCCCGTCTGCCAATCATTGCAATGGATGACATCGATGCTCAAATCGAAGATTCGAATCGCCTCCATCACCGCCCGATTGAAAAAAACGAACCGTTCGCAGTTGTCCCGGTAATCGACACCACCTTCACCGTAAAGATGCTCGCGATCGAAGTATTCATCGTGAGCAACAAAGTAGATGGGAACGTCCGAGTTCGGCATTTCCGAAACGTAAAAACGACCACTGACGGCGCGATTGCCAACAGGGACATCGAATTTGAAGTCCAGTTTGCGGATGGGCAGGCCACTTTCGAAAATGCAACGATAGGCCGGCATGATCACGGTGACGTCATGCCCCAGTTGCCGCAATTGTTCGGGCAGCGCTCCGCTGACGTCGGCCAGCCCGCCTGTCTTGGCGAACGGTACCGCTTCGCTGGTTGCAAACAGTAGCTTCTGCACTGCCTTAGCCTCCCATTATGCGTTCATCATTCGTGAACCAGGTCGATTTGCCAACTTCTTTCCGATGGTAAGCCTAATCCAACCCCGGGAGATGACTGAACACCAGTTGGTTTTCGTCGGCTTCCATCCCTAGCCGTCAGTTTATACGTGGAGCCGTTCTGCGGCGAATTGGGAGTCGCACGAAGCTCAACCTGACGCTTAAATCCAGCAAGATGATGAACTTACGATAACACACTGGCAATTCCTTCGGCCACGTAAGCGACGTTTTGTTCGTTCAAACCGGCCAGGTTGATACGTCCGTTTCCAACGATGTAGATTGATCGCTCGTCTCGCAAACGCCCGACCTGGTCAGGCGACAGTCCGGTCAGGCTGAACATGCCTCGCTGTTGGTGCATGAAGCTGAAGTCCATTGGGCAATCCATAGCCGTCACCAGTTCTGCCAACCGTTTTCGCATCTGGTTGATGCGATCTCGCATTTCGGCCAGTTCTTTTTGCCACTGTTCTTGCAGTACCGCGTCGCCCAGCACTTGGGCTACGACCGAAGCTCCATGCGACGGAGGATTTGAGTAGTTTGTGCGAATGCACTTCTTTAAGCGACTCAAGACTGCGGCTGCTGCCTTCTCGGAGTCGGCGATGATCGTCAATGCGCCGACCCGCTCGCGATACAAACCAAAGTTTTTCGAGAACGAACTGCAAATGATCAATTCATCCAATTCTCCGGCAAGGATACGGACCCCTTGCGCATCTTGCTCCACGCTTTCGGAGAAGCCCTGATAAGCCAAGTCGATCAACGGAATTGCGCCACGCTGCTTCAGCAGCTGACCGACTTGTTCCCACTCTGAGGGTTGCAGATCGGCCCCTGTAGGATTGTGGCAGCAGCCATGCAGGAGCACCACGTCACCTGGCTTTACGTCTGCCAACGAGGCGCACATGGCCTGAAAATCGATCTGGTTCGTGGCCCGGTCATAGTAGGCGTACGAACGGATGGCACAGTGTCCGGCGAGGAAAATATTGGGATGGTTTGGCCACGTCGGGGTGCTAAGCCAGACCTCGGAATCGGGAAACGACGACGATAGCCAATCGGCGGCGACGCGCAACGCACCGGTGCCTCCCGGAGTTTGCGCGGTAATCACCCGGCGTTCGGCGATCGCTGGGTGATCCGCTCCCAGCACCAGTCGCGGGACAAATGCGTCGTATTGAGGAAGTCCGTCGATGCCGAGATAGGTCTTGCTGGACTCCTGTTCCAGCAGCAATCGCTCGGCGGCTTTGACGCACCTGAGAATCGGTGTCGTGCCGCTCGCATTTGCGTAAACGCCGACCGACAAGTTGACCTTGTTGCTGCTGGGGTCCTGTTGGAATGCTTCGTTCAGGCCCAAGATGGCGTCTGGCGGAGCTGGCTCTACAGTTTGGAACATGCCGTTACGGGGGTTAAAAGCGTTGTGGATAAAGGGTGAATCAGCTTATCGTAACTTGCGCACAACCAGTGTCGAAGCCCACGCCACTTGAAACGGTTCGTCGGAACGCGTCCAGCGGCCTTCCCCTGAATATGTACCGCTCTAGGATAACCGGTCAGGAAATAAACACGGGGAGAGCGACTTCGATGGCAAGGAAAAGAGTGGGCATTTGGTTCGTGGGCGCGCGGGGAGCGGTGGCTACGACGACGATCGTGGGTCTCTGGGCACTGAAGAAAGGGCTCATCGGTTCAACGGGTCTCGTCAGTGAATTGCCATTCTTTACGCACCTCGATCTGTTGCCGTGGGACGCTTTTGCTGTCGGTGGCCACGACATCCGCAGTGTCCCGCTGAATGATACCGCCCAGCTCCTGGTAGAACAGAATGCGCTGGGTGCCGAACTGGTGGCCTCATGCCGACGTGAATTATCCCGGATCGACAAAAATATCAGGCCCGGCACGCTGATCAACGTCGGCTCGGCGATCACTGATCTCGCCGACGCACAGCAGAAGCGTCGACAGGAGTCGGGGATGGATGCTGTCCGGAGAATTCAAAAAGACATTGCCGATTTTTCCAAACGGAACAAATTGACCGAAGTGATTGTCGTCAATCTGGCGTCCACCGAGCCGCCTTTTGATGGCAAGTCACTGCCACGGAAGTGGAAAGAACTGGAGAAGAAGCTGACGTCGAAGAAGTGTTCGGTCGGAGCCAGTTCGTTGTATGCCATCGCGGCACTCGACCTGGGCCATCCCTACATCAATTTCACTCCCTCGGTGGGCTCGAATGTGGCGGCGATTTGCGAACTGGCCGAATTGCGCGGGACTTGCCATGTCGGCCGTGACGGCAAGACGGGCGAGACGTTGTTAAAAACCGTGCTCGCGCCAATGTTTGCCCATCGCAACCTGGCTGTGATGAGCTGGGTTGGGCACAACATTTTTGGAAATCTCGACGGCAAGGTCCTCGACGATCCGCAGAACAAGCAAACCAAGGTCAGTAGCAAGGATCAGGCGCTTTCAAAAATCCTCGGTTACAACCCGCAGACGCTCGTCTCGATCGAGTACATCGAAAGCCTGGGCGATTGGAAAACAGCTTGGGATCATATCCACTTCAAGGGCTTCCTCAACACGCCGATGAAATTGCAATTCACCTGGCAGGGATGTGATTCGCTGCTGGCAGCGCCGCTGGTTCTGGATCTCGTCCGGTTTTGCCACAAGGCACAAGCCAATGGCCAACGCGGCGTGCTGACCTTCCTGAGCAGTTTCTTCAAATCGCCCCAAGGCGTTCGCGAAGCCGATTTTGCGTTGCAGTTTCAACAGCTGTTGGATTGGGCACGTTCCGTGAATGCCAGCGACGGCTAGTGCCCGTCGCACAAACATGTACCGCATGCGGCGCTGTCATGGCAGTCTTCAAAGGGCGAAAAGCCACTACAATCACGGTTCATGCGTTCTTGTTGGTTTGCTCACGACGAAGGCGCTGTTGTGCAGTTCGATCGTCAACGACAAGTTGCTTCGAAGAGTCGAATCGCCCGGGATTCGCCTCACTGCGCAAAGCAAGCGTTCAAGGAAATCGCCGTGTGACGCAGCGGATGCCGTAGCGATTTCGTAAAGGGCAGGTCTGAAATTATCCCATTCAACAACTCGGCAACGGGCAATCCCGGTATCGGGCCCCGTTGCTCGTTACCATAATGAAAACCTACAAGCCGTAGACAATTCACCTTCCCAATCATTGGCTGCATGGAATACCGCATGTTGAGCCGTCTGCTTCGAACCACCCTGGTAATCACCATGTCTGTCTCGCTCATGGGTGTGTCTGGCCGGGCTCAAGATCGCCCTCAACCCGTACGCGTTGGCGTCGTTGGTTTGGTGCACACGCATGTGCATGGCATTCTGGGCCGGCCCGACCACGGTGACATCGAGATTGTCGGCATTGCGGAAGCGGACCAAAACCTCGCCCGCCGCTACGCCAGGCAGTATGGCTTTGGCATGAACATCGTGTACTCGACGCTCGAGGAAATGCTGCAGCAAACCAGGCCCGAGGCGGTCACGGCGTTCAATGCGATTTACGATCACCTGGAAGTCGTCCGCGTTTGCGCACCCCGCAAGATCCACGTAATGGTGGAAAAGCCGCTCGCCGTCAGCCTGCCGCACGCTCGTGAGATGGCCGCCCTTGCTCGACTTCACAAGATCGTACTGCTTACGAATTACGAAACCACCTGGTACGCCAGCAATGCCGAGGCATACCGACTCGTTCAAGGGAACGCCTTGGGCCCATTGCGAAAAGTTGTCGTTCACAGTGGCCACTCGGGCCCCAGGGAAATCGGTGTTAACGCAGAATTCCTCGAATGGCTCATCGACCCCAAGCTTAATGGCGGAGGGGCAATTACAGACTTCGGTTGCTACGGGGCAAACCTGATCACGCAGCTAATGAACAACGAACGACCGCAGTCGGTGACAGGCATCACGCAGCAGGTCAAACCCGATATCTATCCCCATGTCGACGACGAGGCGACGATCCTGATCCGCTATCCCAAGATGCAAGGCATCATCCAGGCCTCATGGAATTGGCCCTTCAGTCGCAAGGACATGGAAATCTATGGAGCATCCGGCTACGCCATCTGTGTTGACGGTACGCACATGCAGGTGCGTTTAGCGAACGATGAAGTCGAACGGACGAGAGTGGCGCCGAACATCGATCCTCCGTTGAACGATCCCTTTTCGCTGCTGGCAAGCGTCGTCCGAGGTTCATCAACGATCCGACCGTCGGATCTTTCGTCGCTGGAGAACAATTTGATTGTGATGGAGATTCTGGAAGCGGCAAAGCAATCTGCGGCCAGCGGGAAAACGGTCAATCTGAATTGAATGCCAGAGTCGAATCAGACTTGCCTGGCCATCACGCACCGCGCGATCGACTACCCCAGTTCGTCGTTAAAGGCCTGCAGCAATCGCTCGCCTTTGTAGATGCAGTAAGCTTCCAGCGGGCTGCGGTGGGGGTGCCAGTAAATCTGCTGAGCATCCACAACGGCGGAGCCCGTTTCAGGATTGTCCGCGTTCAATTGGCACTCCGCCACAAGGATATCGTCGCCAAAGAACTTGCCGTGAATGGTCGGCCGTATTCCGGAGTATTCGTTGTAATCCAGTCGTTGCAAAAAGTCGGACAAAATCGGGTGAACCGTCTCGCTGCCCTGTAACTCGAATTGCACGATGTCTTCGTGTTCGGCCTGCCAGCCAGCAAACAGGCAATAAGCTGTGGCTGCGGGAAGGTCGTTGATCGTTGACTGGAATGCATGGACCAGCGGTCCGGCAATCCCCAGGTTGCTGAACGTCGATAGCCCGCCATCGGCTTCGGCAGCGTGATAGGTAAAGCGAAACAAGTAGCAATTACGAGGTTCTTCAAAGCCTGGCCAATACAGCGTGCGTGAATCGACCAGCTCACAAGACGAAGGCGGAACGCCCATGTTTGTCGGTTGCGACAGGTAGGTGACCAGTTCGGCCTCCGCAACTGCTGCAGGCGACGAGAATTGCTCGTCGATCTCCTGGGGAAATCCCAGCTCTTCCGCATAAGCCAGGACACGCAACCGGACCGACGGTTCGGCGGCCAGTTCCATCAAGGCACGGCGTGCTTGTGGCTGCCCCAGGCGAACCAAAGCCGCCGCCGCTTCCACCCGAACTCGGCGATGTTTGATCTCCATCAGATCGTTGAGAGGTCGAACCGCCTGTGCGTCGCCGATCAGTCCCAGCGAATCGCACAAAGCGACCGCTAACGAAATACCATTGGAAACCGCCTCGCGTCGGCCCCGGGAATTTTCCTGACTACGGGACATAGCGTCGTTCTGCAGTTTCTCCAATTGGGCAGTAACGCCGCCCAGCAACTGCACCAGTTGACCGCTGCGGTGGGTGCCCGGGTGCTGCGGAAAACGTCCGCTGCGCGTCAGGTGGTTCGCCAGTTCCAACACGGCAACACCGACATCCTGGTTGTCGATGCAGTCTAGCAGTGCCGGAAAAAGTTGTTCGGCTTCAACATGGTCCGCCAGTAACGGGAAAAAGGGCGCGGTCGCTGCCGCCAGACCGCGAGGCGGGTCACTTCGCAACAACTGGTAAAACATTGCCAGCTCGATCGATTGCCCGATGACCGTCAGAACTGATAACAGGTGGTAGCGGGCCGGTGTTGAAGGTCCCAAGCGGGAATAAAGTTGTCGTACGAGTTCGGCCATTTTCGCGGGCAGCGGTTCCCCCGGTTGGTGGGCAGTGCGGCGGCGAGCCCAAGCTTCACAGCCGCCCAAAATCAGCTCCCAACTGCCGCCCTCACACTCCGTTACGCCGAATTCAAGCGAATTCAGCTGTTCGAGAAAAACTCGCATGTCGTCGTCGTTCGACGCGGGCAAGTCCTGGCAGAGCTGATAAATTTCGTCGGTGGACGAGTTAGTGGAAGCAATCAGATCCACCAACATGGTTTGCGCGTGGTTCATGGGAGTCCGTTATAACGCAGTGCTAATTCCTCTGCTCGCCATTTACCCGGTGCGGTCGAGTTGCCGGCCATCTGACGCGGCTGAGCCGGATCGGTCCATGACGATAAATAATTCATGGTAACAGCGGTTTTGGCTGCTAAATCCACCCTGATTGTCTTCACGAACTTCGGTCACGCGAGTCGAAACGATGAACCTTGAGGAATTCCAAGCCACCCTGGCGAACGATGCTCCCGGAAACGATTGGCCCAGATTGTTACAGGCGATGTGGTGGGATGCACGAGCTGACTGGGAGCAGGCGCACAGCATCGCGCAGGATGAAGAATCGAGCGACGGGAGTTGGGTTCATGCCTATTTGCACCGGAAGGAAGGTGATCTCGGGAACGCCAGTTACTGGTATCGCCGCGCTGAACGACCTGTGTTTTCTGGAACAATGCAGGAAGAGTGGACGTTGATTGTTTCCGAGTTGTTGCCTCCCAGTTGATCTCACGAAGAAGGCTCGACCGAGTGCAGTTGCGATGTCCTTCAGCGCAACGTTGATCACTTCAATCATTGCATCATCTCCAAGTAACTGATGATCAACTCACTTTGAGAAAAAACAAGTTTCTCACAAGTTGGCTCTTCCGTATTGACGAAAGAAGGGCAAAGTTGGTTCAATCTAAACGCTGGGCAAGCCAAACAAGGATTGAATCACAACGTTGGTTGTGTTCGTCGTCTTTGATTGCTTGACCAACACGAGTTGTGATCGACGTCCTCGTCTACAACTCGTCGTCATGGAAAGCGTTCCCTACCTGGGTACCTCTGGGAGCGTATTGAGACAAATCCGGTGCCCTATCAAAAGGAGCCATCCGAATGGCAAAGAAGAAGAAGGTAGCAAAGAAGAAGGCTACGAAGAAAAAGGCAGCAAAGAAGTCGACGAAGAAGAAGGCCGCCAAGAAGAAGTCGACCAAGAAGAAGACAGCCAAGAAGAAGGCTAAGAAGTCGACCAAAAAGAAAGCCACAAAGAAAAAGGCCGCCAAGAAGTCGACCAAAAAGAAGAAGGCCACCAAGAAGAAGGCCACCAAGAAAGCCAAGAAGAAGCGCTAGTGTCGCTTCTTTTCCTTTCGCTGGCTCATTCAGGCCGGACGCTAATTCGGGCGGTCCGGCCTGTTGCTTGCGCTGCCAGCGATCGTTCGGACCCAGGCAAATGGTCCGGGCGTGTCCCGCCAAAATCCACCATTTCCCGGCGAAACGTTAGCAGTCAGGCAGCATCAGCACCCGTGGTTTCTTGCTGATTTGCGATCAAAATGCGGCTTCGCCCCGGTGATTCAGCGTTGACCCTGTTTTCCGCAAGGGCTACAGTTTACCGATCTTCTCGCCAGTGGCTGGACGCAAGTTGAAGATGATCAAGAGGTTGCGTCGTGGCGCCGTGGTCCCGGCAGGGGACACTTCAGAGCAGGAATTGTGTCAGAGACGAAATCAAACGAGGTAAACAGCGACTCGGAAGCTACTTTTGAGTCATTGGGGCTGTCTGACGTTTCGTTGGCAGCCATCGAAAAAGCCGGCTATGAGTATCCCAGCCCGGTTCAAGCGGGTGTCATCCCGCACGCGATGGCAGGAAAAGATGTTCTCGGGCAAGCAAGGACAGGAACCGGCAAGACCGCTTCGTTTGTCCTGCCCATCCTGGAACGTTTGAAGCCCGACGTGGAAAAGCCGCAAGCCCTCATTGTCGTTCCGACACGGGAACTTGCTGTTCAGGTTGAGGGTGAAGTCAGCAAGCTGGGGTATGGCCGAGTCCTTCGCTGCGTGACCGCCTACGGGGGAAAACCGATTCGTGCTCAGCTGGACAAGTTGAAGAAGGGTTGCCACGTCGTTGTCGGAACGCCAGGCCGAATTCTGGATCACCTCGCGCGTCGCTCTTTTGACCCAAGCGGATTGCATATCGTCGTCCTGGACGAAGCCGACCGCATGCTCGATATCGGCTTCCGGCCGGACATCGAGAAAATTCTGCGACGCTGTCCGCAGTCGCGACAAACACTGCTGTTGAGCGCCACCTTGCCCAAACCGATTTTGCAGCTGGCACAAAAGTACATGTGCGAACCGATCACGCTTGACTTCTCCGAGAACGAGATTGCCGGCAACACGATCGAGCAGCATTACTTCACAGTGCATCCGAAAAACAAGTTCGAGCTGCTGAAACGACTGATCGACCGCGAGCAGCCTCAGCAGGCGATCGTTTTTTGTCGGACGAAGCACGGCACCGACAAGATCTACAAACGGCTGAGCAAGAAGGTAAAGGGTGTCGGGGTGATGCATGGCGATATGGCGCAGAGCGCCCGCAACCGCACCATGGCTCAGTTCCGCGAGGACAAGATCCGTATCCTTGTCGCAACCGATGTGATCGGTCGCGGTATCGACGTTACCAACGTCTCGCACATCATTAATTATGACGTGCCGGTATTCTCTGACGACTATGTTCACCGTGTTGGACGTACCGGCGCATGGGACGAGAGGGTGTGGCCTACACGTTCGTGACGCTCGAACAGGGCGAAGAACTGACGAAAATCGAGATGCGGATCGATCAACTGCTGATCAAGGACGCAATCGAAGGCTTCGATCCGATGGAGTATTCGGAAAAACCACAGCCGGATGCCGTCGATGACAAACCGCAGGAACCGCCTCCCAAACCACTTTATGGTCGCGGTCGCGGTCCGAAGAAGTACCGTCGGGCGCCTTGATTCCGGGCAATTGGAACCGGGGTTTGTCGGACTTCGGGCGCATGCCAGCTAGTTTGGTCGATCGCTGATGTTGAAGAAAATGTCCCGCAAAACCGGCGCCGCTGCGTCCCAACTTTCGGCGGCCTCGCCATAATCGACTTCCACGGTACGGATTTCATCCGGAGTCGACACCTGAACTGGCACTTTGACATTGGGGTTGAGCGGGATTTGTGCGCTTGGCCCCTGAGCAAGCGACGATTCCACTGGTGGCGACAGCACGAACTCAACCAGCCGTTTCGCTGCTGCTACATGCGGCCCGCCGGCAACGATGCTGATCGTATTCGGGATGAACAGAGTCCCCATTTCATTTTCTGCCTGGTCGGGGTAGACGATACGAACCGGTTGTCCTTTCAGAATTTCCACATTTGCGTCGTCGGTATCGGTAATGCCCCACGCCAATTGGCCGCTGGCGACCGATATCGCGACCTGTTTATTGCCGCTGAGGATTTGAGCATTCTCGGCAACGCTTTGGAAGAAGCGGGTCGCTTCGTCGACACCCCATAGGTGGAACAGGACGGTCGCATGCGTTGCCGTGGTCCCAAACAGCGGTTTGGCCATGCCGATCTTCCCACGCCATTTTTCGTTCGCCAGCTCGCGAATGGACTGGGGAAAGTCGTCATCCTCGAGCAGCTCCGTATTTACCAAAAGGATGCGGGCACTGCGCGGCGAATCCGTACCAGTATCCCGCCGGGTCGCGGAATGATTGTGGGAAAGCCTGCCCTGCGTTTGATACATACGGCAATAACAGCCCCCGTTTTTGTAATCGAATCGTGTTGAGAATTTCGTTGTTCCAGAACACATCGCAACGTGGCCTTTTGGCTTCGGCAATGATGGCCCGCGTCAGCCCCACCGTTTTCGTCGATTCGACGTCGAACTTGGGTACTGTCTGGATGCCGGTTTGGTTGCTGAATTGCTGCAGCAATGGTGCGGAAAACTCCTGATCGAGCGCCGAATAGACCACCACATGGTTGGCTCCCTGATGCCAACAGCCAGCTACCAGAATACAAATCGCGAGCGGCAGCGCTGCCCGTGGGAAAGTCGCAATTGCACGCCGTTTCGTATCTCGACACGTCATTTCAACCTGCGAACTATCTTCCAAATCGTGGATTGCGATAAACTCGACGCGGAGCTACGGACGCTGTTGGCGTCTCGCCTTCACACATCGCCTCTTGAGAATGAACATGCACCAACTGACTCGATCCCCGTCGTCCGCCATTTTACGTCAAATGCTGGCCGCCTGTCTCGTGCTGACCACGTGCCTTTCTCGACCTGTTCACAGTCAGGAGGCAGCAAAGTCACCGGCGAAGAAGAGTTCGCTGGCTGATTTGCTGCTGGGGGATACCGATTTGTCGCCAACCACGACTGACGTCACGTCGGCCGCAAACACGGCGTCTCCGATCGCAGTCGACGAACAGCGAGTCGAATCGGTCGGGATCCGTAAACTCGCGGGCAAGTACCTCGATCTCTACACGGACGTTCCGAGCAGCGTGGCAGTTGACCAGCTGCCCCGAGTCTTCGACCTGGCAGTTCCCCAGTGGGCCAGGTACTTTGGCGTCGATCCGTCGGAACTTCAAGATTGGAAGTTGACGGGATTTCTCGTCGATGACAAATCAAAGTTCGCCGCAGTTGGACTCTTGCCGCGTGACTTGCCGCCATTCCTGAACGGTTACCAACGCGGCGACCAACCTGTGGGCTTACGACCAACCCAGCGATTACTACCGCCGCCACCTTGTGTTGCACGAAGGAGTGCACGGCTTCATGCGGAAGTTCCTCGGCGGAGTCGGAGCTGCCTGGTACAGCGAAGGCATGGCCGAGTTGCTGGCAACCCATCGATGGGAGTATGGCAAGTTGACCCTGGGGTACATGCCTCAAAACAAAGAAGAGGTGCCCTATTGGGGCCGGATCAAGATTATCCAGGATGAGTTTGCTGCAAATCGGGCATTGATGATCCGCGAAGTGATGCGTCTGGAAACCGGAGCCTTCCTGCAAAATGATGCTTATGCATGGAGTTGGGCTGCGGTTGCATTTCTGGATGGGCATCCATCGTATCGTGGCAAGTTTCGTCGGCTTCGCGATTCGGTCAAACTTTCCGGGGAACGGTTCACGGCGATGTTTGAAAGCAAAGTTGTTGGACAATTGCGAGAATTGGATGAGCAGTGGCAATTGTTCGTGGTGGGAGCGGACTACGGTTACGATTTTGCCAGGAACGCAGTTGCCTATTCCGTCGGACGCCCGGTTACCAGCGAGGGGACGGAGTTCCGACTGCAGAACTGATCGCGGCTGGCAGTCTTCCGGGGTGAGGCTCGAAGCGGGCAACACTTACCTGCTCACAGGCCAGGGAAAATTCGTGGTGCGTGCTGGCGATCGGGCGTGGAATTCTGAGGCAAACGGAGTCACGCTGGAGTATGCGAATGGCCGCCCCCTGGGATTGCTGCTGGGCAGCATCCGGAGGGATGAGGCCGAACCTGGAGTCGCCCGTTTGAACGTCCCCTTCACCATTGGTACGCGCAACGTGTATTGCAACCGGATTCAGCGGCACACTTTACGTCCGCGTCAACGATCATGTAGGCGGTTACGACGACAATCAGGGGGAATTGTTGGTGAAAATCAAACCGGTCGCCGGTCAAAACAGGGACGCCAAGCAAACGGAAGAGGCGAGCGAAAATTCACCGTTTTGAGCATCGAAAGGCAGAGGCGTAATCGTCGCGCCTGTAGCCCTCCGAATCCAATTGTGTAAAGATGGTTCAGGAGTGATCCTGCTGCATTTCCTGTCTTTTGTTGTGTGAAGAAAGTTTTCTGATGACATCCATTTCGCAATGTGATCCCGAAGTCTGGGCCGCGATTGAGCCGAAGCCGAGCGTCAGCAGGACGGGCTGGAAATGATCGCCAGCGAGAATTACACCAGCCCCGCGGTGATGCAGGCGGCTGGGCAGCGTCCTGACCAACAAGTATGCCGAAGGCTATCCGGGCCGCCGGTACTACGGCGGTTGCGAGCACGTCGACGTGGTCGAAGACCTGGCCCGCGATCGGGCCAAGGAGCTGTTCGGTGCCGAGTTCGCCAACGTGCAGCCGCATTCCGGCTCGCAGGCCAACATGGCCGTCTACCTGACCGTGCTCGAGCCGGGCGACACGGTGCTCGGGACTGGACCTGGCCCATGGCGGCCACCTGACGCACGGCATGCGATCTGAACATCTCCGGCAAGCTCTACCACTTCGTCAGCTACGGCGTCACGCGAGACACGCACCGGATCGATTTTGATCAGGTCGCCGCGTCTGGCCCGCGAGCACAAGCCGAAGCTGATCGTCGCCGGGGCCAGCGCCTATCCGCGCGAGATCCCGCATGGCGAAGTTCGCCGAGATCGCCGACGAGGTCGGCGCGAAGCTGATGGTCGACATGGCCCACTACGCCGGCCTGGTCGCGGCCGGGCTGCACGACAATCCGGTTCCGGTCGCCGATTTCGTCACGACGACGACGCACAAGACGCTTCGCGGTCCCCGCGGCGGACTGATCCTGTGCAAGAAGAAGTACGCCAAGGACATCAACCGCAGCGTCTTTCCCGGGATCCAGGGCGGGCCGCTGATGCACGTCATCGCCGGCAAGGCGATTTGTTTCGGCGAGGCCCTGCAGCCGGAGTTCAAGACGTACGCCCAAGCAGATCATCGACAACGCGCAAGGCGCTGGCCGAGGCGCTTGCAGGCTGGCGGCTTGCGCTGGTCAGCGGCGGCACCGACAACCACCTGGTCCTCGTCGATGTCACGCCGCTGGGCATCGGCGGCAAGATGGCCGAAGCAACGCTCGAACGGTGCGGCATCACGGTCAACAAGAATATGATTCCGTTCGACGAGCGCAAGCCGATGGACCCATCCGGCATCCGCGTCGGCACGCCGGCACTGACGACCCGCGGCATGGGCACCGACGAGATGCGAACGATCGGCGGTTGGATGCTCGACTGCTCTGAAGAACCCGAACGACGAGGCGACTTTGACAACGGATTCGCGGTGAGGTCGCGAGCTGTGCACCAGTTTCCCGGTCCCGCGCGGCGGCCAAGGTATGATGGCAGGATGCAGAGCCGGCGGTCACCGCCAGGACACGAAAGACAGATCGTTAGCGGAGGCAACCGAGTCATGCCCGAGAAAAACCGAATCCTGATCGCCGACGACAATGAGGCCGAATGTCGAATTGCTCGAAGCCTATCTGGCCGATCTCGATTGCGAAATCGAGATCGCCGTCGACGGCCAGGATACGCTCGACAAGGTCGCCTCGTTTCAGCCCAGACCTGATTCTGCTCGACGTGATGATGCCCAAGTTGAGCGGATTTGAAGTCTGCGAGCAGCTCAAGAGCGACCCGGAGACGAAGCGGATCATGGTCCTGATGGTGACGGCCCTGAACGAACTGGGCGACATCGAACGGGCGGTCGAGGCGGGCACCGACGATTTCCTTTCAAAACCGGTCAAAAGCTGGAACTCCTCAAACGGGTCGACAACATGCTCGTCCGAACGATGTTGCCGACGAAAACGAACGGCTACGGCGGTATATCGAGGAGATGGAAGCCAGTTCGAATGCCTGATGCGCGGCACATCAACGTGCCGTCTGTGCTGCTGCCCCCCCGTCGGTCGCTGAGCACTTGGTGGATCCAAGTGACCTCCAATGCCGAACCCAATCGAACCGCTCGAAGCGAACGCTGGCAACCGTACGGGAACCGGGCGCTGCTCAAACTTGCTTTGATTTGCCGCCAACGAGTATGTTCTACTAGGTGCGGGGCTGATACGCGTGAAAACCAAAGGTCGGATCGACGTAAGGGATCGGTTCAAGCAGTCCTGCTGCCCCGCACGGCCCGTCCGCAATTTTGCCCGGTGATGGAAGAAATCATGAAATGCCACGCCGAGTCTTGTAGCGAAGAATGTTCTGCCCGATGTGGTTTCTCAGCGGTCCGACATTCGTGGTTGTTACTTGTTGCCCTGGTTTTCTGTTCGTGCGCTAGCATCACGGTTGCGAACGACGTGATCGAACCATCGGCCGAATTGCAGGAGCAAATCGGCCAGCTGATTTCGGACCTGGGTGCGCCAGAGTTCCAGGTGCGCGAGGCAGCCGAAGAGGAGCTTTCGGCGCTTGGCTTGAACGCGTACGAAGCTTTGCTGGACGTTAAAGATCATCGCGACATCGAGGTACGTCTCCGCGCACGGCATGTCCTCGATGAATTACGAGGCAGCTTCATGCTGGGCGGAGTCGCCGACGACGTGGCGGCAGTGATACAGGACTACCATTTGCGCAAGGTTCCGCAACGCCAGGCAGTCATCGACCAATTGCGAGGCTTGTTGCCGCAACAGGGCGCCGATGCATTGGCCCGAATCGCCCGTTTTGAAGAAACGGAACGGCTATCTCGCCAAGCGGCACTTGCGGTGTTGGCGCAACCGGTCTCGCGAGACGCTACGAGCACCCGGTTGGCGACTTCACTGTTGTCCGGCATTGGCTTCAGCAAGCGACCGGCCGTTCAATGGCTGCGAGCCTATGCAGCTGCTTGCCAGGGTAGCGAAGAAGTTGCGGAGCAATGGCAGCAACTGATTGATGCTGAGCTGAATCGAAAGCTGAAACTGGAGGAGACCGAAGCGTTTCGCCGTGAGTACGTGACCGAGCTGAAGAAAGCAGCGGCCGATGTCGCGATTCAGTCCGGCAACCGAAGCCTGGCGGAAGAACTGAAGAATGAATTGACTGCAGCGCTTGATCAAACCGCTGAATTGACAGGTTGGCTGGAATGGCTGCTGGACCGGTCTGACTGGGATTCGATCGTGAGCTTTCATGATGCCCACCGCGAGATTTTCGAATCGGAGCCCGTATTGCTCTATGGTCTGGCCGAAGCGCAGTTAGCCTTAGGTGATACCGACGCGGCTGATCAAACCGCCGCGCGGGCTTTGGATCTGAACTCGCAGAACCCTCAAATCCATAATGAACTGGCGATTCTGCTGAAGAGCCAGCGAGGTCTCTATCCCTGGGCGGAGGCGGAATACCGGCGTGCACTCGACTTGAGCGAACCTACGAATGAAGCCTATTACCATGCTTCAGTCTGGTTGGCCGAGCTGCTGCATGACCTGGATCGTGACGAGGAGGCGGCCGAAATTATCGATGCCGCGCTGGCAAAAGTTGACAACGACAAGATGAAGTTACTGGCCATGCATCGGATTCGCAGCAAGCCGGACATGGTCAGTCGAGCTTCGTTTTTCCGCGTATGCCATTATCGTCGCAGCGGCGAGCGCGAGAAAGAGCTGTCGGAACTAAAGACGGCGATTACCAGAGCTGAAGATGACGTCGATTTGCTGATCGCGATGTTCACAGTGAAAAATGCAAGCGAGGATTGGAAACAGCGTGCTTCCGAACTGGTAAAAACGGCCGATTTGAAGTATCGCAAAGAGGTACGCCAGGTATACGACGCCTACGAGAACGTACGCAACCGACCGGATCAGCGCGAGGCGGTTCGTTTGGTATTGGCTACGTCACTGAATCAATATGCATGGCTCGTTGGCAATACCGAAGGCGACATCGACGAAGCAATTCGCAACAGTCATAAGTCGCTGGAGTTGGCGATGGGCGAAGGTGGTTACCTCGACACACTGGCACGATGCTACTACCGCGCCGGGAAACTCGACGAGGCGCTGAAGTACCAGGAGCTCGCCGTCGAGCGAGCCCCGTTCGAATTACAGATCCAGAAACAGCTGACCTTGATTCGCCAGGCGGTAGCCGTCCGAGATGCAGCAGCGACAGTGGGAAGTGTACCCATTCAAGTTGATGAAATTGCGGAATCCAAGTCGAATGAGGTAACCGAGCCAAATTTCAAAGAGCCGAGGCCGGCTAATGGTGAAAGTGAGTAATGCAGACCGACGCTCAAATGGTGATGGTGGCCGACGCAGAGTTGGCTGTTTATGTGACGGGCGACGGACCACCGTTACTGCTGGTGCATGGGTTTCCGCTGGATCATTCAATGTGGACCCGGCAGTGGACCACGCTGGCAGAAAACTACCGGCTGATCAGTTGTGACCTGCGAGGATTTGGCCAATCCGGGGCACCAGCCATCGAGAACAGCGTCACTCCGTCGACGATTACGATGGCCAAGGCGGCGGACGACCTGGTTGCTGTGTTGGATTACCTGGCCGTCGATGAGCCCGTGATTTTCTGTGGCCTGTCCATGGGTGGTTACATCGGCTGGGAGTTGTGGGATCACTATCCGGATCGATTGTCGCACCTGATCATGTGCGACACACGCGCGGCGGCCGACACGGTGGAGGTGGCCAAGGGGCGCCAATTGATGGCAGCCAAGTTGGAAAGCTCGGGGCTTGGGGATCTTCCCGAGAATATGGTGACCAAGTTGTTTGCCGAAGCAACGAAGACGGCAAACCCGGCCGCAATTGAAGCGACGCGAGTCGTCATGAACTCGTGTCAGCCACGCGTGGTTGCCGCGTACTTGCGCGGTATGGCGGAGCGACAAGATTTTGCCGACCGAATGGGCGAAGTCGAATTGCCGGCGCTGTTCATTTGCGGCCAGCACGATGCCATTACGCCGCCTGCTGAGATGCAGCGGGTCGCCGCGACTGTGCCTCATGGCCGTTACGTCCAAATCGGGAATGCCGGTCATCTGGCTCCCTTGGAGCAGCCCGTTCCAGTGGATTCAGCTATCACCGATTTCCTGGCCGAATCCTGATTGCATATCTGATTGCGTAACGGCATCGGAACGATTTTCAGATTTTTTCGGCACTTCAAATCCGTGATTTCAGTCCGACACGAATTTTTGTCAGCCGAACATGAAAATCACGCTGCGCTGCCATCGCAATTCGTTTGTCAAGAGAGATTCCAGGCGACACCTGGTAGAGCAAAGACGGTTTGTTCCATCTGCGCACGAAACTATAATCGGGCAAATAACAATCAGGACGCAGCAGCGTCTTTCCGGATAAAAGGTGGAATCATCCCGTGCTTACCGTTCGACCCAAAGTTGCCGAATTGCAGTTTAGCCTCTATGGCCGAGCCCTTCATCCCGAGCTTTTTCAATCGTGCAAATCGCAGACCATCCAGCGTGGTGATTATGAGGCACGGATTGACATTACAACTGCCGGGCATGTTGTTACATGGAAATATGACGATTCGCTTTACCTGACCGAAGTGGCGGCGACGTCCAATCATCCCTTGCCCGTTGGTCGCAGATTGTTTCGACGACGGTTGCAAGGACAACGACAGCATCAACTGGACTATCGTCGAGGAGTTTCTTACCAGGTCTGTTTTCAACTGGAACGAACGAAGGCCGACCTGTTTTGGACGTTTCAACAGGAACTCTCCAGGAAAAGCTGCGAACAGGGGATGATGCACACGTTTCAGTCAAGCGGCCGAATGGCCATGGGTGCGCTGAGTTACATCTATGCCGAAACGCGAGCTCACAGCCTGTCGATCCAGGCTTTCCACACGTTTCCCGATGACCACGCCATCGTGAAAGTGCATTCGATCATTTCGCTGCCCGAAGCGAAGGCGGCTTAGCACTTTTTCGCGGCTCGCAGGTCTAACTTGCCAGTACTCCGACCAGCACGTCGTACAACGTATGCGCGCCCGCAGCGATGCCGAAGCCGCGGAAGATGAAGATCGCGGCGAACACCAATCCGGCGACGAAGCGGAACGCCATCGTCGCCAAGTCGAACGGTTCGCCGACCCCAGTGAAGACCTGGTAATGCGCAGCGGCGAAGAGCATGCTGGAGACTGCCGCGGCGCCAGCCAGACTGATTGATCTTGGTTCGCCGACATACTGCAGGAAGCGGGCCACCGCCGGAATGATCAACAGGCGAAACAGGACCTCTTCGTAAACACCGGCTCCCATGTAGCCGACCAATTTCGCGGCACCGCCTCCTGTTACAGTCGCATCGTGCGCGGTCGCCAGTGGCACTCCAATTCGGTCGGCCGCAAGCATCACCACGTACCCGATGGCGATCAGGGCCAGGGCGAAAGCGGTGGTCTCAGAAAGCATCCGGGTCATCGTGTCGGGAGAGATTCGCCACCGCTCGCGACGTACGTGATGCCATCCCAGCAACAACCCACAGGTTAGCAGAGGCAGCAGGAAATATTGCCCGAATCCGATCTGGTCGAGCAATCGACGCAGCCACACGTCAGCTCCGTTTCGCATCGCCATTGGTCCCAGCCAGAGGACTCCCAGCTCGTAGACCGCCAGCACTGGCACAACGTAGATCAGGCTCGTCAGCGGACGGGCCGAATCGACGTAGTAATGCGATTTGTCCTGTGCTGGCGCCATGGTTTGATCCGTAAGACAAGCGTTCCGATGCTCTTCTTTCGGCCAAAACCGTAACGTCACTGCATGTTGGCCCGCTGGCAAAGAACGGCCGCTGCAAACCGCGCAAACCGTACCATTCTCGCCAATAAGATGTTGCAACTGGACTAGAAAAGTAAACATATGTACAGTATTCTGTGACGAGTTCACTTCGGGGGACCTTCGTTTCATTTTGCGGCCAGGAATCCGGTTCAAACCATGAAACCGAAATTGCATCGGACGGCATTCGTGGGACGCGGAGCAACCACCGCCCCGCCGAATCGATTTGAACGAATTGTCTCCGTACCGCTCGAGGCAGCACCGTTCCCAGCGATGACGGTTTGGCGAAGAAAATTGCCACACAGTTCTATGAAGACGATTCGAAACGATTGATTCAGGCCAACAGCAGCCCCGACATTCCGTTCGCATACAGCATGAATGCTTACCGAGGTTGCGAACATGGTTGCGCCTATTGCTATGCCCGGCCAGGACACGAAATGCTCGGTTTCAATGCGGGGCTCGACTTTGAAACAAGAATCATGGTCAAACGCAACGCGGCTCGATTACTGCGTGACGAGCTGAATCAGGTGCAGTGGAAGGGTGAATCGATTTGCATGTCGGGTGTCACTGATGCCTATCAACCGGCAGAAGCCCATTTTCGCCTGACGCGGGCGCTGGTCGAAGTGATGCATGAAGCCCACCAGGCGTTTACAATCATTACCAAGAATGGGTTGGTTACCCGAGACCTCGAATTGTTGGCTGGCGCTGCACATGAACAGCGAGTCCGCGTATTCATGAGTATCACGACGCTCGATGCAAACTTAGGCCGCCGACTCGAACCGCGAACCTCGACGCCGACGGAACGGTTAGCAGCGATCCGAAGACTGCGTGCTGCGGGAGTACCCGTCGGGGTGATGATGGCTCCCATGATTCCAGGACTTAACGACGTGGAAATTCCTCATGTTTTGGCAGCAGCGAAACAAGCAGGGCGCAGTTTGCCTCCTACACGCTTCTCCGCCTGCCGCTGGCAGTTGAGCCGATCTTCATGGACTGGTTGGCGGTTCAGGCTCCGCAGCATGCAAAACGGGTAACTTCGAGGATCGAAGCGTGCAGGGCAGGGGCGTTGAACGACTCGCGTTTTGGCCATCGAATGCGTGGTTCCGGCAAATATGCGGAACAGATCCGCAACATGTTTCGGTTATTTGCGGCCCGGTACGGCCTGAATCAGCGACTGCCCGACAATCGCACCGATCTGTTTCGGCCTCCAAGGGCGTCCAACGGCCAGGGCCGATTGTTCTGATCCGACTGGTTGTTGGCATATTGTTGTCCCACGATACTACGCGTCATGAACCTGTTCGAAGCGAGCGAAAGCCGAAACCTCGAAAGCGCAAAGCCATTAGCGGCTCGAATGCGTCCAACCTGCCTCCAAGAGTTCACGGGTCAGCGGCACTTCCTGGGTGATGGCAAGTTGCTACGCCGCCTGTTGAAAGCTGACCGCCTGGGTTCGGTTTTGTTCTACGGGCCGCCCGGTACGGGCAAAACAACGCTGGCGCGGTTGTTGGCCGCCGAATCGAAGGCCCGCTTCCGCCAGTTGAGCGCCGTTACGAGTGGTGTCAAGGATGTTCGCTTAGTGCTGCAACAGGCACGCGATGATTTGGCCGCGACGGGCGAGCGGACGCTGGTCTTCGTCGACGAGATTCATCGTTTCAGCAAGTCGCAGCAGGATGTGTTGCTGCACGATGTTGAAGATGGAGTGATCATTCTGGTGGGGGCTACGACATCCAACCCATTTTTTGCAGTCAACCGGGCGCTCATCAGTCGCAGTCAGATTTTCCAATTCGAGGCGCTGTCGGAAGACGAAATCGAAGAGGTGCTCCGCCGGGCACTCAGCGACAAGCAACGCGGCCTCGGGCAGGTACACACCGAGGTAGGCCCCGACGCGCTCGCTTATCTGGCCAAGGTGACCGATGGCGATGCCAGACGAGCGCTCAACGCCCTCGAGGTCGCTGTGCTTTCCACGGAACAGCGGCCGGTCCAGATTACGCGTCAGCTGTTAGCCGAGTCGATTCAAAAACGCGCCGTGGACTATGACGCCACTGGCGATTCCCATTACGATTTGGCCAGCGCTCTGATCAAAAGTATCCGTGGCAGCGATCCTGACGCTGCGATTTACTGGTTGGCCAAAATGCTGGAAGGGGGAGAAGACATCCGGTTTCTGACGCGGCGATTGGTGATTCTCGCCAGCGAAGACGTCGGCAATGCTGACCCGCAAGCGTTGCCATTGGCGGTCGCTTGCATGCAAGCATGCGAGTTCGTCGGCTTACCCGAGTGCCAATTAACTCTTTCGCAGACGGTTGCCTATCTCGCGTGTGCTCCCAAGTCGAATGCGGCGACCGTCGCCATTGGCAAGGCCCTGACCGACATTCGTGAAGGAGCCACCATTCCGGTTCCGCGGCACCTTCGTGACTCGCATTACGCCGGCGCTGATTCGTTAGGCAACGGCGAGGACTACGAGTACCCGCACGATAGTCCCGATGGAATTGCCAGTCAGGACTACTTGGGCGTGGATCGGCGTTACTACGAACCTGTCGAGCGTGGTTTTGAAATCGAGCTGCGGCAACGGTTGGAAGCGATTCGAGCCAGGCTCAGCTCGGCTCGCCCGCCTGCCCGCTAGCGGGCACTGCGGTTTGCTCTGGCGATGCAGGATCAATTTTCTTACGATTCGCCCGCATTTTTTCCGAAGCACCATGCGCTGAAGCGGTCTTACCGGCCGACCCTTGTGGCCGATCGTCGGGCGCATTTTTTGTAATGGGAGCCAACCTCATGAACACGATCAAGACAATTGTTGTCGTTGCCACACTGCTCGGAGTGAGCTACGGAGCGCACGTCGTGTTAAACAAGCCGATCCCCAATCGCTTCTCGACAGACGATACCGTCTGGCAGGACGTGCAGCATTCGCCGCCGCAAATCGACTTCACTGCCATGAATGACGCTCGGCCACAGATCGAATTGCCTGACCTGCAGCCAACGCCACTCGATTCGGTCCGAACGCAGGTCGGACAAGCCAACAACTTGCCGTCGGTACTACCCCGCACACAGGCAGGTTCTTCCGAGGCGCCGAACCACGCATGCGTCCCACGGCACTTCACTCGCCGACTTTCGCGCCAAAGCGGCCGCGCAGATTGACGACGACGCCAACACCCTGTCATCGCCCTTAGGCAGTCTTGCGGCAGGTCCGAGCGGTCAATCTCCCGGGCCGGTAGCTGCGTCAACGCTTCAGCAACTCAATTATGACTCGGCCAAGTCGACGGCATCACTGCAGCAACTTAAGAATGTGGCTTCGCCAAACCAGTTGGCCACCGCCACCGTGCCAAATACCGGGTACCTGGCTGAGGGTGTTATTCCCGCTGTCGCTTCGACACCCACCATGCCTAATCCTGCTCCCGCGGCATCGGTAACAACGCCGCCGACCACGCCTGCCAACGACGCATTCGAGCAGGCTTGGACCGCGGCCCAAACCGGGATTGATGGCGGGCAGTACTCGGACGCGCTTCGGCTGATGACATCCTTTTATCGCGATGCCAATCTCTCCCCCGAGCAGCGCGAACGGATGATCACGTTGCTGGATCAAACGGCTGGAACGGTGATCTACTCGGCCGGTTACCACTTGCAGTCTGCTCATGCGGTCCAACCGGGAGAATCACTTGCGACGATTGCTGCCAGTTACAGCCTCAGCCCTGAGTTCCTTTCCCGCGTCAACGCCCTCCCGATGAACAGCCCATTGGCACCGGGTACGCAACTGAAAGTCGTGCAGGGGCCCTTTCGTGTCGAGCTGAGCCTGTCAGGCCGGGAGCTAACGCTGTTTCTGGGCCAATACTATGCTGGTCGATTCAGTTGTGCTGTTGGACGAGACTTGCCGGCGCAGGCGAATTCTTTTGAAGTCGTCGGTGTCGCAGGGGCAAGACCCTATGTCGACTATCGTACGGGCGAACAAATTCCACCTGGAGATCCAAGAAATCCTTACGGTGATCACTGGATTGAACTGGCCACAAGTGCTTTGCCCGGTACGGTTGGCCTGGCAATCCACTCTTATGGAAGTGCGGTTGAATCGTCGGATACCCGTGGTTGCATCAGTGTCAGCCCCGGTGAAGCCAACGATCTTGCGTTAATACTTTCGACGGGCAGCCAACTGACAGTGGTTCGATAGAGGTTGATCAGGTCGTCTGGAGCTCCTGTCGACGTTCGTGGACATTTCCTCTGGCAGAAAATCCTTGAAGCTTGGCGTGCCTTCGCGGCGGCCCGATCGAGGCGCGGCGGAATGGCCGTTCTGGAGTCAGGACGTTTGACAAGTCAGAGGTGAACCGCGACGATCAGGCGGTCGAGGCTTTTCGATGATGTTTTGCCGCAAGCGAATTGAATGCATCTGCGCTGACGGCAGAGGAGTGCTTGCCCGCAGTTTTTTTGAATCGAGTCATCCTTGTCCGTTCATCCCCCGAATAAAGCGGCGAATGAAGATGCGGTAATTCATGCCGCCAGTGGGACCGCTGCCTCCGGCAACCTCTTTGACGGTTACGAGGTAGAAGCATTTCACGACGAGATGTTCGCAGCGGAAGGTCAGCCGCGGCCCGAGTGTGCCACACTGCACGAGCGCTTTCGAGCCTTGCCCATGGATGAACTCCGCCGACGTCAACAGGCGGCGGATCGTTCCATGCTGCAAATGGGCATAACCTTCAACGTCTACAAGGATGGAAAAGGCAGTGAACGCATTTTTCCTTTCGACGTCATCCCTCGAGTCGTTAATAGCAGCGAATGGGCCTGGGTCGAAGCAGGATTGCAGCAGCGAATTGTTGCTCTGAATCATTTTATTGCCGACGTCTACGGCGAACAGCGTATCTTGCGTGATGGCGCGATCCCGTCGGAAGTGCTCCAGACGGCCAAATCATTTCGCCCCCAATGCGTAGGGCTGCAACCGCCCAAAGGAATCTGGTGCCACATCACCGGCACCGATCTGGTCCGCGATGACCAGGGTCAGCTGCACGTGTTGGAGGACAATCTTCGGTGTCCTTCTGGCGTCTCCTACGTACTGCAGAATCGGCAACTGATGAAGCAGACGTTTCCGCGACTGTTTCACACGGCTGCGGTGCGTCCCGTGGATGATTACCCGAGCCGATTGCTCGAGGCGCTGCAGTACGTGATGGGCGACCATTCCGATCGGCCGAAAGTCGCGCTACTGTCTCCCGGCAGCTACAATTCGGCTTACTTCGAGCATTCGTTCCTCGCACAGCAAATGGGCATCGACCTGGTCGAAGGTCGTGACCTCGAGGTGTCGAATGGAGTCCTGTACGTTCGCACCACGAAGGGATTTCAGCGCGTCGATGTGCTCTATCGGCGGATTGATGACAATTTCCTCGATCCAGACGCTTTTAACCCCAATTCGATGCTGGGCGTCCGGGGCCTGATGGAAGCCTACCAGAACGGGACGGTGGGCCTCGCCAACGCGCCCGGCACAGGCGTAGCAGATGACAAGATGATTTACGCCTATGTGCCCGAAATCATCCGCTATTATCTCAACGAAGATGCCATTATTCCCAATGTTCCCACGTTTGTCTGCATCGACGAGAAACAACGGCAGCACGTGCTACAGAATCTCGCAAAGCTGGTGGTGAAGCCAGTCAACGAGTCGGGTGGCTATGGATTGGTAATTGGTCCAGAGGCCACGCAAACGGAGCTGAGCGAGTTGGCCGATCGCATCAAAGCGGAGCCGCGGAATTACATTGCGCAGCCAATCGTGAATTTGTCTCGTGCCCCTACGATCACTGCCGATGGCATGGCAGGTCGTCACGTCGATTTGCGGCCGTTCATTGTGTATGGGCGTGAAGTATATGTTTTGCCTGGCGGATTGACTCGCGTGGCGCTTAACAAGGGATCGCTGGTTGTCAATTCTTCGCAAGGCGGTGGAAGTAAGGATACCTGGGTCGTCCCTTAGGTTGGGAAACCCCAGGCTATCGTCGTTCTGTCGGCAGCTACGGGAACCGAATCGAAGAATCGCTCATCAAAGTGCCTTTGTGTTACGTACGAGAGAAAAGCAGTCATGCTCAGCCGCGTCGCCGAATCAATCTACTGGATGGGCCGGTACATCGAACGCGCCGAGAATGTGGCTCGCTTCATTTCGGTTAACTTGAACCTCAGCCTCGACATGCCGGGTGAAGCGGATGAGCAGTGGTGGCCACTGATCGTGACGTCCGGGGATGATGAGGAGTTTCTGAAAAGGAGTCAGGAATACACGCGTGAAGCGGTGCTCGATTTCCTGACGTTTGATGAGGCGAATCCCAATTCGATCGTTTCTTGCCTTGCCCAGGCCCGCAGCAACGCGCGAAGCGTTCGTGAAATCATTTCCGCCGAGATGTGGGAACATCTGAACCGTTTTTACTTGATGGTTGACCAGAGCGGAGGCCTTGAAACGGTTCTGGATGCGCCGCATGAGTTCTTCTCCCAGGTAAACGTGTTGGGCCAGCAGTTTCTGGGCGTTGCCGATGCCACGATGACGCATGGCGAAGCGTGGCATTTCCTGCAGTTGGGAACGTTGATTGAACGAGCAGATAAGACTTCGCGGATCGTCGACGTGAAGTATTTCATTCTGCTGCCCGATCCGGAGGATGTTGGAACTACATACGATGATGTCCAGTGGCTGGCACTGTTACGTTCCGCCAGCGCACTGGAAATGTACCGACAACGACACGGCCAAATTTCTTCCGCCAACGTTGTCAGATTTCTCATGCTGGATCGGGAATTTCCCCGAGCGATCCTTCACTGTTTGACGCGGGGCGACGAGTCGCTGCACGCCATTTCCGGGACCCCTGCGGGCGACTTTCGCAACCTGGCGGAGCAGCGAATGGGGCAGCTGCGGTCGCAACTGGCCTACGTCCGAGGTGACGAGATCATCGCCGGTGGGTTGCACGAATTTATCGATCGTTTGCAGAAACAACTGAATTTGGTTGGCGAAGCGGTCCACGCTACATTTTTTGCCAAGCAGCCGATGGCGAATTACAAACTTCAAAGCAATGTGCAGTAGTTGTTTCATTGGGGCCGATGCGGCAAGGCAAACGGACGATTTCTTCCGAATGTGGTAATCTGCGCAAAGAGTTCGTTGTGGATGCTTCTTGTTGGACGCCTTGGAAATGACAAAAGCGGCGGTTTTGAGGCATCTATTGCCGCCTGATTCGCGGTTGGTTTCGCGAAGTGTCTGAGTCGTTGTCGAACCCGGAAGTGGCGGCTACGATCGACAGGCAGTCGGCCGTTACCGTTTCCTCGTACGTTCAACGGGGAACGTCGTCCTTGGTCAACCGCGTGGCACTCGTAGAGTGGTGATATGCGATTTCAAGTGGAACATAGAACGAGTTACAATTTCTCACGCGAAGTGTTCCTCGAGCCGCACAAGATTCGTCTACAACCGCGTCCCGATGGCTCGCAACGCACGGTCGAATTCGACTTGGAGATTCGCCCCAAGCCTCAGGGTTGCTGCGATTCGCTGGATGCCGAGGGCAATTTGACGACCTTCGCCTGGTTCGAAGGCTTGTCGAAGAATCTGGAGATTACAACCCGGGCGATCGTGGAAACGCAGCGAACGAATGCGTTTGATTTTCTGCTCAGCGGGTCAAACGCCGAGTTGCCAGTGCGTTACGGTCGCGATTTGCAGCCCCTGTTGGTATCAGCCAGGCAGCGAACTGCAATTCCCAGCCGCACCGATCCGGTCCGCGAGTTGGCAAGCGAGTTGTTACGAGACTCGGAGCGTAAGCTGCCGCATTTCTTGATGTCGCTGTGCAATCGCATTTACGATGTCTGGCGAACGATTCAACGGGATCAGGGTGAGCCTTGGCCGCCCGAACAGACGTTTGAGCGCCAGAGTGGCTCCTGTCGTGATTTGGCCTGGTTCTTTGTCGACGCCTGCCGTTCGGTCGGCTTGGCCGCTCGTTTTGTCAGCGGTTACCAGGAAGGCGATGAAGACCAGCACCGGCGCGAATTGCATGCCTGGAGCGAAGTTTACATTCCCAGCGCGGGTTGGCGGGTTTGATCCCACGCACGGACTGGCGGTCACCGATGGGCACGTGCCGTTGGCAGCATCGGTGATTCCTCGCGGGGCCGCGCCCATTGAAGGGTCGTTTCGTGGCTCAGGGGTATCCACTTCGATCGAGTACGGTATAGATTTGCGGATTACCAATGAGATAATTTCGTCGTAACATCGCGTTCGAATTAAAGTGTCGTTGCGCAGATCAGGGAGTTCCACTTGTACGATCGTGAGCAGTTGATCGAAGTCGTTCGCAGCAAGGCGCTGGAGTTCGGCCAGTTTACCTTGGCATCAGGGAAGACAGCCAATTACTATCTGGACTGCCGACGGGTCACGCTTGATTCGCACGCCACACGACTGGTTGCTGACGGGATGGTCGAACTGATGCAGGGCAATTGGCCTGACGCCGTCGGCGGAATGGCCGTGGGCGCTGTACCGATCACCGCGGCGATCCTGTCGCGCGCGGGAGAAATCGATCGGCCGTTGCGGGGCTTCTTCGTGCGAAAAGAAGCCAAGGAACACGGGAAAGGAAAGCAGATCGAAGGACCGGTGGCGGCCGGAGATCGGGTTGTCGTTGTGGAAGATGTCGTGACTACCGGTGGTAGTTCGATTCAGGCGATCAAACAGTGCGAAGAGTTCGGACTCAAGATTGAAGGCGTGCTGACCATCATCGATCGACTTGCCGGTGGCGCCGAAGCATTCGCCAAACACGGTTACGAGTTGCGCAGCCTGCTAACGACCCGCGATCTGGGTATCGAGGATTAGCGAGCAATCGAGTTTGTCGGAGAAATATGCGGCAGGAAGAACGTTTGGGACCAGCGGCGTAGAAAACTTGCCAATCTGCCTCTTGTTCGAACCGAGCTCAGCTTCCAGCGATGTTTTCTGTCGCGCCACTCCCGGCCCTCTCGAGATCGCTCCGCTGATAACAAGACCGGTCACGTCGAACTCTGCCGCAAGAATCCCGGGCATTTTAACCGGCCTGTCGTCAACGCTAGCGGCCCACTGCAGTTGATGTGGGTGAAACGCCGATAACGGGGAAGAGATCAGCTCGCCAACTCGCTACACTGTCACGGCATCATGGAATCCACTCTGCATCGGCAGCTTAAAGACGAATACGCCGACGCGCATTCGGAAATCGAAGTGCCGTTCGGCAAGTACCGCATCGACGTTGTGCGGGATGGGCAGTTGATTGAAATTCAGCATGCCTCGCTGTCGTCGATCCGGGACAAAATTGGGAAGCTCGTCAAGAAACATTCGGTACTGGTTGTCAAACCAATCATTGTGCGTCGCCAATTGGTCAAGCTGAACAAGAAGAATGGCAAAGAGGTCGAACGGCGACTCAGTCCGAAACGCGGGAAATTATGGGACCTGTTTGACGAGCTGGTTTACTTCACGCGAGTCTTTCCTCACCCCAATCTGTCGCTGGAAGTTCCGTTGATTGATATTGAGGAATACCGCTTCCCCGGGCACGGACGTCGGCGGCGTTGGCGCAAACGGGACCACGTTGTTCAGGATCGCAAACTGGTCACGATCCACGATCGCTACTTCTTCGGCGGGCCTGAAGATTTCTGCCGGATGTTACCGGGAACGCTGCCGAGCCCCTTTCACACAGGGCAACTCGCCAAAGCAATCGGAGTCGATCGCTGGGTGGCGCAACGCATGGCGTATTGTTTTCGCAATATGGGGGTTGCGGAGCAAGTTGGCAAACAGGGCAACGCGTGGCTCTATGAACTGACCAGTCAACCCGGTCAGCGCAAACGGCTACGGCGCAAGAAACTGAAGATCTTGTCGATCTAGGCGACTGGCAGCAGCTGAACTGCACAGGGCGATCCGTTTGCACCAACGCCCTTCAACGCGACGCGAGTGATCTCTCGTTCGGGACGTTGATCTCGGTGCGGCCAAACGCGTCCTTTGAAAAATGGGCCAGACCCTGGGCTGCGCGAACGCACTCCAAAGAAAAAAGCCTCCCCCGGGGAAGGCTCGATTCGGTATGCGACGATGGAATTCTTGTCAGGCGTTGGCTTGAGCGGCCTTCGCCTCGCGGAGTCCCCGGCTGAGGATGTCACGCAGCATCGGTGAGAAATCTTCGTACTTGTGCGTGTCCGGAGCGCCCTTGGCGTACTGATAAATCGCATCGCGTGGTTTCTGCCCCAATGAGATCAAGGTCGAATTGACCGTCCCCGCTTCTTTGCCGCGAACAACGATGCTGGGACGACCCTCGGGCGATGGGGCTCTGGCAAACACCTTGCTGGCGATCGCCAGGAACTTGACCGGTGAGTCGAGCGTCTGCAACGTCAACAACCGTTTGGCCATTTGAACTCGTTCATCACGCTCGTCATTCAGGTCTCGGTCAGAAATGATGTTCAGACCGTCCTGCAGTTCAACGGCGTTGACATCGTCTCCCGCGTGAACAACCCAGCCACCATTGGCGTCTGCCGCCACGAAGTTGGCTCCCGTATACTTGTTGGCCATCACGTCTTCGAGGCAGAGGTCGACCGCTTCGCGAGCCGAGCCGGCTCGCAACATGTCCTTGACCAACAAGCCCCGAGAGCGGGAAATGAATGCTGGAATGACCTTCCTGCGAGGACTTACAGCTACAAACAAACCGTTTTGGTTTACCCCCAGCCAAGTGCCATTTGAATCCTCATCGTTTGCACAGAGGATTCGCGGTTTACCCGATTGAATCGAGGGGACCCCGGTCGTGCGGTCGTAGTTTTCCTCCCGGTTTGCTGCCACGAGGACGGGCGCTTCGGGAACGAGACGGTACTGGATTGCTATTAAACTCATGCTATGTAATGATTTGCGCCAATTGTTATTTCTTGTTAACTTGCGTCGAGCTAGAATCTAACCCGTGATTTTGGCCCTCAACACCCCTAACCTGTGGAATTCGTTCAGATTTATCTTGCTGTTTCCGCAGTTATTCTACGTGCGAAGGCGGGGCAAAGTAGTAAACCGTTGTGCGACCTGAAACAGTTTCCAAGGTCTGTGAATATGGGCAAACCTATTCTGCCAAAAACCACTCTTTTTAAAGACTAAACGCGATCTGGAGACCTACAGGATGAAGCGGCTACCGGAGCGGAGTGCTGTCCGTACGAACGACACTTGGGATTTATCCAGCTTATTTAACTCGGATTCAGCTTGGGAAACGTCGTTCAAGAAGCTGAGTGGTCAGATCAAGAGTTACTCCAAATTCCAGGGCAAACTCGGCAAAAGTGCGAAGACGCTCGCTGACTGCCTGAAGTTTGATTCGAAATTCGATCAATTAGCTGAACAGCTGGGCATCTACGCATTTCTCAAGACGGCGGAGGACCAATCGAACAGCGACTACCAGCGAATGCTGGGGCGATTCCAGAGCGTAGCGGCCAAGGCAAGTGAAGCGGCCAGTTTTATTCGACCAGAGTTACTGTCGATCCCGGCTTCCAAAATGAAAAAACTCGTGGCTTCCAAAGAGCTGGCCGGGTTTCGATTAATGATCGAACGCATCTTGCGATACAAACCGCATACGCTGAGCGACAAAGAAGAGCAGCTGTTGGCAATGCAATCCGAGATGGCTTCGGTGGCCGGCAAGGCCTTCCGCCAGTTGCTGGATTCCGACATGAAGTTTGGCATGGTTAAGAATGATCGCGGCGAAGCGGTGGAGCTGACCAATTCCACTTTCGCGCAGTTTCTGTATGCGCCAAAACGAAGTGTCCGGAAAGCGGCGTACGAACAGTATTACCAGCAGTTTGCCAGCCACGAAAATACCTTGGCGGCAACGCTTGCAGGTTCGGTACAGAAGGATGTCTACTACGCGCGCGCCGAGGCTATCGCAGCGCTCTCGACGCTTCGTTATTCGCCGACAACGTACCCCGTTCGGTTTATGAGAACCTGATCAAAGAGGTCCGCCGACAGCTTCCCGCGTCTACCGGTACTACGACTTGCGGCGGCGAAAGATGAAGTTGAAGCAGATCCATCACTACGACACATACGTACCAATCCTGTCAGGTCTGAGTTCGACGCGTAACTGGAAGCAGGCAGTGAACACCGTGATCACTTCCCTGCGACCGTTAGGTGACGACTACTGTCGCATTTTGGCTGACAGGGCTTCGGTAACGGTCGATGGTGCGACCGTTACCCAAACCGGGGCAAGCAGAGCGGGGCGTTCAGTTGCGGTTCGTACGCCGCCGATCCGTACATCCTGATGAACTACAAACCTGATGTACTTGGACGACATGTTCACGCTGGCCCACGAGGCGGGCCACTCGATGCATAGCTACTATTCGGCCAAGCACCAACCGTTCGAATACTACAACTACACGATCTTCGTCGCTGAGGTTGCCAGCACGTTCAACGAACAGCTGCTGAGTCATCATCTGATGGAGCATGCCTCCGATAAGAAGCAGCGAGCCTACCTGATCAACCGCGACATCGATGCAATTCGTGGAACGATCATCCGCCAAACGATGTTCGCAGAATTCGAGAAGATCATTCACGAGCGAGTCGAACAAGGCGAGCCACTGACGGTGGCCGCGTTGCAAGGATATTTACGGCGAGCTGCTGCAAGACTACTTCGGCCCCGATTTTACCATCGACGAATGTCTGCTCATTGGAAGGCTTCCGGATTCCACACTTCTACCGCGCATTCTACGTTTACAAATATGCCACCGGTTTGTCGGCAGCCATCGCCCTTAGTCGCCGAGTCCTCAAGGGCGGTGCAGCCGAGTTGCAGGACTACCTCAGCTTCCTCAAGGGCGGCTGCTCGAAGTTCCCACTCGACCTGCTACGCGACGCCGGTGTCGACATGGAGAAACCACAACCGGTGCGCACTGTGCCCTCAAACACTTCGCGTCGCTGGTCGACGAATTGGACGAACTGATCTAGTTCAAATGCACTGCCTGTTGCCGACCGAGTTGTTGCATTCATCGCTTCACGGGGGCAATCCACAGCAATGGATTACCGGCTTCGTCCACGCGCAGTTCGCTTTTCAACTTCGCCTGATACAGCAAGTTGTTCAGGATCTTCTTGTAAAACGTACTTCGCAAGGGGAACGAGACTTTGTCCGTCGCCGGATCGATGCCATGTCGGGCCATGCCGTTTTGATCGAACAAAAATGGCAATTCCAGTCGCCCCTGGAGCGCCGTCAACGCTTCCTCGAGTGGGACGTCGTCGATTTCGACTTCCAGGAAATCCATCATCTTGGGAGCCAGCTTGTTGATCCGCTGCTCGGATGGCCAACCAATAGGCCACGTTTCTTC
This sequence comes from uncultured Planctomycetales bacterium, assembly GCA_963821085.1. Lineage (GTDB taxonomy): Bacteria > Planctomycetota > Planctomycetia > Pirellulales > Pirellulaceae > CAWGCE01. Next base: position 149,968 of record CAWGCE010000011.1, on the reverse strand, counting down.
GGCGTTGCGCACGGAGCGGATTTCCAACATCACGTCGGTCGTGTGCCGGCCGGTTCTCACCGGAACCAGCACCAAACCGAACGGTCGCAGTGCCGCGGCCAAAGCGGTGCCACTTGAAATGCCGGCTAGCGATTCGGTCAATTTTTCGTCGGATAACCTGGTCTTGCTTTGCAGTCCAATCGGCAAGGTTCGCGAAATGGTATCCACAACCTGGGGCAGGGGGACTCCTTTCGTCTCGATCAGCAAGGGCTGCTTAAGTGCTTTGTGCACATAGAGTAACTGTTCTGCAGCCATGCCAAACGCGTGGGTGGCCTTGTCGCCGGCGGCGTGAGCTGGCATGTCCTGCAGCCAGTCGTTGAAAGCCGAGATTTGCGACTTGGAAAAACGAGCCCCCGGAACGGTAAGCCGACTGTTGGCCAGCACCGCGGTGATACGATAAACCGTTTGCCCCGATTCACTGGCCGAGTCGATGGAAGGGATCGCCGTTCGCCCGCCTTGACGAAAGCGTAGCAAGTCGACATCCAATTTCTCCAACAGCGACATCCATTCGTGTGCGGCCGTGGGTCCAGTCCCTGGAAGCGTAAGCACTTCCAGTTCGACCTGATCGGCTGCCACGGGCAACACGAGCAAGGTGATGAACAGCACCGTGGCGCAAGACCTTTGAACCTGTTGCTCAGCGAGTCTCACTGCACAGTTGTGCAAGCTTTCGTAATCCATCACGTCACGTTGTTTCGCCTAAAGTTTTGAAAATCGGGCACAAGCCGCATCTTCGTCAAAGTCTACTCTGATTCCTGCTGATTGGCCAAAGGCCGCTTGCTTGCAGCCAACCACATCGTGAAAATGACGGCCGCATTCCGAATCGAACCATATCAGCCAGCGCAGGGATTACCATGGCACGACCCGTAACGCTTTTCACCGGCCAATGGGCCGACCTGCCGATCGAGGACCTGGCCCGCAAGGTTGCAGCGACTTCGGCTACGACGGCGCTCGAGTTGGCCTGCTGGGGCGATCACTTCGAGGTCGACAAGGCTACCGAGGACAGCGACTACTGCGACCGGAAACGCGAGACTGCTCGAACAGCTACGACCTGCAGTGCCACGCCATCAGCGCTCACCTGGTCGGCCAGGCCGTCTGGACAACATCGACGCGCGGCACCAGGCGATCCTGCCGCACTACGTCTGGGGCGACGGCGACCCGGCCGGCGTCAACGAGCGGGCGGCCGAAGAGATGAAGAACACCGCCCGGGCGGCCCAGAAGTTCGGCGTCGACGTGGTCAACGGCTTCACCGGCTCGAGCATCTGGCACCTGCTCTACTCGTTCCCGCCGGTCGCCCGAGTCGATGATCGACGCCGGCTTTCAAGCTGTTGGCCGAGCGGTTCAACCCGATCCTCGACGTGTTCGGCGAGTGCGGCGTGAAGTTCGCCCTGGAAGTGCACCCGACCGAGATCGCCTTCGACATCTACACGGCCCAGCGGGCCTCGAGGCGCTCGACCACCGCGAGGAGTTCGGCTTCAACTTCGACCCCAGCCACCTGATCTGGCAGGGCGTCGACCCGGTCGAGTTCATCCGCGCGTTTCCGCGACCGGATCTACCACGTCCACATGAAGGACGCGATCGTCACGCTCAACGGCCGCACCGGCATCCTGGCCAGCCACCTCAACTTCGGCGACCCGCGTCGCGGCTGGGACTTCCGCTCGCCGGGCCGGGGCGGCGTCAACTTCGAGGAGATCATCCGCGCTCTGAACGACGTCGGCTACGACGGCCCGCTGTCGGTCGAGTGGGAAGACTGCGGCATGGACCGCGAACACGGTGCCAAGGAGGCCTGCGAGTTCGTCCGCCAAATCGACTTCGCGCCCAGCAACGTCCCCTTCGACGCCGCGTTTTCTGATTGAATCAGGTCGGAAGACGCAACGCGACTGGAAGGGAAAGCGGAAGCGTCAGCACGGACCTTTTGCAAACCAGCCCTCATTTGAATGGAGCAATGCAAGATATTTGTTGGCCAGCGGCAAAACGCAATCGATCGTTAACCGCCCCAAGTTCTACCCTCGCCGACGCTTCGATTGCCTGGAAACTTGGCGTTTCGTCCACCGTGTCCCGTTTGGATTTGCCATGGGAAGCGTGGGAATGACGACTTTCTGGACGAAATCGACGCGGTCAACCAGCATGAATTGAGCGGCTGTACGGTGTAGTGGCCCATTCGGAATTGACGTCTTGGTCCAATCCGGCGATCGTTTCTCAAGGGTTGAGCTGCCACTTCCGCTTCCAGCATCCAATTGCCGGGCGAATTCACGAAACATGACGACCACCAGTCAAAAACGTCGAACCACTTTCCGCACGATCATCGTGTTGGCATTATCGTTCGTTATGAGCGAGGTTGCTGTTTCGTGGGCCGAGTCTTTCGAGCTTCAGGCTCCGCAGATCGAATCAATACAAACTTCGATTCAAGAATCGCGAACGCGCTTTCAGCGGCAATTGGAGGAACTTGCCGAAGGCGATGCTGTTGCTGGAAACCTGCAGCTCGCAACCGCGCTTCGTGACAGCCTGATCGTGCCGATTCGCGGCAAGCAGTTGTATTTCCTGCCCGCGAAAATGACCGGTCATAAAGACTTGGCCGAGGCCATCACAAACGTCCCACTGAGAACCGAACTCCAACACGCACGAAGTGAGTTCGCGGGCACCTTGTGGCGTGCGGCAAAACAACTCGCCCAGTTGAATCCGCCCCGGATCGCGGAGGCCTACGCACTAGCTCACGAAGCAGCGTTCGTCGATCCAACGCATGAAGCTTCAGCTCGGCTGGCGGCGGCCGGTTGCCCGGGGGATGGCCAGTATGTAGCCCAGCCAGCCAAGTCAAGACACAAGGAATACGATTGGAAGGCGGGCAGTTTTTGGCGAGTGAAGACCGATCACTTCCTGATCGTCACCGACCACAGCGCTGCCGCGGCAGAAAACGCCGCGATTGTCCTGGAAGAATTACATTGTGTTTGGCGGCAGATGTTTGCGGCATTGTGGTTAGATGGCAGGGGCCTCAAACGCGCGATGGACGGAGCTCAACTGCCTCGTCGCCGCCGACAGCACAAAGTCGTGCTGTTTGCCAGTCGTGATGAGTACATCCGCCGGCTCCAACCAGCCGAACCACAAGTGACCATGTCAACCGGCATGTACCGCGACGTTGTCAGCACTTCGTTCTTTTACGTCGATGAGCCCGTCCGTGTCGATGTCTGGCGACACGAGGTGACACACCAACTGTTCCAGGAAATCTTGCAGGCCGACCCTGGTGTTGGAAACGCGTCGGGTTTCTGGGCGGTCGAAGCGATCGCGTTGTACCTTGAGTCGGCTCGACGCGGAGACGGCTACTATGAACTGGGTGGCATCGACGCGCGGCGGTTACAGTACGCGCGCTACCGGGCGCTCAATGAACAGTACTATGTGCCTATCGGCGCACTGTCTCGATTCGGTAAACAGCAACTGCAATCGCACGCTGACATTCGCAAGTTGTACAGCCAGTCTGCCGGGCTGGCTCATTTTCTGATGGACGGAGCTCACGCCGCCTATCGACCCGCGTTCATCGAGTACCTCGGCGAACTTTATCGATTGGGTGCTCGCGCTCAATCGTTAGCCGTACTCGCAGGTGTCGAGGACGCTCAGCTGGACTACGGTTACCACGAATACCTGAAACTCAAGAACGGCGACCTGGCATCGGTTGCGAAATCGCCGACAGCCGATCCTGTCCGTGCGTTATGTCTGGGCCACACCAACGTGACCGATAAGGGAATTGCCTTCTTGCAGCCGTTGACCGAATTGGAATGGCTCGACATGACCGGTTGCCGGATCACCGACGCTGGCATTGCGTCGCTGCCCAATTTGAAAGCACTTCGCCGGCTTTCACTGGAAGGAACAGAAATCAGTGATGCGATTTGCGGCCGGCTCGCAAGGTTTACCGAATTGGAAGAGCTTGACTTGTCGTACACTTCGATCACTGACGCCGGGCTGGCGCAGTTGGCGACCCTGCAGAAACTGCGTTCGCTGTGGTTAACCGGAGCGAGTGTTACCGACGAGGCGGTAGCGACGCTGCGGCAGTTGAAGAATCTGGAGCACCTCAACGTCAACGACACGGCTGTCAGCACCGACGCCTGGCAAGAGCTGCAGGATTCGCTCCCGCACTTGGGCTCAAAGCTGGAAGAGCTGCGGCGTTGACCAACGATTTCCGGGCTCGTACACTGATGAGTTCGAAGTGGCGAGTCGGCCCAAGGCCGCCGCCAACCGTTGGTGGTTGTAGCTCAGTTGGTTAGAGCGTCGGATTGTGATTCCGAAAGTCGGGGGTTCGAGTCCCCTCAGCCACCCTCTCCAAACCCCGCGAATCACTTTGGTTTGTGGGGTTTCTTGTGCGCGTCCCTGAAGCACTGCAACCTGCCGAGTTGTCACAGATTGTCAGCGATCGAATGAAGCGTTGCGACATGGCAGTTATGCGCAAGTCACAACTTTCTCTTTTCCGGCGTTCATTCTCGTCTTCATCGGGATCTGCATAGGGCGCGGGCAGCAGTCTGGGCGGGAAAAACAAACGGCAATCCACCGAGATTTGTCCGGCGTCGGCTGAAGTCTCACTCATTGGTCCGAATGCTGGCATGAAAGAAGAGACGCTCATGCCGATCACGAGCGGCGGAATGCAAATCGCCGCCGCCAGTTTCGCCGAAATTCGAATCAGAAACTCGCCGCTGCCATGAACGAGCCGAACCCAACAAAAACCGAAATTACCGCAGCGGCGATAGTCTCCGTTTGTTGTCCGTGACATCGCGGTTGATGTCATCGATTTGGTTTCCGTTTTCTCGACTTTGAAGCCCCAGCAGGCTTCGGACTATTTTTGTGAGTTCAATAATCGTTGCGGGTGCGAGTGAAAGCGCTATGATCAGCAGCCACGGCATTGTGTGGTGAGGGACGACGTCAAATATGCCGCTGGTCAAGGGCAGCGTCAGCACCGTCAGCTGCAACAAGCCGGAAACCAGGAATGCGGCGAAGAGCCAAGGGTTTGAGAACAGGCCTAGCTCCGGAAGCGTGTATCGGTAACTGCGGCAAACGAGTGCGTACGCAAGTTGTGAAAACGCCGTAATCGCGAATGCAGTGCTGCGAGCGACATCCGTGTTGGCTTCATCGTTGGCGTACACCCACCAGAAACCAAACAGCGCAGCGGTGGCGATCAACGATCCGTGATAGAGAATCAGCAGGCCACGGTGAACGGTTATGACCGGCTCGTGCGGTGGTCGCGGTTTGCGCAGCATGATGTCGCGCTCGGGCGGTTCCATGGCCAAGGCCAACGCGGGAAGCCCATCCGTGACGAGATTAATCCAGAGGATTTGAATCGCCAGTAACGGCACTGGGAAACCAAGTACCGCAGCCGCAAACATCAGCATTACTTCGCCTGCGTTACATGAAAGCAGGTAGTGGACGAACTTCTGGATATTGTCGAAGATACCGCGGCCTTCTTTGATCGCGTTGACGATCGAAGTAAAATTGTCGTCGATCAGAACCATGTCGGCAGCTTCCTTCGTTACATCGGTTCCGGTGACTCCCATCGCGATCCCGATGTCGGCAGACTTGATCGCGGGAGCGTCGTTCACGCCGTCGCCGGTCATTGCCACGACTTGCCCGCGCTGCTTCCAGGCTCTAACGACTCTCATTTTGTGAGCCGCAGAAACACGCGCATAAACAGCAATCCGATCGACTTGGTCAGCGAGTTGTTCGTCGCTGAGTGCGTCGAGCTCCGCGCCGTTAATGGCGATGCTATGCGCGGTCGCGATTTGAAGCTCACGGGCGATGGTCAACGCGGTGGCCGGATGGTCGCCTGTAATCATCACGGGACGAATTCCGGCGGCATGACATTCTGCCACTGCTGTTTTTACTTCTTCTCGCGGTGGGTCGATCATGCCGACCAGCCCGGCAAAGACAAGTTCTGCTTCCTGATATTGTCCTGCAATTTGCTGAGGGTCGTCGCGATAAGCCAACGCTAGTACTCGGAGGGCACGGGCTGCCATGTCCGAGTTGTGTTGTTGAATCTTTGTGCTGCGCTCGTCTGTCAGGTCTTCCAATTGGCCATTGCGGAGTTCTTTGGTGCATTTGTCGAGAATGACTTCGGGTGCGCCCTTGGTGAACATGATCCTTGATTGATCGGGCCACTGGGCAATGACCGACATCGCCTTACGATCCGAGTCGAAGGGAATTTCAAAAACGACACGTCTGGGGACTCCATTGAGATCAAGTCCTGCTTTCATGGCCATCACGATAAGAGCACCTTCGGTCGGATCACCAATCACTTGCCAGGTCTTCCCGTGCTTGTCGGGGACGACGCTGGCGCTGTTGCAATGGGCGGCGATGGTCAGAGCTTGAAGCAGGTCGGGCAGTTCTAGCGGCTTGACCGTCGTGCGGGTTGAGCCTGCGGACTCCAACGTCCAGAACTCGCCATGCGGCTCGTAGCCTGTTCCACTGATGTCATAGCGCCCTTGGCCGACATTGATTTCTCGAACTGTCATTTCATTGCGAGTCAGCGTCCCCGTTTTATCCGAACAGATCACGGTCACCGATCCGAGTGTCTCTACGCTGGGAAGTTTTCGAACGAGTGCGTTGCGTTTCACCATTCGTTGCAGGCCCAAAGCCAATGCAATCGTGACGACGGCGGGTAAACCTTCAGGAACGGCGGCGACTGCCAAACTTACAGCAACCAACAGTGTTTCCACTAACTCACCACCACGCAGGTATTGAATCGCAAATATCACGCCGACCAACACCAAACAAACCACGACCAGGATTCGACCAAGCTCTGCCAATCGTCGTTGCAATGGCGTCGGCTCGGATTTGGTTTCCCTGAGCATTCCGGCGATGCCGCCCAATTCCGTTTGCATGGCCGTGGCGGTAACGATAGCAGTCGCTTTTCCGTTGGCCAGAACGGTTCCCATGAACACGGAGTTCTGCCGGTCGCCCAGTGACGTTGTTTCGGGTAACACCGGAGATGCGTCTTTGGCAACCGGGACGGACTCGCCGGTCAGCGATGCTTCTTGAACGGAGACGTTGTAGGCTTCGATCAATCGGGCATCCGCAGGAACGTTGTCGCCAGCTTCCAGCTGCAGAATGTCGCCGGGAACCAGCTCTTTGGCCGGAATGGTTTGGATGGCTCCGTTGCGACGAGCTTTCGCCATCGGCGACGACATTGCTCGCAAGGCTGCCATGGCCCGACTGGCCTTTTCCTCTTGAATGAAGCCGAGGATGCCGTTCACGACGACGATGGCAAGAATCGCCAATGTATCAACCCATTCACCCATCACGCCCGCGATGATGGCCGCCACGATCAGAATCCAAATCACGAGTTCTTTGAACTGCGACAGGAGTTTCTGCCAAGTCGGAATCGGGACGGCTTCGACCAGCTGATTCCAGCCGAAATTTTCGCGAAGCGTTACCACCCGAGCTTCATCAAGTCCGCTTTCGACATTCGATTCGAAGACACGTACGACATCCCCGGCCGACATCGAGAATGCCTTGGGGGAATCAATCGCTTTGGGTGGCTGGTTCAATGGAATTCCCTGTTATGTTGCAAGCCAGACGATCCTCAGATGAAAAGCAACAACTGTGCCAACGCTATTGCCGGATGATTGCTACGTAGCCGACTTGCTCTGACTTACAAGCTGCAACAAAGAAGGTCGGTCGGACTATGTGCGGTCCAAGGCGAATGGCTTTCTGCTATGCAAAAACCGCACACGCAGCAAAGAGATTGTATAGAAGGCTGTTCTTTATTTATAGCAAGCGTACTGCGCCGATCTTTTGCAATCGGGATGGACTTGAATCCGTAAGAATCAAGTCCGACACCTGAAACTAAAGCGAGCTGATGCATGCCGGCAGCGAGAGGCTGAATTCGCTCGTGAAATTCCAGAGGCTACTCGAGCTTTTCGCTCACGCATTGAGAACGCGGCTGGATCATGGCCGGGTCAATCGTTCTCGGTTGCGGCTCCCATTTGCTCGTGCATGGAGCTATCGCCATGGCAACTCGTTTTGGCGTGAGCGAACTGATCATCGGGCTGACCATCGTGGTGGCTGGCACATGGCTCTCGGAAGTCGTTACGTCAACGAAGCAGATGGCAGGGTACGATTTCGAAAGTCTCGTCTACGGTCGGGTGTTCACTGGGGCATTTGTCGGTGACGACCAGAGGTCTCTAGAATCGCTTCGTTGGCCTTCTCCTGGTGTGAATGTGAATTGGGAGACGGATGCGAAATACATCAAGCAATCGGTGTGCCATCGCATTTGGCGGTTGTTTGACGTTGCGGCACGAGCTTTGCAATTTCACTGCGGGGCACGAACTGGAGGTTCGCCCGTTACGCTGCACCCGCGTTTGAAGACTCGAGTTCTACTATGCAAGAATAGCGTGGCAGTCTCGTGTGCGAAATCGCACGAACTGCACACATTGGATCATCGCTGACCGGGCAACCGGGCTTTTGAAGAGAATTCACGTGGTTGATTGGCCGATCGCTGCAATCGAGTCCTGGGGCAGGCGAAGCGGCAATCATCGACGTGCAAATGTATTCTCCTCGATTGATCTACGGCGGTGCGCTGGATGATTACGTTTCCAACTTCAACAATCCTTGCGGTTTTTTCAGACGATCAGGCAGGCCAACAACCGTTGAGCCATTTGTTGTGAGCGGCAATTAGTCATGAATGAAATATTGTTGGCGTTTCGCGACTTACGATTTTCCTCCGATCTGTCGGAGGAGGACCAGGCTAAACTCGCTGCGATTTCGGAACTGGTCAAATTTCCTGCTGGTGCGACGATTTTCTCCGAAGGCGACAAAGCACTTCATGTTTACCTGTTGTGTGAGGGTAGAGTTGAATTGCGGATGTGGGCTCCCGCGGAAGGCTGCCAGACGATGTTGACGCTTGAAGGCGGCGATTTGCTTGGTTGGTCGCCGGCACTATCGCAAGGCGAGATGACGGCGACTGCGGTGACGATCAAGGAAACTCACGCCATTCGGATCGCAGCGGACAAACTGCAATCGTTATGCGAAGCGGACCACGACATTGGCTACGAGATGATGCGCCGCATCGCGATTGCATTGTCGCATCGACTGGTTGCCACGCGACTTCAGGTAATGGATGTACATGCCCATTCGCCGCCGAACATGCCTCGCCCATTCACGGAAGGTCAACCATGAACCAACCAGCAGAATTGAAGCCTGCACAGGAATTGTTTCTCGCCATGGATGAACTTGCCGTCCTGTTCGATGTGTTGCAGGCGGATGGATTTGAAATTATCGGGCCGACGATTGAGCAGGAAGCAATCGTTTACGATCGAATCAACTCGGTTGACGATCTGCCCAAAGGCTGGACCGACCGCCAGGAACCCGCCTTGTATCGGCTGGAGAAACGCGATGACGACGCCTTGTTTGGCTACAACGTCGGGCCGCATTCATGGAAGCAGTTTATGTTTCCGCCAAGGTGACGCTCTCCGAAGCCAACCGAACCGAAGAAGGCTGGCAGTTCAGCGAAGCCAACAAACGATCCGCCGAAGTTTGCATTTCTGGGCGTGCGAGCTTGTGAATTGGCGGCGATGAAGATTCAAGATCGCGTGTTCATCGGCGGACCGTATGTCGATCCGATTTATCAGCAACGGCGTGAACGGGCTCTGGTGATCGCGGTCAACTGCACGCAGGCCGCCTCGACCTGCTTTTGCACGTCGATGAATACCGGACCGCGCTGCACAAGCGGTTTTGATCTGGCTCTCACCGAATTGCCAGACGGATTCGTCATCGAATCGGCCACTCCTGAAGGCCAGGCGATCGTCGATCAACTGACAACCCAAATCGCAACGGAAGAAAAACTGAAACGCCGCCGAAACCGCACGACAACAAGCCGTCGATCAAATCACCAAACAAATGGACACGACCAGATATCCGCGACCTGTTGATGTCGAACCTGGAGCATGCTCGCTGGGATGACGTCGCTTCGCGATGTTTGTCCTGCACGAATTGCACGATGGTCTGCCCGACTTGTTTTTGCAGCACGGTTACAGAAGTCAGCGATCTGACGGGCGATCATGTCGAGCGACAACGGCAATGGGATTCGTGTTTCAATCTTGAATTCACTACATGAACGGTGGCATCGTGCGCGACAACACTCGCAACCGGTATCGCCAATGGATGACTCACAAACTGGCGACGTGGATCGACCAGTTTGGATCATCCGGCTGCGTTGGCTGCGGTCGCTGTATTGCCTGGTGTCCTGTCGGGATTGATTTGACCGAAGAAGTTGCCGCCATTCGGGAAGACCAACCGTGATGCATTCATCGACCAACATGACTGACCGAGCGTTGTACGCGCCTAATCCCTGGGTTGCCGAAACGGTTGAGATCCGCAAGATCACACCCGAGATTGAAAATGTGGTGACGTATCATTTGGCTTTCACCCATCCGGATGTTGCCGCGGATTACCACTTCAAACCCGGGCAATTCAACATGCTTTACCTGCCAGGCGCAGGCGAGTCCGCGATTTCGATGAGTGGCGATACGACGTCATGTGAGATTTTGGATCACACGATTCGCACCGCGGGAAATGTCACGCGCGGATTGAGCCCAGCTGCGTCCCGGTGACACGCTGGGTTTGCGTGGCCCGTTTGGCAGCAGTTGGCCGATGGAAGAATGCGTCGGACGTGATGTCGTGCTGGTTACCGGCGGCATCGGGTTGCCACCGCTTCGTCCGGTGATTTACCAGTTGCTCCGTGAGCGTGAAAAATACGGTCAAACTAATTTGCTTTACGGAGCCCGCTCGCCGGAAACGCTGTTATACAGACACGAGTACGATGATTGGTCGCAGCGGGGCTTGAACGTTCACACAACCGTTGATCGTTCCACTCCGGGTTGGCTCGGAAGCGTCGGCGTCGTCACGTTACTGCTGGAACGTTTGCAGTCGTTCGACCCGAGCAACACGGTATTGATGTGCTGTGGCCCGGAAGTGATGATGCGATTCGTGGCGAGAACCGCTTTTGAACGCGGCATGTCACCGACACAGATTTGGGTTTCAACCGAACGCAACATGAACTGTGCGATCGGGCTGTGCGGGCATTGCCAGTTGGGGCCGGCTTTCATTTGCAAGGACGGCCCGGTGTTTCGCTACGACAAAATCGCCCCTTATCTGAAAGTCGATGGGCTTTGATGATTTCCAAACACGAAGAATCCGAAACCAATGAAACGGCAAAGGCAACAAACCAAGACTGGGCGTTTTCAAATTCGCTTCCTGCGATGGATGCCAGCTTTCGTTATTGGCCGCCGAAGATCATTTGCTCGACGTCGCAGGCGCGATCGAGATCGCTTACTTTCTGGAAGCAACCAGCCGGATTCAGCCCGGGCCCGTACGATATCACTTTGGTCGAAGGTTCGATCACCACGCCGCACGACGCTGAACGGATTCAGCAAATTCGTCGCGACTCAAAATTTCTGATCACGATCGGTGCCTGTGCGACGTCGGGAGGAATTCAAGCCCTGCGCAACTGGGCCGACTGCGATGAGTTTGTCAGCTCGGTTTACGCCACGCCGGACTACATTTCGACGCTGGCGACCTCAACCGCCATCGCCGACCATGTCAAAGTCGACTTCGAACTGCGCGGCTGTCCGATCAATCAGTATCAGCTGATTGAAGTCATTCAGTCCGTGTTGGCCGGTCGCCGTCCGCGAACGCCGGTGCACAGCGTGTGTCTTGATTGCAAACGACGAGGCACGGTTTGCGTGATGGTCGCCCAGGGGATATCGTGTCTGGGACCGGTTACGCAAGCCGGCTGCGGCGCGATTTGTCCGGCGTACAATCGTGGTTGCTACGGCTGTTACGGGCCAGCGGCTCAACCAAATCTGGTCAGCCTGACCAGTCAATTTGCCGCCGATGGCATGCCTCGCGAACAGATCGTTCAGAGTCTGCGCGGCGTTTCAACGGTTACGCGCCGGAATTTCGCGAAGAAGGCGACCGCATCGAGGATGTCACAGGAGCCGTATCGAAATGACAGAACGAATCATCAAAGTCACCGCGATGACTCGCGTCGAAGGCGAAGGGGGTCTGTACATCAAATTGCGCGGCGATGACGTCGAAGATATTCGATTGGAAATCTACGAACCGCCACGGCTGTTTGAAGCGCTTCTTGCGTGGTCGAAAGCTGGAAGAAGTGCCCGATATCACGGCCCGAATTTGCGGCATCTGCCCCGTCGCCTATCAAATGAGCAGCGTTCACGCGCTCGAAGCCGCGTTGGACGTTTCGATCTCGCCCGAGATTCGTCGGTTGCGTCGCTTGCTGTATTGTGGCGAGTGGATCGAAAGTCACGCGCTGCATGTTTACTTGCTGAATGCTCCGGACTTCATGGGCTTTGAAAGCGGCCTTGAAATGGCCGAGAAGTTTCCCGACGAAGTCAATCGCGGCCTGCGCATGAAGAAGCACGGGAACCAGTTGCTGGAAGTGCTGGGTGGCCGGGCGATTCATCCAGTCAATGTTGGTGTTGGCGGTTTCTATCGCTCGCCGCGTCGCGCAGACATGCAGAAGTTGATTCCCGATTTCGAGTGGTGTTTGCAAGCCGCCGTGGAAACGACGCGTTGGGTCGCAGGTTTCGACTTTCCGGATTTCAAATGCGACTATCAACTCGTTTCGCTGTCCCACGATGACGAATACCCGATGAACGAGGGACACGTTGCGACCAGCGACGGCGAGTCGATTGCAGTGGCTGACTACGAAAACGAATTTGAAGAAAGCCACGTCGAACATTCGACCGCTTTGCATTCGTTGCGAAAGAAGACGGGAACGACCTATCTGACCGGCCCTTGGCACGCGTCAGTCTGAACGTTGACCGGCTTTCACCTACCGCCAGAAAACTGGCTGCCGAAGTCGGCATCTCGTGGCCCTGCTTCAATCCGTTTCAAAGTATTGTCGCCCGCGGATTGGAGTTGATCCATGCGTTCGAGGAAGCCCTCGAAATCATCCGCGACTACCAACCTGCTCGTCCGCCGCGAATCGAGTACTCGTATCAAGCTGGCGAGGGATGTGCGGCCACCGAAGCGCCTCGTGGCCTGCTCTATCATCGCTACGTCGTCGATGACGCATGGCAAAGTCTGTCGAAGCGAAAATCGTTCCGCCGACCTCGCAAAATCAGGCTCAAATCGAAGCCGACCTGCGAGCCTGGGTTCCACATGCCTTAAGCGACGATGAAGCCGCGACGTCGCGGCAGTTTGAAAATCTGGTTCGTTGCTACGATCCCTGCATCAGTTGCTCCACTCACTTTCTGAAAGTGAACATCGAACGAACATGAGTGAATCGGAAACATCAGGACTACGTACGCTGATCGTTGGGATCGGCAGTTCGCATGGCGACGATCGCGTCGGCTGGTTGGTCGCACAGCAGATGCGCGAGGTCAATGCACAGAGTCAATATGGCGTTCGCATCGCAACATCACCTGCAGATTTGCTTGATTGGATCGACGGCATTGAACGACTTGTCATTTGTGATGCCTGTCACGGACGCGGCGTTATCGGCGAATTGCACCGTTGGACTTGGCCAACTGACGACTTCACAAAAGTAGAAATGTCCGGCACGCACAATCTTTCTTTGCCTACTGTGCTGGGGCTGGCCGAGAAATTGGACAACTTACCGAGCAGCGTTGTGTTATGGGCTATCGAAGGCGCCCGTAGCCAATCGAACGACAGCGTGTCCCCAGAGGTTCTGGCAGCCGTTCCGCGATTGGTCAGTCGTATTGTGAACGAGCTTCATGCCGTGCAACCGATTGAGAGACGGACATGCATGAACAATCATTAGTCCGAAACCTGCTGAGTCAGGTCGATGAGATTCGTCGAAAACACGACGCACAGCGGGTGACTGAGGTGCGTGTCGGGGTCGGTCCGCTGTCTGGTGTCGAGCCGCTCCTGTTAGCCAGCGCGTTTGATTTGCTCAAATCAGGTACGGCAGCAGCCAGCGCAGTCCTGATCGTCGACGAGGCAAGTTTGCTCGCCAAATGCGACGCGTGCGACTGCGACTTTGAGATCGAGGGTTTCCGGTTTCGATGTCCGACCTGCAATGGAAGCGTCAAGGTCGTCAGTGGCAACCAGTGTCAACTGGTGAGCGTAGACGTATCAAAAGAACGAAACACGGCTGGAAGCGACGGTTTGGACCACGAATAGAATCATGAATGTTACAAACACGATTACTGTCCGCCGCGATATTGCGGCAACATCGAAAGCCGATGCTGCCGTTGAGCGAGAGCGGCTGGGCGCCGAGGCACATTCGTCATCAATTTGCTTTCGTCACCTGGCGCAGGGAAAACTGCTTTACTGGAGGCTTCTGCCAGATATTTTTCGGGCAACCACAGCATGGCCGTGTTGGTCGGCGATCTGGAAACCGATCGCGACGCGGCACGCCTCAGCCCACTCGTTCCCACCGCTCAACTTACCACGGGCGGCGCCTGTCATTTGGAACTGCCGCTGGTGAAGCGCGGCCTTGATGCACTCGGTGACCCGCAAGTGGAATTCCTCTTCATCGAAAACGTCGGCAATCTTGTCTGTCCCGCTTCGCACGATCTGGCGGAGCATTTTCGAGTCGTGTTGGTCAGCACCACCGAAGGCGATGACAAACCGGGCAAGTATCCAAAGATGTTTCGCACCAGCCATGCAATGATCGTTACGAAAATGGACTTGCTGCCACACGTGCCGTTTTCCGTCGAAACCGTTATCGAGGACGCCCATCGTATTCAATCCGACCTCGATGTATTGCAGGTTTGTTCTCTCGATGGCACGGGCATCGACTCATGGTGCAAGTTTCTGATTGCCGAAAGAACCCGAGGACTGGCCCAGTACAAATGACCGCCAAGACCAAACCAGTTCGAGCAACTAAACAAATTGCCACGCGGCTAACGATTTGCGGACTCGTGCAGGGGATCGGCATGCGCCCTGCGATCGCACGCTTTGCCCAGCGGCTCTCATTGAGTGGTTATGTTGGCAACGCGATGCAAGGAGTCGAAGTACACGTAGAAGGATCAGTTGCGGAGGTCGAACGATTCAAGGATGAGTTGTGTTCGCATTTGCCTGCGCAGGCGATTGTCGATTCGTACCAGAGTTTATCTGCCCGGGTAGCAGGATACGAGTCATTTAAAGTTTGCAGTACCGGCTCTAACTGGAATCCGTCGCCGATTCCACCCAGGGCCGGTACTACGAACGATGGCACGCAGAGCCAGCAACCTGAACCGCTGTCTGCGCGAGTTCCTGCCGATGTGGTCGTATGTCGCGATTGCCTTGCGGAAATTCGGGACAAAACAAATCGACGTTATCGCTACCCTTTCACAAGTTGCACGAATTGCGGCCCGCGGTACTCAATCATCGACCGAATGCCTTACGAGCGTGCGGATACCGCGATGGAGTCGTTTGTGATGTGCGATTGTTGCCAAGAGGAATACCGGTCTGTATCTGACCGAAGATTTCATGCGCAAACCAACGCATGTCCGGATTGCGGTCCCCAGGTCTGGATGCGTGCTGGAAATGAAATAGTCGCACGGCACCAAGATGCGATCGAAGCCGCCGCAAAATCCCTCCTCGATGGTGACATTGTCGCCATGCGTGGGCTGGGTGGTTATCAGTTGCTGGTTGATGCGACGTCGCAAAATGCCGTGGAGAAGTTGCGGGCGAGAAAGCGACGTCACTGCAAGCCACTGGCCGTGATGGTCGCTTCACTTGATGACGCAAGAAAGCTCACTTGGGTCGATGAAGCAGAAGAAACGCTACTCTGCAGCACAGCTGGTCCGATTGTTGTGTCCCGTGCTCGACTGGAAAACAATTTGGCGGATTCGGTCGCGGGCGGATTGGGCACTATCGGCATCATGATGGCGACAACGCCTTTGCACTGGTTGTTCCTGGACGCGGTTAAAAAGCCGGTTGTTTGCACGAGTGGGAACAATGAAGGTGCGCCCATCATCTATGATGCCGACATTGCACTTAAAGAACTGGGCTCGATTGTCGATATCTGGCTGGAACATGATCGACCCATTCGACGCCCGATTGACGATAGCGTTGTCTGCGTGATGGCGGGGCGTCCGGTCGTCATTCGCCTCGGACGTGGCTACGCCCCACTAACGCTGAATCTCAAAGCGGAAAAGACAATGGTGGCTGTTGTCCGGCCACCAAAAGACAGCTGCAGCCGTTGGCAACCATGCCCAAACGGTCCTTGGCCCACACATGGGAGACATGGGCACAATTGCAGCTCGGCAACGATTCGTTGAACAGGCAGCGGACTTGTCGAAGTTGTACCGCGTCGAATCTGAGATGTTTGCGTGCGACCAGCACCCGGAGTACTTCACCGCGGAATGGGCTGACAAACAGGCTGACGATCAACAAAACGGTGTCATCAGAGTTCAGCATCATCACGCTCACATCGTGGCTGGAATGTTGGAAAACGGTTGGCTTGATCGGCAGGTCCTCGGTGTCGCGTTTGATGGATCGGGTTACGGGACCGATGGAACGATTTGGGGAGGCGAATTTCTGCTGACCACTGCCACCGATTTTGAGCGTGTTGGTCATTTGCGATCTTTTCCACTTGTCGGCGGAGAGCTGGCAATTCGGCAGCCGTGGCGAGTTGCCGTCGCGTTAGTGAGCGATGCTGGGGATGAAAAAGAAGCATGGAGACTGCCGTTCGCATCAGGCAAAGTGGACCAACTTCTGTCACTTTTGCGAAAGCCGCATTTGTCGCCAACGACAACCAGCGCCGGACGATTGTTCGATGGCATCGCTTCGATTGTGCTTGGTATTGAGACTTGCGAATACGAAGGACAAGCGGCGATGCTGCTGGAATCGGCTTGCGATGAATCAGCTATTGGGCACTACCATATCAGGGTTAGCGACTCTCAGCCGATTCAGCTCGATTGGCGACCGCTCGTCGAGCAGGTTCTCAATGACCGCGAAGCTGATGTTGAGACCGCAACAATGGCAATGCGATTTCATCGAGGCCTGGCGACTGCGATCATCGACTTGTGCGGTAGCTATCCGGAACTTCCGGTTGTGCTGGGCGGAGGCGTGTTTCAAAACAAGGTTCTTGTCCAACTGTTGTCTGAAGAGTTTGACAAATCGAAACAGCGACTGGGACTTCCGGGTTGGATTCCGCCAAACGATGGCGGTTTGGCAGCGGGACAGCTGGCGATCGCGGCAGCTTCGACGCGGCAACTGTGACGCCGGAATGGGGGAGCGAAATAATGTGTCTGGGCATACCTGGCAAAGTCGTCCGCTGGCTTAACCGCGACGAAATGTTCGCACAAGCTGAAATTGAATTCGACGGAGTACGACGCGTGTGTCACATGGCTTGCGTGACGGACGCTGAAAAAGGCGACTATATCATTGTGCATGCGGGTATCGCGATCAGTCGAATTGATGCAGTCGAAGCCCAGCGCATTTTCGATGAGCTGGCAGTACTCGGCGACGACGACGGCTGGGCAGGAGACGACTCATGAAATACCTCGACGAATATCGCAATGCGAAAGCGGCGCGGCGATTGCTGGACGAGATTCGTAAAACTGCAACTGGCGAGTGGACGTTGATGGAAGTATGTGGGGGGCAGACGCATGGCTTGTTACGGCATGGCATCGAAGCCGAATTGGAAGGTACGATCGAGTTGATTCACGGGCCAGGTTGTCCGGTATGCGTGACGCCGATGCAGGCGATTGATTTTGCTCAGCAGCTGGCGATGCGCGACGATGTCATCCTGACCAGCTTTGGCGATATGCTGCGAGTGCCCGGAAGTCGCCAATCCCTGTCGGCAACCAAAACCGCTGGCGGTCGAGTTCAAGTCGTCTATTCGCCCCTCGACGCGCTGGAATTGGCTAAACGGAATCCGCGAGACGAGGTCGTATTCTTCGCGGTCGGGTTTGAAACCACCGCACCGGCAACTGCGATTGCTGTCCAACAGGCAGCGCGCGACAACGTTGAAAATTTCAGCCTGATTGTTGCTCACGTGCGTGTGCTGCCAGCAATGGAGGCGCTGGCCGCATCGCCTGACAATCGAGTCCAGGCATTTCTTGCGGCCGGACATGTCTGCACGATTACGGGATATGAAAAGTACGAGCCATTTGCTGAACGTTACGGCTTGCCGGTTGTCGTTACCGGTTTTGAACCACTGGACTTGCTCGATGGAATTCTGGCTTGTGTTCGGCAATTGGAATCCGGCACGATAAGTGTCGAAAACCAGTACGCCCGTAGTGTTCGACGTGAAGGAAACATCGCGGCGCAGCACATTGTACGTGATGTCTACGAAGTCACCGATCAAGAATGGCGAGGATTTGGCGTGGTATCAGATGGAGGCCTGCAGTTGCGTGGTCGCTATCAGTCATTTGATGCGCGACACCGATTCAAAGCGACGACCCAGTTGCCCATGATCGAAGCAAACGAATGCCGCAGCGCTGATGTGCTTTCAGGACGCATCAAGCCACCGGAATGCGCGGAGTTCGGAACGACTTGTCAGCCTGAGTCTCCCTTGGGCGCACCGATGGTTTCATCGGAAGGAGCCTGTGCGGCTTATTATCGTTATCGGACTTTGCAGAAAACGTGAATCAATGGCGCATATTGAAAAACGACAACCGTGGCAACTTCATTGTCCAATCGAAATTACAGCGGCTCAGCAAACGGATTACGCTCGCTCATGGCGAAGGTGGGCGATTGATGCGGAAACTCATTCGCGATCACATCATCACGGCATTTGGTGGCGACTCGTTGCTGTCGATGGACGACGCGGCGCGGCTCCCTGCGATCGATGGTCAGTTAGCCGTGACGACCGACAGCTTTGTCGTTACGCCTCTGTTTTTTCCTGGCGGCGATATCGGTTCGTTGGCGGTCTATGGTACCGTGAATGATCTCGCGGTCAGCGGGGCGCGTCCTGTCTATCTAACGTCGTCCTTGATCGTAGAAGAAGGGTTTCCGATTGAGTTACTCGAACATGTGCTAACCAGCATGTCACGGGCTGCTGGGCGTACCAGTACCCAAATCGTTGCTGGCGATACGAAGGTCGTTGCACGCGGAGCTGCAGATGGATTGTTCATCAACACGACAGGAGTCGGGCGATTGATCGAGCCAATCCTTTCCGGGCCGACCGCCTTGCAAGAAGACGATGAGTTGATTGTTACAGGACCGATTGGTCGACACGGCATTGCTGTGCTTTGTGCTCGGGAAGAATTGGCACTCGAACCACCGCCACAGAGCGATTGCGCACCACTCATGGAAGCTTGCGAAACTCTCCGCAATAAAATGGGCACGAAAATACGAGCGATGCGCGACGCCACTCGGGGCGGAGTCGCAGCCGTCCTGCACGAATGGGCGGAAGCCGCAAGCCTGACACTGACCATCAACGAACACGAAATTCCCGTTTCGCCCGAGGTGCGCGGAGCGTGCGAATTGCTGGGACTCGATCCGCTTCACGTCCCCAACGAAGGGACGATGGTGGTTGCTGTTGAAGCCGGTTCGTCCGATGCGGCACTCGAATCGCTAAGTACACTTCCCGATTTCAAACAAGCCTCCAAATTCGGAGTTGTCAAACCGCAGGGCATTTCGCCCGTCACGATCTCCCGTACGCTCGGCCCCGAGCAACCGATCGACGACCCACTCGGTGCGCCACTTCCGCGAATTTGTTGATCAAACGTTACGACCAGAATTCGACGTCTCTGATCTCAGCCCGCTACCTTGAATCCTGTGCTTCATTTACCTGTTGCACCAGTGTTCAAATGCAATACCGTCTTGCCTGACTTCTTGACTCCGGTGGCATCTCAACGGGGGCGGCCTTGTTGTGCAACCGGCCGTACAAGCAATGCACGCGGTAAACGAACCGAGCGATTGCTCGGACTCAGTCAGGATGCTCGCATACGTAGTTGATGATGTAATCAGGCTCAGCGGATCGAGGTCTTGAAATTGTAAGGCTTCAATGCAAGCACAGAGCACTCAATGCTGTGGAGAATCTTCTCCGCTGTATTGCCCATGAACATCCCCAGTATTCCGGAACGCGCAACCGTTCCCATGACTACCAAGTCGACACTGTTGTCTCGAACGAATGCGGAGATAACTTCGTGGGCCAACCCCTTGGTCATGTGGACGTTCTCGGAATCGGTGCTGCTTTCGTGTTGCGCCAGAAACTTGTCGAAAAGACATTGCTTGTAGTTGCGTTCATCCCGCACATACCTTGCGACTTCCTTGGCAGTGAGTCGCGTGCTGAGGAGGGCTTCATCTCGCATGAGCCACGCGTGCAGCACCGAGAATTGAGCGTCATTTTGCCGGCCAATTGACGCCGATAGCTCGTAGACCTTGTCGTTCAATTCAACGTCCGAGGAATGTTCGCTGGAAATATCAACGCAGGCAAGAACGTGTTTGACCTTGATTGTCGATCCTGAGGTCACTAGCCAAACTGCGCTGGGACATTGTCGCAACAGTTGAAACGCCGTATGACCAAAGAAGCCATCACGTGTGCTGTTCTTTCCCTTGGCCACGGCCATCACGAGATCGTGATCGCGTCGAACGACTTCGCGGATGATCTCAACCGATGTCTTGCCCGACATGATTGTGGTTTCCACGTCGACGCCATCGAGCCGAATCGTCGCGGCAAGATCCTCAAGTGTGTCTTTCTTCTCTTGGGAATACAGTTCTCGCATTGCCTCAAGTTCCGGTGTCGTTTTCTGTGCTATCCAGGAGGATTCGGGGACAACATCCACGATTCTCAGCGTTGCCTTGTTTTGTCGCGCGATTTCAGCAGCCTGGTCGACGATCGGGTGCTCATCAAGCCTTGTATCGGTGGCAACCAAAATGTTCCGAAAGCGTTTCATTACAGGTTTTCCTTCGAGGTCTGGAGTAGAGAAGTAACGAGCCCAAGACCTGCCTTCAGAGCCGATAGTTGACACGGACGGCCAGGCGGATCTCTTGCAGTAGTTCCACGAATCGAATCCTTTCCGCTCTCGAGTTTTCGATCGTCGATACTCCCGTTTCAAGTTGGCGGTATTTGGCATTCAAGTTTGACCGGCGACACAAAATCACGCGGTTTCACCGCCAGCACTGAGCAGGAAATACGAGGCAATAGTCGCTCCGCGGTATTTCCCGTAATGAATCCCGAAATTCCAGATCGACCTAACGTTCCCATCACGATCAGGTCGACGTCGTGTTGCTCGACGCATTTCATGATGGCCACGTCGGGGCGCTCCGTAACGAAATGAACTTCGGCGGGCCGTGGCAAGTGAGCACTCGCAAGTTGCTGCGTAATATGTTCGTCAGCCGTTTCTCGATAGGCTTGCTTGTGTTCCGCCTGGATAGTCGCAGAGAACGTGGAATCAAATTCGGGAAACTCGTCCGCATGGAGCACGTGCAATTGAGCGTGCTCAAGCTTGGCCAGCGAGCAGCCCAGCGACATGGCCAAGTCGCCGACCGGCCGCAAATCGTGAGCGACCAGAATGGAATCGAGTTTTCCCTCTGTCTGTGGTTGGGTGACCCAAACGGCACACGGACACTTTCTTAGTAGTTTTACTCCGGTACTCCCCAGCAGCGTTTGTTGGACTGCGTCCAAATGGCGAGTACCGACCAGCACCAAGTCATGTTGCTGTCGAAGCACTTTTCGAATCAACTCTAACCAACTCTTGCCGAAGACAACTTCGCTCTCCGACCGAATTCCTCTTTCTTGAGCCCTCGCCACCAGCTCGGCTAGCCGCTTCTTGGCCTGATCCAGAATTGTCGCTTCGCCCCTGGGGCTTTCGGCAATCAGTCGCTGGGCCATTGCTGTCAAATCCAAAGAGAAGAGGAAATCTACGGACGCAGAATTCAATTCTGCGAGCCAAAGCGCCTGACTCACGGCTTGTTCGTTCGGTGCCGACAATTCCTCGGCGACCAAGCAGTCTGCCCACGACAAATCGACTCCCACCAAAATCTTCTTGAATCGTTCCACGGTACTATTCTCCCCTAAGCACTCTCGGCCAAACAAGGATCAGTCCGACCACTTGGACCTGGCCTTCTTGATTGCCTTTCGCACTTCTTCTGATTGTCGAGCCATAGGTGGCAAGAAATCCATTACCTGAACCAACCAATCGGCCAGCTCTTCTGCTCGGAGTCGATAGAAAACTCTTCTCCCCTCGCGGCGTTCCGTGACAACTCGATGCGCTCGCAAGACCATCAGGTGCTGTGACACACTCGACGGGGCAAGATCGGTCGCTTTTGCCAAGGACGTCACAGCTCGCTCGCCTCGTCGTAGCTCTTCCACAATTTGGATCCGACGTGGATGAGCAAGTGCTCGCAGGAACTCCGCCAATTCGCTGGCGGCGATGAGGCGGTAGGGCATGTTGTCGTCCAAATTCGCTACGTATTCATAAATTTAAAAGCTTGAATGTTTGAATATTGCAATTCGCGTACCGGAGAGGCTTGCCCGAGTTTCTGGCCGATTTCCGCGGGCCATCAGGCTGCAAGTGTGCGTTGGAGCCGCACTCTCGCGATCCCGCACGATTGGCCTCTCAACGGAGATTGGCGCAAGGATAGTTTCTAGCTCAAACGGACTGCGCAACTGAGCCATGGACTTGAATAGGAGCAAGTTATTCGCGGCGGACGGCAGTTCTTCCTCCCGCTCTTTTGATTTAGGTGCCCATCCGTAGCAACACGACGATGACACCCACAATTCAAATCTCTTGGCGTTGTGGGACGGACTGGAGGCCACGACGTACTTGGAACAACTCCCGCTCAACCCTATTTGCCGACTTCAGGTGAACTTGTTGTTTCGGAGGATTGTGCGTCACAAACGGCACCTTGTTTCGGCCGGAGTATGATGGAGTAGTTAATGGTGTTGGTTCGGCGAATCAAACTCTGTCTTGCGACGCCATGCTCCAACGATCACGAATATTCCACGCGGACGGCCATGGCGGTTGGGCCGTCGAGATAGACGTTTGAAGGACCAGCTTAGAGCGGGCAACCACCATGAACGGTTCCATGTTCTCGTTTTCCGCAATGGTAGTGCTACTTGCGCCACTGTATTGATCCCGCTGTCAACCATGTTGTTCCTGCGCCTCGCAGCGATCGCGCAGTGACTACGGCATGACTCGTTGGCTTTTTGTATTGGGTACGGCGATCTGGTTGTTGGTAGCCTGTTGGGAAGCGTTCGACTTGGGCCGCATGTCGGTCTCGATGTCGGAAGTGTTTCACTTGCCCGACCTCTTCACCGCCGAAGCATTCGGTCCGACGATTCCCCGCTGGATGTTGCTGTGCCTGCCCGCTTTTCCGACCTTTTTCACCGTCTTGGTGATGTTTCGCAAACGTTGGCCTATCAAATGACCATCACACGGTTCAACTGGCGTTAAACCGTTGTATCAGCCGCCAGCACCTCCAGTGTGACCGGCCGCCAGACGCGTGCTGTCAGGTGAAAGCGTTATCGCGGCCACCTCGTCGCGCAGTTCGGTGCTTCCACGCAGCGTCAAGACTTCCAGTGCCGATTCGAGCGACGGTCGCGACTGGTCTTGGATCGACTCGTCGGACGTCGTCAATGATCTAACGGCCGGTGAAGTGTGGAATTAGTGTCTTGATCTGCCGTGGCGGCGGGCCGTATTCAAGAGCAAATGAGTTGTCGCTTCGGCGATTGCAGCTAAACTGAATAGTCGAAGTTGTGTTGCTCCGATTCTGTTGCTCCGAAAAAGATTGAGTCATCCGATGCAGGCCCGTGTAAGAAAGCGTTTGGCGTTCACGCTTGTCGAGTTGTTGGTGGTAATTGCCATCATTGGCGTTCTGGTGGCCCTACTGTTGCCGGCTGTTCAATCAGCGCGGTGCCTCTAGAAGAATCCAATGTGCCAATAATCTGCGGCAGATTGGCTTGGCTACCGTGGCCTTTGAGTCTTCGATGAGGGCGTTTCCACCGGCCAGGCTGGAGGCGAAGCCGGGGGAGATTGCGACCTATTGCGCCGGACTCGAACCCTCGTGGTTAGTCCGGATCATGCCCTTTCTTGAAGCGAAAGCTCAATTTGCACCGTGGGATTTGTACAGAAGTTTCTCGGACCACGACGAAGCAATTCGAAGTGGAGTGGTTGCCACCTACCTCTGCCCCAGTCGACGAGGCCCGACGAGCGTTGAGACCTTGACCTACGACGTAGAGCCGGCTCCGTGCGGTTGTGGTGGGTATCGAAAACAACTCGGTGGGGCGCTCGGCGACTATACCGCGGCTCACGGTGATCCCGGCCCAACGATGGATGGAGGCCCGGATAGCTTCCAATGGGGAGGCAATGGTACGGGAATCGTCACGTCCAGTCGCGCCCAGTGTGAAAACTGGCGACCGGTGAACTGGACGGATCGTATTTCGGTGCGACAGATTAAGGACGGTATGTCATACACCTTGATCGCAGGCGAAAAACATGTTGTTCAATCGGAATTGGGACGATACCCTTTCGATCCGCCGGTTTACGACGGCGACGTGTTGCAGGGATTTTCGCGAATTGGTGGCCCGGGCTATCCCATCGCCTCGGGACCCAATGATTCGGCAACCGATTTCCTGTCGTTCGGTAGTTGGCACGCCGGAGTCTGCAATTTCGTTTTTGCTGATGTGAGTGTCCAAGGCATTTCACCAGCAATGGATACAGAAATTCTCGGGAACCTCTGTAACCGCGACGATGGACAGGTTGTCAGCCGCGATGATTTCTAGTTCTTTCGCCTGTACGATTGCCAGGCATTTCGCAATTCCAATGACGGCTGTTGCACTTGTAGTTGCGGGTTGTTCCAAACAACCACGACCTTACCCTGCCAGCGGAGTCGTTACCTACAAAGATGGCCAACCACTTGCTGGCGGACGAATCGAAGTGCGATCTCTGGAGCATCCGATAGTGGCTCGCGGATCGATCAGCCGGGACGGCACGTTCAGGCTAACTACTTATGTAGCTGAAGATGGGGCCGTTGCCGGTAAGCACGACGTCCTGATTGTTCAGAAGTTCACGGCGGACATCGACAGCATGCAGGAACATGCGGAACACGCGGCCCGTACCCGAACTCTGGATGCCAGATATTCCAAATACAGTACTTCTGGCTTGGCCGTTTCCATCGATCCGCGTGGCGACAACTCCCACATCATCCTGGAGGTTGAAAGTCGATAGGAGCGCCTCGAATGCGATGAACAAGTGTTTGGACAATCGTAACCCGGAGCCACAACGGCCGCTCGTAGACGCGAGGCCTGCGGAAGCCGATCACGAACGTGCAAGGGAGTTGCCGAACGGCTGGATCAAGCAGTCTCTCTTGGAATGCACCACAGTCAGTCCATCGGCTTTTCGCCCAACGAAGACTGCCATGCCCAGGCCGCTCTCGCTACGCGTCCGTGCGACTTGCACGAGTTGCTGCAAGTTAGCGCGCTGCCGCGGCGGGTTCGATCGCTGGTCGTGTTGGCCAGATGTGTTCCGGGTCAATATGAGGTAGCAGCATCATGCTGAGGATGAAACATCCGAGCGCTAAACACGTCAATAAAATGCCTTGAGACTGAGGCCAGATGGCGGCGCAAAGAGTCGTTGCAATCATAACTCCAGCTGGAATGACGATCCCGTACAGAGCCCGCCACAAGCCCATCAGCGTTATTGCTCGGACGCCGATTACAAGGAGCGCGAAAAGTGCCGAAGCCATGACAGAAAAAAGTAGCGAAATGTACGATGGCGTGCGAGCCTTCCTTGACGAAGATACGCTAATCGTCGAGGGCACAGAGGACGATGACGTCATCAAATTCTTGAACAGGTCGGACGGGATTCACGTGATCGCCAATGGCAGTAACCTGGGTGCTTTCACCGCAACGGCGATCAAAGCCTATGGCCTTGGCGGTGATGACACGATTCGATCGGTGTCCCGGATCTTGGCGCCGACGACGTTCGACGGCGGCGAAGGGGATGACCTGCTCGTTGGTGGTGGCGGCAACGACATACTGTCGGAGGCAACGGCAATGATCGCTTGGACGGCGGTCGCGGTGACGACGAACTGGATGGCAACGACGGCGATGATCTATTGAAGGGCAAGCAAGGCGACGACATCCTGCGCGGCCATGCTGGTCAGGACAAACTGATCGGCAGCTCGGGCAACGACCAACTCTTCGGTGGCTTGGACGACGATAACCGGTTAGGCAGATCGGGTGACGACCTGCTGGAAGGCGGCCTCGGTGAAAACAAGATCTCGCCCGGCTCGGGAAACGATACGGTCGTCAAACGTCGCTAACCCTCCTTCCGACCAGACTTCAAAAGCACCCGCGGCGGCGATTTGTCGCGATGGATTCACGCACCCCGTCTTGCTCGCCCTGATCGCCAGGTGTAAGCGGCCAATCGCGGTATCGCGGCTGGGCGCGAGTCATGCCGGCGTTCGTTCATGAGCTTGGGAAACTGATTTGAAGCCATGAAAAAAGCAAAAAAGACGCAACAATGCCACTGTGATCCGCCATAGAATGAATGCGTGACTCAACAACTGTCCCTGCACCAAGGAGTCCCGCGATGCTACGTTCTCTTACCGCACGGCGTTTTGCCGACCGGAATATTCTCGACTTGCATCCTGAACGGCTTGAAGTGCGGCGCTGCTGGCCGGCAATGTCAGTGTCATTCAAACCGCGGGTGGCGATATTCAGATCAGCGGCGACAATTCTGCAAACTACGTCGAACTCGAACCGGACATCAACGGGAATCTGCTCATCACGGGCGTCGGGACGACGAAGGTGAACGGAGCTGCATCGGACACGATCGTGCTGTCGACGCCGAACACGATTCAAGGCGATCTGATCGCGAACATGCGTCGAGGCGTCGACACGTTGACCGTTCAGGGGATCGATGTGAGCGGGCGTGTTACAGCAAATTTGGGAAATGGTCCCAAAGACGCCGCACTCTTTTCGCTGAATGCTCTCCGTTTCATCAGTGGGAGCATTGGTGACGATCTGAATGTTCGTGCGGGAGGCGGGTTAGACGAAGTCGTGTTGCGGGCGCAATGATTGGGGGCGATGTGCAAATCAATCTTGGCGGCGAAAGGGACCGGGTCCAGGTCCAGAATACAACGATTGCAGGTGACGCCGATTTGCGGCTCGCCGGCGGTAACGATGCCATTAGCATCTTCGATTCGACCGCGGCTCAATGGACCGCCACGATGGCAGGTGGCGACGATGTGCTCGTCTTCTTTCACACTGCCGGGGACATGGACGTGAAAATGGGCAGTGGCAGTGATGCCGTTTGGGGTGCGTGCGGCGCGATTGGCGATGCGAGCTTTAATTTGGGCAGCGGGGCCATGGATGTCGCAATCTTCGAGAACGACTTCCTCGCCAGCATGTCGCTCGTCGGCGGTGGTGGGGCGGATGGCGTTTTCTTTAACGGTGCCACGATAAACGGTCCCGTGACGATACAGCTCGGCGAGGGAGCGATTTCCTCGCCGTGGATAGCACGACCGTCTTCCTATCGAGCGGAACTATAAGCGGCGGCAGCGGGGTCGATTTAGCTATCTTGGGAGTTGGCTTCGGGCAATCGGTTGACGTCGATTTCCTGTCGTACGAAGGAGAGTTTCTACTGTCCGATCCTGAGGTTGATGATTTTGTGACCACTATCAAGACCATTCCGGTCGAACTCTGAATCCAACTAAACGGCGATATCGCGTTACTGATGTGTTAACTGCAAACAGACTCGCAATGGCACGTCCAATGGCCACTGTGAGCAGGCGACGCGTCTTTCACGAGCCGGATTTCGCAACGATCCCCTTTGATCGGCATCAGCACCCGGTCGACAATTTCGCTGATGAATCACTGGCCGATGAAAATGCGAATCCGTAGTGTTCGCCCCGGGGTAGGCTGTTCGCTCGCCCTCCTTGATAGCGTACCGGAACCGACAACCGCCGCGCTGGCACGGCGGTTGTTGGCTTGTCGTTTCTTCGTCAGCCCTTGCGTTACACCGAGGAGGCTAGTTCGGAAAAAACGTTATCCACCGCGTCGTCGGACCACTCGCCGCTGGCTGAGTCCAATTCCACATCCGCGTTTTCATCACGAATTGCCGCGTCATAACGAACAACAGATTGGCCGATCGTAGCGTGGTGTTGTACCGAGTCACGTGACACCAGGGCATCAACGGTAGCAAGCGGCAATTCGTCCAGTGTTGAGATCGGCCGAACGGCGGCCGGGTCATTCGCAGTCACTTTGGCGCGGAGGTCTAAAGTGGGAACGAACGTGGCCAGATTGGCGGTATCCGAGCTGGTGAACTTATTGGCGTTCCATTCCAGGAAATCGATGCCATCAATGACGCCGTTGGCCGTGAAGTCTCCGGCGACACCAAGAGGCTTGAGCCGTAAACTTGTTGGCATTCCAAGTCAAGAAGTCTACGCCGTCTACGGTTCCATTCAGATCGGCGTCACCGCGCCTTGTACGGTGATCCGAATCCATCAAACGTTGCCGCCACACCCAGCCATTCGTCCAAATCGGATTGATTAACGACCGTATCCGAGTTGAGATCGAAGGTAAGGTTGCCTCCTCCCGCTGCAAGTTCCATCACGAGCATGTCGATGTCGTTGCAGGTGTAACTGCCATCGTTGTCGAAGTCACCCAACAGAGAAGACGTACTGAAATTCACAGAAACGTCGAAACTACCTTGGGTATCGTAGCCCTGCGGCAGAACGGACAGAAAATACGTGTTTCCGGCCGTCACGCCGACGGTGGCGACGTTTGCAACCGTACCTGCCGCGTTGAACAGATCGCGGCCCAACTCGTTACCAAACGCGTCGTAAAGCGCAATGGAGACTTCGAGAGCGGGGACGGGATCGACAGCTACACTGAGACCACCGGTGGCGTTGCCCGGCGAGGTGAACTGATAAAAATCGGTGTCTGAAGGAGTATTGAGCAATCCACTGGTTGACCCGTCGCCGTTCGTGTCCAGAGGAATGTTCTCGGGTGTGCTGGCGTCGGAAGCGGCAATATTGATCGTTAGATCGCCAATCGTGTCATTTTCCTTGTCCGTGACGGCGACGATGTAGCGTTGCCCGCCGTTGAGCGTGGTGACAAGCTGAGCATCGTCAACCGCTACGGAAAGGTTGTCGGCGATGGCGATCATCTGCCCGGTGGCTGCGTCATAGACGGCGACCACGGGGTCAACCGCATTGCCCAGGTCACCGACATCGATGGTGTACGACCCATTCCAGTTCAAGTCGCCAGCGAAATAATAGCTGTCGACATCACCCGCAAAATCCAGAAACGCGTCGAAGCTCAGCGCTTCGTCACTCGAACCGGTGTGCTGGAAATAAGCGAAGCCTTCCGGTACCGAAAGTGTGGCCGGTAGCGGCAATTCGATGATCAGGTTGTCCGAATCCAGGAACTGGCCAGTGTTGCTGTTGTTGGACTCGACGGACTCAAGCTGGTCATCAAAACGATCGACGATCATGCCAATCGTGTACGTCGAATCGCTATTGAAATTGTCCCAAATGGGATCGTCCAGATCGGGTAGCGTGACCGTGTCGGTCAGCGTGGCCGTGGTCGATCCAGCCCCCAGGAAACCAATGGACTGGAATCCGATCAGCTCGTCAGCGGTGCTAATTGTAGTGTCACTGCTGAGGAAGAAGTCGACAAAGAAGAAGCCGGCGTGCCGTCGCCCTGGTTGGTCACTCGGAATTGCACGTCGGTTGTGCACGGGTGTCAGTGGCTCAGTGATAACATTGAAGAAATCGCCAGACAGCTCGGGGGAACGCACCTTGATCTCGGTGATCTGGGTGCCCCAAACGTCCTCGTCCTCGGCGAATTCCTGGAACGTCCAGAAAGTCGTGGAATCGATCGGATCGACAACCGTATGCGAGTAATCACCCCAGCGGTTGCGCCCAACGGAGTCCAGTCGCTCGTAGCCGGCATCGCCAAAGTTGGACACCCTGAACGGGTTCGTCTGAAACGTGGTGACGCCGCCAGTGGTCGTGCCGGTGAAATATCCGGAGCTGGGGTGGTTCGATGAGGAGGACCAACTGAAGCCGATGACCACATCCTCGGCGCTGTTGACGGCGACGGAAGGAAAGAAGAGGTCCAGATCGCCGCTCGTCCCAAATGTCTGGTTCTGCAGTACTGTGCCCGACGTGTTGATCTCCAGAAAACGGATCGTCGCGTCGCCGCCCGACTCGACGCCCTGAACCGCCCAATAGGAGTTGTTTCGGAATACGACCTGGGTGGCGAATCGAGAGCTGCCGGTGTCCAGGTCCTGCTTGCTGGTGTCGAGTTGATCTGCGTTCGGAGGACTGTCGGCGGGAAGAGCAATGTCGGTGAACACACTAAAGCTGGCGCCTGTCGGCGGGCCGTTGAGTTGCGACAAGCGAACGGTATTGCTGTTGAATTGACTGAAGAAGACTGAGGGCAGTCCGCCGGTAGTGTCTGGGTCGTAGACGACACCCTGAGCGGAAAAGCCCGTGATGTTTTGGTGGTCCTCGATCAACGTGCGCTGGCTGATGTCCGGGAATCCATCAAGCAAATCGGCCTTGGCAATTACCAGCGTGGTGCGGGTGGAGCTGAAGTCAGCGCCGCCGGTCTGGTCGAACATGTTGGCGCCGATGTGAATTGATTCGTCGTCGAAGCTCAACTGGGGAAAGTCAGCCCATCGTTGGCCGTTATCGCTATCCGAATCGACTGCGAAGCCAATCCAACCGCTCAGAGGATTGCTCGTCTCGGAGATTGCAAAAAGAAACTCATTGTCACTACGGGCGTTGTTGACGGCCACGGCATAGAAGCGATCGATACTTTCGTCGTAAGCGACGCGGGGATCAAAGGAACCGTTTGGCGTGACGCCCGAGTCGGTCCAAAACTGATTCAGCGAGCTGCGATCCAGCTCTGCCCCGTCGCTTTTGCTGAACACGGCGTAGGAGCCGTTGATCAGTTCAACGATGTGGGTTGGTCCAACGGCGCCGTGCGTGTCGGGGGGAATGAAACCGCTGTCAGCGATGGTGCTGGCGGTGAAGTTGAGCCCCTGTGCCGGGGCATTGGAAACGCCCGGTGGTTTTGGAATGCCGGTTTCGGCAATGCCAGAAATGTAGCCGCCCGCATCCGGTGTTGCGGGTTCAATGATGCTGGGGTACTCAGGAGGAGTAGGGAGCCCGGAGTCTGTGGTGCTCAGATTACCAGTGGGGCCCTGAATCGCCTGCAACATCAGGTCAGCGGAAAGCGGCAAGCGGATTTCCAAGGATTCGAAGGCGAGCAGTCGCTGGTTCAGTCGAGCTTTGATCGCTCGCGAGAGTCGATTCTGCAGAGGCCGAACTAGTGATGCGTTAGAACTACTCGGTTGCATTTCGATTCTCCTGAAAGGGAATTAGCTACAGCGACGAACTCCTTGGTGCATCTTGGCGAAAAGCCGCTTAAAAAAAACTTGGAAAAGCCCATTTTGCGTTTAGCATATCCGGCGTTGAGCGCAAGTCAACGAGGAATTGGGAAACAGCAGCTTGGAAGAGAACGCAATCGCTGTTCGAGCAAGAACGCGGCGCGATCACGTCGGCGATGGATCTTTACGGTGGACGTCCTGCCGCGCAACCGCCGAATTGGGCCGCGTTGAATGTTTTCAACCAGTTTTTAAACTGAGTTCGGTCACATTGGCCGACGCATGGAAATGCCCCATCAGCGGGTCGTCCTGGCGGGCTTCCGCACAAAACGGCGGCACCCGGGTGTTCGATCGCTTCGGTTCATGCTTCCTGACTTGCTCATAAAAACCCTCAACGCTTCCTCTAAATAATCTGCAATTCACTCAGCATCTTCTTTCTTCAGCGTCAGTGGCCGAGTCACCCCGTTCTGACTAAACGTGCCCTCGGCCATTGCACCTTCGCTCGCAAACTTGCCATCGAATTTCGCCCCGACCTGAGGCATCGAAAAGCGAAACGTCTCACCATCCATGGTGATGTCGGCCAATTTCAGCCTGGTGTTGTTCTGGTCCAGGCTGCGGCCCTGACCCGTCAGCTCGCCTGCCTTCTTCGTGATATCGATCTCCAGACGTAGTTCCTTGTCGCGCCATGCAGAGTTCCTTTCCAAGTGGTCAACTCCAGACCGTCCACCTGCCTGGCCAGCTGTTTCGCACGCGCCGTCCCCTTTCTGGGCACTTCGTAAACTTGACCAGCTTTATGCAGCCGCAAGCCCACGACCTCGTCCTGTTCGTTGCGATCGAACGTCGTTTGCACTTCGTCCGGCACCAGCTCAAATGCCCAAAACCCTTTTTCATCGGGTTCCAGCAACTCGAACTCCTGTTGGCTGGGAACATCCAACACCAAGTTCCCGTCCTGAATGGTGACCGTGAACTCCTCGTTGTCGAACTTATCGTAGTTGGCCATGTACGAGCCGACGTAGGGCCCTAATCGTTGCAGCACCTTTTCCTCGGCCAGTGCCTCGCCCGGATGAATGATCATGCGATCGATCGGCCGTTCAATTCGCAGCGCCGTCCCGCCACCACGCGACTGAGTAAAGTAGAGCATCAGCAAATCGCCGATCAGGCCAGGCCCAGGCATTGGTTCCGTCCGAACCGCTATGTCCGAGCACGACCGGTTTGTCGTCTGCGTTACCGCTGGCGCGATGCGTGACCATTAATTGACCGTAGTAGACTTTCAGGTTACGGAATCCGGTGGGGAACTCGACGGTCCGAGCCCAGCCTCTTCATGGGCGAAACGGGCTCCAGCATCCGATCCACCGCCGCTGTCGAGAGCAACTGCCGCTCGACGACTCGTCCTCCGTCCATGATCATCCGCAGAAACTTGGCATAGTCCGTGGTAGTGGAATAGACCGTTTGCGAGCCCCAGGCGAATGGATACAGTGGCTTCTTTGGTTTCCAGAACCGAAACCAACCTGCGGGACCTTGACATACAAGCTGGCGGCCTGTGTCAGCCGCTGGTCGTCGGGATCGATCCCGTAGATCGTATTTGTCATGCCGAGCGGATCGAAAATTTCGCGTTTGCACGAATTCATGCAGTGGCTCGCCGGAAACTTTTTCAACGAGTGCGGCCGACGACATCCGTGCCAATATCGCTGTACCAGAACTTGCTATCCGGTTCAAACTGAGGCCCCGTCTTCCCGGCCGCTGCGACTTGTTCGGCCAGACTCGCATACTGATACTGGTGCGAGCAAGTTCGTCAGCGGCAGCCCCGATCGATGCGTCAATGACCTGACGGACCGTGATGGACTTTGACTTTTCGTTGTCAAAACTCTCCAGATAGTTAGCGACCGGTACGTCCAGCTGCAGCAATTCGCGATCAATCAAGATCTGTGCGGCTACCGACGTGATCGGTTTGGTCATCGAGCGAATATTGCAGAGCGTCTCGTTTTCCCACCGTCGTTTCTGTTCGCGATCCGAGTACCCGAACGATTCGTGGAACAACGTTTGGCCGTCTTGAATGACCAGCAACTCCGCACCGACCGCTTTGTCGTCGTCAATGTACTGCTGGATGACCTTTCCCAGTTCCTGCAGCGACTCGTTCGCCACGGCATCACTGCCAACCGGTGCAGCGACGTTCGTCGCGGTCTGAGATTCCTGCCCCACTACCTGCGCCCACGAGCTGCAAAGGCCCATGCAAATCGACACCAGAAACAATCGCATCATGATATTTCCCTTTCGACGCCAGCATAGCGGACCCCGAGCCCCCGCACCGCAACCAACCCGCAGCGTCAGTGTTACCCCAATCCTGCCAGCAAAACGGACAACGTAAGAGAGCTATAGCCGAGCTGGCAATAGCTCGGGAACACCAGGGGAATGTCGTCTGTCCACCAGCACGCCGAGAATCTAGCGACCTTCGCCGAGCTCAGTCGGGACTACAAGCTCCGCTACTCCAAAGATTGAGGCAAGTCCATAATGCAATGCATGGAAGAAATCATTTACATTGACCGTGGCTTCATTGAACAGGAAATGGATTTTGGCGAATTGGTCCAAGTCCTGAATTGCGCTTTTGCAAATGGCAAATACCAGCCAAAGTCGTCCGCCATGCACGTCGCCCGGTAAATCCGGTAGAAATGCGGTGTTATTAGTGGCGGCATCGAGCGGCACTTAACGATCCACAACCGTGATGACTCGCTCACGTCGTGAGTTAACTCAAAATTACAAGACTTCCAAATGGATAATCAACTTATGTCAAAGCAGCTGCTACAGCCATTTAATATGCACGACCTCAAGCTGGCCAATCGCGTGGTGATGGCACCAATGACTCGATCGAGAGCAGGCGTGAATCGAATTCCTAACGCACTCATGGCGGAGTATTACACTCAACGTGCGTCCGCAGGATTGATCATTACGGAAGCCACTACCATTTCGCGGCAGGCAAATGGCTGGAACCAGTCACCGGGCATTTACACTGATGAAATGGTCGATGGTTGGAAAGTGGTGACCGAGGCAGTTCACGCGCAGGGTGGGCGTATCTTTCTCCAACTTTGGCACATGGGTCGTGCTTCCCACAGCGATTTTCATGACGGTGTTTTGCCCATCGCACCTTCACCCCTTGCGATCAGCGGCGATGGAATTCACACGCCCGATGGTGAGAAAAAACCGTATGAGATTCCGCGAGCGTTGGAAACGGACGAAATTCCAAAGATTGTGGAAGATTATCGCCATGCTGCGGAGCGTGCGTTGGCGGCAGGATTCGACGGCGTCGAAATCCATTCGGCCAATGGTTATTTGCCTGACCAATTCCTGCAATCGAAAACCAACCAACGTACGGACGCCTACGGTGGCAGCATGGAAAAGCGATACCGATTTCTGGGAGAAGTGGTCGATGCGGTGACAAGTGTCTTCCCGGCGAATCGAGTTGGCGTGCGAATCGCCCCCAACGGCGCCTTCAACGATATGGGATCGCCCGATTACCGCGAACAGTTCACGTTCGTTGCAAGTCAGTTGGACGCCTACGGCTTGGCCTACTTGCATGTAATGGACGGCACCGGATTTGGATTCCACGAACTGGGCGATCCCATGACACTGGGTGATTTCAGAAACGTCTTTCATGCACCGTTGATGGGCAACGTCGGCTATACAGGAGCGACGGCCGAAGCGGCAATCGCAAGCGGAGATGCCGATCTCATCGCGTTCGGTCGCCCCTTCATCAGCAATCCCGATCTCGTTCAACGGTTTGCGAACGACTGGCCACTGGCCGAACCGGCCGACATGTCGACCTGGTACTCGTTCGGCGAGCAAGGGTACGCGGACTATCCAGAATACGATGCCGAAGGAGTAGCGTGACTGCCCGCGCCATTCGAAATTACTCCCTTTTCGCTTCGAGAGTCGGCGAAACCCTCTGTCGACTGTCACTTTCGACAGTTACTCATAGAACTCCATGCCAATGGCAGACCCGGTTTGAGATTCGATCAACGCAGTGATGGCCAATAATTCTTGCTGAACTTTTCGCAAGAACCCACGTATTGCGGTAACTCGACTCATTTTGTTCTCTGCGGTTTGATTTTGGCTGGCGGGCAGACGACAATGCGCGTCAGTTTTCTGACCGGTTCTTGCGCAAAATAATGACATCAACGGCAGAGTATAGGTGGTCGGCTCTTCGTTCGCGTTTGACGCCTCCCCAATCTTGCTGCGGTTCTTGCTTTAAGGAGTTCACTGTGGGGCTGCCATCAACTCGATCTCATTGTTGTCTGGTGCTGCTTGCGCTTCAGGCAACGGTCTGCTATTCAACGGTTGCCCATGGGCAAACAAAAGAACTGACTGCCAAAGTCTTGAAAAAGGACTTGAAGCTGCAGATCGAAGTCCCCGGTGTCTTCGTGGCGGAAGACAAGGACGAATTGCGAGTCGAACCCAAGGAATACAAGGGCGAGTTGATCGTTACGAAGATCGAGCCGGAGGGTGTCACAGTCAAACAGGGCGACGTCTTGATGGAATTCGAGGCGGACAATTTGGACAAGGCCATTGAAGATGCCAAGAGTGAAGTGACGGATGCTGAGATCGCCATGAAAAAAGCCGAGGCCGAATTCAAGTCCGCCGAAATTGATGCGGAAACGGCCGTGACCCAGTTAACGAAAGAACTCGATTTTGCTCAGCGGGAAGTCGATGCGGCGACCGAATTGGAGAGCATCGAGCTGAGTAAGAAAGAGGAAGGCCTCGAAGCCATGATCCGGGGACTGGCCGATGCGGAGGTTGATTTTGAACAACTCAAAGAGCTTTACCAGGAACGCGAACTCCACACGGCCACCGAGGACATTCTGATCGAGCGTGAAGAGCATAAGATCAAGAAAATCAAGGAATCGATCGAACGTACGACGAAAGAGCTGGCTCACTTCAAGAAATTCGAGAAAGCCAAGGAAGCGATGACGAAGGAAATCGAGGTCGCCAAGAAACAGGCTGAACTGAAGAAGAAGGAGATTCAGGTGGAAGCCGACCTGAGCGAAAAGAAAAGTCTGGTCGCAAAAGCCAAACGGAAACTCGACCGTGAGCAAAAGAAGCTGGCTGACCTTGAGGCCGACAAGCTCAAATTGAGAATCGTCTCGCCTCGCGATGGCGTACTCTTCTACCGCACGACAGGCGGAGATAATCCCGCCGGCGTCGTCGTCTTCGGTCGAAACAACTCCAACGAACTGCGTGTTGGCGGGCGTGTGAAGACGCATAGTATTCTGCTGACGGTCGCGACGATGGACACGCTGTCGGTCAAGATGCAGGTGTTGGAGAACGACATTCAGCACATGAAGAAAGGGCTGCCGATGACGGTGCGTCCTGACGCGTTTCCCGCAATGGCTTTGGAAGGGCAATTGACGAAGGTCGATCAGATCGCGTCGCGGACAGGTATTTTTTCCGAAGTGCGACGCTTCACCGTGAAAGGTTCGTACGAAGGGGGCGCCAGCCAATTGCGCTGAGGGATGAACTGCCGCGTCACCGTTCATGCCGACTCGGTGCCCGATGCGGTGCAGGTGCCGGTCGTGGCCGTGATGGAAGAGGGCGGCGAGTATCACTGTTTTGTAAAGCAGGGCTCAAAGTACGCCAAACGAAAAGTCAAAATTGGCATGTCAAATGACGACTCGGTCGAGATTACCGAAGGACTGAAGCCGAACGAGATCGTCTGCCTTTACGATCCAAGTCGAGCTTGATTCTCCCTTTGCTGGTTCTAAGTCACGTGGTTTCCAATTCACGCTCCTCGGACGGTCCACGGTATGTCGGAATTCATTGAATTAGACAACATTTCAAAAGTGTATCGGATGCGCGGTGGCGACGTGCATGCGCTTCGCAAGGTGTCACTCAACATCGGCAAGGGCGACTTCACTTCGATCGTTGGCACTTCTGGCTCCGGAAAATCGACTTTGCTCTATGTGCTCGGCACGCTAATCGAAACGTCAGGCGGTGCTTACGCACTCGATGGCAAACAGGTTGATGCCATGAGCGATGTAGAGCGCTCTCAACTTCGCGGAGAACGAATCGGCTTCGTGTTTCAGTCGTTCCACCTCGTGCCGCAACTCAATATCGTCAAGAACGTTCTGCTGTCGTCGCGCTATGGCGGCGGCAATGGCAACGGCGGTCGATCGGAGCTCAAACGGCGTGCGAACGAGCTGATTGAACGAGTCGGATTGGGGCATCGCAAACGACATCGGCCGATTGAACTGTCCAACGGTGAAATGCAGCGAGTCGCGATTGCCCGAGCGCTGCTCACCAATCCCAGCGTCGTGCTCGCGGATGAACCGACGGGGAATCTGGATCAACAGAATTGCAACGACATTTTTGATCTACTGCAGTCTCTCCATCAAGACGGTACCACGATCGTCATGGTGACGCACGACAATGAGCTGGCGGCACGGACGCCTCGCTGCATCCGGTTGAAAGATGGGGAGCTGGTCGATGAAGCTGCTTGAACTGATTTGGGAAGCCGCCAGTAACTTGATGCTGCACAAGACGCGATCAATGCTCGCCGTTCTTGGCGTCATCTTCGGCGTCGCGTCCGTCATTTGCATGCTGTCAATCAGCGAAGTCGCTCGGCAAGATGTGGTTCGAAGGATTGAACGGTTGGGTCTGAACAACGTTATTGTCGATAGCGTGAAACCGGAAAATATCCGCCGCCAGGAACAGCAGGAGCAAGAAGAGTCCTGGGTTGCTGAATATGGTATTTCTCGCAGTGACCTGCGCGTGCTGGAAAAGAATGTCGGCGCCATCGAGCAAATCGTGCCGATGCGGTTGCTGCTGCATGACGTGGTTGCGAACCAAAAAGTGGGTGACATCACGGTTGTCGGTACGAAACCAGAATACGCGGAAGTCATGAATCATGCCGTCGCTCGCGGCCGTTTTATTCATGCGGTTGATGAGGCAAACCTCAAGGCGGTCTGCGTGCTTGGTTACGAGGCATCCCGCGAGTTGTTTCCGCTGAAGTCGGCCGTAGGCCAAGTCGTGAAGATCGGCGGGCAATTCTTTGATGTCGTGGGAATCATGGAGAAGAAAGGCCAGATGGGATCGGGTGGCAAATTCTCGAACCCAGACAAAGCAGCATTCGTCCCTTTCGAAAGTACTTTCTCTCGATTTGGAAGCCTGCAAGTGCGGCGAGGTGGCGGTGTGTCCGAAGCGACCGACATCGAGGTGAATCGTGCGGTGTTGAAGGTCGCAGATGCTGAGACGCTCGAACCCGTATCACAGCTGACCGAGAATTTACTCCAACGACTCCATAAGAAAAATGACGTTTCGGTAACGATTCCGTACACGCTGTTGAATGAACGAAAACAATCGGAGCGGATCTTCCGTTGGGTGATGGGTTCGCTGGCGGCGATTTCGTTACTCGTCGGAGGGATCGGGATCATGAACATTATGCTGGCCAACATGGCCGAGCGGAAATCAGAGATCGGGCTGAGGCGAGCATTGGGCGCGAATCGCACCGATATCGTCTCTTTGTTTGTCAGCGAGAGCCTATTACTTTGCTTGCTAGGTGGAGCCTTAGGAGTGGCCGTCGGGCTGGGGCTTGCCAGGATTATCGGCTCTCTGGCATCGTGGACCGTGGTGTACCAGCCGTGGTCGATACCACTCGGTATTATCGTCTCGTTGATCGTTGGCTTGGTTTTTGGGACCTGGCCCGCCATTCGAGCGGCTCAGCAGGACCCGGTGTTGGCTCTGCGATCAGAGTAATGCAATGTTGGATGTTGCCTGTTGCAGATGGATTGAGAAACGAACTGGGACACTGTTTGACACGGCGTGCATGGAGTAGCGATGGTTGATTTACTCAACTTTTTTATTCACCCTTTGAAAACGGCAAACCGCGTTCGGGCGAGCGGCGCGGCTCTACTTATCGTGTTCATTGGATGCGTTGCTAGCGCCGATGATGAGTCTTCTTCTACATCAAGCACTACTGACGTTCACCAAATGCGCCCGCCCGTTTCGGGCCAGGAGCTGCAAACTCGCGCCCGTGAGTCCATCGAACGGGGATACGACTACATCGCCAGCACCCAGAACAAGGACGGTTCGTGGGGTTCGCACGACCCGCAAATTGCGATGCTGGCTAATTTTGGATTCCAACTGCGGAATCGTGGCGCTCAAGATGCAGTTCGCACGGCCTGTTCGGCGATTTGCGCGAAAGCAATTCTGCGCAAGAAGAACCGACACGACACTGATGAACGCGTACTGAAGCAGGCGATCAAAGAACTTGCGCGACCGTGTAAGTTTGCTTATCAACCCCAGGAAAGTTTCAACACTTGGGGCTATGGATACAAACTTGAATTCTTGACCGAACTGTACCGGTCGCCTGAAGGAGCCGAATACAAAGATGCCATCCGCGAAAGTGCTCAGTCCTGTGTGGATGGTTTGTTGAAGTATCAGCAACACGACGGCGGCTGGGGTTACTACGCCGGCGTGCAAAAAGACTTCGATACGACGTCGTTCAACACAGCCTTCTTTGCGTTGGCACTCCATCGAGCTGCTGACATGAAACTGCAGTTGCCCCAGGGAATGATCAACGATGCGGCCGCAATCGTGGATAAGCAGCGAGTTCCCGATGGCAGTTTCGTTTACAGCGCGGGACACCGCACCAATGGCGGTTCGATCTTGAAGAACCTGGGAGCCGGTTCACGGACGGCGGCGGCAACGTTGCGCTCTTCGAAATTGGACGTTACGACGAAGACGATTTGCGGACTGCGATCAAAATCTTCGATGACGGCGAGAACTATCTGGAGTCGGGTCGTAAGCTGATAACACCTCACAGCGCCGTCCACCAGATTTCAGGCTACTTTTTCTTCTTCGGATACAACTACATCACCGAGATAGCGCAGCTGCTGGCGGACGAAGTCCCCACGGAGCGTTGGGAACGGTTTGCCTGGACGATGATTCGCACGCAGGAAAACGACGGTCGCTGGTGGGACACTGCTTGTGCCGACTACGGAGACAAATGGGGCACCGGGTTCGCCGTCTTGTCGTTGCAGCGATACTTGGACGAAATGGAGCGTCGTAGCAACGTGACCGATCCGCAGGCGAGCAAGAATCCCGAGGCGAGCGAGCAGTCGAAGACGAACCAAGAAACAGAGGCGAAGGATGATCCGAACGACCTCGAAGTAACAAACGCCAGCAACGAGGCGAAGGAAGAGTAATGAGACATTCGCTTCTGTTGATCCCGCTGCTGTTCGTATTCCTCTTGTCAGGCTGTAGCGGCGAGTCGACTCGAAATGATTCGCAGAACAAGGCAACTTCCAAACCGACTGCGGATGATCAGCAAGTGCGGCCGCTCGGCTGGCTTGACGCAAACGGGTCTCCTTCTGAATCTACTGCCAGTTTCCTGGACGAGGAAACTCAGGAAGAAGTAACTCCCGGCGGAGTTGTCTTGGTGGATGTCTCTTCTGGCGGAGCAGCCGCGATTGCGGGGCTTCAGCCAGGAGACACAATCGTACGGGTTGTCGATCGCTGGCTTCCCTTTAAGGAAGACCCTTCGCTTGACCTGATGCGCTTGATTGAAGAACAGGTATCGGCCGGGCAGGAAAAGATCGAGCTCGGGTTACTTGATGGAGATGAGATCGCCACCAAGACAATCACGCACAAACTGACTTCTCTGGATGACGGATTACCACTTTCGGTAAGCAGATACGATCGGGCGCTGGAGCAGGCACTCGGGCGACTGAGCAGCTTACAGCAAGAGAATGGCTCGTTTTCGGCATCGACCGGCGACCTGGTCGCGACGCTCCGCACTTCTGCGGTGGCGGGGCTCGCACTCTTAGGTGGCGGAGCGAGCGCTGACGGGAGTCCGTTTCACGATGCGCTTAACAAGTGCCAGCAATTCATTGCCGATCAAATTGACGCACACACCGAAGAGTCAACGCCGCCCATTGAACCTGATACCGGCACCGCCAAGTTCGTCGCAGCTGGCAAGTCGAATCTTGATCCACTAACCGTTGCTTACGTTCTGCAGTTCCTGGCCGAATCGGACGTTCCGCTGTTGGATGCTGTGTGGATGAAGCGGCTGTCCAGCTTGCTGGCAACGATCTCAGCGAACCAGGCGGCCAGCGGAGGCTGGATGATCGCGGCATCAAACATAGACGACGCTTCGGAAGATGAGTCCATCCCTGCCGACGAGCATGTCACGGTCGATGTCGTCGGCACGCATGCAACCAATCAAGTCCTGCTGGCCCTTGGCGCGATCGAACGCAAGGGAGTGATGAGCGACAATGGATCGATCGCGAATGCCTGCAAGTATCTAAAAGAGCAAGCCACGGCGCGGGTGGCGGACGGCTCGATT
Organism: uncultured Planctomycetales bacterium; assembly: GCA_963821085.1. Taxonomy (GTDB): domain Bacteria; phylum Planctomycetota; class Planctomycetia; order Pirellulales; family Pirellulaceae; genus CAWGCE01. The sequence continues at coordinate 108,358 of CAWGCE010000011.1, read as the reverse complement.
GATCGCCGCACGAAGGCAGCGCTTCTGGCCGGGACTGGTGCGGCGATGATTGGCATCAACTGTGATCGAAACGACGGGTTCCTGCTGGGCAGTATGAAAGAGTGCTCCGTCCGAACAGCCGACTTGCTCGAAGCGCCGACACTGGGGCTTCCCGGTGTCGTCGCCAACGCCTTGTTTGCTCGAGCGATGGGTAACGAGTCGTGGATTGGATTCCACAACGCCACCAAATACCAATGGGCGAGTAAGCTCGACTCGAAAGGAGCATTTCATCTTCGCACCGGCAGTCAGCCCCTAAGCGATCAGGTCGAGCCCGACTCGGAGGCGTGGTCCACATCTCACCTGTGCATGTTGCTCGCCGCACAAAGTGATCGCCTGCAAAGGCTCACCGGGCAGTCTCAATCCCCCATGATGGCAAGTCGAGATAGTGATGGGAAGGCAGCGGAAGGCAAGCAAGCCCTGACAGGTGAAATGCCTGGCCTCCCGCCGGGCGCGAAAGTAATCCGGTTGGAGGGCGGCAACCTTGACGACATTAAAGACAAGTTGAAAGACATGGGCATCGAACTGGACGGAGCAAATGTGAAGATGATCGAAGCTGGTGCCCCTGCGAAAGAGTAGTCACAGATGATTCCGTTGAGCCGGGCCGATCGGTACCTGCAAGCTGGTTTTTGTAGTGGTCGTTCGGCGGTTGGCTACGACTGGATCGACGCTTCAAAGGGGGCGAGTTTTTTCTGGGACTTGTTGAACCTTCATGCCGAGGGCGAGGCGTGTAGAAGGGAATCTGCGTTCGCAATTCCTGCGCGTTCCCGAAGAAGCGAAAGTGCGGCCGTGGCTATTTTAAAATCTGAGGGCCAGCCGCGAAGCCGAGCTGTGCCGAGACTTCCCGTTGCATATCGTGAAGGGCTGGCACTCCACATTTGTGCAGGTGACCGACCGCAACTTTGCAAAGTCGGTCGAGCCGGTTGAGGGTGGTGACGCAGCGCGCCGCAACGACCTGAAAGCGGGTGAAACGTGCACCACACCTTGCACCACTTTCCCCGAGAATAACGAAAAACAGCTTGTAGCAGTGGGTGGAGAGTGCCCCGTCAAGGACTCGAACCTTGAACCTATTGATTAAGAGTCAATTGCTCTGCCAGTTGAGCTAACGGGGCTGAAAAAAATGCGCAGTCCTGCGCACCCAGTCAAATTCGGCTTGCTGACCATTTAACCAGGTTGCCATCTTGGCTGAACCTCGATGTTTAACACACCAAAATCTCGCTGTACAGGGGCCAAAATGGCGTGTGGTGGCGGTCCGCGCACTCCTGAGACCAAGGTGCTGCTATTATCGACGTCGGGTCGACTTGCGAGGTTCGATGCTTGCGCAAACAGTGCTGGGTGAATGCGGTTGATGCGCTGGCTGGTTTTGATGCGGATGTTGGAGGGAGGTGAGGGAGTGGTTGGTGGCTTGGACGACGGGCGCACGCGGCGGCTTGACGGTCTGTTGATGCAATCGCGGGATAGGCATCTTGCCTGTCAATTTCGAAGGCCTTGTGAGATGGGTATTTGACTTGCTTGGCGATGACAGGCTGGAAGCCTGTCCCACTTAATGACAAATGGGGGCGCTGCTTTCGCGGAGCGAAAGGCGACTATTCGTCGGTCTGCATGCCCAACTGTTTCATCTTGCGGTACAGGTTGGAACGATGCAGGCCCAGGCGGGTGGCGGCTTCGGTCATGTTTCCGTTGGCCGCGACGATTTGCGTTTGGATGTGGCTGATTTGAAATTCGCGGGTTGCTTCGCTCAGGTTTTGGATCGAGTTGCTCAACAGCTCGGTTCGCAAGCCCAGCGTTTCCGGACCGATTTCTTCCTCGTTGGTCAAAAAAGCTACGCGCTCCATCAGGTTTCGCAACTCACGGACGTTTCCGGGCCATGAATGAGTTCGCAGGCGGCGGTGAGCGGCTGCGTTCAAGCGTGCAGCCGATAGGCCCGCCTGGCTGGCGAAGTGTTGCAGGAACTGGTCGGCCAGCAGGATGACGTCCTGGCCGCGGTCGCGCAACGGTGGCAGTTCGAGCGTCACGACGTTCAAACGAAAGAACAGGTCTTCGCGGAACTTGCCTTCGCGAACCATGGCTGCCAAATCGCGGTTCGTGGCGGCCAACACACGCGTATCCGTGGTTATCGGCAGCGTGCCACCGACACGTACGACGATCTTTTCTTCCAGGACTCGCAACAGTTTGACCTGACCGCCGGAACTGAGTTCGCCGATTTCATCGAGGAACAAAGTGCCGCCGTTTGCAGCTTCGAACTTGCCAGCTCGGGATTCGTTGGCGTCAGTGAAAGCGCCCTTCTCGTGGCCGAATAGTTCGCTTTCCAGCAAAGTTTCGCTCAGGGCGCCGCAGTTGACTGCCAGAAACGGCTGGTCGCGCCGCGAACTCAACTTGTGAATCTGACGACTGGCAATTTCTTTGCCCGTCCCATTCTCACCCATGATTAGCACCGGCAACTCGGTCGGTGCGACTCGCTCGATGCGATCCTGCACCTCGACCATCAAACGGCTCTCACCAATCAAGTCGGTCAAAGCAACGCCGTTACCCTGTTCGGCCGGCAGGAGTCTTGCGGCCGCGGCAGCGAACACGGCCAGGTCTTTGCCGTCGTTCACGCTAAACGGCTGACCGTCCTCTTTTCGTGTGGCGAGCATGATGCCCAATGATTGGCCACGACGACCGTCGGATTGGATCGATGCTTCGCCTGTTCCGATTTCAGACGCGATAATCGAAGTCACGGGAACGCCGAGTGTAGCTGTCAGCCTGCGACAGAGGTCGGCGTTGCTTATCGCCTGGCAATTGTCCAGGGCGGCTGCGGACAACTCGGTGTCCAGAATTTGAGCTGTCGTGGCTGACTGGAGTTCACCACTTCCGCTACCTGCAAAGACGTACACCCCGTCGGCGGCTAATGCCGACCTGGCACTCTCCAGCAACTGCTCCATCGTTAGGTCGTCGGCATGCAATCTGCGCCGGACCACTTCGCGACGGGCGGCTCGCTGAGCGTCGGTGCGGCTGCGGACCAGCGAGATCAACGGGGCAAGCGGCTGGGCTACCTCGCCAAGTTGTTTCGCCGTGGGCGGCTCGTTCTGCGAGTGATAAATTAGCAGCTGCAAAATCGCGGGCTGTCCGTCCGACTGCGAAACGCGCTCCAGCGGTATCGCGGACCAATTTGGGTCTTGTGCAATCGAATCACCGTCGGCGGCGGTTGCCAGCAAATTGATCGGCAGCGTCAACGAATCGGGAAGCCGGTCGCCGACGCTGGTCCATTCACCAGCGACCACTTGTACGAGCGCTGCTTCGCATCCTCCAAGTGTACGTCCGATTTCGCAGAGCGCTGCGATGAGGAATTCGTCAACGTCGCCGGCCGACGTAGCGGCCGTAATCAACACGCGGGCCAATTGAGGCAAACGGTCAGCCTGTGAATCAACCATGGGAAACGAGCCGCTATCGAAGTGTCACGCCGTCAAGCGGCAATCCGACCGGACTAGCCGGTCGGCAGAAATCGGTGTCAAATAGGGTCTGTTACGAATTTGTAAATACAAAACCTGGCACGTCGCGGGATGATTCGGGCGAAGGGGTTGGGACTGACTGAGTCGACGGCGTATGCTTGGACTTCTGCGCGGCCAGACGTCTGCTTCATGCGAGAGCGTCAGGGCCATTTTTCCAGTTGAACTTGAACACGTGGTCATGGATTGACTCAAAGAGAGTTGCGCAGATCCAGTCCTGCGTGAAGCTTTTTGCAGGTCCAACTTCAACTTCGTGTGCACCGACCTGCCAAATAGTTGTTCCAACATGATAACGAATTGCACGGTGAACGCGCAGAGCCAGTCGGGCTCGCCAACTTGCCAATGCGGAATGGGAGAAAGCTTCGATGGGAGCGTTTGAGAATAAAAAGGGTTTGATCCTCGGTGTGGCAAATGATCGTTCGATTGCCTGGGCGATTGCCAAGTACATCATGGAGCAGGGTGGTGAGTGCGGTTTCTCACACCTGCCTGACAGACCCGATGACGAACGACAGAAAAATCGCGGCCGCGTCGCCAAGTGTACCGACGGCTACGAAGGAGCGAAATTTCTCGTACCGCTGAATGTGCAGGACGACGACCAGATTGCCAGTGTGATGGCTCGAGCGAAAGAAGAATTCGGCCAGATCGACTTCTTGTTGCACTCGATCGCCTTTGCGGATCGCAACGACCTCTTGAAAGACACGATGCAGACCAGCCGCGAAGGCTTCAAGATGGCGATGGAAATTAGCGCCTACAGTTTGCTGGCCGTGGCCAATGCGGCGAAGGATATCTTCGCCGAAAAGGGGTCGATCGTCACGATGACTTACTTCGGTGGAGAAAAGTGTGTGCCCGGTTACAACGTGATGGGTGTTTGCAAAGCAGCACTCGATGCCTCCATGCGTTACCTGGCCTACGACATGGGGCCACGCAACGTACGTGTTAATGCCCTGAGTGCCGGACCGCTGAAAACGCTGGCCAGTTCGGCCGTGGGCGCGGGCGAGATGCTGTCGCTGTACGAACACATGTCGCCGCTGGGTCGCAATGTGACGCATGACGAAGTCGGCAAGGTCGGAGCATTCCTGCTGTCGGACATGTCGGACGGCATCACGGGCGAGATCATGCACATCGATGCGGGCTACAACATGATGGGCTCGCCCGGCCGCTTGCTGGAAAAGATCAAGGAAGCTCAGGCGTAACTTCGAGGTTGCAACTCCGTTGGACAATCCGCCGCAATCCGCCGGTCAGGTCGCAAGGCAAATCGCGGTTGCGATCGTGATGCGGACGGGTGCCGGTGGCGAAGATGAGTTCCTTGTGGGTCGCCGGGTTGAGGGGCAGAACCTGGCTGGATGCGACGAGTTTCCCGGGGGAACCGTCGATGTCGGAGAGTTGCCGCGCCAAGCGGCAGTCCGCGAATGCCTGGAAGAAACCGGCGTGCGATTGATTTCGGTTGAGCCGTTTGCGACGGTCGCTCATGTCTACCGGTTCGGTGAACTGGAGCTTCATTTCTTTATCGGACGGATCGCTGCCGATTCACCGCCTGCTGCACTGGCGAGCCCGCGAGCGCCGTTTCGCTGGGTGCCGCGGAGCAAACTTCGTGACTGCCATTTTCCCGCCGCAAATGAATCGGTGCTGGAACGGCTCGACGCGTTGCGATCGAGCTAAGCTCGTACGAAGTTTGAGGGTGTCTCAGCGATCCTGCTGAGCGAAACGGATTGATCCTGTCCGAGCTGCCAGCCGACGCAAATGCGAGTGTCGCGACCCGCTTTCGTCATTTCCGGATTCTCAGTAGCGATCACAACTGCGATCCACTACCGTTCTCGCTCAAGTGACAATCGCTTGGCAGTTTTTACAAACCACGTCGGCAACTTACACGCAGTAGAGTCAAGTTGCGGGCCTCGGATTCTTCTCTCGCTCGTCTAAATCCTGTTCGGAACCGCTCGAACAAAACCGTTTAAAAAAAGTCCGATGTGCAGAATCGGTTGGCTCGATTCTTGCAGCCCACACGCTTGCAAGAAACTGCGCCGGTCAGATTCAACCACATGACATCGCAGGATGCGGTGTCCCGATTAGAACCACGGAAGGAAGAGCATGGAAGCTCGTATCGCCCGTGCTGCGCTAATGCTCGCAGCATTCATTTCTTTGGGAGCCGATTACCGGACACCCAATTTCCTCGTTTCGGCCCGTTCGCCCCAGTTTGCCAAACAGGTTGGCGACCTGGCCGAACAGTATCGTCGCGAATTGGCGATTGAATGGCTGGGGCGCGAATTGCCTCGCTGGCAGGACATTGTGCCGATTACCGTCGACGCGGCGCCATCGCTGGGTGCCGGCGGCGCGACGAGTTTCATGTTTGACCGAGGCAGGGCTTTCGGTTGGAAGATGTCGGTGCAGGGATCGCAGGAACGGATCCTGGATTCGGTGTTGCCGCATGAAGTAACGCACACGATTTTTGCCACACATTTCGGCGGTCCGCTCCCGCGCTGGGCTGATGAAGGAGCGTGTACTACGGTTGAACATCCGAGTGAACGTGCAAAGCAGCAGAAATTGTTGTTGGAGTTTCTGGCAACGAACCGTGGTATCCCATTCAATCGGATGTTCGAGATGACCGAGTACCCTCACGATATTTTGCCGCTCTACTCGCAAGGGCATAGCCTGGCGCAGTACCTGTTGAATCAGGGTGGGAAGCACAAGTTCATCGAGTTTGTTGGCCGAGGGATGAATACCAACAACTGGGATCAGACGGTGATGGACTTTTACGGATACCGCGACTTGTCCGATTTGCAGTTGACCTGGATCGAATGGGTGCGAGACGGATCACCGGCGGAAGTGGCACCCCGACAGCAGCTGGCCAGTCGATCGGGCCGCGATACAACTTCGAACCAATTGGCGGGCCGTAACGCTCAAAGTCAACAGGCGGTCGAGCTCGCACGTGGGTTGCCGCCTCGCCAGTTAGTGCCAGTACCATCGCCCAGCGAACGAGAGTCGCTTGCTGGATTGGAAATCGCCAGCCGGCCCGCAACATCGCAAGGCAGTTGGTACGCCCGGCAGCGCGAGGTGGCTCGCCAGACGCAGCCTCCGTCCGGGACCCCGATGCAATCGACCTCGCGACCTCCAGCAACGCAAAGAGTACAGGAGCAAGTGCTGGAGTGGAATTCACGAGCGCGGATCCCCGTCAAAGATCAGTATCCCGCACAGCAGCAGGCATTGGCTCGAGGGCCGGTGTATTTTGACGCGCCTGCATCGGGTGGAACGGCGATGCGGCGGTAGGTTCTGTACAACGCATCGCGTAGCGCAGGGTTTGGCACATTAGACGTCCTCGCCTTGGGCAGCTATCGGCGGCACGCGTAGGGCGTCCTCATAGGGCGCAAGACTGAATGCCGACCACTTGCGTCGTTTGCCTGGAACCTGACGAGCCCATTTCCCCTACTGTCCGAAGGCGTCCGGGGCCCTGGAGCCATTGCAGCGTTACTTGTCCAGCTCCTCTTGCAAATACTGGATCGCTGCTTCGAATGCAGGGTCGTTCTTCAGGCCTGGCTTGTGCGGGATGTTTTGGTCCGGTGCGATTCCCGTGCCTTCAATCGTCTGGCCATCGGGCAACATGCTGACCCAACGCGAGTAGAAAACTTTCACCCCGTTTGGCAAACTTACAGGCATGGGGTTGCCGCTGGCTCCGCGAGTGGGCAAGCCGATCAATGTCACGTGTGGCAACGCCTTCATCATCATTGCCATCCCTTCACCGCTGCTAATGCAACCGGGGCCGATCAGGCAAACCACCGGCATCGAGAAGGGTGACTCGCTGCTCGGCGCGAACGACCGCCAGGCGGGTTTGCCAAAGTCGGTTGGATCGGGACCGTTTCGTCGGACCGACTGGGCGTATTGGGTCGGCTCGGCCGTGAACAGGCCAGCGATGATCGCGGCGTTGTCTTCCGAACCACCCTTGTTCATCCTCAGGTCGATAATCATGGCTCTGCTGTCGAACAGCGATTCGATTTGTCTGGCTGCGGCGTGAAAGGCTTTTGGCGGTCCCACGAGACTGCCAATTGCCACGTAGCCAATCTGGTCTTCTGTACGAGCGAGCAGGACCGAGTTATCCACTTTTTTGATGTCGGTCAATTTCTTCTTGATCGAGGGGAAGTGCGAGTTGGCTGCGTAGGTTGCGAAGAATGTCGGTGACTTGTTTCCGGCTGGATCGACAATCCAGACGTGCACGTCTTTCAGACCGGCAAGCATCGGTTGAACGGCCCGAATGAACGCCTTTGGCGATTTGGCGGCCATGGCTTTGTCGCGATACTCTGCCTTCAGCTGATCCCAATCCACTTCCTTCAGATCGGCAAAACTGTAATAGCGCCGCATATCGTCCAGCAGCATGTCAAACGAGTCGGCTTCGTTCTTGTCGCTGACCGCTACGGATCGCACTTCCAGCTTTCCGGTCTTGGAGAGAAACACGAGCACCGAGGTTTTGACCGTGCCCTCGGGGACCTTGGCGGAAAACTGATCCTTGGTCCATCTGGTCGAAGTGACATTTCCGTAAGGCATCCCCAAGCGTGTTCCCTGTTGGTCGGCAAAAAACAATGCGACGAAGCAATTGTCGAATTGGTTGCCTTCGCGTCTCAGACCGTTGGAACGAGCCTCGTACTTCAACGTGAGCGTCGAGCCCGGCTTGGCGGTAAGCTCCTGGTTGAGGCTGCGCCAGACCTGTGTCATGCTGTCGCCCGACATTCGGATTCCGCCTTTGTCCAGGGGCTGAATCAGAGATTCCTTGCCCTGATCTGCGCCGGCACCTTTCTCTGCGGTCCAGCCGACAGGCAATCCGTCTTGCCATTTTTCAAATTGACCGTTCTGGATCAGCACACCTGACGCAGGATCCGGTTGCGCATCTAACTTGGCGTTGGCAATGACGCAACCGATGATCAGTATCGCAAGGAAACGGGAACATGACGCCATGTTGTGGCCTCCGATTAAGCCGTATCGATTCCGGTCGGACGCTTGTGATATGCATTTTCCTGAAAATATTCGAAGAGTAAACCACGTAGTAGCGCGGCCGGAAGGAGCACCTTGACCAATGAGTCGGTATCGGCTCTGTAGCAAGCCTCCAGGTTGTGCACCTGCGGGGTATCGGAAGAGCAAGCCGAATTGTCGGGCCAGCCGAAAGATTCCCGATCCTCTTGTCCGGCATGAAGGTGTGGCTGAATGCCGATCCTACGTAAAGAAGAACCGCGTCAGGTGATAGAAGACGGGCGCGGCAAAGCAAATGGAATCAAAGCGGTCGAGTACACCTACGTGGCCGGCTACCAGTGTGCCGTAATCCTGGACTCCGCGGTCGCGTTTTATCGCCGACATGGTCAAGCTACCTGCGAAGCCCATCACGCTGACGATCAACGCCATGGCGGCGGCCTGGATCGGGCTGAATGGCGTGACAAACCACACGGCGACTCCCACCAGCATGGCGCTCAGGACCCCACCGATAAAACCTTCCCAGGTTTTCTTTGAACTGATCGCCGGCGCAATCACGTGTCGACCTAACAGGTGACTCCATACGTACTGAAACACGTCGCTCATCTGTACCACGATGATCAGGAAGACCATGACTCCGGCACTGCCACCCGTCCAGGTCGAACCATCGGCGTTTTTCAGTGGCAGGTCCAGTAACGCCGGAGCATGGCTCAATGCGTAAACGCAGAAAAACAGGCCAGCCTGAATTTTCGCGGTTCGTTCCAGGAACCGTTTATGGTCTCCGGCAAAAGCGATCCGCGCCGGTACAAACAGGAAGGCATATACGGGAATCAGGATGGCAAACAGCTGTCCCGAATCAAACTCGATGCCGAAAATCGTATGCGACTTGTGCCCCAGCCAAACGAGGATGTACTGCAGCGGGGCAAAAACGAAAAAGACCCAGAACAGTGCCCGATGATCGCCGAGTCTGGTTGGCGTCAGCGTGATAAATTCGCGTAGAGCCCAGAAGGAGATGCCAAAGAAAAACAGTACGGCGGGGAATCGATATGAGCCCAGCAGCAAGGAAGCACCCATCACCGCATACATCATCCACCATCCCTGGATGCGGATATTGAATGACTGCACAACCGCTTTGTTGATTGTGCTTTCGGGCAGGCTTTGAAAGTACTGAGCGGCCGCGTAAGCGAGACCCAGCAGTACCAGCACGAGGCCCAGCAAGATCATGGTGGGGAAGTCGAGCAATGAGCGTGCCTTGATTACCTGTTCGGCAACGTTGGCGAAGGTCACGGTCGGCATAGGCTTCTACAAATCTGTTGGATTGTCTTACAGGTCCCGCAGGCGTCGCACCGATTCACGGGCGCGGTCCAGGAAATCCTTTTTGAATTCCTTGTGCTCCAGCCAAATCGGCGGCCCGAACTTTATCGAGCTGAGGATTGGCACTGGCAGCACTTCGCCGCGGGGCAACACCCGATTCAGATTCTCGATGTATACCGGCACGAGCTCAAGGTCGGGCCGCTTCTTGTTCAAATAATAAAGTCCACTCTTGAACTCTTGCATTTCCGTATCGGCATTGCGGCTGCCTTCCGGAAAAACGATCAACGAATGGGTGGTTCCGATCTCGCGAATCATCAAATCGATTGGACTCTGATGCACCTTGATCTCGGTGCGATCGATCAACAGGGCATTGAATTGGCCAGCCAGGTAGCGCCGGATGGCTCCGCGGTTCCAATAATCCTTTGCTGCCACCGGCCTCGTCAGTGCCCGCACGTCAGGTGGTAGCGATGACCAAATGATTAAGGCATCGAGGTGGCTGGTGTGGTTGGCAAAGTAGACGCGTTGACATGTGTCGGGTTGGCAGTCCACCCAGCGCACTGGCGCCGCTCAGCAGTTTGGCAATTAAGACCAAGGCACTTTGCGTGATTTGCATGAAGACAACCCAGCGGCGTAAAAATGGCGAGGCCGTGAAAGGCTCTGCAGGATCCGCCATTCGTGGAAACGCCGAAATCCAAATCTGGTTTCCGGCGATTTCGCCACCCTCATCGTAGCCCACGCGTTTCGCGGATTATAGACCCGGGACTAGACCCGGGACCGCACACGGTGTTGAATCTAACGGTCCGCCCGAGTATTCGGACACATGACCTTGGATGGGCAGTCGTCGGATCACAATGAAGTCCACCCGGACCTGCCTCGCTTGGCCGAGCTAGCCTGGAAGTAGAGCGACTGCTTCGGAGTCATCGAGGTGCCGGGTGACGCCAGGCCGAATTTCGTTCGACGTCTTCGCAAGGTACAGGCAGGTCAACAACTGTTCGTAACCACGAACCATCACTTCGAGTGATCCTTTCTCGATCACTCGCGCTCGCCCTGTGGAACCCATCTTTCGTTGCATCTCAATGCAGCTAAGAATGTCGACAATCTTGGCAGCGAAAACTCCTTCGCTCGTTTTGTTTACGCAATGACCTGTGACACCGTCCAGTACCATCTCGGCGACGCTACCGACGTCACTGGCGACGACCGGCAGTCCGCAGGACATCGCCTCCATGATCGAAACCGGGCTGGCCTCGTTGTCAGAAGTGAGTACGAACAGATCGGATGCGGCCAGCAGTTGCGGAATGTCGTAGCGTGATCCAAGAAAATGCACACAGTCGCCGATGCCGAGTTGGCGGGCGGTTTGTTCGAGTCGCGGCCGTTCGGTGCCGTCGCCCACGATCAGGAACTCGGCCTCGCTGATCTGCTCTCGGACGGCGCTTGCGATTCGCAGGAAGCGGGAATGATTTTTTTCCGGACGTAATGCTGCCACGATGCTTACCAGCGGCACATTGGTCGTGAAACCCAGCTCTTTTCGCAGCTCGTTCTTGTCGCCCGCCGGTTGGAATCGGTCGGTGTCGACGCCGTTGGGAATGACGAACACCTTCCGCGACGGTAATTGTTCGAGCTCGACCAGATGCTTGCCGTGATTCTTGGCCACCGCGATGAAGCCGTCGGTGATCGGGGTAAGCTGACGATTCAGCCAGCCGATCCCGTCTGGCCAGCCGGTGGAATGCAACGCACTGGTCACCACGGGAACGCCGGCCCACCAGGCGGCAAGGCGTCCCCAGAACATCTTGTCTCCGGCGCCAACCGTAACTACCGCATCGATGCCTTCCTCACGTATCAGCTTCACCAGTCGCCCTATCACGCGCACATCGGTTCGATGACGGATCAGGTGGGCTTGCAGCGGCACCTCTCGCGCCATGATTTCGCCGAGCGGCCCCGGCTCTTTCAAACAACCAATCTGTGGCGCGATCAGGTTACGATCCAGTCGGCGGATCAAATCAACCAGCAATGTTTCCGCACCTCCTACCGGCATGCTGGTCAGCAGGAACAGCGTGCGCAGAGGGGCCCGCTGTTCGAGCGAAGTCGGCGACGGGATTTCGGTGGGTGTATTCATCGTTGTGTGCTCAGTTGGATAACTCGGTGGAAGTCCACCAGGCCAGTTTGCGGCCCAAGAGGCGTTCTGACAGTTTCCCCATCCCGCTTTCCAGCATTTCAATCTCGGTTTGATCAAACAGCAGGCGGTACTTGGTGCCCAGGAATACCGCGGTTAACGCGACAAGCGATCCGGAAACCGGATGCAAGAAAAAGCACAATGGAAGCGACGTCGCCACCCACGTACCGACGCTCAACCGCATTCCTTGCCGTTTGCAAAGCCAGTAGATTCCCAGCAGTGATACGACATTGGCGACGACCGTCGCGAGAACTCCCCCTGTCAGTCCCCAGACAGGAACCAACAGGAAGTTGAGCAGGACGTTGATCAACAGGCCGGGAACCAGCGCCAGACTGATGTGACCACCCTTTTCCGAACAGAACAAATAGTCTTGCGCGATGCAGAACAGTCCAAAATGAGTGCAATACAACAGCGTCATGGGCAGGACCGTTAGTCCCTCGGCGTACTTGCCGCCCATGACCTGGCCGAACAGCCACGGACTGATCAAGACCACCAGCAGGCCACCGAAGGTTGCCGCCAGTGCAAAGCCTTTCAGGGCAGTTTGGAGCCGATGCGATACGCGCTTGGCGTCGGCCGTCTTCCCAATCGTTACTGAGGTAAGGCAGGATGGCGGCCCCCAGCAGGATGGCAACCGCGACGAACAACTGCGGAATGATGCGGCTGCTGTGGTATTGGCCAATTAACGCCGCTGCCTGGTCGGGGTCGCCGTGCATCAAGTGAATCATCATATAACGATCGGCCGCTGCGAACAGGTTCGACATCAAATCGGCAAGCCAAATCCAGCCGGCAAATGGCAGCAACTTGGACCAAAGAGGTAGGCTGGCCGCCCGCGGCTGATCAGCAACCGAACGCCAGATGCGCAGGACAGGAAACGTAACCGCGGCGCATGTCAGCAACGACGCCAACGCATAGCTTGCAATCAGTGCTTCCGTGGTTCCCTGAAAGTGGATGACCATCGCCAAGGCCAACAGGGAAAACAACAGTGCGTGCCCGAATCGCATATAAGCCACCAGCCGTACCTGTCGTAATGACGACATCATCTCGACAAGCGAGTTAAAGGCGATCACGGAAACGAGCGTCGGCACCAGCATCAACACGAGTGGAACCTGGGTCGTGTCCGAAAATATCAGCCACGCCGAAGGTTTGGCGGCCAGCAGCATGGCGACGCTACCGAGTATTGTTAGCGCGACCGTAGCCATCAGCGTCTTGCGAAAGAAACTGCGAACTTGCCCGCGATGACGATAAAATTCGGCGTAGCGATTGAATGTGCCTGGTAGACCGAGCACGAACAGCGGTGCGAGCAGCATCATCATGCTGAACGCGAGGTTCCAACGCCCAAGATCATCCGGTTCCAGGTAGCGACAGACGAGCACTTGCCTGGCGAAGCCGACGCAACGCTGCCCCACGGTCAACAGCAGCATGATCGAGATACCGGCGGCCAGCGAATCAGGTTGAAATTCGGAGGAAGCTTCGGTCGAATCGTGCGAATTGATATCGGGAAGGTTCAAAAGGGTACCTCCCAGTCGACGTCGTATGCCTGGGTGCGTCCCAACTTGCGTGGATCGATCGTTAGCCAGTTCTTCAACCGAATCAGCTCGGGGTCGCCGTGAATTCTCTGAATATGAAACGGATCGGCACCGGGCAGGTTGTAGTTGCCGTAAGCTGAACACGCACCGTGCAGTCCCGCATCGCGGGCGATATGAAAAGCGCGGTCGGAAAGGTTGGCATGTCGTCCAAACGGGAAGGCGAAGTAGTCGACTGGCGATTCGATGGCGTCAGCCAGCTCGTTACGGGCACCAACGATTTCGTCGTAGAGCACTCCTTCGTCATCAATCGCTCCAAGGTCAGTATGGTTACGCGTGTGAGCGCCAATTTCTGCTCCTTCGCGCGGCCATGTCACGCAGCTGATCAATCGTATTGGGTGGCAACGGTTGGCCGGCTCGCACGTCGTGTGGAAACGGCCGTCCTGTTTGAACGAAATCCAGGGAGACGAAATAGGAAAAGGGAATTCGGCGATCGATCAGAAAGGGAATCGCGCGTTCGCAGTTTTCCCCGTAGCCGTCGTCAAAAGTGATGGTTACAGAAACGCGGCTGTTAAAACCCGTAGCCATACGCTGCTGTGCCTCGGCCAGCGAGATCATATCGAAGTGACGCTGTAACCAGGTTACCTGCTGTTCGAACCGATCGCAGGTCATGGTCCAGTCATTCGGATGCGTATCGGCAATCCGATGATAGAACAGCACGCAGATCGGCGCCGTACCCAGTGACTCCATTCGTTGACGCAACCGATCTGCGCCAGGGAAGGGTGCCCAGGTAATACGACGTCATTGCCAATTCAGCAGCCAAGTTCATGGCAACAACTCACTTTCCAGGGACTCGCTGCGAAGCAGCTGCTTGATTTGCGCTTTCGTTCGTAGCAGGTGGTGCAGCATGATCGAACGAACACGCCGAGCTGGCACGCGCAGTTCGACCGTGCTCGTTCGTCGAGCACGCCAACGTTCCTTGTAAGGCTCTTCGCCGCGCATCAGGTCCAGATGCTTGAATCCGTTGGATTCCATGTCATTCAGCACGGACAGCAATGCGAGGAATCCCGGCTGTAGTTGTTCGTAGTCGGGGTCCATTCCCGATTGGTAATTGAACAGTGTGTCACCCAACGACACGGTATGCGATACGCCGATGGGAATGTCGCCAGCAAACACCATGTAGAGGCGAGCGAGTTGCTGCCCAGCGAGTTCCAGCGTTGCCTCCTTCAGGAATTCATCGAAGCCGGGATGATCAAAACATCCTCGATCGTCCATTGAGCATCGTCGCCGTTGGTGCAGTTCGACAAAGTTGAGCCAGTTGGCTTCCAGTGCTTCTGGCGTCGTGAACACCTCGACGTGCACGTGGGGCTGGTCGAGTGTTGCCTGCAGTTTCCGCAGTTGACGTTTTGAAGACGACGATCGTTGACTGAAGTAGCTGTCCCAGCCATCGCTTAAGTCGATGGCAAAGCAAGCTTGACCGGGCGTAGGTGTTACCGAGTAGCCAATCTGGGTCAGGGCGTTGCCGAGCCGATGCATTGAAGAGTCTTCCTGGTCGACTCCCAGGAACTCAAGATAATCCCATCGCCGACATGGATCGGTACCGTCGTTGGCCGAGTGCAACCAGTCGGCGCAGGACGTGGCGAAAGCCTCACTGTCGGTATCCCGACAAAGCAGTGTGAGGTGATCGGAGCAGGCCTTGCCGCTGCCCAGGAATTGGATCGTTTGTCCCAACAGATCCGATTTCGCCTTGAACCAGGGAGCCAACCCGATGACGTCGCCTGCCGAGTCGCGACCTGCCAATACGTACAATTGCTGGTCAGCGGCGAAATTTTTCCACCAAGGCCGTAACCATTCCCAATGCAGGAATGGATTGTCGCCAGCCAGTCGGTTCCAATCGTGCCGAATCGCATCTACGGCCGTGATTTCCGTGATCAGATCGATCTGCATCTGTGTTCGCTTTCCAGCTTCCGCCATGTCGCAATGGAATTCCACACAAATCTTGTTTATTCGCAGCCAAAGGCAACAAAGAACGCGAGCGATTCGCCGAATCGTTTGGCGCAGCGTGGCGAAATAGCAACGTCGACTGCGTGCGATGTCGCGAGGGACGGGCGGCGACTCGGTTGAAACGACTTCTGCGGGTCGTGATGGCGTCGCAGCAAACCGCTCGAAGCGGTTGATCGTGACCTAGATTTTCGAGCCTCCTTGCGCCACGTTCCAGTGGAATGTTTGCGCCACGATCGATTGCTGCCAATACGGTTCGAACTGCCATGAACTTCATTTTTGTTGCTGCCGCGATACCTGCACTGCTCTGGGGCTTTATCTGGCTCACTCGCGGATCCGTAATACTTGGACTGCGCGGTTGTACCTGGTACTCTCATCAACGTTCGGTCCGCAATTCTTCAGTTTCGATGTCGGTTTCACGCTATCCATCGACCGTCTGTTGTTACCAGCTGTCGTGGTGGCTTTCTTCTGGCAACAGAAGTTCTCGAAACAGACAATGAAACAGTCGCTTACCGCCCCGGACGTCTGGTTGGCAGGTTTTGCCGGCCTCATGGTCATCAACACTTTCGCCCACGACTGGCAACGCGACGCGCTGGACCAGGTCCCAATTGTGCAGCACCTGGTTGAAGGATACTTGCTGCCGATTTTTCTATATGTCGTTGCTTCCCGTTCGAAGTTGGACGAGCGTACCGTGAACCGTCTGTTTGCGATCTTCGGCGTCTTTGGGGTCTATCTTGCGATCACGGCGATGTTTGAAGTTGCCGGTGTGTGGAGCCTGGTATTCCCGAAGTACATCGCGGACCCCAACCTGGGAATTCACTTTGGTCGAGCCCGGGGTCCGTTCCTGCAGTCGGTGCGGTTGGGGATGTACCTGTTGGTCGGCTTGGGCTCGATATGGATTCCGCTTGTCTACCGCAAGGTCTGGGGCCGGGAAGGTCGCGTGCTGGGGTTGCTGCTGTCGGCATTGTTGTCCGCAGCGATTATTGCGACGTTCACACGCAGCATCTGGATGGGCTTGATGGTTGCGTTCTTCCTGCTCGTGTTGATGACGTTTGAAGGAAGGTGGCGAAGGGCGAGTTCTTTTTTGATCGTTGTCGCGCTGCTGGCAGGCTTCGCGTTGAACTCGGCCAGTATCATCTCACTGGAACGGGAGAGCGGCCCCGAGGCAACCACCGAATCGACTTCGATGCGAGCTGTATTCGCGTACGTCTCGTGGTTGATGTTCACGGATGATCCGATGACCGGGTGCGGATTTGGCCACTTTCCTCATGTGAAAGGCAATTACCTGCAGGATCGGGAAACCCGGTTGCGCCTGGACTCCATTCGAGGCTACATCCATCACAACACCTACCTGTCGTTGCTGGTCGAACTGGGAATTGGCGGGTTGATCCTGATCCTGGGTCTGTTCTTTGCGCCTGACACGCAATGCGCGTCGACTCTGGAATGATACCAAGGCTCCGCCATGGCGGCGCGATGTGGCGCTGCTGTACTTGTTGTTCTTCGCCGCGTTTGCAATTCAGATGCTGTTCCACGAAGTCTCTTACTCGCCGGTCGAATTCGGCTTGTTCTTCCTGTTGGCGGGATTGATGAGCTGCGCCGCAGTCGCTCAGGCCGCTGAGCAGGATGCGGCCAGTCCGGCACCATCATCGACTGCGTGGCCCGGATCATTTGGCCATGCGTCGCTAAACTGAATCATTACGAAAGAGCTGATGTTATGAATCGCATTCAACTGTTCGGTGTTGAAATTGATGTCATGACGATGTGCGACGCCGTGGAAACAGTGTCGTCGTGGATCACGAGCGACCAGGAACGTTGCCGCTTCGTCGTGACACCCAATGTGGATCACACCGTGATGCTCCAAGAGCGCAAGGACCTGAGGAGTGTCTACGAGGACGCCGATCTGGTGCTGGCCGATGGCTGGCCGGTGGTCGCAGCGTCACGACTGGTGGGCAAGCCGTTGCCGGCTCGTGTGGCTGGTTCCGATCTCGTACCATCATTGTTTTCGCACACGAATGGACGAGGGTTGCGGGTTTTTCTGTTGGGCGCCATGCCTGGTGTGGCCGAACGGGCGGCCGAGAATATCCATGGCACATGGAGCACGGTGAAAGTGGTCGGCCTTTACAGTCCACCACTGGGTTTCGAAAAGGATGAACGGGAGAATCGCAAGATTCTCGAGATGATTGCGGCAGCCAAGGCTGATGTGTTGGTCGTAGGGTTGGGGGCTCCGAAACAGGAACTGTGGGTGCATCGGCATCGTGATTCGATTCGAGCCAGGGCGGCGCTGCTGTGTCGGCGCAACGATCGATTTTCTTGCCGGTGAGAAGTCACGAGCACCTCGCTGGATCCAGGCGATCGGCATGGAATGGTTTCATCGGATGGCCAGCGAACCACGCCGATTGTTCAAACGTTATGCGCACGACGCCTGGGTCTTCCCGCAGTTGCTTTGGCAAGAGTGGCAGCGATCTGCGAAACGTGCATAATGCGCAGCGTTCGTCGCAGCTGTTGTGACCCGATCGCATTCATGATTTGCGCTGCTCCCCGTGGAATCCACTACACCGAAAAACGCCATTGTGCTCGTGTTTGATGGATTGAGTCCCGGATTCCTCGGACCTTACGGTAACACCTGGGTCGATACGCCGGCCTTCAACAAACTCGCTGCCGAATCGTTGCTCGTCGAACACGCCATCTCGGACTCACCCGTGTCGGCCAGTTTGCAGCCAGATTCTTACCGAGGTTTTTGGAACGGGCAGCATGCGATGTCGACCAGCTCAGTCCCTCCACGGCAATTGCTGACCGGGTTCCGAGCTCGGCAGATCAATACATTCCTCGTAACGGACGATTCGGAGTTCGCCACTGCGTGTTCCGAGGTGGGCTTTGACCGCGTTCACTGTTTACCGCCGTTCGGTGCCGCACGCCGCGCCAACGAGATTTCTGAAACTCGATTTGCCCAGTTGCTGGTCCGGGTGATCGATAGCATCCAACAGGCAGAAGAACCATTCTGCATTTGGGTCCACGCGTCATCTCTGGTTTCGTTGTGGGACGCACCCGACTCGATCCTGGCGCAGATGCGAGACGAGGACGATCCCGATCCACCAAATTCGGTGCTTGCGCCGAGCTTGCAGTTGAAACCGGATGACCCGGATGCGCTCTGGGGTTGGTCAGTGCTGTACGCGGCACAGGTTCGTGCGATTGATGAGTGCCTGGGAGTCCTATTGGCGACGGTCGCAGGGAATCGATGGTGGGAATCAACGCTGTTTTTGCTGACGTCCACACACGGTTTCCCCCTGGGCGAACATGGCATGGTCGGTCCCATTAACGCGCCGCTGAATACCGAGCTGGTTCATGTGCCACTAATCTCGCGGATTCCCGGGCAGGACGCCGTTTCACTTCGTTTGCAGTCGGTCTGCCAACCGTCGACGGTTCACGCAACGTTGCTGGAATGGTTTGGATTCATCCAGGAATCGGATCTGAGCCTGCAATCGCTACGCAGTACCGGCGAGAACAGGGCACGCCCGGTAGCGTTGAGCCGATCGTCGGCGCAATCCGCTACCGTGTCCATTCGCACGCCCGCGTGGCACGCGATCTTCCACGGGCCGGATGCCAAGAATGCCCAACTGTATGTCAAACCGGATGACCGTTGGGACTTTAATGAGGTGGCTCAGCGTTGCCCGGAGATTGTGCGACTGCTGGCCGAGGAGCTGATGCAATTCCGGAATGCGACTCAAAGACAAATCGCTGAGCGGATTGCCGCCGATGGCAGATAGTCTGGTGATGTGGAATGAGTGAAACTCAAACAACTTGGATACCATCCAGTCCCGTTTCCGCCGTGGGAAACTCCGGGTTTAATCGCTCCAGCGTCTCAACCAGGATCTGACTGACAACCAGGTTGCGATTCCACTTGCGGTCAGCAGGCACAATGAACCACGGTGCATGTTCGGTATTGCAATTCGTCAGTGCGTCTTCGTATGCAGCCTGGTAATCGTCCCATTGTTTTCGTACATCGAGGTCAGCCGAGCTGAATTTCCAGCGTTTCTTTGGATTGTCGAGCCGCGCCTGCAACCGTTCTCGCTGCGTTTCCTTGCTGATGTGCAAGTAACACTTGACGATGATCGTGTCGCCTTCGGTGAGCAGTTTTTCGAACGAATTAATGATTTCGTAGCGACTGCGCCATTCTTTTTCACTGACCAAATTCGCCACACGGACGACCAGCACGTCCTCGTAGTGTGATCGATTGAAGATGCCAACATTGCCACGACGCGGGCAGGCATTATGGATTCGCCAGAGAAAATCATGGTCGAGTTCTTCGGCGCTGGGCTTCTTGAACGAGTGAACAGCGGAGCTTTGGGGATTTAACCCTCGCATCATCGACCGAATGGTGCCGTCCTTCCCCGCGGTGTCCATGCCCTGCAGCACCAGCAGCAGCGAACGGCGGTTCTCGGCGTACAGCCGGTATCCAAGATCGGCCAATCGTTCCGAATTCTCCCTTAATTGCCGCTTTGCCGATTGCTTGTCGATATCGCCATCCACGTAGGCGGCATCGAAGTCAGCCAGGTTGATCTTGGCTCCGGCGGGAACGGTCAGAGGTTGCGTCATGATGGTTACCGTGTCAGTTCGTTGTCCGCGTCCGTTCAGTCCTTAAGGATAAACGTCAGTTTCATGTTGACTCGATATTCGCTGATTTTCCCGTCATCAACTTCGACTTTCATTTCCTGAACCCAGCCGCCTGTGACTTTGTCAAGCGTTTTACATGCCCGTTCGATGCCACTCTCGATTGCATCTTCAAAGCTCTTCTTGGACGACGATGTGATTTCCGTGACTTTGGCGACGCTCATGATGTCTCCTCAAGTTAATTTGATGATATCTCTAACTAGCCTTCGATCGTCACCTTTGTCATCTCGTCGTTTTGTCCAATCGAGTTGACGACGTCGATGCCTTCGATGACTTTGCCAAACACCGAATGCTTCCCATCAAGGTGCGGACAGGCAACATGAGTGATGAAGAATTGCGAGCCATTGGTGTTTGGGCCGGCGTTGGCCATCGACAAGATGCCTGGCCCGTCGTGACGAAGTTCCGGGTGGAATTCATCCTCAAAAGTGTAGCCGGGTCCGCCGGTACCCGTACCTTGGGGGCAACCGCCCTGGATCATGAAATCTTGGATAACGCGATGAAACTTCAGTCCGTTGTAGAATCCCGAGCTCACCAGTTTCTCGAAGTTGGCGCAGGTATTGGGTGTCTTGTCATCAAACAACTCGATCTTGATATCGCCCTTGTTGGTGCTGATCGTGGCAGTCTTCATGGTGTTCCTTTGCCGGATTGGCAGCTGAATTTGAGAATAATGTCCTCCTCGCGAGGCATTTTGTTATCGGACAGGCGGGCAACCGTGGCAAGGGGCAGCCGGTTGGAACGCCTTCGCTGACCGATTCGAGCATGGGCCGATTGAGGACAGGTCACGGCTTGCAAACGCTGGCCAACGGGTGGGAAAAGAGAACAAATTAATTTACTTTGGTGACTCTTGAGTAGCGCGACATTCAGCGTCGTGGTTGGTGCTGCGAAAAGCACCGCGCAGTGATCAATTTCCTTCAGAAAGCCAATTTCATGCTCGAGTTGTTCGGTCAAATTGAAGAAGTCGTCGCCGTGCTGCGGAAGCGGTGGAAGGGCAAGCCCAAGGTTGGAATCGTGTTGGGTACCGGATTGGGCAACCTGAGTGAACAGATTGATGCCGAGGCGACGGTCGATTACGGCGACATTCCACACTTCCCGATGTCAACGGCGATGAGCCACAAAGGGCGATTCGTGTGCGGCAACCTGCAAGGTGTTTCTGTCATGGCGATGGAAGGCCGCTTGCACATGTACGAGGGCTATCCACTCAAACAGGTTACGCTTCCTGTCCGGGTAATGAAGGCGATGGGCTGCGACATCCTCGTTGTTTCCAATGCGGTCGGTGGGCTGAATCCCTATTACCGCTGCGGCGACGTAATGGTGATCGATGATCAAATTAACCTGATGGGTGACAACCCGTTGATTGGCATCAACGACGATCGGCTGGGGCCCAGATTTCCTGACATGTCGCAGCCTTACGATTACGAATTGATCGAAGCAACGATGAGCGCAGCCAGGAAAGAAGACATCCATTTGCATCGCGGCGTGCTCGTTGCGGTGTCGGGGCCCAACCTGGAAACGCGAGCCGAGTACCGATTCCTGCGCCAGATTGGCGCCGACGTTGTCGGTATGTCGACGGTGCCGGAGGTAATCGTTGCGGCACACTGCGGCTTGCGGACTGTTGGATTTTCGATCGTCACCGACATGTGCTTTCCGGACTCGCTCCAACCGGCCGATCCGAATGAGATCGTGAAAGTGGCCAATGCTGCCGAGCCCAAGCTGCGTTCGATTGTGCTCGGTTTGCTAGCGTCGCTTTGACCCTTCATTGAGGATCGCAGCTATACGCGGACCCGAAATCGGGCTGCGACTGCAGGCTTTACCGGCTTGCAGGATTCCCATCAGCGCATTTTGCCCCGGTCTTTCTTCCGCCGCGTGGCTGTTTCTATACTCCGCCCCGCTTTCCAGAAATATCTCGACAGAAAGTTGACGTCCAAGGATGGACGACCGCGGGGCACGATTTCGACGATGGGTGCGGCGTTGCGTGTGGCTTGTTAGCTGCGTGTTGCTGGCGCCGTGCGCCGTGGCGGAAGTCAGTGACATTCAGCTGCGTCTGGTTGTCGAACATCCCACGGCGACTGAGTGGACGGGCCGCTTGCGTTTATCGGGCGGGCAGCTGTCCGAGCTCAGGCGACTGGACAGCGATCGCACCAATTCTCCACCCCTGTTGCTGGATGCGACGTCAGTGGCCTTCCGTCATGAGCCGAATGAGCAGCCGGTCCAATTTGATGTGCGAGCAAATACCGACCTGAACGGTGCGGTGCTGGTGGAACTGGCGCTACCTGGTGCACCACAGCCGGCAACGCTGACGATTCCGTTGATGGACGTGCTCACGGGCGAAGTTCAAAAAACGATCCCCGGATCGGAATTCGTTGTCAAGCTCGCCAGGACTCCCGGGGATGCGCTACGCGTACGATTTGCCAATCAACATCTCGTTTTTGCGCCGGGTGAAACGTGGACGATCGACGCGATCCCGCATTTGCCGCCGCTGGAGAGCGATGCTAACGCGAAGCTCGAGCTCAAGGTATTTGCAGCTCGCAGTCGTCGCGTCCTGTGGCGATCTGCGCAGCCACTCGAACCAGATGGGAATGGCAAGCTGAAGGCGGCCGAGCGCATCGAGATCCCCATTCCTGCTGACGAGGGGGCTTATGATCTGGTACTGACGCTAAGTCGCGACGGTTTGCGACAACTTCTGAAAACCGGCTCGCCGTCGGTTGAACGATCGATTCAGTTCGCGGTTGTTGGGCCGCAGCCTCCCGCCGCTCCCGACGAGCTGCGTTGGCGGGACATTCTGGAGTTTGACACTTCCGAACCACAGTGGTGGGAACGCCTGGCAAGGTTTCCGGCTTGGCGAGACCTGCCCGGATCGTTCCGCCAGTTGTTTGGTGAAAATTTCGGCAAGCCATTTTTTCAAAGCGGCCGCAAGCTTAACCGTATCGAAGGTGAAGGATGGCTCGCGTTGCCATTGCCCGTGATCCATCCGGAGCGTGCTCATCGACTGGAGATCGAGTACCCGCAAGAGATGGAGCAGACGATGGCGGTCACGATCGTCGAGCGTGATCCGACCGGAACCTTCTTTTCGCCCTCGGTCCAAACCGGGTTTCACGTTGATCCCTCGCAGGCGCAGACCGAGACGGGCGTGCAATCGGTCATGTTCTGGCCGCGAACGCGACTGGCGTACCTCGTTTTGAGCAATAAGAACGCTGATCGGCCTGTCGAGTTTGGCCGCGTACGCGTGCAGGAGAGCAACGGTTCGCCGGCAGGGACCGCCAGGAATGCAATCGGCCAACGGCGTAGCCTGGCGCACTTTGCCGACCCCGATCTGACACGACCTTTTGCCGGAACTCGGACCATTGATCCGCTGCTGGATCGATCCTTCACAGATTGGGAGACGTTTCTGGCAACCGGTCGACACATGGTCGAGTATCTCAATCATGCCGGATTGAGTGGAGCGGCCATCAACGTGCTTAGCGACGCCGGGCAGTTAGCTCCTCATCCCATGGTCGATGGTGGCACGCAAGTCGATTCGGGCCAGCTGTTCACCTCGGGCCAGGATGCAATACCCAAGGACGTTCTGGAATGCTATTTCCGTCTGTTCGACCGCGAGCAACTGCAGCTCATCCCGACGATTCGATTGAACATGATTGTGCCCCAGCTGGAAGCTGCCGGCGCGATTCCTTCGTCGTCGACGGGGGTGTGGTTAATGGACGCGGAGGGGCAACTGTCGGCCGCCAACTCGAAGAGCTCGACGCCACGATACAACGTGCTTGATCCACGAGTGCAGTCATCGATTCTACAAATCGTCCAGGAGATCATAGAACGTTACGCCCACCATGAAGCGTTTGGCGGAATCGCGATTGAGCTCGACGAACGTTCCTTTGCCTGCTTGCCGAATTGGGATTGGGGATATGATCCCACGACGATTGGTCGCTACCTGGCCACCGATCGAGCACGCCAGATCGATCCGCCTGTTCGATCGGCCCGCGACCTGATCGACGGCCCGGCGGCAGAGCCGTGGCATGAGTATCGCGTCGAGCAAGTTACCGAATTGTATCGCCGCCTCGCTGCCAACTTGCAGCGGCAGCGGCCCGACTCGACGTTATACCTGCTGACTGCCGACCTGGTCCGCAGCGAAGGCGCTCGTCGAGCGTTGGGCGTCAGCCAATCGCGACGCGAGGCGCTGAACTCACACCTCACAGCCATGGGCATTGACTTGCAACGCCTCGCTGCAATTCGGGGCCTCGTTGCCGTGCGCCCCCTGGCGAGTGCCTTCGGAGGAAGTCTCGTGGCCGAGCGGGCTCAAATCGAAATGAGTAACAGTCCGGTGGCAGCGCAGGTGTTTGAAGCGGACGCCGCACAAATCACGAAAGCACCCATGACGGTGGTACTGCCCAGCTTGCAGGATGGCCGGCGGCAGGAAATGCCGATCATTCCGCAACGCATCCAGTCGGAGGTGCAGCCCACGAGCGTCAATCAGCTGCGCTGCCTTGCTCGTTCGCTGGCCGACACCGACGTGCGCACGGTATTCCTCACGCAGCGCGAACCGGCCAACAATGTCGAGACGTTGGCGAGATGGTCGCGAGTGTTTCGCAGGCTGCCAGCGCAACCGTTCACAGATGCCTTACAGGATCAGCAGTCGGTTGGTCCTCTGACGGTGAGGACGCTCAGTCGGGCTCAAGAGTCGCTGGTGTACGTGGTGAACCGGTCTCCCTGGCCAGTGCGGGCGTCGATCTTCGTGCAGCTGCCGCCGCACACGCGTTTGGAATCGCTGGCGATCGGGCCGCAGGCTGACGAGATCAGGCTGGAAGGTGGCAACTGGGTGTGGACCACCCAGATTGCTCCGTTTGCCATGCAAGCGGTGACAACTTCGGCTCGCCAGATCGTTGTTGGCAAGGTGGACTATCGCCTGCCTTCCGACTTGCAGGGTCGTTTGCAGCAGGCGATTTCCGCATTGGCGAGCCAAGCTGCTTTGACGGGCGAGCCGCGACGATACGATCGATTGAGCAACGCGCAGTTTCGACATGCAGCCAGTGAATGATCAAGTTGTCGGATGGCAACTGGTGCACCCGGCCGACAGCCGGATCGCGTTGGATGGCACAATCGCTCGCAACGGCGCATCGCTGCGACTGGAAGGTGGCGGCAACTTGAGTGCGGTGCGGTCCCAACCGTTTCCGGCTCCAAAAACCGGTCGCCTGTCGATGCACGTCTGGTTGCGTCGTCCACCGACCGGCCCGCAACCGAGTCTGCGGCTCGCGATTGAGGGTCAATTATATGGCCAGCCCTACTATCGATTCGCCAGCGTCGACGCACCGGTGCTGCCGACGGAAGAAGTGGTCAGCGAGTGGGCGCCATTCGTGCTGCACATCGACGACCTTCCCGACGATGGCCTGACCGACCTCCAGGTCCGTTTCGACTTGATGGGGCCGGGCACGATTTGGCTCGATGACGTTGAACTTTATGATTTGTCCTTCACCCGTGCCGAGCAGCGACAGACTTCAAAAGTCATTGCCCTCGCAGATCTTCAATTACGGGAAGGTCGATTAACCGACTGTTGGCAGACGCTGGACCGTTTCTGGCCGCGGTACATCCGCAAATATGTTACTGCCGAACCATCCGAGCTCGCCTCGCTCCCCACTTCCCTCGGTCCGCTCGCTCGTGAAACCGCGTCGCCCACCGAAGTCGAACCAACGGCGAACGAGCCCGCGAAGCGATCGCCGACTGGTCCGCTGCGGCGGATGCGAGAATTGATTCCGCGGATGCCCTGGAATTAGTTTTGGCGAAAGGTGAGTCTTCCAGTTACGATCTCAGCAAATCCTGCGCATCGCCTTCCAGGAGGTCATCACCGGGGCCGCTGATCAATCGGTCCTGGACATCGTCGACGGTCAACGCACCGAGACTGTCTGGCAACCTGGTCGGACTGGCAACCCACTCGGCCAAGATTGTCGCCAGTGCTGAATTGTCGCCTTCATTGCTGACAATGTGACCGATCAACAGATCATCGCCCGCTCCGCCGGACAAACGGTCTTTACCATCGCCGCCGATCAACACATCGCTGACCGAACCGGTACCGCCAACCAGTTTGTCATTTCCCCGTCCGCCGCTGAGGATGTCGCTACCTCCCAGCCCCGATAGTCGATCGTCACCGTCGCCCCCAATGAGTATGTCGCTGGCCTTGCCCCCTCGAAGGTTGTCGTCGCCTGGTCCTCCGATCATCGTGTTGCCTCCGTCGCCTCCCCGCAATCGATCGTCGCCGTCGCCCCCATCAAGTACCGCTTCCAATACGATGTTGTTTGCCAACGTGATCACGTCACGGTCGCCGCGCAGGTAAATCGCCAGCCGGCTGATGTCGCCAACATCAAACAATTCGGTCTCCGTCGTACGTTCAACGGTCCCCAGCTTCTGCCGACTCTGGACACGCACCTGTTCGCCTTGCAAACGGACCTTCACGTTATCGCGTCCCTCGCTGCCAAAAACGTATAGCGAACCATCGATCATGCGGATGCCCGGCTCGGTATTGAGCTCGTACGCACCGATGTCCGGAGCATTGCCGATCTCACGTACGAAGCCGAATCCCCTTTGGTCGGTCATTCGGCCGCCAGAATTATCGCCGTGATCGACCGCCGGGCTATCGGCTCGCAACGCCATGGTCCATGTTGGTCCACCGTTGTCGGCCAGTGGACCGAGCAACGCTTCAATGGCACCGACGCCGTTTCGGTCGCCGATCAGATTTCTGCCCGTCTCGTCGTTTTGTGTTTGTGATTCGGCCAGACCGGAACCCATATTATCGCCAACCAGGCAGAATTTGACGGTAAGGTTCGCTTGCTGCTGATCCATATCTGGCGCGGTCACTGTCGCCGTATTCCCGGCGATGATCGAGTTGGTCAGTGACATGATGCCAGCACCACGCGCATGGATTCCGCCGCCTTCGTTGGCTGAGTTCGCCGAGATGGTGCTGCTGTCGATCGTCGCCTCGCCATAATTCCTGGACAGCACTCCACCGCCTGTGTCAGCTGAATTCCCGGCGATGGTGCTGCTTTCAATCCGGAACTCACCGTAGTTGCGGGAGTCGAGACCGCCCCCGGTGCTGAGCTTGCCGTTGGCTGAATTGCCAGAGATGGTACTGTCAGTGATCGAAGTCTCGTCGTCGTTGCGAGAAAAAATTCCGCCCCCGTAACTGAAGTCGGCGCTGGTCGAATTCCCGGCAACGGTGCTGCTGTCGATCGTCGTGCTGCCGGCATAGGTGAGGGTGAGGATTCCCCCGCCACGTGAGTTGGCCAAGTTGGCGGATATCGTGCTGCGGCGAATCGTCGCCGCGCCGCCACTGATGACGCGGGTGTAGACACCGCCTCCTTCCACGCCGGCCGAATTCATCGAGATGTTGCTGTTATCGATTGTTGTCTGGCCGTTTGCGAAGGTAATCGATAGAGCTCCACCACCGATAGCGCCGGCTGAGTTTCCAGAGATCGTGCTGTTGTCGATCGTGGTCGTGCCGTCGGTAGAGGACCAGATCCCTCCCCCGTAGCCGTAATTGCTGTTCACCGAGTTGGCTGAGATCGTGCTTTTGCTGATCATCGTTGTGCCACCGGCACGGGTGCGGGAGTAGATTCCGCCACCCAGAAAGCCGGTCAGGTTCGCCGAGATCACGCTATCGTCGATGGTGGTCACGGCGCTGGAATACGAGCGGGCGTAGATTCCGCCGCCCCGTACACTTGCCGTGTTCCCGGAGACGGTACTGCGGAAGATTTTCGTCTCGCCATGGTTCCGGAGATGAATTCCACCGCCATAGCCGAAGTTGCCACTGACTGAGTTCGCGTGGATCGTACTGTCGACGATCGTGGTTGTGCCCCCGGACAGTGTGCGTGCATAGATCCCGCCGCCCAAGATCGCCGCGTTCCCGGAGATCGTGCTATTCTGGACTACGGTCGTGCCGCTGGAAGAAGTGTCGCAGTAGATTCCGCCACCGAGCAGGCTCGCCGCGTTTCCGGAAATGATTGCGTCGCGAACGGTGAGCCTCTCCCTCGAGAAGATCGCTCCGCCGTTTCCATTCGCATTTCCACCGGTCATTGTCAGACTGGAGATCTCTACGGCAATGTTGAGGCTTGTGCCTTCATCAATATTGAAGATTCGCGATTGTTGATTTGCATCAACGGTCAACAGGCTCGCGACAGGGCCGATGATGGTGAGTGCGCCGCTAATCGCCAATTCGGTGTCGGAAAGAGTTATTGTGTCGGCAAACTCGTCGGTGAAGTCGGTCCCGCCCATCGCCGAACCGTTCCCAAATGAAATAGTATCCGCTTCGCCGTTTCCGTTCGCCTCGGCAATTGCTTCTCGCAGGCTGATCAGTCCGTCATTGCCATTTACCGAATCGGCACTGGTTGTTACGACGAAGTTGGCCAACAGGGTTCGGGTTTCCAGCGGTTCGACATCGAAGCGGAGTTGGTTCGACAGAGATCGATGGCTTCGTCGCACTGCGTTGAGATGCCGACGCCGAGTGACAGTTTTGGAATTGTGCAATGAATCGGCCCCCCTAGGCCCGCAGCGAATTCCATTTTAGTGGACACCTGCGTCGCAAGCGACACTTAAAAACCGCTACCGGCTACCGGGCCGAGTCCCGGCGATTTCGCCTGATCTGCCTGCCTGACCTGACCCGTGTGCCGTTGGCAGAGCGTTCCTGCTGCCGGACGGAATTGCAGAAACGACGTCTGACTGGCGTCGTTAGCTACAAAGACCAGTCGCTGATTTGAGGACTGCGATTCGAACTTCGTGTGCCTGCTAACCGGGTGGCCATTTCATCCTGCGGCCGCCAATCACGTGGAAGTGCAGGTGGTCAACAGCCTGCCCACCGTATGAACCACAATTGACGACGACGCGATAGCCATCACCCAGTTCCAACTGCTCTGCCAGTTTTGGGATGACGGTCCAAATGTGACCGAGGATGCTGGCATCCTCGGGTTGGATGTCGTCGATCGAGGCGATCTCTTTCTTGGGGATCACCAGGACGTGCGTGGGAGCCTGCGGTTCCGCATCCTTGAAGGCGAGGCAAATCTCGTCATCGTGCACGACGTCGGCAGGAATTTCACCGTCAATGATCTTTTTGAAGATTGTCATCGGGCCACCTCGCAGATGGTTCTTGCTGGGCAGCGACAGCATTGATGTCGCTGGCGGGAATTGAAACTACGGAAAGTATAACGATTATGCCGATACTCGATCAGAAGGGGAGCCAAATTCCAGTTTGCGCGAGATTACCATGCGTCGAGTCACTGCTTTGATCATCTGTTTCCTTGTCGGGCTGGCCGCCGCCGAATCGGTGATCGGTCAGGACGCGATTCGTTACTACGAGGAAAACGGCGCGACGATCCGTGAAGCCAGAACGAAAGTTCAGGTGCCAGTGCAAGACCCTCGCTACCCGACTCAAACCGGCTTGCCACAGCTTCCCGCGCCACCAGTAACGACGGCCGCCCGGCGTCCCGTGACGCAGTACCAATGGGTGCCGAAGTGGCATGGCCGTTGGAACCTGATCCGTGGCCCGCACCTGGCGTATCACCTGGAGCCGCGACAAACCTGGACGACGACACCAACTGCCGCCATGGCCAGCACTGCCTTGATAGCTCCCACGCCGACAGCTCAAGTGGCTTCGGCTCCGGTGAGGTACGAAGAACGAGAGCAGATTACGCGAACCGTGATGCTGCCTGGCAACAACAATTCAGTCGTGACGCTTCCTTCCGATCGGCTGCGAGCGAACAATGAAGCCGTTGCGTTGGCGAGAGCACCGTTCAACGCCGGTCAATTGGCAGCGCATCCGAGATACGCACCGCGAATTGCCAGCAATACGTTGCCAGCAGCCAGACCAAGCCTCGCCGGGTTGCCCGCGCCGCCCGTCTCGAACGCACCTGCCCCCGTTTATCCTTCACCGGCGATTGTTGCTAGGGCGCCTGCATACTCCGCTCCGTTGTCATCCGGACCCAACTTCGCAGCGCCTCGTATCGCTTCGAATCGATACCTGCCGGCGAACGACCCAGCGGGAGTTTACGGGGGCGTCGCTCGCCTGGATGGAGACTATCCGCGTTACAGCACCAACAATCCACAGGGTATTTGGCAAGCCCAACGACAGACGGAAGCAAACACGGTCAATCGATAGTTGGATTGTTCTCCTTCGACGGCGCCAGTTGCGTGGTCGAAGCCGCTCGCCTGACGTCGTTGGCCTTGGATTGGCAGCACGCATGTGGTGCTATTCGAACTCGGCGATCATGGTCTCGAATTCGGCCGCCTTCGGTGCCGTCGGTTTTCGACGCCGTCGCTTGCTCTTGTGTGCTCCATCGACCGCCCACTTCTTGGTCAGTGCTTCGAATACTTCGGGCGACTCGTATCGGACGGCTCCATCTTCATCGGTAATGGGCCCGATCAGTCCGCGGAAAGTCGGCAGACCGCGCAGCGAGAGATTGGTGCTACAGTCGTCGATGCCGATTTGCGTGTAGAGTTCGGTGATCCCTTCGATCACGTCGTAGTTGCGGATGCGTAACTCGCCATCTGCACCGCGTGATACGATACGGAATTCGCGTTTCTTAGCCATTGATTGAGTCCCATTGGTTGAAGCGTCCGTGCTTCCAGAGGTTGATATACGGACAGTCCACCGCCCGGGTACTCCGTGGTATCTCTTGCTATCGGCAACATGCTGAGCTGAAACCCAGCAGCCGAGCTGCCGCTGGCAGATCCGTGAGAAACCGCACACGGTCTGCAACGGGGAAGGCTTGCCGGAGCGTTCCAGAGTCCAACCCGTTGTCAGCCTATTTCGAATAGGTAAAGATGGACGCCTGTCAGCTGCATCCGACGTGTTTTGTGACGATGGAAGCGGCTGAGCAGGAGGGTATCCGAATTGGTGAGGAGGTTGATTCGAAATCAATTGCCGGTTTACCGGTTGCGGGTTCGAGTCCCGTGCCCTCCGCTGATCGCCAGTTGTCGCACTGGCTCGCTTTGAACCGCTTAGCCCTGTATTCAACGGGGCTAAGCTTTTTTTGTCGACGGATCAACTGTTTCTTGAAGTGGGATTTTGATCCCCCAATTCGCTAAATGTGGCAAACTTTGACCCTGTTTCGCGATACGTTTGCTTTCAACTCTGCGCCTGATCCGGCCTGAGCAATGTGATGCGACTTGCATAAGCCCACCCCGCCTGCCACCGCGTGGGCTACCTCGCCGGTAAAATGTTGCCTATCCCCATCCATTGCGGGCGTAATGGTTAAATGGCGTACCAAACGCTGAACTTCGGAACGCTTGGACAGAATTGTTGAAAGTCGGATACCTACTTTGATTTTGAGACCAACACAGGGCCGAGCTGGGAATGGTGTTCAGCGGTAGCATCGCCGATACACTCATGAACCCGTCGATACCGCGGCCGGAAGTATACGGACTTCGGCGGTCTGCCTGGTTCTCTTGCACTCCTGGGGACGTACGCTACCGGAGAATTCACGTCGTTCGACACGGAGCGGTGGATCATCATTCCTGGAGGTGGTGTCGAACCTGCGGCGAAATCGGGAACGTGGCAGACGGCCTACTACGGCGAACAACGTCTATGGGTCGATCCCTGTAACGAAAACGCTATACCAAGTTGTTCGGTTACGTCGGCTCTTCCGATGCGGAAACAAGTCCGTTCGCATGGACGGCGAACGCGTCGGTTGAGGCCTTCGGACCCACGGCCAACCGACCAGGTGATCGCATGGGGATCGCCTATTTCTACAACTGCGCTGAACGACGACTTTCAAGATATCCTTAGCCTTGTGACGCCGCTGGGAGACGTTCATGGAGGAGAGGTTTACTGCAACGCCGAAATCACATCTATGACGCTTTGAATTTCGGAGATTGCATCGACGCTGTTCCACGAGGCCGCATTCGATGGCTGGTTACATTCCCAACCCCACGACACATGACTTAAGACTTGCGTGCCCCATGACCTCAAGCGATTGACCGCGATTTTTCCAACACTCATTGCCAACCAATACCCGTTTGCCGGGTCCGCCTCACAAACGTCCCGCCAGTCGGCTGAACTCCACTTCAGCACCCGCATATCAGAACTCGCAATCACCGAAACTGCGGGAACAGCTTCGCCGAAAAAACTCATCATTCCTACTACCGAACCCGCTTCGAGAACAATTGCCTCCTGGCTTGGATCACGATCCGCCAAGAGCGTCTCGATTCGAGCTTCACCTTCGATAATGAGGTAGATGTCAGTTTCTTCAGCAAACTCCGCAATCTACACACCACCTTGCGAAAAGTTCGCTTCAACCGCCTCATCGGCCAATTGATTGAAAAAAACTTCATTGAGGCTGCTAAACGGTTCATGCTTTCTCAGTTGTTCGGAACTTGTGACCATCAGTCACTCCTCTTGTAGATTGATTTAGGTGTGTTGAGTTTTTCGTTCGATGGCAAATTCATTGGCGTAAGCAACGTCCGTCGTAAGCCGTAGCGTTTTGAATTGGCCATCATTCTTGCCACCGGCGACGACTCGTTTTCGATATTCGTTGAATTGCCCCAATGTCACGATCCGCAATACAGGGTTGGCCAATCGTTGTGAGTCGCGTTTGGAAGCGTACTCCGTGTTGTGTTTGTGCAAATTGTCTTCAAGTCTCGCGTGTGACGCCGGCGGTCAGAACCGTTTCAAGAATGGAGACTTTACCGTCCTTTTGTTTGACCGGATCGGGCCAGGCAGAGGCCATCAAAGTGCCGGCCACGATCGAATGGCTCCGAAGTTGTAGATGCGCACGTTGTTGATGGCCTTTTCGACCTCCGCCGGCGTGCCCAGCATTCGTATCAGATAGTAGACCTGGTCCGTGCTGATCTTATGAACGTCCAGCCCGTTGGCCGGTTCGGGAATGGCTTCGGCCGGTGTGTTGGGGCCGACGATAACCAATTTGTCACCTTTGCCGGAGTTGGGGCCAGAGATGCCGAGATCCACCGGGCTCTGCTCCCACATGTCGACGACCATTCCGACTGAGAGACCCGGAGGGCTCTCCAGAATGACCGCCGCGTCGCGGGTGTTGCCGAAGCCCCATTAGTAACGCGTTGTCTCGTTTGCGGTGAGGATTCCACGCCGCTCATTAAACATCTTCACGTCGGGCAACACGTTGTAATCGTAATCCTCGTACGCCTCGACGTTGCCCTGATGCCAGCGTGTCATGGCGACCACCGGCAGCCCCCACAAGTAGAGTTGCGAGGCGCGCTGGTTGTCCATCAGATCGTAGATCTTTTCAGCTTCGCCCGGCGCAGGAAAGCTGTGGTCGAGTTTGAAGTCCCCAAAGAAGGTTTCCAAATTGCCGGTGACCGGCATAATTTATTGGAATTCGGCCTCCGACTGACGGGGAGCCTCCTGGGCCAGTGCCGACGTTGTGCTCAGGCAGAGAAGCCCGCAAGCCAATCCGGTAATAAGTCTTCGGTATGCGTTCCTGTGATTTGCCTTTCTGGTTTGGAAGAGAATGTGTTCTTGTTCTGCATTTTTTCTTCCTGTGATCGCGCGATCATATAGTTTCAATTTTGAGATAGTGGACGAGACTACGAGTCCCAAATGCATACAAGCTCGACAAGGGACTCGTTGCCTCGTCCACTACCCCTAAACCGGACTTGACTACAACCCGCATGGCCGTCACGCATTTCCATGTCTGGCAGTGGAAAGACCGCGCCCGGATGAAACGGGCGCGGTCCAGGTTGAGATAGCGATTCAGAATGGCGCCGCGTTACTTGTCGCCAGAGCCTTTTTTGATCGATTCCATCACGTTGTTCAGGTTGAAGCTGCCGGGCTTCTGGCGCGGTGGAAACTCCTTAAAGCTTTGCAGCCATTGGCCCACGTAGGCACCGGCGGGTGCGAACGCGAACATGTGCTCGAACTGCCATTTGCCATAGCCGATTCCTTCCTTGTGAGCACGCTCAAACGGATCGGTCCGCAGATTCCCAACCATCGGCATCCGCAGTTGCTCGAATGGTGCTTGCCAAACGTGCATCCCGTGGGCGTTTTGTCTGCAGGAATGTGATCTTCCAGTCGTTGTAGCGTAGCGCAGCCACCTGGCCGTCGTCGGTCCAGTAGAGGAACTCTTCGCGCGGACTCTTCTTTACTTCGCCTTTGAGGAAGGGCATCAAGTTGTAGCCGTCGAGATGGACCTTGTAATTTCGCCCGATGGCCTGCCGTCCCTTCAGCAGATCTTCTTTGACCGTGGTGTCGCCAGCTGCGGCCAACAGTGTTGGCAGCATGTCCTCGTGTGCGCAGATATCGTTGATGACCGTCCCTGGCTTGATGACCCCGGGCCAGCGGATCGCGGTTGGGACACGGAATCCGCCTTCCCACTGTGTGGCCTTCTCACCGGCGAACATCGTCGACCCACCATCCGGCCAGGTGAAGACTTCCGCACCATTGTCGGTGGAATACATGACAATCGTATCGTCAGCGATGCCCAACTCATCGAGCTTGTCGAGCAACTGGCCAACCATCCCATCATGTTCGACCATCCCGTCGGCGTAGACGCCGTAACCGGTTTTCCCTTCTGGACTCGGGCTTGAGGTGCGTCCACACATGCATGCGGGTGCCATTCCACCAGACAAAGAACGGCTTCTTCGCCTTGTTGGCGCGGTCCATGAAATCCAGGGCAGCGTCCGTGACTTCCTCGTCGACGGTTTCCATGCGTTTCTTCGTCAGCGGGCCCGTGTCCTCGATCTTTCCGTCAGCGGAAGACTTGATGACACCACGCGGACCAAATCGTTTCTTGAAGTCCGCGTCCTTTGGATAATCCGGCAGCTCAGGTTCTTCTTCCGCGTTCAGGTGATAGAGGTTACCAAGGAACTCGTCGAACCCGTGATTGGTCGGCAGCATCTCGTCGAGGTCACCAAGGTGATTCTTGCCAAACTGGCCGGTCATGTAACCTCGCTCTTTCAGCAATCCGGCGATCGTTGGGTCTTCAGTCTTCATGCCCTCAGGAGCGCCGGGCAAGCCGACCTTCGTCAGGCCGGTGCGCATCGGCGACTGGCCTGTGATGAACGCGGCGCGGCCGGCCGTACAACTTTGCTGACCATACCAGTCGGTGAACATCGCGCCTTCTTTGGCGATGCGGTCGATGTTGGGCGTTTTGTAACCCATGATGCCGTTGTTGTAGGCGCTGACATTGAACTGCCCGATATCATCGCCCCAGATGACAAGAATGTTGGGTTTCTTCGTTTGCGCGAGGTCGTCTCGGTGAAGCTGCCCCAAAAACCAGCAATCAGGATTGCTGCGATTAACCAACGAAAACGAACTGTGCGCATCATCTGTTCTCTCCTCGACGATTAAATGGATTAGTTATCTTGCTTGCCCTGCGGATCGCGTGTCCCGTCCGGTGATCGACCAACGCAACTGATTGCTGTTCGGGACGTGTATGCATCCGGTTCGATTACGTCGTCTTGCTCACCAATCGTTACACCCGAACGAGATGTCTCTTGCGAATGGCCCTCGCCTGTTTCCCAAATCGCGTACACTGCTGACGACAAGGGTTTGATGTTAGCCGCTCCGCAGTCAGCCTTCTACACGTCGAATTGAGGACGCTAGGGCAATCAGCTTCGCAGACTGCAGGTGGTCGCCGTCTTTCTAGCCTTCTTGGGCAGCACATCATCGGTTTTGGGGAACACCGTTAGGCCGACCTGTAAACGCGTGCAGATTAGTCACGCGATTGCGAGCAGAGGAACTCGTTAGCGGTTGCCTTGAACTATACGAGGCCCGCATGCGCCGCACCCGCATTTTGCCGAGCGGATGTCATTTTTGTCGGACAAAGCCCGCAGCAAGTTCTGGCTGTCTTGCCGTAAAATCTGGTTGACAGTTCATTGTTCATCAGCCCGACCAAAGCCAATAACCAATCGTTGTGAGATAAGGTGAGTCGGGTTTGGAATTGATGACCCGCGAAACCAGGATGTGGGTCGGTTGAACACGAATAATCCAAACGACCCAGGTCAAAACACATTGAACCAGGTTGGCTGGCTGACTTGGTGGTACCAGGCGACCAAGCATTTGCGGCTGGGGGTTGAGGTAAGCCATCGCAAAACTGACTATCTGGAACCCACATTCGATAGCGAGGGCATGGTTTATCACACTGCTGCTTGGCTAACGTTCTAGTTTCGTCTCCTGTTTTCATCACGCGCACTCCTTCGCAGCAACAGATGGAAGGATTTCGTTGGCTAAATGGACAACGAGTGTTTTGTGATGCTGACGAATTAGAAAAATGCCGCAGCAGTGTCTTGTCACTGGCTGCGGCATGGTGCATTGTTCGATGTCATTACGCTTCTGGTGACTCAGGCACCATCGGCTCCCTGGTGGTCAGTCAGACGTGACCCGACGTGAAAGATCTGTGTTTGGGCTTCGGGACAATGGTTTCGGGCGACACCACCGTTGGGGGTATCGACGTCGCTGCCAGGTGAGGCCCCTCTTGGGCCGCGTCCGAATCACGATATATGAGCTGTGAAGGAGAAGGAGGCCGGAGGATGATCTGGCCTACAAGCACCAGGATACTCAGGAACGAAATGGCCACCACAGCGTGGATGCAATCAACTTGCATGATGAAAACTCATTTAGGACTTCAGGATGCAACATCCGTGCCCTGGTGCTTCTTCATCCATGCTCTTGCGTAGCTCTGTTGTTATCGGATTTCACTTGGATGCTTCTGTCGATTTTTTCCCAAGGCCCGAAAAGTGAACCCAGTCGGGAATGCCGCTGTGCCCGCTATTTGTTTCCCTGCTGCCGCAACCGGCACCCGCGTGACAGGGACTGATTACCAACCAAGTTGCCGCTTCGTAGCCACCGTTGGTAGAGTGGGAGCATTGAATCTTTCGGACAACTTGTAGAGAGCTGGTGTCGAACGCTGGCGTGACAAAATGAAATATGCGGTCGGCATTGATCTGGGGACGACCAATTCGGCCGTGGCCTACGTGACGCCCGGCGGCCGCACGGCGATGTTGTTGAACGAGATCGGCGAAGCGCTGACTCCCAGCGTTGTCTACTTCGACGATGACGAGACGATCGTTCGGCGCAGAGGCGCTGAAGGCCACACTGTATGCGCCGGGTGCCGTGGCGACCGGGGCCAAGCGAGACGTTGGCACGGCTTTCTATTCGCGGGAGATTCGCGGCAAACGTTTACCGCCCGAATTGATTCAAGGTTGTATCCTCAAACACCTGAAGTCGTTGATCGATCAGGAATTGGATCATCCCTACCGCGCCGTCGTTACGGTACCGGCGTTTTTTGGCGAGCAGCGACGCAAGTCGGTGCAGGATTCGGGTCGCATCGCCGGTTTCGGGGCGGTCGGAATCGTCAATGAACCAACCGCTGCCGCGTTGGCGTTTGCCGAGCAGGCAGGGTACCTCCGCGAAGACGGTTCGCCCCAGGAGAGACTGAATCTTTTGGTCTATGATTTGGGCGGCGGCACGTTCGATGTCACCCTGATCCGCCTCGAACCTGGCCAGACCACGACGCTGGCCACCGACGGCGACGTGCGGCTGGGCGGCTGGGACTGGGATCATCGACTGGCACAGTATGCTGCCCAGAAATTTGAATCGCGTTTTCGAATTGATCCACGCGATGATGTGAAAGTGATGGCCCGGCTGATGCAATTTGCCGAAGAGGCAAAACACACGCTGAGCGTGCGCGGACGGGCTGTTATTCCGGTGGAGTTCCTGGAGCACAGTCTGGAAGTCGCAATCACGCAGGAACAGTTCGAGATTCTGACCGCCGACTTGACGGAGCGCACGGCGCATACGGTCAAGCAGGTGCTGGAGGCGGCCGGCATGTCCTGGTCGGACGTGGACCATATCCTGCTGGCTGGCGGCTCGTCCCGGATGCCGATGACGTCCCGGATGCTGGAAAAGTTGTCTGGCCGGGTTCCCGATTTTTTGATTAACCCCGACGAGGCGATAGTGCGGGGAGCGGCCATTTACTGTGCCTTCCTGATGGGCGAGGAGGGCGAAGACGCGTACCCGCTTCGCCTGCGTGTCGTTGATGTCAGTTCGCACAGTCTCGGTATTGAGGGCGTCGATCCTGTCTCGGGACGCCGAGTGAATACGATTTTGATCCCGCGTTACACGCCTCTGCCGGCAAACGTCAGTCACCGCTTCGTCACGAAGCAGGCAAATCAGGCATCGGTGGCGATTAAAGTGCTGGAAGGGGAGGGGGAAGACCCCGAATCCTGTCTGACGGTCGGCAAGGTTGTGATGCGAGATCTGCCGCATGAATTGCCACGAAATCATCCAATCGAAGTAATCTATTATTACGAAAGAAACGGGCGATTGCGACGTAGAGCTAAAACTGGTAGACACGGATCACGCGCAGACGGTGGTGTTGCAACGCGAGACCGGGTTGAGCGATGGAAGTATCAAGAAGTGGAACTCGGTCGTTGCCGGCGGAAGCAGTTTTGCCCGGCTGGCAGAAGTTTTGGAAAGCGTCCTGGGCATTGTGGCTGATGTCGACGCGTCGCCAGACGAGGCGGTAGACGAATCATGAACCAGCCTGCACCCGGGAAATTGGCCGTCGGCATCGACCTTGGTACGACGTACTCGGCGATCGCATGGCTCGATGATACCGGCCGTCCCCAGACACTGGTGAACGGCGAAGGCGATAAACTTACGCCAAGTGCCGTCCTGTTTGAAGGTGACAACGTCGTGGTCGGCAAGGAAGCGATCAAGGCGTTGGCGACCGAAGCGGACGATGTGGCGACACGGGCGAAGCGGTCGTTGGGGGCGAGATTCTTCGAACGGCCACTTGGTGGACGCCATTACCCACCGGAAGCGATCCAGGCCTGGGTACTGAACAAATTGAAAATGGACGCGTCGCGACAGATTGGCCCGGTCACACACGCGGTCATCACCGTACCAGCCTATTTCGATGAAGTCCGCCGTAAGGCGACCCAGGACGCGGGCTACATCGCCGGCTTGGAGGTGCTCGATATCATCAACGAGCCCACTGCGGCCGCGATTGCCTATGGTTTCCGCGAAGGCCTCGCCGATGCGTCGGTTGCGGGCGATGCGGCGCCTTTGCGCATCCTGGTCTATGACCTGGGGGGCGGGACATTTGATGTGACCGTGCTGGAGATTGATCGAGCGAACTTCGTTGCGCTGGCGACCGACGGTGACGTCTCGCTGGGCGGAAACGACTGGGACGATCGACTGGTCGATTTTGTTGCGGAGAAATTCATCGAGAAGCACGGCAAGGATCCGCGTCTGGACGCAAACGTGTTGGGCCGTTTGTGGCGAGAGTGCGAGGATGCGAAACGCACATTGTCGGCTCGAGAAAAGACTGCGATCGCCTGTGACTATCGCGGGTTGGCAGTACGGGTCGAGATTACGCGTCAGCAGTTTGAGCAAATGACGGCCGATCTGCTGGAGCGTACCGCGTTCACGACGAAGGAAACACTGCTGGCCAGTGGGCTCGCATGGGGCGACATGAATCGTGTGTTACTCGTCGGCGGATCAACGCGCATGCCTGCGGTACGCAAGATGCTTCGCGATCTGAGCGGCAAGGAGCCCGATGTTTCGGTCTCGCCTGATGAAGCCGTAGCGCACGGGGCTGCCCTGCGAGCTGGCCAGTTGTTGGCCAGCGAAGAAAACCGCCGTTTCCAGATCAAGAATGTAAACTCGCACAGCCTCGCAGTGGTAGGAACGGAAACGGCGACGCGCTTGGAACGCTGCGCCATCCTGATTCCCAGGAATACGCCTTTGCCCGTGATGGCGAAACGCATTTTCAAGACACAGAAAGCGAATCAGACGTCGATTCTTGTTCCCGTTGTTGAAGGTGAAAGCGCCTTCGCCCGAAGCATGTGTTCCCATTGGCGAAGTCGTGGTACCGAACTTGCCCGAAAACCTGCCGCTCCATGCGCCGATCGAAGTTCGCTTTACCTACGGCGGAGACGGTCGTCTGCATGTCCGGGTGAAGATTGACGGATCGAAGGAATCGGTCCAGCATGTGTTGAACCGTCCGAATAGTATGACGCGCGAGGAACGGAACAATTGGCGGGTCTATGTTTCCGGTCAGCCGGCCGACGACGATGCCTGATTTGATAGAACCGAATCCCTACGCGCCGCCCGAGTCGGAGACGGCTCACGTCAGCTACCCAGCCTGTGAGGTGCGAGGACAATACGTTCTGGTTGAATCGGGAACGCACTTGCCCCAACGGTGCATCAAGACGAATCGTGAAGTGCCGCTGCAGCAACAGGTACACAAGGTCTTCAAATGGGCTCCGTCGTTCCGTCCGGCATGGCGATATCGCCGTTGCGTGTTGACTTTCTACGTTCGCGCGGAAAAGCAACGCGAGGTTCGTCGTAACCGATTTGCCGGCTGGCTGTTGTTGTTTACCGGCGTGGCAGCATTGCTCGGCGGTTTCGCCGCTGGCTATGGATCGCTGGGCAATTCTGGCGGAATATTGGCGATGCTAGGCGGCATCGTCCTGGTTTCGGCCAGCCGTTCGCTAAGTTATCTGCAGATTGTTCGCTTCCGTGATGGACGCTATTGGGTGACCGGTTGCGGCCGGGAGTTTCGTGAATCGCTGGAGCGTGCTTGAGTTGGATGTGAACGACCGGAAGCGGAGGCAGGGAGGCGACGGAAGGGTCGTTGCTACCAGCCAAGCCGGGCTTTCTTTTGGCCTCGACCGACGAAAATTTCTCCTCGTCCAAGCAAGGTCAGGTCGCCGGCGAAAACTTCGAAGTCGGTACGCGGAAGGTTGACCGAAATGCCCAGCCGCGCCAACCGTGAATTCAATAGTCGCAGGGCGATTGGATTACCAGAATAAGACTTTGCATAACTGGTGGCGACAGTCGTTGGTTTGGAAAGGATCAGGGTTCCGCGGCGCATTCCCACTCCAAAATTGTCACTGACGTCGCCGGCGACCACGATCGTACCAGCTCGCATGTTGTTGCCGAGGAAATTGCCACAACCACCACCAACGTAGATCAGCCCTCGCCGCATA
Source organism: uncultured Planctomycetales bacterium (assembly GCA_963821085.1). GTDB lineage: Bacteria > Planctomycetota > Planctomycetia > Pirellulales > Pirellulaceae > CAWGCE01. The sequence goes on along the minus strand of CAWGCE010000011.1, from coordinate 67,274 downwards.
CGTGCGCCGGTCGCTGCGCCAGTGGAACCGTCGACGATCAGTTCCCCGCCGCGCATGCCGAAGTTTTCGTTCTCGTAGCTGCCGCCAGCCCAGTCGCCCGCGTTGCCGTGAATTCGAACCAGGCCACCGGCGAGCCTCGACGCAGCGTAGTCGCCGACATTTCCATGGACGATCAGCGTCCCGCCTTGCATGCCACTGGCCAAGTGTCGTCCTGCGTTTCCATGGACAATCATCGTGCCTTGCAGCATCTTCGCGCCAATGAAATGCACCGCATGCAAATCGCCGCGCCATTCGATCGCGGTGTCCTTGCCGAGCGGGCCAGATACATCAAACAGATCGCTCAAAGCGACCGCTTGATTACCACGGCGAATGGGCTGTTGCCTCACTGCCGAGACTTCGAGGCCTCGCAGGCTGTTGGGCGTAACGTTGGCAACATTAATCGGCAGCGAATCGCTTCGCCTGGCAGTCAACTGAATCGGCATGGAATTACTATAGAATACAACCGTCGTAGATTTAACCGTGTAGAAACCCAGCGGGGATGCGAGTGCACAATTTGCTTGGCATTGTCGTGTGTGGCGGCCGCAGTCGCCGGATGGGTACCCCGAAACACCGTTTGCCATTTGGCAATCACACGATGCTCGAGCACGTGCTGCAATTGCTGGGCAGCGTTACCGACTCGACGATTATCGTCGCCTCCTCCAATCAGGACTTTGATTTCAGCAGCACGCCGCGTGTGGTGCGGGATCGTAACGCCGACTGCGGCCCGTTGGAAGCGATCGCGACCGGATTGGAATCGGCCGAGCAGATTGCCGAACGAGCATTCATTACTGCGTGTGACGTACCCCTCCTGAATCCGCGATTCGTCGAGCGGCTGTGCGACTTGCTGGACGACAATGAGATCGTGGCCGATTGACGACGGTCAATTCCGACACCCGTTGGGTGCCGTCTACCGCACACGAGTTGCGACGACGGCTCGTGAGTTGATCGTCGCGGGTGAACGCAGTGCTCAAGCTCTACTCGATCGATGTGCAAACCGCTTGCTCGCGGACCGATTTGATCGATGTTGATCCGCAGCTGCGATCGCTTCGCAATGTGAACACGCCGGTGGACTATCTCGAGCAGCGCGGATCGCGGGATTCGACATTCCTGCAAATGTATTTGAGAAGCTTCGTCTCGACTGAGTGATCGCCGCCCTTTGCTTCGCAGAAGTAGCGTCCTGTTCGTCGGCGATCGGGTTGTTTGCTGCGGGGTGGAAACTGCGCGTGAGTCCCGCCAATAGGCGGACCGTATCGGTTCGTTTGTGCTACTTTCGCGGGAGCGAAAGGCGACTTTCTCAGGCGACGTGTGCGATCGTTGTTTTCATCGCGATCACCTATCCGCAGGCGATCGATTCGTTTGGGCCGAGTTCGTCGCCAATTGGATAGTTGCCGAACTGAATCGAGTAATTGTCGTTGAACCAGTCGCGGATGTGCGGTTCGACTCCTTGATCGTACGCCGCGTTCACATGCAATGTGCGACCAGCGTGTGCGATCGCGTTACTTGGTCGGCGGATTTCGCCCTGCTCGACCAGCACCTTGTCCGCTCTTGATCACGTATCGCGGCAGCTGGAACATCGTCTCCTTGTTTTCGTGCGGCGTGTAGATCGTGATGTCGGCGTCGGCGCCCGGGCCCAGGTGGCCCTTGTTTGTCAGGCCCAGAATCCTGGCCGGGCCCGGCACGCGTGATGATGGCGATTTCGTTGAGCGTGTACTCGCGATCCAGGTCCGCCAGCACCGATCCGCTCGCGGACCGCTGCGGATGCACCGTCTTCAGCACGTCCTGCGCGGTAGGTCCGGTCCATCAGCAGGCGGATGATCTGCGGATAGGCCAGGAACGAGCCGCCGTTGGGATGGTCGGTGCTCATGACGACCCGCCACGGATCGTCGACCAGCAGGTACCACTCCAGGCCGATCGCCCATTGCAAGGCGTGGACCAGGCTCTTGTTGCGGTACTTGATCGGCGCGATGCCGCAGCCGGCTTCCATTTCCGTGTCGCGCGCTGAACCACTTGGTGCCGTAGACGTTGTGCAGGTAGTAGCCCAGCGGGCCGTCGCCGGTCATGCTGGTCGTTTCGCCGAACAGCACCTGGCCGACGTCGACCGTGATGTTCGTCGTGCGAGTTGACGTACTCGGCCAGCGGTGCGACCTTGGAATTGAACGTGTTTTCGTCGCCGTCGCCGCCGCCGTAGCTGTGGAACTGGATGTGCGTGATGTGGCCGCGATGGCCTTCCAGCGCCTTCATCGTCTCGAGCGTCGTGTCCCAGTTGCCGGGCATGCCCAGGTTGTTGCAGTGGATGTGGACCGCGTGCGGCAGTCGCAAGTCGTCGACCGCGCGGGCCATTTCGCGGATGATCTGCCGCGGCGTGACGTCGAAATGGTCGACCGTCGAGTCGAGTCCGCCAACGTTGCCGGCCTGCGTGGTGCTTCCAGACCTCGACGCCGCCCGGATTGACCAGCTTGACGGCGTAACCCTTGGCGGCGCCCAGCAGCCAGGCGACGAACGCCTGTCAGCCGCTCCGGCTCGTGTCCTGGAATCGACTTCATGACGAAGTGGTTGTTGCCCATCAGCACATAGAAGCCCTTGTCGATGCAGGGCGTGTCTTCGAACTCCTCGTGGGCATGCCGAGCGGCCAGCGGCGGGACGGCGGCGTCGAAGGCGGTCGTGTAGCCCAGCCCGGCGTACTTGTAGCCGGTGGCGAACGTGCTGGGCACGCTGCCCATCGTGCCGCTGTGCGTGATTGGCGTCGGTGCGATGGCAACGTCGTCGCCGCTTCTGTCCTCCGGCCGCATCTTCCGCGCGGCATTGACCTTCGGACCGGCGATGTGGCAGTGCATGTCGATGCCGCCGGGCATGACCACCATGCCCGCCGCATTAATGGTTCTCGTATTTGCCGCTTCGCCGCTACCCGGCGGCTGAACGATTTTGCCGTGTTCGATCCAGATATCGTGAACGCGGCCGTCGATCCCGTTGGTCGGGTCGTAGACATAGCCGCCACAGATTTGCAGGAGTTCGCGCATGCGTTGATCAAAGGGCAGGAGTTGACGTTCGGAGGGGCCGTCGAGCGGTCGGCTATTCAGTCGAGCAAAACTTCATCATAGTTGCATGCTTGGCCGTTCGAACAGAGGCCGCCTGTGCCGGTATGTTGCCGGTGATGAACCATCGCAATGAATTTGCCGTTAGCGGGAAATGAACTAGCATGTCGAATGCACAATTGGAATTGGCCCGCGGGCAAATCGGTTTGCGCGAAGTTATACGCTGACGCTATTGGACGGCATTCCCGCGGAACGATGGTTCGATTGTCCCGTGGACTTTCCGACGCATGTCGCCTGGCAGGTCGGACACCTGGCGATGGCCCAGTACGGATTGACGATCATGCGAATTCGTGGTCGAGAGCGCGAGGATGAGCAATTGATCGCCAAGGACTTCATTCGAAAATTCAAGAAGGGCTCGGCCGTATCGCCGAACGCCGCAGACTATCCGTCACCGAATGAAATTCGAGCAACCTTTGACGCGGTGCATGAGGCGTCGATGGCGTCGATGGCCGGATATGAAGAAGCCGACCTGCAGGATTCGTTGCCGGCGCCGACGGCCGTTTATGAGAACAAATTGGGCTCGTTGCTGATGTGCTCGGCGCATGAAATGGTTCACGCTGGGCAAATTGGATTGTTGCGCCGAATGTTGGGGCTGGACCCGGTGCGATGAGCAGACGGCAGGCAATGTGCCGCGGGTAGCAATCGAATCAGCTTTCTATCCGTGCCAACAAGGCAGCCAGGATGTCTGCTGCCGCGGGACGTGACGAGTTGAGTACTGCCTTTGCCATCAGGGGTACGCCGTCAGCACGGTACACGGTTCCTGATGATTCGACCCCCGGTTTTGCCACATGGAACGCAACCTGTGCCGACCGGGTTGTTTCGGTTTCCTGCCAATCGATCGCAATCAGTGGCGACGACCTGATCCGCGTCGCGGCTGCCTTGCCAACGTGTGAAAACGGGTCACTGCCGACAATCAGCGTCGCGTCTGTTTCGCCCCGGTTCCATAGGGTTTCGGCGGCGAATTCGTGCGGGCTGTATTCGGGATATCCGGCCGCGAACGAAACGGCAAACGGGTACCCGGTAGTCCAGGTGAGCACCTGCGACGCGCCGTTACATTCGACACGCCCGTCAACGGCACGCAAACGAAACGCGTGTGATCATTCAAACGCCGCACGAGGCGAAATGCCAGCTCGTAATTTTGCTGCGAGGCGAGCTGTCCATCGTAGATCAACGCTCCATACTTGGCCGCTCGCATTTTGCGCTAACAAATCTGCCCAGGGCTCGACAACCGGGCCTGATGTTGGACGATCTTCCAGCAGCATCAACAGTTTGGTCAGGGATTCGGTTTGACTGGCACGCGGAACTTGAATGTGTTCTGCTCGGTCGCCTAGAGCGGTGATCGGTTCCGGGCCGATGGCAATCAGCTGTTCTGCATCCAGGTAGCGTTCGACGAATCGTGGGTGTGTTTCGGAAAAGTCGTTGCACCAGAATATGGCCAAGTCGCATCGCAGATGTAGTTCACCGTAAGTGGCCGAAACACATCCTTCGTGCGATTTCGCGATTGTGGCTTGCCTGAGGCCAGCTGGCATTTCCAGGTCGATGAGCCCACCCAGCCGTTCGGCGAGGGCGATGGCTTCCCTGCTGAGCCGCCGTTGTCGATCGGCTGAGTCCATACACCAGCGGGCAAGATGCCTGAGAGAGGAGTTGGGCGGCTTGGTTCAAGCCGGACTCGATGGATGCAGGGACACCATCGATCAGGCAGCCCACGTTGGCCTCCGCTTTCGCTTTCAGCCACACCTCGCCCAGCGAGCAGGTACTGGACCAGCCGACGATTTCGTTATTGCCGATTTGCACTGCATTGTCGTCGCAGAGGCAGCTGCAGCCGAGGCACACCGAGTCCGGAATCAGTCGCGGACTGTACGGTGCATTACCATCTTTTCTGGCAGAAAAAGTTTGCATGGTTGGGTCCACCTGTGTGCCAGCCCAGATGCTGACAAAAACCGTGTTTGTCTCGTAGAAACTTGTTACTATTTTGTTACTAGCCCGTTACCATGAAGGTGTGGGGCATTTATTCTCGATCTTAACCTCCTGGGGAGATTCTCTTGCGTAAGCGTTTATTCTCTGCCTTCGCGATCGTGGCGGCTGTGCTTCTTTGCCCATTATCTCAATCGTCCGTTGCTGCTCCTCCGCAGTTGCCTGGATGGGATGTCTCCTGGTTCGACGAATTTGATGGCAACAGCGTTGATACATCCAAATGGGATGTGATTTTCAGCACCCAACCGACCAATAACTCACGACAGGCCTACCTCCCAGACCAAGTCACCGTTGGCGGTGGAAACCTGGTCATTACCGCCACCAATCAACCGTACGGCAACTTGCCCTTCCGATCGGGTCAGGTCATTAGTAAGTCGAATCAGCGGCACGGAAAGTGGGAAGTCCGTGCCGATCTGCCGACGTCGAGGGGCCATTGGCCGGCGATCTGGTTATTGCCGGACACAAATCAGTACAACTGGCCCAGCCAGGGCGAAATTGACATCATGGAAAATCGTGGTGACCAACAGCATACCACGAGCAGTGCATTCCATTACGGTTCCAACCCACCGTACGTGCACAACTTCGTGTATAGCGAACAGAATTCGCACGTGAACGGGAACGAGATGAACTTTCACAGCGACTTTCATACCTATGGCGTGGAATGGTCATCGGATGTGCTGCGGTTTTTCGTAGACGGAGTCAACTACTACAACGTCCACAATGCGGACGTCGGCGGTTTTCTGGGCTCGCAATGGGCCGGGATGGAGACGGTGATCAACAACGCCATCGGAGGCGACTTTCTCGACAACCCGGACGGCTCCTCAATCTTTCCGCAACAAATGTTGATCGATTACGTGCACGTCTATGATCCGGCCACGACGCCGGCTCCGCTCGTCTACGAAAACGGTTCGTTTGAAGGTACCGCCAATCCGGATCATTCGCTATTGGCTGGTTGGACAACATTCGGCACAGCATCGTTTGGCAATGTATCGGTTCACCAGCAGGCGGTCCTATCCGGCTCCCATTCGTTGAAATTATTCGGCAAATTCGAGGGCGAGGCGACCACTTCCGGCGTGGAGCAGGGAATTACCGTAACCGGCGGCGAGGAACTTCGAGCGATCGCCAACGAGTACATCCGTAGCAATGACTCGATCGCCGGAACGGACAATCAGGTTTATCTGAAGATCGACTACTACAGCAAGAAGCACGGTGCCTTCGGTTCGTCGGACTATATCAGTTCGGATGGGATCCTGATCGCTGATGGAGCGACCGCCAACAACACGTGGCTGAACCATGAGCTGCGGAGCACGGCACCGGCTGGCGCCGTCGAGGCGAGGATGGCCATTACCTTTGTACAACCGGGTCAGCAGGGCGGTGCAGTCCACATTGACGACACGCTGTTTGGAAGGCGGGGAGACAATGTGCTGACATGGGACGGAAACGGAAACGGCGTCTGGGATGACGCCCGCTGGCTGGGAACCGGTCCGGTATTCCCTTCCGACTTCGATCGAGCCGTCATTCGGGATAATCGGGTCGTGGTCGTGGGAAATCAGCATGCATTCGAAACCGTGATTGAGAGTGGTGAGTTGCTGATCGCCGGTCAGCTAAGCGGTGATGTCAAGGTCGAAGAGCTGGGTTCCGTGAAGAATCGGGGCAATATCGTTGGTGATCTGGCGGCAGATGGCACGTTGCTGATCGAGTCGGTCGACACGCTGAGTGTCAGCGGTGCCATCGTTGTGGGAACGTCCGCCGACCTCACGATCGGCGACTCCTATTCGCAAGCTCGAGGTACCTACACCGGCAGTTTCGCTGTCGTCGAGGGCAGCCAACTTCAGGGTAGTTTTCAGCAAGAAGCGGGCGATCATCTGGGCGAAGGAATCTTCCTGGAAAGCATCACCTACAACGGTCTGGAAGCGATGGTCAACATCTATTCAGCATTGCCAGCGGATGCGAATGGGGATGGAACGGTCGACGGAGCCGATTTCCTTGTTTGGAATGCGTTCAAATTTCAATCAGGAACCGATTGGACCACCGGCGACTTCAATGGCGACGGCATTACCGACGGCGGCGACTTCCTGGTCTGGAACGGCCACAAGTTCACCTCGGCTGATGTGATCAGCGCCGTTCCTGAACCGCGTGCAGCGGGTTTGTGCCTGTTGGTCCTTGCGTACTCGATACGCCGCCGCTTCAGTCGTTGATGTTGCTCCAGATGTCTTCGATTTCCTTGCGCAGCTTGGCGACCTCGGTCCGCAGCTCGTCAACTTGGTGCGCAGGTCGCCGTCGGCAATGGGAGTTGGCGGTGGCGCGGGTGACGATGTGGATCTGGCCGGTGGGACGGCTGCCGCAGCAACGGTCGCCCCGTGCTGGGATGTGACTTTGTCGAGCTCGTTTTCCAGGTACAACGCGTGCGTCACGGTCTGCCCGCGGCCGGGCGGTGTGAGTGCAATTACCAGTCCTTTCTGGATCAGCGAATCGATGACAGGCCGTAAAGCCGACATGTCGGGCAATGCCGAGCCGGCCATCCGTGCCGCACGGCCGCGCAGTTCACCGACCGTCTGAGTGCCTCGCAACAACAACTCGGCCATCACCGCCAGTTCGGTGCCATCCACGCCCAACCACTCTTTCATATAGTGGCGGTACTTCACAACCCGACCATCGCCGTGGACTTCTCCGGTCAGCGCCCAGGCACGGAGCTCTTCCAATGCATCCTCGACGTCTTCCGGCGTGAGGTCCATTTGCGGGCTGCGATTGCTTTTCTGATTGCAACCTGTGCACAGCCCGTTCAGTGAAAGCGGATAGCCGTTGGGTGTCGTTTTTGCTTTTTCGACCAGGACTCCCAGAACCCTGCGATGGTTCCTGGAAATCGGTTTCCACTTCGGCGTTTCCTGTTGTCCACCGGTCGTATTGGTTCCCGTATCCATATGCTTCCTGTGAATGGGGTTTGAGTGGGCAACGGCAATCTACGAACACTCCAAAACCAAGGCAACCGGCAACGGACAAAAACCGAACAAAACAACCACAGGTGGTCATCGCCCTTCCATGAACCGAATCGACGAGCATCTCGCTGAGCAGTCGCCGGCCGGCGACGGGTCGAATGGTCTTGTGAGCATTTCAAGAGTTGGTACTTTCATGACCTGCCAGTTGCCACAATTGGCAGCGTCGATCAGTTCAGGAGCGACATCTTGCGCCGTTTCCATTTTACATCCACCGGGTTGTACTCGCTTCGCTGTTTGTTGATCGCGACCTTTATTGGATGTGCGACGACACCGATGACAAATCGCAGGCAGCTGCTACTGATTCCTGAGTCGGAAGAGATCACGATGGGGCTGAGCTCGTTTGCCGAGATTGTGGCGAGTGAAACCGACTCGACGAACCGCGAATGGATCGAAATGGTACATCGCGTGGGACAGCGTTTGGCAGCCGCCGCGAATCGACCAGATTATGACTGGGAGTTTCGCCTGATCAATTCACCGCAGCAGAATGCCTTCTGCCTCCCCGGCGGCAAGGTTGCGATCTACGAGGGAATCCTGCCAGTCTGTCAGAGCGAAGCTGGCTTGGCGGTTGTGATGGCCCACGAGGTGGCTCATGCGCTGGCCCGTCACGGCGGTGAGCGAATGTCGCAGTCATACGTTGTCGACGGCGTTGGACGCGTGCTCAGTCAACTGAATCAATCGCAGGAAGTGGTATCGAACGAGCAGCTGAACCGGGCCTATGGGGTCGCGAGCGAGTATGGATTCGTCTTGCCCTATAGTCGCAAGCATGAATTGGAGGCTGATCATATGGGGATGCTGTTGATGGCTATGCCGGATACGACCCACGTGAAGCTCCGCGATTCTGGGAGCGATTCGGACAAATCAGCAATGACAATCAACCGATCGAGTTCCTGTCGACGCATCCCAATGACGAACGACGGGCCGCCGAGTTGCTCGACGTGTTGCCGGAAGCGATCGCCACCTATGATCGAGCTTCCGAGAAATTCGGGTTGGGTTCCATGATTGCTTTCGGTCCCCCGCCGGACGCACCGGCTGACCAGCCGGTCGCCTATCCCGCGACTCAAACCGATCCGATGAACACCTCGCGGATTGCTCCGACAGCGATGGTGACGAGCCGCCCGACAAACGCAGGCGTGCCTGGTCGACTCACATCAAGAAAGGGCACCATGCTGACGCCCTTGGGCGAACAAAACCCGCTTCGATAACCACCCCATTGCTGATCGGCTGACTGTGGCCCCGTAGCACTCTCTTCCGGACAGCAATCACTCGAGGAGAACGACTTCAATGGGTGCATTGGAGCTGGCGTCAGCGTTGGAACAGGTGGTCTTGCCAAGCTTGGTAAGCCCTGCGGTTTAGGGGCATTGCTGCCAGCAACGAAACTTGCGGGCAGCGATCTGATCTTTGTTACACAACTTTTACACAAATGCGGGCTTCTCAAACTGCTGGATTAGCGGCTATCTCGTACAATTTCGCGGCAGTGAAGGATCCATTTGAAGTTACCACAGTGATCCGGCTGACGAAGTTTGCTGAGGCCCTTTTATCTGGCGGAGTATTCCATGTCTGAGTTTGAAGACGTAATCGACGCGATCGACAGCTACGAAACAGGTTCCGAGACATCGGCCGTTGGATTGGTTTCGCCGAAGAAGCCTGCAAGCCGTCCCAAACCACAAGTGGCCAAGAAGAAGACTCCGGAAACCAATGCTGAGCTGTGGGCCGAGGCGCGGGCTGAACTGGTCAAAAACGGCCTGGCTTGGCCTGTCGTGATTTGGCTCTCCATCGTTCATATCGGTGCGCTGTTCATGTTTGTCCCGGCGTTGTTTTCGTGGGCCGGATTGATCACGGCGGTCGTGTTTCATTGGTTGACCGGTGGGATCGGCGTTTGCATGGGCTATCACCGTTACTACACCCACAAGAGTTTTGAGACTCCCAGGCCAATCGCCTACCTGTTGTCAATCATGGGTGGTCTGTCGGGCGAAGGATCGTGTCTTGATTGGGTAGCCACGCACCGTGAGCATCATGCGCACAGTGATCAAATTGGCGATCCGCACTCTCCGCATGATGGTCCGTGGTGGAGCCACATGTTCTGGGTCATGATTCGCAATACGCCGGAACAACTGGAACAGCGACATTCGCGTTGGATTCCTGATTTGAAGGATGATCAAGGGCTGCAGTTTATCGCCCGCATGTTCATTCCCATTCATGTTGCACTGGGGTTGGTCATGGCGGCTGTAGGATACTACTTTGGCGGCTGGCAGTTAGCTGCTTCGCTGGTTGTCTGGGGCATGTTCGCTCGACTCGCGTTCGTTCTGCATTCGACCTGGTTTGTGAATTCGGCCAGCCATATGTGGGGCTACCGCAATTACGAAACGACCGATGACAGCCGCAACAATTGGTGGGTCGCCCTGATCACCTATGGCGAAGGCTGGCACAACAACCACCACGCTTACCCACGAATGGCCCGCCACGGACACAAGTGGTGGGAAGTGGATGTCACGTTCCTGACGATACGTGCGATGGAGAAATTCGGCTTGGCGTGGGATGTCGTTGACCAGCAGCACAAGAAGCGGCAGGATGGAAATTCGGTGGTGTCTTCACCGGTTGCGCAGATGGACGCAGCTTCTATTCTTCGAGCTCACGGTCAGCGACAAAACGATAGCCAGCATCGCGTATAGTGCGGAAGTGACGTGGCTCGGCCGGCAGTCGTTCGAACGTTTTCCGCAAGCGGCGGATGATCTGGTCGGGTGCACGAGTATTGATGTTCGCCGGCATGTCCCAGACGTTTTCCAGCAGTTCACCACGCGGGATGACGCGACCCTGATTACGCACGAAGTACTCGAGCAGCTTCATTTCGAGCGCGGTCAGCTTGACTTCGACGCCTGAGACCGTGATCTGGTGTGTTTCGAAATTGACCTGCGCATCGCCGAACTCGATCTCCGACGGCCCCGACCCGGAGGTTGCCGGACTTCTGCGCGCGTGACGCGACAACAGGTTCTTGACCCGCACGATCAGTTCGTCCAACTCAAACGGTTTCGTCAGGTACTGGTCGGCTCCCACGTCAAATCCCTGAGCCCTGTCTTCCGGAAGCGTGCGTGCGCTGAGAATCAACACTGGTGTGTCGTTGCCGCTGGCGCGGATTGTCTCGCAGACCTTGTATCCACTCATCCCGGGCAGCATGAGGTCGAGGATTACCAGGTCGGGCGAGCCATCCGATTCGAGATGGTCGAGCGCCGTCTTGCCGTCGCCCGCGGCCGTGACGTTGTACCCTTCGGCTTCCAGGTTGTACTTGATCCCGACCGCCAGGTGCTGTTCATCTTCGACCAGGAGGATTTTGATGGGCGGTTGCTTCATGGAAACGTTGCTTCGGTCGAGGTAGATGTTTGGGAAGCCGACGTTGGTGATACGGAAGCCGATTCGAGTTTCGCGCCGGGCAGCTGGACTTCGAACAATGTTCCTGCCACGCCAGCACCGGAATCAATGATCTCGATGCTCCCTTTCAGGCGTTTGACGAGAGTTCGAACGATGAACAATCCCAAACCGGTTCCCGGCCGTTTGCGTTCGAGCTCTGAACCCAATCGGACAAAGCGGGCGAAGATGCGGCCACGATGAGCCTTGGGGATTCCCTGGCCGTTGTCCTGCACACGAATTTGTGCCCGGTCCGGCGCTGCCATGCTGAGTGTGACGCTCGCCTCGGGCGGGTCGCCGGCGTATTTGATCGCGTTGTCGAGCAGGTTGCGAAAAATCATGTCCAGCTCGATTCGATATCCAATAACCGAACAGGATTGAAGGTCGAGCTTGATCGTGTCGACCGGGACTCGATGTCGCGTGCAGACGGTGTCGCGCAATCGCTCAATACTTCCGCCAGGTCGATTCGCTCCGATCGCTCTTCAACGACCGGGTCGCTTTCACGATCCATGCGTGCGGCGTCGAGCAGATGATTGATCAGTTGGTCCAGTCGCTCAACGTCTTCCAGCATGAAGCGGTAGAACTCGTCCCGCTCTTCGTCGCTCACCTGGCGCCGCGACAGCGTTTGCAGGTACAGTTTCAGCGATGCAATGGGAGATTTCAGCTCATGTGTCACGCTGTCGATAAAGTTCGACTGTCGCCGATTCAAATTGATCGCTTTGATCGAGAGCGCCAGGTACATTACCGTGCCCATCAAGAGCAGCACCAGCGACGTGCTGCCGGCTGAAAGCAAGGTCACGTAGAGCGGCGTGCGTTGGGCGTCCTCGATCATGCCCACGACCGAGAGCGAGACCCAGCCGATCGCCAGGGCCACGAGCAACACGATCATCACCACGCCCAGCGTGATCGGCAGTCGAAGCGTGCGGCGGGCCATGGGAACGATCTCGAAGTTGAAGGATCAGCACCAGTGCATTGTTCGCAGACTGGTTACCCAGAGTCAACTTGGGGAAGAGCCGCCCTCTTGCGGTTCAAAATAAGCCGTAATCTCGGCTGACTTGCGCTTGAGGTCGATACGATTCACATCGACATTGGTAATGTTCAACCCGGTGCGTTGGGTCAGGTCAGCAACGAGCGCGTCGCGGCGATGGGGTTGTAATAGTTCGAGATTGTCATAGACCAGTGAGCGTCGTCCAAGTTGACTCGGCCTGCAAATCCTTTCGAGCGATACCGCTGACAACAAAATGAATGAATTGCCGATCAGCAGCTCTGCATAGCTGGTGCTTCCGTTCGACAACGCGTTGATCACGGCGATGCCGACGACCAGGAACAGGTAGGTCATTTCCTTGACTTTGATGGTGACGGTGCGGAAACGGAGAATTCCAAAGACGGCGAACAGCCCTAACGCCATGCCCAGTCCGAGATCGAGTTTCTTCAGTGCGAAGCAAATGAAGAAGACCATGATGTTCATCAAGAAGAAGGCAAACACGTAGTTCTTTTTCTTCTGATGGGGATAGTAGGCCCAACCGATCAACAAGCTGACGAAGATCGCGTCTAACACAAATCGTGTGAGGAGCTTGAAAACTTCGTCGTCGAAGAGAGGTACATCCGTCAGCATTGCGGTCTTTCCGCCGAGACAATCGATTGGCAGCTTCATTATACTCACGAAAGACGACGCGGATTCACGAAACTCACAGCACTGCTGTCCAGGCCATACGTGTTTGTTGACCGTTCGTCTCGCTGATATCGGTGCAGAGCAGACTGAATCGAAGAGCCCATCCCAGCAAGCTCAAACTTCCAAAGTGGTCCAGGCCGCATTGTTTTTCGATGATCGTACTGCCGCTTCAATGAAGGCCATGCCTCTCAGGCCGTCGTCCACCGTCGGGAAATCGTAGCCTTCCTCACGGGGATACTGGCCTTCCAGTTGGTCCACAATGGCAACGGCGGCCGCCAGGTAGACGTTCGCAAAAGCTTCAAGGAATGCCTCCGGGTGCCCGAATGGCAATCGCGTGTTTTGAGCGCATGCCGCCCCGTGGTATGAGTTGCCGCGCCGATGAACCTGCCGGGGCTGATTGGCAAACTTGAGGGTCAGCTCGTTTGGATGCTCTTGATGCCATTCCAATGAAGCTTTTGTTCCATACACACGAATGTTCAGATTATTTTCGTCGCCCGTTGACACCTGAGAGGCAAACAGGATTCCTTTGGCTCCGCCCTTGTAGCGGATCAACATGTTTCCGTCATCGTCCAGGGGACGACCTTGAATGAAGGTCGTCAAATCGGCTGCCAGCTCTTCGATCTCCAGTCCCGAGATGTAGTTGGCCAGATTCTCGGCATGGGAGCCGATGTCGCCGATGCAATTCGAGACGCCGGCCACCTCGGGGTCCATCCGCCAATTCGAGATGGCGCCGTCGGTTGCTTCATGGAATGCTGCGATTGCGTAGCCTTGGGGGTACTCGACCACCACCTTGATGACCCGCCCCAGTTTTCCCGCAGCAACCATCGCCCTGGCTTCCTTGACCATCGGGTAGCCTGTGTAGTTATGCGTCAGCGCGAATACACAACCCGACTTGTCAATTGCCGCCTTCAGTTGCCGGCCTTGCTTCAACGATAACGCCAACGGCTTGTCGCAGATGACGTTGATGCCCGCCTCGAGGAATGTTTTTGATACTTCGAAGTGCAGGTTATTGCGTACCACCACCGAAACAAAATCGATCCGCTCGTCGTCAGGCAGGGTGGCTTCCTTTTCGGCCATCTGTTGGAAGTTGTCATAGACCCGTGCCGGCTCGAGAAAGAGATCCTCACCAGACAGTCGACTTTTGTCAGGGTCCGACGAAAATGCACCGGCAACCAGTTCGATGCGACCATCGAGAGCAGCAGCCATGCGGTGCACGCCGCCGATAAACGCTCCCCGGCCGCCGCCGACCATCCCCATCCGCAACTTCCGATTCAGTGCCATCATTCTGCCTTGATTGTATCGCTAGAGGGTCACCGGTTGGCCGGAATCCGCCGACTCGTAGAGTGAGTCAATCACCCGCATCAACGAAAGTGCCTGCGAAGGCGTGTTGAGTGGTGCTTCCTTGCCTTCAATCGCGGCGATGAAGTTGGCGGCCGAGCGAATCCGTCCCATATCTTCGCACTTGGCAACGGCGATTGTCCTGTCGACCGACTTGCCGTCTTCCTGGCAGTAGATCTCACAGGTGTCGATCGCGGTGTCGTCGAGCCCGTCGGTGCCAAACAGTCGTTCGACCTTTCCGCCTGCGCTGGTGCCCTGGAAAACTACCGAAACCTCTTCGCGTTTGACGAGCTCGGCCCACGAGACCTGCAGGCTGAGTACCTGTCCGGTCTTGAATGTAACAAACCCGTGCGCTGCTGCCTCGACATCGGTCTTGCCGTCGGCCACATCGGGGATGCCCCACGGTCCCTTGAACGATTTGTCGGTGATAAAATCGTCAAACGTCTGGCCGAGAACGCAGGCAGGTTCCGGGTAGCCCATGAAGTACATTGCCAGGTCGACCATGTGCAGTAGATCGATCAGTGGCCCACCGCCTGACATCGCCTTGTTTGTGAACCAGCCTCCGAAACCGGGAATGCCGGTTCGGCGGACCCACTTTGCCTGGGCCGAATTGATGGCACCCACGGTGCCATCACTGATCAGTTCCATCATTGCGTACGATTCTGGTCGGGCTCGATTGTTAAAATTGAACATCAGCAGTTTGCCAGCAGCCTTTGCGGCCGCGATCATCTGTTCAACTTCCGCTGCGTTCATGGCGGGCGGCTTCTCGCAGAAAACATGCTTGCCGGCGTTAAGAGCTTGAATGGCAAGCGGTGCATGGAACTTGTTTGGCACAATCACGCTGACCGCCTCAGCCCCGGACTCTGCCAACAATTCGTCGACGCTGCCGTAGGAAGTGGGCACATCGTATTCGCTGGCTGCTTTGGCTGCTGCTGCGGCGTTGACGTCGGCAATCGCCACAACGTCGGCTTGGGCCTCGATAAACCCGGCGGCGTGGTATTTCAGCATGCCACCCGCACCAATCACAGCAACTTTTGTCATTTCGATGGTTTCCCTGGATTCACGGTTCGACGTTTCATTTCGCGAATCTACCAAAATCGTTAGGGGATTTCATGCGATCGATTCCCGACGTGCGTGGCGAATCGAGCGATTCCCGCAGATGTCGCCGCGCTGAGGCAGGTGTGAATCCTGAGGTTCCTTGCCCGTGGTCGCTTCCAAACGCTTCAAGGAGTACCTTTAAGGGGTCGGGCAATCAGCTGCAGGAGTGATTGGGATGGAGCAAAACATGAAATGGCTGCCAAGCGTGAGCCCGTTTGCGGGTCGCGGAATGTTTTTCACCGGGTTGGCGGCAATGTTGGTGGGAGTTGGTGTTGCGATTGGTGCGGTGTTGAGTGTCGCCATGACGCCGTCCATGCAGTTGCAGATACCTGTGACCGAATTGCAGGCGGCGGCAACCGACTCGACCGACAACTTCGTTGTGGCGACGGGTACGCTCAGCCCCGATGTGGAGGGCGTGTTTCTGCTGGATGCCATGTCGGGCGATTTGCAGTTCACAATATTCAATCCGTATTCTGCCGCTTTCAACCCGCCGTTCATTCGCAACGTCGCCAATGACTTGCAGATTGAAGCTGGCAAGAAGCCCCGCTACCTGATGGTGACGGGTTACATTCGCAATTCGCGGCGTTCATCGTTGAACCAAAATGCTGCCCAGTGCGCCGTTTACATCGTCGAGGCGACCAGCGGTTCGTTTGCAGCTTACACGGTTCCCTGGCAGGAAAGCCTGTTCCGCGCCGGCAGACCGCAGTTGGGTGAACTCGTGCTGCTGGGTGTTGGTTCGGTGCGGACGGCAGCAATTCGCGAGTAACTCAACTCATGGAAATCACGATCAACGGAAAAACAGAAATGGTCACTGGCGAGCTGACCATAGCGCAGCTCGTTGAACAGCTCGAATTGCAGCCGAAGCAGGTCGCTGTTGAAGTCAACCTGCAATTGGTGCCTCGTCAGAATCATGCGGCACACCGGTTGAACGCAGGTGATCAGGTCGAGATCGTCACACTGGTAGGTGGAGGCTAATTTGGACGCACAGGATTCCGCGGCGAAAGTACAGCCTACTGACAGTTTCCGAGTCGGCGATCATACGCTGACCAGTCGATTGATCGTGGGTACCGGCAAGTATGCAACGTTCGATCAGATGCGCGACGCACTGGATGTGTCGGGGACTCATTGCATCACCGTCGCCGTGCGGCGTGAGCGGTTGTACGACGAGATGGGCAAGAACATTCTCGATTACATCGATCTGTCGCGATACCTGCTGCTGCCCAATACCGCCGGGTGCTACAACGTCGAAGATGCGTTAAGGACCGCTCGACTGGGCCGTGAAATCCTGTCGGGTCTGGACAATCCGGGTGCGAATTGGGTCAAGCTGGAAGTTCTTGGCGACAGCAAGTCGATGCTTCCTGATCCAATCGCCACGCTCAGAGCCACCGAGGCCCTGGTTCAGGAGGGTTTTCAAGTCCTGTGCTACACCAATGATGACCCGGTTACGGCACGACGTCTGAAGGAAGCGGGTGCTACCGCAGTGATGCCTGCGGGCAGCCCGATCGGTTCGGGGCAAGGCATCTTGAATTCGAACAACATTCGCATCTGCCTTGAGTATTTGAAGGATAATGACCCGGGCTACCCGGTCATCATTGACGCGGGAGTGGGTACGGCCAGCGATGTGACAATTGCCATGGAATTGGGCGCCGATGCGGTGTTGTTGAATACGGGGATTGCGCACGCTGATGACCCAGTAACGATGGCCAGGGCGATGAAAGCGGGTATCGAAGCAGGCCGGCAGGCTTTTCTTGCCGGACGAATTCCCAAGCGCCTGTATGCGATGGCCAGTAGTCCTCTCGAAGGAACGTTTGTTCGGCGGCCACGTTAGCTGGCGATCATGGATTCGCGTCGAGCGACGATCCTTCACGCGAACGCTTTCTGATCGCGTTTGGCCGAGGCGGCCTTAGCCGGTTTTTCCAGATGCCAACGGATTAACATGCCGCGACCCTCCTGGAAGTAACGCCAGGAAGCGGGGAAGAAAACGAGGTAACGGTTGTAGGTCTGAACGTCGACGATCTTCAAGGCGGCGTCCCGGTTCGCGACCAGCCTGTCGAACCAGGCTCGCAAGGTTGGCCTGTAATCGTGGATTGTCCGCTGCTTGACGATGAAGCCTGCCTGTTCGAAAGCGTCCAGGTGAGTTTTGTGCGGTGCACCAAGGTGTCCCGGGAAGAATATCTGCCCGCAGGCGATCGTGGCGAACAGGCCCTGTTCCCCGCGGCAGAAGAAGTGCTTGATCAGGCGGCCGCCCGGCTTCAACGCGCTGTAAACTTTCCTCAGGGTTGGCAACAGCTCGTGGGGCCGCACCGCTTCCCAGGCTCCAATCGAATAGATCTTGTCAAAGTATTCGTACGGGTACTCGTCGGTGACAAAATTCTTGAATTCGACGTTGAATCCATTCTGTTCTTGGTTGTACTCAACCTGTTCACGCGAAAGCGTGTAGCCGTAGAGATGCTCACGATCGCCTGTGTGCTGATAGATACGTTTTAACATGGGCCCCCATCCACATCCCAGATCGAGGATTCTCTCTCCCGGATGCGGGTCGATTAGTTCAAGCAAAAAGTCAGCCTTGTGTTGTTGCGCCTCTTCGATGGAATCTTCCGGAGAATGGAAATCGGCACATGTGTAGAACATGAACCGCTCATCGAGGAAGAGTTTGTAAAAATCGTTCGAGACATCGTAATGGTACGAGATTCCCGTCACGTGGTCCTGGCGTATTTTCAGTGCCAGGATCAACTGTCGCATGAATCGTGGCGGGTAGTTCTGAATGAACCACTTAAGAACCGGGGGCGGTTCTTTGGTCAGTTCCTTCCAGACGTATTCGGCGTCCAGCGGTTCCCTGGAGCGAATCAGGAATTGGATGTATGCGTAGGATGGCCCGTAAATCAGCATTTCGAACGGGAAGATCAGCAATCGAAAAAGTGACATTCGTCGGTCCGTGTCGCACAGTTACTATGGAAATTTCCAGCACAGTTTAACGCTCGCTTCGCGTCGTTCAAGAACTTGGCCCATGCAATTCCTGTCGATTGGTTCCGACCTGCCGCGAGGCTCGCTTGTGACCGCTGCAGATTGACTCTACGATCGAGCGTCTCGCTGTGATCTGGTGAGCTGGCCAATGTCACGATGTCCTGGAAGGAGCCCCGTTTGTCTGCCATTTTGTCGCCGAAATCGATACTCGGGTCGGACGGGCGGATTGCGCAGCGGCTGAGTTCGTATGAGTGCCGTCCGCAGCAGTTGGAGATGGCCGACGAAATTGCCAAGGCGATCAAGGCTCGCCGGCACCTGATCATTGAAGCTGGCACCGGGGTAGGGAAGAGTTTTGCGTACCTCGTGCCGGCGATCCTGGCGACCGCCGATAACGAAGACCAGCCGGCACCTCTGCGGCGTATTGTGATTTCGACGCACACCATCAGTCTGCAGGAACAACTGTTAAACAAGGATATCCCCTTCCTGAACAGCATCCTGCCCATCGAGTTTACCACGGTACTGGTCAAGGGCCGTGGAAACTACGTCAGTCGACGTCGCTTGCAGGTGGCGTCGAAGCGAGCTGCCAGTCTGTTTTCCGATGCGGAGGAGACTCAGCAATTCAGTGATCTTGTTCGTTGGGTGCGGAGCACAGCCGACGGATCGAAGAGCGATCTCAAATTCAAACCCTTGCCTGGTGTGTGGGATGAAATTGCCAGTGACCATGGTAACTGCATGGGCCGCAAGTGTCCCAGCTTTAACGACTGTTTCTATTACCAATCAAGGCAGCGAATCAAGAATGCCCAGGTGCTGATCGTCAACCACGCATTGTTCTTTACCGACCTTGGGTTACGGGCTCGTGGGGCCCAGATTTTGCCCGACTACGATGCCGTCATCTTCGACGAAGCACACACGATTCCCGACGTTGCTGGCGACCACATGGGCCTCGGTGTCTCGAATGGACAAATCGATTACCTGTTTCGAAAACTGTACAATGAACGCACGATGAAGGGGCTGTTGGTCCATTACAAACTGGACCACTTGCAAAGGGCAGTATCCGTCTGTCGCGAAACGGCCGACAACTTTTTCGACAGTATTCACTCCTGGTTTTCGAAGCATGGACCGGAGAACGGTCGAGTCCGCGAGCCGCTGGACTTGTCCAATCAGTTGAGTCGATCGCTCATCGACTTGGCGAATAAGGTCCAGCAGGCGGGTGACGGCGTCAAAGCGGAAACCGAAAAGCAGGACTTCAAGTCAGCTGCGATACGGCTGGAAGCGATGGGCAACGAATTGGATGCCTGGATGAACCAGGATCTGGAAGGTGGTGTCTATTGGATTGACCAATCACGGAATCGCCGCGGCAAGATGAAAATTGAGTTGCAGGCAGCACCAATTGATATTGGCCCGGTGTTGCGAGAGGAATTGTTCCAGAACGTCTCCACTTGTGTGATGACCAGCGCAACACTGGCCGTTGGCAGCGAAGGGAAGTTCGACTATTTCCAATCGCAAATTGGGCTGACGGAATGCAGGACGAGGAAGCTGGGAAGTCCGTTCGACTACCAACAGCAAGCCAAGCTGGTTGTGGTCCGCGGGATGCCCGATCCGGTTGCCGAGGCGGCCGAGTACAGTCGACTCTGCGCTACGATGATCGAGCGGCACGTGGCACGCTGCGATGGTCGGACCTTCGTGCTGTTCACCAGTTATCGCATGCTTCAGGACGTGGCCCAACGGATCACGCCATGGCTGATCGAAAATGAGATGCGGCTTTTCAGCCAGGCGGATGGCACACCGCGGTCGAAAATGATCGAGCAATTCCGCAGCAATCCTCGCGGTGTCTTGTTGGGGACAGACAGTTTCTGGCAGGGCGTCGATGTGCCAGGTGACGCATTACAGTGCGTGA
Source organism: uncultured Planctomycetales bacterium (assembly GCA_963821085.1). Classification (GTDB taxonomy): domain Bacteria; phylum Planctomycetota; class Planctomycetia; order Pirellulales; family Pirellulaceae; genus CAWGCE01. The sequence continues at coordinate 46,805 of CAWGCE010000011.1, read as the reverse complement.
TGATCACCCGGTTGCCGTTTAGCGTGCCGGATCGACCGTTGCTGGCAGCCCGACTTGAATCGATCAAGCGTTCCGGCGGAAATCCATTCATGGACTTTCAGGTGCCTGAGGCGATCATCAAACTTCGGCAGGGATTTGGCCGCCTGATCCGTTCGCAGCAAGATCGTGGAACGGTCGTGCTGCTCGACCCCAGGGTCTACACAAAACGCTATGGTAAACTGTTCATCGACTCGTTGCCGGCCTGCGAAATGATCGAGGAGTTTGCGACCGGTGGCGAAGGTGTGGATTCCTTTTAGCCAGGTCATTCGCCGCGCAGGAATACCGTTTCCGATGTTCGAGCGAGAGTGTGTCTGGTGGGACCGCCTGGACGTGTGAACTGTCAATTCTAATTACTCGTAGCGGAACCGTCATGCTTGCGAAACGAGTCATACCCTGCCTGGACGTCGCCGGCGGGCGCGTGGTGAAGGGCACGAAATTTATTGACTTGCGCGATGCCGGCGACCCGGTGGAAGTCGCCGCTCAATACGAATCCGAAGGCGCCGACGAATTGGTGTTCCTCGATATTTCAGCCAGCCACGAAGAGCGGGATATCGTTCTGGATGTTGTTCGCCGGACGGCGGAGCAGGTATTCATGCCCCTTACCGTTGGGGGAGGTATCCGAAATCTGGAAGACATTCGAAAACTGTTGAACGCCGGCTGTGACAAAGTTTCGATTAACTCGGCAGCCTGTCGCGATCCCGACTTTGTCACCCGGGCCGCGGATCGATTTGGCAGCCAGTGTATCGTCGTGAACATTGACCCGCTTCGTGTGCCGAGTTCAACCGATCCTTCGGGATGGCGATTTGAAGTTCACGTGAACGGTGGCCGTGTGCCAACCGGTTTGGAGGCAGTTTCCTGGGCAAAGCGTGTCGCCGAACTGGGAGCTGGTGAGATTGTGGTGACCAGCATGGATTTTGATGGTACGAAGGATGGCTATGACCTCGAATTGACCGCTCTGGTCAGCGAAGCGGTTGCGGTGCCCGTGGTTGCCAGCGGTGGGGCAGGGCGCGCCCGACCATTTGGCCGATGCGGTCCAGGAGGGTAAAGCGGATGCGGCGCTGGCAGCCAGTATTTTTCATTTTGGAGAATATTCAATCCGCGAAACGAAAGCAGTCATGGCAGCTCGTGGCATCCCGGTAAGACTTGCGTGACTGCTGTAACGGTGCGTGTGCCACGCTTCTGGACCTCTCGTCGAGCGGCAGGTCGCGTATACTGCAAGTGAGCCAGGTCAGGGGGACTTGGCCGTTGCCGAGATCGTAGGCTCGAAAAACACGCGGAAGCGATCCTCAGCACGCTGCCGGATCCGCGGCGGTGGTATCAATCCTTTCCGAATCGGTTAAAAAACGTGCCCGCTGCGATGGTGGCTCAGCTTTTTTTGAGATAGTGGAGATTCGCTGTGGATCTGTGATAATACACAGGGGACTTCGCGCATGGCTTATGAGGCGGCCGGCTGCGAATCCAAGGAAAACTGGCAAGAATCACCAGAACGCGGCGGGCCCGGACAGGACGGGTCGTCGCCGCAAGACGCATTGAAGCACGGGACGGAAGAACCATGGCCACGACCGAGAAACCAGAAGTAGCGATGGAGGGCGACTTGCCCACCAAGGAAGTCGACAAACTCTTTCGCGCTCTCGTCAAGTTTGAGGGCAGCGACCTGCACCTGAAAGTCAGTAAGCCACCGATCGTCCGCGTGAAAGGATCATTGCGGCCTTTGGATCGCGAGCCGATTGAAGATGACGAAATGCAGCGGATGCTGTGGCCGTTGATGAACGAAAAGTCGCGAGGCGACTTTCAGAAAAACGGTGGTGCCGACTTTGCGCATACGGTTGACGTCGATGGCGAAATGTGGCGGTTCCGAGTCAACATCCTGCAGCAGATGGGCCACATGGGATTGGTGGCACGGCGCGTCAGCAACTTCATCCCTGACTTTGAAGGATTGTACCTGCCTCCAATCATGGAAGAGCTGTGCAAGTTTGAGCAAGGAATGGTGCTGTTGTGCGGGCCAACCGGTTCCGGAAAAACGACGACGATTGCTTCGATGCTGAATTGGGTCAATCGAAACTACCGCAAGCACATCCTCACTCTGGAAGACCCTGTCGAATTCGTTTACACGGACGACAAATGCCTGATCAATCAGCGCGAGGTGGGACTCGACGTAGTCGACTTCATGAACGGCATGCGCCAAGCTGTCCGTGAAGATCCCGATATCATGCTGCTTGGGGAAATGCGTGACCACGAAACGTTTCTGACGGCGATTCAAGCTGCGGAAACGGGCCACCTGGTGTTCGGGACCATCCATGCTTCCGGTGCCCCGGAAACGATCGGTCGTATTTTGGACCTGTTTCCAGAGGAAATGCATTCGTCGCTACGAAGCGCGATCGCGATGAATATGAAAGGAATCGTTGCACAAAAGTTGCTCCGGTCGTGTAAGGAGGGCGTGGCCCGAGTGCCTTGCGTCGAAGTCATGACGATGAACTCGACGATCCAAAAGCTGATTCTGGAAGAGAAGGATTCGAAGTTGGCTGATGCCATCCGGATTGGCGAAGAATCAGGCATGCAGGACTTCACGCTAAGCCTGAAAAAGCTGCTAGACGCAGACTTAATTGACCGTCCCACGGCATTTGAGGTGGCTCCGAACAAGGAAGCTCTGAAAATGGCACTCAAGGGCATCGACGTAAAACAACCTGGAATCCTTTAATGTCGCTCCTTGGTATCCTGAGAGTCTTCCTGCCGGGCGGGAGCGCGCAGCGCTGTCTGCGGATCGGCTGCATTGTATTCCTGGCAAGCTTGATAACTGCAGTTCTGGCCAACGATGCTGCGGCACAATGGCCCGACTATCCCTCGACCGAACCGCATAGCATTACGCGTGGGACTGGTCACTATTTCAGTTGGATCAAGCTCGGCATCTGTGGATCGTCTTCCTGTTGTGGGTGAAGATTACCGACTGGGTAAGTCAGGACACACAGATTTTCAAACTGCCGCATGCGTTGTGGAATCCGGTTGTCTTTTTCCCCTTTGTCGTTGCATTCCTGGTATTCGGTTTGACGGTACCGATGTTCCCGATTGGTTTTGGGATGACCTTGTTGGCGTTCGCGATCCCGGCGATTGTCTACGTGGTTCAACGCAATCAGAAGCTTGAATTGCACGAACGCGTCATGACTCCCAGCCATATCCGCCATCTGTTGGCTACCGGCTTGAGCGGCATGGGTTTGAAGATGGCCTCCGAGGGTAAGAAGGCGCACGAAAAAGGTGCGGCGGTGACGTTTAATGCGTCGGGGAAGAACGAACAACTGGCGCAGGCGAATCTGATAGCCTCGCGACAATCCCGCGGTTTCGTGCCCATGAAGGAGTTGATCGCAAATGCCGTGGACCATCGTGCAGAACGCGTGCTGATGGATTACGGAGCGGATGCTGTCACGATCCGCTACCAGGTAGATGGTGTCTGGCATGACGCGGAAGGAAAAGACCGGGGCGACGGCGACGAGATACTTTATGCGCTAAAGAAGCTGGCGGACCGGAATCCGGAAGAACGGCGGAAGCCGCAAAAAGGAGATTTTGCCGCCGAGTACAACAAGAAAAAGTACACCTGCAAGCTGATCAGCCAGGGCACCAAAACGGGCGAACGCGTTCAGCTCACGTTTGCCGATGCAAAGATCCCGTTCGACACGCTGGCCGATCTTGGCATGCGTGAAAAGATGATCGCCCAGCTGAAGGAGATTATGCTCAGCGCTAAGGGCTTGATTCTGTTTACATCAACGCCGGCCGGAGGATTGACCACCACCCTGGCTGTTTCACTGAAGTCAACAGACCGGCTCCTGCGCGATTTCATCATTCTGATGGAAGAGAAAGAATCGTTCCCGGAAATCGAGAACGTCGACCCGGAAACTTACGATTTGAGCAAAGGGGTGACCGCCGAGTCGATTATCCCCGGGCTGGTGCGCAAGCAACCAGACGTGTTTATTGCTCCATCGTTAACGAATGCCGAGATGGCGACGCAGATTTGTAACATGGCGAATGTCGATCAGCTGGTTTTCGCCACAATCCGGGCCAAGGACGCGCCCGAGGCGCTGTTGCGTGTCTTGATGCTGAAGGTACCTGCCAAGTCGCTCGCCTCGGGAGTTGTGGCCGTGTTGAACACGCGACTCGTTCGAAAACTGTGCGAAAAGTGCAAGGAAGAATACGAACCGACGCCGGGATTGTTGAAGAAACTGGGCATCCCGGCCGGCCGCGTCGAACGATTGTATCGCCATCCAGAGAATCCCGAGGACGAATGTCCTGACTGTCATGGAGTTGGATACCTCGGCAGGACGGCAATCTTCGAACTTTTGGTGGTCAATGATGCCGTGCGTCAAGCCATTATCAAGCAGCCCAAGCTCGAAGTAATTCGGCAGCTGGCACGCAAAGCTGGCAATCGGACATTGCAGGAAGAGGGCATTGCCGTGGTCGTAAAGGGCATAACTTCGCTGCCTGAATTGATGCGGGTTCTAAAACAGTAGCTGGGAAATCCATGATCGCTATTCTGTTCGTTCTGATAATGTTCATCTGTGTGGCAATGCTCTGGACCGAAGGTCTCTGGTCAAATGCGGACTGACGTTCATCAACGTGATTTTTGCCAGTATGGTGTCCATGAACCTGTACGAGCTGCTGGCGAATTACTTTGAGAAACAACTTCCTAGCTTCACGTATGCCTGGGACTTTCTCTCCCTGTGGGCGATGTTCTGGATTTCTTTTTCACTGTTTCGTGCCATCACGGATGCGATTTCAATACACCAGGTCCGGTTCGAGGCGCCGGTTGAATTTGGGGGCCGAGTCTTCTTTGCCGTAGCGACTTCCTGGGTGTTCGTCTGTTTCACTTGTGCCAGTTTGCATGTTGCTCCGCTGGCTCAAACTGCTTTTCGTGGCTCGTTTGCCGCGAAGCCACTTTCGAATCACTTTTTCGGACTGGCCCCGGACCGCATGTGGTACGGTTTCGTTCACTCACGCACCAAGGAGGATGGCGCTCTCCACGGCAAGGCGTTTGATCCGGAAGGTGACTTCATTCTCAAATTCGGGGCTCGACGGAAGGAGCTTGAATTGCACAATAAAAGTGAAGGCACAATCGGCGTAGGCAAGAAAAATCGCCGGTAGCAAGTCTACCCTCGTTACCTGTCGCCGCGGCGATGCTGCTCTTATTGCGAGAGTTCCACATGCTACAAGAAAGTCATCCGGTCACCGAATCTGAAGCATCTGCATTGGATTCGGATCGAGCTGAAATCGAGTACAGGGCGATCAGCCCGCTGGCGATTGTGGCATTGTCGCTGGGGATGGCTGCTGCTGTGGCTTTGGCCCATCCACTGATGTGGTGGTTGCCGTTTGCGGCTTCGTTGGTTGCTTTGGCTGCTTTGCGTGGAATCGCACGCAGCGGTGGGTCGCAGACGGGTAAGTGGATAGCGCTGACCGCCATTTGTCTTTCCATCTTCTTTTTCAGTTGGGCCGTGACGCGTGTTGTCACCGGTCGAAGAATCGAACAAACGCATGCGAGGACCATCGCCGATGCCTGGTTGTCGTTGGTACAAGATGGCGATTGGTACAATGCCCACCAGTGGACAGTGTCCGGCTGGAATCGTCAGCGAGAAGGTACGGTGCTGAAGGATTTCTATGAAAGTGATGCAGACGCCAAAGCAAGCTTCGAGAAGTTCAAACACGAGGTTGTGGAACACACGCTGGCCAATACCTCGCCCGACGATCGATTTGAGTTCCGCGGCGGCGACGCGGTGGCAAATGGCCGCAACCGCCGCATTATCCAGTTGACGTATGATCGTTACGTGGACGGCAAAGGCCAGCCCGTGCCTGTGATCATCACCGTGGAACGTAGTTACGATGCCGAGATCCAGTTGATCCTGTGGCAGGTCCTGGCCATTGAGTAGTTGATGTGTCTTGGATCGATCACACGATCATGACACACCGCCGCTGGATTCTCGCGGGTGGGGTCTCTTACCGGCAGGCCGTCGACGAGTGCGAGCCGCACCGATGCATGGCGATTCCGGTGCTGGTCATCCGTCTCAGATGGGCTAGACGACGCGACACGCGCTATCCCTACGCTCGAAATTCGGGATCTCGATATTGGGCCGAATCGGCTATTATCGGGTTCGATCAAGCGGTGCCCTCCGATGGGCTGTCGCCAAACCCCTCTTTGACGGTTGGAGTTCCCGCGTGGAAAATTGGATTGCGCTGATCGCCCTGGCGTCGATGGAGATCGTGCTGGGTATCGACAATATTGTCTTCTTGGCCATCGTAACGAGCAAACTGCCAGTCGAGCAGCGACCTCTGGCTAGACGCTGTGGCCTGCTGTTGGCGTTGGGAATGCGCATCGCGTTGCTGTGTGCGATCAGCTGGGTGATGAGCCTGACCGAACCAATTTTCTTCTGGTCGAGTCTGGGTATTCCGGAGAGTTGGTTCGAGTCGATGGATCATGGCGAGGAGGCCGCTTCGGTCTCGTGGCGCGATCTCATCTTAATCCTTGGCGGCCTGTTCCTGATTGGGAAAAGCGTCTTTGAAATCCATGAGAAACTCGAACATCACGAAAGCGAAGGCGATGTGCCCAGTGCGGCGAGTTTCGCCAAGGCCATGGTCCAGATCGTGATCCTGGATATCATTTTCTCGCTCGATTCGGTCATCACAGCCATCGGTATGGCCGAAGACCTGAAGATCATGGTGACCGCGGTAATCATTGCGGTTCTTGTGATGCTGCTCTTCGCCGACAAGGTGAGTGATTTTGTAAGTCACAATCCATCGCTGACGATGTTGGCATTGAGTTTTCTGATCCTGATCGGCGTCATGTTATTTGCAGAAGGCGTCGGTACGCATGTCGACAAGAAGTACATTTACTTTGCGATGGCCTTTTCGCTGGTTGTCGAAATGCTGAACCTCAGGTTCCGTCGCCGGTCAGAACCGGCAGTTACAGCCTAGGATTCGTTTCAAGATCAGGATTCGACGCGGTATCCTGGCTTGCGCATTGTTGGCAAATGCAAAGGCGACGACAGGTCTTGGAACGTGCAGGGGTTGTAGCGGCTCAGTCGTGGCGAGCGGAGCTATTCTTGCCCAACCGGATCGGCGAGTCATCCAGGGGACGACCGACTTGCCGCTGAATTGCGTTGGATCGGGAAATCGACCTGTTGGTCGAGGTGTGTCCGATGTTCCGAGTCAGGAATTCAGCCTTTGCCTCCACCTCGGCCAAATCGTCTTCGCGAGTCGAGTGGGCCCTGCGGCGATGTGCTGCGGCAAGAACTGCATTGTCCATTTCCTGTAGATCGATGATCCGGGCCGTGACCCAACTGGAGTTAGCGGTTCGATCGACGCCAATCGCCCGGTTTTGAAAAACTGGGCCAGCGCCTGGCACACGACCGAGCAACGGCACGCCGACACGGTTCGATCCGTACCTCGATACGGTGTTGCCGCCGAGGAATGCAGCACCACCGTCGGGAACGCTGACGGTGGTGTTCGTGGAGAAGACGCGGTAGGTGGGCAGCTGCACGGTCTGCGCGTGAACGTGGGTTGCGCTCAGGTAGAGAAATGTCACACAAATTGGCATCGCGAGTCGCATGCCCAAAGCATAACACCAAAGTTCAGATTTTACGAGCTTCAGGCATCGCCTTCAGAGGACGGTCAGTCTTCAGCGAGCGACTGCCGTGATAGTACTGCTGATCAACCCTAGTCCTAGTACTGGTCGGCCCCTGCCGAAATCTTCGCCTCCACTGAGTCGGCAAGCTGTCCCAGATGGGTGGCGGCTGTCGTCGCGTTCATCGTTTCGAATTGGTTGAATCGTTGCCGTGACTCGAGCACAAACATCGCTTGTCCATCGATCTTTCGTGAAGAGAAGAATGAATCGGTCAAGCGACTGTTCCAGGTTAAGAGCGGCAATGCGTTGCGTTCCGCGGCCGGTCCGCAGATCGAGAAGATGGCGACGCAAGAGTTATCCTGGTCATCGGTTTGGAAATGGACGACCTGAGCACGATCGTCGCTCAGGGCGATTCTTACGGCTTGGGAGTCCGCCGTTTCGACCGCGACCGTATTGAACTTCGCGGCAACTGCATCGGCCAGAATCCGGTCTGGTGATTGAGAGCGTTCGACACTTTCACTGGCTCCGTCTTCGGTTACGACGACGTCGAAACCACACTGCAGGCAGAATCCACAAGTGACGACAACATTTTCGTATTGGCAGTGAGGGCAAATCAATGAGCTCATGATGGACGTCCAGTCAATGTCGTGGATTTCTCGAGCCCTCTTGTGCTCGCTTACCAATTTCTTGACCAAACAGCAGTGCGTGGAATACTTACATTTGTGTCTGCTGAATCGTCAAAAGCGACTCTTTTGGGTGACATATGATGCGTTGCTATCTGCTACCCGTTTAGCACGCATCGGCACGTAATGTCACTATCGAAAGATAGCTTGAAGACGATCCTCTTTTCAGCAAACCGATGACACCAGCCCCGCCAGTGTCGCACTGGCGGGGTGCGTTTTTGCTGCCATACGCAGGCGCCTTACGGTCAACAGAACCGGTATGATCCGGTGAACCGCGAATGCAATAGGTAGAATGTGCGAGTGAAAGTACCTGCACGTGGACCGAACGACCTATCTTTTGGCAGTTAGCACCGCAGCCCGGTTTCGTGACCGTGGCCTGGAATCGTTCGATTGAATGTGTTGGTTTGTCGGATTTGAACATGTTTATTTCTCCAGATTTTTTATCGTTTGAAGTACTCATCTGTGTGCTGCCGTCAGCTTTCATTTGCGTTCTCGTGGGGGGATTTATTGGTTATTCCCTGGCGAAGGATCGAATCCCGAAAGAGATTGAACAGGAACGGCTGAAGACTGTCGAAGCATTGCAGGCGATGTTGTGCAGCACCGAACAGCTGACAGAAGACGTGGAAAACCACAACGATGAGCTGCGTTCGGTTGAAAAGAAGGTGACGGGGATCGATGGGGAAAGCAATCTCGAGGCGATCCAGTACGCGCTGCTGACTCAGATTTCCGCCGTTGTCGAATCGAACCGACGCATGGAAGACGATCTCGTGGTGACGCGGTACAAGCTGGAAAAACAGGCTCAGGAACTGGACAAGTCCCGAGTCGAGGCGCGTACCGATGAGCTTTCGGGTCTGAACAATCGCAAGTCGTTTGACGAGGCGATCAGGTTCGCCGTTTCGCAGTTTAACCGTCATGATGTACCGTTTGCGCTGCTGCTTTCCGACGTGGATCATTTCAAACGGATCAACGACACACACGGGCATCAAGCTGGTGATCAGGTCGTGGGGCATCTGGGCAAACTATTGCAGCATACGTGCCGTTCCCAGGACCACGTTGCCCGTTATGGTGGCGACGAATTTGCCATCGTTTTGATGGGTGCCACTTGCGAATCAGCAAGTATCGCGGCCGGTCGTGTCCGCGACGCGATCGAGTCGGCAAACTTCGATGTCGGTTCTGACCAAGGTCGTGTTGCGGTGACGGTCAGCATGGGAATGGCATTTGGTTCCAAAGGCGACACCGTGGATTCGGTTTTCGAGCGAGCGGACAAGGCACTGTACAAATCGAAAACAGGCGGCCGCAACCAGATGCATATCTGGAACAACGTCCCCTCCCAGCCGGTTGACCCGATACCTTGCAGCTAGGGCGAGTTGCACGGACGTGTCGTGTGTGCGGCGATGGTATCGCCAATAGCCGTTGCACCTTGGGCTATTCCGCTTGAGTGTGCGTGGGATGTTAAAACTCGAAGGATGCCACCGGCATGCTCACCGGGCTTCATCTTTCAACTCTTTGAATTAATGCCGAGAGAGGGACTCGAACCCTCACGTCCCTACGGGACGACAGATTTTAAGTCTGTTGCGTCTGCCAATTCCGCCATCTCGGCCGGGCCTTCATACTATCCGCAGGCAACGCCGCCTTGTCCAGACGCAGGCGGCGCCGCAGGCAAGTGAATTCTCGGGTCACCAAAAAAAAGCCGCTCGACACAGGGTGCCGAGCGGCTTTCGTATCGGAATCGGATGGACCAAGTATCCGATCCCACACACTTGCGATCGCCTGTTGAAAACTTGCGAGGGCGTTTCGCCATGACCGGATCGCGTGCCCTGGGCAGGGCCCTATTCGTGTCTGCCGGAGCGGTCCACGAATTGAGCCAACCACCTTCGGTCGCCGCAGTTCCAAGTCACGCTGGACGAGCCAAGTCCCGTCCCATGAAAGCAGTGGCTGGGAGGAAGGGTAGAAGCAAGGGGAGTCGCATTCTACCCTCCCAGTTTCGCTGCCTGCTTTCATTCATCAAAAAACAGTCGTATCTCCTTCTCATTGCACTCGGACTTAGAAGCAAAGCTCCAAGCCGGCATTCAGGCCTTGAGCCCAGAAATCGTCATGCCAGTCCTGGAAATTCGGTTGTGTCGAATTGAAGACGGTTGGCGGAGGCAGTTGTCGCGGATCGACATCAAGGTCGATCACGTCGCCGGCCCGCAGGACGTCCCGGAAGAAGACCATCGAATAACCGAAGTTCAACCGCAGTTTGCAGCTCAACTGGTAGTACAAGTTCAGGCCGACTTCGGGGATCACGGTGAAGTCGGTGTCTTCGTACGAACCCATGTTCGAAGGCAGCGCCAGGAGACCTCCATCATAATACTGCGTTGGCATCATCGGTTCGGTGATGTCCGTGAAACCATAGATCGAGGCACGACGACGAACCTGACCGAAAGCCACCTTCGTCAACGCGTTTACGCCAAATTTTCCACAGCACCAATCCCAATTGAGTCCGACGTCGAAACCATCGAAGTCATTCTTCGTGTCAAAGCGATCGTAGATGTCGAGCTCGGTTCCAAAGGGGATCGATCCGGCAGGATCGGTTACAGTCAGGTACTCACGAATCGTGACATTCTCGTCGAGGTCAAGGTGTCGGTAACCGCCTAACAGGTCGATGCGACACGGCATCCACGCACGTCGTGGTGGACAGCAATCATCGCCGCAACCGGCGAGCGAGCCGCCGCCGCGACCGAAGCCGGCGAGTATACCGCCACCACCGCCGCAGCCACCACCGCCGCAGCCACCACCACCGCAGCACAGCAGGTTGTGACGCAGCCAGACACCGTATCCCTGGAAGCTGGTCGATCCGCTGACTTCGACTCGACCGTCAACTTGACCGGGGTAGCCTACGAATTCTGCGTCTTGGTTACCGGTCCACGGGTTGTAGTACGGACGAGCCAGGATGTCATAGTCGGTCGGTGTTTCCCGGCAGTAATGGAAGTCTGTGTCGCCCAGGTAGAAGTACTCAAAGTCGAGCTTGTTGCAGCCGCAACAATCCAACGCTACGCTTCCGCGAACGCGGACGCCCGAGCTGCCCTGCGCATCTTGCCGGTCGCCACCGTATAACACGGTCGTGTCAGGATGGTCTGTGCGACCGGCGACAGCGGGGTCGGTACCCCAGGGACTGGTCGTTATCAGTTCAGGAAGCCGCATCCCCTTGCTCCACCAGTACAGGTATTCCGCACCGAGGGTGAAACGGCAGCATCGGCAGCAATCGCCAGCTCCGCATGCCATCGGGTTTGGTCCGATCAGCAAGGAATCTCCGCACATGTCATCGAGGCAGGGTTGGGAGCCTGCGAGAGCGAGGCTGGGCACTTCGCCTGGGGCGCCGCCGACCACGGAGGCGTTCGCATTTGCCTCGGGAGCAGCTTCGAATTGATTCCCGTTCGTACCGAATCCCTGGACAGCGGGCGTTGGTTGCATCCCATAGCTTTGCGGCCCGGTGTAGGCCGGCACGCCCGACCCGACGACTTCCCCGTTAGCGAGGCCACCAAACGGTGATTCTCCCAACCCGGGAACTCCGAAAGAGGGTGTTGGTGTAGGCGAGGAGATCACGCGGTTGGAGCGCATCTGAAGGGGCTGACCGAAGGCGGTTTGAGCCACCGTTCCGGTGCTCTGTACGGCACTGGCGTCGAGTGTATTGTGCAGGTAGTTTTGCAGCGCACGGTAAGCATCTTGCTCCGCACGTTGGCCGGACGGCATCATTTGGCCGAAAGCGGTCGTGCTGGACAGGATCAGTCCAGCAATCACAGCTATTCGGCGGCCGGTAAAATTCGCAAGCATGATTTTGGTCCTCGTTCGTAGATGACGATCAACCCCTAACTTTGGGGACAAGCATCTGGTCAAAAACTTGTTCTTCAAATTCCGTGGCACAAGCTGCCACAAGTGGCTTAACGGCTTCGTTTGTTGCACCCGTCTTCGTTGTGTCAGCCGTTACAGGACGCTTAACGATTACGGGCGACAGGTGATGTTGCCGTTCCAGACCCTTTCGCGGGTACAACAGGAACAGACAGTCGCTTCATCGGGTCTGGCCGCAACGCGTTTGAGCAACGTCGGGAAAGGTGCAGTCGTTCGCAATCTGATTGCTGAACGCTTTGCATCACCGGCAGCAGTCGCACCTGAACTGACCTTCGTAGGGGATGTGCCGGCAGGAACGACAATGAGCAAAACGCCGGCTGAACGCCTGACTCAATTTCGCGCGGTGGTGCTGAATAGAGGTTCTGGCTGTGCCGATCAGGCAAGTCCCGAATGCCCTGACGCACCGGTTTTGACGCCTGGGCTGGCTGCGTCGAGCCGCACTGACCGGTCGCGGCGTAGCCAGCAGTGCAACCGCGACCGATGGCAGAATTAGCATACTTTACACAGCCCGGCAGTCCAATATGCTTCGGCGAAGCTGCTGGGAACCGAGCCAGCTGGCAGTCGACGGTCGGAGTCGCCGCTGCTGGGACTGTTTCATACGGCGTGGCATGGTCCCCAGACTGCGGTAGAACACTGGTTGTTTTGGCCGTTTCGCCTACAATCCTGCGATCCCCGCCGCACATTGCCACTACCGAAGTCAGTAGCGTTATTCTCCATGAACGGTTTTCTCGGCACTCGTGGTTCGTTCATGCTGGATTTAGTTACCGTTGGTATGGCGGCCACGATCCCGCTGATGTTTTGCAGCCTCTGGCTGGTTCGCAGCAAACGCCGATTTGCGCTTCACAAACAGCTGCAGTTGGGCATCGCCGGCCTGTTGTTGCTGGTCGTCGTGCTGTTTGAAATTGAGATGAGAATGTACGGCTGGACGGGGCGTGCGGAATCGTCCCGATTCTGGGTCGAAGGTGGCTTTAACGACCTTGTGGATTACAGCCTGTTGGTGCATCTCTGTTTTGCGATCCCGACGCCGTTCATCTGGGCGACCATCATCTTCCGCGCCCTGCGTAGTTTTGGTCGACCGCCGACACCCGGAGATCACAGCGCGTCGCATCGCCGCTGGGGCATGTTGGGATTCGGCTTCATGACTGCTACCGCGGTTACAGGATGGGTTTTTTACTACTCGGCCTTTGCAGCTTAGGCTGACTTGCGTTTCTTCGTAGCTGGATTCGCGGAACCAGGGCTTTCAAGACTCCAGGCAGGCGAACGCCTGAATTCCTGCGAATCCGACTACCTCATCGGGCACGTATTTTCGTGAGTTGTTATCGGGCGATTCGCAGAACACCTTGCGTGCGGGGCGCCGGCATTGCAGACCTGAACAGGCAAAAAGCCGCTGCACTTATTGTTAAATCGCTCTAATCGTTCGTACGGGGTTGCGGGCAGCATCCATGAATCAGGGTGTGTAGGGCGAGACCCTTTCGCGTGGTTCATCGACCTCGGCGGCGATGATATTCACCACATTGAGCAGTGCGCGAATCGTTGCTTCGACCGTATCGGTTGAAAAACCAACGCCCCGATAGATGTGGTTATTGTGCTCAATTTCGACTGTGACTTCACCAATCGCATCGTGGCCAATGGAGGCGCTGCGAACGTTGAAGTCTTTGCATTTGAGCGGCACACCGGTAATTTTTTCCGTTGCCAGAAACGCGGCATCGACCGGTCCGTCGCCATCGGAGAGTTCTTCCGTGATGACTTCGTCGCCACGCTTCAGCGAGAGCATTACTCTCGGTGGTTGGCCGCTGCCGGAGGTCACTTCGAAGCGTTCCAGGGTCCAGTTCACACAGTCCGGGTTCGTCATGCCTTCCAGCATCAACGCTACAAGGTCCCCGTCATAGATTTCCTTCTTCTTGTCGGCCAGTTCCTTGAAACGGTCGAATACTTCCCGCAACTGTTGGTCTTCGAGATGGAAGCCCAACGCTTTGGCTCGATCTGCAAGTGCCGCTCGGCCGCTGTGCTTGCCCAGCACGAGATCGGTTTTCTCAAACCCGACATCTTCGGGGCGCATGATTTCATAGGTCGTGCGTTCCTTGAGCATCCCGTCCTGGTGAATCCCGGCTTCGTGGGCGAAAGCATTGCGTCCCACAATCGCTTTGTTGCGCTGCACCTGCAGGCCGGTGATTTCCGAAACCAGGCGACTGGTGGGAACGAGCCGTTGCGAGTGGACTCGCGTATCGCAGCGGTAGACGTCCATCCGTGTACGCATCGCCATCACGACTTCTTCCAGCGAGCAGTTCCCGGCGCGTTCTCCGATGCCGTTGATGGTGCATTCGATCTGCCCGGCGCCATTCCCCACCGCAGCCAGGCTATTGGCGACCGCCAGGCCGAGATCATCATGGCAATGGACGCTGATGACCGCCTGCCCGATGTTGGGAACGCGTTCGCAGAGGGTGCGAATGACGCGGCCCATATGGTCCGGAGTGGCGTAACCCACCGTGTCGGGAATGTTCACGGTCGTGGCCCCGGCGCCGATCGCCGCCTCGACGACATCGCAGAGGAACTCGATTTCTGTTCGAGCTGCGTCTTCGGGGGAAAACTCGATGTCGCCGCAGTAACCGGCTGCTCGTTGGACGCTGGCCACGGCGCGCTTGATGATCTCCTCAGGAGTCATCTTCAGCTTGAACTTCCGGTGGATCGCGCTGGTTGCCAGAAAGACGTGAATCCTTGGTTGTTCCGCACCTTTCAAAGCTTCCCAGGCACGATCGATGTCCTGATCGTTGCTGCGTGCCAACCCGCAGATAGTCGCTCCGCGGACGTTGTCCGCGATTGCCTTGACCGATTCAAAGTCGCCCGGCGAAGCGATCGGGAAGCCCGCCTCGATGATATCGACACCGAGATCCACCAATGCGTGTGCAATCTTCGTTTTCTCATCGAGGTTCATGCTGGCGCCAGGCGATTGCTCACCGTCGCGCAACGTCGTATCGAAAATGCGAATCATGCGACGTTCGGTCGCATCTTCATTGCTGTTGTCGGTATCCGGAGCAGTTTGGTCAGTGGCCATGTTCAGTTCTTGCCTTTCGTGCACGGTCCGTGCGACGTTGTAGTCCGCTTGTGTGAACTACACCAACAAAAAAACCCCGCGGCACAAGGCCCGGGGTGAATTTGATGCGAAGTTCTGCGAGTTCAAACACCCCTAGCGCTTGCCGTAGGCAAGCAAAGCAAGCAGTCGCGAAATTAGCAAAAGGTTGCACATGAGTCTTGGTTCTCGTTGCCCTCACTCTACTAGTGCAGCAGCAGAGGGTCAAGCCGAACGCTCAGCGGGCCGCATGCGTTCGCGTCACGTTAGTGCCTTGAGCAAGGCGGCAGGATTGCGTACGATTCGCCGCGGTTTTGCCGCCAAGCGATGGCTGGCCGAGGAACCTCTCAGCGAGTGGACAGTGTTGGATTACGAAATTGGCAGATGCTCACGACGATGCGCCGAGTCGGGCGAAGAATTCAAACCGGGCGAATCGTTCTATTCGGTTTTGCTTCCCGCTGGTGCCGAAATCGTTCGCAAGGACTACCGCGAACAGGCGTGGAACGGTCCGCCGGAAGGATGTATCGGCTCCTGGAAGTCGGTCATGCCCGACCCGAATGCCAAACGCGTCGAGTGGGCACCGAACGATGTGATCCTTGAATTCTTCGTCGAACTGGAAAACCAACCGCAAAAATCCGATACGCGATACGTCTTGACGTTGTTGATGGTCCGGCGACACCTGCTGCGATTAGAAGACAGTGAACAGGAGGGCGATCAGGAAGTCATGGTGCTGTATTGTCCCAGGAACGAAACCGAGTACCGTGTCCCCGTCGTCACCCCAACGCCGGATCGCGTCCAAGCGATCCAGTCGGAATTGGAGAGGTTGTTGTTTTCAGCGGTGCAATGAATGCGTGCCGCGCTATCCGTCCATCTTTCATCAGGCAAGGATGCCGTTGAATTCATCGCTAAAATTCCTGACGCTCGGGCTGTTACTGCTGGTGGCGAGCGGAGCCAGTTGTCCGCGGACGATGGCTCCGACCGGTTTGACCGCGCCGGTCGCTTTCAGTGCACCACCCACGACCGAGGCGATTGTCCAGCAGGTCAATGCAAACACGCAACGCGTCCTGCAGTTGCAGGCAAACGATGCGACGTTGACCGTCCCCGGTTTGCCGGGGCTGCGAACCAGTTTGGCCATGGAGCGCCCGAAGCGATTTCGGCTGCGCTCGGGTACTGGCCTCACCGGCAACGAGCTCGATATCGGCAGCAATGACGAATACTTCTGGATGTGGGCGAAACGGAATGACCCCCCCGCCGTATTTTTCGCCCGTCATGATCAATTCAACTACGCTTCGGCCAGCGGCATCCTGCCGATCCCGCCACATTGGCTGATCGAAACGCTGGGCATCGTCGAACTCGACCCGCGAGCCCAGTACCTGGGCCCCACGCCCAAGGGCCCCGGTCGAGTCGAATTGCGCACGATGGTTACCACCGAATACGGACCGCTGACGAAGGTGTTTGTGATTGACGACCAGCGGGGGCATATTCTCGAACAGTTTGTTTTCAATACGGCCAATGAGTTGCTGGCATCGGCAGTTGCTTCCGATTTCGTCTACGAACCGTTGAATCAGGTTTCCCTGCCGCGGCGTATCGAAGTTAACCTGCCGCCGGCCCAACTGACATTCACACTTCAAGTCGACAGTTACGTCGTGAATTCATTGAACGCCGATCCGGCGCAGTTGTGGGCGATGCCCGAGCTGAAAGGGTATCCCTATACCGACCTGACACGACTTGCCCTCGCCACGGTCGGAAACCAGCTTTAGTGCGTGTCGCACATACGTATAGCGTTAGCGGCGCTTACATAGCAGTACCAACTCAGCGAAAAGACGCTACAGATAAAGTAAATGCGATCTAAGAGATGCTCAGGCAGCGGCAGACGCGGTAGAAGAAAGTTCGCAACACCAGATCTCGCAGTTCCAGTGGTGGTTCAGGCGAACGACGCTCCACAGCGCCGGGCACATTTTTCGGCGAATCAGCGCCGATGCTACTCGGTCGAACCGGAACGTTTCATGCGAGCTCTCGCGCGGCTGAGGGTTGGTCCAATGCTGTTCTCAGGCATGCCGGTGCTGGAGCTGATTTCGCCGTAGGTGTAACCTTCCAGGTGGTACATGCGGATGACCTGTGCGTCGCGGTCGTCGAGTCCTTCGAGTAATCGATTGACTTCGTCCTGATTCTGGATGCGGTGCTCGTCAGAACCGTTGGTTTCTGGGTGATCATCGATCGAAGCGACCGCTTGTTGCAGCTTGGCTTGGCCTTCCTGCCTGGTGAGCTGCCTGACCACGATTCGTCGAGCGACCACGGTCAAATAGGTAGCCAGGCTGCACTCGCCGCGGAAAGCCCGCAGGACCGCCAGATCGTCTTGCAGCAGCGCCAGGAACACTTCGGAGCAAAGGTCCTCCTGATCGGCCGATGACAAGTCGAGCGACCTTGCCTGGGCCGTGTGATTCACGACGTGAACGACCAGCCCCAGGAAACGGTCAACGAACTTTTCCCAGCTGTTAGGCTGGCGATTGAGACATCGTTGCAGCAGGCTGCGATCACTACCGGATAGGACCACGTGGTATTCCGTGCTTAGAGGACGGGCGTTGGCAAAGGTAAAACACACACAGTTCGATTACTTAGGCCCGAAACGTCAATTCTAGATAGGGCAAAAACTTCACGCAAGGCAAACCGTCGATTTGGGACCCCTTGTTACTTGACATAAGTTTTTACGGGCAATACAGTTGTGATGACTTTGGGTCGCTCGGTGCTTTTGCGGCCCAAACCTGTTAGGACGGCAAACTTTCCGATTTCGTTGCCAGCAAACGGGCTTTTGTTGTTCCGTTGCGGCAGTCGCGGTCGATGCCAAAGAAAGCCGTTGGTGAGCCCGTTTTTGGACCTTGTGTTGCGTTGGTGACAGAAGGCCGTCTAAAGGAGATTTGATTCGATGACGCATGTGGTCGGCCAACCCTGTTTTGGATGCAAATACACGGACTGCGTGGTCGTTTGCCCGGTAGAATGCTTTTATGAAGGGGAGAAGATGCTCTACATCCACCCTGAAGAATGCATTGACTGTGAAGCATGCGTGCCCGAGTGCCCTGTGGAAGCAATCTATCACGAAGACAACGTACCCGAGGCAGAGCAACCGTTCATCGCGCTGAATGCTGAAATGGCGTCCCAGTGTGAAGTAATTACCGAAAAGAAAGACCCGCTCGTCTAACGAGCCGGTCCTGCCAAATATTCAAGGCCGTGTGGTAATCCACACGGCCTTTTTCTTTGGCCATGTCGAGGCTGGCGGGCAAAGGGGTCGAGCGCAGTCGAGGGTCGGGACTGCTCAGTAGAAAACCTGTTGGATCATTCCTCGCATTCTTTGTCAGAGTCCAAACCAAAGGGTCGGGATCCAGTTTTCGGCCAAAGCTTCGAGATTTGATCAGCCGTATTCGCCGAAAAATGTTCCAGACCCTCGACTGCGTCCCAAGTTCCGGCAGACACTCATCGAGACGATTTGGCGGGTGTTACGTTGTTCCGTTGACCGACCATCCGTGCGACGATGCCGCATGGGGCGGCGATTGGGAAACAGCTCAGGCTACGTCCGATGACGAGTAGCCGGCGCCCTTCAGGAACGACTTCCAGCTGACATACTTCGGGTTGTCGAGCTTTTGCACGAGCAGCGGATTGAATCGCGGTTTTACCGGCTTCTTCAACAGCGGCATGCGGGCTTCTTTCGGAGTCCGTCCGCCCTTGGCCGAATTGCAGCGAACGCAGCAACACACGATGTTCTCCCACGTGGTGGTTCCGCCGCGACTGCGAGGCAGCACGTGATCCATGCTTAGCTCCTGCTGCGGCACGTGGGTGCCGCAGTATTGGCAACGGTGATTGTCGCGGGCGAACAGGTTGCGACGGTTAAACCGCAGCGAGTGCTTGGGAACCCGATCGTAGAACAGCAGTCGAATGACACGCGGCACTTGAATCTCAAAGCTGACCGAGCGTACCCAATCGCGATGCGGGTCGGATTCGTCGGTTCGCAGGTCGCTGATCAGCAACCAGGATTCGAAATCGTAATTGGCATATTGTCCATCTTCCACATCGATGACCTCTGCCAGCTCGCGGTACATCAAACCGAAGGCACGACGAACGTTGACCACATGCACAGCCATGAATGCACGGTTCAGGACGAGAACGCTGGTATTCAGGCCCGGCGGACGCGCCTGTCCGTTCCGTTTGGGGTTGCCTGTCGGCTTCCTGCATCGAATCGTTGCCTCCTCGACGATCGGTGCCACCCGAAAAGTCCGATGGGGTGTCCTGCGTTAACCAATGCGCAAAAGCGCTTCAGCGCAACGTTTCAACAACGTGACGCTTTCTGAGACGCGCCGTTCAATGCAACGGTTACGTTCCCACCCAAGCGGATGGGTTGAGCAGTGCCGCCGATTTTTCGACCGGGGCCCGCGGCCGCGTCTCTGTTCAATTCTAGTACAGCATGGCCGGTGCATCCAGTCTTCGTTATTTGCAAATCACCGGCCGGAGTGCGCAGGGCGTTGAAATCGACGCCTGAGGGCAATTCGGACAAGCGAACTCAACCCCGAGAATCCAAAGACACGTGCTAGAAACTACCACGCGAACGACTGAAAATCGTACTCACGAAATCTTCATGCCAGCACCTGGAAAGCCTTGCTTTGTTTCTTCACTCAGCATTAGGATGAGTTCCTCGAAGGGACGCGGTTCGCGACGTGCGTGGAATCAAAGTTGAGCCAGGCGCATTCGCAACAGGGCATCTAGCCAAGGAGACAGTTGTGATCCATTTCTCGTGTGATCGTTGCAAACGCTCGATCGATCCAGCCGACCAACTGCGTTACGTGGTCCGCATAGAAATCCGGGCGGCACTCGACTTCGAAGATGCGACGGACGATGAAGCCGACCGCGATCACCTGATGGAAGTCGAAGAGATCCTTGAATGTGCTGAAGACGCCGCAAGTGACTTTGTCAGCGATGATGTCTATCAGCAGAAACGCTTCGACCTCTGCCCGACGTGCTACCGCAAGTTCGTTCGTAATCCGGTCGGGAGAGACTCGGTTGAACTGAACTTCAGCCAAAACTAGCGGGGTTGAAATTTCGTTCGATCGGTCGCTATCGCGGCTCAAGTTCGTTAACGGTCTCCACGATCAGTTTCTTTCGTCGCTGAAGTCGCAATACTTCAGGTAAACGCGCGCTCGTAATCCTGGCGAATTCGGTTACCTGTTGCCGTCCTATCCGGCCGCGTTCCCGGAAAGTCCTTGTTCTATCCGGACCAATCGGATTCTTCGTACTCAAGCGGTCCAGATCCGAATTTGATGATTACGCCGATCGCGAAGCCGACGGATCGCTACAGCCTGTCGTGAGCCGCCCAAGCTGTTTTCATTCGCTCGTCGATTGCTTTTCTTCGCGAGTTTGCATCTTCTCGCTGCGCAATTTGTGAATAGTGTCGAGTTATGACTGCAGCATGAAAGTGTGCCGTGAACTCGGACCGTCCACAACGCCAGTGAAGGTCCAGAGTTCGACAATGTGGATCGACTCGAACCGAGCATCGAGTGGAATCCGATGCAATTGGCGGACTACGCTTGGAGTTCCTTCAACCGCCGAACGTTGCCTTTGCGTGTCGCCTCGATTCACCGTGCCAGTCAGAAAAACCAAGACAGCAGAGCATCCGTGGCTCAACGAAAGACCAATTGAGGTAATCCCATGTTCAAGACTTTTCTGTGGCTGGCGACCGTCGCCAGCCTTCTCGTTATTCCCGCCAACGCTGCGGACATCCAGTGGTTTGACCTGTCCGGTTGGGACGCTGTGGCCGTCACGGGAGATGGACAGTTGTTTGAAGACGTTTGTGGCAGCGTGGACATGACCGTCACCGGAACACCGGCTCACAGTCCTGAGAGCTACTACCGCGTTGATATCGACGCGATTCAAACGGGAGGCAACAACGACCAGCATTCGTTCACGTTTGATTTCACCAGCGTGCTTGACCTGGTCGTCGAGGTTCGCAGTCTGGACGGAAACGAGTCGCTGTGGATCACCTCGAACGGCGGCTCATCGACGTATACACACACAATCGGAGCTCTGCCGACCGAGTCAGCGGCCCTGTCGCTTACTGGCAATGGCTTCGAATTTGGACCAACCGGTGCATCCCGAGGTTACGTCACGCTGACCGATACTTCGTCCTTCACCTGGGACTACATCGCACTCGCGGACGACAAATGGGAGTCGTTTCGGATTGGTTGTGTTGAGACGGTTCCCGAGCCGCGTGCCCTGTCACTGTTTGCCGTCGCAGGATTCGCACTCTTGGGATTTCGTCGCCAATTGTAAGTTTCGCTGAACCGTCCACCGGCCTCGGACGAACGAGATGTGTTCCCACAAGAGCTTCTCAGTAACCAAGCGTGATTTCGAATCATCACAAAAAAACCCACCACCAAAGACTGGTGGCGGGCGATTGATGAAATTAGTTACGCTTGTGGCAAGAACTACTTGCGGCGGATGGCACTGATGCCCATGAGTCCTGCCAAGAGCAGAATTGCGCTGACTGGCTCTGGAACTACTGTGTTGCCGGCGAAACCGGGCGAGGCGAAGTCGGTCATGGAACCAGCTGGCAGCGGGTCTGTCGCGTCGACATAGTCACCTGGGCTTGCTGCAGCTCCGCCGAGGCCCAGAGCGATATTGCTGAGCTCTTGCGAAACGCCACTGCCAGACGGGTCACCGTTGGCGTAGACCAAACTGAAGACCTCCGTGGCACCATCGAAGATTTCGATTTCATCGCCGCTGTTGCCGATCGCGAAAAACCCAGGCGGATCAGCGAGCGTAGCGACAGCCGGATCCGTCCAGTTGACATCGACGGTGAAGCCGAAGGTAGGGGCAGTCGTGGGCGCCAGACAGCGAAATCCCCGGGGCCCACGAGTACACTCGTGATCACCGTAAATGCCTCGTTATCACCGTCATCCTCGGTGAACGTGAGGCCATTCAAGTCAATTGGATTGGCGGTTGTGTTGTAGATCTCAAAGAATTCTGATTCCTCACCATCGTTGCCAGAAGGGTTAGCGAAGAATTCGGTGATCACCAAGTCGCCAACTGACAATCCTCCAGCCTGAACAGTACCCGAGGTACTGGTAACGGCGAAGACAATCGCCACAAGAAGTATCAATCTGTTTTTAGACATTAGCACGCTCCACAAGTAAAAAAGTAATTCGGTTGATAGTAAAATCTAACAACATTGCCCCGTCAAAGCGGAACCCCTCAATTAGTTATGGTAGCCGCATGTATGGCCGCTGTCTAAACCTTGTCAGCAGGATTCTCAGATTCTTCATTTACCCCACTTTGATCGCAGAAAAACTATGAATTATTGGAGCGAAATCCTTGGCAATGGGTCTGTTTCCGGGCCGGATGGTGAGGCAGGTATGCCATCCGGCCGATCGGGCAGCGGCGATCTCCGCCTCAACATCACTGAGAAACAGCAGCGAATCCGGCTCGAAATGAAACTCTGAGGCGATTTGCCGGTAGCTGTTCGGATCCTGCTTCGGACCGGTCGTCGTGTCGTAATGGCCGGAGAAAAATTCTAATAAGCTGCCATGCGCGGTGTGCCCAAAAAACAGTTTCTGCGCCGCGATGCTGCCTGATGAGTAGATCACGAATGTCGATTCCGGCGGCTTTCCACTCTCTTCAGCGCCGGAACAACGTCGTCGTACACATGAGCAACCAGCTCGCCGCTCTCGAATCCCGATTTCCAGATCAGTCCCTGGAGACTTTTCAGACCGGTTGCCTTGACGTCGTTGTCCATCAAGCGGACGACTTCGCTGCGAATCGACGCTGGATCGAGCTGCAACTGGATGCTTCGTCAGCGTCCGAAACCGATTTGCCGACAGGCCGACTGGACGTCGGAGTCGGCCCAATGCGCGTCGAGGAACGAGTCCAGCTCGCGACGGACGAAAGGGAACATCTCGTCGTACACAAAGCTGATCGATGAAGTCGTGCCTTCAATGTCGAGCAGGATACCGCGGATGTTCTGGAATTGGATCATAGTCGCCTTTCGCTCCGCGAAAGTAGCGTGACGTTCGGGAACACGTTGTGACAGTTTTTGTTGGACTTCTGAGTGGCGTGACGAGTGGTGCCGCTGCACGCTGCTGTGCGGAATGACGGATTCATTATGAGGAAGGCAGGAAGACAGGAATAGTCGGTCGACTCGAGGTGGGTTTTGAGGGGAGGGAGTGGTGAAGTTGCTAAAGCAAGACGACTGAGAAGGTGATGCGAATCGGAATCGAGTTGTCGAGTCGGCTGGCAGTTCTCGCTACTTTCGCGGAGCGAAAGGCGACTATCCGTCGTAGCGACGGTAGTAAAATTCGTTGGGTTTCAAGCCGGCTTTCACGGGGTTCCTGGCGATGTATTTTCGCAGATAGTCGAACTGCATCTGGCTGCGAACCAGGTGATCGAAGGGCTCCTGCTGCCAGAATTTACCTTGCTGACCCAAGGTTCGGTTGATTCGTACGGCGGTGAAATGCAGCCATGAAGCACACTGCGTCTTCATCGTTTCTTCCGTAGCGAACGATGCCAGCAAATGCACATGGTTGGGCATCACCACGAAATCGCCCATGCGGTATCGCGTCCCGTCGAAAAACAGCAGCGACTTCCGCAACGAGTTTCGCCAAGTGGGGACGTCTGAGCACACAGGCACCGTGGCATGTGTCAAGGAAGGCTTCTCGAACTCGATTGAAGTCCTTTGCAAATTGTCTTCGTTGCTCGTCATCCAAATCTGGGACGACCGTCGACCAATGCCCCTGAATCCCGCGACGTCGGAGCCATTCCTGTTTGGAATGTTCCCATCGCTGGATGACTTCGCGGGGAATCGAGTCGTGTGTTCGAAAGGTGATGAAGACGATAGCACCCGCCTGTGACCAGTGCGGACGGAAATGCTCGTCAATCGAAAGTTCAGCCGCAGGGTCAAACAAATTTCCAAGCATGTCTGGACTCCGCCGATAGTCGCCTTTCGCTCCGCGAAAGTAGCGTATCTAAGAAGTAATCCGGGTATGTCGATCGAATCTGCCTATTGGATTTTGGACTCAAAACACGGGAGCTGATGTCAGCCGCGAATCAGCGGGGCGGCAGCGAGGGCGGTAACGAAACCGGTTTGCGATACTTTCGCTCTGCGAAAGGCGACTATTTACAGTTTCACGACCGAATCGTCGCCGCCCGATTCCTGTTGCGGAATGTAGCTTGGCCCCCAGCAGACGGGCGCGTAGGCTTCGTGGACGGCATCTTCCACGTAATGCGGTGTCCAGCCGGAGATGTCTTCGAACAGCCGGATGCAGCGGATGTTGCGGTCGTCGCAGAGGTCGAACCAGTGCCGCGTGCCGGCCGGCACGTTGATCAGGTCTCCGCTTTCCACGGTCACTGAGAAGACCGGGCCGCCGCTGGGGTGAATGTGGAAGACTCCGCGCCCCTTCACGGTGAAGCGGACTTCATCCTCGTCGTGGGTGTGTTCCTTGTTGAACTTGTTCAGCATCGCGTCGAGGTTGGGCGTCTCGGCCGTGACATTAATGATGTCGGCCGTGACGAAGCCGCACTCCTGCTTGAGCCGTTCAATTTCGGGAGCGTACGCAGCCAGAATTTCTTCGTTCGTGGCGTCCGAGCCGATGCGACCGGCGACCTCCCACTTCTCGTACCAGATGCCGAACGGAGCCAGGAATGCTCGGATTTCATTCGGGTCGGTGTAGGTCTTGTTTTCGACAGGGAGGTTCACGGTGGCCATGAAATGGTCCTTGGATGGTTGACCTTTGTTTGGAGTTGTGTTTTTAACATGCCGGCAGTCGAGCGTCGACGCGGCGGATGTTCCCGACGTTGGCTAATGCGGCGTAATTTCGGCCGGTTGCAACGACAGTTTCCGACCGGTCATTTCCATCAGGAATTCGAGCACCTCCATGTGCCGTTTGGCGGCGAACAGATTGTTGCCCCAGGTGTAGAGGCCATGGCCACGCAGGAGGAAACCGTATTGCAGGCCCGGGGCATCGGCAGCCAGGTCCTGGGTGACCTGTTCGGCCAGCGCCGGGATGTCCTGTGTGTTGTCGTAGATTTTGACGACGGCCGTGGTCTCGTGCGTCTCGTTGCCTTCGAGTCCCTTCAGCATTTCGTAGCCACTGAACTCGATTTGTCCTGCGTCGAAGAACAGGTCGGACAACAGCGTGCTCCAAATCGAATGTGTATGCAGCACGCTGCCTGCCTGGCGTTGCTTGGCCAGTGCCACGTGCAGCATCGCTTCTGCCGACGAGCGAGGTTGCTTGTTGTCGATCGGATTTCCTTTGCCATCGATTACGGCAAAGTCGCGTTTGCCCAGGTGCCCTTTGTCCTTGCCACTGGCCGTGATCAACAAGACGACTGGATCGCGCGAGACCACGATGCTGTAATTGCTGCTCGTCCCAACCGACCAACCGCGGTCATGGAAATATCGACCAACGTTGCGCAGATTGTTCTCGCTCGGCTACATAAGCCATTTTCAATTTCTTGTCCGACAATCGATGCTCCTTGTAATGCAGCCGACAGCAGCGGTTGCTGAGAGCGTTGGTTATTTCATCTCAGCCTGGAACGGCTGAGCGACGTATCCATGAGAGTCAGGTATTCTAACGCCGATTCTCGAGGCTATCGCGTCCCTAACGGACGCTTTGCCGTCTGGATGGCTCCAAGCTGTGGTGAAAGAAGCTACAGAGAGGTCCCTCGCTGACGCTTTGGGTTTCCGGGGATGCTACGAGGCTATGGGTTTGCGACTCAGGGAGTGCGTCGGCTGAGCGGGCGGTCGTCCGAAGCAGGCGAGATGGGGACTTTATTTTACGGCGACGATATAGCAGACCCAGCAGGGGATACTGGGCGATTCTTCGCGGCATTCCCACTCGCCCGTGTCTTCGCCGTCGGCGTCCTCGAGTTCCCAATAGACGTGGCTTTTGCTGAATCCGGCCTCTTCCAGCATCTCACGAACTTCGGGCAACGTCCAGAATCGCCAGTGGTACTCGAAGGCGCGGTTCAGTTTGCTGCCGTCCTGGAACTTGAAGTTGATGTAGAAACTGCAGTCGTGGTTCACCGGATTGTACTCGGCCTGCTCCCATTGGTACTGGAAAGCCGCTTTGCCTTTGCCGATCTTTCGTTTGTCGATCTGGCCGACTTCGTAACATTCTCCGCCGCCCATCATGTCCATGACCATGATGCCTTCGGGCTTGAGATTGGCTCGAGCCGTCTTGAAATACTCGATTACCTCGTTGCGGGTTTTGAAAATCCAGAACGAAAAGTTCTGCGGCTGCCAACACGTCGACCCGCGGCTCGTTACGCTCGCGAACATCCTGCGGATAGAGCGTGACGCGGGCTTTTTCATGAGCCGACAGTTGACTGAGATTGTGCTCGCGACCCCATTGCAAGGTTTCCTCACACAAATCGACACCGATCGCGGTGCGTTTTTTCCGTGATTTGACCCATTCGCAGCAGACGGAAAAAGTGCCACAGAAGTCTTCTCGAAGCGTGAACGGTCGGCGACGATACGCGTCGCGAAATGCCCGTTCGAAAAACTCAACTTCATGATCCGGCGACTGCACTGACTTCTGATAACAGACAAACTTGTCGGCCAAGTCAGCGATCGTGGGCACGCTGGGATTCGCCTTCTTTGCAGTTTTCTTATTTTTCTTTTTGGTTTTTGAACGAGCCATCCGAGTCCTGATCCCGCGTCGACATTGAAATTCCAGCGGCCGAAGTGGTCCGCATCCGAGTCTTGCCCTGTTTTTGCAGACGACGAGTGTACTCCGGATTGCCCAATCGCCAACCCGTTGGGACGTGTAGCGTCTGCTTTGGGTCCAGTTACCCGCAGTCTGATCGTTAAGTTTTCTTCACAATCGGTTCGAGCAAGCGAAACGCCGATCTTCGGCCGAATCTACGTCGGTAAGGGCGTCGTGACGTCACTGGAATGGTGATATGATCCGGCTCGCCCAGATTATCACCAGCGACCGCTTTATCCGCGTGGCGAAGAAACCTGTCAGGAGTTCAGGATTACCTTGGATAATTCATCGCTTATTCAGCTCACCTTTGAACTCGTTGGTGGATTGGGCATCTTTCTCCTGGGCATGAAGAACATGTCCGAGGGCATGCAGGCCGTCGCCGGCAGCAGCCTTCGCAGCATGATCGCGGCGGCGACGAGCAATCGCTTCCTGGCGGCGATCGTGGGCGTGGTCGTCACCTGTGTCGTGCAGTCCAGCTCGATCACCACCGTGATGGTTGTTGGTTTTGTAAACAGCGGCTTGATGGAGCTTGCCCAGGCAGTGGGCGTCATCATGGGAGCCAATATTGGCACCACAATCACCGGCTGGATCCTGGTGCTGAAAATCGGCAAGTATGGTTTGCCGCTGCTTGGTTTTTCCGCCTTCGTTTACCTTTTCTCACGCGGCGATCGCTATCGCTATTGGGCGATGGCGATGATGGGCGTGGGGATGGTGTTCTTTGGACTGGAGCTGATGAAGGATGCCTGCAGCATCATCAAAGAGACTCCTGACTTTGAAAGCTGGTTCCAAGCCTTCCAGGCCGACAGTTACTTCGGCGTGCTCAAATGCGCACTGGTTGGTTGCATCATGACGACGCTTGTCCAGTCTTCGTCGGCGACCCTGGGCATTACGATCTCGTTGGCCTCCCAGGGCATCATCAGTTATCCGACGGCTGCGGCTCTCGTGCTGGGTGAGAACATTGGCACGACGATCACGGCCTTGCTGGCATCACTGGGTGCCACGACCAATGCTCGCCGCGCGGCGTATTTTCACGTGATTTTCAATCTGGTTGGCGTCGCCTGGATTACGTTCATCTTCTCCTGGTATATCGGCGTGATTGAATGGTTGGTCAATGTCGTCTTCCATATCAGTGATGTCAGCAGGGCGGTCGTGGTCAACGGGAAGACCACGTATCCTGACACGACAGCTGCCATCGCAGCCACGCACAGCGTCTTTAATATTGCCAACACGCTGTTGTTCCTGCCGTTCGCACCGATGCTCGTTCGATTCCTCGAGGCCGTAGTTCCAGCGCGGGAGTTCAAGGAAAAGCCGCGCCTGTCCGATCTGGACGTTCGAATGCTGGAGACTCCGCTGCTGGCAATCGAACAGTCGCGTCACGAAGTTCATCGGATGGGTGTGGGCTGCGCAAAAATGCTGGACTGGCTGGATGAATTGCGGGAACAACAGGAACCTGATCGAGCACTCGGCAATCGGCTCAAACGACGCGAGCAGGTATTGGATGCGGTGCAC
The DNA here is from genome assembly GCA_963821085.1 of uncultured Planctomycetales bacterium. GTDB lineage: Bacteria > Planctomycetota > Planctomycetia > Pirellulales > Pirellulaceae > CAWGCE01. The sequence continues at coordinate 18,281 of CAWGCE010000011.1, read as the reverse complement.
GACGAGTTGGCAGAGTACATTACGAACCTCCTGTCGAGCAATATTCCGCATAGCGCCGCGGACGAAGCGCGGCTGCAGTTGCGGATGGCTCACGAATACGAATCGATTAGCGACTATGTGGTCAACCTGGACAACTTCGACCGCAAGTTGCGGAAGAGTGGGCAGCGTTTCACAGAAGATCAGCGGTCCTCTCTCTCGAAGTTGAATGCGGAAATTCTCGAGTACTTGCGTGAGATTAATACAGGCGCTGGAGCAAGGGAATCGCAATGCGTTGATCCATTCCGAACCGGCATCAAAACGAATTCGGAAAGAGATTAAACAGCAGCGGAAAATGCATCTGGACAAATTGTCCGAAGGTACGATGACGCCGCAGCTGAGTGTTGCCTACCTGGCCTCGTTGAATGCTTACTCGCGCATCACCGACCACACGCACAACGTTGCGGAAGCGGTTGCCGGCGAGAAGTAACCACGAAAAAAGGCCGACACCCGTGACGGTGTCGACCGGCCTCTTGGAGGCGTTCTTGATTAGTAGGTAGGAGCGATGTCTTGAGGATCGTCGCGCGATCGATGGCTTTACCAGCCGATCGACAGTCCGATGCCGCTCCCGTAGCCATATCCACCGTTGCCGCCCCGGTAGCCACAGTTTCTGCCGTTAACCGGTCGTGCGACATTGAAGTAGTTGGCACCGTAGGCATTCCCATAGCCGCCATTTCCGCCGTAGAAACTGCGGTTGTAGCCAACGTTGTTGTAGCCACGATAAATGCTGTTACCGCCGTAGTAGCTGTTGCGGTAACCGCCACGGTAGTGGTGCCCTCCGCCTCCGCAGCTACGTCCGCCGTATTGAGCCACCAGCGACAGCGCCGGGTTGTTGGCTGCGGTTCTGGCAGCGTGATTCAGCCGAGCCTTGCTGGCTCCCTGGAACTGATCGTGGCCCGCATCCGCGTCTTCAATGTTGATGGACAGGAACATCGCAATAGTAATTGCCGTGATCAATCGTGTCATCTGGATCCCTTTCGCTTGGATCGGGGAGGGGGGATTCCTGGCGGATGGAAGCTCCCCTGCATCCATCAGCGTCGTGAAGGATAGAAGCACAGGGTGTGCCAAGGATCACCGGCGGGAGTTAATCACCGGGTGAAGCATCATTTAGAGGGTCCGTGCATGATCGCACGGGATCGTCGAGGCCCACTCATGACATCGATTCGACCACAGTTGTCTCTGGTCGGGACCGAGCGACCTGTCGAGGCCGCTTGAACTGCCGTGACTTACCTGGATCACATGGGAAATGACTGTGGTGGTGTTTCGCGCATCCGAGAACACACGAGGTGCCATCAACCAGACTTTGCCAACTGCCGCTCACCAAGCGTCCTTGCGTTTCGCGCTAGTAGCTGATCAGCACGAGGTTGGCGAACAGAAAAACAAAAGCCCCGAAAACCCACGGTGCCAGTGCCAAGTAGCGTGCCGGTGATTCGATTTGGGAATCCACAGTTTCGTGCTCGTTCGTCATCAGGTGTTTCTCGGTTTGGGTATGGTTTTATGGCAGCGATTTGTGCCATTAAGGTTTAGGTCGTAAAGATCCCTAGGGCGTCAAGATCGGTACGAACAGGCCAAATTCCCGGCGAATGCGTGTGGGTCGCGTTCCGGTTAGCATGATTGGTCGGAACATGACCCAGTCAGGCCTGCGACATCCGCTTGCGAAACGGTTAGATTTGTTTCAAGGATGGCCGGCAGCGAGCGAAGACTCGACAGCGGCCTTTCCCGCGTTTGTCGACCGATTGCCTGCCAGCCGCCGCGAAAGAATCACTTGCCCGCTCTGATTGAACTTGATGCGATTTCCAAGCGATTTGGCAGCTTTCAAGCGTTGTCGGACGTGTCGCTGTCGGTCGAGCCGGGGGTTACCGGTCTGTTAGGGCCGAATGGTGCTGGCAAGAGTACGCTGATCAAGATCCTGTTGGGTCTGTTGAGACCCACCAGCGGGTCAGGCCAAATCCTCGGTTTGGAGATCAATCGCCAAGCCCAGGAGATCCGAGCCAAGGTCGGCTACATGCCGGAAGACGACTGTTTTCTGTTTGGCCTGACGGGCGTCGAATCGGTGCAATTCACGGCTCAACTGTCCGGCTTGCCCGGAATCGAGAGTCTTCGGCGTGCTCACGAAATATTGGACTACTGTGGTTTGGCTCAGGAACGCTATCGCGCCGTTGAGACCTATTCGACCGGGATGCGCCAGAAGCTGAGGTTCGCTCAGGCGATTGTCCATGACCCGCCGCTGTTGATTCTGGATGAGCCGACCTCGGGCCTGGACCCGGAAGAGCGGGAGATCATGTTGCGTCGTATCGAACGTCTGGCGAAGCAACACGGCAAGACAGTGTTGATTTGCACACACATTCTTCCGGATGTTCAGGCAGTGAGCGATTCGGTGATCATAATGTCGCGCGGCCAGGTTCGCGTCGCGGAACAATTGGCCGATTTGAGTCGTCCGACCGAGCCTGCGGTCAAAGTTCGCGTACTGGGCGACAGGGCGGCATTTACCGCGGCGTTGACGAAAGAGGGGCTGGAGAGTGATTTGCAATCGGATGGAACGATTGTGGTTCGCGGGGCCGTTCCTGAATTGACCAATACGGTATGGCGATTGGCCCACGAGATTCAGGTCACCGTTCGATCGCTGTCCCCATCGCGTAATTCTCTGGAGGATATTTTCCTGCAGGCTGTTCAGGAGCATCCGGATGGCAGTTAACAGCCTTGGTTATCGAAAATGGGATGGCCAACTGACGCCGTCTTGGAAGCGAATTGATGTGATCGCGCAGATTCGGTATTCGGCGTGCATGGAACAGTCGCTGGTTGAGACGCATGCTGCTTTTTGCCTGGTTGCCGGCCGCCTGGTTCGCGATCGGATTTTTCCTGTATGAAAAGTCGATCGAGTACCCGGGACTGGTCGAACCGTTGACACCCTTCCTCGAATCGGCGATTGACAGCCCGCGGCTGGAATCGGTCCTGGAATTGATGCAATCGGACGATCCGCAGCAGGCACGCCACGGTGTCTGGGCATGGCTATTACATTCGTTTTTCCGGAACTCTCAGGGCGTGATGATGGCCCTGTTGGTGGGATTGATCGCTCCGCCATTGATCTCGCAGGACATCCGCTCCAGGGCATTCCTGTTGTACTTTTCGCGGCCGATAGGTCGCTTTGAATACGTTGCGGGCAAACTGTGTACGATCCTTGCTTACCTGGCCATGATCTCACTGATTCCCGCGCTGATTCTGTATGTCTGCGGTGTGTTGCTCTCCCCCGAACTGAGTGTCGTTGCTTCGACCTGGGATTTGCCGCTGCGCATGGTTGCTGCCACGGCCGTGTTGTCGATTCCGACCGGATCCCTGGCATTGTGCATTTCTTCGTTGACGCAAGAGAGTCGTTATGCCGCTTTCGCTTGGTTCGCCATTTGGGTGCTGGGCTGGGTGTCGTTTGGCGTGCTTTCGGCTGTGGAAGCTTTTCAGGATGCAGCCAGCAATGGGCAGCCCTTCGCCGAGGCGAGCCCGTGGGCGCTATGCTCGCTGTACCATACGCTCGGCCGCGTTCAGAGCTGGGTGTTTGGATTCGTCGAGTTTGACCAGATCAAGCTTTCAGCGCTGATGCTGGTCGCAATCACCGTCGTATCGCTGCTGGTCCTGTTCCGCCGCGTCATGGCACCAATGAGAGCCTGAACATGCCTGACTTGATGCTCGATCTGCAAAACGTCACCAAGCTGTACGGCAACGTGATTGGCGTTAATGACGTCACGCTGCAATTGCCGCCGGGGGCTTACGGATTGTTGGGACCGAATGGGTCGGGAAAATCCACTCTGTTGAATTTGATCATGGGGCAATTGCGACCGACGATCGGCACCGTGAGGGTATTCGGCAGTTGTCCCCAGAACAACAACGCCCTTTATCGCCAGTTGGGTTTCTGTCCCAGCAGTGAAGGTCTGTACGCTGGCATCACCGGCTTCGAATGGGTGCAATACCTGCAGCGTCTGCAAGGCATGAATCGTTCAAGTGCCAATCGAGCGACGCTGGCGGCGCTGGATATGGTCGGCATGAGCGAAGCCATGCACCGGCCGATTTCCGGATATTCTCGTGGCATGCGGCAGCGGACGAAGCTGGCTCAGGCGATCGCTCACGATCCGGATTTTTTGATCCTCGACGAGCCATTCAGTGGGCTCGATCCCATTGGCCGGCATGAAATGAGCGTGGCGATGCGAAACTGGATCGAGCAGGGCAAGAGCCTGCTGTTGGCCAGCCACATCCTGCACGAAGTCGAATCGATCACACGCTCGTTCCTGCTGATCTGCGGCGGACGCCTGTTGGCGTCGGGCACCGCCGAAGAAGTGAATGCGATGCTGGTCGACTTGCCCAATGAGCTAACGATCCGAGCCAGTGACGTGCAGTTGCTGGGCCGGCTGATCGTCGAACTGCGGTTGTCCGATTCGTTACGCTTCGAGACCGATACGATCCACGTGTCGACACGGCATCCCGGACAGTTGTTATCCGAATTACCCGGTTGGGTGGCCGCTCATGGCATCCAGATCGACGAGGTCCGCTCGGCCGACGAATCGTTGCAAGAGTTGTTCAACACGTTATTGCGGATTCATCGGGGGGAGATATGAGCCGTTCCTGGTTGAACAACGTGATGGCCGTTTTTGAGTTTGAGTTGCGCCGCGCGATGACGCCTCCACGCGTTGCCTGGTGGTGCCTCCTGGCTTTCTTTCCGGTACTCGTCGTTTCGATGATCTTGATCATCCAGAAGGCGGGTGAAGAGATTTCCGGCGAAGAAATCATGATGAAACTGCCCACTGACCTGTGGGCCGGCTTTCTGTTTGTCCTGATCCCGATGTTGATCAGCATGTTGGGGACTTTCTTGTGGACCGCACCAGCGGTTTCGGCCGAGCTTGAACGGCAGAGCTGGACTTACCTGGCGGTACGGCCACATGGTCGTGACGCGGTACTGCTGGGCAAGTACCTGGCAGCCATCACGTGGGTTGTGCCGGCAACACTGTTCGGTGCCACCGTGTCGCTGTTTCTGATTCACCAGGCAGGAACCCAGGTAACCGAATCGGATTCGACGCTTCGTATCTTGAATGCGATCATCCGCCTGAGCCTGCTGGCGGTACCTGCCTACTCGGCGATCTACCTGGCGATCGGAACGTTGTTCACGAAACGGGCCATGGTGGTTTCAGTTGCCTACACGCTGATCTTCGAATTGGTGGCCAGTTTTGTGCCCGCGCTGATAAACAAGCTGACCATCCAGTACCGCTTGCGAGCGTTGTTCGTCCACTGGTGCGGCATTGATACCAGCGGAGCGGCCGATACCGGTCCCTTCGAACTCTTTAGCCCGGCGCCAGCATGGCAGCACGTGGCCATCCTGTTGGCCTACATTGTCGTGCTTTTGGTGTTGTCCGTGGCATTGGTAAGGCAACGCGAATATGTCATCTCGACGGCTGCCGACGCGTCCTAGGTTGGCCAAGGCGGTCATCAATTGCTTCAAGGAATCCTGACACAATTTCGCCCATCACCGCCAATTGCGGACAGGCTGAAGTTGTGTTCGCCGCACGAAGAACTTCACCAACCACTTGTTCCCGAATGGGAGTCACCACTATTTGGTTGCCATTCGGATGGGATAAATCCGCATCGGCGTCTCGGCGGACGCAATCTTGCTGAATCCAGCCCGTCTAAGCAACGCGTCGATTTCCTCGCCGGATCGTTTCCAATGTCTCAATCCAAAAGTACGCTCGAAAAACGGGGAGACGCCATAACGGTCCACCATGCCATGGGTCACGAGCGTTCCGCCCGTAGCCATCACCGTGTGCATTTTTGTGAGCAGCTGTAACGCCTGTTCGTCGGTCAGGTACTCCAACAGCCCAACAATCTTGACTACGTGCGGGTGAAAATCTGGTAGTACGGTTTCAATCTCGCGCGCATCGCAGCTGAGAAAATGAACAACATTGCCCAATCCTCTCTCGTCGGCTAACTGGCGGCCATAGGGGACCGCATCGGCATCAAGGTCGACTAGATATGCGGTGACTTTGTGAGCTGCGGACGCTTGGCAAATGGCATCCTGAATCTGCACGCCGGGTCCCGAGCCGACACCCAGTATCTGGATATTCCTGGTGTCCTTGAGCGAGCTAATAATCCTGGTGAGGATGGCTGTTACCAACTGTCGTCGATTCCGGGTGGCCATTGAAATCGAGTTATCACGAATGGCCAAGCGATCAATGATTCCTTTTGGTTCCGCATTCTCGTAAACGATTCGCATCGACTGCCAACTTCCAGGTCGAATGAATGTCTCGCGGATCAAGGGGCTCGAACTACGTCGCAAGACTGCCTTCAGGATGAACGCCGGTATCAGATAGTTCCGGAACGGATTCATGATTGAGTTCATGATGACCTGCAGTGGAGATCGTATCTCGAAGCGGATGCCGTCTTGTTCAGCCCACCGCATTTTCAAGTTCTCCTGTTAATTGAGTTGTTCATCGGCAGTATCGTCATTGCCGTGAGATTCGTGCCAGTACTGCGAGGAATAACGATTAGTTCGGCCACAACGGTCATTCGCAGAGACTATGGTGAATTTAACGAAAGTCGATACTCTTTCCGAAACTACTGGTGCGTCCGGTCGGCATGAGTAGGGGAATCGACCGCATTTCTTGGCGAGCGATTTCGGTGCCCTTGCGGTTTCTTAATCGACACCCGCCGAGAGTAACATGGACCTGGAAGCGCCAGTAATGATTGCACACGCTCAGCGGCTGCCGACGGTTCTGCTGTCAGTATTGGTGTTGACGCTATGCCTGCTGAACTCCTCTGGAGGCGCTTGCGCTATCCACCGCCTAGGAATGCCGTGGTTCACTGCATTCGAGGTGGCCTGGGCTACTGGCCGGGCGTTGAGAAGTTCGCTGACATGATGCGTGACCGCGGGTATTCTGCACACGTTCATCAATCATTTCCTATTGGCACCATTTCGCAAAAAATCGAGCAGGATTCTGGTTGCGGGCCCATTACGATTGTCGGATATAGCAGCGGTGCAGATGCCGCGTGTCTCGCCTGCCGCCGCCTGGAGCAGTCCGGAATACGCGTCGACACGCTGATCCTGATCGAGTCCACAATGGGCGTCGCCGTACCTGGGAACGTCCATTACTGTTTCAACATCTTCAAGTCGAATCCTGCAACGGATTGGATCCCGGTTCTACGGGGCTTGCCAGTCGTGGCCCAGGGTTGCACGCAGCTGCACAATGTTGATGTGCGCTGTAACTCGCAATTTGCGTCTTTTCGCGAACATCCTCATCTGAAGATGGCGACGGCTCCAGACGTGCAAGAATTTGTTGCGTCGCTGATCGATGCGCGACACGGATGCTCGCAAGCGTGTCAAGCACCACAAGTACGCATGTCCGCCCGTGGGTTGACGTTCAGTCAACGGACTGGAGGATCAGGTGTGATGCGATGAAGCAAGCGAATTTCCAGGCCTATGCTACGACGGTGGTCCATGCGCCGTGCCCCGCGTCATGCTCAAGCGATATTTCGCCCAGTGCCATCCGCTCGTCACCATCCGTCCAGCACCTTGGCTGGCGTGTTGTGAATGTCGCCAAAATCCGCGACGAGAGGCCTTTGATGGTGACATCAAAAGACACATACAGCTATCGGTGGTTCCTGTCCGCAGTGCACTCGGTCGCGGCTCGCTTGCGGGATGATGATACGTTCGCAATGGGCAATCGAGTAGTATTGCTGCAACCGAATTCGCCAGCGTATCTGGCCAGTTTCTTCGGTGCGTTGTTGGCGGATGCTGTAGTCGTTCCGCTGCCCCGAGATATTGACGATGATCGATTGTCGTACATTCTGGAATCTACCAGCGCATCACATTTGCTGATCAGCGAAGACGTCGTCCAGAAACGTGGCCAGCTATTCGGAGACAATCTTGAGCAGCTGGTTGTGGGCCAGGCAGTTGGAAAGTGGAAGTCGCCCCGCCGAGTCACATGGAATGCGGGCAACGATTGGCGGCGATTTTTTTTACATCAGGGTCCTCGGGTGAGCCCAAGGGAGTAATGCTCAGTCACGATAACCTGACCAGCAACGCCGAGTCGATTAGCAATTACTTGTCCATCGACGCGTCCGAGCGGCCATTGTGCTTACTTCCATTTTACCATGCGTTTGGCAACTCGGTCGTGCAGTCGCACATGTTGGCGGGGGCGACATTGGTGCTGGATGGTTCAATGACCTTTCCTGAGACGATTCCGCAGGCGATCCAGCGGCACCAAATTACCAGTGTATCCGGCGTACCGGAGTTTTTTCGGTTTCTGTTGGATCGTTCGTCGTTGGGCACCACCGACTCACCCAGCCTGCGCGATTTGGCCGTTGCCGGTGGAGCGTTAGATCGGCGCCACGGCGATAACTTTGGCCGACAGAATCCGAACCGGCGGTGCTGATCATTATGTACGGCCAGACAGAGGCGACGGCCAGGCTCGCATACCTTCCGCATGAGAAATTGAGAGAGCTGCCCAATTGTGTTGGCCAGGCGATACCGAGTGTAGAACTCAAAGTCGTGGATCGTCAGGGCCAGCCCATACGTCCCGGAGACACAGGTGAGATCCTTGCTCGCGGCCCCAACATCATGCTGGGGTACTGGTGCGATCCGGAGGCGACCGCCCGCACGTTGCATGGTGGCTGGTTGCATACGGGCGATTTGGCGACCATCGATGAAGCGGGCTGGATATTCATCAAGGGTCGCGGCGGCCAACTGGTGAAGATCGCCGGCCACCGCGTTCATCCGGCCGAATTGGAGCAATTCGTGACAACCCATACGTCGGCACTTCAGGCCGTCGCGGTCGCCTATGAGCGGCCAGGCTTCGGCACAAGACTGGCGGTATTCGTGCGGCCAGGCTCCGCATGCGAATTCGATGTCGCCGGCCTGTTGGCCGAATGCCGCCAGCAGCTGCCGCGGCATAAAGTTCCTGATCATATTGAATTCGTCGATGACTTTCCGCGAACCGACAATTTGAAAATCGATCGTGCTGCGCTGGTGCTCCGCGCGGCGAACACATCCGCATATGCGAAAGAATAAGAGGACCTTGATGGACGAGAAAGAAGCAACAACCCACCTGACCGACGTTATTCGTCAGCTCACCGGGAATGCGTCGTTGACGGAATCGACCGACCTGATTGATGCAGGGGTCATCGATTCACTGACGATGATGGACCTCGTGGCGGCAATCCAATCCGCCTACGGGGTGCGCTTAGCAGTCAATGAGTTGACGCCGAAAAACTTTCAAACAATCACGTCTATCGTAGAGACCATTGTTCGAAACCAATCGGCGTCCTGAAAATACACGTTGTTTGGTGCTGCCATCGCCGCTCGAAGTGCGTGCGAGGTCGGGACCGACAAATCGGCACCTCGCCATCGTTACGGTTTTGATCGTCCGATGGTGCCCATGAAAACGACGTGGGACGAAACCCCGCCGAATCAACCCTCAAGAGTTGGGAAAGAACTGTGCATTGGCCCACCGAATCGGAACGCGTTCCACTGACCGAGCTCGGGACGGTAAACACCATCTTCATGTCGACGTGCAAGACGCCGTATGACCCGATGGTCCAATGGGGCACCAGTTTCTGCGTGGACAATCTGAATTCCTTCATTGCCCAACAGCAAAAAGCCTTGAACCTGCTGGTGTCGCCGGCCCACATCTTGCTGCTGGCGGTAACCGAAGTAATCCGGGCCCATCCCGAGTTCAACCGTCGGATCGTCGGACGACGAGCTGTTGCGCGTAACAGGCATCAACCTAGTGATGCCCATCTTGCAGACACGCACCGGCGAAATCGATTATGTGTTTTTGCGCTCGATGGAGCGGATGACGTTACCCGACATCGTGAAGCGAATGTGGGAAGAAGCGTGCGACAAGACTGACCTTGCCCAGCGGGATGAGGGCGATTCGATTCGTCGGTACGTGATTTGGTTGTCACTGTTGCACAAGTTAGCTGGCTGGGCTTTCGCGTTGGTGAACCACTTCCGAATTCCGGATATTCCCTATCTGCATGTTGCTAACGGCGCGACAGCGATGGTGAATTACATTTCCTATCCGAACGGACCCCCGATGTCCACGTTCGTCCCCAGCTGTCTCCCCTTGAATTCATGCCTGGTGAACGTGACGATGGGGCCGGCCTCGGATCGGGTCGTTGCCGAAAACGGCGAACCGGTTGTGCGCAGGGTTGCACCTTTGTTTGTACGTGCCGATCACCGGATCGTCGACACGAGGCATATCGCCGGTTTCGTGGGCATGCTGCGAGAGTTGTTGATGGATCCAGTGCGATTGATCCCCGCATGCTCGACGTCAGTTACGACGGATTCCTGAGCTCGACGCTCGTGCGAGGCGCACCGACGTGTAGCATGTGCCACGCTGGTATGGCAGTCTTCAATGGGCGAATTGCCGCTACGCTTTTGGTTAATCCGCACCAGCTAGTTCATTGCCACGAGGATTTTACGGTCTCCAAGGAAAGCATTCCGGCCGTGGCCAACGAGGACGTTGTCGACCAGCAGTACATCACCTACCTGCCAGCGAAAACTGACAGCCTGATCCCAAAGCGTTTCGCTCACGGCGTCCAGTTCGTCATCGGAAATGGGTGAACCGTCTCCGAAAAAGGCGTGGGTTGGCAAATTTTCTTCACCGCACGTTTCCACCAATTGTCGGGCTCGATTTGTTCCCAGATTCGACACATGCCAGAGGTTCGCCTGATTGAACCAGACTTTCTCTCCCGTTCTTTCGTGAGTCACGGTGGCCGGTCGGATGGCCATCGTCCTCAAGCCCCCATCGGCCTTCCACTCAAAGTCCAAATCATTGCATTGCAGATAATGCTCGACCTGGTCTCGATCAGATGTCTCGAAATGCTGCATCCAGGAGCATCCGAGCCCGTGGGTGTTTCCGTGCATGTTCTTGACGTACTTGACCTGTTTTGCTTCGAATTTTTTGAGCAATTCCCTGTCCATGGCCTGGTGCACTTTGCGTCCATCCGTGATCGGTGTTTCACCGCCCTCGGCGGCGGCCACGCAACAGCAAAAAACCAATCGCTTTGGCGGGTGTTTGGTGTAGGAGAGTTCGTTGTGGATCGCTATGCGATACTTGGCCGGATGCTCCGTTGACGTGTAAACTCCCCGGTCAAGTTTCGTCCGTGGCGATTGACCCTCTACGTATGGCTTGAGTTCGTCGAGCAGCAAACTGGCGATACTGCTGAAATCTTCCACGCGGCTAACATCAAAACCGCGAATGAGTAGCGCGCCAAATTTATCGAGCTCCTCTTCAATCCATCCACGCGACGAAGAAATCCATTGACTCAGCTCGATCGTCGACGGTCGTCGTGCAGGTATCTGGCAAGGTTGTGCGAGGACTGGGAATGCCGAACCGGGAAGGGGTTGCGCTGTGAGCCTCATCGGAGACCTCGTTTCTGCAAACAGAGGCGATTGAAATTTTGACTAGCTGACAAGGAGTCTGTTTTGCCAATCGCATCCAGCGAAAGCACGCCATTGCTTCGAAGAGGCTTCCTAAGCTCAATATTAATTACGGTCGTGTACACGGCAAAATAAAAATGGATTGAATCGGTGTCATGGCTTTGAAAGGACCGTTAATATCGCTACGAGGCCTCTGAATGGCAGTTGGAATGGGGCGTAGGGACGGGTTCGAAGCCGCCGGCCGCATCGAGATTCCGATGGTCGGCAACCCTAAAACGCTGCGAATTCGGTCTCAACTAGACAGAGCCATAGGCAGTGTTTCCAGCGCGCCAAATTTGAGGCAGATTGCCGACGTGATTAGAAGCGAGTTCACGCCTAAGGATTGCCAGACACTATCCGAAGTGCTCGTCGTGCGGTCCGAAGGCGACTGATGCGAATGATCTACGGTGCTCAATTGTGGCAAGCTGCGGCAAGAACAAGCATCGAGACGCCTTGGAAACTGGATCGTTGACGAGACGTTGGGCGTTCTTGAATACCTGAACGCGCCTTCCGCTGCGGCCAGGCTTGACGGAACGGGTTGGGTCGACCCGTACGGCTCAGGCCGCGATGAGGCACAGCAAGATCGACTTAACGATGAATGTCTACACGGATCCACGCTTGCTGGATGTGTCACGCCGCGATCTGGACGCACTGCCCAATTTGCCGATCGGTGAAAATCCGACGGCTGCGTGTCGTCAGCGGGCGACCGGCACCGATGACCGCCAAATTTTGGTTGCACCAACGGTTGGTGCAACCGAAGCAATCGCTGACAATTTGTGACAACTCGGCAGGTTGCAGCACTTCCGACTGCGCACGAAAAAACCCCGGGGAAACAATTGTTCCCCGGGGTTTTCCTAAGCGAGGCCGAGGGGACTCGAACCCCCAACCACCGGATCGACTGTCTGAAGTCGATGGTATGCAAGTCGTGGATCTGCAGCGACTTACGATTCCCGTTCCGGTGGGTTGTACCAGCGAAGAGCAATTGTCAATTATAATTGTTGTGTTCTGAGTTTCTGATCTAGGCGGCGATTTCTTCCTGCATGATTCCGTCTTTAAAGGAACGTCCTTCGATGACGAGGGTGATCTTCTCGTGGCAGTTGAGTCGTCTCCATCTCTTGGATGCGGATTGAGCGAGCTTGAACATCATGGCCAGGCTTGCACGTCTTGTTCCGCATCCTTTCGTCTTGCGGTGACGAAGACGAATTGTCGCAAACGTCGACTCGATCGGATTGGTCGTACGCAAATGGCCCCAATGCTCTGCGGGGAAGTCGTAGAAGGTCAGTAGGACCTCTCGATCCTTCCTCAAGCACTCGCAGGCCTGCGGGTACTTGGCTTCGTATTTCTCCAAGAAATCATTGAATGCCTTGTCGGCATCAACCTTCGTCGCCGCTTGCCAGATCTCGTGCAGGCCGGCCTTCGCCTTGGGTTGAACACTCTTGGGCATTTTGTTGAGTACGTTGGCCGTCTTGTGAACCCAGCAACGTTGCTCTCTTGTCTCCGGGAATACTTTGCGAAGGGCAGCCCAGAACCCCAACGCGCCGTCGCCGACTGCGAGCTTCGGAACTGTCTTCAGACCGCGTTGCTTCAGGTCAAGCAGCAATTCGCTCCAGCTTTGTTCGCTCTCACGGTAGCCATCGAGCACCGCGATCAGCTCCTTTTGGCCATCAGCGGTCGCGCCCATTAAGACCAGCAAACACTGCTTTTTGTTGGCATCATCTTCTAAACGCACCTTGGCGTGGATGCCATCGGCCCAGACGTAAACGTAATGCTTGCCGGAAAGGTCTCGCTTACTCCACTGCTCGTATTCCACACACCATTGCTCTTTAAGACGAACCACCACGTTGGCGCTCAGCCCTGCAGCCCGCTCGCCGACGAGCGACTGAAGCGCTTCCGCGAAGTCACCCGTAGAAATTCCTTTGAGATAAAGCCAGGGAATCAACTCTTCGATCGCCTCTGTCTTGCGGAGGTACGCGGGGAGTACACTCGGCGTGAAGATGACTCGCTGCTCAGGATCTTGCGTGTTGTCGCGAACTCGACCTTGTTTGACGGGAATCGCTCCTGCACCGGTCAGGATCTCTCGCTCAGGTAGGCTTCCGTTCTTGACCACCAGTCGCTTCCCCTGGTCATCTCGACGATTCGCGTGTTGGGCGATGAAGGATTCGACTTCGGCGTCGATCGCGGACTGCAGCATGCGTCGAGCTCCTTCACGGACCAGATCGTCAAGCGGACTCCTTTCATCAAACTGAGCACGAAAAGAAATAACTTCGGCATCGACTCGTTGGCCTACTGGCACCCCGTGTCGGTCTGTCTTAATCTGGTTCATGGCGTATCCTTGTGCCCAATTTGGGCCGCTGAGGTAGTGATGTACATCAGCAGGATGCGCCACCTTTTTCATTTATTCAAGAACACGACTTTAACTTTTGACAATAACTCGTGCCGATTCCGCTACGGTCGCCGCGCAACCTTCGCTCCATCAGCAGACCAAACAGTATTTGGCTTTAATTACTACCTAACCCGGACTCTCATACTGAGTGAGATCAGAAAATGGGGGGCAGGCCCAGATGGCAGCTAAACAAATTTTCTTCCTTGCCGGAAACGAGTCGGGCAATCTCGGCGATGTCATGCTTAATCGAGGGCTGCTAAGTGTCTTGCAGCGACTTGGAGAGGTCCATGTTGATCGGCGCACCTTTTCGTGAAGAAGAATGGAGAATGTTCGGTCTTACCGAGCGCAGTCTTCGCAACCTAATGGCGAATCCTCCATCTCCCGTACGTCTATCAGGCTTTGTCTTCCTATTGCTTGTCAAAAAATATGACTATATCTGCCATTACCCGGGCATGTGGAAGGCTGACAATATCCTGATTTACCTGAAGAATCGCATACCGATACTAATTGTTTATACAGCGATTTATATCCGCGGATATCGAATCTTGATGCCAAACACATCTTGGGATCTACGCTGACGTCGGTTGGATTATGCGCATGACTGAGAAATGTCTGGGGGGTATCTTTTCACTCTATGGCATTCGTGATAGGCAAGTTGCCGATGCGTTTGCCACCTGGAAAATCAGATCGGAGTATCTGCCAGATGTGTTCTTTTTGAATACGCTGGCGAGATCGCCCGACCAGGACCGGCTTTTAAGGAACAAGTCCATTTTGTTCAGTCTGCGTGAAACGATCCCCGAGTGCGAGTCAGGTGAAGCAAGTGCCAATATTATAGCATCAGATCGTTCAACATGACTTACTCGATTATCAAACGCTACGGGGACGCGTTTGATGTCAGGTTAACTTATCAATCAGCAGAAGACAGGTATTTCATGCGCGAATTGTATAAGAAGACAAGAGACCTTGGCAACGTAACGCTTATTGATGAACTAATGACGCCAGACGTAGCCCTAGACCTGTATACGGCACAAAATATGATAATTAGCAATCGGCTCCATTGTGTATTGTTTGCTTATGCAGTGCGTTCTATCGGTATTGCTCTGACCGACAAGAGCAAACACCGTAAGCTTATTGGATCATTGCGTAGCTATAACATGGACAAATATGTGTTGGATTGTCAGGACTCGATAATGTGGCAATTTCCCAAATTAGATGAGTGGCTTCAAAATGCTGTTCTTGGAGATGATATGTATCAGATTGCACGCCAATCAAAAGTCAAGACTTCAAATCGGCTTGTAGAAATTGTACGCGGCAATTAGAGGTGTTCGCGCAAACCGTGGTCCTTAGATTGATTGAGGTTTGTTGCTGGTTCCAATACATAGGGATCGGCCCCGCTAGGTGAATTGCCGTTCGCTTTGCATCGCCGCAGCCCCGGTAGGACCTATCGTCACCGGCGATGGTGGAATTCATCTCCAGACAGACTGGCGACGTTCATGTGCGGAATCGCAGGAATCTTCGATCTCAACCGATCCGAAATCGATGCAGCGGCGGTCGAGTCCATGATTCAAACGCTTCAACATCGGGGGCCCGATGCTCTGGGCTCGTTTGTGCATCGCCACCTTGGTCTTGGCCATACGCGTTTGTCGATCCTGGATTTGAGCGAACAGAGCAATCAGCCCTTTTATAGCGGTGATCGGCGATACGTGGTCGTTTTCAACGGCGAGGTCTTTAATTTCGTGGAATTGCGAGACGAGTTGAAGGCCCAAGGTGTCCATTTCCGCACAAGTTCCGACACGGAAGTGCTCGTCGAGGCATTCGCTGCTTGGGGTCCCGCGTCCGTCAATCGTTTGAATGGGATGTGGGCATTTGCCATCTACGACCGGAGCCAGGATGCGCTGTTCTCTTTTCGAGATCGGTTTGGCATCAAGCCATTCAATTATGGAACGATCAACGGCCGCTTCTATTTTGCCTCAGAATGCAAAGCGATCCTGGCAGTAGAACGCGGATTTGCGAGACCTAACTATGACGCGATCTCGCTCGTCTTGAGAAAGAGCATTTCAGGATGCAACTTGGCCACTTGTTTTGAAGGCATCAAACGCCTTGCACCGGGTCATAATCTCACGGTGTCTGGTGCGAGTCTCCGAATCGAAAGGTACTGGGACTACCCCAGGAATAACCTTTCTCACGTGAGTATCGACGAAGCCGCCGGTCAAGTTGAAGAGCTGTTATCAGATAGTGTGAAAATCCGCTTGCGAAGTGACGTGCCGGTAGGCATTTCCTTATCTAGTGGGCTTGATTCGACTACGATAGCCGCGTTTGTGCGTCGGCATTCCGACCAGCCGATCGACACCTTTACCGCCGACTACGGTTCAGGACTCGAAAGCGAGGTGGATGGTGCCCGTTGTGTCGCCAGCGACCTCCAAATGTCGTCACACAGGGTTCTAACAGTGTGTGACAATTACCTGGAGTTGCTCAGGCGGGTTATCCACCATCTGGGATCGCCGCATGCTCTCCCGCCATAATCCCTTGCTTGGCGCAGAAACGAAGAGGCGCGACTCAAGGTCAAGGTGGTTGTAGAGGGACAGGGAGCCGACGAACTGCTGGCGGGCTACGACGTCAATGTCTTTCCCCACGCATTTATAGATTTGATGCAAAAAAAGAAATTCAGTACCGCTGTTCGCGAGTTCACCATCGCCAATTCAACGCTGGGAAAACTCAGGAATGTGGGTCGAGCGAGATTTCTGGCCTGGATTGAATTCGCTCGATGTTTCCATCACTGCACGATGTGTATCGCAGTATTCGTGGCGACGAGTTCGTTTATGCGGAGACCCGTTCTGTCGAGGCAAAACCGGTACGCGTTTGATAACCGACGGACAAACGTATGCAGATGCGCATGAATCAAGGCGGATGGCTATTTCCGATCGGACCGTGCTACGGGATATGTTGCTTTAGGCGACGCCATTTCGATGGCCCATTCCTGGAAGCCGGATGCCATTTATGGATTATCGCTTGGTTGAATATTGTTTTCGGCTGCCCGGGCGGCTGAAGTATCAGAACGGTTTGGCAAGGAAGTATTGCGTCGTGCGGTGGAAGGCTTCGTTCCCCGCGAACAAGCGAATCGTTCGGAATCGCGACAAGCTTGGGTATAACACCCTGACGCAACCTGGTTTTAGAGAATACCCAGAGAAAAAAATCCTTTATCCAATTCTCGGAAATCTCCGGAATGTAGAGACCGCGGGATATTTGATCAACGGCGGATGGATCGCATCATCAAACAGCACGTGGATGGAACCCATAACCATGCCAATCTGATTTTCAAATGGCTCACCACTGAAATCTGGTTCCAACAGTTCGTCTAGCTCAACTGTGTTGAAAAAATGAACAGGTGTTGGAAGACGTAGAGAGAATGGGGCGGGGAGAAAAACCCCCCCGTTTTGTTGCCTGAGTATATGGCTTTCGCCAGTTCTGTTGGCGGAGGTCTTCGAACACGGACTTACACTTGACACCAACCGCCATTCCGCCTTGTGGTGTTTATGTACCGCAACACGGTCCGGCGACAAGGACCGTCCAATGCTGCCAAGCTTTCATGATCATCGGCGAGGCGGAAGGCTCGCGAGCACTTATGCCCAACCTCCTTTCCGACATCCAGACGTCCTATCTCCAGCTCCGGGAAATCCCACTATTTCGAGAGCCCCCCTGATTTCAGGCAGGGTGACATCATCGCGACAACTTTGAGCACATGCTTTAGAAAGAAGCTGCCAAGTCATCGTCGCCAAGCGGTTCGCGTGAGAAGATGCCCGAGATTGTCGCTGATTAAAAAGACAGGAAGTTGCCTGCGAGGGTGAAAAAACACATCCCGAACGTCGAACTGCTGGTATTGTTGCGGAACCCAATTGACCGGGCGGTGTCGGCTGCTCCATTCGATCCGCCGGGTTGATTCCGGTCCCCCCAGTTTGAGGAAGGCTGAGCAGCATACTGGATGGGCACTACGATGAAATGTGGCCGTTTGGCCCGAGGATAATTGACTGGGGGTGGTTAATGAGAGCAACTCGAGCGTTGGCTCGACGTTTTTGACTCCCGGCGAATGCATCTGCAGTTGTACTAGGATGTTGTTCGAGAACCAACACTCTTCCTTGATGAAGTCTACCGCTTTCTCGGCATCGATCGTACTTTCCAGGCTCGGACCACGCACAAGAGACCCTTTCGCGGAATGTATCCATTCTCCCGGCAAAAACTAAACCGCCTGGTGTTGCCTCTTGGGGTGAGATGGAACGAAGATCATACGCGGACATACACGCGACGTAATCCGGTGAGTTTCTCAATCCGCGTACTGTACGACAGGTTAGACCGCTACCTTTTGGCTAGGGCGTTTCGGCAAGCAGGCCGACGTTGCATCCGAGCAATTGG
>CAWGCE010000010.1:0-74009 GCA_963821085.1 uncultured Planctomycetales bacterium | reverse complement strand
ATATCAAAGCGGTCGTTTCGCCGAAGCGCATGCAATCATTGAAACTCGCCTGCGATTCCGGAATCGACACGGCGGTCGCCGATTACCTCCAGGCCGATTTGCCTCGCCGCACGGACCAGGGCGATCAGGCCCAAGAAGTATTGGAAAGGGCGCACGAGACGTTATCCAAGTCGCCGCCCGCGAATCGCCGAGACATGCGTCTGTCGCTAGATATTGCGCAGGCTTTTCTTGATGCAGCCGCTGACAAATCGAAATTGTGCTCCGTTACGGTGACGACACTTCAAGACGAATTGAATGGAATCGAAGATGGCCAGATTTCACTCCGTGAAGCGATCTACTTTGTGGCCGATGGTGGGAGATATTTGGTTTGACGTCCGTGGTCGGATCGCATTGCGATTGGGAGAAATCACGATTGACGAGCTCGGTATCGATCGAGGGGCCCGGCCAAGACCAGTTGACCATGAGTGGCGAGAATCAAACGCGGATCTTTATTCTGCACGATGGGGATGATGATCACGAATCGCAGATCACCATTTTGGGCGTCCGGCTCACGCAGGGCAGATCGGCAAACGACGGTTGGGGGCTTGGCCATTCCTGGGGAGGTGCCATCGTCTCGACCGAGCTACTCACGGTGGAAGATACTCTGTTTGACCACAACGATGGGGGCCACGCCGGCGGGGGCACTCCTCGATCTGGGGCAAGCCGGAGACGCACCGCAGGCCGGGGGCCGCACGCGGTACGAATTTCGCCGCTGTACCTTCCAGAATAATTCGGCAAGTGCCGGCGGCGCGCTGCACTTGGGCCTCGACAACGCGATCATCGATTCCTGCACGTTTGACTCGAACCGGGCATCCAAATACGACGGGGGTGCCATTCGAGCGGTGCCTTTTAGCGCAACATGCGGATTGTCAACTGTACGTTCTCAGGCAACCGGTTCACCGACCAGAGTGGCACGATCGACGCCACCAATAGGGAAACGACGATCGAACACTGCACCTTTACCGACAATCGGGGAGTCGCGATCTATTGTCATCGGCATCACTCACAAACGGAATCGGATCCTCTCCCGCAGGTGAAGATCACCAACAGCATTCTGTCGGACACCGCCGATCGTTCGGCCAAACTGCCGGCCGCTTCTGCCGACGCAAACTCGTCAGCCACCAGAATCCTGAAGTCGGCGTCTCACTGCATTGTCGGTCCCGACAACGGCAAGTGCCTGGAAGCGAGTGACAGCGTAATCGTCGCCGACCCGCGGCTCGGTCCACTTGCCGACAACGGAGGTCCTACCAAGACCCATGCATTGCTTCCCGGCAGCCCTGCGATCAATGCAGGCAAGCCATCCGACGTCAAAATCGATCAGCGAGGACAAGTTCGCGACGACAAACCCGACATTGGTGCTTTGGAGCGGAACGATCGGGACGAGGTGGGCGTCCGAACCAGAAACTGCACCAACGCCGAAACCCTGAACGAGTGTCGTTCAGGGTCTTGGCGAATGTATCTACACTGTGGCTCAGGCGAAATTGATCTAACGACGCGCCGGATACAACCCACCAGGCCGATCAACAGAAGTCCAATCGAGCTAGGTTCGGGCACAATGCTGATCGTCATCTGCTCGAAAACAAACCCTGCGGCGTCCTGACCACCGTCGAGGATTCCGAATCCAAAGACGGTCAAGCCATCGAAGTCATACGTCCCCACCGCATCAACGATGTCAAGCGACGATAGTGTGTCGCCTCCATAGGTGGTGAGGTATCTGACCCGGAACTGATCGAAGAGGCCAGACTGGTCCAGCGCGAGGCCGTTGGAGAATGCCCACGTCGGGGTCGCTTCCGAAGAGGAAACCGTCGACAGCCGGGTCGTTGTCACGCAGGATAAAATACGGCACTCCAACGTAGGGATTCTGCAGCCCCAGTTGGTGGGTCCGGTCGTCATCAAGAACGACGATTGGTCGACCGCGTAACCCCGAGTCGGAAACATGGCCCCGTTGACGAAGTTATCGGAATCGAGCAGAAACGAGATGTTGACCGGGTCACCCGGCGACATCTGCGACGACAGCGGCCCGCCTGCGAACTCGACCTCACCAGTAACAACCACCGAAACAGGCGTTCCGCCAAAGGCATTCGCGACGAGCAAAGTGGCCAACGCCAACATACATACCGCTTGAAGTGTCTTTCTCATTGAATCTTCCCCTAATAAAGTGCACAAAAAAAGAACGCGACCTGACGGTTCGGAGGCGGCTAAGCCTTGAACCGTCAGGTGACGTTCCTGATGCAACGAACTGCAGTAGCTCTTCCTTCCTTTGTGGCCAAGACTGGGCAAACCAAAGTCCCAGAAGGCCGGACTTTAAACGTCCTGGCCACGACTATATGCCTGGAAAGACCACCCTGCAATCTTCCCACCGGGAAGATTTGTGGAAACAAAACGCTGCTAGCGTGTTTGAGCCAAGTAGAAGAAACCCTCAACAGGAATTCGGGGACGAACACCCACTGATACCTGTGCGACGCTCTCGCGACAGCTCATTTCGAGATCATTCGACTCCACAAGCTGAACAACGGCCGCACGGGGCACGACCGGGCATAAAACAGCCGCTTTGTAGTCGGAGTACAAGTTGAATTGGGTCGCGGCAGCCGTCAGCTGTACGACGTCTGTCGGCGGAGCCAGTCCCGTTTGTACCTGATTCTAGACTTCGGCATCGATATCCATCGAGTCCCGCAGTTGCTCGCGATCGTGCTCGATCAGCGCGTCACTGACCGGCTGCAGGTCGCCGGCGATGATCTGATCCAGTTTGTAGAGCGTCAGGTTGATGCGGTGATCGGTGACGCGGTTCTCGGGGAAGTTGTAGGTGCGGATCCGCTGGCTGCGGTCGCCGGAGCCGACCAGTGCTCTTGCCGTTCGTCGGCTCGTTTCTCGTGCTCTTCCTGCTTGCTTTCGTTCGTAGAGCCGCGTCTTGAGGACTCGCAGGGCCTTGGCGAGGTTCTTGTGCTGGCTTTTCTCGTCCTGGCACTGCACGACGATGCCCGTCTCGAAGTGCGTCAGGCGGACGGCCGAGGCGGTCTTGTTGACGTGCTGCCCGCCGGGGCCGCTGGCGTGGAAGATGTCCTTGCGATAATCGTCCGGCTTGAGGTCGACTTCGACGTCCTCCGGTTCGGGCATCACGGCCACGGTGGCCGCCGAAGTGTGAATCCGGCCCTTGGCTTCGGTTTCCGGCACCCGCTGCACGCGGTGGCCGCCGCTCTCGTACTGCAGCTCGCGAAAGACGCCTTCGCCTTCGATCGCCAGCGATGATCTCCTTGAATCCGCCCAGTTCCGTCGGGCTGGCGTCGAGGATCTCGACTTTCCAGCCCTTGGTCTCGCGCGTGCTTCTTGTACATTTCGAACAGGTCGCGGGCGAACAGGGCCGCCTCGTCGCCGCCGGTTCCGGCGCGGATCTCCATGACACACGCGGGTTCGGTTGCATCCTCGCCGCCGATCGTCATGTCGAGCAGCTCGTCCCAGACGTTTCTCGCTTCGCCTTGCAATTCCGGCAATTCGGCTTCCGCCAGTTCCCGCATCTCCGGATCGTCGCCCTCGATCATCTCGTTCAGTCTCGGCGATCTGATCGATTGAGCTCGCGAAAGTTGCGATACTTCGTCGCCAGCTTGGCCAGCGAACCGTGCTCCCGGGCCACGGCCGCCATCTTGGTCGAATTGGCCTGGACCTCCGGGTCGCTCATCGCCTTTTCCAGCTCTTCAAAACGAGCCAGTTTCTCATCCAGCATTTCTGCGCATGGCGACTAGTTTCCTCGGTAGTAGTGGGTTGGCTTGCAGGAATGGGGCCGCGGAATTTTACCACGGAGCTGCCAACTGCGCAGAGAGTGGTGAAATCGGCCCAGACGCAGGTCCACGATCGCAACGAGGGAACGTTCAGCGTCATCGTCAAAAATAGAGCGTCGAAAAAGAGCCCGCTACTTCTTTGGCTTCTTTTTCTTGGTCTGCAAGCTCGCGTAATTGCCAGATGCAAACTTGCTCTTGAACTTCTCGATGCGACCCGCCGTGTCAACAAACTTGAGCTTGCCTGTGTAGAACGGATGGCAGGAACTGCAGATATCCACCTTCAATTCGGGACGGGTGCTCCGCGTTGCAAAGGTATTTCCACAACCACATGTAACCTGTGTGTCAACGTAGTCCGGATGGATGTCTTTCTTCATGGCGAACGACCCAGTAGAGGCGATTTGCGGTATTTGATAATCCCGGATTGTAGCAATCCGACCGTCGGGGAACAACCGGCAACGAATCGCTCGAGGCGTCAAATCCGGCATCCTGGCCCAGCCATTGGGGACGGCCATTCTGGATGCGATGCCACCGGTGGCGAAATCATACGGCGGGTCCGCCATTCACGCGTATCAGAGCTGTGATTTCCGTGGCAAGGAAACCCGATGTGTAAATCAGGGAAGCACTTCGGACGATTGACCACAAGTGTCGGCGGTCCCTCGCTGCGCATCGGGTTTTCTCACGTGGCGAACCTTGTCAGGGGCCGGCAGGCTTCGATGCCGCAACCGTGGCACCAACAACATCTGCTTCGCGCCATCGATCGGCCACGAAAGCATCAAATATCAGCTGGAAGAAATGATAGACGAACAGCGGCAGGATGGCCAAACCTCCGCCCACCAGCAATGCCAGTTGCAACCCCACCATCAACGTCTTCTGGCTGCCAGCGAACGAAACGCCAATGGCATCTCCGCGATCAAATCCCGACCACGCCGATAATCGCCAAGCGACAGACAGGGCAAGGATATGCACGAATGCCACGACGGCCAGCATGCCGGCGAATTCTGCAGCCCGCGCCGTCGGAGCGATCGACTCTGCCCGCAACCGCAATCCGCATTGCGTGGCTCCGACCAGGACAATCACCAGGATACCCAGCAACGAAACGGTCGCCAGCAAGGGACGCTTCCGGCCGGCCCAATCGGCAGCCCGATCGAATCGTCGAATAAGCTGGCCGAGCAACATTGGCACAACCACCAACAGGAATAGCTTGCGCATGATTTGACCTGTCGGCACGTCGAAATCGACAGCGGTTTTCATGGTCACCCATAACCAGAACGGCGCTACCGCAAAGCAGGTCAAGTTGGTAATCATCGTCACCATGATCGGAATGACGTCGTTGCCTCCGGCTCGCCGGGTCCACACCGCCCCCGTGGCCAGTGTTGTCGGAGTTACGGCTGCCGCCATCAAACCGAGTCCTACGTCGGCGGAAAACAAGCCCACGAACGGCCACATCACCAGCGGGATGAATACGAACGCAATTGCGACCGCCAGCATCGCCGGCCAGGGTCGGGATACGGTGCTGCGGATGGTCGCCAGGTCGACTGGCAACGTCGTCATGAACATCACGCCCGCAACGATGGATTGTTGCAGCGTCTTCTGTAGAGTCAGCCACTCGAGTTCGTTCGAACAAGCCATGCCTAGCGCCAACATTCCCACCAATCCGAACAGGAACCAGTGGCGGCGAAAGAACCTCTTCATGCTAGCGATCCGGAGGAGCTGATACGCATTTCGCGAGGCTGTCAAACTGAGCAAATGCGTGTCGAGTTGCGAACCCGCATCATACTGGTTGAGCTCGTTCGTCGGCGATGGCAGGCGTTTTCGGTGCCCGGGGCGAAAGGGACAATGCAAAACGGGCGTGAGCGGAGTTCGGCGAGAAGACCTCACTATCGCCTGTTTTGCAGCGTGTCTAATATGGCACTTGGGTACCGCTCGACATCGCAGACCAGGGCCTCGACGACAACTTACCGGCCCGTCACTTACGACCAACGAACTTCAGATCAAGAAAAACTCATGCTGCGTTATTGGACCGCTGGCGAATCACACGGCAAGACATTGCTGGCCATGGTGGACGGTTTCCCGGCCGGCGTCACGATTGATACCGATTGGATTGATCAAGAACTGGCTCGGCGACAGGGTGGTTATGGTCGGGGCGGGCGACAACGCATCGAAACCGATAAGGTCGACGTGTTAACCGGTATATGGCAAGGGACGACGCTCGGCGGTCCCGTGGCGTTGCAGGTCATCAACAAGGACTACAAACTCGAACGGCTGGACGAGTTGCCACGTCCGAGGCCCGGTCATGGCGACCTGACCGGCGCGATCAAGTACCTGGGATCGATTCGAGGTGTGCTTGAACGAGCCAGTGCACGGGAGACCGCGGTGCGTGTGGCGGCGGGGGCACTCGCACGACAATTGTTGCGGCATTTCAGTATTGAAGCGCTGGGCTACGTGACCGAGCTGGGTGGAGTCGCAGCGGAACCGAAGACGCGACACGATCGAAAATCATCGCCAAGCTCGCGACGAAAGTATCATCTATTCGCTCAGGCCGGAACTCGATGAGCAGTTTCGCGAGTTGATTGACAAGGCGGGCAAGCAAGGTGATACACTCGGCGGAATCGTAGAAGTCCGGGTCGAAGGATTGCCGTTTGGGCTCGGTACGCACGCTCAATGGGACCAGAAACTGGATGGACGGATCGCGCAGGCGGTCATGGCAGTTCAGGCGATCAAGGGCGTCGAGATCGGCCTCGGCTTCGAATCGGCTCGCTTGCCAGGTTCGCAAGTTCACGATCCGATTCACTACGACAAAGCAAACAAAGATGGCCCAACGCTCGGATACGTGCGACCTACGAACAATGCCGGCGGATTGGAAGCCGGTATGACAAACGGCCAGCCACTGATCGTACGAGCAGCCAAGAAACCGATCAGCACACTCGCCAAACCACTGGCTTCGATCAACATGGAGACCAAGGCGCCGCAGGAGGCTTCCTATGAGCGGAGCGACGTTTGCGCGCTGTCGGCGGCCAGCGTCATCGTAGAAAATGTCGTCGCCTTTGAAGTGGCTTGCGCGTTCATTGACAAGTTTGGCGGCGATAGCCTGACCGAAATCGAGACTCGCTGGAATTCGTTTCACGAGTTGGCGAGGCAACGTTAGAAGACACATTGACCAGGAAACCGACGTGCAAGGATGCATCGTCATCAATCAGCAACCCGACGTTTGATCTGCCGCAGCTTGTTCTTGCTGTTGGGCGTGCTGCCACTTGCAGGTTCGATTGCCTATGCGACCTGGCATCGAGCTAACCTGTCCGAAGCCCGGGGCGCAACTGCGACTCTCGTCGTTGCTGGGACTCGACTCGCAACTCGAACAACTCGCTACGCCGACTCCCGGAGTCATCAGCGCGCATCGAGCTCGTTTGCTTGATCCGGAGACGGGCAAACCGCTGCTGCAGGCCAACGTGGTAGAAACACAGTCGAATCACGAGGGAACCGAGTTTCGCCTGGATTCCCTGCGGATTCCCGGGCATCAGATTAGGAATGTCTGGCAGTTGCTGCATGACCGTATCTTGAAACAGCGGCGAGCTCTCGAACGCCCGATATTCGTCGAGGCCAACCGTGCGACGTTGGCCACCGCCGAGGGCGAGATCAACCTGAATCGATTGCAGATTGAGGCGCGGCGCACGCCCGAACAGGCAAGTGCCCGCATCAGCTTTCAATGGGATCGAGCCGGCGAAGAAGAAGTCCGGATTAGCATCACCCGCTCACTCGGCGAAAGCCCCTCGACCTCCATTCGTATCGAGACCGGCGACACCCCCCTGCCCTGTTCACTGTTCCTGGCCGCCACCGAACAATGGGGCAACGTGCAATTCCAGGGAATCGCCTGGATCGATGAAGTGGACGGCGTTTACAGCGGCGATGTCGCTGGAAACTTGTATGGTCTGGAACTCGCCCGGGTGTTTCAAAACCGGTTTCACCAATCCGAGCCTGCAATTTCGAGTATGGCCCACGTGCAAATCGAAAAAGCGATTTTCTCAAGTAACCGGTTCGATGTGCTGCAGGCCAGGATTCGTTGTGGCGAAGGACGGATGGAAACTCAATTCTTGAATTCGCTTAGCCAACATCTTGGTGTCCGTTTGGCGACACGAGCAGCCACCAACCCGGAGCCGACCCTGGACTTTAGCAGCCTCGATGTAAGGTTTCGAATCGATGGCCGCGGCCTGGCGTTTGTCGGCATGAGTCAGCCAAATCCAGCGGCTGTCGAGACGAAGCCGGTAAGCGGAATTCTTGTCAGCCGTGAGCGCCAAGCGGTCGCCCTACAACCTGCCAAGCGAATCCAGCCCGCCGTCAATCTGCTGAGCGCGCTCGCCCGTAGCGAAGACGCCGCGTTTCCGCTGAATGATCCAACGTGCGTGCAGCTTTGGACCTGGTTGCCGGTTGAATCAGGCAACAGGGAACAGGCAACTGGCAATCAGTAGCGGGACGCTGCCTGGTCTTGTTCCGCCGGTTCCGTTTTGCCATACGCATCTTGGTGCAACAGGTCCCTGTTGCCTGTTCCCTGTTGCCTGTTCCCTCATGCTTGTTGCCTCTCCTTACCTCTTCGCTTCGAGTATCATGGTCGTATGGCACTCGTTGAACTGCGCGATATCAAGAAGATCTATGACCTCGGCGAGGTGCAGGTGCACGCGTTGCGTGGCGTTTCACTCAACGTGCAGGCGGGCGAATACGTTTCGTTGATGGGTCCGTCCGGTTCGGGCAAATCCACGTTGATGAACACGCTGGGCTGCCTTGATCGCCCGACGTCTGGCAGTTATCAGCTGAACGGCGAGCAGGTCGCAGCATTGACACGTGATCGCCGCGCTCGCATTCGAAATCGCTACATCGGTTTTGTGTTTCAAAACTTCAACCTGCTCAATCGGACCAGTGCACTCGAGAACGTGGAGCTCCCGTTGCTGTATTGCAAGGGGATCCCCGGCCGTGAACGCCGAAAACGAGCCAAAGCGATGCTGGAACGAGTAGGACTCGGTGACCGCATTGACCACCATCCGGGGCAACTCTCGGGAGGCCAGCAACAACGCGTGGCGATCGCCCGCAGCTTGATTACGGAACCCAAAATCCTGATGGCCGACGAACCGACGGGCAACCTCGATACGCGTACAAGCCGTGAAGTGATGCAGTTTTTCGAGCAGCTAAACAACGATGGCCTGACGATCATCGTCGTCACCCACGACAGCCAAGTCGCGAAACATTCGAAGCGGATCGTCGTGATGCGCGATGGCCAGATCGTGGAAGACACGCCGGACTTTGCCCAGGCTATCCAGGCTGTGCATAATGAGAGCTATCTCGACGTTTTGGATGCCACCACCGAATAAAGTTTACCGGTTAGGCAAACTTTGACGATGGACTGAACATGGTCCGTTTTGTGGCAACCGTTGCGCAACAAGTCTGTCTGCTGACAACCGCGGTCTTCCTCGCGGTGTTGGTGACCGGATCAGTATGCGCCAGCCGCTGGAACTCGATTACTGCATCTTCCCGGAACAGCGATGTCTTGAGTTTCGGCAACCGGAAGAACTCTGCCCAGCGACCGCGGTCCAACTGGGACGTCCCAAAACGGTCGCCAACCTCAAGGACAGCTTCGAATCGTATTACCTGTCGTTAGACGAAGCGATTCAGGTGGCGTTGGCCAACGCGGAAGTCATCCGCGTGCTTACCGGGAACACCGCGGTCTCGACAGGCCGCACGGTTTACGACGCCGCGATCACAAATACCGACGTTGACGCTCAACGAGCCGTTTTTGACCCGGTGCTTGAGACCGCGAACACGTATCAAAGCAATGAATTCCCTGAGAGGCTCGGTGGAGCGATCGTTAGCCGCGATTCGGAACTGTACGACTTGAATGTCGACGTGTCGCAAATGAAGGCAAACGGCGGCCAGGCTCGACTCAATTTTAACACCACGCCGACACGCAACGACTTCAATGGATTGGCGTTTGACCCGCGAACGCCGTCCTCCCTGGCACTGAGCTACACGCAACCGCTTCTTCGCGGGCGTGGGGTGGATGTAAACCTGGCACCGATCGTCATTGCTCGCATTAACACGGAACGGACCTTCTATCAGCTGAAAGACTCGGTTCAGGAACTTGTTCGCAGCGTGGTGGAAGGTTATTGGTCGCTGGTTCAGGCACGCGTCGACCTTTGGGCTCGGCAGCAACAGGTCGATCAGCTCGAGTACGCTTACGATCGACTCGATGCTCAGCGACGAGTTGAGCTGGCAGACCTGGGCGATACTGCTCAGGCCAAGGTCTCGCTGGAGCAGTTCCGCGCGAACTTGATCTCGGCCCAAGCGCAGGTGTTGGACCTTGAAGCGGCGTTGTTCAATGTCATGGGGCTGCCACCCGTCCCCAACATGCGACTGGTCCCCGTGACACCTCCGCTGCGCAAACCGATTGAGACCGAGTGGGATGCGCTGATCACGACCGCGATGGAACAGCGTCCGGATGTTATCGAACGCAAGCTGGCGATTGAGACAATTCAGCAGCAACTATTGATCAACTGCAACAACACACTGCCACAATTGGATGCGGTGGGTCTGGCGCGAATGAACGGGTTGAGGGTCGAGACTGCTGCAGGCGACATCAGTTCCGATCCGTTTCAGGCAACGGACATCCAGGTTGGGCTGAATCTGCGTACACCGATTGGGCAACGTGGAGCTCGAGCCGCATTGCGGCAACAGGAGCTCAACCTGGCCCGCGAACGAGCTAACCTGCAACAGCAACTGCATGCGGCCACCCACACGCTGGCTCAAAACATTCGCAACTTGGAGCAGTTTTACCGTCAATACGAAGCCTTCAAACGTGTCCGGGATGCCTCGAAGGTAAACCTCGAGCGACGATTCGAGGTCGTTCGGGTCGGTGGCTTGCCCAATGAACCATTGGTTTATCTCGACGTTTTGTTGGCCGTTACCGATTGGGGCAACTCGGTCAGCTCCGAAGCTCTAGCGTTGACCCAATACAACTCCGAAATCGCCAACCTTGAGCGGCAAGTAGGCGTCATCCTGCGGCGACACGGCATCGTCTTCCAGGAAGAGGGTTTCCAGTCGTTGGGGCCGTTGGGACGTTGGGGCGAGTGTCAATGTTACCCGGAAAGCACACCCGTCGGTCCCAATGGAGCCCGTTACGAGTCGGGTGATGAGCCGGCCGAGGATTCGTTCGATTTGACAAACCCTGCACCCATCGGTGTACTGCGCGACCCGAACGAATCATCGATCAAACACAACGAAAAACCCAACGAACTGAGGCGACACGGGACGAGGTCCACCGATTCGGAAATGGAGCGACGCGGTCAACTGAACGACAACGAACCGAACGACCAATCGCTCCAGCAAGACAATCGGCAACTTGACCGGCAGGACTACGACTACACTGCACGTCTGGAACGGGTCCAGCCGCCCGCAGTTTTCCAACAAATGAATTACACCAACCGAACCGCTGTCCCCGCCGGATCGGTCATAGCTGAAAGACTCAATGCCGGGCGAACCTCCGAATCAGCTTCGCCCGCTGCCGACCGCACCAGTCGGCAGTACCAATCGGCCGTCCAGACACTCCAATTACTCAACCGACTGCCGCCCACGAAAAGAAGCGAATCGCCGTCCAATCGCAAATGAGTCGTCGCCCAGGGCAGGGTTGACCTGGCCTTTGTGCCCACGCTGCTGGATGCGAGGCCGCATCGTCGCGTTGGATCGCACCGAATTTTGATGCATTCAGCGCTGCCGCGGCCGACTCAATTGGACGTAAAGCCGCTGGACTTGTCGCTAATTCGTTCTAGATTGATCGAACGTCACTTACACCTGCAATGCTCAAGGACCCTTCATGTCATCTTCCTGGATCGCGGATCGCACCAGCGCCATCGACAGCAGCGGAATCAGAAAAGTCTTCAATTTGGCGGCCACGCTCAAAGACCCGGTCAACTTGTCGATCGGCCAGCCCGACTACGACGTGCCTGAAGAGGTCAAACAGGCCTGCATCGATGCGATCCGGGACGGAAAAAACGGCTATGCATTGACCGGCGGCATCCCTGCCCTGCGAGAGAAACTGCAAGGCCGCATCGACAAGCAGTATGGACATTCTGATCGCGCAACATTCGTCAGTTCAGGCACGAGTGGCGCGCTGGTTCTGGCCATGCTGACACTGGTCAATGCGGGCGACGAAGTGATCATTTTCGATCCTTTTTTCGTGATGTACAAATCGCTGATCGAACTGGTCGGCGGCAAGGCGGTCGTGATTGACACGTATCCCGATTTTCAAATCGATGTCGCCAAGGTGGCGGCGGCGATTACGCCCAGGACGAAGATGATCCTCGTGAACAGTCCGTCGAACCCGACCGGGGTTGTCATGGGCGAGAGCGCAGCGAAACAAATCGCTGAATTGGCAGCCAGTCACAACGTCGTCTTGCTTTCGGATGAAATCTACAGCTGCTTCTGCTACGACGACGAGTTTGCCTCGCCGGCACGATTCAATGATCAGACGCTCGTGATTGACGGTTTTTCGAAGAGCCACGCGATGACAGGTTGGCGTGTCGGTTTCACGCACGGCCCTTCCGAGATTATTGAAGCGATGATCAAGATCCAGCAGTACTCGTTCGTCTGCTCACCACAACCGGCGCAATGGGGCAGCATCGCCGCGATGGATGTCGACACCGCGGTCTACTCGAACGCTTACCAGCAGAAACGCGACCGCATCGTCGCGGGACTCAGCGACCATTTCGAAATCACGAGGCCTGGCGGAGCTTTCTATGTCTTCCCCAGGGCGCCGTTTGGCACCGGCGGCGATTTCGTCACGAGGTGCATCGAGCGAGGATTGTTGGTAATTCCCGGCAACATCTTCAGCCATCGGGACACGCACTTCCGCATCTCGTTTGCTGCTTCGGACGAGACGATCGACCGCGGCATCGAGATCCTGAACGATCTTGCCGCGAAAGGTTAAATGACGCGGCGCATCGGCTGTTGGCAAAATCATCAGGTTGGTCCGCCGTGCATGCGCGTTCATGCGTTTTGGAAATCGCGATTCCCCTTCCATGGAAACCCGAAACGCAAGTGAAGGACCAACGAAAGACGATGCAAGTTTCGCCAGCTGCCCAGGGCAAGCAACCGTTTCTCGCGATACGAAAAAAGCGGGCCCGTCAGGACCCGCTTTTTTGACTGATTCGATGTCGAGAACTAGGCGCTCTTCTTTTCGGTGAATTGGAACATTCCCTTTTCGCCGCGAACAATTTCTTCTGTTACGACATAGCTGCCACCCGATTCCTGGTCCGGCAATTCGAACATGATGTCCAGCATCACTTCTTCGATGATCGAACGCAGTCCACGAGCTCCCGTGTCTTTCTCCATCGCCTTGCGTGCGATTGCCCGCAACGCATCATCGGTGAAAGAGAGCTCGCTGTTCTCCATCTCGAATAACATCTGATACTGGCGAATCAAAGCGTTCTTTGGCTCGGTAAGTACACGGACCATGCCATCTTCGCTGAGTGGTGTCAAAGAGCAGGAAACCGGCAACCGTCCCACCAATTCCGGGATCAGACCGAATTCCAGCACATCGTCGGTCGTGGCCTGCGGCAGCAATTCGGCCAACTCCTGTTCGTTGGAGACGGACGACTCCTGACCGAATCCAATCGAGCGTTTGCCCAATCGTTTGCGGATGATCTCTTCAATACCGACGAACGTACCACCACAGATGAACAGGATGTTTGACGTGTCCATCTGGATGTACTGCTGCTCGGGATGCTTGCGTCCACCCTGAGGTGGAACATTGGCGGTCGTGCCTTCCAGCATCTTCAACAGCGCCTGCTGGACTCCTTCTCCCGAGACGTCGCGAGTG
This sequence comes from uncultured Planctomycetales bacterium, assembly GCA_963821085.1. Classification (GTDB taxonomy): domain Bacteria; phylum Planctomycetota; class Planctomycetia; order Pirellulales; family Pirellulaceae; genus CAWGCE01. The sequence goes on along the minus strand of CAWGCE010000010.1, from coordinate 60,341 downwards.
ATCGAGACGTTGTTGCTCGTCTTGCCGATCTTATCGATCTCGTCGATGTAAAGCACACCCCTCTGAGCCGCTTCGAGGTCGAAGTCGGCGGCGTGAAGCAGTTTCAGCAGGAGGTTTTCGACGTCCTCGCCAACGTAGCCGGCTTCTGTCAAGGTCGTCGCGTCGCCAATGGCAAAAGGCACATTCAAGATGCGAGCCAGCGTGCGAGCCAGAAGAGTTTTTCCCGAACCGGTCGGACCGATCAACAGGATGTTCGACTTCTCGACTTCAACGTCGGAGCCATTGAAGCCCATCGACAATCGCTTGTAATGGTTGTGCACCGCGACCGAGAGGACTTTCTTCGCATCCGGCTGGCCGATGACGTACTCGCTCAACTTTGCCACGAGTTCTCTTGGAGACGGAATCTCGGAGAACAATTGCTGCGTGTGTCCGCGTCGCTTTTGTTCCTGGTCGAGTATGGTCTGGCAGAGCTCGATGCATTCGCCACAAATGTAGACGTCGCCAGGCCCTTCGACCAACGGACCCACATCACGATAACTCTTACGACAGAACGAACAGTAAGCGTTCTTCTTGTTGGTGCTGCCACCTCGGCGGCCTGTAGTTGGGCCGTCTTTTCCTGCGGGCATGGATTCTCCTTGTTGGAAACTTCCGACCACCGCGATCATCGCGACGGAATCGGCCAGTCATGCTTGGTCAATTCCCTGGTGCTGCTCGAAAGCCTGAATTCGCACGAGCGATCAGGTCCGTTTGGGCTTCCATGTCCGCGTCTGTCCCGAGCAAATTACGTTAACTGGTCTCTCGTGGTTCACAAAGCAAATAGCTTCATCGTTTTCCAGCGATAGCATCGCTGGATCACCCGGGATGCTATCGCCTCGCCGAGGTCTGTTTCTGGAACAAAACTTTGGCAGTTGGCAGCATCGTTAACTCGCCTATGGATGGTCGTTTAGATCATCACGAAGGCGAGAGCCGAGAACCGTTTTTATTGTTCGGAATTCAGCATCACTAAGCACACCTTCCTGTTCCATTTCGCGGAACTTTGTCAGATGTTCGCTTGTGCCACCGTCGTCTTCTATCTGATCGCGAAAGTTTCTCACGACGTAAAACGCTATAACTGACAAGGTCAACGCGACGGCAACCCAAATGACCCCTTGAGCCGCCGGCGTTTGAAGGAACTGCCACATCGTGAACACTTGCAATCCAACTCGTCCAACAGATGACTTGATCGGTATTATGCAATATACCACCGATCCGTCCAATTCCCCCAGCCGACAGCTTTGACCCCCTTGGCCCATTTGCACCTTAACGCGGTGCGGTTTGGGCAAGGCTACGGCGCTTTGATCGCCGGAAAACCCACCTGACCGATGAAAATCCCGTTCTCCTGTCCACATTGCGGACGCTTCACCGAAGTCGAATCGAGGTACGCCGGTCAGAGCGGTCCCTGCGGGAATTGTGGAAAAAAGATCAGCATACCGCTCAATGCGTCAAACACCGACACGAAACAACAAAGCGTGGTTAACTCGCCCCGGATCAACGAAGTTCGACAGTTGCGTTGGCTGACAATGGCCGGAGCCATCGCAGTCTTGATTTCGGCCGGCCTGCTTTGGCTGCTGATCGCGTCGCTGGGAAAAAACAGGTTGGGTGGACGCGCTCCAAACTCGTCCTCGTCCGGCGACCGCCATGTTGTTGCCTGCGATGCCAACCTGCAAAGAATCGGCATGGCGATGCTGGCTTACCATGAACAACATGGACACTTCCCGGCGGCGACACACCAGAAAAACGACGGCTCGCCAAAGCATAGTTGGCGCACCGAACTGCTGCCATTCCTGGCTCAGAACAAACTATATGAATCGATCGACACGAGCCTTGCCTGGGACGATCCGGCGAATCTCCACCTTGGCAAAGCTCGACCAGGCGTCTACGCCGCGACCGACGATAATACCCTGGGAGATGACGAAGCAAGCTACCTGGCGATCGTTGGAGCTGATACCGCGATCCATCCTACCGGGCCCACAAATCGAAGGCGCAATTACGGACGGATTGGCAACGACCATCTTACTGGTCGAGACTCGGGGCATGGGTACGGTCTGGCTCGAGCCGATCGACCTGGCGACCGAAGCAACCGATTGGTTAATGAACACACGTGAACGCGGCCTCGGCAGCCGACATGCTGATGGTGGACTGCACGTGTTGATGGCGAACGGAGATGTACATTGGCTCGATGAGTCGATTCCGCCGGAGATCCTGCGTGGCTTGACGACCATCAATGGCGGCGAATCGATCGATTTGCAACGATGGCTGAAGCGGTAGGCCGACGCGATCAATGAAGCGGTGCATCGCTAGCGGCCCCCCGCCTTCCCCGGGCAGCCTCTCTTGCCCGACGGAATCTTCCGGTTCAAGCGCCACATTCGCGCCGCCGATACACGTTGAAGGAGTCCTGCGCGATTCGTGCGCCTCTTAACCGACACCGACTGAAAATCGAAAATGAACCGCACCACCCCATTGGACTGGATGCTCCGTTTCTCCATGGCCTGCGTCTGCCTGACCTGCGTTCCGCAGGCGTACGCAGAAGTGGAACCGATCTTCACCAAAGACAATACGTTTTACGTTCCGTACAACGTGGGGCCTGCCGTAAATGAGGCGCAGCCCAGTAAGGTTGAGCTTCATGTCTCCGGCGATCGCGGAGCTTCCTGGCAGTTGTATAACAGCCAGATTCCAACCGCTACGAATCGTTTCGCATTTCGCGCCGGCGTGGATGGCGAATTTTGGTTCGCTGTAAAGACGGTGGCAAACGACGGCACTCCTGACAAGAACCAGATCACCACACCGGAACTGATCGTCATTGTTGACCAGGAACCTCCGACGATCCAAATCTCACCGACCAACTCCGAAGCAAGCATGAGGTCATTGAAATGGACGGTCGGTGACCGCGGTCTCGAAGCAACTCCAGTCATCGAATGTCGCGATGGGCAAGACGGGGCTTGGAACCGCATTTCCCTGCTGAATGCGACGCCTAACGAATACGGCGACGAAATCTCCGGCACCGCCAGCATCAACTTGCCCATCACACAGGCGACGATTGAAGTTCGTGCTTCCATTGCGGACAAGGCAGGCAACCAAACGGTCATCACCCGTTCCTACCCCAGTGATCCTGTTGCGTTCAGCAATGCGACCGGTATGCAAATCGCTTCGGCCCTTGGCGATTCGACGGCAGGTATGATTCCGAACAACGACATTCCATGGCCAATTGGCACTTCTGCGGAAAATCTCAGTTACCCTTCAACGGATAATATCGGCCCGGGAGCAACGGGCACGGCCAACGCCACTACGCGTCCCGAGATGGGCTATCCGGACACTGCCGGCTGGAGACCCAGCGGCGAAACGGGCTCCAAATTCCTGCAATCGAACGGGCCAGTTGGCGATATGTTGCCATCCGGGCAACCAATGCAGAACCCATACAGCGGTGGAGCCAATGGCCCATCCCAGCCCGACTCCGGGTCCAACACAGCGTTAGCACGGAATGAACGTGTTTCGCGCTCGAGACGATTTCAGTTGGAATATGAAATTGAAGGGGCGGGTGCGGTTGGTATTCATCGAGTCGAGGTCTGGGCCACTGATAACAGTGGGCAAACCTGGCGACACCTCGGGGATGACGAAGACAAGCAATCACCTTATCTCGTCGAAGTCCCTCAGGACGGGGTCATCGGATTCCGCCTGCTGATCCAAGCTCAGGAAGGCATCCCGGTCCGTCCCCCGATGAGCGGCGATGTGCCGGATGTCTGGGTACGGGTCGATTCGACAACACCGACGACTCGCATCACGGGAGCCCGCTATGGTCGTGGTCCCAATCTGGGACAATTGGAAATCAGCTGGACCGCTTCCGATGGCGACCTGATTGATTCACCGATCACGCTGTTCTTCGGCCCGACCAGCAATGGTCCGTGGCGGATCGCGGCCGAAAAACTGCCGAACACTGGCAATTACTCCTGGACTGTTGACGACCGCGTACCCAGCGAACTGTACTTGCGTTTGGAAGTGCAAGACCGAGCTGGAAACATCGGGCACGACACGCTGCGCGACCCAATTCGTTCCGAAGGGTTGCTGCCAAAAGGCCGCATCCGTGACGTCCAACCTGCATCGACGAAACAGCCAGAAGTCGCCCAGGATTCAATGATTCAGCGACTCTAGCGCGCAAACACGCCAAGTGTCACGGCCGGCCAATTCAAGCCAACGCCAGTTGCAAGTCATGTCTGTGCGGCTGACATATCGCTGATGCTCACGACTTCGCCGATCAGCGTGGTTGCCGATGCACCGAGCTGACTCCATAATCGAGCCTCACTTCACTTCGCCCGCTCGGTGACTCGATGGACCTGCACGCCTTCGAATTCTGCGATTCCAAGATTCCGACCGACCAGGCGCGCCTCGTCGTGTTGTTCGGCGACGATGCGTTTCTGCAAGGCTTGGCAATTCGTCACCTGGAACAACAACTGCAAGGCGACAGCGATGAAGAAGCGTCGATCAGCGAAAAGGAAGGCCGACGGTGCGAATGGCGCGACGTTGCTGACGAATTGTGCACCGTATCTCTGTTCGGGAATTCAGGCCGCTGCGTGATCATTCGCGACGCCGACGAGTTTGTCAGCGAAAATCGCGGGCTGCTGGAAGACTACACAGCGAACCCGGCGAAAGGCAGTACGCTGGTTTTGACGGTCAAGTCGTGGCCGCGAAACACAAGGTTGGCCAAGGCGATTTTGAAGAGCGGGATTACGGTCGAATGCCGGCCGCCCCAGCGCAAAGCAGGCCGCAAAATGGTGACCGATACCAAGCAACTGGTTGACTGGATCATCAAACGCGCGAAGACAACCTATCAGACAAAGTTGGGACGGGCTGCCGCGCAGCAGTTACTGGACCTGTCGGGTGAATACCTGGGCCTGATTGATCAGGAGTTGGCCAAGCTGAGCCTGTACACCGACGGCAAGCAAGAGCTGATTCCCGAACAGATCGTCGCGATCGTTGGCGGCTGGCGAACGCAAACCACGTGGGACCTGCTGGACGCCATTTGCGATGGCAACGCCAAGGATTCCATTCGGCAGCTGGACCATTTGTTAATCGCTGGCGAACATCCAAATGCACTGTTTGGAGCTTTTTCCTGGACCCTGCGGAAGTACGCAATCGCAACTCGGTTCATTGAACGGCTGGAAGCTTCCGGGCGCCGACCGAACCTGCAGCAAGCCCTTATCGAAGCCGGCATCCACAAGTTTCAGGTAGCCGACGCCGAGCGCCGACTGAGACAAATCGGGCGCGTTCGATCCGCCCTGCTGCTCAGCTGGCTCGTCGAAGCCGACGCTCAGATGAAGGGGTCGCATTCATCGACCGAGCGAGCTCGTTTTGTGCTGGAACAATTGATCTTCAGACTCGCGCGACAGACAGTTCCCCCCAATTCGGCTGCGGCAAATCGCTAAGCTGCCGGCACAAAGAAACACCGCACCCGCGTTTCAGCGCATGCGGTGTGAATCTCGGCAGTGGCGATTTGGTCTATTGACGGCGATAGCCGGATTGCACTGCTTTCGCGGCTGCGCCAGGCTGAATGCGCGACAATCGCCAGCGACGTCCATTCGGTGTGTTCACGCCGCTCCAGGCAAGGTCGTCGCGGAAGACAATGGACACCAGGTTGCTGACGTTCACCGTTGCCTTGCCCCAGCTCGAAACAAAATCAAAATCGGTCATCGTGATATCGCCGGTGATGGCGTCACCGTTCAACAGGACGATCGTGCTTTTTTCGTCGGTACCTTGCGAAAATCGAATCCCGGCAATTGTATGCATCGGAATGTCGACGGCACCGAACAACGTGTTGACATTGATCTGTTCGAGATCGACGGGCGAGCCCTTCAGTTCGAGTCCCTTCTTCAGTTTCATTTTCATCAAGCCGCTCATTTGCTGTTCACTCACATCCGCGTTTTCCTGCGCGGTGAGCGAAGCACAAGTGAACACTGCAACCAGCAATCCAACAACGACTGCTCGTGTAGTGACTCGGTTCATCATTCGTCTCCAATTGTCTCTTGAGGGATGTGCCACCATCGTAGTGATCGTCTACGAACCAGTGCTGCACAGCTTGTCTGTCAAGACGCAGGCTAACGCAGAAACTGGCGCCACTGCCAGACCAATCTTCGGCACCGCATCGACCAGGCAAGAAACGACGCGGGGGGGAATAGGTAAAATCCCCCCCGCGCACTAACGATCCGAACAGCGTTACCGATTAGGTCGGTTCAAAATTTTAAGCTGAGGATAGGCCTACTCAACACTCGCTTCTTCCTCTTCGCTGTCGTTACCTTCGTCCTCGGACAATTCACTTTCCTCTTCGGCCGGCTCGTCGGGCTTTTCCGACGGGTTTAAGGCTTTCTTGTACTTATCCAGTGTCGATTGCAGGTCGGAAGAAATCGCAACCGCCTTTTCTTGCCAGGCAACTGCCGACGGCAAGTCGTCCTGTTCAAAGTATATGCGTGCGATCGTATCCAGAATGGAACCATCCTTGCCGTCGGTCAATTCGTTGGCCTGTTGACCAATCTTCAACGCTTGATCAAGGTCGGCTCCATCAATTTCGGTCGCCATCGCCCAGGCAAGACCATTCAGGAACCCTGCTTCCTCCCAATGCTCCTCTGCAACCTCTCCGATTACTTTGGACGCGTCCTCGGTTCTCCCCGCCTCGGTTAGAATACCGATCTTGGCCATCTTCAGCTGAGCTTGTTGTGGCATGTCAGAAATCAGGGCATCGACAATCTCGAGTGCCTTGTCGTAATCACCTGCGGCCTGGGCAGCTCGCAGCTCGCCTGCGGCTCGCTGCATCCGGGCTTGAGCTTCCATTTGCTGCCTCATGTGGGCTGCTTCCGCCTCGCGGTCCCAAGTGCCATCCGCGACTTTCGCCAATGGCGAGTCGATTTTCATCGGATGACCAATCCACTCGATAAATCCATCGGGACCGACAATGAAGGCAGTAGGAATCCCGCTCTGTCGGGCCGCTTGCATGTAGTCTTCGTGAGCCTTGCGGCTGGGGTCGATCGCAATGGAGTAGGAAATGAGCTCTCCCCAGGTCTGTTCATCGTCGTGCGTTTTGGCAAAGAAACCGTCGACCGTGCCCTGGTCTTCGTCGCTGATGCCGATAAATGTGACGGCATCACCGTATTCTTCCTGCAGCTTGCTCAAGTGCGGCATGCTGGCGCGACATGGACCGCACCACGTCGCCCAGAATTCGACAACATACGTCTTACCCGTTTCAAACGAGCCGACTTCGTTGCCGGAAATCCACGTGGGGATTTCGAGTGGGGGCGCCACACTGCCTACCAGCAATGTCGGTTCCGGGGAGTCTGCTTCCCCCTGTCCGGTATCGGCAACGACCGTGGCCGCCGTATCGTCCACCAATTCCGCATCAACGACCATGACATCGGCCGATTCCGTTTCCGCCGAATCTGATACTGAATAATCACTATTGCTGCAACCGACTTGCAGTGTCATCGCAACAACCAACAACAAACCGACAAAGTACTTGGCCAAATGCATGGGTGGCTCCTAAGTGCAAATTTGTAATCGAGACATTCTAGAACGATCGCCCCTCCCACGGCAACTTTCGAACCGTTGGGCGACCTGTTGTGGGAAAAAACGGTGACTTTTCAACTTGCTAATTCAATTTGGCCCGTAGAATTTCGTCCCCCGAGTACCACGACACTTAAAGTTTCCAACCCGATTTCACCGCCGGGCTTTTTTGGCAATAACAGCTGCGTGACCAATACCGCACTGAAAACGATGGACAGCTGGCGAGACCACGACCGAAAAAAAACGAAATCAGCCGGGCAGCCGAAATGCGATCAGATGCTTCAGATCACGAACCAGCAGCAGGCCATTGGCAACCACGGGGCCCACCCAACACCGGCCTGTCAACTTGGACCTGCGCCATTTTTCTTCGATTCCTTGACGTGTGACCTCCGCAATCACCAACTCGCCAGTTTCCTGGACGGCAATCAGGCATTCACCGACGGCGACGACACAGCAGTCTCGAAGGACTCGTTGCTGCCATAGAGTCCGGCCGGAGTCCGCATCGAGTGCTGCAAAAATACCGCCCTCCTTTGCCCCGAAGATAGTGCCGCGCTGCAAGACAAAATTCGTGGTCTGGCAAATCGTGACTCGACTGGCCCAGGTTTCCTGGACCTCAAACTTTTGATCTGCAACCATCGTTTTCAGCCCTCGCAGCCCATCTCCGGTATTGATGAAGATCGTGTCCCGGGGACCAACAATCGGGCTCGTACAGTTAACGTAATTCTCCGTTGGGACAGGGTGGCTCCACAAAAGTTCGCCCGTTTCGGGGTCAAGTCCAATGATCGTCTGGTCCATCAACAAGACAGCTTGGAACCTTCCACAAAGTTCCGCGACGACAGGAGACGCGTATGCACAATCGAAATCGTGCTTCTGCCAACGAATCGAACCATCTGCCATGGCAAAGCAACGCACTGATTTCCCCGCTCCTCCGACAGGAACAATGATCGTATCCCCGTAGGCGATCGGACTCGCCGCACAACCTCGCTCCAGCTTCGTGTACACTCCATCAGCCCACAATTGCCGTTCCCATACCGTCTTGCCTGTTTGTACATCGAGTGCGGACAGTCGCCCGGTGAGTCCGAGACAGAACAGGCGTTTTTCGGTCACCAGCGGAGTCGAATGCGGCCCCGGGCCAAATTCGAGGTCGAGGAATTCGAGTGACGAAACCTCAAGAGTACGTTGCCAGACCTTTCGACCGTCGATCGTCGACACCGCAATGACCTGTTGTTTTCCGTCTCGAGTAAAACATGTGTAAGCAAAGTCCCCGCGGACGCAGATCCCGGAATCACCCGGCCCAACCGGAATACGCCACGCTTCCTTGATGCTGGCAAAATCGGTCCCCGAATCAAACGTCACTCCAGAAACCGTGAAATCACGATCGGGGCCGGCCCACTGGCTCCAATCCTGCGACCCAGCATGTCGTCCGAAACTCAGCGAAACAACGATCAGGACGAACAGCATGGTCGATTTCAACTGGTGAAAGCTGTTCACCGGCATGGGAAGTTTCCTGTTTTGCAATGGCTTTGCCCTGCGGCGTCGTCAAGAACTCACGACGATATTCGCCCTAGCAGCGCGACCGGATGAGGAAAAAATGAAGAACAGCGAAATAGCCCTCGACTACCGCCGGAACGCTTCACCCTGAAGAGGCGGCCTTGCTCACAGTCGGTCTTCCGTCTATCAGTAGTTCAGTAGTCTCAATATCTGAGCAGCAATCAGAGAATCATCACGCCTAGTCAACTACTCGCAAACATTGGGAATCCACTGAAAAATGATAACCGTCAAAGCATACGCCGCCATGGAGGCCGGCAAGGAACTTCGGGAATTTGAATACGAATTACCCGAGTTGCGTGCAGATGAAGTCGACATCACCGTCGAATCTTGCGGGATCTGTCACAGTGACTTGTCGATGCTTGATAATGATTGGGAGATGACCCAATACCCGTTTGTTGGCGGGCACGAAGTCATTGGAACGCTCGCACAGGTCGGTGACCGGGTTCCAAACCTCCAGGTTGGCGATCGAGTCGGGCTTGGCTGGTACTCGCGATCTTGTATGCATTGCGACCAGTGCGTCGGCGGTGATCAAAATCTCTGTGCGGCAGCCGAAGGAACGATCACGCATCAAAAGGGTGGTTTTGCGGACCGTGTGCGCAGCCATTGGGCTTGGGCCGTGCCGCTGCCTGCGCAGCTCGATCCGTCCGTAAGTGGGCCCTTACTGTGCGGCGGGATTACCGTCTTCAACCCGATGATCCAGCATGATCTTTCGCCGACTTCGCGGGTCGGTGTCGTTGGCATCGGTGGCCTGGGGCACATGGCCTTGATGTTCCTGAAAGCGTGGGGCTGCGAAGTGACCGCTTTTTCGAGAGGACGATCCAAAGAAAAGGACGCGCGTGAGCTGGGAGCTCACGAGTACGTGGCCACCGGTGAAACCGGCGCCCTGGAAGCGGTGGCGGGCAAATTCGATCTGATCCTCAACACCACCAACGTTGAATTGCCCTGGGACGCCTACATCAATGCACTCGCACCCAAAGGCATACTCCATACGGTCGGAGCCGCACCCAAAGTTGATGCGGCCGTCTTCCCAATGATCATGGGCCAGAAGTCCCTCTCAAGCTCTCCTTTGGGCAGCATCGCCACAACTCGCACGATGTTGGAATTCTGTGAGCGGCACGGCATCGCGCCCCGAACCGAGAAATTCGCCATGCGTGACATCAACGCTGCGTTTGAGCAATTGCGAACGTCGCCGGCGCATCGTATCGTGCTGCTAAATCAGTGAACAGCATTGGAGGGCGTGGGTGAATCAGTCTTCAATCCAGCGAAAAGGGGCAGGCACGTTAGTCGCACGACGATTTCATTCCGTTCGGGCGATGAATGGTTGATTCCGGGCTGTGCGGACACATGGCAATGTCCAAATTTCGGTATGCCGAAACACCGAACTATCTTCCAGAACAAACCGTGAGAGGTCTGGCAACACGGTTACGGCAAGTCATCTTGTCGTCGTATCGGACCAGTTGCGGCACGACCGCGAGTTAACCCTTGAACCTCACTGTGCCCTTTTGATTCCCTATGCAATCAGTAAACCAAGCCGCCAGCCTTTCCAGCGTTGTGCAAATTTCAATCTTTGCCAGCATGGTATTGTTCGGAGCCACTTTGTCCGCGGACGAAACTCAAACACCCACCAAACTCGAATCCTCGGCAGAATGGTCACAATGGCGTGGGCCGTTCGGTACGGGCGTCGCCGCCGTCGGCGCGAAGCCGCCGATTCACTGGAGCGAAGCCGAGAACATCCGTTGGAAAACAGCCCTGCCGGGGCTCGGTCATTCAACTCCCATCGTTTGGGGTGATCGCATTTTCATTACGACGGCCATCCCTACCGGCCCAAAGCTCGAACCGAAATACAGCGGAGCCCCGGCGCGCATGACAATCGGGCGATTACCCAACGTCAACGTTTCGAAGTCCTTGCCATGGACCGCAGGACCGGTGCGAAGCTTTGGCAGAAAACGGTTAACGAACAATTGCCGCACGAAGGGGCTCACAATACTTCCAGCTTGGCAACCGCCTCGTCGGCCGTTGATGAAGAGCGACTATTTGCCTATTTCGGATCTTACGGGCTGTATTGCCTTGATCATGATGGTGAGCTCATTTGGCAAAAAGAACTCGGCACGATGCATACCAAACACGGCCACGGCGAAGGCAGCTCACCGTATCTGTTCGGAGACTACCTTGTCGTCAATTGGGATCACGAGGGCCAATCATTCATCGTGGCGTTGGACAAAGTTACCGGCAAGGAGCGATGGCGAAAGCCACGTGACGAATTCACTTCGTGGTCCAGCCCGATCGTGGTGGAACACGCGGGTACGACGCAATTGATTGTTGCCGGCACCAACCGGGTGCGTAGTTATGATCTCACCGACGGCGAAGTCATCTGGGAATGCGGCGGCCTTTCGGCCAATGTCGTGGCGACTCCAGTAGCCGCCGACGGCATGGTCTTCGTAGGCAGCAGCTACGATACGAAAGCGATGATGGGCATCAGGCTGGAGGGAGCGCGTGGCGACATCACGAATTCGGATCAAGTCGTCTGGAGCCGCCGGGAGCGGACACCCTACGTGCCATCACCCTTGCTCTACCGTGGTTCGCTGTATTTCCTCCGCCATTATCAGGGCATTCTCTCGCGAGTCACAGCGGCAACGGGCGAAGAACCGACACCGCCACTGAGGTTAGGCTCGATCCGCAATGTTTTTGCATCACCCGTCGCGGCCAACGGACACATTTACGTTACCTCACTCGAAGGCCACACGACGGTCATCGCCACGGGAGACATTCTCCGGATCATTGCCGAGAACCATCTGGACGATTCGTTTGGGGCTTCCGCGGCGATCGCCGACGATTCGATCATTCTACGGGGAGAGAAGTGGCTGTATTGCATCGGCCGCCCCCTTTAGATGCATCAACAGCGGTACCGCCCCACAGCTACGAACGGTCAAGTTCGTTGGACGCGTCCGGCGCAATCATGACTTGAATCCCTTTCAACATCGCGTCTCGCCAACGCTCTTCCAATTCCGGAGTGTACTCCGGATCATGCTGTTGGATCGCTTCACACAACGAGTCCAACCACATCAAGTACAACTCCGGCTTGATGTCCAGCTTGATGTGTCGACGCCCCAATCTTTGAACTTCTTCGCGCACCGGACAGACCGCGATCAAAACAGAGCATCTCGAGAAGCGATTCCCTCAGCATCAGTTTCTGGACCTGAAAATCGGTGCTGACGAATCGCTCAGCTATCTCAGTCGACTTGGACAGGAACACGTCGTAGAAAGTGTCAATAAACGCGCCCGCTTGGCGACAGCGGTGAAAGCTTGCCATCAGGTCAGACATTCCCTCAGACATGACCGGGTGCTCCGATGCAAGTTGGAACCTCAAACATAATCAGATCGAAACCGCGTCGTTCAGTCACGATTCTCGCGGATGGAGAGTCGACGAGCAACAAGCCAACAGCCAATTGACGGTGACTCAAAACAAATCGCTCCGGTGAATTAACACCGAAGCGACTCTGACCGGACCCTTGGCTACAAGGAGCACGGCTGTGAACAATGTACAGCATGACCGCTTCGTCGACACGATGACTGAATTGGGCCCACACCTCGCCGCAAACCCGGCGATCGACTCCCCAATCACACACTGAGTACGCCCAATGCGGCCAACACCAGCGTCACCAGCTGACGCACGTGGTTCCGGAACCACATGATTCCCAACCGAACCGGTGAACCTGTGGACATTCCGAACAACTTCTGGGGCAAGCACACGCGAAAACGTCAACATTGGCAACAAGATGAAAGTGAGGCTAGTCCATCGCCTGAAAAATCTTGAAGTGTTTACGGCGTTTCCAGTTCGCCATGTCAATCTTTTTCATGGTCGCAACCTGAAGCTGTCCCGGGCCCTCCAAGGAACGTATATCAATACACATCGCCATTGGGACAACAAAGAACGACTATTGGAAACTTTCATTTGTCGAATTTGACGAGCAAATGCCGTCGCCGGATGACGCTCGGCTGTCAGGTCTGACAAGGAGAAAGCAGAGATAAACGGGGCAAGACACATCGTCGAATCGCCGACGCCGTTGGGAATTTGCGTTCCCCAGGGTGGATCCCCGAAGTGGACGCAGTTGTTCTGTTAGAATGTTCAGACCATGGCCGATGTCGCCTGTCGGCCTGTCCCTTTTCGAAAGAGGGCGTCCGGCGATGAACAGTTCGGCAGATAGACCCGATTCCTTCGTTACCTTCAATTGGCTGGCGAAACTCTGTTCGGCCGGTAACGGTGACCACACTCAGTTTGGCGATGATGGTCTGCGGCAGGCTGCCGAGGTCTTTCAGTCGTTGGCAGACACCCTGCCACTGAATCTGTTAGTGAAAGACAGCCAATGTCGACTTGTATTTGCCAATCGAGTTTTTCTGGAATACGAACAGGTTTCGTTGCAGGACATCCTTGGCAAGACCGACTTTGATCTCTGTCCTGAGGAGTTGGCAAAAAAATATTACGAGGACGACCAGCAGGTGCTCACGAAGGGCGTTGTGCTGCAGGCGGTCGAAGAACACGAAGTCGGTGATGGCGAGCGACGATACGTCGAATGCGTCAAGGGTCCGGTGCGAGACGCCGACGGTGTGGTCGTAGGGCTGCAACTGGTGTTCTGGGATGTCACCGACCGCATCCGCGCCCAGGAAGCATTCGATCGCGAACGACAACTGATGCATGCCCTGATGGAGTGGGTTCCGGAGTCGATCTACTTCAAGGATCGCGAGAGCCGTTTCTTGCGGGTCAGCCGCGCGATGGCAGAAAAATTCGGTCTGTCCCGACCGGAAGAGGCCCTTGGAAAGACCGATGCCGAAGTCTTCAGCGCAGAACATTCCGAGCAGGCGTGGGAAGACGAGCAGGAAATCATGCGGAAGGGCGAACCGCTGATTGACAAAGTAGAGAAAGAGACATGGACGGACCGTGACGACACATGGGTTTCGACGACGAAAGCGCCGTTGCGTGACAAGGCCGGAAAGATCGTCGGCACTTTCGGCATCTCGCGCGACGTCACCAAACAGAAGTTGGCGGAGGCGGTGTTGGCACAGCAAGCACTCGAGGCGAGACTGCTGCATCGCACGACAACGATGGCCGCCGAGCAGGACAGTTTTGAAAAAGCGTTGGCTGGATGCCTGGAAGGTGTATGCGAAATCACAGGTTGGCCGGTCGGCCACGTTTATGTACCTTCCGACAACGGCAATTACCTCGAGCCGACCGACATCTGGCGGCTGACGGACAGCCAACCGCACAACACGTTCCGCGAAGTCACCGGGCAAACGACTTTCGCAAAAGGAGTGGAGCTTCCAGGGCGGATTTGGATGTCGGGCAAGCCGGCGTGGATCGCCGATGTACGGTCCGACGCCGGTTTTTCGCGAGCCCAACTCTGTCCCGATGTCCAGGTTCGTGGCGCATTCGGATTCCCCATAAAAATTCAGGGGAAGGTCGCTGCGGTGCTGGAGTTCTTTGCCGAAGAGCCGATGCCGGTGGACAGCAATTTGCTGATGGTGCTGAGCAATGTCGGCGAACAGGTGGGACACGTTCTCGAGCGGCAGCGAGCGCGGCAGGAACTGCGTGAAGCCAAAGAAGCCGCGGAGGCGGCGAGCCGCGCTAAAAGCGAGTTTCTGGCCAACATGAGCCATGAGATTCGCACGCCGATGAATGGCGTCATCGGGATGACCGAGTTGCTGTTGAATACCGATCTGACCGATGAACAGTTCGGTTATCAAAAGGTCGTCAAGTCGTCCGCCGATGCGCTGTTGTCGCTGTTGAACAACATCCTGGACTTTTCCAAGATCGAAGCGGGGCGACTGGAACTGGAGTCCATTCCGTTCCCGCTGCGCGATTCGCTGGGCGAAACACTGCACACTTTGGCGTCACGCGCAGCGCAAAAGGGAATTGAGTTGGCGGTCCACATCCCGCCGGACGTGCCCGACTACCTGTGCGGAGACCCGGGACGTTTGCGACAAATCATCGTCAACCTGGTTGGAAACGCGATCAAGTTCACTGACGCTGGCGAGATCCTGACCGGAGTCACCCTTGAATCCATCAGCGAGTGCACTGCGCGACTCACTTTCGCAGTGCAGGATACCGGGGTTGGCATACCCGCTGACAAACAGGCACTGATTTTTGAGGCGTTTCGGCAAGCCGATGCATCAACGACACGCCAATACGGTGGCACTGGTCTTGGGCTGGCCATTGTCTCCGAGTTGGTCAGGCTGATGGGCGGCGAACTGTCGCTGTCAAGTACTCCTGGTGAAGGCAGCACGTTTGAATTCACCGTCGAATTGGGAATTGCCGACGACCATCCTGCGCCAGCGGCTGAGATCGAGACGCTCTTCGAATTGCCGGTGTTAATCGTCGATGACGGCGCAACCAATCGGTTCATCTGCGAAGAAATCCTGACGAACTGGAAGATGAAGCCGAAGACCGCCAGCAGTGGCCCCGAAGCGATCGGGATGTTGCACACCGCGGCCGCCAGTGGCAGTCCGTTTCAATTGATGTTGCTTGACGTCATGATGCCTGGAATGGATGGATTTGAGGTCGCCCGCCGCGTCCATGAAGATAAAGCCATCAAGGGCGTCACCATGATCGTCCTGTCGTCGGCCGACCAATCGGAGCATCGGAAGCTGGCAAAGAAATACGATGTGGCTCGAATCATTGCCAAACCGGTCACCCAATCCGACCTCTTGAATGCAATCACCGCAGCGCTGGGCACGGCGAATGCAGACGATCGATCCGGCGTGTTCATTCCAAACGACCGTCCCGACACGTTTGTCTCGCGTCGCATTCTTCTGGCAGAAGACGGGTTGGTAAATCAGCAGGTGGCGGTCAGCCTGTTGGAAAAACGCGGACATGTGGTGACCGTGGCCAACAACGGTCAGGAAGCGGTCGACGCGGTCCAGGCCCAATCGTTCGACCTGGTCCTGATGGACGTGCAAATGCCAGTCATGGATGGTTTTGCCGCCACGGCGGCAATCCGGAAATGGCAGCAAACATCGGGCGTTCACCTGCCCATTATCGCCATGACAGCGCACGCGATGAAGGGAGATCGAGAGCGGTGCCTGTCGGAAGGCATGGACGATTACGTTGCCAAACCTTTTCGCCCGAAGGACTTGTTTGACTTGATCGAAGGCAACATTAACGACGCGCCGCCCGGCCAGTGCCCGGCCCCAGGTTCAACGACAACTCCAGCTTTCGACCGCGAACAGGCGTTGGCGAATGTCGACGGCAGCGCAGCGATCCTCACGGACATGATTCACCTGTTTCGCACGGAGGGCCTCAACCAGTTGGCAGCCATCGAACAGGCCGCGCTACAGAAGATTGCCAGCAATTGCAGCGAGCAGCACACACGCTGAAAGGATCGTTGGCATTGTTCGCTGCCGGGTCGGCCAAAGAGGCCGCCCTGCGAATTGAGAAGATTGCCGATGAAGGTCGACTGAACGACTACGAGGAGGCTTGGCGGATCCTGCGAGAGGAGTTCGACGCGTTGATGCGGGCGTTGGAAAGGAGTCTGGAATGCGAGTCTTGATCGCCGAAGACAACCCGCTGTGGAGGGCTTCCCTCGATAAACAAGTTCAGTCGTGGGGCTATGAGACGGTTCTCGCCGAAAACGGTCGTCGCGCATTGGAGATACTCAATCGGGACGACGCTCCCCGTCTGGCGATTCTGGACTGGCAGATGCCGGAGTTGGACGGCATCGATGTGTGCAAGAAAATCAAGCGAGACCCCAGTTACTCTTTTACCTACGTGATGATGCTTACCAGCCGCGATGCCGAAGAGGACATGGTCGCAGGACTCGATGCCGGTGCGGACGACTACCTGGTGAAGCCGGTCGAATCCCCCGTGCTGCGCAGCAGACTAGCGGCCGCCAAGCGAATCGTCGAAATGGTCCCACCGAAAGAATGGGCGATTCCACGCATTCCAGGCTATGAGATCCGGCGGATGTTGGGCAAAGGAGCGTTTGCTACGGTGTGGGAAGCCTCGCAACAACCAACCGGGCACAGGGTCGCACTCAAGATCATCCGCGTCGACTTGGCCACCGAGGATATTTTCCAACGGTTTGGACGCGAGATTGAATTGACCAGTCAACTCGAAGAGCATCCCAAAATCGCACGAGTCTCGGACAGTCATATCGACAAACAGCTCGGGTATTATGCCATGGAGTATGTCGACGGCAGCACACTGGACCGGTTTGTTAAAGAACACAATCCTAAGGTCGGGCGCGTCATCCGGCTGCTGGCCGATGTGTGCGAGGGATTGGATCATGCCCATCAGCAAGGCATTATCCACCGCGATCTCAAACCGTCGAACATCATGGTGACGAGGGATTTTCAAATCAAAATCGTCGATTTTGGACTGGCTCGATCGATGTTTACCGTCGACGCAGAGGCGGAGACACAGAGTTCCCTGGACGGCGCGGTGATCGGCTCACCGTTGTTCATGGCACCCGAGCAAGCTCGGGGTGAAAACGAATCGCTCGATGGTCGGTCCGACGTCTACGCAGTGGGCATTATCCTTTACCTGCTGCTACTTCGACGGCACCCGCACGAAATCAGCTTGCAAGACCGGTGGAAGACGATTAACGCCATTGCGGAAGGCAAGGTACGTAAACCTCGCGAGGTCGACCCAACGTTCAGCAGGGATCTCCAGACAATTATCATGAAGGCATTAGCTGTACGTCCCGACGATCGATTTCAAACAGCCGGCGAGTTTGGCATCGCGCTCCGTCAATTCCTTCGAAGCCGCGTGAAGACGCTGCAGAAAGGCAATTGAGCAAGACTTTGCTCCGCTCGGCACCTTGGGTACGATTCCAAGACGCGCAGGGCGATTGCTTTGGACCTTCCCGAAACTCCTTGACCGCGCGGGCATCGCGCTGAGGGCGTCCTGGTGGCCTCATCCAGTCGAGGTATTGTCGGCCACCTCGGCGTCGGCGGCGAGCCGCTTGATGGAACTGATACCATCCAGCGCGTGTTGTTTCTGCGTGTAGCCCTGAGACTCTAATACAATTTTTCCGTTTTCCGCCTTCAGGTGGAAGTAGAATTGGCCATCGTGACCGATGAAGATTTCGAATTTTGCCATTCTTCCGTCCTTTCCGTTATCAGTATACTCACCATGCCTATGACACTGCGTTGGGAAGGCATGGCGCCGGCGTGTAGTCTTCGAATTCGTTATCGATGTCCACGCCTTCATTCTAATCGTTGGGCGTGCGGCCTGTGGTCATTACGCCGAAATGCCAGGTCAATCCCGATCGTCCGGTGATTCTATCTTGGCTGCGTCTCTTTCTAATGAGCGACCGCAGATCGTTTCGCGGCCAGTTCTTCATGCCGCAGGGCGAATTCGAACGATTGCGATCGATGCCTGTCCAATAGATTCGCCTTCCGCGGATCATGCAAGAGAAGCCCGAAAGCTCGATCGCGAATCCGCCTGCATTTTCCGCACCCACTTCCTGCGGACGCATGCTGCCGGGGTGATTTCAATTGACCTGGATGATCTCAAGTTGACGAATGATACCGAAGGGCATTGTCGCGGCGACCGATTGTTGATGGACTGTGCACACACGAAGAAACAAACTATTCGGCAGAATGACTTGGCGGCGAGAGTGGTTGGAGACGAATTCGCCGTGCTGGCGACGGAAACGAATGAGGCCGGTCTGGAACTATTGCAGTTTAGAATTCAAGCCACATTGCGGCTGGCCGGCATATCAGCCTCCCTTGGGCGGGCCTCACGTCATCCCCGCGGGAAGCATTCGCGCCGCATGGGAGGTTGCCGATCAATCGATGTACGAATGCAAACGAGATCGCAAACGCCGCCGCCCACACCATCCCCGAGGGGACGGAATCCCAATCCTGCGAACCCAATCCTCTGGGCTCCTGAAACAAACCGTAAAGGAGCACAGCGAAGGCGATCAACCCTGCTACTCGAGAAAATCGGTGGGAACACGGAACTGATCGGAACGTTCATATTCAACCGCCGGTTTTGCTGTCCTGACGACCTTGGGAACATCTCCTGTCCACCAGCTTGGAGGCTGCGGAAAATCAAAGGCGTCGTGCCATGCCAATAGCAGAGTTCGGCGCCCGTCGGTCTGATTCGGCCACGCGGCGTGTAGGGTACGTGCATCGCAGATGACGAGGTCGCCCGCTTTGACGGGAACATCTTGCGCATCGGGGTAATCGGCAAAGGCAGGGTGCGAGTCATTGTTAACCGATTGAATCTCTTCGCCATGGGCAGCCGGCAGCAGATCATGCAGTTCATGACGCTTGCGGTGGCTGCCAGGGATGACTCGCAGGCAACCATTTTCGCGAGTCGTGTCGCTCAAGTAGTACGACAAAAATACGCGGGTGGGCCATGGCGTAGCCGCTTCGGGACTTTGCCATTTCATGAAGTCCTGATGCCAGTATAGCGGTGGACCGTGGCCAGGCTTGGACAGGATGATGACGACGTCATCCGCCTTCAGCTGCTCCAGTCCAATCTGCTGGCAAACCGTTGATTGCTCAGGGAGATCGATGATCTTTTCGGCGACTGGCTCCGGAAAATTCGTATCCGACCGTTCGCCCTCTCCCCCAGCCCAACTGCGTTCAGTGTGCACAAATATCACGCTTCCCTGATAACGTACGGCGGGATCGACGTTAACCTTTTCAAAAATATTGTCCGACCAGGTACGCAGCTCAGCGATCAGCGATGCCGGCATGACTCCTGGTATCGTTGTGAAACCTCGTTCGACGAGTTCGTTACGCTTTTCCAGGGCTATATCTGTAGTGAGGCGGGGCATCGAGTTCCTCGGCACAATTGAACGTCATATACTAGTTCGAGTCGGACGAACGTGTAGTGTGAGCAGCCTTGGTGCAGCAGTCTCCAGTGGGCGAAAAGCCGCTACACTTATGGTCAATGCGATCCAGGCGTCTCAGGCGGACCACTCTTCCCGTACTGGAACGTCGCCGTTGGTTCCATTGTGGCCGATGGAGTGTGGGTTCGAAAGCCTTCTGTTTAGGTGGCGCGTGAGCCCGACGTCCAGTACCGGTGCCAGCCAAGCCAAGACAGAACGAAGTCGTGTAAATAACGAGGTCGTAATGAAGCGTAGTCAGATCAACGAGTGCTTGAGGCAAGCCCAGTCGTTCATGGAAGCAATGCAGTTTTGCCTGCCGCCGTTTGCCACCTGGAGCCCGAAAGAGTGGGCCGATCGTGCGCCCCAGACACGTGAAATACGCGACTGTCGTTTGGGTTGGGACCTAACCGATTTCGGTTCTGGTAATTTTGAGCGGGTTGGGCTGCTTTTATTTACTCTGCGGAACGGTACTGTAGCGCAGGAAGAATCGCTGAAGACGTATGCCGAAAAGGTCATGGTCGTTGAAGAGAATCAGATTACGCCGTGGCATTTCCATTGGCAGAAAGTGGAAGACATCATTAACCGTGGCGGTGGTGCGCTGGTGATCGAACTCGCTTGGGCATCAGTGGACGAGTCTTCACTGCAGGATCGGGATGTTGATGTCACTTGTGACGGCGTCGTAAGAACGGTGACGGCGCGGGGCCAAGTGACGCTGGAGCCTGGGGAGAGTATCACCCTGCCACCGAAGCTCTATCACCAATTCTACGCGGCGCCGGGGCGGGGGCGCGTGTTGGTGGGTGAAGTCTCCAAGACCAACGACGACGAAACCGATAATCGGTTTTTGGAACCTGTCGGGCGGTTTCCGCAGATTGAAGAGGACGAACCGGCCTATCGGCTGTTGTGTAACGAGTATCCCGCCGAGGTGTAGGCCCAACCTTTTGCACCGTCGGCAGCTAAAATCCCGACTGATCGTTCATTACCCGCCGAAACTTCCCGGCGGGTATTCGCTGGCAAGTTTGAGGCAGTCAGCGACGGGCTGCAGGCCGTCCGATGGTGTTGGGTCGGTGAGCGACATGGCGGCAGCACAAACGGCCAGCAGCAGTCGCTCAGCGAGAGGTTGCAATTGATGCAATCCAATCAAATATCCGGCGGCGAACGCGTCGCCCGCACCATTCGAACCACGGATCGGAAACCGTTCGTCCAGCGCCAGCGCCGGTTGCACATATGAGTCACCGGTGGTGCAACAGCTTACAGCCCCAAATCGCGAATGGATGGTCACCGTCTGTCTGACCCCGGACGCCAATAGTTCCTTGGCGGCATTCAACAGCGCGTCAGGATCTGCCGCCGTCACGTTCGCGCCGATGGTTCTGCCCGCCTCTGTCTCGTTAATGATCAGGTGATCGGTCCAGCGGAATGCAGCCTTGGCGACCATCTCGAAGTCTGCTGCATCGATGCTGACCATATCGACACAAGTTTCCAGCCCGGCCTCTTGAGCCGACTGCAGTACAAGAGAGGCGCATGATCGACCACTCTCCCGCTTGTCCAATTGGTCCAGCAACATCAGGTAGCCAAGGTAGAACAGCCGTGCATTCGTCTTCGCAAAATCGAAGTGGCCTACGTCCAGCAGCGCATTCGTCCCGCGATGATGGAAGAACGTTCGTTTTCCCGTGTCGACAACGGTCATCGCGTCGGTGTAGGAAGTCGGCTGGGCGTTGGTGCGGCTCAATTGGTCAACGTTAATGCCCACGCGGCGACAATCCTCGACAATCGAACCGCCCTCCGTATCATCACCGACGAGACCGACGGCCGACAATGGGAATCCAGCTTTCATCCGTGCCAGGTCTTTGAGCAAGTTGTAAGGCCCACCCCCGTTCGAGACCGATTCGCTGAGAATCGTGGCCAACATCTCCTCTTTGGGAAAATGATCCACCATCTTCACGCGATCAACGATGAAGTTCCCTCCGGCCAGGATGCCACTACGATTCGCGTTCATGATTCACATGTCACCGTTGCCACGGAATTCTGTTCATGCGATGAGAGGGCTGCTGCAAATATTGCCTGAGATGCGAGACGCTTCCACTGGCGTGGCACAGCCGAATCGATCGCCCAGGCTGCCATCCCGCTCCGAGAGATACGCAGCCCACATCTGCTGGATCACATCGGCAAAACCGGGCTCAAAGATGCCTCCGGTTACGACCTTGAACGGCGTTGCAAATCCGAGGTCGGTGCGGCTCCACGTTTGTTCTTCTGCTCGGTGAAACGTCCAGAGTGTCTTCGGATTCGCCGTGCTGAAGCGAGCCCCACGTTCGGTTCCGAGGATTTCGATCAGCCACGTGTTAGTGGCTCCTGGTGAGAGGCGGCACATTTCCATGCGCAGCGGAAATTCCTCTCCATTAGCCGAAGCCCAACCGTGGAGTTGTGCCATGTCCCAGGTGTCACAGGCAACCGTTCCGCCTCGACCGTCCGGACGCGTTGGGTACCCTTTCTGCAACTGCGCGTACAAGCGTGTTGGATTCCATCCAACTCGTAAGGGAATATGGCAAACGTGCATCCCCAGATCGTTCATGACCCCGGCCGCGCCGCACTTGTCGCTCATGCGTTTCCAGTTGCCGGGCTTGTTGGGGTCCAGGTCGCTACTGTGATGAAAGGCAGATACGACCTGGAGGACGCGTCCCATCGTGCCACTTTGTGCCAGTTCGATTACGCGTTGAGCACCTGGAAAAAACGGCATCTCCGAACTGCATCTGACGAACCGATTCGACTGCCGACAGGCGGCAACGATGCGCTGGCAGGATTCCAAATCGTGCCCAAAAGGTTTCTCGGCCAGCAGGTCCTTTCCAGCCATCACCGTTTCGATGTAGATGCGCTCGTGCAGATCGTGGGGTACGGCCGCATAGACAACGTCGATGTCTGGGTTGGCCAGCAGTTCCTGATAATCACTCGTCTTTTGCGCGACGGAGTCAACGCGATCGAACCAGTCGCGAGCTGCCGCGATGGGGTCTGCTACAGCGAGCAATCGTGGTTGCACGGCGACATCCGTCAGCGCACACCAACGTGCGAACGCGCTGGCGGCCTCACGACCCATCAAACCGCAGCCAATGATTCCTATTCCGACGTCTGTCACGGCGCCGTCCTCTTGTTTGATGCGTGGTTCTTAACCGAGAAATTCCATGGCCTGTTCTGGCGAAGCATCTTCGTGCACCAGGCGCATCAAGGCTTGCGTCATGGCTCGCGGATTCGCGTGCTGGATGACGTTGCGGCCATACACAATGCCCGACGCGCCCTGGTCGAGTATCTCGCGGGTCCGCTGCAGAATTTCTTCGTCACTCACGCGCCCGCCGCCCCGAACAAGAATGGGAATTCCAGAAGCGGCTTGCACGACTTTGTGATATTCGTTGGCGTTCGTTGTAGGGTCTGCCTTGATCACGTCGGCACCCATCTCGACGGCCTGGCGAACAAGGTGTTTGATCTTCGTCAGGTCACCGTCCACGGCATAGCCCCCCGCCTCGGCATTCGGGCGAAACACCAGCGGCTCGACCATCATTGGCATGCCAAAAAAGTCTGCCTGTGGTTTGAGCTTGAGAATATTCTCCACACACTGAGCATAGACATTTTGTGCATCAGGAATGGCGAGCAGGTTGACACAAATACAGGCCGCGTCGAGCCGGACGGCTTGCAACATCGCCTCATCGATCGTGCGGCTGAAAAGTTTCTCTGGTAACTCCTTGCCATAAACATTCGCTACGTCCGTACGCAGGACGAGCGAAGGTTTCTGCCGGCCCCGAACGTTCTGGAGGTGCCGAGCTTGACCGACTGTCAGCTGGATCGCATCTGGCCCCGCATCCACCAGCGTTTGCACGACCTTGGTCATGTCCTCGATCCCGGTAAGAAACCCGGGCTGATTAAAGAAACCGTGATCTACGGCAACGTCGAAACAACGGCCCGATTGGGCGTTGAAAAGTCGATTCAGTCGGAATTGCTTCATGTCCTGATAATCCGGCGAGTACGTTCATTTTTGAAAGCGATGATTCTACAACAACTTGGGCTAGACATGTTGCCGGGAGTTTATTGCGGTATTAGTTTCAGGATCGGCTCACGCGCTTTCATCGCCCACATCCACAGACGGCAAGATCATGGTTGGACCATCCGCAGCCACGACTCCCTGGCCGCACGACTATCCTGGCGGAAAGATCAGGAGTGCGATCGAGGGTGCAATACAGCGTTTCGAACGGGAAATCGCCACCATTCCTGATGAGGCGTCCAACTACGCCCATGCTGCGGAATGGTACGTCGCGCTTTGGTGCTACGGATTTTGCACGCGTGCCGATTCGTTCGCTCGAGCAGCTCAGTTGGTGTCCCAAGCAACTGACTTGAATGCTGAATGTGCGCTTGCCCATACGATGCAAGGCGTGCTTGACATGGGAAACTGGAACTGGGCGCTGGCAGAGCGTTCTTTTCGCACCGCGATCGACTTGGATGCGACGAGCCCGACAGCTCATCATTGGCATGCACTTTTTCTATCGGCCAGGAACAAACACTCGGAGGCCATCGCGCAGATCCGAAAAGGCGGTAAGGCTGGAACCGAGTATCGGTAACCGAACAGGCTTGGGGGCAACGCTTTATTTCGCTCGCGAGTTTGAGCGACAGGCCGAGACGATGCAATCGGTCGTCGATGAGGCACCCGACTTCGCCGAAGGGCACGACTGGTTAGGTATGGCCCTGGTTCAGTTGGAACGTTTTGGGGAAGCGATCAAGACTTACGAGATAGCGAACAAGTTGTCCGGAGGCCTGGCAGAAATCAACGCGGGCCGTGGTCACGCTTATGGAATCGCCGGCAGACAATCCAAAGCAATGGAAGTTGCGTCCGAGTTGGAACAACAAAACGCCCGTTGGCATATTCCGCCCGTCCAAATGGCTTTCGTTTTCATTAGCGTGAAGGACAATGAAAAGGCATTCGCCAAACTGTTTGAAGCAGCGGACGAAAAATCGTGGGAACTGGCCTTCGTCGAGGTCGAGCCCTGGCTGGATGAACTGCGAGGCGATTCCAGATTCGAACAACTCTTGTCGGTGGTAGCCAAGGATCCGGGATGACTCACCCCACGATTGAATCTCAGATTTGCCTCCACCGGCTGCCCGAATGGTTGCTTGACCGGTTTTCGGTCGAAGAATCGCCAATTCCCTGGAATCGGACAAATCTCGCGACCCAGTAATTCGAGACTTTTTTCTTGACTTCGTCTCTGGCGGCAATTAAAAATGGGGAATTGGGTAACTTCTCCAAGTCCCGGTTCCACCTTCAGCAAAGTCGAGCAGCCACTGCAATTTTCATCAAAAGGTGTGAGAAGTGTCTCGCCGGGCGCGAGCTACTTCTGACACCTTTTTCTATTGCCAGACGACTTTTGATCAGCAGTTCATTCGAACTACAGACAGAGGAAAGAATTAATGACTAAGACATTGAGTGTGCTGTCCGCAGCCATCCTTCTGGCGTGCACCGCGAGTGTTTCCGCCGCCCTGATCACGCCAGTATCCGTAACTGCTTCGAGTGAATTTGCACAGGCCGTCAACATGATCAACGGGTCAGGCCTGGATGCATTCGGGTTGCATGACAACAGCGAAAACAACATGTGGCAGACTTTCAATCTCACTTCTGGCACTTCGATCGGCGAAACAGCAGAATTCGTTCTCGATCAAAACTACGACCTCAGCGAGGCGGTCATCTGGCAATACAACGGCGTCAATGGTTTCGGCCTCCCCGAACCTGATCGCGAACTCGACGAAATCGAATTGTCGGTCTCTCCGAATATGACCGACCCGTTCGTTTCGATCGGCACTTTCAACATGGCTCCTGCATTCGACCAGTTATCAAGCGTGGGTGAGCCTGCTCAGCTTTTTGCTTTGGCTGGTGCGACCAACGTGCGACGCGTGCTGTTGACGATCCTCTCTGTCCAGGGCGGAGTTGACGATGGCACCGCCGGACTTTCCGAAGTTCGCTTTAATGGAGCTGTCGTGCCCGAGCCCGGCACATTTGCGGGAGTACTCCTCGGAGCGGGACTTCTGTTCGGTATGCGACGCCGGCGAAGGTAGGCCACCAACTGACCGTATTCAATTACAGGAGGGCGAATTTTCGCCCTCCTCTTTTTGTGTGCGCACATGCCTGATGGCTACCGTTTTGGAATTCCGATACGTGACGGACTATTGACCGTCACGTATCGGTTGTTTCGACTTGAGTGTCTTCAAGTGATGCTGCATGGACTCACCAAGGCGCTGTTGTCCAGCCGCTGCAGCCCCCTGAATGCCCCGTTCCGCCGTAGCAATAGCCTCCGCGAATCGTGATTGTTCCGCGTAGGCCGCCGCCAGCGTATCCAGCACCGACGGATTTTCGGGATCGAGCCGATCAGCTACCTCTGCGTGTTCGATTGCAGCGATTCCGTTACGGACTCCAGCATCCGGGTGCGTCGCGAAGAGCCAAGCCAGGTTGTTGTGTGCGTCACCATCATTCGGCTGGACCTCCAGTGCCCGTTCGTACCAACGAATCGCCCGGCGTACGTCGCCTTGGGAGAGGACTCCGTTGCCTGCGAGCACCATCAGCTTGTGGAAGTTGTAATGCCCGGCAAGTACGTCGCCTTGCTGGTCGATGTACGCACCGATTCATCGACCCAACCTCGTTCGAGCCATTTCCAGACAAGATCGAGCGGGTTCAGGCGGATACGATGGAAGTGCCATTTCCCAGCGAACGGCGTGGAGTCCAGGATCCGCGATTTTAACGAGCCGGCCGAACGCAAGATGTCCTGTTGCAACACTTCTGCAGATACGCGGCCACGATAAACGGCGGCGACGCGTCCTTCGGCGTCGAGCAGCAGGCTCGAAGGAACGGGCAACTGCCGATGGGCATCGAACAAGTGGTCGTGGATCAACTGGAGTTGCTCGACCGTCTTCGCTTCGGCAAATCCAAACTCGAACGGGAATTTGATGCGTTGCACCAGGCACCGCGGCATCCTGCGTCGAGCCTTGTTCTACGTCGAGAGCGTCCACGGAAAGTGCAATAATGTGCACACCTGCAAGTTGAAGGTCGCTTTCCTGCTGACTCCATTCCTGCAGCTCTTTCGCGCACGGCACGCACCAACTGGCCCACAGATTGATCAGCGTCGGCTTCGATTCCATAGCCGAACCACCAAGGACACGCGGGGTTCCATCCTGTCCGCGATAATTAATCTCCGGGATTTGAAACATCGACGACAGGAATACACGCGAGGCAGCTGCCGCTTCGGGCTCATCCAATTTGGTTGAAATCAGCTTCGGAGGACGTTTGGTATCGAGAGGCTGCCCGCTACCTGTTCCTTGCTTCAGCCGGTATCGACCACCAGTTGTGACGCCGGCAAACGTTTCCGGTTCACCACCCGGCCAACGCACCACAACTTCCAATATCTCGCGATCGCCCAAACCAAAATGCACCTGTTTGCTCGACTGAGCCAAAAAGCCATCCCCGGCTCGCACCGTCCGCAACATCGGCGTTGCACTATCGGAGGTCGACACCTCGACGCGAGCTCCGATCGCATCCCGGTTGCATTCGGTTCCCTCCAGGACAAGCGTCACCGACTTGTTGACCGTCGGCAGCTCGTTCAGAAGTAATCGAACCTGGGGACCACTCCGATTCGCAATCCAGAAATCGAGGTCGCCGTCCAGGTCCCAGTCGACCCGACCAATCGAGCGTCCATCGTCCGGGAAATTGAAACCGCTGGCAGCGGAAACGTTGGCGAACCGTCCGTCGCCAAGATTGAGGAAGCTGCAGTTCTGTTCATGACCACTGAACGATCGTCCGCGGCGGATCAACTCGTATAACGCCGGCCCCGACGCGTCCCTACCCGAAGGTCCGGCGCTGACCGGAGTATTGCCTTGCGACACGACCTGCCGCCAAAAGAAACTTCACAAGTCGCCGGTGTCTTCCGTGCGTGATGTAGCCGTTGGCGACAACCAGATCCTCCCAGCCGTCGTTGTTTAGATCCGCGAACAGGCTGACTCCAGGCCCACCGTGCCCATTTCCACGTCCGCCTCGGGCTCACTTCGGTGAAACTGCCGTCGCATGATTCGAAAACAACGAGTTCCCCTTGGCGAACCGGCGATAAGCCTCGCACTCGCCGCCGACTCGCCCGGTTTGAACTGTTGCTGTCTAGTAATTCGGCTGCCGGCAGATGAAAACATATTGGCGACGTACAGGTCCATCCAACCGTCGTGGTTGTAATCGCCCCAACTGACCGACATACCGGAAGCAGAATCGACCACGTTCCTGGACGTCGCCATTTCTGCAAACGGCTCCCTCGTTCGATTTCGGTACAGGCAGTTTTGACCATAGTCGTTGGCCACATAGAGGTCCTGGTCACCGTCGTTGTCGAAGTCTTCCCAGGCCGCCGCAAGGCTGTGCCGACGGTTGTTGACGTCCAATCCGACTTCGCCGGTTACATCAACGAATTCCCAGGACTTTCCGGACACAACTTCATTACGAAATAGCGCGTTTGCAGCACCGTCATTGGCTTCGTGGTAAACAAAATCCACACGCAATTCACCCGACGTGGCTCGCCGTTGCGGAAATTCAATGCACGCGTAAACATCGAGATCTCCATCGTCGTCATAATCGCAGGCAGACAACGACATGAAATCGGTATCGCCGGTGGTCAACGTCGTTTGCAATTCAAATCTGGAGCCACCTTCGTTGGACATCACAAGCAGCCCGCTGGGCGTGGTCAGCACGAGGTCCTGGTCGCCGTCATTGTCGAGATCGACCAGCAGGGCGCTGCTGCAATGATCGAGATAATCAACGCCAAATTCCCTTGCGCGTTCCGTCGCGGTTCCATCCGGTTCGCGCAGGAACAGTCGATTCGGCAACCCGCCTGGCTGGCAAATATAGACGTCATCCAGTTCGTCGCCGTTGACGTCGCCAACTGCCAGCCCCCATCGCGCGAATGCGTGCATGCCGTGCACCCGTTCCAACCGTTCCAGCCAATGATTG
The DNA here is from genome assembly GCA_963821085.1 of uncultured Planctomycetales bacterium. Classification (GTDB taxonomy): domain Bacteria; phylum Planctomycetota; class Planctomycetia; order Pirellulales; family Pirellulaceae; genus CAWGCE01. The sequence continues at coordinate 31,373 of CAWGCE010000010.1, read as the reverse complement.
AGTCCAAAGGCCAGTTGTTGCTGAAATGCGTCCGTTTTGCCCAAGACCGCTTGCGTGGCATCAACAAACCAGGTCCTTTGATCGCCAACGGTCGAGGTGACTTCGCGGTAGTCGCGAACTTGAATTGACTTCAGTTGCAATCCTTCGCCTTGGCCGTGAACCAATACGCAGTCCCAATTGGCCTGAAAAGCGATAACTCCATCAGACAATTGTCCATCAACTTCGATGAACGCAGATGCTTTGACCTCGTCTCTTGCGAGCTCTACGCGGACGACTTTGACATGCGGGTGAAGAGAAGATGCCCCGTTCGTCAATTCGATCAGCGGTTCCAACGCCGCCCGCAGTTCAGTCGGCTTCATTGCCTGGGTTTCGTCATCATCCGGGGAAGCCTGCACCAAAACCGTGGTTACCGCATCGGCGAACTGCTTGATCACCGGAGGCCGCAACGTGGATGCAGCAAAGTCGTCGGATACGATCTGATCCAGACCGCCACTCTGTTCGCCAACGGAACTGGCGTCATGGATTGCACCGAGCAATTTCAGCAGCGTTTGCTTCACCTCCTCGGCCACCGCCTCCGATTCCCATCCGTCTTGCGTGGGATCCAGCTGGCGTTCGTCCGCCAGCCGCCTGGAAACCGCCGACGCCGTTGTCAAAACCACCAACTCGTCGTCGGCCACCGTCGGATCTTCAGGTAGTTCCGAGTGAGCTTGGTCCCAAGCTGCTGACGGTCCTGCCGGTGGGTGTGTTTCTGATTGCCCGCGAACAAACAGCATCGCCGACATCAACACGACGAAGCCGACAAGTCCCATAGCCCACAGCGCTGGCATGGAAGCACGTGGTTGGATGGTTGGCTGGTTCGATGTCTGCCTGGGCCCTGTGCCGCGTTTCTTTTTTCGTGACATGTTGAAGCAGCGAAGCTGTTGCCCTGCGGATCATGAATAAGTGGAAAGCATAACGAGCAGAATTGCCTGCCGCTCTCCATTCGGCGGTATCAATCGACTACTTTCGTCCCGACAGACGTTTCGCTTCCTGCAAATGCTTGCGGGCCTCTTGGGTTCGCCCCTGTCGATGCAATGCGACTGCCAGGTTATTGTGCCGCTTTCGCGTAACTTGGTTCCAGCTTGATTGCCTCACGCAGTTGCTCGATCGCCGATTGCAGCTGACCCATACCGATCAGCGCATTACCGAGATTGAAGCGTCCTTGGGCATACTTTGGATCGATGCGAACGACATGGCGAAAGTGCTTGACAGCTTGATCCAACTTGCCCTGGGAAGCCAGTGCAGCTGCGAGATTGTTGTGAGCCCGGAAGTTATCTGCATCCAACTCCAGCGCCTGCGTGTATTCCTTGATGGCTCCGTTCACATCCCCCTGCGACTGTTTCGCCAAGCCAAGATTATAGTGATGCTCGGCCCCTGCCCCGCTTTGTTCCAACGCTTCCTGGTAACGACTGACAGCCTCTGCGCTACCTTGCTTCAGTAACTCAGATCCCAGATGGCTGAGCAATTTGGGAAACTCCGGATCAGACTGTAGCGACCCTTTGTTCCGGTCAACATAAGCCGAAGCATCGTCGAGCAAGTCGTTCTCGACCAGCGACCTCACAAACACAAATGGGCTCAGCCCGTGGCGCTCCTGCAGCCATTTCCCGGCGAACGGAAGCGAACGCTCGGTATCGTCGTCCAGGTTGTTCACGTCATCGATCAGTGTTTCCAGCGACGTGCGGCCGAGATAGAACGCCGCAAGTCGTCCGTTCGCGTCCATGAGGATGCTGGTGGGAATCGGCAAATCGCGGTGAGCATCAAACAAGAAGTTGTGTACCAATTGCAACTTCATCACCGTGTCACGCGTCGCCAAGCCACAGGTGAACGGCAAATTCAAGCGAATGGCTGTCTCTTTTGCCAGATTACCGGCCTGTTCACGCGAATTCTTGTCGCCGATTTCATCCGAGCCAGCCAATCCATCAACGGAAAGAGCCACAACTTCCAAGCCCACCTCCTGCAGGGCTTCCGTCGCCTGCGCCCACTCATCGAGTTCGGCCAGGCACGGCTGGCAACTGTGGGACCAGAGGTTCACCAGCACAGCCCCGCGACGTCTGGCAACCCGCTGTTTCTCGCCCGAAGATAGCTCGACAAACTCGAACTCCGGCAGCGGAAGCCCTGCAACGGACACGACACGTGTTTGGCCGCCGTCCCCAAATTCTGGCCAATTCTCAGGCTTGAGCTGAGTCTTGCGCGACGGCAGGAACGCGTTGAGCAGTTCCCTGCCCCTGATGAATTCGATAGCGGTTATCGATTTCAATTTCTCCGAACGACTCGGCCTGTCCGTTGGGCCAGCGGACAACTACCTTCTTGATGGCGCGGACCGCTTCCGGAGCCTCACGGCGTCCCAAACCGAAGTGGATCAGCTTCGTTGACTGCGCCAAAAAACCATCACCCGCCCTGACGGTTTGTAGTTGAGGTGACGCATCGGCCGATTCGAACAATTCGATTCTCGCACCGATCGCATCTCGATTGCACACTTCTCCCACCAACTCAAACTGGATGAAATGACCGAGCTGACCGGCCTCATTCTGCAAGAATCGAAGTTGCGGGCCGTTTCGATTGGCAATCCACAAATCCAGGTCACCGTCGCCATCCCAGTCGACGCGGGCTACCGCCCGACCGTCATCGGGAAGGTCAAGTCCACTGACGGCTGAAACGTTGCCGAATGAACCATCCTGCAAATTCAAGAAACAACAATGGCGTTCGCGACCACTGAACGATCTCCCGCCCGGATCAGGTCATGCAACGACGGGGCCGCTGCGACATCAGCGGCGGCCATCGGCACAGCACCAATCGGTGTTTCACCCTGCGACACGACCTGTCGCCAGAAAAAACTTCACAAATCGTCCTGTATCTTCCGTCGAGATGTATCCGTTGGCGACCACCAGGTCCTGCCAGCCATCGTTGTTGAGGTCGGCAAACAGGCTACTCCAAGCCCAGCGTGCCATTTCGACGCCTGCCGCTGAGCTGGTTTCGGTGAAGCGGCCGTCGGTGTTCCTGAACAGCGAGTTTCCTTTCGCGAATCGACTGTAGGTCGACGTGTCTGTTCGTCCTCGATTGTCTTTGAATTGCGGCTTGGCGGGTGATGCGATTCCCGGCCGACGAAAACATGTTGCCGACATACAAATCGATCGAGCCATCCCGGTTGTAATCACCCCAACTCGAGGACATTCCCGAACCCAAGTCGACGACACCTGCCTCGGACGCTATCTCAACAAAATGGCCGTCGTCGTTTCGATAGAGGCAGTTTTGACCATAGTCGTTGGCCACGTACAAATCTTGATCGCCATCGTTATCGTAATCCTCCCACGAGGCCGCCAGGCTATGTCGCTGGTTGTTCACGCTCAACCCGACCTTGTCGGTCACGTCCACAAACTCCCACTGGTCTCCCGTCGTGTCGTTGCGAAACAGAACATTGCGTCCGCCATCGTTGGCATCGTGATAGAGGAACCCTGCTTCCTGGGTAAACGGCTTGGCAAAGTCGACACAAAGAAACAGGTCCAGGTCACCATCATTGTCGTAGTCGGCGGCGGCGAGCGATTGAACATCGCTGTCAGTGATCGGCAGTCGGTTGCGGACCTTGAATTGGCAGTCGCCGTCGTTGGCCATGATCACCAGACCCGAAACCGTCGCCAAAACAAGATCCTGGTCCGAGTCATTGTCCAGATCGATCAACAACGCACTGGAGGTATGGTCGAGCCAGTCACATCCCGACGCATGGCTGACATCGGCCACCGTGCCATCAGAATTCTGCAACAACAGCCGATTTGGAAGTCCTCCCGGCTGGCACACGTATAGGTCGTCGCTACCATCTCCGTTCACATCGCCCACTGCGAGACCACACCGAGCAAACACATGAATACCGCGGGCACGCTCGATCCGCCGTAACCAGTGATTCAAACCGAACGACAGCTGTCCGGCTGCCTCCTTCGCATTGGCCAAAGCTGCCGCCGTGCAATCCACGAACCAATTTTTGTTGCTTATTGCTTGCTGAAAATCAGTGGCAACGATCGACTTCAGTTGCAGGCCGCCAGCCGCTGTGTTTGCCCATTCGCACGACCAGCGGCTGTGCTGTTCGCAACTCCCGGAACCGATTTCACCCGTTGACTCGATGAGTGCCTGGGTCTTCCAGCTGCCATCTTCTCGGCGCAATACACGCACGACTTTGGCGTGAGACTGCACGTTCGTGGCATCGACAAATGGCAAGGCCAGACGCCCAAGTGCCTCGACGAGCCCTTGCTGCCCCCGGTATCGCCAAACAGGGTCGGTCGCCTCAGCCCGTATGATCTTCAGCAGGTCGTCTTCGAAGACCGGCTTGGTGCTCTGTGGAAATAATTCCGTACATTGAAACTGGTCACTCACAATTGCTGTAAGTTTCCCTGCATCCGCAGACTGGTGGGAATCAAGCCTTTCGAGCAGCTGCAATAGCATGACCTTCGCATCTTCGGCGAACGCTTCGGACGGCCAGCCATCGGCTTTTGGATCAAGACTTGGTTCTCCGGAACCGGCAACCTTGATGGAAGAGATGACCAGGTCTTGATCATCGACGATCGCCTTGGTGATCGCGTTGCCGGCGTTTCCCGGTGTTTCCATGGTCAACCGCACCGCCAAGAAGACGGCGGCCAACGCCGTCAAGCCAAGAACCGAAAGCAGTGCCAGTCGGCGGACGCCGTACCGCGGCAGTTCCTGCCTGCAGAACTCATTGGGATCGTGTTTCATATCGCGCTGAGGCATCCACATCACCTTCGACCTTCAGACCGCGAATTGGCCTGATGCCGGCTTCAATACCCAGGAAACTGACAGTTTGCAGTCGCACAGTCGCCGGACCAAAGAGCCCTCTTCCATTTTCGAACTACCCAAGTTAGAGCCTAGCATTCTGGTTCAATTTGTGCGTCAAGGGACTTCAATGAAATTTGATCCAAAAGTAGCGTGGACTCGATTTTCCTTATCGGCCAAGCACCAGTTGCTGATTGTCGAGGTTCATCTACCAACGAATTGCAATTTGACCACACACAAAATTGACTCGTCCCCATAATTCGACTAATCTGCAACTAAGGAAAAATCTACAAAAAAAATCTATAGTCCGGCGTCCTGCATGGTAGCGAAGAGGCCGGTTTCGCAGGCGTCCTTTCAAAGGTTGATTATGACCGCTTTCCGGATTGTTATTTGGTCGTTGTTTGTACTCGTCGGAATCCAGTCAACCCATGCTGTGCTCGTCACCCCAACCGACGCGACAGCATCGAGTGCGTTCGCCATCCCGGCGACTGCGACGATCGACGGTTCCGGCCTGAGCGGCGTGGGGCCGGTAGCGAGCCAGACCCATGATACCGACGAAAATGCCATGTGGATCGCCGGGAACGGTTCACAGGCCCAGGATGAATTCCTCGAGTTCACGCTGGACCAGAACTACGACCTCAGCACTGCCATCGTCTGGAACTACAACGGTGTCGATGGTTTTGGCGGTGACAATTCGTTTCGCGGAATTGACGAGATGGAGATCCTGGTGTCATCCAGCCTTTCCGGCGCATTCACTTCGATTGGCACGTTCAATCTCACCATAGCCGACCCGCTCTTTACGCCCGACCTGGCAGCCGAAACGCTTACTCTTTCCGGAGCGACAAATGTTCGCCGGGTCATGTTCGACATCAATTCCGCCTTTGGTGGTGCCACTCAGGAGTATGTCGGGTTGTCCGAAGTTCGTTTTGATGGCGTTGCCTTGCCGCCGGGACCGGACCGAGAGTGGTTTTCCGATGCGAGCGGTGATTGGAACAGTGGTGCGAATTGGGACCCGAATTTCGCACCGGATGGCAACACCAATACCGCCACATTCGGCAGTGTCACGACCGCTCCGCGGACGGTATTTACCGACCAGGCCGTGACGGTGAAGGCTGTCACGTTTGCCAATACGAACGGCTATGCTGTCGCAGGTTCGGGTAGCGTCACGCTCGAGGCCGACGCCGGCAATGCGACGCTCACAGTAAACGGCGGCGTCGACGCCGGTTCACATCAGTTTCAGGCAGTGGTCAACATCGCGAGCACGACCGATTTGAGCGTGGGGGCGGGAGCTGAAATCATCTTTAACAACGCGCTCAACCTGAACGGCAATACGGTCACCAAAACCGGTGCGGGGACGCTGACAATCAATAACCTGTTGAACTCGGGCGGAGGCACCCTCGAATGGCGCCGGGGCATCGTTCAAGGTGGCGGCACGGTCGGTGGCCACTTGAACAACATGGCGGCAGATGTGGCACCGATTGGCACGCTGTCCGTGAACGGGGATTACGCCCAAGCAGCAACGGCTTCCTTGTCGATCGATGTAAATGGAACGGAGGCAGGGGACAGGATATGACCAGCTTGAAGTCTCTGGCGCTGCAGACCTTGCGGGCTCGCTGACCGTCACGCCCGGGGCAAGCTACGACGACCCAACGACGCGTGGCGATACTGACGAGCTGGTCGTTGTCGTCGCCTCGGCGGTTTCCGGCTCGTTCGACACCATCGAATACGACGGGGCAACACTCAGCCACAGGAACAAATTACGTCGGCACGAACCAGAATGGTGACGATGGCCTGTTCCGCATCGTCGGCTACAGTTCGACCGCCGTTACGGTCACCAACTACTTGGCAGCTCCGGGCGACGCCAATGGGGACCGTGTCATCGACGGACAGGATTTCCTCGTATGGAACGACAACAAGTTCGCTGCCGGGAATGGCTGGACGACCGCCGACTTCAACAACGATGGCACGGTGGACGGTCAGGACTTTCTGATTTGGAACGACAACAAGTTCACGTCCGTGGATAACGTGGCCGCGGTACCCGAACCCCAGTTCGGTTGGCTGTTGTCATGGCTTGTCGTGTTCCAACTTTTTGGTTGGAGCAAGACGAAACGCGTCGCTTGATCCGATTCACAATTTGGCACCAAACCTGCGAGGGATTTGCAAGTGTTGAGGCAAAAACAGAACACGGCGTCGCGTCCTTTCTCAGGCGGTTTTACGCTTGTCGAACTGCTGGTCGTCATTGCCATTATTGCCATCCTCGTTTCCCTCTTGTTGCCGGCCGTTAATTCGGCCAGGGAAGCTGCCCGCCGAGCTCAATGCTCGAATCACCTCAGGCAAATTGGGCTCGCGTTTCTCAATCACGAATCGGCTCAGAAATTTTTGCCGTCGAATGGCTGGAGCCTTTTTTCGGTGGGTGACCCGGACCGCGGCGTTGGCCGCTCACAACCTGGCGGTTGGCCGTACGCTATTCTCCCATTCATTGAAGAACAGGCAGTGTATGACATTGGCGGCGACGGAGATCGACAACGCGTTTCACCTCAACAAAAGGCCGATGCCGTGCGGCTGTTGGGTTCTGTTGTATCGTCGTACTATTGCCCCTCGCGTCGCCAGGCAACGGTGTACCCGTACGTTCTGCCTCGCGCTTGGCGACCTTGGAATTCTGACATTCCCTCAGTCGTGGCTCGCACCGACTACGGAGTCAACGGAGGAGATACGACGGAGGGTGCGCACGCGTTTCCCGAAACCCATGAAGTCCAGCCCGATGGCACGTGGGCCTACATCTATGGCGGCCAGGACGACTATTTTTGGCCTGGAAGTTATATCTTCGCAGATCGCGCAACGTTTCGTTGGCCACCCGAGTCCGGACAATCCGGCGTGAGCTTCTTCGGGAGTGAAATCAAGATACCGAAAATCAAGGATGGACTTTCGAAAACCTACATGGCCGGCGAAAGATTCATGGACCCGGACAACTATGAGACAGGACTAAACCCGAACGACAATGTCTACTGTTACACAGGTTCCGACTGGGACATCAACGTGTACGGCAATACCGATCCGCAGTTCACACCTCGTCAGGATCAGCGTGGCGCCGGGAACTTGGCGATCGGCGGCTACGGCAGTGCTCATGCAGGTGTGTTCAATGTCGTTATGTGCGATGGCGCGGTGGCTTCTATTCCGTTTGAAATCGATCTCATCGTACACACTTTCTTGAGCAATCGGCGAGACGGCCGGACGTTGGCAGATCGTCCTTTTTAGTGCAATCAAACCGGCCTGCCGATTTTCTATCCGGGCGCGATTAGCAACATCGAATTAACTTCTCAGGGGCAAAACAGTAGTATGGTCTGGCCAGGTAGAACAAATTGTCCAACACAAGGACGCGTGGGTCGGGTAGAGATTCAGCTGACAGGGCCCCGGTCCACTGCTCGACCCTGTGCGGCAAAAATCCTGGGCTTGGTTGTGATTACGATTTTCAGTTCCGGTTGTAGCAACCGACCGCCCCGGCTGGTGGTGCCGAAACTTGATCCCGATACAATCGTTGCGCAAGCCCTGGAATCATACGACAGTGATTCCGATGGCGAGTTGTCCGGTGCCGAGCTGGTGGCGTCTCCCGGTCTTCAATCGAACCTCGCCGCCTATGACGCGGACGGCGATAAGAAATTGTCAGAGAGTGAGCTCCGGGAACAAATAGGATTTCTCGCAAAGCTCAACTTCGCGCTATCAGCCCTGCGAGCCCGCGTCGAGTTGAATGGCAAGCCACTGGAAGGAGCCCAAGTTGAGTTGATCCCGGAGCCGCATTTCGCGGATCAGATCAAACCGGCTCACGGAGTCACCGATGGACGAGGCGTGGCCGTCATGTCGATCCCGGACGACGACCTTCCCAAAGGCGCAAAAAGGACTGAAGGGTGTACACACCGGTACCTATCGGGTCAGTATTACCCATCCTGACAAAGAGCTCCCCGCCAAGTACAACTCAGAAACAACACTCGGTTACGAAACAAAAATCGGAGCTCCAAGTGTTGTGTTCGAGCTGAAGAACTGACCCTGTTCGTCAGCCATCATCCAGACATCGTGCAAGACCGACACGACCGTCGCCAGCGACCCAAGATCACGATCCCCGCAAGGAAACTCTCTATGCCAACATCTCGCGAACGAGTTCTCGCCGCACTGCAGCATGAAGAATCGGACCGAATCCCCATCGATTTGGGCTCCCACGCGTCCAGCACCATTGCGGTCATGGCGTACATGAAGCTGCGTGACCATTTGGGACTGGAGTACGACGGGCTGCCCAAAATGTACAACACGTGGGGACAATATTGCGACGTCGAAGAACAGGTCCTCGACCGCCTGGGCTGCGACGTTGTGCCACTGCACCGGGCCATCTCGTCGTTTTCCATCTACAACGACGGTGACTGGAAAGAGTGGACGTTGGCCGACGGGAACAAGTGCTTGGTACCGGCCGAATTTTCGCCTGTAAAAGACGACGAAGGGGATTGGCAGTGGTTCGAAGGCGACCGCATGATCGCCAAAATGCCTGGCGAAGGTCTGCATGGCTTCACCTTGTTCTGGTCACCGATGGAGGGCGAACCGACCAAAGAGAAGATCGATGCACTACTGGCCAGCGATGACAACAACTTTATCAGTCGAATCAAAACGTCCCAACGCGAAGTGGACTACTTGACCCGTGAGGCTGAGCGATTGCAATCGTCGGGCAAAGAACGGGCCGTGTTGTTTCAGCACGCTGGGACGATCCTCGAAAACGCCCAGGGAATCTTCGGCTGGGATGAAATATTTGTGCGTTGCATCACCGACCCCGAGTTGGTGCACTATTTCCTGGGTGCTCTCACCGAAATCCACCTCGATACCCTGAAGCGCACGTTGGACGCCGCAGGCGATGTAATCGATGTAATTCAGTTCGGGGACGATCTCGGCATGCAAGGTGCCCCGTTGATGGACCCCGACATGTACCGTGAGATCTTCTTGCCGTACCACAAGAAAATGTTCACCTTCGTGCGGGAAAACTATCCGCACATCTACGTCATGCTGCATTGCGACGGGGCCGTCTACGATCTTCTGCCCGATATGATCGATGCCGGCATGCAGGTCTTCAACCCGCTGCAGTCGGATTGTGCAGGTATGGACCCGGCACGAATCAAGCGGGAATTTGGCGACAAAATCACGATTTGGGGTTCGGCCTGCGACACCCATGGCACCCTGGTCCGGGGTTCCATTTCTCAAATCCGCGAAGACATTCGCCGCCGCGTTCAGATCCTCGCACCCGGTGGGGGCTTTGTTTTCAATCAGATCCACAATGTATTGGGCGAGATTCCGCCCGAAAACGTGATGGCGATGATCGAGGCCGCACAAGAGTTCGGTCAGTATCCGATAGAGAGAGAAGCTCCACTTGAGGAAATGGAGAAGAAATACGCAGGGTACTGGGAGGAGCCTTGGAGAATGCTGGTCGAAGAGGGAGTCACTTAGCCGACGACAGTACCATCGCGCACGGTTTCCAATGAAAGAGCGAGCATGCCAACCGGGCTTGAAATCAGTCGAGACTTCATCAACGAAACTCTGTTACCCATCCTGCGCGAAGAGCTGCCAGGAGAATACGATCGCCTTGCGGTTGCTGTGATCGGCACCGGTTCCGATGTCCTGGGACTGGACGATGAGATCAGCCGAGACCACCACTGGGGACCGCGAGCCAACGTGTTATATGTGCGGGCCGATGCAGCGAGATTCGGCGACCGGATCAATCAGATTCTCACTACGAAGTTGCCGCCTGAATTTGAAGGCCACCCCATCAACGTCAACATTGGCAACTTGACTGGAGTTTGCCATTGCGTCGTCGAAGACTTTTTTGGCCGCTTCCTGTCAACGACGGCGTTCCCCAAAACGGATGATGATTGGCTCGCGCTCTGTGAAGTTGATCTGTTCCACGTGACGTCGGGCGAGGTCGTTTACGATGGGATGGGCGAGATGACTTCTCGGCGGAAAGTACTGGACTATTATCCTGACGACATCTGGAAGAAGCGGATCGCCGACTGGTGCATGTACGTCAGCGGCCGGGAATCGCCCTACAACGTCCACCGCGTCTCGAAGCGCGGCGACGATTTGACCTGCTCGATTTATCTCGGGCTGTGCCTCAAACGGCAGATGGAACTTTGCTTCACGCTGAACCGTCAATACGCGCCGTACACAAAGTGGTTGAATGTCTGCTTTCGGCGTTTGCCCATGTACGCCGATCGATTGGCTCCGATCATTGATGATGTCATGAGGGAATCCAGCTGGGCACGCCGCGTAAGGCTGTTGATCGAAGGAAACTACGTTCTGGCTGACGGTATCGCCGACTTGGGTTTAACGGGGCCCATCGAGCGACGCGAGTTTGATGATGGCTTGACCGATCTGACGCTGTATTATTCGGCGGCGCAAATCTACAACCAGTTGCCCAAGGCCTTGCGAGATCCCAGCTTCAATCAAATTGAACACTGGGAAAAAATGGCACGAGATGTCCTGTTCGATACGAGTGACTACCTCGGCGGATCGGGGACAACGACATGATCGACGAAGCAGTGCAATTATTGGCCGATCAACCGGCCGCCGCGGACCGCATTCTCTCCGGTCTTGAAGCCACCGCATTTGAGACACGTGACCTCGAGTCGTTGGCCCGGATTTGGCCGCACCTTGCGATCGCCAGGACAAATCGTCGGCGGCGAGCCGCATCAGGACGCATCGACCTGCACACCCATACGACTGCGTCCGATGGGGAGATGACAGTCGAACAGTCGTTGTGCGAGCACTTTGTCAAAGGACAGATTCTCATCGATGATCACAACATCATCGACTCGCTGGCCGCCGCGCGGCAATTGATTCACGATCGCGATCTGGAATTGGACGTCTTCCTGGGCATCGAGGTCATCTGCACGCATCAGCGCCGCGCGTTTGAGTTCCACGCGATTACCCCGACACTCTCCGAACAGTTCGTCCGTCTCTGCGACAACACCGTAAGACCTGGAACCGGGCCTGCGAACGATTTGTGGATGAACTCTGCGAACGGGACGATTTTTTCGCTGATCCGATTTGGCAGCAGGTCAGCGAAGATTTCTCCGTTGGTGGTCCACTTGGACCGGTCCTGGAACGGTATCAAAACGTTCGCGATCGAATCACAGCTGACGAAGAGGTGCGGGCAAACTACTTGCGCAATAATCAGACGTTCGACATGGGTAACCTGTGGAACGCCTGGGGACTGGCCGAACAAGGCGACCCTCCGATGCTGGCTCATCGGTTCTTCGCCGCGATGCGGTGCTATGCGCTGAACGCATACCGTGACGAGCTTGGGGATTGGTTCGACTACGAGAAATTGGCCAGGCAGTTTCGCGAAGTCGGCTGTGTGATCAGCCATAACCATCCCAACTATTGGGATGAGGACTTTGTCGGCGAACTAAGACACGAATTGCAGACCGAGTGGATACGGGACTTCGCGGAGCGTGGAGTTATCGACGCGTTGGAAGTGTGGAGCCCTCCGTTTGCGTCGAAACGAGTGCCCCATTATTGGGAAAAAGTCTGCCACGATTTGTCGCTGATACCAATGGCCGGGACCGATTGCCACAGTGGACGTGAGCAGGAATTTGGTGGTGATGTCCAGAATCACCCCGAGATTCCTCCGCTGTTGTATGCAAGGTTGACGACCAGCGCCGTCGCCGAAGCAGCAGCGGCCCTGGACCCCTGGGAAGCGTTCGTCGCCTGGAGAAACGTGCTGGAGATCGACTACGCTCACCCAAGAGCGTTGAGCGAATGTGAAGGTTTCGCAACGCGTTAGGTGATCTTCCATCGGTGCGTTGCAGTGCAGCCGTGGGTAATCCGTTACCAGCTATTCCTGTTTCACAGCTTGGCTGCGGACTTTGTGGATAAATTCATCATCGAACGCTGGAGCCTGCCAGGAAATCAGACCTTCTTGATCGATGATAAACGGCCAGGCTTGCCCGCCAAGCTGGTTCACGACTCGGATGCACTCACCGCGGTGTCCCGGTCTTGTGAGTACGAAGATGGAACCGCCCCCGCCGGCGCCGCAGGTCTTCCCTGCAACGATGTGCTCATTCATGGCCGCGAAATACCGTTTCAGCATCTCACTGTCACAACTGGGGTGTAAGCGATAAAGCTGGCGGCACGCTTCGTTCAGGTCAACAGCGTAGCTGTCAAACATTCCAGTCTGCAGCGCCAATCGCATCGACAGCGCCGTCGCTTGCAACGAGAACAATGCTTGTTTGGTTTCGGATTCGGTCTGCTGATAAGCGGCGAGTATGTCTTCGTGAATTGAAGCCGAAACGTGTGCTGCGCCTGTGTAGATAACCAGTGAGCGGTGCTCGATCGTTCGTAACGTATCGGTTGAAACGTCGATTTTGTGCGGCGTCACTTTGCCACCGACGTCGTATTCGAGAAAGTTCATTCCTCCGAGTGCAGCGCCCAATGAATCCTGATCGCCGCCCGGTAAACCAAGATCGCGCCTTTCAATCTCGTTGGCCAGCACCGCAGTATCGAAAGCACTTCGCCGACGTCCGTAGAGTCGGTCCAATGCTGCGGTGACGGCTACGCCAAGTGCACCACTGCCGCCAAGCCCACTACCGGGAGGAACGTCGACTTCAGTTACCAGCAAAATGGAATCGTCCGGCTCAACCAACCGCCGTACGAAAGCTGCCAGGAACGGCATTGGCGAGCTCTTTCCCAGATCCTCAACGCCATCGACAACCATGGTCTCATTCAGGTCGAGCGCGCTGATGGCAAACCCACTCCCCTTCGGCATCCGCTGAACCGACGCGAAGGCGTGGCGTTGAACAGCCATGTTCACGACCGCTCCACCGTATTCGGTCCGGAAGGGTGGCGCATCTGTACCACCACCGGCTGGGTCGACTCGAACAGGCGCCCCGCGCAGAACCTGATGTGTGGTTGTGGCATCGCGATGACTCACTCAATGGCGTTGATGGGTATGGCAGAGTTCTACCATCAACTTGATATTGTCAGGGGGCGCTGGCGGAGCAACACTGCACGCGGATGAGAGAATAAACCCCTGCGCTTGATCTGCTGCCGTCAAGACACTGGTCACTTCCGTGCGCACTGTCTCGGCATCGCCACGCAACAGGGTGTTTACAGGATCGACATTGCCCTTGATGAACATCTTGTCTCGAAGCATGGCCACCGCGTCGCTGATTTCGACGTCACCGAGTGGTGGCGGATCAAGGCACTCGATGCCGGACACTCCCGTATCGCAAATCAAATCGAGCCGATCTCCAATCGCTCCGCACGTGTGGGTGTAGATCGCCGCTCCTTCCGCTCGCACTGCGTCGGCCAACTGGGACTCGAACGGCTGGATAAAGTCGATGTACATCTCTCGACTGAGAAACGTACTGCCGGCGAACGGGCTGGAAATTTTAATTGCATCAGCTCCGCGACGCACCTGAGCCACAGCCAGAGCCACGGACCACCCCGTGGTAACTTGCAACAGCTGAATACACTTCTCGGGATCATCGAGCAGCGCGCAAAGGCCATCCTCCATGCCTACCAGATTCAGAAAGTGGTCGAAGGGCGACCGGACTTCGCCATGAATCGAATACTCGTGACCCACAGTTTGGATGACGCGATCAATGGTCGCGAACACATGCTGTTCAAAACCGCCGGGATCGCTGACAGGCAGCGTCGCTTTGCTGGCCTGAAAAGCCACGAAGCTGGGAGGCGCCCATCCCATCAAATCGGCCGGATCCAGCTCGTTTAGCGACGGGCGATGAAATCCATCGGCCGGTTTGTAATACGCGTCGTCATCACGTGTACACTCAATGCGAGCCCCGTCCGACAGGTACAGTGTGGGAACCTCTGCATCATCATCCCGGCGGACAACCAGGTCCATTAACCCATGCACGCGACCCGGCTTGTGGCAGAGTATGCCATCAAAGTCATAGAGCTCCCGAATCTGCAACAGGCAATCGGCCCAGAGTTCGCTATCGACAAAATAGTCGATCGGATTCACGCCGGTGTTCAGTATTGTGTGGCCGTTAGCCAATTGACACATGACCGGGCAACGGTCGGGCCGTTCGAGCCGCATTGCCTGGTCAACGAGCGCTTTGGATGTCATGGCTTAGACTAAACGTCCAAATACAGGGCATTGTCTTCAACGCAGAACGACGAACCGGCCGCGATCGCAGCTGTCTCCAGTGCGTGCCGCAAAATCTCTTTCACGTCAGGGCCATGTTCCAGCCGGCGCATCAGTGCTTCTCCCTGATTGTCACCAATGGTGAGCAGGATTTTCAGTCCTTTGCGTTTGCAAGTGACCTTCGTGCCGCCGTCCAATTCGACATTCATCGGTTTGATGTATGCGTCCACGTAATTAACACCAATCCGCGAACCATCGGGTGCGGCCGGGGGAATGAGCTGTTCAGCTTCTGTGTTCAGGTCAGCGATACGTGTTTTCATGGTTTGCCCGGGTTGTGAAAGCTTGTCATTTGCGTTGCGGCGTCTGCATCAATCTGTTCACTCTGCGCGTTCATTGAAGGCGTCCAGTATTTGCCTGAAGATTCGCAAGTGATCGGGCGTACTTCCGCAGCATCCACCCACGATGTTGGCACCCACGCCCAACAGCTTCGGAAGCTCGCTCGACATTTCATCCGGGGTCTGGCGATATACGACCTGCATGTCGATGAGTTCAGGCGTCCCGGCGTTGGGCTGAGCCATCGTCGGAAGCTCGCTCACTTCGCGGTACTCCTCGACCGCCTTCGCGGCCCATTTGACATCCACGCCGGCTCCACAATTGACTCCGAGGATGTCGGCGCCCGCTTCAGCCATGAACTGGGCTGCCTCGGTGGGACCAATGCCCATCATCGTGCGAATCATGGTTCGATCGAGCGATACGTCGTACGACATCGAGCCGATAACGCAAGGCGCACCGGCGGCCTTCGCCACTTCGATGCCGATGCCGAGTTCCTCGTAACCGGTTTGTGTCTCAATAATGATCGCGTCTGCGCCGGCGGCAACCAACGCGTCTGCCTGTTCGCGAAGCGCGTCTCGCACCAACTGTTCCGGGATTTCGCCGTACGGCTCCATCAGCCCACCGAACGGACCAATGTCACCAAGAACGAACCCCTCCTTCTCGCCGAATGCTTCGCGAGCGATGCGCACACCCGCCTCATTGATGGCGACCGTATCATCACCATGACCGTGCCGGTCTTGCATGATCCGCGAGCCACCAAAAGTATTTGTGATCAGGCAGTCGGAACCGGCTTCGACGTATCGCCGTTGTATCGCCAGCACGCGGTCAGGGTGGTGGATGTTCCATGCTTCACCACATCCACCCGGTTCCAGGCCAGCGATTTGGAGCTGAGTCCCCATCGCGCCGTCTCCCAGCAGGACGCGATCCTTCAGAGCCTCCAGTAGTCGACTACTCATGATCTTCCAATGCGAAATGAATGGTTTGAAATACGATGCGCCACTTGTGATCCTGGCTCGCCCCCGAACAGAGACAGCCGGCAGGACTCACCGGAGGCTTCCAGTCCAACGACTCGTCAAGGTAATGTCCGACGAGCGGTCGATGAGCATCAAGCCGCGCCATGAACCGCTCGGAATTATCAAGGTAAGCACACATCAACTGATTGCCGGCCTGGTTGGCAATCGGCTGGCAGTCAGTGGACTGAATCTGTTGCCGCCCGTCCTGATTTTCCAAACGTACGGTATACTCAAATGCCAGGGGAACGCCCAGATTGGTGCAAGTAGTCCCGTCGAAGCGAAATTTCGCTTCAATGGTTCTCTCGGTCTTGGCTTTCAGAGTCAGAGCGCTGATCGCGCCACTTCTTCAGCGTTTTCTCCGGGAACACGTAATTGGCCGCGTGTGAATCAATGCCCGGGCCAACGCGACACGACCAGTATTCGTCAATCTCATTTGCTGCGATATCGTCACGTGGTGTTACACCGTAAACGGCCAAAGTCGATTTGTGGGGCAGCAGCCCTCCCGACTCCAGCAGCTGAATCGGGTTGGCAGGCCCTCCGCCACCATTCGTCAGTTTGTCGCGATCCAAAAGCAGTCTGAACAATCGTGCTTGGTCTTTGAGATCCCAGCCATCGTAGCCCGGGCTATAGTGCGGCAGCACGGTTTGTGTCGCAAACGCTCGCCGTAGTTGATCACCCACCTGCTTGCGCCAGTGTTCAACCGCCGCGATAGCGTAGGCGTTGAGAAACATCGCCTGGTCCGGCGCTGACCGTGCCAAAGTTCGTCGATTCGTTGGTCGACTGCGTGCCCCGCTGTTATGCCGACGACGAAAAGTCGATCCACGCCGGCCCGTGCAAATCCCTTCGCCAACAAGACACTGCTCAGCTGCGCCTTGTCCTGCAAATGGATCACGTCGTATACGATTCGCTGGATCGCGGCCTCACGTGACGACACAAAAGGCTGGGCGTTTGCGCCGAACCATTGCCGGGCCTCATCAGTGAGTACCTTTACCTGATCGTCCAATTCGGCGCGGGCAGGAAGCCCGAGGTGGCGCCGGTAGAGCGATTCCGGAACAGGGGCGGTGGCTAATGAGGCGACAGAGATCATCGAGATTGCAGTGCTTTCGGCCTACGGTTGAACCGTTGGAAATGGACTGAATTGGCATCCGTCTACAAAGTGATCGAAAAACTCCGGATCAGTTTCCAGCTCGACGTGTGCCATCGACCGCACCAGGGTCTCGAGCTCTTTCCGAGCGGTCACCGAGCATAACGCCATGGTCGCTCCTTCAATTGAGCCGTTGCCGACCTGCACCAATCTGTCATCTGGCAGGTTGGGGACCAATCCTATCCTGCGGGCAGCATCCAGATTCAGATGCCGCGAATCCGCCGGCAAGATAAAATCGATCAAGCTGGCCGAATTCGATGCCGAAACGTTTCAGTACGATCTTCAAGCCGGCAACGTTCGCTCCCTTTGCCTGCGCAAGCTCGCTGATATCGCTCTCGTAGATCGCGATCTCGCGTTCAGCGTCAATCATAACGCACTCCGACTCATCGACAAAACGCCCGAGTTCATTCAGTTGTTCTGATCGCCGAAGTTCGCTCAACGAGTCAATTAGCCCTGAGCCGCAGATACCCTGCGGTGCACCACCTCCAATTACGTCAAAATCGGGATCGCCCGTTTCGAGAAACCTCACTGCTTCGATGGCGCCTTCCAACCCCGGCATCCCGCAACGAATCTTGCCGCCTTCAAATGCCGGCCCCGCCGGACAACTGGCAGCCATCAGCTTGTGCCGATTGCCGACGATCAGCTCGGTGTTGGTTCCAATGTCCATCAGACCGACGAGGCGATCCTCGTGAGCCAGACCGATCGTCAATGCACACGCTGCCGCATCGGCACCGACATGCCCACTGATGATCGGCAGACCATAAACCCGAGCCTGTGGACAAATAGGCAGCCTCAGTTTCCTGGCCGTCGTGATCAGTGCCGTCGTCGACCGCGTTCCGTCCGACAACTCGTGCTCGGTGACAGACCGGTACGGCCGTTGTCCAATGGAGTGGACATCTAACCCAAACAGCAAATCACGCATGGTGCTATTGCCGGCAACCACGACCTCGTAAATGGACTGCGGGTCGCAGGACATCGCTTCGACCGCATGGCCGAGGTAGGCAACCAGGGTGCGCTGCAGCAGTCGACCGCCTTGCTCGGTGTCGTACTGAATGCGAGCCATAATGTCGCTGCCCGCGAATCGTTGTGGGTTTTCAAACGAGTGGACGTCGACGATCGCACCATCGACAAGATCGACCAGCCGCAACACCACGGTAGTCGTCCCTACGTCAATCGCCAGGCCAAGGAGCGGTCCCTCGGACGTCGCCATGAGCTCACCATCCAGAAGTATTTGATTGCCGTCACGCGTTACAGCCGGATCGAAGCGTTCCGGGCCAGGCATGTCGGTCAAATTATGCGACGTGGCTCGATTCGCATCGCGCCGCGACGCAACGTGTGGCAGCGAATCTTGCCTTCGCCGGGCAGCACCTTGGCTCGGCAGGACAAGCGAAATCCCTCGCGGAGATGAAGCTCTTCGGGAGCCCGGGACGACAGCCACTCGTCACCCTCGACGACTTCCACCAGGCACTCGCGACACTTACCGTTCTTGAAGCAGGAAGTAGGCACGCGAACACCCAGGCACTCGGCACATTCAAACAGCGACTGCCCCTCTTCGGCAGTTGTTGATTGTCCGTTGATTTCGAGCTGCATCAGATTGACCTATTGCCAATTACCCGGCGGGCGATGACCCGGAACGGAACAACAATGACCGTGGCGAACGCCGAAACGGTTATCAAAACCAGACTGTGACAAACCACTGTGTGATTTGAGGAACAGGCAAGCCGGCTTGCCTCAGGCCGGCATATCTTCTGGATACAGTTCCTTGAACAACTCGACCGCGCGCGATGCGTCCGCTCCATAGCCGTCGGCACCAATCTCATCGGCAAACATCTCACTGACTGGCGCACCACCGACACAAATTTTGACGTGGTCAAGCCCTACCTCCTTGAACCGGTCGATCACAACTTTCATGTAGGGCATCGTGGTCGTCAGCAGAGTGCTCATGCCAACAATCCCGGCATTATGCTTTACTGCTGCGTCTACGAACTTGTCTGCCGATTGGTCGACGCCAATGTCAATCATTTCAAATCCGGCACCTTCAGCCATCATGCATACAAGATTCTTGCCGATGTCGTGCAGATCTCCTTTTACAGTGCCCATGATCACCGTGCCGGCCGACTGAGTATCGCCACCAGCAGTCAACAGGGGCTTCAGCAACGCCATTGCCGCCTTCATGGCGCGTGCCGCAATGAGAACTTGTGGGACATAGAGTCGGTTGTGTTTGAAATCTTCACCCACCACGCCCATGCCGGCTATCAAGCCCTCCTCAAGCACTTCGTGCGGACCGCGTCCTTCTGCAAGTGCCGCCTCGGTTTGAGCCGTTACGTCTGCTGACTTCCCTTCGTAGAGAAGTTGATTCATTGCCGCGTAGTCAGGCATTGATTATTCTGCTCCATACTGTGGTTTGGTCCACCCGGATTGCTCTTCGACGAGTCTCAACCGATGGCGATACACAAATTCGACTTGCTTGGGGATCGCGCAACCGAAGAAACCAGACCTGTCCAGCATATCTGCTCGACTGACGTTTCTCAATCGAATGCCAGCTGGAGCATCACACGAAAGACGCTCTCAACCGGGATATCGAGTGGAGTTGAGGTTGTTGACGTTCATAACGGTCGTGTGAACTTTACGATCATTCCCACGCGTGGCATGGGACTCTGGCGGGCCGTTGCCGATCATCGGACCTTGGGATGGAAGTCGCCGATTCGCGGACCCGTGCACCCCGCGTACGTTCCCATTGCGGAGCCGACCGGATTCGGTTGGTTGGCGGGTTTTGACGAGCTGATGTGCCGGTGCGGCCTGGTTAGCAACGGTGCTCCGGAATTCAACGATGCAGGCCAGCTGGTCTACCCGATTCACGGTCGCATCGCAAATCTCCCGGCCTGTGAAGTGACCGCGACAATCGACGACATCGCCGGAACGATCACCATCAGCGGCTTCGTCGAAGAGACAAGATTCCATTTCGAAAAGCTGCGGCTGCACGTTGAGTACGTCACGAACTTTGATGCCAGTTCCATCACCTGGCACGATCGAGTCGAGAATTTTGGCGGGACACCCACCGACATCCAAATGCTATATCACACGAACATCGGCTTGCCGCATCTGAACGCAGGCAGCACACTGATGGCTCCGGTGAGCACCGTGCAAAAGTGGAGCGGCAACCCGGCTGAAGTCGATCCGCAGTTGGCCCAATTACCACGGACCTCAAGCGGGGCGAGCACAAGAGTGCTACTACTTGGGCTTGTTGGCAGACACCAACGGTAATACTCGCGTGCTGTTAAAAAACGCCGACAGCACTTCGGCTGTCGGCCTGCAATTCAACACAACGGAGCTCCCTTGCTTCACTCAATGGAAGAACGAGGTTTCCGAACAGGATGGATACGTGACAGGAATTGAACCTGCGTTAAACTATCCCCATCAACGTTCCCAGGAAATCACCGAGGGTAGATTCAAACATCTCGAGGCCGGCGATGACTGGCGGGCATCGCTGACGCTGGATTGGCACCTCGATCAAGCCAGCGTGCACCAGGCGGCCACAGCGATTCAAGAATTGCAAGGTGCTCACGAGACAGAACTGCAGGAATAGTGCAGTCACTGTTGCCGCCTAACTACGCAACACCGGGCGCAAGGTAAACCGAAATCGTTCATCACGATCGTGCCACAGCGGAAAGTTGGTATTCCACACGTTGTTCCACAGGCAAAAGTGCATGCCGCTGGATGCCGATTGTGGCCGTTGATCAAATCTCAGCAGTCCACGTTCCGCTGGCGAGACGACGCAAGCATCGAGCGATTCAATCGACAGTGAAGTTTCGTCGTCAAGGTAACGAACACCACTGTTGATACCATGCAGCATTCGCCCGCCATTCTGGATGACTTCGTCAGGCGCAATCCAGTCATCCAGCTTATGAAGTTGCCAGCGACCACGGGCTCTCTCAGGCGTCACAAAACCGATCCATGCAGCAGTCGGCAAACGAATCGCGGTCTTTCCAAACCACTGGATGGAAAACTCGACACGCGGCTCGTCGCTTGGAAATGACCACAACGCCTGTAGGCGACGAGGAGCTCCAAAGAGCTGGACCGCGTCGTCCGGCAAAACCATTTCCAGGAGCAGGTCAAATACGCCAGCCCGTTCCACTGTGAAAACGTCGGTCACCTGTGGCGACCAGCTTGCCGCAACAATGGAACGGGATACCTCTTTGCAAAATGCCCGGCGTGCCCAGTCGACATCCAACGTTACGTACTCGTCAAAGAATCGGCAAACATCCACCGCGGAGAACGATTCGTACGTAAACAGCCCCAACGTAGACGACGGTTCTGCCCATTGCTGCCGTAATGCTTTGCATCTTAGTTGGCAAAGCGCCCCTGCTTCGTTAACTGCGATCTCGAAGTGTTCCAGCGACCAGCACTTCTTCACGGTTGGCTCAAAAACCGCTGAATCCCAGGCCTTCGATTGCGACTCTGCCACTTCTCGCTCGGCTTCGGACCTCAGATTATCTGGCAACGATTGAATTGCCTGCGTAATTTGCTGGCGTTGCTCACACCAGGACGCCTCGAGCGTTCTAGCGGGCTCACCCAGCCTGAGTTTCTCGAACTCCAAGCCTTCGTAAGTCGTCTCGTCATCGAGCGCTTCCATCATCAGCCCCCACGTATGTTCGGGGACCATTATCAAGTGGCGTGCAAATCGATCCAGATCGCGGTCGAGATTTGGATTCCCACCCTCTTGCAGCCAACGATCATGGAGTCGAGCTGCGGCGCGATAGGGAGTCAGGCGGGGCGGGTCGGAGGCTGCTCCGTGAATCCATGAATCACCAATTTCAGCGGTAACCGTAACCAGCACATCTGCCTGGCTTCGAAGGCTGTGGGCCAAGGCACATAAATTCGAACCAACGATTTCGGTCGCCGGAAACTGCTTGCTTAGTTTTGAGTAGACGTCCAGTACTTCTGCTTCGCATTGCGGTCGTTCATTGTCACGAGTGTGCGCGAAGCAGACAGCAATCCCTGCTTCGGGGAAGATGGAGGTTTGGCCGTAGTCGCCGCGATCGTAAATCACATTGACGCAACTTCCATCCGGATGTTGCCAGCGGAACAGCTTGGGCACTGCCGGAGCGGTCGATGCAGGATTAACCCCAATGTGCAGCAGCTCGACACCCGCTTCGGCCAGCAGCGGAACTACTGCCCGCGTATGCCCTGGAACATCGGTCATCTTGGCTGCGATCGTCGTACGGCCGAAACGTTGGTCGAGGCGTTTCGAAAGCGATAATCCGTGCCGAAACAGGGCCGCGGTCATCAATTCGGTATGTGTCGTGAATGGCAACGCATGCCAGGCGATGTCGCCTTGTGTGATCGCCTGCTCCATTTGCCGACGCCCGCTTGCTTCGGCCTGTTCAAGGTACTCGTAGATTAACCAAGAGCCCGTGGTCCAGACAAATCGCTCGGGACCTTTTCGCTCACGCAAGGACCTCGCCACCTGGATCGCTGCTGGAATGAACTCGTCGAAGTACCGAGCCACCACATTCCGCACAGGTCCGTGAACCCAATATCCAGGTGCGTCTTGAAAATTACATGGACACGATTGACCGGGCTGACATCTGGCATAGTCGCCTTTCGCTCCGCGAAAGCAGCGGAAGTATCTCAGCAGCCCCGCTCACTCGCGCACTCCAAAATAGTGGATCAATGCGTCGGCAACATGACGGCGCCAGTTACCCCACGTATGACCTTCCGGATATTCACGGTATTCAAAATCGTAACCTCCCTCTGACAAGACATCACGGAATCGTCGATTGGCGGCCACGAAATCGATCTCTTCGTCTGGCAACCAGCCCTTGCCAACCGTGCGCCTCGTAAATTCCGACGTCAACATAGAGTCGGACTGGCTGCCTGGGTTTCGTCTTGTAACGTTTGATGATCGCGTCAGCCTCGCACGACAAGTAGCCGGATTGAGAGTAGCCAATGCCAAATCGATCTGGACATGCATACACAATCGATGCCGATGCCAACCCGCCATAGGAATCTCCGATCTGTCATGCGTGCTTCCGCTGCCGCGATGGTTGGCAAGTGTCGATCAATGAACGGTACCAACTCATCGGCTACAAACGTGACATACTTTGGGTTCAGTCCATACTCCGTGGTCCGATTTGGCATCTCCGGCTGGTGGCGATTCGGTGGCGAGATGAAGACCGCATGGAGCGGCTGGATTTGGCGTTCCTCGATCAGATAGTCGAGCAGTCCTGGCAGATGGGAATATTCGATGTAGTCACGGCCGTCGTGAAAGTAGACCGTGGGGAGACGCTTTGCAGAATCGGAACCGGGAGGTCGATAGACATGCACCTCCTTCTCATATCCCAACGCGTCAGATGGAAATGCCAACTTGTCAACACGATCGTAGCCGCCGAGTTTTCCCAGCCGCACGGCGCCTGTGAAGAATGGGTGGTGCTGATACCTCGGCATCGCCAGTTCCGAACTACCACCGATTCCGTTCAACACGTGAAACGGACACCGTGGATCCCGAATCGCCTGGTCATCAACGTGGACGAGGTACTCGATTCGGGCATCTGCCGGCAACCTGGTGATCTCCACAAACAAATCGGTGTCGGCGACTCGATTCAGCGCCAGTTCGCTTGACCAATTCGTCATGTCACCGGTGACTCGCACATGTTTCCCGGGTCCATGGTAGACGAATGCCACCCGTGTATCGTCGAGTAACACCGGAACTCCAACAATTCCCAACTGCTTGAGCAAGTTCGTAACGAGCTCACGGCGCCGACTTGCGACCGATGCAGTTTCAATATCCGTGATGGTTGCTTCGAAGTGATCGACGAGCGATACGTTTTGGTCATTCATGGACTGAGTCAGGCCAGCAGAAGGTGGAGTTTGTTGAGCCGCCGCGGACTGCGGTTCGTGCACGAAGACACACAGCGTGAACAAGCAGCCGAGTGTATGGTATGAAGTGTCTGCGGTCACTGCAGTCGCACTCCATGCTGATCCGCTCGATACAATTTTCCCTGAAAAGGAATGTTGGACAACGTTGCTTGGCACGCGTGGCTTCGTCGCAGAAGCGGGCGGTAATTTCGCCCGCGACCATCGTTCGCAGGCCAAGAATACCCTCGATAATAGCGCTCAACCAACTGCCGCTCGATGAGCTGTGCCAGTCGTTGATGTAGGGCGCCTCTGCCGATGCCTTGCGAGCTCCGCCAGACTCGCCCGGAACCGCCGACTGAACAAAATGTGCTTGCCCAAACGGCCCTTGATTTGCGCTGCGTGCGAGGCCACGGAACCACTCGTAGGCAAGTGATGACCGCCCAATTTGACACAGTCCTTTGGCAGTTTCGGGTGGCCAGGCCGGGTACGCTCCGTTCCATTGATGATCGGGGCGCAACGAGAAGATCACGTTATCATCTTCGGCCGACAGCGATCGCATCCACGTAGGCGTCTGTAGTTCGCGAACGAAAAAACCAGCCATTTCGCGCTGCTGGCTCTCCGACAAATCGTCAGGAACACAGTTGAGTACCGTTAGCAAATCGTAGGCGTGTCGGACCGTCACCAACTGCTGTTCACGGTTGCGCACCATCCAGCATCCCAGCTCTGGCACGTACAACTGTTGCAGGCGGCCAAACAAAGCGTTCGCTTGGCCTCGCAGTTCGGTTGCTTCACGATCACGTCCCACACAGCCGAGCAGTTCAGCCGTCGCACGCATCATAGAAACGTTGGCCGCGTTCAGACTGGCAACTTCGTGCACGTACGAGCTGACGCACTCCAGCAAATTATATAACCCGCCATACCCGGCCAACCCGCTGGGTTGTTCGAATTGCTTCCAGCTGGTCGCGAACTCAACCTGGTAGTCAACGACTCTCTTGCCCGCCGTGACCTCGTGCTCGAGCCAGCGCAAGTCGCCGCTCCACCGGACATACTGACAGATCATGGACGCCATCGCGTAGTCGTTGACCGCGTACCACGGCCCGATTGGCTCGCCGGTCAAGTAACAAGTGCCAAAGTGTGTGTGGACATCGGTCCGCATCCAAAGCTCGAGCGTTCGGCGCATGACGGCCGGGTCCAACATCGCGTGTGACATGCCACTTAGCGAGTAGTCCCACAACACCATCGCCGTCGGCCAGTAACGGGGCATCAGGGTGTCGTAGGTGCGACCGACTTTCGAGTGGGCGGAATCGCGGCGGAAATAGGCCAGACCTAACGCTCCCAGCCAATACAACTTTTGAATCTCAGGATCTTCGATGGACAGATCGGGCAAATGTCCCGAGTAGCGATCGTTCCCAGGCGTGAACATCGCCTCCAATTCCCGCGTCCAAGCCTGACTCGTCTCTGACAGTATGGAATCACGCCGACGAACCAGTCGGTCGTAGCAGCTCCGGGCAACACTTTCCGTTTCGTCCGCTACCCAGAATAGAATGAAACGCCGGGACGCACCGGCGGCGAGCTGCAAATCAAAGGTTGCGGTCGACGCATTCAACCAATCTGGAACCGGGAACACGCCTTGAATAGCGACCGCATTGCTGTGCCTGGCTGTAAACGCGATCCGACCGCTGGAAGGATCGGTTGCTGCCCGGTTATCCCTCTCGCAAGGCGGCACGGCGCTTTCCCAATTGGTCAACGATCGCGTAATACCACCTTGAAAAGACCAGCCGATAGATACGTCCCGTGATGCCCCACTTGTATTCTCAACTTGCACCTCGACAACCACAGCGTTGGAATCCATCGGCATCACGGTGGTCGATCGAAATCGCAAGCCATCAAATTCGGCCGTGCGTTCAATTCGATCCGGCAACCACTGAAATGTGACGGGCACCCCGAGTGACTGAAAGTGGCGTCCGTTCACCCGCAGCGCCGCTGTCAGTGTCTCGGCCGACGAAAATGGTGGAAACGTGATGTGCGTGATCGCCGAGACATCGACACCGACGCCAACGCATCCAAGAAAGTTGGTAAGGGCTGGCGGGTTAAAGAGATCACCGACACGATGAGTCATGCGGTCACTGGCCAGGTCAGTCAGGGTCGGGATCATGGGAAACGCTATGTCACATTCAAGATTCTTGTATCCAATTTCGTCGCCGAAACGCCCGGTTGGCCCATCTCTCTACCGACCGACGGAGTGGTCGGACGACAATACGCCCGTCCACGACTGCAGAACATGCGGCTTGGGGGATGAACGTCTCTGACTTCGAGATTACTGCAAGGCCTCCGTCAGGTATTCGCCGACATGCTTGGCCCACATTTGTCCGTGCACCTTCAGCCCCTTGGGACTCAAGTGAATGCCCTGCCCTTCAAAATCACGATGGTCCCCGGTGAGCGTATCGGTGTCAGGACCCTGGAGGCGCGAGACCATTCTCCCAGAGCCTTTGCTGGGCACTCCGGATGTTGTCAAAACTTGGATTTTCCTCGTTATGGTAAGAGGCTTGGGCTACAAACCAGGGAAATTCCCAACCGGCCTGCGCTCGGGAAGCACTGATGATGTTGTGCAGCTTGGAAAAGTACTCGTCCGAATTCATCTCGACGTCACTTTCTCCCTGGTGCCACAACAACGCTCGGAATCCGGCGGGACCGAGTTGATATATTCGTTTCATCATCCAATCAAAAAGCTCGTCACCCGGCTGCCATTGGTTCACGCTGGTGCCCCCAAAGCCGGTAACAGCGACGCCGATCGGCACTTGATACCGTTCATACATCAAGTCACCGAACGCCGGCCAGAAACTACCGCCCTGGCTCTGATCCGCGGCGCCAGGCTGTGGGTCATCCGCCAACTGCCAATGCGTTCCGCCGAACGAAGAGACCATGCCGGACGTTTGCTGGGTCTTGAATTGGCCGCAGTTGGTCGAATTTGACTGGCCGGCTCCGACGAAGACTTCACCCACACCAAAATGCTGCACCGACGACTCTGCCACAATCGCACCCGCTTTTTTTGCTCGCAGCTTCAACTCATACCACCCCCCCGCAGGCAGGACCAAGCGTAAGTTGAATTCATGCAATTCAGATACTGTACTGATCGATCGCCAACCTTCGGGCAACGTATCGTGCGGCGATTCACCGGTCACCAGCACATCGACAGCGTCAACATCCATTCTGCAACGACCGCTAATCAGCACCTCGCCCTTCCGGACACTGCGTCGCTGGATAACCTGGTAATTGCGGGGTGAAAGAACGGTCAGCGGGGCTTCCTTCGGTGGAGTGATCAGAGTGGCGATTTGTTGGCGTTCTTCGGAACTCGTATCACGAACTTGAAGCCGCACTTCCTTTAGTTCACCTGGCTTGAGCCGAATCTCGACAACCTGATGCGATCGTTCCCACGGCCCCCACGCTTTGCTGATGCCGCTGATGTGCAACGCGTTCTTGCCACGAAACAGGGTTATTTCATTTGTGTCGGCTGCGATCGCGCTTGGGGCGAACTTACCGCTGTCGTCGCGGGCCAAATTGATGCCTGCTGCGCCGACAAAGAGATAGACCATCGACTCGTCCGAGCGATTCTGCAACTCGATCGTGACGTGGCGTTCGTCAAATTGATATCTGGCCGACGCCCGTTCGCTGCTGGCGGTGACAACGTTGGGCGACGAGTGTTCGATCTCCTCAAGCCGCAACACGCCGGCTTGATAAAAATAGCCACCGCGCGAGATGCTGACGCCGCTGGCGAGAAAATCTGCGCCGGCCACCTTGAGACTCGTAAAGCAGCCATCCCAATCAATGACCGCTTCAAAGGCATCTGTGTGGATCACCCTCGCAGCGGACCGAACGCTGACATCGACCTCGGCATGTGCCTGAGCCAGGCAGATCAGGAAGCTCGCGCAGACGAAGTGGATTGGTGCGATCCGAAAGATGAACGTTTTCATGCTTGGTTGATGGCCGGTTGAGGCAACGGAATGCTACAATGCGATACAAATCGGTTCGAAGAAATCGTTCGAGATGTACCGGGGGGAAAGATGATGGTCAGCCGAAATGACGCTGCTCACTTAAAGACACTTTGGAATGTACGGATTATCTTACTCCGTATCGTGGCACTATTCCTAGCCAGTACTTCCTTCAACACCTTGGCTGCGGAAGAGCCGGTCGTTGAGTCAGCCCGCTACCTGGGAATTCAGTTCCGCGATAACAACGTCGATATCTCTGGCCAGGACGCAGCGACGTCGATCGTCTTGCCGGGCGGCAATGAGTCATTCTGGATATTCGGCGATACCGTCGAAGGGCCTTTTCCTGAATCGTTGCACGACTTTGATTTGACGGACGTGCTGTCCAACACGGCATCGATTATCCCGTTCCAGGACGCGGCCGATGGGCTGCAACGCTTCGAGTACATCAAGACGGCCGACGGCAAAAGAGCCCGACAACTGATCAAGCATCATGACGACGAGAATCCCACCATTCACCGACTGTGGGGGATTCATGGAATCTGCGTCGAAGACCAGATTTACCTCTTCTACCACAAGATCACCATGCTGCCGGAGACAAGTGTTTTTGACGATTTCAAGCTGAACGGGATGGGAATCGCAAAAGCAAAGATCGGCACCTACGATTTCAAACGTTTGAAGGCTCCGGATGGATCCCGCGAATTCTGGAAGGGAGATCAACCAGGTTACGGCGTGTTCGTTGAACAGCTGGACGACGGGTATGTGTACCTCTGGGGTTCCTATTGGACCGGTATGTTTCTGGCTCGCACTCGTCCGGAATCGATTGAGGATCTGGCAAGCTACGAGTACCTGGTTGAAGCACCCACTGCGGCCGATCCAGACGTCGTGCCCAAGTGGTCAAAGCAGTATGCGCCGACAGCGGTACTCTTCGATTCCGTCCCCAACGAGATGTCGGCCGCCTACAACCCGTACCTCAAGCAGCACATCGCGATTCACACTTTCCTGCGCGAAAACAAGATCGTGCTGCGAACCGCCCCCAACATTTGGGGCCCGTGGAGCGAGCCGGAAATCATCTACGAACCGGAACCCACCGTCCCGCCATGTGCATTTTTTGCAGGCAAGGAGCATCCGGAACTGGCAAAGGAAGGTGGTCGAGTCATCTATGTGACGTACGTTGACTCGAAAACGTACATGCCCCATCTGCTCGAGGTAAAGTTGGCGAGAAAGCAACCCTAGGGGCGAAAGCGTACGCCTCTGTTTCTTGGCCTCTGGTGGTTGTCTCGACCGACGTGCCAGAGCATCAGCACCGCACCAATCAGGGGTGGGGCGTCACCCGGTTCGGGAACGTACCGCGATCGACTCGATGACGTGAATTTATTATTCTTCCAGAGCAAGAAATCCTGGCCATCCACCTGGCCATCCGCGTTGAATCTCCGTCACACCAGGACGCAGTTGCTGTAAACTTGTACTGATTCCAGACCAGGAAGTCCTGCCCATCGACGATGCCATCGAGATTTGCGTCACCTTCCAGGTACACGCTCCCTTCTCCCAAGTTGGCAGCCAGGCAACTTTCCGCCACCGTGAAAGGTCCAGACGGTTAACAACCCGGTCTCCATTGAGGTCAAATCTCAATGCCGTACCGCCATCGGCGATCGCGGCCACCAGGGCATTTGCATCAGCGCAATGAAAGAACCATCGTCTTGATGTCGGCCACATCGACCAACAGGCTGGGAATTGTTTCCGGGTCGAGTCGGTACATGATTTGGTTGTAGTTATATAGCGGCGTTGCCGCACCTCCTGCGAAGCTGTTCGAATAAGTGCCCTCGAAAAAGATGATCTGCCGCCTTGCTCGTTAAAAAACGGTGTGTCTTGTGGTTATGGAGCCCGTAGTCGCCGTCGGGTGAGTCATGCGTAGCGACCTTGATCACGCCTCCAGGGTCCTTCGGGCGTCGGTGCTTCGGCATAGTACACTTCGCCGAGAAAACTGTCACCAAACACTTCATTCCCGATAATAACCCAGCATCACGGTATTCGTTCCAATACACGGATGCTCGGTGGAGGTAGATGTCGTCTCCCGACTCGACGTCCCGCAATCGAAATGGGGCATCCGCACGGTCGATGTGGCCGTTTTGCACGAGCTCATTTAACATGGAGCTGGAGAGGGGATCGGTGTTTCGCTTCCAACCGTAGATGGGCTGACCGTTCACGTCGCGTTCCAGCGCAGGTTGTTGGGGTCGTGAGTCGAGCCCTCTTTCAAGGGCGTAAAGGCTTCCCAGGCACCTTATCCAGCGCATCGCTCGCGTTGGCCTTCACTCACACATTGGGATACTTGCCGAAGTAAACATGCGGCGCCCCGGCCACATCATGGGGAAATGAATGTCCCGCGGGCGTTAGTGCCGTATCCAGATCGTACTGCTGAATTCGCGTAAACGTATCTGTCGCATCGTTGTCTTGCACCAACCCTTGTTCATACAGTAAGTAAGGCACGAAACTTTGCACTCGAACAAAGTGCGCAAACATCTGCTCAGTGCCGCTGGTATCTTCCACGGCAAACAAGCCGTCAATGCAAATCGGGCAGGGATCGGTAAAAGTACATCGAGCGGGACCAACCGTTGGCATTCACGTAATATTCGAGATTTACGCCTTGGGAGGGCTCGAGCCACCTTGATTCGCAAGCAGCGGCGCGGCGCCTGAGACAAAAGTTCCGAGGCCGCCGCCCTCGTACAAAGTATCGCCCCCGAACAACGCAGCTGGCCCTTGTAGATCGCCGGCTTGGACGGAATCCTGCCCTTGGACGTTCCTGTTCAGCAACGGGTTGTTGATCAGAACGCTACGCCGAACCTGAACACTATCCTGATAGATGCCGGCCCCCGTCACACAATACATGCGTTCAGGCGCGATTGATTCTTTCGATTTGAATCGTACCAGAACTACCCGCGTTTGTCTGAGTGTTTGGTTGGTGCCGGCTAGCCGTAGCTATTCAGCGGTAAAAGCCGAGTCTGGTTCATTGCACCCGGCTCATCGAAGGCAACGATCCCTTGACTATCGGTGTAGTAGCTCTGGCCGCTCGGTGATTGCACTTCAATTTT